>NZ_CP096398.1:975000-1205000 GCF_054161335.1 Paenibacillus sp. Z6-24 | reverse complement strand
TTATCTCTTATCTGCCAAATTATACTCATAGCATGGATAAGAACCAAGTATTCTTACCTGGCAGCCAAGTGCACCGATTTCTTCTATGGCTGCTTTGAGGAGTACCGAGTTGCGATTATCTAATACATCAATATAGAAATAGTAGGTGCCCAGCTTTTTCTTCGTAGGCCGGGATTCGATGCGGGACAGATTCAGTTTGCGCCAGGAGAATGCGGCGAGCACCTGATGAAGCGCCCCTGCAAAGTCTTCATTTAGGGTAACCAGGATACTGGTTTTCTGGTGATCGGCATCTTTGGATACGGTTATCGGGTTGTTGCCAATCAGAACGAACCTTGTATGGTTATTATCATGATCGGTGACACGACTCGCCAGTATATCCAGATTATACTTTTGGGCACCAAGTGTAGTACCAATCGCTGCCCATCCCTTATCCGGATTTTGGCTGACCATTTGTACCGCTTCTGCTGTACTGCCTACGTGCTCCAGTTCGGCCTGCGGCATCTCGGCACGGATGAATTGAAGACACTGGGCCATCGCTACAGGATGAGACAAAACTTTAGTGACTTTGGAATAATCCAGTTCACCGCTTGCGGATACAAATTCAGCACGGCTGCCAATCAGGTTCTGAATGGACGGATATACCCATTCCAGCTGCATCGGAATATCGACTTCATGTACAAGCCAGTCCATATGAAGGGATACCGATCCTTCTATCGTATTTTCAATAGGGATTACACTATAATCCGTTTTCCCCTGAGCTGTAGACATAAAGACATCAGCAATCATTTTGTGATGGGTGATCTCAAGCGGCTGTTGTCCCATAATATGCAGCAATGCTTCATGAGAGACCGAGCCGGAAGGTAAGGCTGCTATACGGATCATAGACGTACTTCTCCTTTGACGGTGTCCATAAATGAACTTGATTCGGTATCGTAGTAATATATAACTCCCCCGGTCACCGGTTCAAGCCATAATGCCTGCGCCGTAATACCATGCGACTGCATGGTATTCAGCAAATAATTCTCCAGCTGCTGCTTTTGCCCGGAATGGCGATCTACCAGAGCAATCATGGTAGGACCAGCTCCACTCAGTGCAATACCAAGCGCTCCGTGATCAGATGCATGCGCCAGAATTGGCTCCATCCCTGGTATAAGCGCCGCGCGATAAGGCTGGTGCAGACGATCCTGCATCGCTTCCCTGATCATGTCCAGCTTGCCCGAGGTCAGTGCTGCAACCAGCAAGGAACTGCGACTGATATTATACACTGCATCTGCCATGGAGAGCTCGGTTGGCAGTACTGCGCGCGCTGCAGCTGTAGACAGCTGGAACTCCGGTATAACGACCAGTGCCTGCAGCGCTTCGGGCGGTTGAATCCCAATACATCTCGCCTGTTCTCCATCCCATGTCGCGGCTACAATTCCTCCATAGAGAGAGGCACCCACATTATCCGGATGCTTCTCAAAGGCGGTTGCCATATTAAGCAGCTCTTCATCGGACAGAAGATGGCCTGTCAGGGCATTCGCTGCTGCAAGGGCACCGATCAGAGCCGAAGCACTGCTGCCAAGTCCTCTCGTCAGCGGGATATCCGAATACATGGTAATTTCCAGTTCAGGGATGGAAATTCCGGTCTTCTCGAATACAGCCTGTGCCATTTTGTAAATGAGGTTGGTCTTGTCTGTCGGGATTCCGTCCAGCTGGTCACCAAGCAGCGTAATCGAAGTATGATCCGCTTCTCTCATTTCGATCCAGGAATACAGACTGAGCGCCATGCCAAGCGTGTCGAACCCGGGGCCCAGATTGGCAGTGCTCGCAGGTACCGCTACACGCACGGAGTTTCTCCGGTTATATACTTTTTCAGAACCCTGATTGCTCATGATCGCATTGCTCCTTTAGATATCTTCTACCCGGTATACACTCTTGATCCGCTGGATCACATCAAGCTGCTCCAGATGCTGAAGCACTCTGTCAAAGTTCGCTTTGCTGGCGCGGTGAGTAATGATCACAATCTCCGCATCCGGATTATGCTCATTCGGCTGCTGCACCACCGAAGCCAGGCTGACATCATACTGGGCAAATACCTGGGTAATCTGAGCAAGTACGCCCGCTTTGTCATCCACATGCAGCAGGATAAAGTTTTTATAGAATACCTGATCGTCACTTTGCAATTTTTTAGTCTTGTAAGGAACGATAGCTTTCAGTCCGTTTACACCGAGCTTCAGGTTTTTAACGACAGCAACCAGGTCAGCTACTACCGAAGTGGCAGTGGGCATTTCCCCTGCTCCGGCTCCATAGAACATCGTCTCACCTACGGCTTCGCCATGAACATAGACTGCATTAAATACACCATTTACAGAAGCCAGCGGATGGCTCTGCTTGATCATGGTTGGCTGTACGCTGATCGTAATATGGTCATTGGCACTCATTGCAATCCCGAGCAGTTTCATTTCATAGCCAAGATTTCTGGCATAAGTAATGTCTTCTTTGGTTACGGAAGAGATCCCCTGTACAGCCACATCATCCAATTCGACATTCGTACGGAAACCGAGTGTACCCAAAATAGCCATTTTACGGGCTGCATCCAGTCCCTCCACATCACTGGTCGGATCGGATTCGGCATAACCGAGATCTTGGGCTTCTTTCAATACATCCTCATAAGAAGCACCTTCCTGACTCATCTTGGTCAGTATGTAGTTGGTCGTTCCATTGACAATCCCCATAATTTTTACAATACGGTCGGAAGAGAAGCCTTCGATCAGGGTGCGGATGATTGGAATACCCCCGGCCACACTGGCTTCGTAAAAGACATCACACTGCTTTTCCTGGGCTTTGGCGAGAATCTCGGAGCCGTGCAGTGCCATTAGATCCTTGTTGGCCGTTACTACATGCTTGCCGCGTTCCAGCGCTTCCAGGATATACTCCTTGGTCTGATCAATGCCGCCCATTACTTCTACAATAACGTCGATCTCCGGATCGCGGATAACTTCCCATGGATCAATCGTCAGCTTGGCAGCGTCGATCTCCACGTTGCGGACTTTGTCAGCGCTGCGTACAGCGATTTTCTCAATTACAATCGAAGATCCTACCTGACTGTTCAAGTCCTGCTGGTTGCCTTCAACGATTCTCACAACCCCTGTACCTACAGTTCCTAGTCCTAATAATCCTACTTTTACCGGTTTCATACGTTGCTTCCCCTCCTGGGCTAATTTAGGTTGCAGTATATATTGCTACTCATTGTACGGATTGACTGTTACCTGTAAAGCATTGTAAACAGCATAAACTGTTAAATTAACCCTGTCCAATAATGTGAATATGACGGACACCGGTCACATTTTGCATCGCTTCTACCATTGTATCCAGGTCCTGTGTCAGACGGGATGTCTCTACCGAAAGTACAACATTGGCTCTTCCCTGCAATGGTATACTTTGATGGATCGTCAGTACATTCCCACCATATTCAGCCATTAAACCAAGCACATGGGATAAAATGCCGGAACGATGATCCAGATCAAAGGAGACGGTAATAATCTTATCCCTTTCCAGCTTGTTGAGCGGGTGTATGCCGTCCTTGTATTTATAAAAGGCGCTGCGGCTGAGTCCAACCTTCTCGACAGCTTCATTGATAGTGCGACTCTCGCCTGCAGCCAGCAGTTCTTTAACACGCATCGTTTTTAGTACGGCATCGGGCAGTATATCTTCCCGCACCAAATAATATCGTTCTTTCACAACGTCCTCTCCTCAAAGACTCATGTATTCATATAGTGGACATTATAAAGTAACTCTTTCGGTCAGGCAACCCTTTTTAATTGAAGAAGGGGGATATCCCATTAAGTACTGCGCAAAAATCCTTCATTCATCATTAATGGAGAAGGATGAATACAGCGATATCCAGATGGATGGCATTGATATAGTTGCAGCGCTGCCGGATGTTGCATTTATAAAAAAAGCCGAAAACCATAAAGGTTTCCGGCTGATTCTGTATCTGATTATAAAACAATCGCTGCTATACAAATGATAATGGCGTACAGCTTAGAAGTAGCTGCTGCCTTCAACAAATTCGAACTCGAAATCACCAATACGCACAATCGTGCCGTCTTTGGCACCACGTTTGCGAAGCTCTGCATCGACACCCATATGTCTCATGGTACGCCCCAGCTTCATGATCGCGTCTTCTGAAGTAAGCTGCATACGCTTCATTAGATTCTCGATTTTCTTGCTCTCGACTACGAACATATCGTTCTCACGATGCACGGTGAAGCCGTCGTCTTCCTTCTTCTCCAGCTTATACACTTTACGTTCGGCTACCTGCTCGACTTCTTCTACGGTCACGATCTCAGGCATCTGATCGAGCATATCGGCTGCTTTGTAGAGTAGTTCCTGAATACCCTGGCGTGTCAGTGAGGAGATTGGTACGATCTGGATATCCGGGTTCACTTCACGAATTTTCTTTGTGAATTCTTCCAGGTTTTCCTGAGCTTCAGCCATATCCATTTTGTTCGCGGCTACGATTTGAGGACGGCTTTCCAGTTCAATGTTGTAGAGCTTGAGCTCTTCATTGATTTTTTGCCAGTCTTCAAAAGGATCTCGGCCTTCTGATCCGGATACATCCACGACATGGATGATTACGCGCGTACGCTCAACGTGACGGAGAAACTCGTGCCCCAGTCCGATCCCTTCGTGAGCGCCTTCGATCAGTCCAGGCAAAT
This sequence comes from Paenibacillus sp. Z6-24, assembly GCF_054161335.1. Classification (NCBI taxonomy): domain Bacteria; kingdom Bacillati; phylum Bacillota; class Bacilli; order Caryophanales; family Paenibacillaceae; genus Paenibacillus; species Paenibacillus sp. Z6-24. The sequence continues at coordinate 1,200,297 of NZ_CP096398.1, read as the reverse complement.
CGGCCATAACAAAGCTGCGATCGTCGCCGACAGCAACTACACCAAGGTTAGGTGTGATAGTTGTGAAATGATAGGCACCAATCTTCGGTTCCGCTGCAGATACAACAGACAGCAACGTGGATTTACCAACACTCGGGAAACCAACTAGACCTACATCTGCCATAACTTTCAATTCCAGAACAATATTGCGTTCCTGACCTTCTTCGCCATTCTCCGCAAGATAAGGAGCCGGGTTGTTCGGCGTTGAGAAGCGTGTATTTCCTCGTCCGCCTCGTCCGCCTTTGGCTACAACAATCTCCTGATTATGACGGGTCAGATCTGCGAGGATTTCACCGTTATCTTCATCGATAATTACAGTACCTGGTGGAATCCGTACAATCGTATCTTCCGCACCTGCTCCGTGCTGGTTCTTGGTACGGCCTTTTTCGCCACGCTGGCCTTTAAAATGGCGCTGGTAACGAAAGTCCATTAGTGTACGCAGACCTTCATCTACACGGAAAATAACGTCGCCACCGCGTCCGCCATCGCCGCCTGCAGGTCCGCCATTCGGTACATACTTCTCACGGCGGAAAGAGATGGTACCATTACCGCCGTCGCCGCCTTTTACAAAAATCTTCGCTTTATCTACAAACATTAGTTGCACCTCAACTTTTATAGTACTCTGACCCATGATTGCTTCATGAGTATGCATCCGTTCTTTTATACGGATGTCTTTGTCTGAACCGGATAGATATGCAGTGAAATAGAAGCAGGATCATCTTCCGGGCGGGTCGCAGTAATCGTCGTTCCTTCAATCAGCTGATTGACCACTGCCCAGATTTGATCCGGTCCGGGATAGACTTCTTCGGGTTCAAATATAAACTGAACCTGATCATTGTCATTCCGGATAATAATTGATAAGGTGGGGCACTCACCCCAGGACGATCCTCCGCTCGTTTGGTAAGCAGAGATCGTCTCTTGAATGACTCGGGTCAATTCCTCACTCTGTTCCGTTCCCAGCCGGCCTTCAAGTGTGATCCCATCTTCTATCTCTACTTCTAACTGAATATCACGGTTTACCGCCTTGAAGGACTGCAAATAAAAGATGAGGGAAGGAATACCCAGTTTGGATACCCGACTGTCCGTCATCATTTGCTCTTTGATTCGCTCTATATTCTCAATAAGCTTATCTCTGTTACCCAGCTGAATATACCCATATAGCAGCTGCAGATCGTTCATCCAATCATGACGATGATGACTGAATGCCTCGATCGCTGTCACATGCGTAGCCTCATTCTGCTGCTTCATCAATGTGCGCTTTTGTTCATGGATCAGGTTTGCCCGCTTCAGGCGTTCATTCTGCTCACGCACCTCGTCTATCTGCCTCTGCAGTTCTTCATTGCGACGGGTAAGCTCCTCCTGCATACTGCTCCGTATGCTTCGAATTCCAAGCCAGTATGCGGCACCAATCCAGATTGCCAGCACAACATAAGCCACTATCGAATGAAACCGATAGGCTGCGATTAAAGGTATGATGATTGTTCCGCCCACCAGGACTGGAACACGGCTAAAATAATTCATGGTTTCTCCCCAATCTTCCGACGGCTTTTTAACCAAGAACAAGTATATCACAATTGTCCAGAAGCTAATCCATGAAAGCAAAGATTATTCTGGAAAATATTGTGTATAACCGTATTATACTTAAAAACGAAGCTATTATTCAACGATAGATAAATATAATAAGCCTCCGGCACCAACATGTACCGGAGGCTTATTGATCCTAGTCCGTAGACCGGATTATTGTTCGATTGCTGCTGCTACTGGAGCAACGTCAACCGGGTAGACGCTCACTTTTTTGCGGTCACGGCCCCAACGTTCGAATTTCACGACGCCGTCAACTTTTGCAAACAGTGTATCGTCTTTACCGATGCCCACGTTTGTTCCTGGGTGAATTTTAGTACCGCGTTGACGGAACAAAATGTTACCACCAGTTACGAACTGACCATCTGCACGTTTTGCACCAAGACGTTTGGAGTGGGAATCACGTCCGTTCTTTGTGGAACCTACACCCTTCTTGGAAGCGAACAATTGCAAATTAAGCTTCAACATGTTGTCTACCTCCTTTTTACGTTAATGTAACTTGCTTTATCTTGATATACTCTCCGTAAGACTCTTCGATACTAGCCAGCATAACCTGCATCGATTCCAACAACAATTGAATCTGATCCTTCGGGCTGTCTTCCGGCAGAACCGGCAAGCGAGCACTCAGGAAACCATCCTTCATCTTGGCCTTCATTTCTACACCGGTCAGAGCTTCAACGGAGTTCACCGTACCTACCGTAATGGCAGAAACGGCCGCACACACAATATCTTCTCCACGGTCGGCATATCCTGCATGTCCACGGGATGAAAAACCACCAATTGTACCGTCTTCATGACGCTCAATGCGTACGATAATCAATTACCGCACCTTCTTATGCTTGGATTTTCTCAATAGTCACTTTAGTATATGGTTGACGATGACCTTGTTTTACGTGGTAGTTCTTTTTAGGCTTGTATTTGTAAACTACAACCTTTTGGCCCTTAACGTGTTTTTCAACTTTCGCTGTTACACTAGCGCCTTCTACCAGCGGCAAACCAGTTACCAGACCGTCTTCTTTGGATACAGCCAGAACGCGGTCAAAAGTTACGCTGTCGCCATCAGTAGCGTCCAGCTTCTCGATGAACAATACGTCGCCCTCTTGCACTTTGTATTGCTTACCACCTGTTTCGATAATTGCGTACATTCTCCTTGCACCTCCTCATGTCTCAGACTCGCCTGATCCAGGTGCCATAGGGAATACCCATGAACTTATACCCGATCGGAGCGGTTGCAGCATGTGAAAGGAGTAATACCCGACACATACCAAATTATTGTAGCATAGCCAAATCAATAAATCAATCCTTTATCCGGGAAGCAATTTTGCCGGTTCCGTGACAAACACTGCAGGTTTTGTAGCTCATGCTGCCGGTCTCTTCACGCGCCTTTTTGCGGGTCAATTCCAACATGCCGAGCCTTGTCCAGCCCACAATATGTGTTTTGGTGCGGTCTTTGTACAGCACGTTCTCCATGACTTCCACGACCGCTTCTCGTCCCGACTCGCTGTCCATATCGATAAAGTCGATAATTATAATTCCCCCGGTATCACGCAAACGAAGCAATCTGGCAATCTCTTCCCCTGCCTGAATGTTCGTACGGGTTACCGTCTCTTCCAGTGTGGCTCCACCTGTGAATTTGCCGGTGTTCACATCAATGACAGTGAGCGCCTCGGTCTGGTCCCAGATAATATGGCTGCCATTTTCCAGCCAGATCTTGCGCTGAAAATCACGGTAGAGGCGTTCCTGCACACCCATATGCTGAAAAAGCGGCTCCTGCCCGCTATATAATTCTACAGGAACGGGGGTACCCGGCAGGACCAGTGTACGGATAAATTCCGAGGCCTGCTGGGCACTTTCAGTATGATCGGTAATAAAACGGTCTTCCTCCGGATTAAATACGTCTCGGATCATCCGCTCCACAATTCCCAGATCACGATGCAGCTCGATCGGCGGTGCAGATTGACCTGCCCGGCTGATGATCCGTTTCCAGGTCTCACGCAGCTGCCGGATATCGGCAGCAATCGCTTCAGTCGACTCGCCCTCGGACACGGTGCGCAGAATGAGTCCTTCTTCCCCTTTACGCAGCTCTTCACCGAGCCTTCTCAACCGCAGACGCTCTTCGTCGGTGCTGATTTTTTTGGAGACCGCGATATAATCCGCTTCGGGCATGTAGACGACCCAGCGGCCCGGCAGTGAATAATGGGTCGTCAGTTTGGCTCCCTTGGTACCGACAGGTTCCTTGGCTACCTGGACGATGATTTCCTGTCCTGCGCTGATCAGAGCTGCGATATTGGGTTTGATGGAAGGCTGCTTGTCCATATGAGGATGCAGCACATCATCGATATATAAAAAGCCGTTCTTTTTCTGGCCAATATCGACAAATGCAGCCTGTATACCCGGCAGTACATTCATGACTTTGCCTTTGTAAAAGTTACCGGCGATGCCTTTACCAGATGAACGTTCTGAAGCAAATTCAACCAGCTGGCCCCGATCCAGAAGTGCCATCTGTATTTCTTTGGACGAATAACTTACTATCATCTGCTTCATTATTATGTTCCACCTCTATTTTTTGAAAAAGCTATCGTCATAAATGCTTGCTTCCATATCCATTCCTCTTTTTTAGACGACATATGGTAATAAAAGGTTTCAGTTCTCTGCAAAGGCAAGGCTATCGGATACGGACACGACTATCTCACGGACCGTTATTCATTCCGATATCGGCTGGTCACTTATAGAGATAAAGAAAAATGAAAAAACCGGTACAAAGGTACCGGTTAATCGACTTCGTATTTTTCCTGATAAATCTTGATGCTAAGTACAAGGCCGATACTGAGCATATTCAGTATCAGGGACGTGCCTCCATAGCTGATAAATGGAAGTGTAATCCCCGTTATTGGCATCAGACCAATCATCATGCCCACATTCTCAAAAATCTGGAATACGAACATACTGACAATACCAACAATAATATAGGAACCCCGCCTGTCATAACACTGCAAGGCGATGAGTATCATTCGATAGATCAGTAGGAAATATACTACAAGCAGGATAGAAGATCCGACAAAACCAAATTCCTCTCCAATAACGACAAAGATTGAATCCGAGTATGGATAAGGAACAAATTTATTGTTTTTCAGTTGGCCCTGCATATATCCGTCACCGAATAATCCGCCTGAGCCTACTGCAATCTTGGCATAGCTGGATTGATGTTTGGCATCATCCGAAGCCTTATCCGGATCAATAAAGGTATTAATCCGCTCATACCAGTGAGCCTTGTTGTTCTCGTACAAATAATCATGAATCTGCTGATTAAAGGTTGTAAATAATACGACCACCAGTATCAGCCCACCGATAATTGTTGTTAGTCCCACAATGACATGTGTATATCGGGTATTGCCAATCCAGAGCATACCTACCAGGATGATCAAGTAAATGATGGCATTTCCCAGATCGGGCTGAATCAAAACAATGAAAAACGGTATACAAACGATCAGTGCGGTCGGCAGCAAATCCGAACGAAACCGAAGCGGATCACCATCCCTTTTGCCAAGTAGATAAGCGGTTGTTAAAACAACAACAATCTTGACCATCTCTGCAGGCTGGAACTGGAATCCCGGCAGGTTGTACCAGCTTTTAGCACCATTGATCTCGGAACCAAACGGGTACAGCAGCAGCAAAGATAAAATTCCGATACCATACAGATACCAATGCTTGCGCAGTAAAATCCGATAATCGAAAATGCTGACTGCAAACATGATCACAAAGCCAATACCATAAAAAAGGAGCGCACGAATGTCATAGCCTTGGAATTTGGGATCCGGAGCAATGGCACTGCGCACGAGCAATGTACTGAACACCATAAATATGCCGAGCAGGGTAATAATTCCCCAGTCCAGCTTTTTAAACTTATTAAGCAAAATCCATCAACCCATTCCAAAAAACTTCTTAAAGCGAGAAAATGCACTCTTTTTCTGATCCATCTGCATTAATGGAACCGTGTCCCCCAAAATTCTGCGAGCAATGTTCCGGTAAGCAATTGCAGCTTTGGAATCCGGGTTCATAACCGTTGGCTCTCCGGAGTTGGCTGCCTTGATCACCATTTCATCATCGGGCACGACTCCCAGCAGGTCAATATTCAGCACCTGCAGTACTTCATCAATATCCAGCATATCTCCTGATTTCACCATGCTATGGCGAATCCGGTTCACGATCAGCTTGGGCGAACTAATATGCGAGCTCTCCAGCAGACCGATTACGCGGTCAGCGTCACGAACAGAAGCATTTTCAGGTGTAGTCATCACAATGGCCTGGTCTGCTCCGGCAATCGCATTTTTGAATCCCTGCTCAATTCCGGCAGGACAATCAATCAGGACATACTCAAAATCTTTTTTCAGTTCCTCGATGATTTCTTTTACCTGTTCCGGTGAGACCGCATTCTTGTCTTTGGTCTGTGCGGCAGGCAGCATATACAGTTCGTCAAAACGTTTATCTTTGACCAGCGCCTGATTCAGACGACAGCGGCCATCGGCGACATCACACAGATCATAGATGATCCGGTTTTCCAGTCCCATCACGACATCCAGATTACGTAAACCAATATCCGTATCCACCAGACAGACTTTTTTGCCGAGGAGCGCGAGCGCGGTACCGATATTTGCGGAAGTGGTTGTCTTTCCTACTCCGCCTTTGCCTGAAGTGATGACAATAGCCTCTCCCATGTACTACACCCCTTTAAACACGTTAAAATCCCGGCCAAGCCGGGCCATATTTGCCATTTTATCAATCTTCATAATCCCACCCTGCAGATAGGCGAATTCCATATGGGATTCCCGGTTCTCCCCATCATCCGGCGGCCGGCTGATCCGGTCTGCAATTCTCAGTTGTGTCGGGGAAAAGAACGAAGCGGCAATAACAGCATCTTCGTTACCATCAATACCGGCATGCGCCATTCCGCGCAGTGCACCCAGTATATAAATATCATCTGTACTCGTCACTGTTCCGCCCGCATTCACATCCCCCAGAAACAACAGCGGACCCTCATGATGGAGCACCTGCCCCGAGCGGATCATGCCCGTGAGGATTTTCACAGCATTCCGGTCGATGACTTCAGGTTCCGGTACAGGCGGCTCTTCAAAAGAGCGGACGAGCAGGTTACCCTTCTGGCTCAGTATATCCAGCAGGGTATCCTTTTGCTCCTCCGTCATCTCTCGCTCACCTGTCCGGATATCCACATGTACCAATGGACCGGTCAGAATGTTTTGATGGGTATGTTCCAACTTAAACCGCAAATCGTTTACGAGATCTTCAAAATCACATTTATCATCAAACTGAAAGGTTAATCCGTCCTTGATTCCTTTGATCGTTACATATCTTGAGGCTCTTACAGCCATTCTTCGGTCACCCCCACCTTACTATACAGTTCGCGCCGGTGGCGGGAATTCCTGCCTGGACCGCAAATTAAGCGGCTTTTTCCACAATGACATTTTGCTCGGCTCTACTCTTCCTCTGCTGCCCGTCTGCGCAGCTTGGCGACCTTCTCCAACTGCTGGCGTACCGGCACAAATATGATCAGTGCAAAGATAAAATGCAGCAGCAGATTGGGGAACATGTAATGTCCCAGAGCCCAGGCGTAAGGTTCACGCGTCAGGCCGAAAACCAGATACAGTCCATACAGCAGATGATCCAGCAGCAGACTGCCGATCAGTACAACGGTCATCATCAGCGGATAAGGTGCACGCGGCGACTGGAAAAGCAGCCCCAGCACATACGCTGACAATCCCATTGCAAAAGCATAGGCGCCTATCATATCTCCATAAAAGACGACATCATGCAGCAGACCAAAAATCAGACCAAGTGCCAGTGCCGTATGACGATGATAATAAATGGCTACAAACAGTATTAAAATATAGGCTAGATGAGGAACAAGCCTCGTATTCAGAAAGTCCGGTATTAACCAGGGAATAATCGTACCTTCCCAAATAAAGACCAGAAATAGCAGCAGCAGCAAAATCACCCGACGCGCCATTATTCTAGAGTCTCCTTGGTATATACCACAAATACTTCTTTCCAGTTTTTAAAATCAGCGGACGGATCGATGGTAGCTGTATTGGTCAGACCAAAGTCTCCCACCTGACGGCTAACCACTGTACCAATAATCATGCCTCTCGGGAACAGACCGCCGCTGCCGGAAGATACAATCGTATCGCCTTTTTTCAGCGGATCATCTTCCTTGATCTGTGTCATGGTAAGCATGCCTGTCGCCCTGTCATAGCTTTCCACCATACCAAAAGACTGATTTTCCTTACCGACAGCCGTGGCTGCAATAGCTTTGGAATTCGGGTCCAGAGGATCAAGTGTCGTAAGCAGCTTGACTGTCGCATGGTAATTGCTCGTCTGGCTGACGATCCCGACCATTCCATCCAGGGAAATAACCGGCATATCCTTGCGGACGCCATCCTTGCTGCCGAGGTCAATTACGACGGTTCCGGTGTCCTCATCGTTATCGACACTTGTTACATTGGCTACGTGTAGATCAAACTGGTTCTGAGCCAACTGATTGGTTGTAAATTTGAGTTCTTTCTTAAGCAGCTTGTTATCCTGCACTAATTGATTATAGTTTGCCTGCTGCATCATGTACTGTGCAGCAATTAATTTAAGTTCCTGATTTTCCTCATGTAATTCACTGAGGTTACTGATATCTTCAAAGAAGCCCGCTATGTAAGAAGCGGGCTTGTAAAATACACCTTGTACAAAACCGACCGTATCCCGGGCCACTTTCTCGGGCCAGGATAACGAAGTTCGGTTGGTCAATGTATATCCCATTAATGCGATGAATAAAATCAGTCCTACCAGCAGGATAAACAGTTTCTTGTTACCCAGCAGCTTAAACAGTTTCAACACCCTCTTAATTAACGGTTATTCTTCCCTGATGGGGGTTGACCATAGATGGCCGTAAATTAACGCTTCGAACGAACGGCCGAGCTGCTGCGCGATTTGAACAGATGGATATTTTCCAGAGCTTTTCCTGTTCCGATGGCTACGCAATCCAGCGGATTTTCCGCTACGATTACCGGCATGCCTGTCTCACCAGCCAGCAGTTTGTCCAGATTACGAAGCAGTGCTCCGCCGCCTGTCAGAACGATACCGCGGTCCATAATATCCGCTGCCAGTTCAGGTGGACATTTCTCCAGCGTCACTTTGACAGCTTCTACAATTGAAGCTACCGTATCGGATAGTGCTTCAGCGATTTCGTCAGAAGTAATAGTCAGTGTTTTTGGCAGACCGGATACGAGGTCACGACCACGAATTTCCATTGTTTCGACTTTTTCGAAAGGAATCGCAGAACCGATATCCATTTTGAGCTGCTCGGATGTACGCTCACCAATCATCAGATTGTACTGACGCTTGATGTACTGGATGATCGCTTCATCCATTTCATCACCGGCTACACGCACGGAACGGCTCGTTACGATACCACCAAGAGAGATAACGGCAACTTCTGTTGTACCCCCGCCGATATCGACAACCATGCTGCCTGTTGGTTCCCATACTGGCAGATCAGCACCAATCGCTGCTGCGAATGGTTCTTCGATCGTGTAGGCTTCACGTGCCCCAGCCTGTTTGGTCGCGTCTTCAACCGCACGCTGCTCGACTGCAGTGATGCCGGAAGGTACACATACCATTACATTCGGATGCTGCGGGAACATCGAACGCTGTTTTTGTGCCTGGCGGATAAAGTATTTGATCATTGTCGCTGTAGTATCAAAATCAGCGATAACGCCATCTTTCATCGGACGGATGGCACGGATGTTGCCCGGTGTACGACCAATCATTTTTTTGGCGGATTCGCCAACAGCCTCGATCGTATTCGTATCCGTACGGATCGCGACTACGGAAGGTTCTCTAACTGCAATTCCTTTACCTCTTACATATACCAGTGTATTTGCTGTCCCAAGGTCAATCCCCAAATCTTTCGTAAAACCACCAAACATAACTTTTAACTCCCTTTCCTCTGAATCTCGACTATTATATTACATGAAGCCCTGTTCCTTCAAACTTACGAATTTCATATCTCCAATGACCAGGTGATCCAGCACTTCAATTCCGATAATTTGCCCTGCTTCGACGAGTCTCCGTGTAAGTGAAATATCCTCCGGACTTGGCGTAGGATCACCGCTCGGATGATTATGCGCACAGATGACCGATGCACTGCTGCATTTGATCGCTGCACGGAATATTTCACGCGGATGTACGATCGAAGCATTGAGGCTGCCCATCGATAACGTTTCCTGGGAAATAATATGATTCTTGGTGTTCAGAAACAAACATACAAAATGTTCTTTTTGCAAATAGCGCATCTGTTCGATCAATAAGTCAGCGGCATCGCGCGGACTGCGGATCACCATGGCATCTTCCTTGCCGGTACGGCTAATTCGTCTGCCCAGCTCGATTCCAGCCTTGATCTGGATCGCTTTGGCTGTCCCGATTCCCTTGATCTCCGTCAGTTCCTCGATACTGAGATCCACCAGCTGACGAATAGTGCCCACCTGCTGCAAAATCCGTGCTGCCAGATGAATGGCAGACTCGTCTCTTGTGCCGGTACGGAGCAAAATAGCCAGCAGTTCGGCATGACTGAGCGCCTCGGCTCCATAACTGATCATCCGCTCACGCGGACGATCTTCAAGAGGAATATCACGCAAACGATATTGTGGCGCCTCCATCAGTATTCCTCTTCTCTACGACAGAATTAAGAACCAAGAACGGATATGTCAAACTCCTCCAGCATATCGCTTAGCAGTGAAACAGGCAGACCCACTACGGTAAAATAGCAGCCTTCAATACGGTCAACCAGTGTGGAACCCAATCCCTGAATGGCATAGGCTCCGGCCTTGTCGGCAGGTTCACCGCTGCGTACGTAAGCTTGAATCCGCTCTGATGTGAGAGGCTTCATATGTACAAGCGTTTGCCGGTAATCCGTGCGGGTGCGGCCAGTTGCCGTATCGGTGCAGGTGATTCCGGTATACACGTAATGACTCCGTCCCTGTAAAGACTGCAGCATGGCTGCGGCCTCCTCCTCATTCTCCGGCTTGCCAAATACACGGTCGTCCAACACGACAATTGTGTCGCTGCTGACAATAACCGCACCGGCTACTTTGGAAGGGTACTGCTCACATACAGCATTTGCTTTACGAAGGGCCAGTTCAGTAACGATACGTTCCGGAGACCAGTCCCCGGGTACGGATTCGTCGGCTTCACTGGGCATAATTTCAAATTCCAGCTGTAAAGAGGCCATCAATTCTTTCCTCCGTGGAGAAGCGGACGCCAGTATGATACGACGCTGAGATTCTCTACTCATAAGAAAGGCCCTCTCCTTTTACATGTTATCATTGAATGATTCAGAGTCTGCGGTACAGCCATATCGCGGCCACTACCCCGAGCAGACTGAGCAGGCTCAATTTGAGATGAAGCTCAATGTTGTAGCGTATAATGTTCAAATTGGCACTGGGAGACCAGTCAATGGTCGTCGACTTGGTCAGAAAAGATAAAATTGCTACAGGCTCCAGCAGTGTAGCGATCCATTCGCCAATCAGCCAGCCCAGCAGCAAAAATAAAATTAATGTTCCTGCATTTTTTTTCATGCTGTCTTTCCCCTGCCTTTGATTTGACACCACATTATTATACGTTGATTCTTACGGCAATACAAACAAAAAAGAAAAGAGGTTTGTTTTGCTGAAAATCCCGTCAAAAAAGACTGTCCGAAGACAGTCTTTGGATAGAACTCTATCTGTCCGATATCCGGCAGCAGGCAGATCAATTGGTTTCTGGTGTCGATTCCAGCTGTTCCGCCAGCGCTTTGGATACTTTCCAGATGTCGCCTGCACCCATTGTAATGATCAGTGTACCCGGTTCCAGGCGCGAAGTCAGCATGGTAACAACTTCTTCCTTTTCCGCAATATAGCGGGCATTGCTGTTACTGTTCTCACAAATGAGCTCCACAAGTCTAGACGAGTGAACGCCTTCGATCTGCTGCTCGCCAGCCGGTGCATAAATATCCGTAATGATCACTTCATCCGCTTCAGTGAAGGCACGGCTGAATTCATCCAACAGGAAGAAAGTACGTGAATACCGCTGCGGCTGGAAGATCGCAATGATCTTTTTGCCGGTTGCGCGTGCAGCCTGCAGGGTCGCTTCGATCTCGGTCGGATGATGGGCATAATCGTCCACAACCAGCACATTATTCGCTTCACCGATCACCTGGAAGCGGCGCTTGGCTCCCTGGAAACGTACAATTGCTGCCGCTACAGCGGTAAAGGAAAGTCCCGCTTCCAGACAGGAAATGATCGTTGCCATTGCATTATAGACATTATGGATACCCGGTACGGACAGCTGGACAGTTCCCAGCTTCTCGCCCCGGTATTTCATCACGAATGAGATTTTGCGGTCATCCGGCTGAATGTCTTCTGCCGTATAGTCTGCATCCTGTTGAATACCAAAGGTAACCGTATCCCCTTTAATATTAGGCAGAAGCTCACGGACATTCTCGTCATCCGCATTGACAATCGCTTTGCCGCCGGGACGCAGCTGGCTGAGGAATTGTACATAAGCTGCTTTGATATTGGCAAAATCACCGTCATAGTTTTCCAGATGATCCGCTTCGATATTGGTTACGACTGCAATCGTCGGATGGTACTGCAGGAACGTGCCGTCGCTTTCATCGGCTTCGGCGACTACATAGTCCCCTTTGCCTGCCTTGGCATTGGTGCCGAGATTCACGATCTCTCCGCCGATAATATATGTTGGATCAGCGTCACATTCTTCCATCACCAGTGCGATCATAGAAGATGTGGTTGTCTTGCCATGTGCTCCTGCTACCGCTACCCCTTTACGTTCGTTCAGCAGACGTGCCAGCATCTCGGAGCGATGCAGGACAGGAATCTCCAGACGTCTTGCTTCTACAAGCTCCACGTCATCAGTCGCTACTGCCGAAGAATAGACGAGCAGATCGGCGCCGTGTACTTTTTGTGCATCGTGTCCGATGTGTATTTCTGCGCCCTGCTGCTGCAGTTTGGCTGCCAGTGCACTCATCGCCACATCCGAACCGGTCACCTTATAGCCCATTTCGAGTAATACTTTGGCGATGGCGCTCATGCCGTAACCGCCAATGCCTATAAAATGTATATGTTCTGTCTTATTCATTATGTCTCACCAGCCCTTTTCAGAATCGGATTGATGCAAAAGAGTCGCTCTTACATCTGAAATTAAATAGAGTGTTCCGGTAACGACCCCAAGATCTTCCCGTTCTGTACGTGACTTCAGCAGCTCCAATGCCTGCTTCCAGTCACTTTCCACTATAATCTCAACTTCCGTTTTGTTCATGTCGTGTTGTAGTTGACGAACAAGCTCGTACAGTCTGTCCGCATCCATTTTACGTCTAAAATCCGGTTCGGTCAGAATCAATGTGTCCGCAATGGACAGCAGATGACGGAATACCGGTTCATGCTGCTTGTTCTCCAGCATGCCTGCCAGCATATGAAGTTTATTGTACGTATACGTCTGCGGGATGCTCTTCACGAGTGAAGCGGCTCCCTCCGGATTATGCGCGCCATCCAGTACAATCGGCGGGTGATCCGACACCTTTTCCAGGCGTCCTGCCCAGAATGTATGACGGAAGCCGGACAGCAGCGGCTCATCATCCAGCACAAAGGCCATATACTGACGCAGCACTTCCAGCGTCATCATCGCAAGGCCGGCGTTGGCGCACTGATGCTCGCCCTGCATGCCGATCTCAATATCCATTTCACGGAAAGGTCCATGAAAATGAAAAGACTGGCTGTCCTCGTCTCCGCTCAGACGTTCTGCCGTATAATCCCGGCCTGCCAGATACATGGTCGTACGGCACTGCTCCGCTTTGCGGGCAAGTACTTCGATTACTTCCGGTTGATCAACACTGGTCACTACCGGCACGCCCGGCTTGATAATGCCTGCTTTTTCCCCAGCGATCTGCTCCAGTGTATCTCCCAGAATATCCGTATGATCATAACCCACATTCGTAATCACCGACACAATCGGATGCACGATATTGGTCACATCCATCCGTCCTCCAAGACCGGTCTCCCATACGACCACATCGGGATAGCACTCTTCGGCATAATATACAATAGCCAGTGCAGTCGATACTTCGAACATGGTAGGAGAACCCAGTTCGGTCGCTGCCATCTCCGCAACGAGCGGATACAGTCGATTGGCGACATGAAGCAGTGTCTCTTCGGGGATATCCTGACCGTTATATTGAAAACGGTTGGTGAACTTGGTGATATACGGCGAAGTAAATGTACCTACATCATAGCCCGATTCAATCAGTACCCGTGTCAGAAAGGCACATGTACTGCCTTTGCCGTTGGTGCCTGCCACATGAATGAACTTCAGCCTGCGGTGCGGATTGCCGAGCAGCTGCATCAGCTGCTCGATCCGCTCCAATCCCGGACGAATGCCAAAAGGAATCAGATTATTAATCCATTCCACAGCCTGTTCGTACGTATGTAGAGGGGCTGGCTGCCCCTCCGCAGTTTCGTATTCCATAATGTCCACCTTAACCTTTCAGTTCGGCAATACGGGCAAGAACCTTGTCGCGTTTGTCGGAATAATCAGCCTGTTTGGCACGTTCTTCCTCGATCACTTTCGCTGGCGCCTTGGATACAAAGCCCTGGTTGGACAGCTTCTTCTCCACACGTTCCACTTCGGAGTTGAGTGTAGCCACTTCTTTTTCCAGACGGGCAATTTCCTGGCTGATATCGAGCAGTCCTGCCAGCGGCAGGTACAGTTCCGCACCGGTTACGACAGCGGACATCGCCTTATCCGGCGCATTCAGTTCCAGACCTGCCTGATACTCGGAAGTATTACAGAAGCGCTGGATATAATGGGCATTGGATTCGATGATATCGAGAGATTGCCGATCATTGGCTTTAACGAGCAGTTCGATTTTTTTGCTCATCGGTACGTTTACTTCCGCACGGATATTACGTACGGAGCGGATCATATCGATCAGCAGGCTCATCTCTTCTTCAGCCGCTTTATTTTCCAGTGCAGGATCGAATTCCGGCCATGCCGCCAGTGTAATGGTCTGTCCTTCATGCGGCAGATGCTGCCAGATCTCTTCGGAAATGAACGGCATAAACGGATGAATCATCCGCATCGTGCGGTCCAGTACATAAGCGAGTACGGATTGGGTCGTCTTCTTGGCAGCTGCATCTTCTCCATACAGGGACAGCTTGGCAATCTCGATATACCAGTCACACAGATCATCCCAGATAAAGTTGTACAGCAAGCGTCCGGTTTCCCCAAATTCATAGGAATCGATCAGGCGTGTAATATCGCGCGCCGTTTCGTTCATGCGATGCAGAATCCAGCGGTCCGCTGTGCTCAGCTGGCCGGTCAGATCGATATCTTCAAAAGTGAATCCTTCCATATTCATCAGTGCAAAACGGGAAGCATTCCAGATTTTATTGGCAAAGTTGCGGGACTGCTCTACGCGCTCCCAGCGGAAACGTAAATCCTGACCCGGCGTACTGCCGGTAGAGATCATATAACGCATCGCGTCCGCGCCATATTGTTCGATAACTTCAAGCGGGTCAACCCCGTTGCCGAGCGATTTGGACATTTTCTGTCCATCCGACGCACGTACAAGACCATGCATCAGCACATCCTTGAACGGAATCTGATCGGTAAACTCAATTGCGGTGAAGATCATGCGCGCTACCCAGAAATAGATAATGTCATAGCCGGTTACAAGCAGATCGGTTGGATAATAGCGTTTGAGATCTTCTGTCTCATCCGGCCAGCCGAGTGTGGAGAACGGCCACAGCGCCGAGCTGAACCAGGTGTCCAGTACATCTTCATCCTGACGCAGCGTTTTGCCCGCGTGCTCAGGCAGATTGCTTGGATCTTCGGCGGATACGATAATCTCGCCAGTCTCTTCGCAGTACCAGGCCGGGATGCGATGACCCCACCACAGCTGACGGGAAATACACCAGTCACGTACATTTTCGATCCAGTTCAGGTATGTTTTCTCAAAACGGTCCGGTACAAAATTCGTACCTTTGCCATTACGCTGTGCTTCGATGGCTGCATCAGCCAGCGGCTTCATTTTAACGAACCACTGGGTAGACAGATACGGCTCAACTACAGCTCCGGAACGCTCACTGTGTCCTACCTGGTGAACATGATCCTCAATACGAATCAGTACACCGGCATCCTGCAGATCCTTGACGATCTGTTTGCGTGCATCACTGCGGTCCATTCCCTGGTATTTGTCGGCATTTTCATTCATAATGCCGCCTTCGTCCATCACTACGATCTGCGGCAGATCATGGCGCTGACCCATTTCAAAGTCATTCGGATCATGGGCAGGTGTGATTTTCACAGCACCGCTGCCGAATTCACGATCTACATAATCGTCTGCAATCACGGGAATTTCGCGACCGATGATTGGCAGTACGAGCATTTTGCCGATCATATCTTTGTAGCGTTCGTCTTTGGGATGAACAGCTACTGCAGTATCGCCCAACATGGTTTCCGGACGGGTTGTGGCTACAGTGATCGAGCCGCTTCCATCCTTCAGCGGATACTCCAGATGATACAGATGACCGTTTACTTCTTTGTATTCCACTTCGATATCGGACAGGGCTGTACGTGCCTGAGGGTCCCAGTTGATGATGCGTTTGCCGCGATAGATCAGGTCTTTTTCATACAATTTTACGAATACCTGGCGTACTGCCTTGGACAGTCCTTCATCCAGTGTAAAACGCTCACGGGAGTAATCGAGAGAGAAGCCCATTTTGGCCCACTGCTCGTGAATGGTCTGTGCGTATTTGTCCTTCCATTCCCACACTTTCTCCACGAACTTCTCGCGTCCCAGATCATGACGGGTAATGCCTTCGGCGCGCAGATTCTGCTCTACCTTGGTCTGGGTAGCAATACCGGCATGGTCGGAACCCGGCAGCCAGAGTGCATCATATCCCTGCATCCGTTTGGTACGAATCATAATATCCTGTAGGGTAAAGTCGAGCGCATGGCCGATATGCAGCATACCGGTTACGTTCGGCGGTGGAATAACAATCGTATATGGCTGTGCATCCGGACGCTGGCCTGCACGGAAGAAATCATTTTCCATCCAGTAGTCATACCATTTGCGCTCGGCGGATTTGGGGTCATACGTTGTCGGCATGGATGTTGATGCCGGATTAGTGTTTGGTTCTGTCATACAGATCCCTCCATCATTATCATATAAGTAAAAGTGTACACCTGATGCATGCACGGGACAGCGGATGCCATGAATACCCGTTCCTGCGTATTAAACCGTGTATGATCGTTGTTCGGCAGTTATTATCCACCAGTAAGGCCAAACCAACAAAAAAAGCCCTTCGTCTCAAAGGACGAAAGGCCTGGCTCTCGTGGTACCACCTTTGTTTCGCTACCTGTACTTCCTTGCGATTATATTGAAAATACGCATCAGATAACGACACTCTAAGACAGATAACGGCTGCTACCGGTCCATTCTATACCTGTTACCGCTGCCGATCTCAAGGATCGGACAAACCAGGTCTCAAATGAACAACTCCCGGACGACTTCGACGTATCGCATCCTACAGAACCTCTCAGCGCAGCAGTTCCGCTCTCTAAAGGCCGATCATGTCTACTATTTCCGTTCACAGTTTTTGAACTAATTTTCACTCAACATCATAACTTGTAGACGTAGCAAAGTCAATAAAAAAGCTGACATCCGGCGTATGCCTGCCGAATGCCAGCCTGTCTGTATTTACTTTAAATTAAAAGCAGCCCGCCTGTAACTGCAAGGCGTCATTACTCCTGTCCAATCAGCTTGAGGCTCTCGGCCAGCTGCAGCATATCCGATGGCCAGGGATCATCCACGACCGTCTCTTCGCCTGTCCACGGATGGACAAAAGCAAGCTGTTCGCCATGCAGTGCCTGGCGATCCAGCAGATCACTGCGTCCACCGTACAATGCATCACCGATTAGCGGATGCCCCATATAGCTCATATGGACACGAATTTGGTGCGTTCGGCCGGTTTCCAGCTTCAGCTTGACCAGACTGGCGGCTTTGGTACCGGCTACCTTTTCCACAAAAGTAACGGCAGACTGTCCACCCGGTGATACCCGGCGGCGTTGCTTGTGATGGCGATCCTTGCCAATCGGCTCATCGATTATCGTCAACTGATCACTGACATTGCCCTGCACGAGTGCAGCATAACGTCTATCGATGAGCTTCTCCCGCATCTGCTCATCCATCAGGGAAAGGGCAAATTCGTTCTTGGCGTATAGTACCGGTCCGGTTGTGTCCTCATCCAGACGATGGACATGGCGTACGGCACAATCCTGGCCGGTACTCTCATAATGCGCAGCTACAGCATGGGCCAGCGTCACCCGTGTATCCTGCTGATCCGCAGGGTGTACGGCCATACCAGCCGGCTTGTGCACCACCAGGATGTAATCATCTTCATACAGAACTTCCAGCGGATGATCATAACGCGGCTCAAAGCCGTACTCGGCCGCCGGAAACAAACGCAGTCTGATGCGGTCGCCGGTTATTTTGATTTCTCCTTTGGAATGAAGTCTGCCCAGCAGTTTGACCGGGAAAGACTGGCTTTCCAGCCACTGCATCATCCGGGTATGACGCTGCTCGGTCTGCTGCAGATCAAGCTCGCGGCCGGGCATGAGCTCCAGCCATTCACCGCGGCGCTCCGCAGCGGCTCGAATCGATTTGAAAGAAGGATTCCCGGTATTGGAACGGTTGTGGTCGTCCATGGCAGGTGTCATCATTATAGCGACTTCATGACATCGCGGTGAACTGCGATCGTCTGCTCGATATCCTCATCGCTGTGCACACCGGATACGAACATGCCTTCAAATGGAGACGGTGCCACGCTGATGCCGCGATCCAGCATCGCGCCAAAATAGCGTTTGAACATATCCATATCGCTCACTTTGGCAGTATCGTAATTGGTTACCGGTCCTTCTGTCAGGAACGGGCAGACCATGGAGCCAACACGGTTAATTGTAAGCGGAATGCCTGCTTCGCGAGCGTTGACTTCGAACCCTTCCTGCAGACGGGCAGAGATCTGCTCCAGACGTGTATACACTTCCGGCGTCAGCAGGCTCAGTGTGGTATAACCGGCTGTCATCGCGAGTGGATTACCGCTGAGTGTGCCTGCCTGATAAATAGGGCCTGTCGGCGCAATCTGCTCCATAATCTCGCGCTTGCCTCCATAAGCTCCAACCGGCAAACCGCCACCGATTACTTTACCAAGACAGGTCAGATCCGGAGTCACTCCATAACGTCCCTGGGCACAGTTCATATGCACGCGGAATCCGGTCATGACTTCATCAAAGATCAGCAGACTGCCATACTGCGATGTCACTTCACGCAGACCTTCGAGGAATCCGGCTGCCGGAGGAACTACCCCCATATTGCCGGCTACCGGCTCAACGATAATACAGGCGATATCCTCGCCAAAACGTTCAAATGCCAGACGGACCGATTCCAGATCGTTGTAAGGAACCGTTACGGTATTGGAAGCGACCGCTTCCGGTACCCCGGGGCTGTCCGGCAATCCCAGCGTAGCCACACCGGAACCGGCTTTGATCAGCAGGCTATCGCCATGTCCATGGTAGGAGCCTTCAAATTTCAGAATTTTATCGCGCTTGGTGTAACCGCGTGCCAGGCGGATCGCGCTCATCGTCGCTTCCGTACCGGAGCTTACCATACGTACAATATCAATCGACGGTACACGCTCGGCGACCAGCTTGGCCATACGCGTCTCAATCTCGGTCGGTGCGCCAAAGCTGGTGCCTTTTACCGTGGCTTCCTGCAGTGCACGAACGACGTCGGGATGCGCATGTCCCATAATGAGCGGACCCCAGGAGCCGACATAATCGATAAATACATTGCCATCGATATCATACAGACGGGAGCCTTCTCCACGATCTACATACACGGGCGTCAGACCTACCGTTTTAAAAGCGCGAACCGGACTGTTCACCCCGCCCGGAATATACTGTTTGGCTTCTTCAAAAGCTGTGCGCGAGCGTTCATCACGGCGCACGGAGTTCATATTGTTCATTGATCAAGCACCTCCATAAATGGTATCCAAATGATACAGACCGGGAGTACACCGGACAGACCGGTGCACCGCTTCAGACTGTATTCATTTTCCCTGTCCCGTATATTTACCCGTCCTGTTCATGTGCAATCCGAATGGACGGATGAAATCGTCATTCTATTCTTCGCGCAGCCAACGTGCAACATCTTTGGAGAAATAAGTGATGATCATGTCCGCGCCGGCACGTTTGAAGCCCAGCATCATCTCGGTTACAATGCCGCGCTCATCAATCCAGCCCTGCTGTGCAGCAGCTTTGACCATAGCATATTCCCCACTGACATTATAAGCTACCAGCGGCAGGTCAAAGTTCTCGCGGACCGCACGCAGTACGTCCATATATGCCAGCGACGGTTTGACCATCAGCATATCGGCGCCTTCCTGTACGTCGCTCTCCGCTTCGCGCAGCGCTTCACGTACATTGGCAGGGTCCATCTGATACGATTTGCGGTCACCGAACTGAGGAGCCGACTGGGCAGCTTCACGGAATGGACCGTAGAATGCGGAAGCATATTTCACCGCATAGGACATAATCGGAATGTCCTGGAATCCCGCATCATCCAGAGCAGCACGGATTGCATAGACGAATCCATCCATCATATTGGAAGGGGCAATAATATCCGCTCCTGCCTGTGCCTGGGAGACAGCCGTCTGGGCGAGCAATACCAGCGACTCATCATTATCCACATCCGCATGGATATGACCGTCAATCTCATGACTGTGAACTACACCACAGTGTCCGTGGTCAGTAAATTCACACAGACAGGTATCGGCAATGACAACCAGCTGCGGATAGTTTTCCTTGATATAACGGATCGCCTGCTGTACAATGCCCTGTTCCGAATAAGCACCTGTACCGACGCTGTCCTTGGTCTCAGGCACACCGAATACCATAACTGCCGGAATACCCAGCTCGACGATCTCCTGAATCTCTTCACCGATGCGGTCCATGGAGAAGTTGTACACACCCGGCATGGAAGAGATTTCCTGCTTTACATTGGTACCGTAGGTTACAAATACCGGCTGGATAAAGTCGGTTTTATGCAGACGGGTTTCGCGGACCATGCTGCGGATAGCAGCAGTTTTGCGCAGACGACGGTGACGTGTAAAAGCTTGACTCATGATTATACTTCCTCTCTTGTTTATAAAATAAAGCCGACCTGCTCAAGCGGTGGTCGGCATACGCTATGTCGATCATCAATTAGTGAGATTGAAGCGGGACATTGCCCGCATTCCAGCGGCATAAAATATCAATTAATCCATCCAGTGTGGACTGCTCCGCCATCAAGCCTACAGACAAGCCTGCCTTTTCGGCAGTCAGTGCGGTCTGCGGTCCGATGCAGGCAATGACCGAATGCTGCAACGTCTCCACCGGATTGTCAAAGCCCAGTTTGCGCATCGCTGCCAACAGATTCGTGACGGTCGATGAACTGGTAAAAGTAACCGCATGGATCGCCTGTTCTTCAAACAGCTTGCGCAGCTCGATATCGTCTTCGCCAGTCATGACCGTCTCGTACGTATCGACCTCTGTCACATCCAGCTGCATCTGTCTCAGCGTATCCGGCAGCCAGGCGCGTGCCAGATCGCCGCGAGGTAGCAGAACGCATTGTCCGGCCTCCAGCTGGCCTTCCAGGCTCTCCAGCATGCCTTCGGCGTGGAATTTCTCCGGCAGGATAACAGCAGTCAGACCACGGCTACGTAGAGCCTCCAGCGTCGCTGGACCTACGGCTGCCAGGCGGGCATGATGCAGCGAGCGGATATCCTGCTCCTGCTCTTCCAGATGACGGAAAAAGTACTCCACCCCATTTACACTCGTGAAGAACACCCAGTCATACCGCTCCAGCTGTGAAAAGGCATGCGCAATCTGCTGACGAGCCGATTCGGAGGAAGGCATGACCGTCTCGATGACCGGGTACTCATAAGGCTCCCCGCCCAGTTCATCAATCCGGTCGACCAGTTCACTCGCCTGGCTGCGTGCACGTGTAACGAGAATACGCTTGCCGAATAAAGGCAGCCGTTCAGCCCACTGCATCCGCTCTCGTTGATTCACCACTTCGCCTACAACAATAACAGCCGGCGGTTTGAAATTGGCCTCTTCCACTTTGGCTGCGATATCTTTGAGCGTACCGACAAGCGTATCCTGCTCTGCCCGTGTTCCCCAGCGAACGAGCGCTACCGGTGTATCTTCAGGTCGTCCATGGCGGATCAGCTGCTCACTGATATAACTGATTTTGGCAACACCCATCATAAAGACAAGTGTTCCCGTAGCGTTAGTCACCTTATCCCAGTGGATACTCTGATCCAGCTTATCCGGACTCTCGTGTCCGGTAATGATCGATACGGAAGAAGCATAATCCCGGTGTGTCACTGGAATCCCCGCGTAAGCCGGAACAGCGATAGAAGAACTGATGCCCGGTACAATCTCGTACTCAATTCCATGCTGACGCAGCAGATCCGCTTCCTCGGCTACTCTGCCGAAGATCGTCGGATCTCCACCTTTCAGGCGCACAACCGTTTTGCCCTGCAGTGCCAGATCGACGAGCAGCTGATTGATCTCTTCCTGCTTCATGGTATGACGATCAGGCAGCTTGCCTACATAGATCTTTTCCGCGCCCGGTTTGGCCTGCTTGAGCAGCCTCGGGCTTGCCAGTCGGTCATAGACGACCGCATCCGCCAAACCAATACATTCCCAGCCCCGAAGCGTAATCAGCTTTAGAGCTCCAGGACCTGCACCTACCAGATACACCTTGCCGGTCATTCTCTTCATCCCCCAACTTCTGCCAGAATCTTGTCCGCTCCACGAAGAATCAACTGATCTGCCACTGCAAGCCCCAGCTCTACAGGATGAGTACCCTGCAGCGTTTCTTTCAGTATTGTACTGCCATCGGGTGAAGCTACCATTCCTGTTAATGACAATTGTATAATGTTTTGGTCTGCTTGAGAATCCGATGTCAGCACACGAACCGCATAGGCACCGATCGGTACCTGACAACCGCCATTCAGCTTGGCAAGAAACGTACGCTCTGCAGCTACCGTAAAGGCGGTCAGCTCATCATTATACAGGGAGAGCAGCTGCAGCATATGCTCATCATCTGCACGGCACTCGATGCCCAGCGCCCCCTGCCCTACAGCAGGAAGACATATATCGGCAGGCAAATAAGCACTAATCCTGTCGGACCAGCCCATTCGTTCCAATCCGGCTGCTGCCAGCATGATCGCATCGAATCCTTCACTCTCCAGCTTGCGCAGCCGTGAATCGATATTGCCACGAATGGATTCAATCTGCAGGTCAGGACGGTACGCCTTGAGCTGGCTCGCCCGGCGCAGACTGCTCGTACCCAGTTTGGCACCCAGCGGCAGCTCATCCAATCCTCCACCATTGCGGGTGATCAGACAGTCACGCGGGTCTACCCGCTTCGGAATGGCTCCATTGACCAGACCATCCGGCAGCACAGACGGCATATCCTTCATACTGTGTACCGCCATATCGATCTCGCCATTCAGCAGAGCCTGTTCGATTTCTTTGACGAACAATCCTTTGCCGCCCACTTTGGAGAGGGTAACATCCAGGATCTGATCGCCTTTGGTAACAATTTTTTTAATTTCAAATTCGACTTCTATTTCATGCTGTCTGCCCAGCTCTGTCAAAGCATCAATTACATGTCCTGTCTGGGTCAGTGCAAGCGCACTCTGCCGACTGCCTACGATTATTTTGCGCATTAGGTTATCTCTCCCCGATGTTGTGCGATCCACTGTTCAATTCGGGATTCATCCCACCAGACAAACCGACCCTGCCGGATCTCTTCCAATATACTTAGATCGGAAGCCTGCTCCAGCAAATGTCTGCGTTGTTCGTGGTCCTGAATCATCTCCTTGATCCGGTGACGCAAATAATAAAGAAATTCAATATAAGTCTCATATTCCTGACCAAAATGCCGGTCCAGTTCCCCTGCCAGTCGGCGTCCTACAACAGGTCCTGCTCCCGAGGTCGTAACCGAAGCGATCAGCCGTCCCCGTCGAATAACCATCGGATTGATAAATGTGCTGGCTTCATGATGATCCGCCACATTGACCGGAATACCTTCACAGCGTGCTTCATCCGCTACCTGGCGGTTAATCTCCGTCTGCGTAGTCGCCGCGTGAACGAGAAAATAACGCCTTTTCCCATTCTCGCTGGACTCTGCACCGCAGGAGACATCTCCCCGCTCATAATCACGGGCGATCCAGCGGATTCGATCCGATTGTGCCTGCTCCTGCAATTCGAGAGTCAGCTGCGGACTAATCAAAGTAATGATCGCTCCGCCTTGCAGCAGATTACGCGCTTTGCGCTCTGCTACCTTGCCACCGCCGACGATCAGGCAGTGCTGATTTCTACAGTCCAGCATTACAGGAACGTAGGGAATAATATCACTCATACGCCCACCCACTGGTGAAATGCCGACCATGTATTGGCCACAAAATTAAGAATAAATACGATATAACCGGCAATCGCCCATCTAGCCATAACGACCGCCGAGTAATTGCGCATATGCCGAGTGGCAAAATAGGCAATATACACACACAGGGCAAGCAGGGTAAATACGACTTTCAGGTCCAGCAGCAGCACATATCGTCCTTCTGCAAAAATAGACATTAATGCCACGATCAGTGATACGATCAGCAGTGGTGTACCGATAAGCATCGAAGTGTATGTATACCGCTCCATACTCTCCAGACTCGGCAGCCGGCGTACGGTGTTATCCCATTTCTTTTGCTTGAGCTTGCGGTGTAAAAATAAATACATCGCCGCAAATACCGCAGCCACCGTATAAAAGGCAAAACTCAAATTCGCCAGTGCTACGTGCAGAATCAGCAAACCATGCACCGTGTCCCAGCCCGAGGGCAGGGCCCCTTCACCGGGAGAATGCAGACGGTTCTGAACCATAGCACAAAAGCCGATTACATTTAACAGCAATACGGCATAATCTGTCTTGAGCACCCTCTCTATAAAGAAGGAGATCAATATTAAAATAAAAGTCAGGAAAAAGAAAAAATCATACGTTGAGAACAGCGGCAGCGTCTTCTCTTCGATCGTACGAATCGTAATGCTGGCCAGCTGAATAATAAACACGAAAACAAGAAACCCTGTGCCCGTCCGCTTCGCCCTCGGATTGCGACGTATGCAATCCGAGAAATAAAACAGAAGGCTCAGGGCGTATAAATAAATGATAATATCGTATAACAGGTTAAACAGCGTCAAAGCAAATCACCTGCCTATAGAATTGCGGGAGCAAAGGATGCCATGTTTCCTTCAGCAACCGGTGAATGGGATGGCACAGACGCCCGTTCTGGAGCAGACTTGATCTCTTTGACCGGTCCTGCCAGAGATTGAGCCTGTTCTTCCAGTGCAAAAAGACGAGTAAACAGTTCGACTGTCTCTGCGCCATTTTTCTCGGCGGCCATTTCCTTAACCCGGTTAATCGGCTCGTGATTCATCTGATTGACGATACTCTTGGTCAGACGGCTAATCACTTTGCGCTGTCTTTCATCCAGCTCCGGCAGCTTGTTAAACAGGCTTTCCAGTGTCTCCTCATGAATGCGGGCACCACGCTCCTGAAGGGCGCGGATAACCGGTTTGACACCGAGTGTTTTCAGCCATTGCTGGAACACTTCCATCTCTTCTCGAATCATGCGTTCGATCTTGATCGCTTCGGCACGGCGCATTGCCATATTGCTTTCCACAATGCCTTCCAGATCATCAATATCATACAGGAACACATTGCTGATTTCACCAATCGCAGGGTCCAAGTCGCGCGGAACCGCAATATCAATCATAAAGAGCGGACGCGACTTGCGCTGTTTCATGCTCTCTTTGATTGTACCCGGGTCCAGGACGTAACCCTGTGCGCCCGTGGAACTGATCAGAATATCCACTTCATGCAGACGATGAACCGCTTCTTCCATCGTACACGGTGTACCGTTAAATTTGTGAGCCAGCTCCTGAGCCCGCCCCAGTGTGCGGTTCGCCACGATCACTTCTGCCGCCCCATTCGCATACAGATGCTTGACCGTCAGCTCACTCATTTTACCTGCGCCCAGAATCATAATTACCTTGTTATGGAAAGCACCAAAAATGCGTTTGCCCAGCTCTACGGCAGCATAGCTGACCGATACGGCACTTTCACCGATCATGGTCTCCGAATGCGCACGTTTGCCGAGCGTAACAGCTTGCTTAAACAACATATTGAACCATGTGCCCGTCGCCTTGTTTTCCTGAGCCAGCTGGAATGACCGTTTGACCTGTCCCAGAATCTGAGTCTCTCCCAGTACCATGGAATCCAATCCACAGGTTACCCGGAACAGATGGTCAATCGCCTGCTCATCTTCATATATATATAAATGCTGCGTAAATTCCTGACGGGAAATACCAAACCACTGCTCCATAAAGCTGCGGATAAAATGTCCACACATATGCAGACGGTCCAGTACAACATAGATTTCTGTACGGTTGCAAGTTGCTACAATGGTGCCTTCCAATACACTTTTGGTATCCTTAAGCTGCCGGAGAGCTTCCGGTAATTCTTCATCCGCAATGGCAAACCGTTCTCTTACTTCAACCGGTGCTGTGCGGTAGTTGAGTCCGACAACAATAATGTGCATTGCAAGTTCACCCACCTAGTCTAAAAGTTGTAACTTATCACTTTTCGTTCTTCACAATACGTTAATTATATCACAGCAAAAAGGGCAATTTCGCCGTCTTTATGAAATGTTTATGAAATCCCGACACATCTTCATGCATTATTAATCCAATATATTACCCGATCACAGTCATTCAAATAAAAGGGTTCCTACTGTACTATGTCGGCGGCGTTCTTTTATTTCTTTAACCAATTCTGCATGCCGATATACCTGAATACAGCAGATAAAGCCGCATGCATATAAAAAGGCATCCGATACACAGTACCAGATGCCTTTCTTTTAAGCGGTATTCAATTTCATTCTTTGCCCGTTTAAAGCAAAGCCTTAATTATCGATTAATCAGTTCGCTGGATTGCATCACTGGAGTCTCGACTTGCAGTTCTCCAAGACCACGAACCAGTTTTTTGGCATACGTTTTTTCAGGCTTTAGAACGGACACCAGGTAGTCGATCGCCAATTGTGGATCTACGGTCTCTCCGCAGGTATAACAGTCAATAGCCGCGAATCCTCTCTCAGGATACGTGTGAATCGAGAGGTGACTCTCCGACAACAAAACAAGCACTGTCGCCCCTTGTGGTTCAAATTGTTTGGATTGAACAGACATTACAGTTGCACCGCAAGCCTCAGCTGCTTCAACCATCTGAGCCTGCAAATATTCTGCACTGTTCAGCAAATCAAAATCTACACCCCAAGTATCAACAGCAACGTGTCTTCCGAAAGTTGAGTATTCCATCTTCCGGTTCCCCCTTCCTAGGAATAAAATGTTTGGAAATTTCATCCGCTAGGACCTACGTCATTCACTTCCCGAGGGAATAATCTCTCGCAACATTACCATGTCCTGAGTGAATCCTGGTTCCTATGTTATTTTCAACGAGATTAAAAATAACATCTATCGACACGAATTGCAAGCTTTTTTCGAATATTTTTGTGGGATGAGTAAGTCCATGAAAAAGCCCGGCTTTATGCGGTTTTACCCAATACGGCAGCCTGCCAACCACTACCGTTTTCTTATGCACTATCATGCATAAATATAACAAAAAAAAGACCATTCATCGGCATGATGAATGGTCTTTACATATGATTGGACACACAGGCAGTTAATCAGGCTTCCAGGCTAAACAACCGTTTCGCCTGAATCTGCAGCTCCCGGTCAATCTCCTCGTGAGGACCTGGGGAAGCGTTCCGCTGATCCAGCAGCTGATCCACAATCCGGCGGACCAGTTCGATGTCCGTCTCAATGGATGTGGACTGCAGTCGGGCAGTAAGCTCCAGCGACGCATTCTTCTGCCGATAGATCACTTTCTCGCCTTCTGCCGTATGCTCGGTGATCCTCTGCACAACACCCTGATCATAATCATATATCATTGTGAATCCTTTATAAATACGGTTCACAATGCCTGAGCCTTGGAAGGCGACAAACAATTTACGAATCATACTTGTTAAATGCGGGTTTACCAAGCGGAAAGACAACTCACAGACATAGCTTCCTTCTTTGAGGTCAAAAGGTAAATGAACTTCCTCACCATTTCGGGTACCGAACACCACTTCCTGACTGCCATTATCGAGTACTTTTACCCGGTGATGGACATGGGGATCTTCGGCATAGTGTATAAACTGGGACATTTGATCTTTCGACAACTGTAAACTGGCTTTGATATACTCTGTGGCTAACCGCTGAGCCATAAAAATCTCCTCAATTCTATTGGCATTCCAATATATTCATTATTATACATCAATCCTGAACAGTATTGCTTGCCGCCCGGGTCAACAATTTTCAGCATATTTTAGAGAAAAACGGATTAATTGCTCTAAAGAACGGAAAAATGCCCTTGATGCTCCATTTTTCTCGCTAAATACCTTGTTTTGCGGGTTGACCTATGAGTTTATGGCTTACTTGGAAGGAATATCATCTTCTTCGTGTTCGTAGTGGTTGTCGCTATTCTCTTCGCTCGCAGGCAGAGATTCCATCTCTTCCTCTTCCATCTCATCTTCATCGGCGGCAAAGGCATGACGTTCAATGACGGACCATAATTCTTCCTTACCCAGCCCTGTCTCCGATGAAAACATAACAAAATCGTCCTCCGGTACGAATCCCAGATCTTGCTTAACGATCTTCACATGCTTGTCCCACTTGCTGCGCGGGATTTTGTCGGCTTTGGTTGCTACGATGCAAATGTTGCAGTCATAGTACTTGAGCCAGTCATACATCATGATATCGTCTTTGGATGGCGCGTGACGCAAATCGATGACAAGCAATACCAGCTTGAGCGGTTCGCGTTCCAGCAGGTAGCGTTCAATCATTTTGCCCCAGGCTTCACGCTGGCTTTTGGATACTTTGGCATATCCGTAACCGGGGAAATCGACGAAATACAACATCTCATTGATCAGATAGTAGTTGAGATGCTGGGTCTTGCCGGGAGTGGCACTGGTACGTGCCAGATTTTTGCGGTTAATCAAACGGTTGGTCATGGAGGATTTGCCGACATTGGAACGTCCGGCCAGAGCTACCTCCGGCAGACCATCTTCCGGATACTGATCCGGACGTACGGCACTGATAATAAATTCTGCATTATTTACTTTCATAGGTTAGAAATCCCTTTCGTATATAAAATAAAATGAACGACGTGTGATGAAGCTCTGTTAGCGTTCGCTGACGGCCGTAATCACAAATGTGCCCGTTACCTTCATATCTTGCAACTTGCCTACCGAACTGATTCGCTTCTAGCCTAGTATATCATCTTTTGCCTTATTGCAGGCTTTCTTGTGCACAGTTATGGAGAGCGCCTGTGCGAACTCGGACGATATCTGGCTCAAATGGCTCCATCCAATACAAAAAGCGGCACCGCCCGCCGCTGTCTGGTGAGCGATGCCGCTATGATGAGATGATCCTGATCATCCCGCTGTATCACACATTTGCGTTGATTACCTGTCCTATCGATAGCATCCGCCCTGTGGATCGGCAGCATTTTTCGGTATCGATCCAATGATGGATCCCATTATCGATCCGGGCATACAGGTGTACAATTGCCGTTAAGCAGATACCGGCCCAGAGTACTTGTAGAGTAAGCACGCTTATTAATGCAGCGTCGTCTCGCGTACGAGCGCATGCTCCAGAACCTGATCCATCGTGGAGACCGGGACAAAGGTCAGCTCATCCTTGATGCTGTCCGGGATATCCTTAAGGTCACGTTCATTGTCCTGCGGCAGCAGAATCTTTTTGTAGCCGGCACGATGTGCGGCCAGCGTCTTTTCCTTGAGTCCGCCAATCGGCAGGACCCGACCGCGCAGGGTAATCTCGCCGGTCATGGCGACTTCCTTGGACACATAGCGTCCAGTCAGCGCAGAGATCAGTGCGGTGGCAATCGTAATACCTGCAGAAGGGCCGTCTTTGGGGATAGCTCCTTCCGGGATATGAATATGAATATCATTTTTCTCATAAAAGTCTGCCGGAATATCCAGTTCACCCGCTTTGGAGCGAGTATAGCTAAATGCCGCCTGGGCGGATTCCTTCATCACATCACCGAGCTTACCGGTGAGCATTAGCTTGCCGCTGCCGGGCACGACAGTCACTTCAATCGTCAGCGTCTCACCGCCGACTTCGGTCCAGGCCAGTCCGGTTACGCTGCCGATCTGGTCTTCTTTCTCAACCAGTCCGTAACGGAACTTCGGTACACCGAGATAATCCTTGATATCCTCCGGTGTAATCGTTACCTTTTCGAGCTTATCGGAGACGATCGCCCGGGCTGCCTTACGGCATAATGCGGCAATCTGCTGTTCCAGATTACGCACGCCTGATTCACGGGTATATTCACGAACCACTTTAAGAAGGGTATCTTCGCCGACTTCCAACTGCTCTGTGGTCAGACCATGCTCTCCGGTCTGCTTGGGCAGCAGGTACTGTCTGCCGATTTGCAGTTTCTCCAGCTCGGTATAACCCGGAATATACAGCATCTCCATACGATCCAGCAGCGGACGCGGTATGCTCTGTACACTATTGGCTGTCGTCACGAACATGACATTCGACAGATCGAACGGCACCTCGACAAAATGGTCGCTAAACGTATTGTTCTGTTCGGGATCCAGCACTTCCAGCAGCGCCGCCGACGGATCGCCGCGGAAATCGGATGCCATCTTGTCGATCTCATCCAGCAGGAATACTGGATTCATGCTGCCGGCATTGCGCATACCCTGGATAATACGGCCCGGCATCGCACCCACATACGTACGACGGTGACCGCGGAT
This sequence comes from Paenibacillus sp. Z6-24, assembly GCF_054161335.1. Lineage (NCBI taxonomy): Bacteria > Bacillati > Bacillota > Bacilli > Caryophanales > Paenibacillaceae > Paenibacillus > Paenibacillus sp. Z6-24. The sequence goes on along the minus strand of NZ_CP096398.1, from coordinate 1,169,587 downwards.
CTCCGCTTCATCACGTACACCGCCCAGCGAGATGCGTACAAACTCGCGTCCCAGTGACTTGGCGATAGAGCGTGCCAGTGAAGTTTTACCCACCCCTGGCGGACCGACGAGGCAGAGGATGGGCCCTTTGAGCTTTTTGACCAGCTTCTGCACAGCCAGATATTCCAGCACCCGTTCTTTGGGCTTATCGAGACCGTAATGGTCTTCATTCAGAATTCGCTCGGCATGATGCAGATCCAGATCATCGGTGGTACGTTTATCCCATGGCAGGCTGAGCAGCCAATCCAGATAATTGCGAATAATGCCACCTTCTGCAGAGTTGGCCGGTGTTTTTTCCAGTCGGTCGATCTCTTTCTCGATCTTCTCCTGTATTTTCTCCGGTACAGTCAGTTCAGCCAGCTGCTGACGCAGCTCTTCGGCTTCACCTGCTCGGCCTTCCTTTTCACCCAATTCCTTCTGGATCGCCTTCATTTGTTCACGCAGATAATATTCACGCTGCGTTTTTTCCATTTGCTTTTTGACACGCTGGTTGATTTTGCGTTCCAGTTCCAGCACTTCACGTTCATTATGCAAAATATCCAGCAGACGTTCCAGACGTACATGTACATCGATCGCTTCCAGGATATGCTGCTTGTCTTTGATTTTGATCACCAGATGGCTCGTAATGACGTCAGCCAGACGACCTGGTTCCTCAATATCCGACACAGCTGCCATAGTCTCCGGAGTGACTTTTTTGGACAGATTAATATAGTGTTCAAATTCGGTCAGTACCGTGCGCATGAGTGCATGAACTTCAGGATCGTTGTTCTCTTCCTCGGGCAGTTCCCTTGCCTGTACTTCGTAGTACTCTTCGTTGTCCGTATATTCAATCACTTCAGCACGTTCCAGACCTTCCACCAGCACACGCATGGTGCCGTTGGGCAGCTTGAGCATCTGCCGTACCTTGGCAATCGTACCTATTTTGAAAATCTCATCCTGACTTGGTTCTTCAATATTAACCTCCGATTGGGAGCAGAGAAGAATCAGGTTATCATCGACCATCGCCTTTTCTAAGGCCTTCACGGATTTATCCCGCCCTACATCCAGATGGAGTACCATACTTGGATATACGAGCAGTCCTCTTAAAGGCAGCAAAGGAAAACGACGTGCCTTATGTTTATGTGGTCCCATCGCTTTCATACCTCCTATAATTAGTGCGTATCATACTGCCTATATCATTCCTAAGTTTAACAAATATCCTGTCGAAACACCAATGACAGCCATCCAAACTAAAAAAAGATACTGACAGAAGCAACTCACTTCTATCAGTATCTTTACAGGACTCTGCTGACCCTATGATCAGCAGTCATCCTTTTATACATCTATCTTTGTAACATTTAAAATTGCAGATAATATACAGCTATGAACAGCATTATAGCCTCATACACCAGGTGGCCTGGAGCATTTCACTGCTGCATGATGCCAGCCTTCTTGCGGATAATTACGGCTGGACTACAGGCGCATGACGTTCTTCGCGTCCCGGAATCTTGCCTGTCGCTTCAAAAGCTTCCACGATAGCATCGATTTCCTTCTTCAATTCAACGACCATATCGGCCTCAGGCACTTTACGGATCATTTTGCCGTAACGGAACAGCAGTCCTTCACCACGGGCGCCGGCAATACCGATATCCGCTTCCTTGGCTTCACCAGGCCCGTTAACCGCGCAGCCCAGTACAGATACTTTGATCGGCACTTTGAGCTTGGAGATATACTCTTCCACTTCATTGGCAATGGAGAACAAGTCAATATCCAGACGACCACAGGTCGGGCAGGATACGAGTGTAGCTGCATTGGAAATCAGGCCGAATGTCTTCAGCAGCTCACGGGCTACTTTAACTTCCTCTACCGGGTCTGCACTCAGAGAGATACGTACTGTTGATCCGATCCCCATGGCCAGCAGTGCACCAATACCCGCCGAGCTCTTGATCGTACCGGAATGCAGTGTACCGGCTTCCGTGATCCCCAGATGCAGCGGATAAGGGATGACTTCTGCAGCTTTGGTATAGGCTGCAATTGCCATTGGCACATCCGAAGCTTTGAGGGATACGATAATATCATGGAAATCAAGCTCTTCCAGAATACCGATATGGAACAGTGCGCTCTCTACCATGGCTTCCGGTGTCGGGTAACCGTATTTCTCCAGCAGATGGTTTTCCAGTGAACCGGCATTCACGCCGATACGAATAGGTATATTTTTTTCTTTGCAGGCACGAACAACCGCTTCGACTTTTTCACGTTTACCGATATTACCCGGATTGATCCGCACTTTGTCGATGCCGTTCTCAATCGCCAGCAGAGCAAGCTTGTAGTTGAAATGGATATCGGCAACAAGTGGAATATGGATGCGCTTTTTGATCTCTTTAATCGCGGCAGCCGCTTCTTCGTTGTTAACCGTTACGCGAACCAGCTGACAGCCGGCTTCTTCCAGGCGCAGAATCTCAGCAACAGTCGCTTCCACATCTGCGGTCTTGGTCGTGCACATACTCTGGATCAGAACTTCATTGTTGCCTCCAATAGTCAGGTCGCCAACTTTGACAGGTCTAGTGTTTTCTCTCAAAAACATGGTTTCTTCTCCCTTGCATTTGGGCTTAACCGCAAACCAGCCTTTATCCTGCAAAAAAGGAAAAAGGCCGGCGCGATATGATTTATACATAATGGAAGTCAGCCGGGCAGGGTGGCATCAGACAGTTACTGATGCCATCCGCTCCCTTGATCAGGCGCTTTCTTCCTGCTTTTTATCTTTACCGGTCTGGAGCTCAGGTACAACTTTGCTCTCTACCACTTGTTCTGTAATGACGCATTTGGTCACATCGTCACGGGACGGTACTTCATACATCACATCAAGCATAATGCCTTCGATGATGGCACGCAGACCACGGGCACCTGTGTTGCGTTTGATCGCTTCACGAGCAATGGCTTGCAGGGCATCCGGTTCGAATACGAGTTCCACATTGTCCATTTCCAGCATTTTGGAATACTGTTTGATCAATGCGTTCTTCGGTTCGGACAGAATACGTACCAGTGTCTCTTCGTCCAGAGGTTCCAGAGCGGAGATAACCGGCAGACGTCCTACAAATTCCGGGATCAGACCGAATTTGAGCAGATCCTCAGGCAGTACCATACGCAGGTATTCGCCTGCTTTCAGGTCTTTTTGTCCCTGATTCTCGGAATTGAAACCAATCACTTTTTTACCGATCCGGCGTTTGATGTATTGTTCCAGACCATCAAAGGCACCACCGACGATAAACAGGATGTTGGTTGTATCGATTTGGATAAACTCCTGATGAGGATGCTTACGGCCACCCTGTGGTGGAACGGAAGCTACAGTACCTTCCAGGATTTTGAGCAGTGCCTGCTGTACGCCTTCACCGGATACGTCGCGAGTGATGGAAGGATTCTCGGATTTGCGGGCTACTTTATCGATCTCATCGATATAGATAATGCCGCGTTCCGCTTTCTCTACATCATAGTCGGCAGCCTGGATCAGTTTGAGCAGAATGTTCTCAACGTCTTCACCGACATAACCTGCTTCGGTCAGGGACGTTGCATCTGCAATCGCAAACGGCACGTTCAAAATGCGGGCCATTGTTTGCGCCAGCAGTGTTTTACCGGAACCTGTCGGTCCTACGAGCATGATGTTACTTTTTTGAAGTTCAACGTCTTCAATTTTGCTCTGCGAATTTACGCGTTTGTAGTGGTTGTATACCGCTACGGAAAGGGATTTCTTAGCTTGATCCTGACCGATTACATACTGGTCAAGAATAGAACGAATCTCCTGTGGTTTCGGGATATCCTTGAGATCCAGCTCTTCTTCGTGACCGAGCTCCTCCTCAACAATCTCCGTGCACAGTTCGATACATTCATCACATATATATACACCAGGACCTGCTACAAGTTTGCGGACCTGATCCTGTGATTTGCCGCAAAAAGAACATTTAAGCTGTCCTTTTTCATCGTTAAATTTAAACATGTCTACACCCCTTCTTAGCTTGTGAGCGGACGAGTAATAACCTGATCGATCAATCCGTATGCCTTGGCTTCCTCAGCCTCCAGGAAATAGTCACGGTCCGTATCACGCTCAATTTTATCCAGCGTCTGGCCGGTACGCTCTACATAAATCTGATTTAACTTCTGACGCGTCTTGATGATCCATTCCGCGTGAATTTTCATATCCGATGCCTGTCCGCTGATCCCGCCAAGAGGCTGGTGAATCATAACCTCACTGTTAGGCAGGGCGAAGCGTTTGCCGGGAGCACCTGCTGTTAGCAGCAGGGAGCCCATGCTGGCTGCCATACCCATACAGATCGTGGACACATCAGGCTTAACGAATTGCATTGTATCGTATATACCCATCCCTGCTGTGACAGAACCACCGGGAGAATTGATATACAAATGGATATCTTTTTCCGGATCTTCTGCAGCGAGGAATAATAATTGTGCAATAACAAGATTGGCTACGTGGTCATCAATCGCCGTATTTAAAAATATGATACGGTCCTTGAGCAATCTTGAGTAAATATCATAAGATCTTTCGCCTCTACTGGTTTGTTCAACAACCATAGGTACCAGACTCATAGAACCAACCTCTTTCTTTTCAGGGAATATGACGACAGATATATATATTAGTACGAAAATACGAATACAGATTCTATTTTAACATGTACACTGCGTCATGTCATTTTTTCAAAGATGAATATTTGGAAAACATGCATCATATAATAATACCCTGCGTTTATGGTGCCAAACACTGATGGTAAGATATTTTGCTGAAGCAAAAATCACTTTTCTATTGGAAGCAGGGTCGCGTTTATGATGCCAAACGCTGAATGTAAGATATTTTGCTAAAGCAAAAATCACTTTTTTATTGGAAGCAGGGTCGCGTTTATGGTACCAAACGCTTTAGATAAGGAAAAATAAGGCACGTCATTAATACGTGCCTTATTTGAAATGGTTGCAAAAAATGCAACGCGGTTATGAAATTGTGGAATTATGCCTGTTCAGCTGCTGCTTCTACTTCTTTACTGCCATCTACCAGCAGTTCGATTGTTTTGCGCAGTTTGATTTCTTCGGACAGACTAGCCAGAGAACCATTCGCGGACAGGATGCTGCGAACTTCTTCAGCGCTGCGTTGGAACTGAGAAGCCATTTTCTTCAGTTCAGCTGTTACTTCGTCTTCGGAAACTTCAATGTTCTCTTCTTTGGCGATTTGCTCCAGAACAAGGTTGTTACGAACACGTTTTGCAGCTTCTTCTTTCATTTGCTCTTTGAGGTCGTCTGTTGTCTGGCCGGAGAAGCTGGAGTACATGTCCAGATTCATGCCCTGTTGACGAAGACGGTTATCGAAGTCGCGAACCATGTTATCGGTCTCGGCACTAACCATAGCATCCGGGATTTCAATTTCAGCGTTTTCAGCTGCTTTTTCTACAACTGCTGCTTCTTTGGCTGCTTTTACTTCGTTTTCCTTGCGGGAAGCGATTTGTCCTTTGAGATCTGCTTTGAATTCGTCCAGTGTATCGAATTCACTAACATCTTTCGCGAACTCATCATCCAGCTCAGGCAGGTTTTTGCGTTTGATTTCATGCAGTTTTACTTTGAACACAGCTTCTTTGCCAGCCAGTTCAGTTGCATGGTAGTTCTCAGGGAAAGTAACTGTTACATCTTTGAAGTCGCCAGTCGCCATACCCACTACCTGCTCTTCAAAGCCAGGGATGAAGGAGTTGGAACCCAGCTCCAGGGAGTAACGCTCTGCTTGTCCGCCTTCAAATGGAGTACCGTCTACAGATCCTTCGAAGTCGATGGATACCGTATCGCCATTCTCGGCAGCACCTTCTTCAACTACAGACAGTTCAGCATGACGCTGTTGCAGACGCTCCAGTTCGCTGTTGATGTCTTCGTCTGTTACTTCTACTTTGGATACCGGAACTTCCAGTCCTTTGTAGTCGCCCAGTTTTACTTCTGGTTTTACAGTAACTTTGGCTTTGAATTTGAATGGTTGGCCTTTTTCGAACTGCTCGATTTCGATTTCAGGACGGTCAACCGGGAAGATGTCAGTCTCATCGATTGCTTCGGAGTATGCTTCCGGCAGCAGGATGTCGATTGCATCATTGTACAGGCTCTCTACGCCAAAACGCGCTTCGAAGATGGACCGTGGTACTTTACCTTTACGGAAACCTGGTACACTTACAGTTTTGCCTACTTTATTAAAAGCTTTATCGATTGCTGCGCTTACACGTTCAGCAGATACTTCTACTTCAAGAACGCCAAGGTTCTTTTCTGTTTTTTCCCATTTTGCTGTCATTTCAAGAATTCCCCTCCAAAAAATATTAACATGAATTGATTATTGAAATTATATACATTTCACGTGCAGAATAACCACTATAGTATATACAACAATTCATGTTTTATCAAGTTTGTTTCTGCACTGTGTTTAGATGTTCGGCCCCTGCCTGTTCAGCGGGGCATCTGGCTGGATACAAACTGGTGAATCGCGCGGTAAGCCTGTTCATAACGGAAGCGGATGCTGTCCGTTACTCCGTACATGCTGCGCGTCTCTTCTTCATTGCTGCTGCCTTCAAGTGTCTCTGCTACGGTATGATGCAGCGCAGCCGCCCAGATATCAATCTCCGCATCATCACCGCGTGTGATCCAGATATAATTCTGCGTTCCATAGATGCTCATAATGAACTGGGTCCAGAGCTCCTGGGCAAAGTAAAACAGATTCGGTGCGCTGATCTCGGCCTTGTCGGATACGCGCTCCAGAATCTGGATGATGGTCAGCGGAAACTCTGTCGGGTCCAGCGGGACAGTCTCCACCTCGATATCCACCCGTTCATGCTGATGCATAAAGGACACCGTCCCACGATAACCGCGGCGGCGCAGCGTCTGCAAAATACGGAACTGGATCAGCGGATGAATCTGGTGATCGTCTCGCAGCCATTCGATCAGGCGCTGTTCGATATCCGGCTGTTCCAGATAGGACAGTTGTTCGAGCGCCAGCAGTGTGCGTTCCGATACCGGACGCTCCATCGCTGTCTTGAGCAGCTTTTCTTCATATAAACGGTCTTCGGATTGCCTCAGACGGATGCGCTCGCGCATAATCTGCTCATTATTGGCAGCAGAATCTTCATCCTCGCCGGACACCTGACCTTCGAAATGGCCATGTGAAGACTCCGGGAACGTCGTGCGCAGCCATCCGAGCAGCGACTCCCATTCTTCCAGCTGGCGCTGATCCTGCCCCTGGCACTGCAGCAAAAACTCCAGCAGGCCCATGGCTTCATGATAGCGCTCCGTTTCAAGCATATTGGTCAATTCAACCTGATAATAGTCGAGTGTCTTGGGAAACAGGACTACATTCCGATTGCTGTCTGTATGTGAATTCGTTGAATCAGTGATAACGGCACCTCCTACATTCATCACATGGTCTGTGACTTTATGATTATAGCACAGCTTGTGCATGGCTCAAAAACGCTGCTTCCTACTATAATGTATATAAACCATATCGGCCGATACGACCAGAGAGAAGCATAATTCTTATATAAACGATCCTTTAGTGGACAAGCACACCGAGGTTTATTTCTCTCCGGCATACTGAAGATACAGGCAGGCAAGCAGCCGCTCATTAATTTTGCTTGCCTTCCAGCTTGGTTCATGATATTATATTTTTGTTGCGCTTGAAATATTGAATATTTGTCCCAGTAGCTCAGCCGGATAGAGCAACGGCCTTCTAAGCCGTCGGTCGGGGGTTCGAATCCCTCCTGGGACGTACTAAAATGAAAAGAAGCCTTTCACCTGCCTATGGTGATTGGCTTCTTTTTTAGTTTACGGGTGCGTTCGATTGTTGAAGTCATTTTCGCCATGACAGATATCCCGTAATTTACATAATCTCTTCCTGACTGGAAGATGTCGTATTTTTCTCAAGCGGGTAATACATATCCCATTTGTCCCGGATGCGGGTCATGAGCTCCATCACATCGGTAGTCAGTCTCATCGTATGCTCTTCCTGCTCTCCGCGTACACACCGGTTCATGTATTCCACTTCATAAGCAAGTGCCTGACTGGACGATCCGGCCTTAATGGTCTCTGTCCGGCCATCGGTATAATGGACAATCGCCTGATCCGCACGAGAGAATTCTTTTACCTCAATATACCCCTTTTCACAACCAATCATGCCCGATCGGGGAATAGAAGCATTCAACGCGAGCGAGACAGCAGCCAGTTCACGTTGACTCGTTTTGAGAATAGTAGTGGACTGAGTATCCACGCCGGTCGGTGCCTTTTCCACACTCGTCAAAATCTGCTCCAGTTCACCTGCCAAAAAGCAGCGTACAAATGACAGGGCATATACTCCCATATCCAATAATGCACCTCCGGCTAACTCGGGATTGTAGAAACGGTTGCCGGGATCGTACTTCTTGGGACTGCCCATGGAGACATTGATCATTTTGATGGCACCGAGACGGCCGCTTTCCATAAATCTACGTAGCTCCTGATAGAGCGGCATATGATAAATGGTCATTGCTTCCGCAAGCACCAGCTTTTTCTCCTCTGCCAGTGTCCGGATCTCCTGCAGTTCCCTGCTGTTCACTGTAATCGCTTTCTCACAAAAAACATGCTTGTTGGCATGAAGACATTTCATCACGTAGCTGTGATGGTTGCTGTGAGGAGTAGCTATATATATGATATCGATTGCCGGTTCGAGCAGCATCTGTTCAAAATCGTCATAAGCATGTTGTGCACCGCATTCGGTCGCAAATTCTCTGGCCCGTTCCATATCACGTGAGCAGACGGCGAAGACATTGCCGTTTACCTGGCGAATCGCTGCCGCAAAATCATGTGCAATTTCTCCTGTGCCGACGACCGCCCAATTTAAACTGTTCATAGGCTTGCCTCCTTGTTGCTTCAGTCTTCCTTATTATTACCCGTTCCGACAGCTCTCTTACCAGCAAACGCAAAAAGACGATCGCTCACCCTCCCGGGCAAGCGTACCGTCTATGCAAATAGAGAAATAGATGATAAATAGGCTTTTCTCTAACGGGTTATCTGGTCTGCCGCTAACCGCGCCTTTGCCGCGGAGAGTATCTCTGACGGAATATGGATAAGGCTGTCTACCTGAACAGGAAGTCCGGTGCGGATCGACTGATTGGCAGCGATGCCTGTCAGAATGGAACGTGCTCCGTCGATATGGTTGGCAGCCCGGTGGAACGGATCTTCGGCAGGCTCGCCGAACAGATCGTTCAGCAGCTCCGGGTCGCCGCCGCCATGACCGCCTGCTTTCTCCTCTACCTCCACCTCGTAAGGCTCGGCGAACATGGGGAATACAGTGATCTGTTTGCCCTCCAGTGCCCCTTCGTCGGCTTTGTCTCCGCCGGCATTGACGTAGGATTTCTCGATCACCTGCATTTCGATCCGTCCGCGGGTGCCGTTGAAGGCAATCCGGTAGCCTTCCCATGGCATATACGCATTCAGGGAATAAGTGAGCATCGCTCTGTTCTTGTAGCGGACAATGACGCTCATCGTATCTTCAATGCTGATGCCGTCGCCAAACACACTCTGGTCGCGCTGGTAGCCGTCTTCATGCTCGGCATCCAGATACATTGCTTTGAGATTGGGATTGTCGTCCAACGTAAGCGCGAACGGATCGCCCTCTGCTGCCGGATTGCCGGTTGCCCGATTATAAAAGGAAGTAATGCCGCGCTGCTCTGCATTTTCCCGGCCATAAAACAGCAAATCGCCAAAAGCAAATACCGTCTCCGGCTGGGAGCCGATCCAGAAGTTGACCAGATCAAAATGGTGGGTCGACTTGTGTACGAGCAGTCCGCCGCTGTTACGCTTGTCCCGGTGCCATCGGCGGAAATAATCCGCGCCATGCTGGGTATTGAGCAGCCATTCAAAGTGCACGGAAGTGACTTCGCCGATCGCTCCGTCACGGATCAGTTCGCGCGCCCGGGTATGATGAGGCGCATACCGATAGTTGAAAGTCACTCGCACATTACGTCCGGTACGTGCAACAGCATCCATAATCTCCTGGCATTTATGCTCGTCAACGGTCATCGGCTTCTCGGTAATAACATCACAGCCCAGTTCCATCGCCCGGATGATATAACGGTGATGGGTACGATCCACACTGGTCACGATGACGATATTGGGCTGCTTTTCCCTGATCATCTCGTCAAAGCGGTCGGCAGTATACAAATCGACCGGGGGATAATCATATTTTTGCTCCAGCAGCGTATTGGCATAGCGGGCCCGCGTCTGATTAATATCACAAAAAGCAACCAGTTCGGCCGTGTCACGAAAATCACGGGCAATCGCCCCATAAAAAAATTCCGCACGTCCACCTGTTCCTACAAGTGCGTATTTCTTTGGCTTCATCGGTGTATTCCTCCTCAGAATCGGATAAGGCTGTCTGAGACCAGATTAGCAAAGAAAGCGGTACTGTTCGCCGCAAATGATGCTTTCTTTTGGTAATACCGCTTATTTTGTTATGCTATACTTTATATGGTTAGCGCTTACAATAGAAAGGAGAAATACACGATGTTTTCGGATATGCAAAGCAATCTGACCAGTCCGCACGCGTTGGTCGCTGAATATACGGTACGCAGCGATTATTTTGCCATGGCGACCGAGCATGTACATCCTCATTATGAAATGTATATTTTGCTGTCGGGGGAACGGACTTATTTTATCCGTGATCAGATCTATGAGGTGCGTACTGGAGATATTGTATTTATAGGGAAAAATGAGCTGCATCGGACCCTCCCCGGAGAGCTGCCGGAGCACAAACGGATTGTGGTGTATTTTAATGACCGGTTTGTAGAGCAGCATTTTGGGGAACATGAACAGTGGCTGCTGCAGCCTTTTCAGCGTGATTATCCAGTCTTCCATGCCGCTGTTCGTGATCAGGCGCTGATCCAGCCGGTCATTCAGCAGCTCGTACGCGAACTGACCATGCAGGCGGAAGGATACGAGCTGCTGATCCATCATCTGGTGATGGAACTGCTCATTCACTGCGCCCGCAGCCCATTCACAATTGCAGCTGAACCCATAACCAGCCGCACCGCCGTGCAGCAGCAGATGTCGGATATTGCCCAGTACATCAAGCAGAATCATCAGCAACCGCTGTCCCTACAGGGTATTGCGAATCAATTTCATCTGAGTCCCTCGCATCTGAGCCGGATATTCAAACGGACGACCGGATTTCATCTGACCGAATATATGAATACGGTACGCATCCAGACGGCCCAGCAGCTGCTGAGAGAATCGGATCTCAAAATTATCGATATTGCGGAAACGTCAGGGTTTGGCAACTTCTCCCACTTTGGAAAAATCTTCAAGCAGATGTGCCAGGTCAGTCCCCGGGAATACCGTGCAGCTGCACGTAAAGAGAGCCGCCTGTCGGCACATCAGTAAAGATGGCTAAACCCGGCGATTGTGATGCTAAGCGCCGTTAAGTCACGTTTACGATACCAAACGCTGGTTGATTGGCATCGTTAGCCTAGAGCTGCGGAGGGGCCGATGATGTCAGAAGTGCACGCAGCAGCAGTGAGGCGGTGCCGTCTTCATGCTCCAGCAGCACCCAGTTAACTGCAATGGTGTCCTTGAGCTGCTGCGCCTGCTCCAATGTGAGTTGCAGACCGTCCAGCCGTCCTTCTTCCCCCTCGGTATAATCACGTCCCGCCTTCATATCCAGCGCGTACTTGAGCCAATTTTTCATGCCCGGTACGGTAGTAAAGGTCATACGGTATCCGTTACGTACTGCCTGCACCAGATGTTCACCATGCTCGGCGGCATAATCCATCCACTCGGCAAAATCAATATCACTGCTGCTGGCTGCCCGCAGTGTGGCATCTTCCTGCTGATCCAGTGACTGGATCAGCACTTCTTCGGCTATTCCATCCGAACGCAGACGCTCAATAAGAATGGCACTGCGCTGAGAGATTCTTACCTGTTCTGTCATCTGTTTGTCCTCCATTGCTTCATTATTAATTGTACCACTATCGTATCATATTTCTGACGGCATATGCCTCTGTCAGTTGTCACGGCGAATTGGACGGGTATTGGCGAGCAGCAGCGCACCAAGCAGTGCCAGAATCGCCAGCGACCACAGCAGTGTGTTCATCGCATCCTCATAATCGACAATGATGAGACGGATAATAGCAGTGATGCCAATATAGATGAAGTAACGCAGCGGGAAATGAAATCCGCTTTTGAAATATTTGACGATCAGCGCGATAAACTCAAAGTACAAAAAGAACACAAGCAGCTTGTCCATAAACTCATACGCGTTCATCCCTGAATTGCCGCTTATAAAGATAAAGCTGAAAATGTACCAGGTTTCTTTTAACAGGAAAAAGCATAATGTAAAAGCGATCAATCCGAGTGTAATATTCAGTACAGCCTGCAGAATAGTCGGAACTTGCTGTACATGCCGCATCCAATTCTTCATATCTGGATCCTCCTGTCTGTGATGTTATTTTATGGTATAGACTGTTTACATCCAGGAACGCTGCCAATCGGTAAGAGATGAATTGAGTATACAATTTGCCCTGATCAGCTGCAATAAATGGATGATATGCGAATTTCAATATTTGATTGTTGGTCTGTATTTCCTTAAATAGAAAAAGCCAACTCCTGTATACAAATACACGAAAAAAGCTCTCTTCATTCCAATGAATGAAGAGAGCTTTTTTACGTCCCAGGAGGGATTCGAACCCCCGACCGACGGCTTAGAAGGCCGTTGCTCTATCCAGCTGAGCTACTAGGACAAATGGTATGTAGAATTAAGCGACAAATGATATTATACCGTAATTTATAATTTTTTCAAATATATTTTTTAATCGTCATTCGCCAGCCCTTTCTATCTGGTATATACTGGCTAAACAGGTTGATATTCAATAGTGGAAACATATATTTAAAATTTTGCTGAAAATCTTAGTCCTTATTATCCGAAAATAAGTTTTAATTGGGAAAATGTGTATTATAATATAACTAGAACTATTTAACTACTACGTAAACGTTATGATTTCCCCATATATTGCAATCGTTATCATATCGGCTGATATGCAATTGAACTGAAATGGAGGTATCCATGATGTCTAACTCCCTATCCGGTCAGGAATCAGGGCATCCCATGCAGAATTCATCAAATGAACCTACCGACTCCATTGCTTCCATTACATGGGACGAAGATATTCCAGACAGCGGCAAGCACGGATGGGTCAAGATCAAAGATAATCGGATTCATGTATTCCCCCCGCGTCAGGGTGGACGTCCTGCTTCGATCCGCGGGATCGCTCCGGTCACACTTATCGTAAACAAAAATATTATCGCCGGCACCGCTCCGATCGGTGAGGAAGATATCGTCACTTGGGAACTGCAGCATGATCCGCTGTTCGAGATCAAAGTCGCTCCGAATAAAATGGAAGCCTACCTGATCCTGCATGACCGGGTCCGGTATGAATGGAATCTCGTGGATACTCCGGCAGCTGCCCAAGTTACGGCCCAGGCTGTACCCAATCATGAACGCGTGACCGAGACGCTGGAGTTCACCCATATTATGGATGCACTGGAGAGCCGCCATATCATCAAAAATATCGATAAAGCAGCCATTTTGCAGGAATTGGAATTTCCTTCTGGCAAACCGATCGTTGTCGCACGCGGACAGGAATCCATACCGGGAACCGATGCCCGGTTGGAACTATTTTTCCCGGAGCAGATCGAATCTGTCTTCCACGAAGCCGGCGGCATCATTGATCATCGCAGCTATCGCCGTATTCCTTCGGTACATGAAGGCGAAGTCATTGCCACCAAACACGCCCCGGTCACCGGAATGCCCGGTTATGATGTGTTCGGTAATGAACTGCCTCCACGGCCTGCACAGGATCTGGAAATCACTCCTGGCGAATTTACCGAAATGAATGCAGCGGGCGAGATTATTGCTCTGCGTCCGGGTCGTCCACGAATGACGGGTCGCGGTAACCGCCGGCAGGTGGACATTTCCATTGCCTTTGTCGTAAGCGGCGATGTGGATCTGCGTACCGGTAATATCGTATTTGCCGGAGACGTGATTGTCCATGGCAATGTGACCGACCACATGATTATCGAATCGCTGGGCAATGTATATATTCACGGCAATGTATACAATTCCACGATTACAGCAACCGGCAGTATTTCCATTCAGGGTACGGTGATTGGTGGACGGGTTTATTCGGGCTATTTTGGCGTCATGTTCAACCGGATGTATGCCACGTCGAAGCAGCTGAGTCACGAAATGCGCCAGCTCGGTATGGCTGCCCAGGTGCTCGCCGACGAACTGCGTACACGTAATCAACCAGTGCGATACAGTCAGATGGTCATGCTGCTGATCGAACGCAAATTCCGGAATATTCCTGAATTTGGGCGCGAACTGCTACAGGTTTTTTCCAGCATTCAATATATTCAGACCAAGGATACCGAGCAGCTCAAGCTGATGCTCGCCGATCTGATGAGCTCTGCCAGCATTCTGAAAAAGGTGGATGAGCAGACGGTCCTGAGCATGCGCGGGTATCTGGATCGGCTGTATGCCAGTGTATCCAGCATGCAGGAGATTCAGGTCAATATCGAGTTGTCCCGCTGCCAGTCCAGTGAAATCAAATCCAACGGTGATATTCTGATTACCCGTGAAGGGGTGTTGCAGAGCAATCTTTACTCCGCGGGCAGCATTGCCTTTATGAAAGATCAGTCGGTATGCCGCGGCTCTCGGCTGGAGGCCGAAGAACGCATTATTGCCGGTACGGTCGGCAGCGATGCCAATGCCCGCTGTGTGCTTCAGGCCAAGCAGCATGTATATGTGAAGCGGCTCTATAACGGCTATATTATCGTGGATCAGCATCGCTGGAATGTGATCGATATGATGCATGATCAGCTGTTCGATGCGGAATATATGCAGCTCCATGCTCCGATTCATTCCACCACCACAGTGTAGGGAATGGTTGGACGAAGATCGTATAATTGTGCAAACAGGTAAATAGATAAGTACGACAACACCAAAAAAGGCTGATGCCAGGTCAGAGGAAATGACCGGGATCAGCCTTTTTGCTGTTATTTGGTATAGGTTATCTGTCAGCAGAAATCGGCAGCTTGAGTAGACTGCTGTCTGAAAGAGAAGCTCGTTGCTTAAGCGAAAACTGCCTGAATCAGAAGCTCATCGCTTGGTCGTTTGAGCGAACTGCTGTCTAATTCAGAATCTGCTCTTTTTAGCGAACGGCTGCCTGCTGCTGACGAATACTTTGCGGTCTCAGATCCTGCCAGTGGGCAGCAATGTAAGTCATGCACGTCTGGCGATCTGATGATGACAGGGCGACAGACCAGCCTGCCGGAATGTTCATCGCTGCCGGCCAGAGTGAATGCTGGCCCTCTTCATTGATCAGAACGATATACTGCCCGTCCGTCTGCTCAAATGGATTATTCATTGTTCATCCCTCCTGCTGTTCATCTCTATCATTCGTTGATGGGACTGCTCCAGATGTCCGGACAGCACGCTGCTGATGATTTCCAGCGGTCCGGGCTGACACAGGTCCTTGTGGCGGCAGGCAATATCATGCCGCTCCAGACCGGATGCCACATAAGGCTCCCACATCTCCGGCTCAATCGGGTCAAACCAGTCCGGAATAATCGTCGACCGGAAAAACAGCATTCTGCCGTCAAAGGATTCCGGTACATAATGACTGAGCAGCCGGACCGAGTTCTCGTAGGTGGTACGCAGCTTCATAATCGTCTCTTCATCCAAACTGGCCAGTGCGCTCGTATCACTGCGCAGAATCTCCATTGCCCGCGCCATATCCAGCGGACCATCACCGATGCTATCCGGGTCATATCCGCCCAGGGCCAGCAGTGCAGTCAGCGCTTCTTCTTCCTCCTGCTCTTCACGGATCGGCAGATAATGGCTCGGGTATGCATCCAGCACAGCCAGCAGGGCGACCTGCTGTCCTTCGCGCTGCAGCTGCACCGCCATCGCCTGAGCGACATTGCCACCGAGTGACCAGCCCAGCAAATGATAAGGGCCTTCCGGTTGAACCGTACGAATATGAGCCACATAATCGGCGGTCATCTCTTCCAGGGAGGCAGGCAGGCCTTCTGCCTCACCGATCCCGCGGGCCTGCAGTCCGTAAATCGGCCGCTCTGTCTCCAGATGCTTCATGAGTCCGGCATAACACCAGCTCAGACCGCCAGCCGGGTGAATACAGAATAACGGTGCCTTGCTTCCATTGGGACGCAGCGGCAGCAGTACCTGCAGTGCATTGCTGCCTGTATCTCCATCAAGCCGGGCTGCCAGTTCGGCAACACTTGGAGCTTCGAACAGAATGCCGATTCCGGGTTCATAGCCCATCGCTTCCCTGATCCGGCTCATCAGCCGAACTGCCAGCAGCGAATGACCACCCAGTTCGAAGAAGCTGTCTTCAATCCCGACACGCTCCAGTCCAAGTACCTCGGCAAATAAATCACAGAGCATCTCTTCCTGCGGATTGCGCGGTGCCTGACTGCCTGCAGCGGCAGATCGATCCGGCGCCGGCAGCGCTTTGCGATCCAGCTTGCCATTTGGCGTGAGCGGCAGTTCATCCAGTACAACGAATGCTGCCGGAACCATATAATCCGGTAAAAATGCCGAGGCATGCTGCCGCCATGATGAAGAGGAAGCTTCCGAACCGGCTGATGGAACGATATACGCGGTCAGACGCTGATCCCCGGGCTGATCCTCCCTGACGATCACAGCGACCTGCGCAATCTCCGGATGACGCGACAGGGCAGATTCAATCTCGCCCAGCTCAATACGGAAGCCGCGGATCTTCACCTGGTGATCGACTCGTCCCAGATAATCCAGTGAACCATCCGCCAGTCGGCGTGCCAGATCACCGGTCCGGTACATCCGGCTGCCTGCCGGCCCGAACGGATCAGCCACAAACCGCTCTGCCGTGAGTTCGGGACGACGCCAGTATCCGCGCGCAAGGCCAGCTCCGGCTACATACATCTCACCCGCAACGCCAGATGGCGTATGCTGTAAATATTCATCCAGTACATATACCTGCAGATCGGGAATAGGCACACCGATCAGACTGCTGCCGCCCGATACTGCCGACTCACGGCCAAGTTCATTGTAGCTGACATGGACGGTCGTCTCGGTAATCCCGTACATGTTGATCAGACGCGGAGCATCCTCGGCATGACGTTCATACCAGTCTGTCAGTCGGCCAAGCTCCAGCGCTTCCCCGCCGAAAACAACGTATCGCAGCGTGAGCTGTTGTCCGAGTTCCTTATTTTCCAGATCGGCCTGCATCAACTGGTAAAAAGCCGATGGGGTCTGGTTCAGCACCGTTACCCGCTCTGCTGCCAGCAGCTGCAAAAACCGGTCCGGTGAACGGCTGATATCATGAGGCACAATCACCAGACGGCCTCCATACAGCAGCGCTCCCCATAGCTCCCAGACAGAAAAGTCGAACGCATAGGAATGGAACAGCGTCCATGTATCCTCCGGACCGAATCCATACCAGTGTTCGGTAGCAGTGAACAGCCGGATGACATTTTGATGCGGAATAACGACACCTTTGGGGCGTCCGGTCGAACCGGAGGTATAGATCATGTAGGCAGACCGGTTGGCATTTGTTGCTGCCGGATGGTCTGCGGCAGGACTTTTCTGTGCATCCTGTGTAGAGAGCCGGATGGCTGTGTCTGCATCGTCCAGTATGATAGCCGTCTGGGCTGCAGAGAGATCCAGCTTGTCACAGGTATCCCTGTTCATGATGACGATACCCGGCTCCGCATCTTCCAGCATATAGGCCAGACGCTCAGCCGGATAAGCCGGGTCCAGCGGCAGATAGGCAGCGCCGGATTTGAGCACGGCCAGAATACCGATCACCAGCTCTACCGAACGCGGCAGAGCAAGCGCGACAAACTGCTCCGGTCCGGCTCCATGCCCGATCAGCAGATGGGCCAGCTGATTGGCACGATCATTCAGCTGTGCATAGGTCAAGCAGTCTTCACCATAGCTGACCGCTGTCTTGTGCGGATGCAGTATACACTGCTGCTCAAACCGACCGATCAGATCCAGCAGGGGCACGGATTCATCGATAGACGTGGACAAAGAGACAGGGGCAGCTGTCAGCTCATAACGCTCTTCGTCCAGCAAAATGTCCAGCTGCCCTACCGGATAGTCCGGTAAGCTCACTACCGAAGCAAGTACCTTCTGGAAACGGCGGGCCATACGCTCGGCAGTCTCCCTGCGGAACAAATCGCGGCTGTATTCCAGAATAACGTCCAGCCCCTGCGGACGACCATCCGGTCCGTAACGCTCTGTCAGTTCAAAAGTCATATCAAATTTGGAAGTGCCGGCACCACGGATTTCCATTTGCGCCTGTATGCCTGGAAGCTCCAAGCGGACATCCGGCGTATTTTGCAGGACGAGCATGATTTGGAATAAGGGGTGTCTCGACCGGGAACGAGGCGGATTCAGCACTTCCACCAGCCGTTCAAACGGCATATCCTGATGCTCGTACGCTTCCAGATTGCGCTCACGCACCCTGGACAGCAGTTCCACAAAGCTTGGATTGCCCGATGTATCCGTACGCAGAACGAGCGTATTGATAAACATGCCGACCAGTTCGCCGACGGCATCGTCATTGCGTCCGGCAATCGGGCTGCCTATTGGAATATCATTGCCAGCTCCAAGGCGGGTCAGCATGATTGCCAGACCGGCCTGCAGCACCATGAACAGACTGGCTCCATGCGTCCTAGCCAGCTGAAGCAGCTCCTCGTGCAGCTCTGCCGTCAGAGAAAAGTGTACGCTGTCTCCCTCATAGCTGGACACCAATGGTCTTGCATGATCCATTGGAATCTCCAACTGTTCCGGAAGACGGTGCAGCGTACGTGTCCAGTATTCCAGCTGTCTGTGCATCAGGCTGTCCGGCTCACTTTCGCTGCCCAATAGACGACTCTGCCAGATCGCGTAATCGGCATACTGTACGGCAAGAGGCTTCCAGGCAAGAGCCTGCTGCTGGCAGCGGGCGGTATAGGCAGCACTCAGATCGCGGGCCAGCGGATGAAGCGACCAGCCATCTCCGGCGATATGATGCAGCAGCAGCAGCAGTGTATGCTGCTCGGGTGCTGTACGGAACAGCTGCACACGCAGCGAAGGCTCCTCGGCCAGACGGAAACTGTAACGCACAGCTTCCGACAGCAGACCAGGCAGCTGCTGAGGCTGAACATCATGGACAGTCAGTAATGAACCTGCGGACAGCCGCTCCAGAATCTGCTGATAGGAAGAACCATCCACCTGCGGGAAAATGGTCCGCAGCGTCTCATGCCGCTGGATCACATCCTGCACAGCGGCAGCCAGCGCTTCGGTATCCAGTGCTCCCTGCAAATGAAGAACCAGTGGAATATTGTACGTCGGATTCGGTCCGTCCAGACAGTACTGGAACCACAGGCGCTGCTGGGCAAAAGACAGCGGCAGCCGCTCCGGCCGGACTTCGGCACGGATCGCCGGTCTGACACTATGCGCCCGATCCAGCTGACGGGCCAATCCTGCGACAGTAGGCGACTGGAACAGACTGGAGATATTCATCTCCACTCCAAATACTTCACGTATCCGGATCATCAGATGCCCTGCCAATAGGGAATGCCCACCCAGCCGGAAAAAGTCACTGTCGACGCCTGCATGGGGCAGCTGCAATACTTCGGCAAATAAAGTGCACAGCAGTTCCTCCTGCGGTGTTCGTGGCTCGCGCACAGAGGCGGCAAGCTTCAGATCCGGGGCCGGAAGCGCGCGACGGTCAATCTTTTTGTTGGGCGTCAGAGGCAGCTGCGGCAGCTGGACAAATGCTGCCGGAACCATATACTCCGGCAGTTCTTCGGCCGCATAATCACGCAGCCGCTCCAGATCCAGCGGAGCGGCGGCTTCGGTATGGGCGACGACATAGGCGACCAGCTGCTGCATTCCCGGCTGATCTTCACGGGCAATAACCGTCACCTGGCCCATGCCCGGATAGCGGGAGATCACATGTTCAATCTCACCAAGCTCCATGCGGAACCCGCGAATCTTGACCTGGTGATCGGCACGGCCCAGGTAATCCACTTCGCCGTCGAGGGTCCATTTGGCCAGATCGCCAGTACGGTACATCCGGCTGCCCGGCGCACCAAACGGATTGGCTACGAATCGCTCTGCCGTCAGATCCGGTCTGCCCAGATATCCACGGGCGAGTCCATTGCCGGCAATATACAGCTCTCCGGCCACTCCTGGGGGTACCAATTGCAGGGAGTCGTCCAGAATATACAGCTGGGTTCCCCGAACCGGTCCCCCGATCAGCGGCTTGTCGGTATCCGAATGATTCAGCCGGGCAGCCGTGGAATAAATGGTCGTCTCTGTCGGCCCATACTGATTGTGCACCTCGCAGCCCAGCTGCTGCAGTGCAAGCTTCAGACGCAGCGAAAGCGCCTCGCCACCGGTAATAATGCGCAGTCCCCGCAGAGAGTCCTCTGGCGGATTCACCGATACAATCGACTGCCACAGCGTAGGCGTCGCCTGCATGATCGTAATGCCCTGTTCATGAATGCGCTGCAGCAGCGCTTCCGGGTTCAGAATTGTCTCCCGGCGGGCAATGTCCATCATTGCTCCCATGGTGAGCGGCAGATAGATTTCCAGAATGGATATGTCAAAAGCAATCGTCGTTACTGCCAGCAGCCGGTCATGAGATTCCAACCGAAATCGCTCCTGCATTCCGGCCAGCAGATTATCCAGTCCGCCGCGGGTAACCGCGACTCCTTTGGGCCTGCCTGTGGAACCGGAGGTATACAGAATGTATGCCGGATGCAGCGGCGAGAAGCTGTCCATTCGTTCCTGCGGCCGTATATTTTCACAGGACAATACCGACAGCCGGGAGGCCACAGCATCCTCATCCGCGATAATAACCGGCAACGAAGAATCAACAGGAATACGCGGCACTAATTCGGCCGTTGTCAGCAGACAGGCCGGTCGGGCATCTTCCAGCATGTACTCCAGGCGATCCGCCGGATAGTCGGCATCAAGCGGTACATAGGCTGCACCGGTCTTGTGTACCGCCAGAATCCCGGTGACCATGGTGATGCTTCTTGGCAGAGCAACCGCGATAATCCGGTCAGGCCCTGCTCCATGTTCCATCAGCAGTCGGGCCAGTTGATTGGCCTGTCGGTTCAGCTCGCCATAAGTAATGGTTGCCTCTTCACAGCTGACCGCGATCCGATCAGGCGTACGTGCCGCCTGCTGCTCAAACTGTTCTGCCACCGGTAGACCGGACTCCTGAAGGAAAGGCTGATTCCATTGTTCACGTACAAGCTTGGCTTCTTCCGGCAGCAGCAGGTCCATCTCTGCCACAAGCTGATCGCTGTCGGACTGTAATGCTCCGGTCAGCAGATGCATCATCCGCTGCCGGTGAGTATCCAGTTCCAACTGGGTGTACACCTGTGGATTGGCATCCAGATCCAGAGCCAGTCCTTCATCCGCACGGCGGTAAATATGAATGGACAGATCATCGACAGGTCCTGTGCCCAGATTATGTACGATCCCCGGATAACCGCCAAAGTTCAGTCTATCGTCAAACGGCTTGATATTGACCATCGGCCCGAACAGACGATTACTCTCGCCGAGCAGCCGCAGATCCCGGCGCAGATCCTGATGCCGGTAATGCTGATGACGCCGTACCTGGCGGCTCTCTTCGCTGATCTGGCGTACCAGTTCCCGCATACTTATGCCGGCACTCACTTCGCAGCGCAGCGGCAGCAGATTCATGACCATTCCCGGCACACGCATAGCCGATGTACCCAATCGGCACATGACCGGCATACCCAGTATGATATCTGCCGAGCCGGTCATACGGCTCGTATATGCTGCGATCAGCGCCATCAAGACATCGGTCCAGCTGCAGTCCATCCGGTCTGCATACTGCTGCAGATGCTCCATTTGGTCCGGTGTCCATACGGCGGACGAGCGAAGGAATGAGGAAGTGGTTCGCTGCGCCCAGCTGCCCAGACTGACCACATCCGGCTGATCCTGCCAGCGCTGCTGCCAGAACTCCCGGTCCAGACTGCGCTGTTCCGACTGCTGATAGGCAGCGTCTTCTTGCAGTACCTGTTGCAGACTCCCAAAGGAAGAAGCTGCCGGAACATTGCCGGCAGCCAGCGAAGTGTACAGCTGAGCAGTACGCCTCGCCAGCAATGAGAACCCGTAACCGTCGATGACCAGATGATGAATCCGCTGATACCAGTAAAATCGCTCCGGTGCCAGCTGAAGCAGCGCCTGAGTAAACAGCGGTCCTTCCGTCAGGTTCACCGGGCACTGCATATCCGCTGTCATCCAGTCCATTGCAGCTTGATGTGGGTCATTCTTGGCCCGCATATCGATCCAATGCATGATTTGTTCGGGTATAGGGCCGGGCATTTGCCAGATTCCTTCCCGATCTTCGCTGAATCTCATCCGCAGCGTGTCCGCTTCGGTAATCATCTGACGCAGTGCCTGTTCGAACAGCGGCGGATGAAGCGATCCTTGAATTTCGATATATTCACCGGTATTAAAAATAGGGTTGGCCGGGTCCAGCTGCTGGGCGAACCAGATGCCGGACTGGGCCGCAGACAACGGCCAGCGCTGTTGTACAAGTACGGATTCGGGCATCATTTCAAGCCTCCTCTAGTCCACGTCAAAAGTAATCTCCGTTGGGCAGCACCTGCGGGTTGCGGGAACACAGCAGTCTGGCCCATGCCGACAATACCGGCTGCTCCGCCAGTTCCATAAAGCTGACTTCCATTCCTTCCCGACGCCACTGCTCGGACAGCGTCATGATGCGTATGGAATCCAGTCCCCATAGCTGCACCAGATCGTCTTCGTCCGTCAGACGTTCCGGCCGTTCACCGAGCATGGCAGCAACCTTGTCCCGAATGCGGTTCAATTGGGCTGTATACTCCTGCTCGTGAACAGACCCGGACTGCTGCCCGGATGGATCGGATGGTTGGGATTCGGCTGATAAAGCTGCTGCTGCGGATTGCGCTGCCGTCCCGTCCGCCACTGCGGCTGTGTCGGCGGATGCAGCTGTATTCCGGCTTCCCGCCGTATCCAATTGTTCCAGCAGCTGCCCGGTCGTGATCGTAACCGCACAGCGTTCCGCTGCATATTGAAGAGCCATCCGGTGCTGCTCCTGCGAGAAATCCGCCACTGCATCACCGATCAGAAATGCCTGAATATCCTGCATAAAAGCTTCACATGACGTCATCAGACAGCCGATATGGGCATAGATGCCGCAGATCATCAGCTGATCACGTCCATGGCAACTCATCATATCCGCCAGCTCCGTTTTCTGAAAAGCGCTGTAGCGCCACTTGGTCATCAGAATATCGCGTTCATCCGGCTCCAGCTCGGGAACGATCCGCTTCTGGTCCGGTCCGCCGTCGATACCGTTGCCCCAGAAATCCAGCTGCAGTCCGCGCTGTTCCGGCGTCTGTCCGCCAGGCTGAGCCGAATAAATGACCGGAATTCCGTGCTCATGACAGTACTCGCGCAGCTGCTGAATATGACTCAGCAGCTCGGATACCGGTGACTGGTCACGACCGGCAAATGCATGGACAAAATACTGCTGCATATCATGAATAAGCAGTACGGCACGCTGCGGATCAGCCGTCCAATTTACTTTATTAACAGGAAATTCCGCCTTCACAGGCATCGGGTAGGATTGTATTTTGGGAAGAGCCATCATGTATCACTCTCTTTCATCATCAGGTTGGTAAAACGAATTGCATCGGGTATTTCAGTGTTAGCGAATAATTAGCGGGTACTGCCACCGTAGCGAATGCCGCCGCACGATAAGTTTGTTCATACGATTTTGTTCGTACGTATCAAGTTCTGCCTCAGACGATGCAGCAAATGATTTTTTTCAAGGTGTACAGTTTGCTGCTCATCTTATAACAGACTGCTGCCGAGCAATCCGCTCGCGCAGCGCTTTTTTGCTGACTTTGCCTACTCCGGTCTGGGGAAAGCTGTCCACGAATTCGATTCGATCCGGGATTTTGTAGACAGCCAGTCCGCGTTCACGCAAAAAGGCTTTGATTTCCATCGCCGAAAGCAGGGCATCCGCCGTATTCCCTGCCATGCCGGACTGGGCAATAATAAAAGCGCACGAGCGCTCACCCAGATATTCATCCGGCATGGAGACGAGCGCAGCATCAAATATCCCCGGATGGGCGAGCAGATGATTCTCCACTTCTTCGGCAGCCACCTTGTCTCCGCCGCGGTTGATCTGGTCTTTGGCACGGCCTTCGACGATCAGATAACCGCCAGGCGTCAGACGCGCCAGATCGCCGGTACGGTAAAATCCGTCGCTGGTAAAAGAGCGGGCATTATGCTCTTCCGCCTTGTAATAGCCCTGGATCGTATACGGTCCCCGTGCCAGCAGATGACCGGCCATGCCGGGCTGCACTTCGTTATCTTCATCATCGACAATCTTGATCTCGTCATAGACGGACATCGGCTTGCCCTGGGTCTCCACAATAATTTCCTCGGGATCATCCAGACGGGTATAATTGACCAATCCTTCGGCCATCCCGAATACCTGCTGCAGCTGGCATCCCAGTACGGGCTTCACCCGGCGTGCCGCTTCGGCGCCCAGCTTGGCTCCGCCGACCTGCAGCACCTGCAGGGAATCCAGCTTCACCTGCCGCGACGAGGCGGCATCCAGCCATACCAGCGCAAGCGGCGGTACAAGCGCCGTAATCGTCACCTTTTCCTGTTCAATCAGGGCAAAGGCTTCATCCGGACTGCCGCTGCGAGACAGTACAATCCGCCCTCCCGCATAAATCGTGCCGAGTACGCCCGGCGAGCTAAGCGGATAATTATGTGCAACCGGCAGTACCGCCAGATAAATGCTCTGTTCATCCAGCTCGCACACATCGACGCTGGCCTTAAGGCTGTACATATAATCATCATGTGTCCGAGGAATCAGCTTGGGCAATCCTGTACTGCCACCAGACAGCTGCAAAAAGGCCACATCACTCGCCAGCGGCCCTTCCGGCAGCTCCACCGAATCGGCATACAATTCTTCCAGCGCCATATAGTCTCCCGGTTCACCTGCGACAATAACATGCTGCAATCCCGGTGCTTCGGCCTTCACTTCGGCAGCCAGTGTGCGGTAATCATAGCCGGCTTCGATATCGGGAATAATATAAGCGACCGCTTCGCTGTAATTGGCAAAATAAATCACTTCCTGTCTGCGATGCAGCGGCAGGGAAAAGACCGGCAGCGCGCCGATCCGAAACAGCGCAAAAACAACTTCAAAAAAAGCCGTTATATTCGGCAGCTGGACGATAACCCGGTCACCGGCAGCAATACCGAGCCGATGCAGCCCGGAAGCCAGCCGATCCACCCGCTGATCCAGCTGGGCATAAGTGATACGCTGCTCTCCACTGACCACTACAATCTGCTCTCCATGCGACTGCGCCTGTCTGCGCAGCAGCTGACCGAACGTCTCGCCGCTCCAACATCCGGTCTCCCGGTAGTAACGGGCCATCTCTTCCGGCCATGGCGTAAATCCGGGCAGTCTCATGCCTGATCCCTCCCTGCCGGCTGTGCAGCCGTCTCATCGATGCGCATCGCCCGCAGCATCGTACGCAATTTGGCACTTGTCTCCGCCAGTTCGGCTTCCGCCGTCGATGCTTCCACTACACCTGCCCCGGCGTAGAGACGCAGCGTGGAGCCGCGTACTTCGGCACAGCGGATCGTAACCGCCCATTCTCCGTCTCCCTCTGCATTGCACCAGCCCACCATGCCGGTGAACAATCCCCGGTCAAATGGTTCCACCTGCCGGATCAGATCACGTGCCATCCCGGTCGGTGTACCGCAAATCGCCGGAGTCGGATGCAATGCTGCCGCCAGTTCCAGCGAAGTCACCGATGGATCATCCAGCAGTCCGGAGATTTCGGTCGACAGATGCCACATCGTCTCGGTCTGTACGAGAGAAGGCTGCTTCGGCACTTCCAGCTGGCTGCAGTAAGGGCGCAGCGCTGCAGCTACCGCTTCGATCACGACCGCGTGCTCGTGCAAATCCTTGGTCGAGACAAGCAGGGCTTCCGCCCGTCTGCGATCTTCCTGTGGATCTGCACTGCGCGCCGCCGAGCCAGCCAGCGGATTGGCGGTAAAACGAAGTCCCTGCTTGCGAATCAGCAGCTCCGGACTGGCCCCGATCCAGATCGGAATTTCCCCGGCTGCCGATGAGGAATCGGAATGCTGTTCATGAGACAACGGGATATGAACGGCAAATGTATAACCATGCGTATTGGGCACTGCCAGATTGTGCAGCAGCGCCGCTACCGGAATTTTCGCAGAGCTGGTCAGCTCCAGCGATCGGGACAGAACGACTTTTTTCAGATCGCCCTGACGCAGATGCACGAGCGCTTCCTCCACGCCCTGCTTGTAAATGTCTGCCGAAGGTACTTCTCGCAGCTCGTAACTGGACAATATCGTTTGTGCAGGACCGGACCATTCTCCGGCTGTACGCGCAGACGCCCACTGTACCTGCTGAGGAATCACCAAGCGGGCTGGAGACAGCTCCGGGTCAAAAGGAATCGCTCCGACCAGCACCGGCTGTTCCTGTCCATCTTGACGAGCCTGCTGCAGCAGTGCGGCAGCACGACGGGATAGCGAAGGCAGATCTTCCTGCTCCACCTCCGTCAGCTGCAGAGCACTTCCTTCCGCCAGCATCGTATACTGCGGGGAAGACCAGAAAAAACAATGGGTATCCGTATATTGTTCCAAAAGCTGATGGGCTGTAACTCTCGCCTCCTGCTTGGTTGTTACCATGATGTTCATCCTCTCCTTCTTGCTGTATGGGTTGTGCTATATTGATTGCGTTGTACGGAGCCAGTATGGGCTGCCTGGTTACACGCCCATCGTGGCGCCGCCGTCCACACATAATTCCTGCATCGTAATATGACCGGCCTGATCGGAAGCGAGGAACAGGACGGCATTGGCCACATCCTGTGCCACCGCTATTTTCCCCAGCGGAATGCCGAGACGGAAATGATCCGGTGATCCCTGAATGACCGCTTCGGCATTATTGCCATTAGTCCACAGCATTCGCTGCATCTCCGTATCGGTCGATCCGGGAGCCACTATATTGCAGCGGATATGCTGCCTTGCATATTCCAGCCCAAGGCATTTGGTAAACATGGTTGCCGCCGCTTTGGAAGCCGCATAGGCGGACATCTGGGCACGCGGTACACCGGCTGCATTGGAGCTGACTGTAATAATGGTGCCGGATTCCCGCGCTGCCATCGATCCGATCACCGCCCGGCACATATGGAATACACCGGATGTATTGACGGCAAAGATCGTATGCCAGTCTTCATCACTCAGTGCATCCACCGTCCCCATCCGCAGTACACCGGCCACATTGACCAAAATATCGATCGGTCCCATCTTCTGCTCGACCGTCTGTACTATCCGGCCTGCTTCCGTACTTTTACTCACATCCAGCGCATACGCACGGATGCGACCGGGATCTTTGCACTCCGCAGCCAGCGCCTGTACACCGGCTTCGTTACGATCTGTCGCTGCCACGATGGCTCCATGGTGGAGCAGTGAGCGTACGACAGCTTCTCCAATTCCCTGGGCGGCTCCGGTGACCAGAGCGACTTTACCTTCTATTCCTGTAAATGTCATCGTTATGCTCCTTACCTGTATGATGATGAACGGAATAACGCCGTTTCATAGTGAATATCCCTGATATGAGTTCTTTATCTGTATATAGATAATCTGTATCTGTATAGTCTGATCATTTACTGCCGACTGCTCATGTACCTGTTATCTGCTGTCGCTTACGGATGCAGCGCAAACCGCAGCGCCCGGCTGATCAGGATAGGGACTACGGACAGATGGTTCTCATCGGGGTACTCCCGGTACTCCATCTGCATCCCCGTCTCCCTCAGTTCCGACAGTCGCTCGATCAGCTGCTCGGAGCGGTCGTTGTTGCGGGCAGTATGCGTACGTTCCAGCTCGCCCATGCCGATCAGCAGACGTAGAGGTTCCGCTGTGACCGTACCGCTCCGGCAGTCTGCAATAAAACGCTCTGTCTCTTCATCCAGCAGCTGATGGTTCCAGTGAATCGATGGACTGCCAGCGATATAATATTGAAAGGCCTGCGGCCGAGTAAACAGCGTATGCAAAACGAACAGCCCGCCAAGAGAGTGGCCGAACACGGCCTGCCGCTTACGATTGATCGGCAGCTTGGCTTCGATAACCGGCTTCAGCTCCTTTTCCAGAAAGTGCAGGAACAGATCCGCGCCTCCCTGTTCCGGGATAGGCGTCCCATCCGGACGACGTTTGTATTCACTGGTTGCCTGCGGGGTATAGTCGTAATAGCGGCGGGCGGCAAAAGGCTCGCTCGTCTCATATCCGATTCCCACGATGACAGCCGGGATAACGCCGGTCTTGTCCGGACGACGGCTCTGCATCCGCAGCGCATCGACCATCGTGGCGAACACCGAATTGCCATCCAGCAAATAGATGACCGGATAGCCTCCGGATGGTGGAGCACCTGCAGGTGTATAGATCATAATTTTATAATTGCAGTCACCGGCTGCTGAGGGCATCCGCCACTGTCTGGCCTGCGGCACTTCGATCCTGTGATCGGCAGCTTCGGCGATCTGCTGCTTCCTGTTCTCGAGGTTCATACAGCGCCTTCTTCCTTATGCATTAATTGATATTGATTATCATTACCAATTATATAGAACGAGACCATGATCACCATGGACCAAATCCAGAATCTCTTTGTCATATATCCAGATGATAAACAAAGCCCGGCACACACCAAAAACCCCTGCAGATCGTACAGTGTCCTGGTTGGGTACCAGACCTGTAGATGATCTGCAGGGGGTAAGAATACGATATGAGTACTCTTATTTACAGCCCTCTTACTGGCCGACTGCTGCCACCACATCGTCGATCACTTTACCAAAAGCAATCAATCCGCTGCCGAGCCAGTAGGAGGAATCCGCTTCGTAGACATGACCTGCTCGAACTGCAGGCATCGATTTCCATACCTCGCTTGATGTCATCTCCTGCATGCTGTTCGTTCCGCGGCTGGATACATCCACCGTGAAAATATAATCCGCATCGATATCCGCCAGCGACTCGGTCGCGATCATTGCCGTGCTCTTCTGCTGTACGAGCGCCGGTTGGCCGAGACCCAGCTGCTTGTACACCACATAGCCGCTAAAGTAATCCGGGCTCATTAGCGTGACCCCGCGCGGAGCAAAGCGGATAATAGCTGCCTTTTTCCCTGCCTCGGTAACGGACTGGATTTTGGATTTGGCATCGGTCAGTTTGGCTTTATACTGCTGGATTGCCTGCTCTGCCTGCTGCTGTTTGCCAAGCAGTCCGGCGATAGTCTGCAGGGATTTTTCCGGATCACCGGAGGCATTGTTGAACACATACACCGGCGCTATTTTGGAATAGCTCTCGTAAACGCCTTTCTCCGCATAATGGGACGTATGTAAAATGATCAGATCCGGCTTGTAGTTCATGACCAGTTCCGGCGACGGCAGACCCGAGGAAAAGTCCAGCTTGGGCACGTCCTTGAGCTGGTCTTCCAGGTATGGCTGTCCCTCCTGTCCGCTCGACCACTGGGCGACAGGCGTTACGCCGAGTGTGAGCAGCGAATCTTCCAGATAAGGGGCAAATACGCGCTGCGGGGCAGCCGGAATCTGAAGCTGATGTCCCTGCTCGTCGGTTACCGTCTGCTCACTGCCGACTGCCGATACCGGCTGGGCAGCAGCTGCCTGATCCTTGCCCGCGTCGGCAGCCTGATTCGAATCTGCTGCCGGAGACCCGCATCCTGCCAGCATCCCTACCAGACATACTGCCAGCACCAGCATCACCAGCGAGCGTATGCTCCGGCTGTTATTTTTCTTTTCTTTTGCAGATTGTGCTGCTTTATTATAGGCGTTCATTATCGATAACCACTCCTATGATAATAGTTCTCATTTAGCAAAGTATAGTTACTTCACCTGCCCGTGACCATGGACTGTATCCTGCAGCGAGTTTGGACAATTTCCGGTAAACAGCAGTTCGGCTTCGTCCAGCATCCGCATAATCGCCAGTGCCGAATACTCACACCAGGGGTCCGAAGAGATCGACGATACCTGCAGATTGCGTACTGCATTCAGCCGTTTCCAGTCTTCGGAATGCTGAAGTGCCAGCCAGCTGGCCCGTGAATGGGCTTCCGGACAGACGGTTACGAGCATCCGCTCCGGGTTCATAACTGCCAGCTCCTGCAAAGTGATCGGCAGATGCCGGATGCCGGCTTGCGGGCAGGCAGGCTGCAGATTCAGATTTTCATACAGCACCTCATCCAGTCCGCGATTGCTGTACATGTACATATGCTCTCCATAAATACGCAGCACGAGCAGCCGGTCGCTGCCGACCTTTGAGCCGATACGCTGGCGGGCCAGGTGTACCCGTTCCTCATAGCGGCTGATCCACTGCCGGGCCTGCTCTTCCCGGCCGAGGAAGCTGCCAATCTCCAGCAGCTGCTCCCGCCAGTTCCTATTTTCAGCCGCGACGAACAGGGACGGCGCAATCTGCTGCAGACACTGCCGGTCCGCCTGATCCAGCCGGTCGGTCCCGATAATCACATCCGGACGCGTTCGTACCAATCGTTCTACATTGGCTTCAAATGACAGTGATGTATATGGATCGCACAACTTGAGCGGAGTACGGATGCCGCTGCGATATGCATTATAGTAGTAGGCTGTCCACTTCGGATCAAGCGGTGCGGCAGCCGGGATGATCCCGAGCGCCAGCAGATAGCCGGTGACCGGTGCACAGCAGGCTGCTACGGCTTTGCGTGTATGTTTGGCATATTCGGACGGGGACACACCGACTTCCTTTTTGAATTTGCGGCTGAAATAAAATTCATCGCTGTAGCCCACCTTGACTGCGATATCCCGAAGCCTTTGCCCGGTCTCCGTCAGATAGCGCTTGGCATGGGCGATTCGGATATCGGTCAGATATTCCATCGCACTTTGCTGAAATGTTTTTTTGAACAGATCGACAAAATACTTTGGACTGAGCTTCGCCATATCGGCGAGCTGTTGAATCGAGAGCGGCTCATTATAATGCAGCTCCATAAAAGAGCGAATCTCTGTTAGCGTTTTTTTGGCCGTACCTCCCTGTAGAGAATGGGAGGGGCTGCTGTGTACTTTGGCTTTGGTCATGTGTTGAACTCTCCTTTCTTCTTGGGGACGATCAATTATGCAGGACAGTCGCACACCAGGGTAGAGCGACACCGAATTCATGATAATCTGAAAATGATAATCATTATCACTAAGCTATCATACTTTTTTTCCTAAGTAAATCAAGATATGTAAATAAAAAAGCACTCCCTATCACCAGTCAGTCATCGGATAAGCGATAGCTGCTGGATACAGGAAATGCCTTTGATCAAAAATGATGTGGATTCGGACGATATGACCGTAATCTGCAGGATGCGATACAGATATGACCATAATTTGCAGTATGAAAGGCAGATATTCTACGGACTATGTTGATCTGCGGTTATCCCCGACTGCCGGATAATGCATAACCGGCAGGAATGCGTTCCAGTGTACGCTGGCCGTAAATATCCGCAAACGGCTGATCCGGCATATGGATGTAGCCAATATAACAGCCGCATATTTTCATGCCGCAGGGACGGATGCCGGAGATCTCGCGCAGGCTGCGCCGGTAAATATTGCCCAGCACCCGCTTGTCCTGATAGCAGCGCTTCACCATGCCGTTACCCTGCACATAAAATACATTTTGCCCGGCCAGGCAGGATTGTCCCAGACTGTCATAGTCGCGCAGATTGTACTCGAAATACGGATCGATCCGCTGCAGCTCGGCTATCTCTTCCGGCTGGTAATACGCCGGACGATCCTTGAACGCATTGATCCACAGATAGACATTTTCCGGCAGACGTGCACGCAGCGAGCGGATCGCCGGGAATGCTTCACGCAACCCGACGACACCCGCACTGAAGGCAATGCTTTGTTCATACAGCTGCATCCCCTGCCTGACAAAAAATTCCTCACTCGTCTGCCCGGGATGATACGTTGCCCAGAACGCCGCCTTGCTGCGGTCCAGCTCAGCGGTCCAGTCCAGCTTGACCGACAGATTTGTCTGAATCGCCACCTTGTCGATATGCGGCAGATGGGACAGCTCAATCATCGCCCGCCGGTACCAGCCATGAATCAGTCCCTCTCCATAAGGGTTGAAAAAGATGGACAACCGGTGTCCCTCCTGCTCCTGTTCACGCACCCAACCGACAAACCGCTCCAATTGCTGGCGATCCTGCTGCAGCGTCTCCCGGCTGTCTACCGTCTTGCTGAACGGACAATAGGGACAGGCATAATTGCACGAAGACAGGCTGCCCCGATAATAAAGGGAAAAGGATAGCTCCTGCTGCTCTGCATGTCTGTCCATTTCTACTGCCCCTTTCATCGTCCGACATATCCTTCCATCAGTTCGTAGACTTCCGGCGAGATCAACCAGTCGCCGATGCTGTCCGAATAAGCCAGACCTTCACGCGTCAGACGCAGCACAGCATTCACTGCATTCGCCCCGTATGGATGCTTGACATGATCTGCCTGTGCATTTACATCGATATCGGCCGAAGACGAAGAGTTGTTCATTTCAGCGAGTCCGGTCCAGATTAGATTGCGCAGCTCCGGCAGATCATCCATCGGTGAAGTGCCAAAGCGCTCGCGATAGGCTAACAGTTCCAGACCTTCGCGGTGCAGGATTGCCTTGAGTACAAAGCGGCGCTTGCGCTCCTGCTCACTCAGCACAAATCCGTAATCTGCCGTATCATACCACTCGGCATTCACATAATCAGCGATAATGCTGCGCGTCGCTGCTGTGCTCACCCCATAGCGTGAAGCATAATGTACATTTTGCGTATACGAGCGTGCGCCGCAGCCGAGTCCGGCCATGCCTTCTTCCTGGCAGCTGTAGGGCAGCAGCTCTTTGGCTGAATGGAAATCCCGGGCAAATCGGCGCATCGAATACTGGGTATATCCTGCCGCTTCCAGACGATCTACCGCCGCCCGGTACAGCTGCAGACGGATATCCTGCTCCAATCCGGTTTGCCCCGGCTTAAGAATTGTATTCTCGCGTACATACAATGGATAAATAAAGATCTCGCCCGGTTCATAGGACAGTGCCTGCTCTACCGAATACAGCCATGATTCCACCGTCTGCCCCGGCAGTCCGTAGATCAGATCCACATTCAGCAGCGGAAAGTCATGCTCGGTCAGCATATCCAGCGCTTCACGTACAAGTGCCGGCTTTTGCGGACGGTAGATCGCCGCGCTCTCGGCTTCGATAAAGCTCTGAATGCCCATACTGACCCGGTCCGTTCCGCGGCGCTTCAGAATATCGAGCCGCTCCGGAGTGACCGTATCCGGCGATGTCTCCACCGAGATGGACGCCTGCGCCGGATTCAGCCCCATCACATGCTCGGCAATATCAAATAGCCGTTCCAACTGCTCCGGCGCCAGCAACGTTGGCGTCCCTCCGCCGATCGCAAACCGCGAAAACGGCCGTCCCGACATGATCGGTGCCCACTGCCGGGCCTGGCGCTCCAGCGCATCCACATACTCCTTATGTACATCTGCCCGCTTGTCCGGCAGGGTGAACAAATTGCAGAATCCGCATCGCGCCGCACAAAACGGAATATGCATATACAGGAAATAGCTGTCCAGCTCTTCTTTTGACCATAATTGTTGGAGTGAATAAGGAGGGTCCAGTTCACGGTATGCCGTCTTGTGCGGGTAGGAATACAGATACGAGCGATAAGGTGCTTCGGTAATCTGGCGGTTCCATTTCTGCAGTTCAGGTGTCCATTCCAGAGGGGATAAGGCATGAAGCGGTAATTCGGTATGCTCCTGATTCATGATGTAACACTCCTTTTTGTACATTCTAGATCGCTGCCGTTCCTGTTACAGGAAAAATTCACGGTACGGCACATTCCAGACAACCTCATGGGCGAGCCGATGGCCTTCATATCCATCTTCACCATAGGCGGTGCCATGATCGGAGAAGACGAGGCAGAATACCGGACGCTCCCGCTGACGCAGCGCGGCAAACAGTCGACCCAGTTCACCATCCACATAACGCAGCGCCGCACGCTGGCTGTCCACCGAATCATAATGGCTGCCCGGGATAAAGTAATGATTGGGTCCATGGATCGCGGACACATTCATAAATAAAAACAGCTTTTGCTGCTCATCCGCACCATCCAGCAGCTTGAGCGCGTGATTCACCTGATTTTCCGTCGAGCGCGGATTGGTTACGCCAAAGTTCATGCGCCAGTAGCTTTCCTGGAAATAGCCCGGCAGCACTTTGGATAATTTGTTTTTCTTTGTAAAAAAGATTACCCCGCCGATACAGATTGTCCGGTAGCCCTCCTGGGCGAGACCGGATACGATATCCGGCGCATCAAACAGCCAGGTGTTCGGATTCGTGCGCAGGCCGCTGTTTTTGCCGTGAAACAGCCGGATATGTGAGGACTTGTCCGTATTCGCCGGTGTCGGCAGGAAGCCGCCAAAAAAGGCATGATGCGCCGCATAAGTAAAGCTGCCCGGCGTATGCCGCTTCTCCCATGAGCCTGTTCCGCACAGATGGGGACAGTTCGCCTCTTCCAGCTTGGCCACATCGTAACGCAGCGTATCCAGGGTAATCATCACGATATCGTGACTGCCTACCACTTCGTTCATATTGATCATGTTGTCTTACTTCCTTTCCAGCCAGCGGGCCAGCTCCCATTCATAGGCGCCCAGCCCTTCATGCTGCACATAATAGAGCAGATCGCCAAACGGATTCACATCCGCGATCAGCGGATCTCCGCCGCCCGCAGGCACCAGCACATCCATCCCGGCGCAAAAGGAACCGGGAAAGGCTACGAGTCCATCCATCGCGGTCATACGGATACTTTCCCTGACCGCTGCAGACAGATCCGTCTGCTCCAGCAGCATCCGTTTATTGCGCAGATGCAGATTCGTAATCGGTGTCCGGCTCAGTCGTACAACCGCATGACCGGCCTGCTCTCCGCAGACGAGCTGGCGTACATCATAGGCCATATCACCGATCATGTCCTTGCTGATCCAGCGCTCCACATGCATGCCTTCCTGCCCAACCCAGTCGATCATCCGGCGGATTACCTCATGATCGGTATACCGGCGCAGCCTGCCGGAATTGTAAATGATCTGCTCTCCGTTCCACTGCTCCATCCCGATCGTCGTCGAGGCAATCTCGGCTCCAGTACGCGGATGATACTGATAAGCGATGACCCCGGAAGCACCGGAGCCGCAAAATAATTTGACGAACACGCGGTACACCCGCTGCTGCTCCATCAGCTGTCGCAGTGAATCATAGCTGCCCGGCATATCCTCATACGCTGCTGCCAGCACACCGGGTACCCGGATTCCCGCCTGATCCAGCCAGCGTGAACAGCGCCGCTTGTCGAACATGATCGCCGCTTCTGCCGGATCATTCATCCAGCGTCCGTGAGACAGATCACGCTGCACCTCCAGTCGCAGCCAGGACAGCAGCCGGCAGTAGCCGCGAAACCACTGGGCCGGATAGAATACCCGCCCGTGATGAGGTTCCAGTCGTCTCGCCATGGCAGCGGTAATAGTGCTGCCATGCGTATATTCGGGCAGCGGCAGCAGATCGTCGGATATTAGACCTTCCGCATCGTCAGCACCGAGCGCGATCAATCCGCGCTCCACCGCTGTATTCTCACCCGGGGCATCCAGCCGCAGGGTCAGCGGCTGTGCCAGCAGATCGGATGGATAATGGTGTACAGCATGCTGATTGTAATGGCGCCGGATCAGACTGTCCAACAGATCGATCAGACGGTCGCCTGCGCGAATCGCCTGCAGCAGCCGGATATAAGGCACTTCCAGCGCAGCAGGCTGTTCATGATGCTCCAGTGCCTGCTGCCAGCCCGTCGTTCGTTTGTTGCCCGGATTGCCGAACAGGATGGTATGTGGCTGCATTACTCCGTCAGCGACGGATACCGCCACTCATCATCCAGATCCTGCTGTTCATCGAGGCTAACATTTACTCCACTGCTGCGCCATTGGAGCACCATTGCATCCGACATATAGTGGTAGTTCAGGTTGAGATGCTTCAGTCCGCGTACCGCTTCGCTGTTCAGCAGCGCTTCTGCACCCTTGTCCGACAGCGTACCTTCCGACAGATCCAGCTCTTCCAGCTGCTGCAGTATCGGCGCACTCGCTGCAGCGATCGCAATCTCGTCCTGCAGTTCGCTGTCCTTGAGTCCGAGGGAAGTTAACTTGGGAAATGGATTATTGTAAAGGAACGGCAAAATATCCTGTTCCAGATCACCGTCGAATCCGTAATTTTCCACACCGAGATACAGTTCCAGCTTGCGCAGTTCGGGCAGCTTGGCCTTATGAATCGATTGCAGCACCGTCGACGGCAATCCGCCGCAGATAATAATCAGCTTCTGCAACCGTGCACGCTCCAGCGGTTCCAGTTCCAGACCGGTACTGCCTTTGATCGTAAACGATTCCAATTGTGGATAGGCTGCCAGCAGCGGACCCAGATTGGTCTGATTGATCCATGACACTTCGCATTCTTCGTAGCTCATATCGCCGATAAACAGCTTGCGGAGATTTGGGAACCTTCCGCTCGCCTCAATTAGCGCCGGCAGAAATCCATCCGGTGATTCCTCATATGCTCCGCCCCAGTCACCGATCACCAGACTGGTAAGCGCCTGGCTTTTCTCCGGGTCCTGTGCCAGTTGTTCAATCAAGGGAGTGAGGGTGGCTCCATCTTCGTAAGCGTCAAAGTCCAGACTCAATTTGATCTCCATTATGTATTTCCTCCATTTCGTATACTGATCTGTCAGTAAGGCGCTGATAACAACTATTTTACATGAATACCCGGCTATAAATCAAAGACTCCGTACCGCTTGAAGCCATTTATTTTGTATGGATGAAGACCGTGCTTACGATAAAATTGCCCACCATATGGCACGAGTATTGCCTGTATTTTCCGGCTGTAAGCCGCTATGTCGTATGTATACAAAAAGCTGCACAGCCACAGGGCTGTACAGCTTAAGCTTACGATGAGGTCGGCTGCCGAAATACGAACAGACCGCCCATTTTTCTTTGCTTGAAACCGGTCATTTCCTTATTGCTCCAGCTGGGCAACCAGGCTGCGAAGGGCGGCACCACGGTGACTGATGCGGTGTTTCTGTTCCATCGTCAGATCCGCCATTGTCTTGCCTTCGGTTGGCACATAGAACAGCGGATCATAGCCAAATCCCTTGCTGCCGGAAGGCTCCGAGGTAATCCAGCCTTCGACCGTTCCTTCGGCTGTCAGCTTCTCGCCGGTCGTCGGATCATATAGCACCAGGCTGCATACGAAGCGCGCCGTGCTCAGCAGCGGCTGCTCGGTATCTTCACCCAATTGCAGCTCTTCGAGCACATTCAGCAGCTTGGCATTATTATCGGCATCGGTCGCCTGCTCCCCTGCATAGCGAGCAGAATACACACCCGGCGCTCCATCGAGACGGTCTACGCAGAGACCGGAATCGTCTGCCAGTACCGGTACGCCCAGCGCATCGGCGACGGTTTTGGCTTTTTTGAATGCATTCTCGGCAAAAGTACTGCCGTCTTCCACGATCTCCGGCAGATCCGGATAGTCGTACATACTGCGCACTTCCAGCCCATAAGGGGCGAGAGCATGCGTAAATTCCAACACTTTGCCTTTATTCCGGGTCGCAACAATAACTGTATTGCCGCTGACCTTTCTCATACCTGTGCGCCTGCCTGTCCGCTCGTAATTTTGAGAGCGATTGGGCCGAGGATTTCTTTTTGCAGCTCGATCATCTGCCGAATACCCTCTTCACCCAGTTCCAGCATCTGATCCAGTTCCTTGCGGGTAAATGGACGATCTTCACCGGTTCCCTGCAGCTCTACAAATTCACCGGTTCCGGTCATAACCACATTCATATCAACCTTGGCTTTGGAATCCTCTTCATAGTTCAGATCCAGTACGGCGCGGTCGCCCACGATGCCTACGCTGACCGAAGCCAGGTAATCGGTAATCGGGAAGCGTGCCAGCTTGTGCTGTACCGCCAGTTTGTCCATAGCCATAGCCAGGGCAACGAATGCTCCGGTAATCGAAGTGGTGCGTGTACCGCCATCCGCCTGGATGACATCACAGTCGATCGTAATGGTGCGCTCACCGAGCGCCTGCAGATCCACGATGGAGCGCAGCGCGCGTCCGATCAGACGCTGGATTTCCATCGTACGCCCGCCCAGCTTGCCTTTCGCCGCTTCACGCTGATTGCGTGTCTGTGTAGCCCGCGGCAGCATGGAGTACTCGGCGGTAACCCATCCTCTGCCCTGCCCTTTCATGAAATGCGGAACCCGTTCTTCGACCGATGCTGTGCACAGCACTTTGGTATCGCCGACCTCGATGTACACGGAACCTTCCGCATATTTATTGACATTGGGTGTTATTTTCAAAGGGCGCAATTCGTTCTGCTGCCGTCCGTTGATTCTCATGGTTGTCTGCCTCCTGCTTCTTATTTCGCATCCTTATTCTAACAAACATGTCCTCTAAAAGCACCCTTAACCGACAATTGCCCCCAATACGCCAAAAACAGACAGCACGAACAGCCTGTTTCCACAGTGCTTGGACGATCTGGTTAGCAGCAGGCATACCCAGGTTAATATACAAAATATACACGGCTGCATCCTGCCCGGCACCTGCAATTACCCTGACGGACAGGATTCATCTGGCTCCATGCAGCCGGTTACAGTTCTGTAGAGAGAGGTGTCTATCCATGGAAAATAACGAATCCGGCAAAATGCCGTACAGTCTGAACAGCCTGAATGTCGAACAGGCGACCCGGGAGTGGCTGTCCAAGCGAGGCGTCACCATACGCGAAATCGCCGAGCTGGTGCTCTTTCTCCAGCAGAGCTATTATCCTGATCTGACCATTGAGGAATGCGAACGAAGCGTCAACAAGGTACTGATGAAGCGTGAAGTGCAAAATGCACTGCTGACCGGTGTACAGCTGGACATTCTCGCCGAGAAAGGGCAGCTAATCTCGCCGCTGCAGGAAATGATCGAGAACGACGAAGGATTGTATGGCGTCGATGAGATTCTCGCCTTTGCCATCGTGAACGTATACGGCAGTATCGGCTTCACCAACTATGGTTATATCGACAAGCTGAAGCCCGGCGTACTCGGACGACTGAACGACAAAAGTCTGGGGCCGATCCATACGTTCTTTGATGATATTGTCGGTGCCATTGCCGCCGCCGCCAGCAGCCGAATCGCCCATGGCCGGCAGATGGATGATGAGCAGCACAATATCGACACGGCGAAGATGGACCTGCCAGAAGATGATGAGGCGACCGAACATTGAGCGAAAATAGACAGCGATAGCAGCAGTACACACGCTGTACCTGTCAATCCGCCTATTTGAAAAGATAACTGTGCAGTAAACTATCCTTTGATATAATCCCTGTGCACGTACAGACAACAAAATACACCTGCCTGCCGCCATAGCATGACCATAGCAGCAGACAGGTGTATTTCTGATTTTTTTGCTTTTTCATTTATTGTATAAATCATTCCCAAGGACTGAGGATATCCATTCGGACATCTAGCGGGGCAGCGGCGGGGAGTCTTCCTCGTGATCATGCTCTTCCGCCGCACGATGGGTGAGCTTGATATCCGGACTGCGCCAGCGATAGCGCTGTTCTTCGCGTTCCTTGCCTTCACTGGATATCCATTTGAGTACGAACAGCCAGATCAGACAGACGGCGGTAAATACATAAATTAGACGCATTGACAGCAGACCGGCGTAGTTGCGGGTCAGCATGCCGGACAGCAGGAGCAGTTCCAATACCGGAAACAGCAGTACGGAGAGAAAACGGGAAGGCAGCTGCTGTCCGTGACGCTTGCGGACCATCAGCGTAGGAATGATATAAGCCAGTGTAATATAAAAGGCAATCAGGGCAAAT
The DNA here is from genome assembly GCF_054161335.1 of Paenibacillus sp. Z6-24. Classification (NCBI taxonomy): domain Bacteria; kingdom Bacillati; phylum Bacillota; class Bacilli; order Caryophanales; family Paenibacillaceae; genus Paenibacillus; species Paenibacillus sp. Z6-24. The sequence goes on along the minus strand of NZ_CP096398.1, from coordinate 1,129,453 downwards.
CCGTTACTGAGCCGTCCTCCATAGGTGGTGAACGGAATAAAAGCAGCCGACCAGCCCTGACGGATACCGATATTGAGCAGACTAGTGATTCCCTGCACGACGGTTACGGCAAGGCCCGTATAGACGAGTGCAGAACGCCAGCGGTACCACAGGGAACGTTTGCCGTCAGACAGCATCGACATGCTGCCAAATATTCCGATCATAGCGGCGATCAGCAGTGATAAATAAGCGAATAAGCGTAATCCCTGTACAATCAGATCGATGGCTGAGCTGTCTGCATTGTTCATGATGTATGTGCCCCTTTCGTAGCCTGGGCTATAAGAATGTATTCATTGTAAGAGCGCTAGCTTAAGATACGATGAAAAAGCAATTAATTCCAGTTAAATCCTGCCTTTGCGGCAAAACGTTGTATGATATAATCGAACAAAAACAAAAGGAGCCTACACGCTTGATCACAAAAGAAGCTCTGGAACACCGGCAAACTGGGATCTATCTGCTGCTGCTTGTACTCGGTGTCGCTATCGGGACATGGATGCCTTCCGGCGGTGCAGCTCTGGATATCCTGCTCTCTCCTTTACTGGCGGTATTATTATACAGCATGTTTGTACAGATTCCTTTTATACATATCAGAAAAAGCATGGGCAATGCAATATTTACCACTGCTCTTCTGCTCACCAATTTTGTACTGGTACCTCTGGTCGTATGGCTGCTGATCACGCTGTTCCCGCAGCCCACGCCGGCACTCATTGGCATCTGCCTCGTTCTGCTGACCCCCTGTATTGACTATGTCATCGTCTTTACCGGACTGGGACGCGGCAATGAAAAGCTGATGCTTGCCGCGACACCATTGCTCCTTATTGTACAGCTGATTGTGCTGCCATTCTACCTTCGGTTGTTTATCGGCGCTCCGGCGGCGGAATGGATGCAGGCCAGGCCTTTTATTGTTACGTTTATTATACTGATCGCCGTTCCTTTGCTGCTCGCCATGGCTACCCAGATATGGGCCCAGCGGCAGGCGGCTGGCAGGCGATGGCAGGATGGAACGGCCTGGCTGCCGGTTCCACTGATGGGACTGGTGCTCCTGGTTATTACGGCTTCACAGATGCACCGGGTCTATGAAGATGCCCGGACGGTTATCGGTGTGCTGCCGGTCTATGCAGGTTTTGCGCTGATCATGCCTGTCGCAGCGAGCCTTGTCGCACGGCTTTGTCGGCTGGATACCGGCGCAGGACGAACGCTGATCTTCAGCGCCAGCACACGCAATTCCCTCGTCGTCCTGCCGCTGGCGCTCGCGCTGCCTGCACCGTGGGCGGTCACTGCCGCAGCGGTCATCGTCGCCCAGACGATGGTGGAACTGATTGCAGAACTTATCTATATTCGGATCGTCCCTTCCCTGCTGCTGCGTTCAACGATACTTGAGCGAAACAGGCGGTCTGCGGGTAATTAAATGAAGAGAGTACGTACGGAAATACTGCATATCCCAATCATCTTAACTCATCTCAACGATAGGAGTGGCCTGCATGTCGGATGAAGTTCACCGGATACACAAGATTCCTTTCAGCAAGATTAGCGGTCTGCTGAATATCAGGCAAAAAATTGCCAACGTCTATCCCGATCATGTCAACAAAATGGTCGTCGTCGAGACGGAAAAGCTGTCCCGCAAAATGGATACTGTCGTGATCGAGGTCAGAAATAATTATCTCGATATTCGCAAAATGACGGCTGCCGAATACAACCAGCGTCCCTACGAACCCCATGTGGCGGACAAGCTCAAAGCGCTGCTCGATGATGCCGAACGTGACGCACTGCTGCACAGTCTTCAGCATACGATCCGGCATACCGAGATTCAGCTGGATCATGAATTGTCTCCGCAAGTTCGCGAACAAAGCGAGCAATTTCTGAGCCACGCACGCCGGGCGCTGTCTAAACTGACAGATGGGGTCTGAAGCACACTATACCGAATAATGACCAAACGAGGTTAACGATGAACAAATCTATCCGGCAGCTGCTGTATGTGCTGCTGCTTGCCTTTGCACTGATCTATACGCTGTATACACTATACCTGAATCTGCTGCTGGACCCTACTGCAGCTGACTTTCTGGTTCATAAAACAGAGCTGAAACGCCCTCTCAATGTCCCACTGTGGCTCAATATGATGTATATTCACGTGATCGCCGCCTGCTGGGCCATGGTGGGCGGCGCACTCAATTTTTCCCCGTATCTGCTGCGGCGCTATCGCCGCTGGCACCGAATCAACGGCTATCTGTATATTGTAGCGGTGCTGGTCGTCGATTTGACGTCCGGCTATCTCGCTCCCTATGCGACAGGCGGTAAGATTACCAGCATTCCCTTTAATCTGGTCAATATCGCCTGGCTGTGGGTAACGATTACTGCGCTGATACAGATCAAGCGGGGCAATCTGTTTCGTCACCGCCGCTGGATGGTGCGCAGTTATGTGTTCTGCTTTACGAATATATTTATCCATGGCATCAGCCTGATCGGACAGCATCTGTTCGGACTGGAATTCACACTGAGCTATATTATTGGAGTGTACGCAGCCATTGGGGTCAATATTGTATTGGCCGAGCTGATTAACCGGACCATATTCCGTCATCCGGTCGATATGGATAGACTGAACGTCCGGCACAGATGAGCGAGCAAACTGCTGGGGATACAGATATATTCAAGCGGATGTAACGCATTTGACCAGCTGGAAAGGCAGGCTGCAGCCGAGAATTTCCATTCTTGTATTTTTGCGAATATAAATATTAGGATAAATACGTGTACCTCGCTGCAACTATCCAATGGTAATGATAAAAAAAGCTCCCGGATAGGGAGCCTTTTTGTTATGTCGATAGGTTGTTGTGTCTATAGGATGTTCCTCACCAAGGATTCGGTCATCTGCAGTGTCATACGTACATCCTATATGTAATAAGCATACAGGCATTTGCCAACATGCCTAACAGGAAGACAGCCATTCCCAAACGTATTCTATGAGGAAAAGGTGATCAAACCGTCCTGTTCCTGCCGATGCGCTCGACCCAGACGTTCCAGCTCGACCAGGTGAGCGAGCGTCTCGGACATGGCGAACCGCAGCTGATGCAGGGTAAGTTCGCTGTTGAACAGACTGCTGCACACTTCGTAGCCGGTGCAGGGCGTCTCACGGATGCGATTCTCCATCGCCTGCAGCCGCTCTTCATGATGCAGCAGCAGTTTCTCCGTCCGTTCACGGAAATGGGTAAACGGACGACGATGACCCGGATAAGCCAGATCCACCTCATACTGACCAAGCTGACGCAGTCCGATCAGATAGGATTCCAGCGGGGAAGGATCACTTCCCGGCACCAGGCTAATATTGGGCGAGATCTGCGGCAGTACCGCATCGCCACACAGCATCAGGCGCTGTTCCGGCTGGTAAAAGGACATATGTCCAGCCGCATGGCCTGACGTCTCGATCGTCTTCCATGGACGACCGCCCATCTCCAACGGCTGTCCCGGCTGAATCAATGTCACGTCCGGCTGCGGGATCACCTGCGGCACAAAGCTGTCCAGATGAGCCGGCAGCCGGGAAGTGATTTCCTCCGGCATGCCATGACTGGCAAACAGATGAACCAGATCGCGGGCTGCCGTGTTGCCGGCAGCCCACGAGCGATTGGCTTCAGCCAGCGCACGTTCGGAGATCCAGACCGGCATGCCGCCCTGCTGCTGGAACCATCCGGATAATCCGTAATGATCCGGGTGATGATGGGTCAGCACAATTGAAGAGATCGATGAGAGCGGTATATCCAGCGTCTGCAGCACCTGCTGCCAGGCCTGCTCATTGTCTGCCGAGCGTGGTCCCGGGTCCACAATACTCCAGCCTGCACTACCGCCGATGAGATAACTGTTGACCCAGCGCAGCGGATAGGACATCGCTATTTTCACCTGGATAATCTCATGTTCTCCCCCGGTGATTTCAGGTAATTGCATGATGTGATAAGCCTCCATCCGGATAATAATGCAGAAACTTGTTCTGCCAAGATATTTTCATCTTAGCATAGTTGTATGGTTATTTTTCATTTTCATCATTTGTTTATCTTTTCCTTTTTTACTGATCGACCAGAATAAATCATTCGTGGCAGGATTTATCATTCTTCTCGTAGTGTAAAGGTTATGCTGCGGTATTTCGTAAGGATTGGTTAAAATGCCGGATTATCGGCCCTGAACGCACGAAAACCCTCCTGTTTTACCTGTATATATCTTCATCAGGTAAATGTCAGAAGGGTTTTTCCCGTAATCGTACTACCATTGCTCAATAGCTTTCTTCCCAAGGATTAAACATTTCGTGCTTGAAGTACGTTGTGTCTGCTGCTTTTTCTTCCCAGTTCCACATTTTTTGACTGGCTTTTTCGATCTCTTCATTTTTGATTTCACGGATTTGATCCAGGATGGTGTAGTCTTTGCCCAACTCGGTTTGATGCTCCCAGATTACGAACATGATGCTGTCCAGGCTGTCACCATAGCCAACGATGTTTACTTTGCCTGCATGATCGTTCAGTCCTACGTTGAAGAAATCATTGGTTACGATGTATTTATCGTTTTCCACGTGGTAGATCGCTGCCCATTGTTCTACTTCGTTAGCGCCTTTTGTTGTTTCTGTGTTTTCTACGAAACGGAACCAACCTCCGGATACCGGTTTTGCTTTCTCCATAATTTTCACGTCAGTCAATTGATTGTAATTCATAGGTTAGTCCCCCTTAGTTTATGGTCATCATTTAATTTGGTAGTTGAGTACGTATTAGGTAAGTCATTGCGTGTTTGTGCTTGTTAATTAGTTTATCGGAAAATTTTACAAATTATTTATAGCGTATTCCTCTAATTCGTGCTTTTACGACAATTTATTTAATGTTTTGCATTTTTATTTGTGTCTTAAGTATGCCTCAAGTACCATTAATCCTACAATAGGAAATGGTTCTTAATACTTAATAGTAATTGCTTGTGCATATCCTACCATTTTCCAGTACAGGCGCGATTGCGTGATTACTATATCTTTAACCACCCGATATCGTATAAATCCGAAAACCCTGATTTAATCAAATTTGATACAAATTTACCAGAAATAAGCTCGGTATCATGACTGCTAGACGGCTATCCATAACAATTATTCGTTAACACGACGTGTTTGGTTTACCATAAACACCAGACTATTTAAAAATAATGTAAAAAATCAAAGGCTTCCTACTTACTATTTTCCAGCCCGCTTCATTCCCATGGTCACGTAAAAACGCATTATTCTCTTAGTTCTAAAGGAAGCTGAAGCCTGTTTATTGTATTGTTTTCTGCAGTATTATGCCATCAATCCCGCTATTACTCCCTTTTTTCCTACCCATTCAGGCTAAAATGCTCTATTCCAGGCTAATTCCTACCTTAAATCGACGTTCTGCTCCTATAGACTAGGAAATCGTCCCGACAGCCAATCAAATACAGTTCGGAATTCTATACAACAGTGGGCAATTGCCGATCCATAAACATTTCATCAAAAAAAGTCTCAGCCGGAAGAAAACACTTCCAGCAGAGACTTATATTCGGGAATGCAGCGTGGATCACTACCCTCCACTTCGCTGCAGTCTGTATATATAGAAGAAAAACATGAATTGATCGTTAAAATGGTATCAAGGTTACAGCTGTGTACCATACATTATCCAATGCTCGATCATCCGAATGCATGACCGGTTACAATAATATAACCGAGCAGGAATACATTAAGTACCACGATCAGACCGGTCGCCAGCCAGGCAATACTTTGAACCAGCTTGCCATTGGCGAAATTGCCCATCTTGCGGCGGTCACTGGTGAACTTGACCAGCGGGATAACTGCAAATGGCAGCTGCAGACTGAGCACGACCTGACTCCACAGCAGCAGATCTCCGGTTCCACTTGACCCATACAGCCAGGTCACGATAAATGCCGGGATCACCGCCAGCAGGCGGGTAATAATCCGGCGCAGTACCGGCGAGATCCGCAGCCGGACGAATCCTTCCATAACGATCTGACCGGCGAGTGTACCGGTAATGGTCGAGTTCTGGCCGGAGGCCAGCAGGGCAACCGCGAACAGGGTGCTGGCAATACCTACGCCAAGTGTCGGACTGAGCAGCTCATACGCTCCTTCAATCTCGGACACCTGCAGACCATTGCCGTAGAATGCTGCCGCTCCGAGGATCAGAATCGCCGAGTTGATAACAAAGGCGATCGTCAGTGAAAATACCGAATCCAGACGGGCATAACGTACCGCTTCACGGCGTCCGGCTTCATCCCGCTTGTACTGGCGGGACTGGATAATCGAAGAGTGCAAATACAGATTATGCGGCATTACTGTAGCGCCCAGAATACCAAGCGCTACGAACAGCATGCCGGAGTTGGTCACCACTTCCAGCTTCGGCACGTAACCGCCGAATATCGCAGCCACATCCGGACGCGCAGCGATCATTTCAAATACAAACACGACAAAGATCGTCGCGATCAATACGATAACAATCGATTCGATAATGCGGAACCCCTTTTTCTGCAGCAGCAGAAGCAGCAGTACATCCAGCGTCGTAATCACAATGCCCCACAGCAGCGGGATGCCGAACAGCAGATTCAGCGCTATCGCCGAACCGATAACCTCGGCCAGATCGGTGGCGATAATCGCCAGCTCGGTCAGAATCCACAGGAACACCGCCATCTTCTTGCCGGTGGCATCCCGGGTCGCCTGAGCCAGATCCTTGCCGGTCACAATGCCCAGCTTGGCGGCCAAAGTCTGCAGCAGCATCGCAACCAGACTCGACAGCAGGACGACCGACAGCAGGGTGTATCCGAATCGCGAACCACCGGCGATCGAGGTCGCCCAGTTGCCGGGGTCCATATAACCAACCGCTACCAGCGCTCCCGGTCCGGCAAAAGCAAAAAACTTGCGCCAGAAACCGGCATTTTGCGGGATAGCGACTGTATTGTTCACTTCCTCCAGACTGATCGAGGAACTGCTGCGCAGCCAGCTCGGTTTGGCCGCGGGTTGATTTACTTCAGTATTGGTGTCCATTCTCTCTCCCTCACTTCTCTTGCGCCGTCTCCGGCTTTGTCTCTGAATATTCTTGTAAATGCTCTATGTTCGTCTTGCCAGATGTACAGTTGCAATTTATACATATGCTTTAGAATATATTTTGCACTCGTGCAAATTATTTGTCAATAGGTAAACTTTATGGGTGAGAGCAATTTAAATTCAAACCTAGCCTCTCTCTGTTTCAGCACATCCACTCTCCTGTAACTCCACTATTACATTTAACCAATCAATCCTGTATTGGTTCACTCTCTTTACGGAGGATGCGGATTTTGACCTTGAGCCGTCTCATACTCAGAAAAGATGTTCGATAACTTAACAGGCATGGTATCTACGGATACCATGCCTGTTTTATTACATCACGTTTAAAGTTGAAAAATAGGTGTTATAGGGTAATGAAGTCACAAGCACAGCTCCTGGCAGCATGTCCTTCCATCCCGCATTTCACTTTCCAACTTCTCGGCCACTTTATTACGCCGGGCAAGCACCCATGATGCCTGCTGCCTTCCAAAGTAAAATGGCAGTTTTATTGCCGCTGCCAAAAGTAGTACAATAGAACACATAACGCTTTTTAACCACTGGTTAATCGTGTATAGCAAAAGTTCCAACTATTAAAAGGAGGTTATTATCTTATGAATTATGCTACATATTTTCAGGAAAACCGCGAACAGCATCTCGCTGAACTCAAAGAGTGGTTGTCCATTCCAAGTATCTCTGCCCTGTCCGAGCACAAGCCGGATATGCTGCGTGCTGCCGAGTGGCTGGCCGCTACACTGACCCGTGCCGGTCTGGAAAACGTCAAAGTAAACGAAACTGCCGGTCACCCGATTGTAACGGCAGATCATCTGCATGCTCCGGGCAAGCCGACGATTCTGGTGTATGGTCACTATGATGTACAGCCGGTCGATCCGCTGAATCTGTGGGAGACGCCTCCATTTGAACCGACCATCCGTGGTGACAAGCTGTTCGCCCGCGGTGCTACCGATGACAAGGGTCAGGTATTCCTGCATATCAAGGCGGTAGAAGCGATTCTCAAACAGCAGGGCTCCCTGCCGGTTAATATCAAATTCTGCATCGAAGGCGAAGAGGAAATCTCCAGCGCCCATCTGCCGGGCTTCCTGGAAGCCAACAGCGAAGCACTCGCTGCCGATGCGGTACTGATCTCCGACACTTCCCTGCTGGAGCGCGGCAAGCCGGCGATCAGCACAGGTCTGCGCGGATTGTGCTCACTGGAGATTGCGATCAACACTGCCAATACGGATCTGCACTCCGGTTCCTTTGGCGGCGGCGTGCCGAATGCGCTGCATGCAATGGTCGAACTGCTCGCTACGCTGCATGACCGCGATGGCAAAGTGCTCGTAGACGGATTCTATGACGATGTACTGCCTCTCTCCGAGGAGATGCGTGCCGAGTTCGTAAAGCAGGATTTCAACGAACTGCAGCTGCAGACCGATCTGGGACTGGAAGCGCTGCATGGTGAAGAAGGTTATTCCTTTGTCGAGCGTGTAGGCGCCCGTCCGACACTGGAGCTGAACGGCGTATACGGCGGCTTCCAGGGCGAAGGCACCAAGACCGTTATCCCTAAAGAAGCCCATGCCAAAATCACCTGCCGCCTGGTCGCTGACCAGAACCCGCAGGATGTACTGGATAAAATCATCACCCACCTGGAAGCAGTGAAGCCAAACGGTGCCAAACTGACCATCACTCCGGGCGAGAAAGCGCGCGCCTTTAACATCGATCCATCCGGCGAAATGCTGCAAAAAGCAGCTGATGCATATGCAGCCGTCTATGGCACACGCGCCCTCTTCACCAAGGATGGCGGTTCGATCCCGATCGTGGAAGAATTCTCCCGCGTGATCGCGCCGACCGTTGTGCTGATGGGCTTTGGTCTGCCGGACGAGAATCTGCACGCACCGAACGAGCATTTCAACCTGGAGAACTTTGATAAAGGCATGCTGACGATCGTCGAGTTCCTGAGCAATTTGTAATCTTTATACATCAAAACACCTTCAATCGTACCGCTTTCCAATCGGAAAATGGATACTTTTGAAGGTGTTTTTTAATTTTCTACATGGCTTGTCCGTCTACTGCATATACTATAATTCAGTTGATAAAGTTAATATCAATTTCACCCTTCAGCATTCGGATAAGATACTCCACATAGAAATTTTCCCGATCCCATTTAAACAGCTCCATTACTACTTCTGCTTCCCTGACGAGCAGTGATTCGTGACTATTGGAACCTTCACGCTTCTTCACAAATAGTGCCGGCCCCGGAATTCTATGCGTCATCCCGTTCAGATAGAGATTAAAATTAAATTCATCGGTATCTGCAGGTGTGAACCCTGTGACGATACAAATATCCTGATAGCCAAGCTCAATTATATTAACTTCATACTCGCTGAATAATTGCGGGTAATAGTGATCAGAGCGGCCGATCGGTCGATATTCGGGCATATTCCAGGGCTCCGCAACAATAGCCAGAGTTGCTTCCTGTCCACGATCGGCCAAAGACGATGGAGAAACCACTCCCTGACCGATCTCTTCAATAAATTGGCAGTCAAAACAAATATAAAACCGGGCATGTTGTTCATTCTGATCATGCAGTACCTGAACCGGCTGATGACATAAAGGGCATTTTTCTTCGTTTGGCGGGAACAGCTGATACATATTTATCGCCTCTTTCTTCAAATATATGCAGACACCTGCCTGAATAAGACGGAAGAAATCCTTTTAAAGTATCCTGTGATGCCAATATATGCAAACAAGCCTTCATATCCTAAACTTCCCTGCCTGCTAAAGGAAAAGAAGTATCGAATAGTGAAGACTTGTTGGATGTATCATAAGGTAATATATTCAGCGATCAAACTTTATATCATTACAATGGTAATACTTTTTTAATGCTTCGGAGATCTGTTACTGTTCTTCATGAACTCATCTCGACAAAATGAACTCTACTGTTGCAAGGAATTTTCCCGTTCGGCTGTCTGTTGTGGAGCTTGCCGCCAATCACGGATAGCGAGTGCAAGACGATCCATCGCCTCTTCCAGCATCTTGCGGGAGCAAGCTACATTCAGTCGCATATACCCTTCTCCGGCTGTACCGAAGGCGCGGCCGTCGTTCAGGGCGATCCGTGCCTTGTGCAGCAGGAAGGAGACCAGATCAGCCTGCTCCAGACCGAGTTTACGGAAATCCAGCCACATCAGGTAGGTCGCTTCCGGCAGATACACCGATACTTCCGGTAGATGCTCGGCAATATACTGCTGTACATATTCCATATTGGCGCGCATATACCGCATGCACTGCTCCAGCCATTCTTCGCCATGCGTATACGCTGCCTCGGTCGCTACCGCACCGAACTGGCTGATATGACCGACGCCAAAATTGTTGATCTTTAGTGCGAACGCATCGCGCAGCTCCTGGTTCGGAATAATCACATTGGATGTATTCAGCCCTGCGATATTAAATGTCTTGCTCGGCGCTGTACAGATAATGCTGCGATTTTTCGCCTGCTCGGACAGCATCGGATACGGAATATGCCGATTCGGTTCAAACACCAGATCGCCGTGAATCTCGTCGGATACCACGATAATATTGTGCTTGGCACAAAGTTCGTCCACCCGTTCCAGCTCTTCGCGTGTCCATACCCGGCCGACCGGATTATGCGGGCTGCACAGAATAAGCATTTTTACATTTTCTTCGCTCAGTGCCTGTCCCAGCTGCTCCAGATCCATCACATATTCACCGTTCTCCTGCTGCTTGAGCGGATTCTCCACCACCTCGCGGCCATGACCGGTGACTACACTATAAAAAGGAGGATATACCGGCGTCTGAATGACTACCTTGTCCCCATGATCGGTAAATGTCTGCACCGCAAAATTAAGTGCGGTTACCACACCCGGCGTGAATACGACCCACTCGTCTTCAATTTCCCAGCCGTGTCTGTTTTTCATCCATTCCCGGAGTGCCCGGTAGTAGGCTTCGGACTGGAAAGAATAGCCGACAACACCGTGCTCTGCACTTTTCTTCAGTGCTTCCTGCACCGGCTGCGGTGCGGCAAAATCCATATCCGCTACCCACAGGGGCAGTACATCTTCTGTGCCAAATAACTTTTGCAGCTGATCCCATTTGGCCGAATTCGTATTCAGCCTCTCCGGGGGATTGTCAAAATGCTGTGTATAGTCCATCCGTAAACCTCCGCTTCGGCGTGTATGCAGCTTGCTGGCATACATATACGCTCGCTAATGTGATACAGGAATATCCGGGAGAGCATATATTACTTCCCCGCTTTATCCCAAAACGAATTTAAGATTACAATTATCATAACATGTTTGCAGGCAAGGGCAAACACGATCCATCGGACGGCGATCAACAAAAATAAAAGCAAAAAACCGGGCTGCTGGAAACAACCCGGTCTTATCATTTTTCACTTACAATCAAATCAATTCCAGAATCTCGTCCACACTTTCCATCCGGTAATCGGCATCCTGGGAATGCAGGCCTGCATCTCCTACAGCAGCGACATTCATACCGCCTGCAATAGCGGCCTGTACACCGGCTTCCGCATCTTCCACGACAAGGCATTCTTCCGGAGGTACACCAAGACGCTCGGCTGCCAGCAGAAATACTTCGGGATCGGGCTTGCTGCGGGTAATATCATTGCCGTCCGCCACCGCATCAAACGCATCCGCCAGGCCGATCTGCTTGAGAATGGTCGGAGTATTTTTGCTGGAGGAGCCGATAGCAATTTTGACGCCGCGCTTTTTCAGTTCCTCAATCGTATGTTTGGCTCCCGGCAGCATGTCTTCCGGTTTTACCTCATTCAGTGATTCCCTGTAGTAGGTATTTTTGCGTTCCGCGAGTGCCTGCTTTTCCTCCGGTGTGTAGGTACGCTCGGCTTTTTCCAGAATAATCTCCAGACTTTCCATCCGGCTCACGCCGCGCAGACGGTTGTTGATCGTCTCGTTGAACTTGATGCCTTCTTCATCGCTCATCTTTTTCCATGCCTGGTAGTGGTATTGGTCTGTGGATACGATAACCCCATCCAGATCGAATATTACAGCTTTGATCGTCATAATTGCATCCTCCTCTGATTCGCTTTCTGTTCGTCAGCTCATTAAATCACGGTAAATGTGTGATCCTACTGATATATGGAATATAAACAGATTCGCTGAAAAACAAGCTATCCTTTTTGTTAAATCTATTTTATCGATGATCTTCTGTGCCGATTTGCTTATCCTATATTGAATATCAGACCTCTATATTCTTTCCAATCCTGATACATTCGTCAGAGATAGATTAAGAGATTTACACAGAGGCAGGAATACATCCTGTCGTATTTTACATAAAAATATTGACGTTGCAGGGTTTCCACACTATGATATATACATTATTGAGAACGATTATCATTATTGAGGAGTGTTTGAATTTATGAAAGCACGCTATACCCTGCCTATAGTTCTGCTGTTATCGTCTGTACTGTTTGCAGCCTGCGGCAATAAAGAAGAAACAAAACCGGCTGCAAACAATGCACAGACAAGCTCATCTGCTGCCGGTACTGCTGACAGCACAGCAGCGGGTACAACTGCATCGGCTGCTTCTACAGTAGATTTCAAAGATGCGACAGAACAATACCGTACGTATGCAATCAGCGAGATCGATGCTTTTGTGACAGAGACCGAGAAATTTACGGAAGCGGTCAAAGCCGGCAAGCTGGAAGAAGCGAAAAAACGGTATGCTCCAGCCCGTATGCACTATGAACGGATCGAGCCGATCGCTGAAGCACTCGGCAATCTGGACCCGGATATTGATGCCCGTCAGGGAGATGTCGATGACAAGGACTGGCGCGGATTCCATAAGATCGAACAGGCGCTGTGGGAGCAGAAAACAACAGACGGCATGAACGAGTATGCAGACCGTCTGCTGCAGGATGCCCAGCTGCTGCGTGCCAAAGTCGAAACGGTGGATATTGATGCCGGACTGCTCGTTACTGGTGCAGTCGAGCTGCTGAACGAAGTCTCTTCCTCCAAAGTAACCGGTGAAGAGGAACGCTATTCCCACACCGATCTGTATGACTTTGTCGCCAACGTGGAAGGGGCCGAGAAAATCTATGAGATTTTGAAGCCGAATCTGGCGAAAAAAGACCCTGCCCTGGAGAAACAAATCGGTGAGAAGTTCGAAGCACTGAACAAGGAGCTGGCTCCATTTGCTACCAAAGACGGCGGTTATGTCACCTATGACAAGCTGAGCAAGCAGGATGTACGTACGCTGAGCCAGAACCTCGATGCACTGGCTGAACCACTATCCCAAATGGGAACGATTCTGGGAGTGTAAGACATGAGCAAGAACAAAAACGATAACAACCTACAACAACCGAACACCACCCCTGATGCCGGACAGGAGTCTTCCTCCCTGTTCCGCAAGCCTGTGAGCCGCCGCGATATGCTGCGGCTTGCTGGCGCTTCCGGTGTCGGACTGCTGCTCGGCGGATCGGGCGCTTACGGCATTATGGCTGCGACGGGAGCGACCAAGCAGCCGGCTTCCGACAAGCCGGGCAGTTCGGACAATGTGACGACCGGCATACCCGATGCGAACCGGTACGACTTTTACGGACAGCATCAGGCGGGGATTACAACGCCAAGCCAGAACTTTATGTGCTTTGCTTCCCTCGATCTGACGGTAAGCGATGCTGACGGATTGAAACGTTTGCTGCAAGCGTGGACCCGGGCTTCCGCTTCTCTGATGGCTGGGGAACTGCTGGACGGGCAAAATGAGAACCTGAATCTTCCACCTGCCGATACTGGTGAAGCGGCAGGTCTGACTCCTTCGCGGCTCACCGTTACATTCGGTGCAGGACCGAGTCTGTTTGATCACCGGTTTGGACTGGCGGGTAAAAAGCCTGCCGGTTTCGGCGATCTGCCTCCTTTTAATGGAGATAATCTAATGCCGGAATGGTGCGGTGGCGATCTTGGTGTGCAGATCTGCGCGGATGATATGCAGGTTGCCTTTCACGGGATGCGCAATCTGATCCGGATCGCCAGAGGCTCGGCGGTACTGCGCTGGAGTCAGGAAGGCTTCCAGCGTTCGACCGAATCCGATCCGAACAAAGCCACTCCGCGCAACCTGATGGGCTTCAAAGATGGCACAGCCAACCCGAGCGTTCAGGATGGAGCGATGATGAATGAAGTGGTCTGGGTACAGCCGGAAGACGGTGCAGGCTGGATGACCGGCGGCTCCTATATGGCCGTACGGCGCATCCGGATGCGGATCGAGGTCTGGGATCGCTCCAGTCTGGCTGATCAGGAGAATACATTTGGACGCTACCGGGTCAGCGGCGCACCGCTTGGTTCGCAGCACGAATTTGATCGCGGGGATATGGAAGCCAAAGATGCCTCCGGCAAGCCGGTGATTCCGATGAATGCCCATATGCGCGTCGCCCGCGGAGACGGCAAAATGCAGATTCTGCGTCGTCCCTACTCGTATTCAAGCGGTATGGACAATACGACCGGCCAGCTGGATGCAGGGCTCTTTTTCATCAGCTATCAGCGCAGTCTGGACAAGCAGTTCATCCCCATGCAGCAGCGGCTGGCCCAGAATGATGCGCTGAACGAATATATCCAGCATATCGGCAGTGCCGTATTTGCCTGCTTCCCCGGTGTTCGCCAGGGCGGTTATATCGGCGATACCCTGCTGTAACAGGCTTGATTTTTACGAGGAAATGAGGAATACGGTTATGCGCAATACCGCCTGGTTTATACGTTTTATCAGCTGCACCTGTCTCCTTGTGCTCATGATTGGGCTCAGTCCGGCAGCTTCCCGGCCATTCGTCTATAACTGGCTGACTGCAGCGCCGGTCATGCATATGGCCGCCGCCGATGAAGCACCCACGCCGGACACGCTGCTGCCTGTCGTTGGCAGTGCCCTCGTCGATGCCGGCCAGCAGAAGTGGACGGATGCCTCACAGGAACTGGACACATTCGCCGCCTGCTGGAAGTCGCTGGACACTTCGGCAGCCCCCCAGCAGGCGGCTGAAGTAAATACCGCACTGCAGGCAGCACAGAATGCACTGCAAAATGCCCAGTCCGACCCGGATGCCGCGGTATCGGCACTCGGTACACTCGCCCGTGCGGTCAACAGCTATGCCGAAGCGGGCACGGCTGGCAGCAAAGATGCCGCCCAGGGCAAGGGCCCTTCTGCAAAAGGAACCCAGGCTGTCCAGGTGATCCTGCCGCTCGCCGATCAGACGATTCAGCATATCAAGCAGCAGGATTGGCCTGCCGCCCAGACCAGCTACAAGCAGATCGTCGATGCCTGGCCGGATGTGGAGAGTGCCATTCGTGCAGATAACTTTACCGTCTACAGCCAGCTGGAGACGCGCATGAGCATGATCCGCGTCTCCCTGCAGGCCGATCCGCCGCGCGAGGAGCAGGCGCAGACCGAGACGCAGGCGCTGATCGATCTGCTGAATCATTATCTGTCCGGCGAAGTGGCCGATACGGCACCGGCCAGCGGCAGTATGCGTCTGACCGATGCGGTCGCGTTGCTCCAGCAGGTACAGACCGCGGCAGGCCAGCAGGATGCTGCGACCGCCACAGACCGGATGCAGCAGTTTATTACGATGTGGCCGCTCGTCGAGGGCGAAGTGCAGATTTCCTCGTCCTCCACGTACACATCCATTGAAAATGAAATGTCAGAGGTGCAGGGCTACCTCATCTCCACCCCGCCTGCCTGGGACAAAGCCAATACCGTACTGAATACGATGCTGAATGAGCTGGCACCGATCACGTCCAAATCTGCCTATACGGCATGGGATGCAGCGATTATCCTGCTGCGTGAAGGTCTGGAAGCGATCCTCGTACTCGCCGCTCTGCTCGCCTATGCCAAACGCAGCGGCAGCCGTCAGGCTGGCCGATGGATCTGGTCGGGCGCACTGTCCGGTCTGGTGCTCAGCGGTGTAATGGCTGCCATCTTTGTTTATGCCTTTGCCCAGATGGCCACCAGCGGCAGTACTCGTGAGATGATCGAAGGGATTACCGGACTCGTCGCTGTCGTACTGATGCTCGGTGTCGGCAGCTGGCTGCACCAGAAAGCCAATCTGCAAAACTGGAACAGCTATATCGCCAGCCAGGTCAGCGGCGCACTCCAGCGCGGCAGTCTCTGGTCACTGGCTGCGGTATCCGGACTCGCTATTTTGCGTGAAGGTGCGGAGACAGCGATCTTCTATATTGGAATGGCGCCGTCAATCGCCCTTTCCCAGCTGCTGCTCGGTATCGGGATGGCGATGGTCATTCTGATTATCGTCGCTGTGCTGATTATCCGCTTCAGTGTGAAACTGCCGGTTCGCCCGTTCTTCCTGACCGCGACTGTGCTAATCTATTATCTGGTGTTCCGCTTCCTCGGGGAAAGTATTCACTCGCTTCAGGTAGCCGGACAATTCCCGGCACATCATGCAGCCGGACTGCCATCGATCGGCTGGATCGGTATGTATCCGACCTGGGAGACCTTTATCCCGCAGATGATCGTGCTGATCTTCATGCTGTGGAAGCTGCTCCTGCCGGAATACCGGAACCGTCGTCAAGCGACGAACTGAACGACAGCCTGAACTATCTGCTTCTCTGCAGGATAAGCGTTATACAGAAGCATTCAGGCAGAGCAAGCCCACTATGTATTTCGTCAAAAAGCTGTTCATGCGATTGCGGCAGATAGAATTTCTGCCCTGATTGGCAGGAACAGCTTTTTTGATATGTTGGAACCGGAAAGCGGCGTTTAATATACCTTATGAACGTTGAATTCGTTCATTTTTCCTGCCCCGTATTAATCTGCTGCAAATCTATTGCAATCCCTTGACGGCTCCGCTATGATGGACTCAAAGAAAATTATTTTCTTCATTTTTATTAATATATAAAAATTATTTTCACAAATCATCGCATTTGTTTTTACATTTCATCGCTGTTTCATCATCCGAAGTATACCTTTCCATTTACAGGTTCACACAGTATCGCACCTCATCTGAAAGGAGGGATAGATATGTCTCCCATTCTGCATGTTCTGGAGCAGGGGCTGAATAAGCTGTCCCCGCAGGAACGGCGGCTGGCGCATTATATTTTGCAGCAGCCTTCCTCGGTTATTCGGCTGGGCATTACCCAGCTGGCCAACCAGTGCGGCATCAGTCCGGCGACCGTCACGCGCTTTTGCAAAACGTTCAATTTCGAGGGATTTCCCGATTTCAAAATGAAGCTGGCCGGCGAGCTGGCCCAGCAGTCGGTGCCCAGCTCCTACCAGGATATTATCGCCGGCAATCCGCTGGCCGAGATTGTCAAAGCGATCGAATCGAATCATGTCACCTCGATCAACGATACGACCCGGCTGCTCAATCTGCCCAAGCTGGAGCAGGCGATCGGTTATTTGACCCGGGCGCGCCGGATTGATCTGTATGGTATCGCTACCTCTTCCATCGTGGCACAGGACTTTTACCAGAAGCTGATCCGCATCGGCAAGAACTGTACCGCCTTTGCCGATTCGCATATGCAGATCACTTCCGCTTCCACGCTCTCGTCCGAGGATGTAGCGCTGGCCATCTCCTATTCCGGCGAGACGCGGGAGACGATTGATGCGCTCACCTGCGCCCGCGAGAACGGCGCTACCGTCATGTCGCTGACCCAGTACAGCTCCAATCCGCTGGCAGCGATGGCGGATATCTCGCTGTTCTCCTCTTCCCTGGAAAAAGGCGTCCGCCGCGGCGATATGGCTTCACGTATTGCCCAGCTTCATATTATCGATATTCTGTTCACCGGTATGATTAGTGCCCAGTTCAACGACTCCGTCAACAAACTGGAGCTGTCTTATAAAAATGTGCGGCGTTACCGCAAAGACTCAGGAGGGTTATGATCCATGGTTAATCTGGTCAAAGTAAGCAAGCAAGAAGATTTCGGTAAAGTAGCAGCGTATATCGTATCCAGTCTTGTACAGACGTCCCCGCGTGCTGTGCTCGGTCTCGCTACCGGCGGTACACCTGTCGATCTGTACAAGGAACTGATCAACATTTTCAATCAAGGGGTTATCAGCTTCTCCAAGGTAAAAACGTTCAACCTCGATGAATATGTGGGACTGCCTGCCGATCATCCGGCTTCGTACCGCGCCTTTATGAACAAGCATCTATTCGATCATATTGATATCGATATGAACAATACCCATGTGCCGAATGGCATGGCAGCCGATCCGGACAAGGAATGCAGCCGCTACGATGCCATGCTGTCCGAATCGACAATTGACCTGCAGGTGCTCGGCATCGGGCATAACGGACATATTGGCTTCAACGAACCGGCAGATCAGCTGCTGCCCGGCACCCATGTAGTCGATCTGCTGCCGGAGACCCGTGAAGCCAATGCTCGTTATTTCCAATCGATCGATGAAGTGCCTGCGCAGGCGATTACGATGGGTGTAGGTACGATTATGAAATCCCGCCAGATTCTACTGATGGTGCGCGGCGCTGACAAAGCCGAGATTATCCACCGTGCGCTCACCGGACCAATCACCACTCTCTGCCCTGCTTCACTGTTACAGCTGCATCCGAATGTAACGGTGCTGATGGACGGTGAAGCCGGGAGGTTGTTCGGATAATGTCCATACCTACATCAGGTTCAACATCAGCGACGTATCAGATTGTAAATGGACGGATTGTAACGCCGACGCAGGTCATCGATAATGGTGTGATCCAGGTGGAGAACGGCATCATCCGTTATGCCGGAGCAGCTGCAGAAGCACCGGCATTTTCTCCTGCTGTCGGCAGCGATACCCTGCAGGCAGATCATGCACAACAAGGTACAGACGCTGCAGCGACAATTACGACTTATGATGCGGCAGGCGGACTCGTTGTACCGGGATTTGTCGATATTCATGTGCATGGCGGGATGGGACAGGACTTTATGGATTCGAGTCCCGAAGTGCTGGATACCATTACTTCATTTCATGCCAGCCAGGGAACGACAGCAATTCTCGCCACGACGATGACTGCTCCTCATGAAGATATCGCCAGGGTGCTGGAGCAGGTACATGCCTACGTACAGGCTGACCGTATGCCCGGTGCACAGGTGGAAGGTGTTCATCTGGAAGGTCCTTTTATTAGTCCAAAGTGGCCGGGCGCCCAGAATCCGGGCCATATCGTACTTCCGAACGTAGAATGGCTGGAAGAGTGGCATGCCGCCTATCCCGGTCTGATCAAGCAGCTCACCCTGGCGCCCGAACGTGAAGACGCGCTGGAGCTGATCCGCTGGCTGCGTGAGCACCAGATCACTGCTGCCGCCGGTCATACCGACGCCACCTATGAACAGATTATGGATGCGGTCGATGCCGGGCTGAATCATGCCGTGCATACGTTCAATGCGATGACCCCTCTGCATCACCGCAAGCCGGGTGTTGCCGGAGCCGTACTCGGGACACCTGCTATTCATGCCGAGATTATCGCAGACGGTATTCACGTACACCCTGCTGCTGTCTCCCTGCTCGCCCAGCTCAAGCAGGATCATAACCTGATCCTGATCACCGATGCCATGTCGGCAGCCGGCCTGGGCGATGGCGACTATATGCTCGGCGATCAGCCGGTCAAAGTGATCAACGGCGTCGCTACTCTGCCGGAAGACAGCGGCACACTCGCCGGCAGCCGACTGACCATGATCGAAGGCTTCCGCTTCCTGATCGAAAAAGCAGGATTATCGATCCTTCGTGCCTCCGAAGCCGCCAGCGGCAACCCGGCACGCCAGCTCGGCATCTATGACCAGACCGGCAGCCTCGAAGCCGGCAAGCGCGCCGATATGCTGATATTGGACGAGCAGATGGAATTGAAGCACATCTTTATCAAAGGAAATGAATTCGTCTACAATTGACCACATTCATTTTCCGAAAAAGCTGTAAAAATGCGCTGCGTCTTAACCATAAAAACAAACCACTGCTGATTCTCCAAAGGGATTTTTGCTATTTTTCCAAATCCGGTTCAGCAGTTATCCGTTCCTTGCCTTCTATCTGATTTCAAATGGCAGGGAACACCTACATATCTTCCAAATCCGGGCATCGTCTGCTATTGTACATTAGAGTCATAAACCCAATGAGAAAGGAATTTGTGCATGAGTAATTACCAACCCCCGGGTCCACCGCAGGAACCGGCACAACCACCGATGCAGCCCCCTTATCCACCGATGGGAGGATCTGCCGGAGGAATGAACGGCGGATATTATACACCGCCACCGTTAACCGGTTTTGGCGGCTGGCTGGTATTGTTCCAGATCTGCATGTATTATTATTTGTTCGCCTCCCTGATTGCTACGGCAGGCGGAGCGATTCTGCTGGCTATGTCCTATGCCAAAGTGGACATTTATGACCAGCTCACCAGCATGATGCAGGTCAGCAGCGCAACCTATCAGGGGCTGCTCGTATTTACCCTGATCTATACGATCATCGCATCCATTTATCTAATCGTGATTCTGATATGGTTCTACAAAAGAAAACGTACACTGCCGAAGCTGGTGATCGGATTCTGTATACTGGATGCAGTTGCGATTCTGGCTACCTATTTCCTATCCCCGCCAGAGATCGAAGCAGGCATTATCAGCACCATTATCCATCTGCTCGTGCTGGCCGGGTGGGTCGCTTACTTCCTGCGTTCCCGTAGAGTGGAGAACACTTTCGTTCGTTAAACGGCTGTATGTCCATGGCTTCATGGACAAGAGTTTTTCCTGGACTGCTGGGCTGTACATCATTTGCTTAACCTTCATTAAAAAAGCTCCGATCACTCCTTTTTCTAAAAAGGGTGATCGGAGCTTTTGCATTTCCGGAATCGCGTCATGATCCAGATGGTACATAATGCTGATGATATTTTATTGTGTTATGGGGAGGACTTGTCTTTATCCGCCGCGTTCACTGCAGACTGTCCCGCCGATGCCAGGGCCTCCGCCGGCATATGGTATGCCCACCTGTTCTGCGGATCGGTGAGCCAGACATACTGCTTGTCATCCGGGTCCTGCCAGCCTTGATAGCGTTCGGTCGCTGCTTTACCGTCCTCTGTCAGGGATACGCTGAACGTGAGCACTTTGCGGTATGACTGAACCTGTGATGCAGGTACAGGCAGACGGTCAGTCGGCATATTTTTCACCGCGTCCGTGATGCCTGTGCCCTGATCCAGGGCAATCGACTTGCCGTTCAGTGTCCATGTATCCTGCGCCGGATCAGCCAGATTGGCCTTATGATCAAGTGTCCAGCTGACTGCCGGATCGGTGCTGCTCCATTTCAGCTGGGTCAGCTGATTATCGTCCCAGCCGACCGGTGTCGTATCGATAAAATGAAAGGCATCGGCCTGCAGATCGGTGACCGTCTGCTGGGCCAGCTGAACGATGGTGCTGCCATTAAGCTGAGCGTAAAAGTAGCCCTTGGTCGGCAGCTCGTCTCCGATTGCGACAGTCAGTTTGCTGCCCTCCTGACTGTGTACCGTGATCGCCTGCGTATCCGCACGGATGCCGTATTTGGACGTATCTGCCGGCTGCTCTTCGACCGTACCATGGACAGCAGCAGACTGCAGCGCAGTCAGCCAGTCGTCTATCGCATAAGGATTGACCGGATACGCCGCTGGTGCGGTCATCGTCCAGGTCTGTCCTTTTTTGTCCAGTTGTACCGCTTCCGGCGCAGCGGACGGAGCTGCAGCATTCTGCACAGCAGCGGTGTTTCCGCCGCCGGAAGAGGCTGGATGAATCTGAATGCTGTCGATATCCGATACATTCATCGTCAGCAGCTTCGGATCATCTGCCGGTGTATCATCCTTTTGAAAAAAGTTCTGGGAATAGGCGTAACCCACACCTGCCACCAGAATAATCAGCAAAATGATGGAAGGCATCAATTTTCGAATCATGGCATTATCCCTCCTCTATCCCCGGCGGCGTCTCCACCAGAGGAATACACCAATCGCGACAAACAGCAGCGGCAGCACGATGACGGTTACGATAAAAATGGTCCGTGCCTGTGAAAATGTCAGATTAGCCGTCTTGTACTGCTCTTCCACTCTCGGACGGATCGTCACCTGATTCTCATTGCCGATCAGATCATTCACACTGTTCAGCACAAAGTCCAGATTGCCCTGCTGACTGATCGACTGATCCATCATAAAGGTAGAACCGCCGAGAATGATCGCTTTCGGCTCGCCCTTGGTATCAGCCACGGCATAACCCAGATCAAATGGTCCCTCCAGATCATTGCTGCCGCGTTCGGTACGGGATTCCAGCAGGCCGGCTAGATCGGTCTCGCCATAGCTGTTGGAAGAAGAAGTCAGCAGCGGCGTCACCGTTAGGCCTTCCTTGCCTTCCTGCTTGAGTGCTATGGACAGCGACATGATCGTATACAGATTGCTGGCGGCCAGTTTGTCGGTAATCTCATGATTGCCATACTCCGGTACAATCGTCAGTGGATCGTACAGGGAAGTGTCTTTCGGTTCGACCGCGACGGCATGGGTATCGGTAATGCCGTACATGCTCATCAGCGAATCGATATTGGTCCAGCTGCTTTTGGCTTTTTCGTTAAATCCGAGGGACAGGAACAGCTTGCCTCCTCCATCCAGATACTTGCGAATGACCTTGGTCTCTGCGTCGCTCAAATCCGTCTGCGGCGCAACGATCATCAGTACGCTCGCATCCTTGGGTACAGCGCCCTCCTGAACCAGGGATAGCTCCGAGACTTCGATATTCTCGTTGGCCAGTTCACCGGCCAGTACGCTGATGGTGCTTGTGTTGAATTCATTGTGTCCATTCAGCAGATAGGCCTTGTACTTGTTGGACGATGTCAGTGATAGCAGGCCGGAAGTGAGCTTCTGCTCACCGCTGAATTCATAGGAGGTGCTCGCGGCTTCCTGTTCGGTTGATCCGTCAGCATTGCCAAAGGTGAACATGCTCGCTATAGGTACCAGCTTGGTCTGCTCTCCATGCTTGAACACCACCGTACTGCCAGTTACGCCGTACTGGCGGGCCAGTTCGGGATTTTGCAGAAGTCCATACTCTTTGACCTCCAGCTTGCTGTTGATTTTGTGATATTCATTCAATAGGTCGGTCACCTGGCGCGTATAGACCTGCGCATCCGAAGGATCGGTGAATATGATAGCTTCCACCGGGTCTTTGACATTTTGCAGTGTGGTTATCGTCTGATCGGACAGCGTATTCTGCTTGTCCCGGGTCAGATCCAGCTGGAACGTGCCCAGCGAATTCAGGAACAATGTCAACACGATAAAGATCCCGATCGCCGCGACTGAAATAACAATAGCATTGGTGCGATATATCCAGTTTCTCATTTTCATTACCTCCACCGCTTCCGCTCAACAACCTGAATGCTGAGGACAAGGAATAGGGCTGCTAGGGTGATGTAATACAGAATATCGGGTCCGTGCAGCACCCCTTTGACCAGATTGACGATCCGGCCGGACAGGGAGAATGGAGCCAGCCACTGCTGCAGATTGGAAGACGGTGCACCTGACAGGAATGAATCCATCAGCCACAGGACGAGCAGCAGCACAAATCCGATCACTGCCGCTACCATCTGGTGCTGGGACAGACTCGAAGCGAACAATCCGACCGCCATCATCGCCGCGCCCATCAGGAATACGCCGAGCGCAGACAGCCACAGCAGCGTCATATTGAGCGGTCCAAAAAAGGACATGACCAGCGGATAGATCAGATTGCAAAGCACAAGTACGATCAGCAGTCCCAGCGAAGCCAGGTACTTGCCGAGCACGATCTCGGTCGCTGTCACCGGTGAAGTGAGCAGCAGCTCATCCGTTCCCTGCCGCAACTCCTCGGACATGAGCCGCATCGTCAGCAGCGGAATCACGATCAGCAGCATGAACAGCGTATCACCAAGGATGAGCCGGTAATCGAGAATACTCGGCTGATACACGACAAAGCTAACGTAAAACATAACACTCGACAGCAGTACATAGACCGCTATCGCAAAATAGGAGGTCGGACTGAAAAAGTAGGATTGTAATTCTTTGGAGCAGATCGCCCACATTCGTCTCATCTGGCGTCATCCTCCTCGTTCGCTGGTGCTGCGGACTTTTCTGTATTTTTTTTACCGGCAGCGCCTGATTTTGATGTGCTGCCAGCTGCGGAGACGCTTTGGGATGCTGCTGGTTTGACCGATACGGTTTGGTCGGCTGCAGCCGACGGCATATCGCTTTCATTGGCTGCTGCCGGGTCGGCATCTCTGGTCAGTTTGACAAATACATCTTCCAGCGTGAGGCGTTCCTTGCGCAGCTCCAGAATCGGAATGCGTGCATCGGCGAGCAGCAGTGACAGCTGTTCACGAAAATCGGTCTCATCCGTTCCTTTCAGCCGCAGCTGAATAGGTTGCACATGCTGCTCTTCCTCTGTACTGCTCAAATATTCGGCTTCCGCACCCTGCCATCGTTCCAACAGCTGATGCAGTGCCGCCGGCGTGGTCTTCACTTCCAGCAGCACCTGGAATTTCTCATTCAGCGACTGATCCAGCTGATTGGCGTTACCATCCATGACGATGCGGCCATCGTTGATGATCAACACCCGGCTGCACAGTGTGCTCACCTCCGGCAGGATATGAGTGCTGAGCAGTACGGTATGCTGCTCGCCCAGCTCACGGATGAGCTGCCGGATCTCCAGAATCTGATTCGGATCAAGGCCGGAGGTCGGCTCATCGAGGATGAGCAGATCGGGCTGGTGAATAATCGCCTGGGCAAGTCCGAGGCGCTGTTTGTAACCTTTGGACAGAGAGCGGATAATTTGCCGCTCTCTGCCATGCAGACCAAGCCGGTCGATCATCTCGCTAATGCGCAGCTTCTGCTGTCTGGCCGGGACGTCCCGCAGATCAGCGACAAAGCGCAAATAAGAGTTCACCGTCATATCCGGGTAGAGCGGCGGTGTCTCCGGTAAATAGCCAATTTTGGTTCGTGCCCGGCGGGATGGCTCATGCATCGGCAGACCGTCGATCCAGATCTGACCGGATGTCGGTCTCAGATAGCCGGTGATCATGCGCATTGTCGTCGTCTTCCCGGCACCATTGGGCCCGAGGAATCCGACGATCTCTCCCCGCTGCATTTCAAAATCAATCCCGTCCACACTCCGTCGCTGGTCAAAATACTTGCTGACTTGTTGGACCTGAAGCATTGTATCATTCCCTCCTGCGTGATCATAGGCAGCGCTGCCCAGAGACAGTCCCATGGGTGCTCTGCATATACCTGTCTATGCAAAAATCCTTCTTACTATAAAGGATAAAGTATAAAATCAGCTTAAAAAAGCCTAAATGGCAGCTTAAAAAGCCATTATTCTGTGGAAATAGCATTGTAGCATGAAGGAACTGAACACAAAAGATGCATGCTGCTTCGTAATCTATGACGGAGATGCATTCATCACTCCGGAAAGGAATAAGGGCACGGGCTCCAAAGGTCGTCCTTTGCCCTTATTTCCTTTCTTGCGTTCCGTAGTTGGGACAGCATCATAACCGAGAACATAATAATAAAATTTATCCATAAAATTTTGGCATGATCCTGATCTTTCATTGCTCTAACTTTATTCAATAAGTTATAGAATAGGTGCATTCGCCCTTATTCACCTCCTGTTATGTATAAATAAATATGCTAAGCTGGATGATCTGCAATCCGAACATAACTATATTACAAAAAGAGCATATTCTGCAAATAGGCAAAATAGGCTCTTTTCTGATGATTTAACTATTCTTAGCCGTCGTGAATAAAAAGCATTACGATCACAAAAACAATCAAGAACGGTGGTCACAGGCTTGCTGCTGTTTGATCGGAACCGGAACCGGGCGCTTTCTGTTTACCAGACCAATACCAGCGGCAATCATCAAGAGGCCGATCAGCAATGGAATCGTGACGGATTCACCCAGCAGGAAAACGCTGAAAATGTTGGCGAGTACCGGAATTGCAAAGGTGTAGGAGCCTACCGTACTTGCTTCTCCGCTGTCCATCAGTTTGAAATACACCAGCCAGCCGGCGGCGATAACGAATACGGAGATGAACAGCAGAATAACAATAAATGAAGGTGTCCAGTGGATATCGCTCCAGCTCTCTGTTCCCGATCCCATCACGCTGAGTACCACGCCGCCGATCAGCAGCTGGATCGTTACCGTCCAGAGCGAGTCGAGCTGGGCACTCTTTTTCTTCATATAAATGGTGCCGATCGCCCAGCAGAGAGCGGAAGCAACTGCGAGGATAATACCGAGTGGAGACAGACTGCCTTCCAGTCCGCCCGAGCTGATTACGGCCACCCCGGCAAAGCCGAAGACCAGACCGATTACTTTGAGCAGCGACATCTGTTCGCCCAGCCATAACCAGGCAAACAGGCTGAGCAGTACCGGCTGCAGGAAGACAATGGTCGAGAACAGCCCGGCAGGCAGGTAGCCGATACCGATCGTCTGCAGTCCATAGTATCCGATAATATTAAATATAGCCAATACTACATAGACCGGCCAGTTGTGCTTCCACTGCAGCTTTTCCTTGTAGCGCATCGCGAGGACGAGCAGCAGCAGTCCTCCGATCAGTGTACGCAGTCCGGAAAACAGGATTGGCGGCACTTCCGGCAGTGCCAGCTTGGTCAGCGGCCAGTTAATGCCCCATACCGTCACGAGAAACAGTATCAGCAGCAGTGTCTTTTGGGGTGTCAGCCCTTTTGGCTTGTTCATTTTATACGATACGCTTGCTGCTGCACCCACTATTTTTTTGATATCATGCAGCGGCTGATTATGTTCCGAATGAGCCGGGTGGCTGCCTGCACCCCCGCCTGATGAATATTCATCCATCCTCTTCCTCTCCTATCCATATGTTAAAATTCATATATCTTATGTTTTTAGCTTATACCGTCTGTTATGATAAATAAAATGAATCTTTTGAATAAAGGAGATAACTGTTCTGTTATGACAATTACACAGATCATGGTCTTTGTCCGTGTCGCCGAGACGCTTAATTTTACCCAGGCTGCCCAGGAGATGCATATGACCCAGCCGGCAGTCAGTCATGCCATCGCCAGTATTGAAAATGAACTGGATGCCCAGCTGCTGCTTCGGGACCGCAAAAAAGGCGTGCTGCTCACCGAGCTGGGACAGCGGGTGCTGCTGGAATTCCGCTCCATCTTGCAAAGTATGCAAAAGGTACAGCAGCAGGTGGCTGCCGAAAAAGGACTGGATATCGGGACGGTCACCATCGGTGCTTTTCCTTCGGCATCGGCTTATTTCCTGCCGCCGATTATTCATCAGATCCGGCAGAACTATCCCAATCTGGTGTTCGATCTACAGGAAGGATCGACCAATGAAGTGAGAGACTGGGTGCACACCCGTCAGATCGAAGCGGGTATTATCCTGCTGCCCGATCCGTCGGTCGATACGATTCCACTTTATTCGGACCAGATGATTGTGCTGCTGCCGGAGCAGCATCCGCTGCAGTCCCAGGAGCGGATCTCGATCCGCCATCTGGATGGACAGGATGTGATCCTTTGCAAAGGTGGTCATGAAGTGGCGATTATGGAAGCTTTTCAGCGGGAGAAAAGCCATCTGCAGATCAAGTTCACCACCCATAATGTAAGCACGCTCGTCAATATGGTTCGGCAGGGACTGGGCATCGGTATCGTCTCGGAACTTGCGTTATCGATGTTCCCTCATGAGTTAACGGTCAAGGAAGTATCTCCGCGGATTACCCGCCAGATCGGTATTGCGGTGCCTTCGCTTGGTAATGCTTCGCTTGCGGTGCAGCTGTTTGTACGGACAGCGAAGGAGCTTTTCACAAAAGAAGTCCCAGAAATGGTGCCAGATGGTACTTAACCTCAAGAATCACCTGATTCATGGAAATCAACCGGGATTCACGGGAGCGTGCTGTCCGGACATTTCCGGGAAGTCTGAATTCATGCCAAAAAGGACTGCTGGAGATCAGCAGTCCAAAAGTTTGTTTGACCGGATACAGAGAAAAGCATCTGCAGGTCGCTTAGTTAACAACGGTAGGCTCATCCTTGGTAAGAGGTATGGCCTCCGCTTCCCGGATTACAACGGTCAGTTCTCCATTCACCGCATCGACCTGTACGACAGAACCCGGCAGGGCTTCACCGGCGATCAGTGCCCGGGCTACCCGGGTCTCCAGGGCACGCTGGATAAACCGTCTCAGCGGACGGGCGCCGTATGCCGGATCATAGCCCTCATCTGCGATCATCTGGGCGGCGGCATCGGTCAGCTCCAGCCCGATCTGACGGTCAGCCAGACGAGCACGCAGACTGTCAGCCAGTTTGAAGACGATCTGGCGAATTTCTGTACGGCTGAGCGGCTTGAAGAGTACAATATCATCTACCCGGTTCAGGAACTCCGGACGGAAGTGCATATTCAGCTCTCGCATCACAGTCGCACGTACCGACTCGCTGATTTGTCCTTCCTGCTCCATACCGCTCAGCAGATGCACCGATCCGATATTGGAGGTCATGATAATAATCGTATTTTTAAAATCAACCATACGGCCCTGGGAATCGGTCAATCGGCCGTCATCCAGCAGCTGGAGCAGCAGGTTGAACACATCCGGATGCGCCTTCTCCACTTCATCCAGCAAAATGACAGAGTATGGCTGGCGGCGTACAGCTTCGGTCAGCTGGCCGCCTTCCTCATAGCCCACATAGCCCGGAGGTGCACCGACAAGACGGGATACGCTGTGCTTTTCCATATATTCGGACATATCGATCCGGATCATATTCTCTTCCCGGTCGAACAGGGAGGCGGCAATCGCTTTGGCCAGTTCGGTCTTGCCGACACCAGTCGGGCCGAGGAACAGGAAGGAACCAATCGGACGGTTCGGGTCCTTGATGCCTGCCCGTGAACGGATGACTGCGTCCGCTACGAGCTGCACGGCTTCATCCTGTCCGACGACGCGTTCATGCAGCACTTCTTCCAGACGGAGCAGCTTTTCCCGCTCCCCTTCGACCAGGCGGCTGACCGGCACGCCGGTCCAGCGGGAGACGATATCGGCGATCTCTTCATCGGTCACCGCTTCACGCAATAGCCGTCCTTCCTGATCCTGATGAGCCGCTTCTTCCGCTTCCTTCAGTTCACGTTCCAGTCCCGGAATAATACCGTAACTCAGCTCGGCGGATTTGTTGAGGTCATATTCTTCCTGGGCTTTTTCCAGATCAAGACGGGCCTGTTCCAGTCGCTTTTTAAGCGTATTTACATTTTCGATGACTTCTTTTTCCTTTTCCCAGCGGGCACGCATCTCCAGCTGCTTTTCTTTGAGATCGGCCAGTTCGCGCTGCAATACGCCGAGACGACTGTGGCTCAGTTCATCGGTTTCTTTTTTGAGTGCGGCTTCTTCAATCTCCAGCTTCATGATGCGGCGGGTAACCTCGTCCAGTTCGCCGGGCATAGAGTCAATCTCGGTACGGATCATCGCACAGGCTTCATCAATCAGATCAATCGCTTTATCCGGCAAAAATCGGTCGGAGATGTAGCGGTCCGACAACACACCTGCCGCGACGATGGCACTGTCATGAATTTTCACCCCGTGATGCACTTCGAACCGTTCCTTGAGTCCGCGCAGGATCGCAATCGTATCCTCGACATCCGGCTCGCTCACCAGCACCTGCTGGAAACGGCGTTCCAGTGCAGGATCTTTCTCGATATAATTGCGGTATTCGTCCAGCGTCGTCGCTCCGATACAGTGCAGCTCGCCTCTGGCCAGCATCGGCTTGAGCATATTGCCCGCATCCATCGAGCCTTCCGTTTTGCCGGCGCCGACGATTGTATGCAGTTCGTCGATGAACAGGATAATCTGTCCATTGCTCTGCCGTACTTCCTTCAATACCGCCTGCAGACGTTCCTCGAATTCGCCGCGGTATTTCGCTCCGGCGACCAGTGCACTCATATCGAGAGAGAAAATTATTTTGTCCTTGAGCCCTTCCGGTACGTCTTTGCGCACGATCCGATGGGCGAGTCCTTCGACGATAGCCGTCTTGCCGACGCCCGGCTCACCGATCAGTACGGGGTTATTTTTGGTTTTTCGGGATAAAATACGGATCACCCGGCGAATCTCATCATCACGCCCGATGACCGGATCGACTTTGCCGGAACGCACTTCAGCGACCAGATCGCGGCCGTATTTCTCCAACACTTCATAGGTCGCTTCCGGGTCCTGACTCGTAATGCGCTGGTGGCCGCGAATGTCCGCCAGCACCGCCATGACCGCATCCCGCTTCAATCCATGCCGGTGCAGCAGATCGCGTACTTCACGGTTGCCGGGATCATCCACGGAAATGAGTGCCAGTACGGCATGCTCGACAGCGACAAATTCGTCTTTCATCTCCGCCGCTTCCTTTTCCGCCTGATTGAGCACCTGCAGTAGTCCTGCCGAGGCATAGCGGCTGACCGCTGCCGAACCGCTGATACTGGACTTGCGACGCAGCAGTTCATCGCTCTGCTGAATGATCATGGCTGTCGGCAGATTCATTTTGTGCAGCAGCCGCGGCAGCAGACCTTCCGGCTGTTCCAGCAGCGCCTTGATCAGATGGGCGGGAGTAATCTCCTGATGTCCCATCGAGGTGGCGAGCGACTGGGCGCTGGCAATGGCCTGCTGTAATTTATGGGTTAATCGGTTGTAATCCACAATAGGTCCCTCCTGTTGTTTGGAAATGATAGTCTGTATTTCTATGGATATAATCATCCTGCTGACATAGAGCCTCTGCTCCAGCCAGACATCGATTATCCGAAAGTAAAGCAGAGCCGGACATCAGCTGCTCCGGCCCTTGCATTGTATTTTGCTACAGCTGTATTTAACGGCGCCGTCTCATCTGCGCCTGATATCGGCTCAGCGAAGCCATCTGGCGATACAACTCACGCTCCTGTTCGCTGGTACCCGGTGGAACAACAATCTCCACATCGAGCAGCACATCCCCATAGCTGCCATCATCCCGTTTGAGACCGCGTCCCAGAATGCGGAGAATACGGCCGTTTTGAATACCGGTCGGTACTTTGACCCGGACTCTGGACTGATCCGGTAGCTGTACATGGGCATCTGTGCCGAGTGCCGCTTCCCATGGAGCGACCTCCAGTACTCCCTGCAGATTGCTGCCCTCCAGTACATACACCGCGTGAGGAAGAATGCGCAGTGTGATCAGCAGCTCCTCATCGGCATCAATGCCATTACTACCGGTGCCGCGGATACGGATCGTGCTGCCCTGCGGGATGCGCTCCGGAATCTTGACCTGTATGCGTCTGCCTCCCAGCCGGATCGGCACATGGTCACCGCGGTAAGCTTGTTCCAGCGTAATATCGAGTTTGGCCCTGGTTGTACGCTGCGGACCTGCCCCCGCCCGGCTGTCATTGCTGAAGCTGGCATTACCAGCCGTATTGGAGAAGAAATCATAATCCTTCATTCGGTCACCGAAAAACATATCAAAAAAATCTTCATCCACTCCACCTGTACCTGTGCGATATTCATAGCTGGTACGGTCCGATGTACTGTCGGCCTCAGGTCCAGGACGATTGCCCGATGGACGGCTGGAACTTCCGGAGTTGGATTGATACGTCTGGCGGGCAGATTCATACTTGAGCTGATCATCATAGCGCTGCCGCTTGGTCTCACTTCCCAGCACTTCATACGCTTCGGTGATTTCCTTGAATTTATCCTCAGCCTCCGGTGCCTTGTTAACATCCGGGTGCCATTTTTTGGCCAGCTTCTGATATGATTTCTTGATCTCCTGTCTGGAAGCACTACGTTCCACTTCCAGCGTCCGATAATAATCCCGAGGCATGCATTCTCCCTCCTTTCCCTATCGATCCAGCGAGCGGTATCGAATACAGAAAAGGTGCATTATAGCGGTTGGGAACTACAATGCACCTTTGTTATGATCGCCTGTGCAGGCGGTTGATTATCCTGTTGTCTTCATCATTCAGCCAATTTACATATCACTGTTATTCTACCTATTTTTAATCCAATTTACCAGTAGGTTAAACAGTTACACTGTCATGGATACATGCTGTCTGCAGGCTTTATTCACCCGACTGGATCTCAATCCGCCGTCCTTCGGGACGCTGCCGTTTTGGAATATCCAGCTTCAGCAGACCATCCTTGAGCGAAGCCTGGATATGATCGGCATCGATATCTTCCACATAGAAACGTCTTACATACTCACCATGACGACGCTCCTGACGCACGATCTGACCTTTGCTCTCATCCTCTGTGCTGCTTTCTTCATGATGAACCGCTTTGATGGTCAGATATGGAGCGGCATAGTCGATATTAATATTTTCTTTGGTAAAACCAGGCAGTTCGGCTTCCACCAGATACGCATTGTCGGTCTCACGAATATCGGTTTTAAAAGACAGAGTCGATGATTTCAGTGGTGCAAAAAAGTCATCATTCCACACATCATTGAAGGACTTCATCAGCTGACCCCAGGCATCTTCACGACGTTTACCAAAAGGAACCAAATCAAACATAAAGCATCCTCCTCCGTGATTATTCTTTTAATTGGTTAGTTTGGAGATGAAGCTTATTACACGAACCATAAAAACTTCATCCCGGTCAGTGAAGTGCTTGCACTTGGTGTTGTGATGTACGTCCTGCATTTGAAGTCAGGTTGTACATTTTTCATTTGACCTTCACTGACCTTATGGCATTATTATAGCTTGGGCTTTTGCTAGCTTCAAAATGGATTACAGGCGATTTGGGACGGTTATTGGTAATTATGGCGGATTAGGCGGAGTTATTTTTTGTTTTCTAAATTTTTGACCTTTTTTGACCTTTGTTTGATGTTTGAGCTTTTTTGTGGCGGATAGAGCGGAGAGTTCTATGGAGGTACCTATTCTGGGAAGACATACCCCACTTCGGAAAGGAATACTGCATTCTATAGATAAGTTTCTATCCATTCAGCTAATGTTTACTGCTGTTTCTTTTCCCTTTAGTTTATGAAGGCAACTCCAAGCAATATGAATTTCCAAACAATCACCGTAACAAGGATAATAAAATAATTCTGCACTACGTATTACCGCATATCGCTACATATTACTGCATATTTCTTCACATGATCGCACATCCATTAACCCGTTCGTCAATGCCTGCTTACAACCTGCTGCATCTCCTGCTAAGCGTCTGTAAACATGTAACTGCGAGCATCCCCGCACCTCCCTGCACGGAGCGGAGAAAAGAGAATTCTGCCAACGACCGACATTTAAGAATGGAGATCGACCGCTGCAAGCGGTTGTTCAAGATCTCCATTCTTAACCGGAGAGAGTGGCAGAATCTCTTTTCGCAGCGGCTGTTCATACGGCATGTCACGCAGCACGACAGCATGGCAGCATGACAACACAGCAGCACACGAGCATCCACAGTTCATGAACGAGGGTCGACCAGCCGCGTATGCTCATAAAAAAACAGCAGTATGCTGCACGCATACCACTGCCAAATTAATGTATTCCATGTTCCATCAGTGCAGCACAAATGTCAGCCAAAATGCTGCTGAATAAACTCCATCGTTCGGCGGTTGTGATGGGGGCTGACGTAGTGGCCGTCGAATGGATAGACGGCGATGTCCTTTTCCGAACGAATTCGGTTGTAGGCGGCGAAGATTGTTTCCGGCAGGCAGACCATGTCCTTGAGTCCGCAGGAGACGAGCACCGGGATCTTGATGCGATCCGCCAGGTTGATCATGTCAAAGTAGCTCAGCGTCTCCAGCACCTGGTTGAAATGCTGGGGATGACGGCTGACGAACTGGGCGGCTTCCTTAAGCGAACTCTCGGAATTCAAGATGCCAAAGTCCATATGACACATATTCGGAATATTCGCTACCGCGACAGTCGGGATCTCGCTGAGTGCGGCGGTGATCAGCACGAGTCCGCCGCCCTGGCTGCCGCCATAGGTGGCGATGCGGCTGGCATCGATGCCCGGCTGGGCAGCTGCCCATTCGATCGCTTTGAGCGCATCCACCGTGATCGCACGATAGTAGAAGGTGTTCTTGTCCAAAATCCCCTGTGACATCCATCCGGAGCTCATACCGAATTCGGAAGGCATACGGCTGCCGGTCTCGCCGCCTTGTCCGCGTACATCCATGGCAAATACGGCATAACCCATGGCCGCCCACTGGGCGTAATCTTCAGGATAGCCCTTGCTGCCGGCATACCCGTGGAAAATGACGACGCATGGTAATTTTTGCTCACCGGCATCGGCCGGGCGGATATACCAGCCGGACAGTGGAGTATCGTCAAATCCTTCATACGTGACACGGTAGGACTGCACCGCCTTCATCGGAGTCGGACATTCCTCCATATGGGCAGAAAGGGGTTTGTGATGGAACTGCTGCAGTGTCTGTTCCCAGAATTCATCCAGATCTACAGGCGAAGTCAGCATGGGTGCATACTGCTCCAATTCGCGGACTCTTCTGGCGATAGCGTGACTAATCATAGGACATAGACTCCTTTATTTATTCAGATTAACGATCCAGCCGGTGATCATCCGGAAGCAAAAACTGAAAATAGCTGCCGGAATAATGGCCGTAATCAGCGTAATCAATATGCTCAATACACCAACCGAATCCGGATTATTCCGGAACTCCAGAATCACCAGCAGGATCGCCAGAATAATGTACCAGGCGATAAAATCAGACTTTCTAAAATTGGATTTGATCCAGTTCATTCTCATACCCTCTTCACATGTAATAAGCCTGCATCATTCCGGCATGCCGTACAGAAGGGCTCAATACGTAAATGCTAACAATAATAGCGCTTAATTACAACCTGTTCCGCTGTTTGCCATACCACATTTTGCAAGGATATCGGCGCAAACCCAGCGATCTTTTATCCAGAATATGCAACATCTGGTAGGCCTGTACGTATACGTACCTTGAACCGGTTAGATCCAACAGCCCGAACGTTATCCCTGCATGATCGGATACCGGTACCGCACCCATGCCGTTTTGGTATTACCGACAGATTCTGATCCTACATATAAGGAGGTTGATTATGTACATATCCCAACGAAGATTGAAAATGATCGATGCCATGCGCGGCTTTTCCCTGCTCGGTATTATTCTCGCCAATATGCTGATTTTCCAGTATGGTGCCTGGGGCGCCATTGATCTAAAGGAACCCGGTTTCTCCACCGCTGATCATGTGGTGAACGGACTGCTGGAAGTGCTGGTGGTCGGCAGTTTTATGCCGATTTTTGCCTTCTTATTCGGATTCGGCATTATCAAGATGAAAGAAAGTCTGGAAAGCAGGCAGCTCTCGCCCTATCCGTATCTGAGCCGACGCTTTCTGCTGCTCATGCTGATCGGTATGGTGCATGGCTTTTTTATCTGGGAAGGTGACATTCTCACGTATTACGGCCTGTACGGGTTTGGCCTGCTGCTGTTCCTGCGCTGCCGCCCCAGAACGCTGCTGGTCTGGACGATGATCGGCTTTGGCATGATGCTGCTGTTTGGTCTGTTCGGTCTTTTCACAGGTTCCGAGGATGCCATGATCGCTATGGAGCGCAGCTATCATCTGGAGACGCTGCATGTATACAGCACCGGCAGCTATCTGGATATTCTGGTGCAGCGCAATATGACGACGCCTTTTCTGGATTTCCCGCTTGCTTTTGTGCTGATGTTTATCCTGTACGGCATGACATCGCTGCTGTATATCCCGCTGTTCTGGCTGGGCATGTATATGGCCAAAAAAGGTATCTTTAACGATCCGCAGAGCAAGTCCGCACTGTACCGCAAAGGGATGCTCATTTTCCTCCCGCTCGGTCTAATCAGCAAATTAATGATAGTCATGATGCCTGTACTGGACTGGGAGACATTCTCGCTGCTGTTCGGCGGTCCGGTGCTGGCGATCGGTTATATCTTTACATTCGCCTGGCTGTATCTCAAATGGCAGTCTGCATCGTGGATGAACGGATTCATCGCGATCGGCAAGCTGTCGCTGAGCAACTATCTGCTGCAGAGCATTCTCTGCACAACGATCTATTACGGCTACGGGCTGGGACTGTTCGGACAGCTGGGCATCGCGGTCGGTACGCTGGTTGCCCTGCTCATCTATGCGCTGCAGTTCATACTCAGCCCGCTCTATCTGCGCAAATACAATTATGGACCGGTGGAAAAATTGCTGCGGATGTGGACCAACCGGTCGCGCAGCGGCAAGCTCCCATCGAACCCTGTTTCGCCGGATCAGCCTCAGCCTGCTGTACGGTAAATATGTTTATTTCAGATAGTCCGGGATGGCAGCACCAACAAACCTGTGCAGAAAACAGGACAATAGACAGGACAAAAAAGGAAGCCCTCTATGGAGCTTCCTTTTTTGATGTGTTGATCTGCGCGAACAGCCGACTCTACTGAAGAATAATCTGCCGGAAGTATCGCTTTCTCTGCAGGGTGACACATATGCTAATCTGAAATCGCTATTTCCAAGTACAGGAACATCCATGCTGTCCTTTAATTGTTTATACAATCCGTTTTACAAATCCGGTTGACGTCGCTTCATAGCCGAGATGGCGGTAAAAGTCATGTGCACCCGTCCGCTCTTCCCGGTTGCCGCTGTTAAGCGCCACCGCCCGTGCGCCTGCACTGCCTGCCCAGCCTTCTGCTGCCAGCAGCAGCGCTTTGCCGATTCCGCCGCCTCTATGCTGTTCGCTAACAACGAGTGAACCGATCCGTACATGGACCCCGTCCCGCTCAAACCGAAGTTCCTTGATCAATCCGATCATACCGATTACTTGACCATCTGCTTCAGCGACATAGCACTGATAATCCGGATGCTCCTGCAGTGCCAGAAAGCGTGTATGCATATCCTCCTCTGATACCGGATAACCCAGCTCCTCCATAAGTACGGCCAGTGCCGCTACATCCTCCTGATGCGCTTCCCGAATAACCAGTGTCTGCTCCATTCGACTGCCTCCCTTTTCTTCGTTCGTTTCCGGCTGTGCCGGTGCAGCAGCGTATATCCTGTCCGGCTCTCTCATTAGAAAGGGCAAGTATAAGCTGCCTTTTACAATATGTATCGTACGTCTGTCTTGTATATCTGCTGATACAGCATACTTTGATGCCGGGCCCATAACTCTCTACCCATGACTTGCTCAAAGTATACCCAATCTCCCGACAGCTCGCCATGAGTGTAAAATGATGTTTTTATCAGATTTGCACATCGTTTCTTGCATAGCATGAACCTCGTGCCATATATCTGTTTCATTTCCCCATTTCACAAGCCGGTTAATCACTATGAGAATAAGGAAATCTGATTAAGCCGCGGCAAAAAGGGGAAATAAATGATGGACGAAAAATTACAAAATTTGTATATATCAAACATTCTGTTATATAATGAACAAAACTCAATATGTAAATAATGATATAATTACCAAGGAGGAACTTATGAAGAACACCAGTAATAAGTACGCCAACTACATTCCGATGCGTGAATTGAATACGGTGGAACGCCAATTGTTCCCATTTGATGCCTATAATGAACTACTGGAGCAGTCCCCTGTCCGCTACGATAAAAATCGCAGCTGCTGGGATGTATTCCGGTATGAAGACGTCCAGTATGTACTAAAAAATCCCAAGCTGTTCTCTTCCCGGCGCAATCGTGCCAACCGCGAGAGCATGCTGACCCAGGATCCGCCCAAGCACAAGCAGCTGCGCGATCTGGTGAACCAGGCTTTTACCCCGAAAAAGATCGAGGAGCTGGCGCCGCATATCCAGAATATCGCCGACGATCTGCTAGCACCCCATCTGCAGCAGGGACAGCTGCGCATGGTGCATGATCTGGCAACGCCACTGCCAGTCATCGTGATCGCCGAACTGCTCGGCGTACCTTCCTCCGACCGGGATCGGTTCAAGGAATGGTCGGATATTCTCGTCAAAGGCGCCCGTGATGACAGCGATGAAGCTTTCCAGGAGCTGATGGAAGAGAAAGACCGTACCAATACAGAGCTGGGTGCTTACTTTGGCCATATTATCCAGCAGCGTCGTCAGGAAGCGCAGGAGGATCTGATCTCTCTGCTCATCGCTGCCGAGATCGAAGGGCAGCATCTGACCGAGGATGAGATTATCAGCTTCTGCATCCTGCTGCTGGCAGCCGGTAATGAGACAACGACCAATCTGATCACCAATGCCGTACGCATTCTGGCTGAGCAGCCGGAGCTGCAGCAGCGACTGCGTGAACATCCCGAGATGGTCCCGACTGCCGTCGAAGAGACGCTGCGCTACTATCCGCCGATCGTCGCCATCGGACGCGTCGCCAAGGAGGATACCGAGCTGCGCGGTCAGCACATCCAGGCAGGTGAGCAGGTCATCTCCTGGGTCGGTGCCGCCAACCGGGATGAGCAGAAGTTTGTCAATGCTGATACCTTTATCCCGGACCGCAAACCAAATCAACATATGGGATTTGGCTTTGGCATTCACTTCTGCCTTGGTGCACCGCTCGCCCGGCTGGAAGGCCGCGTCGTGCTGAATACGCTGCTGCGTCATATGGATCGGATCGCACTAGTGGAAGGCACACAGCTGGAGCCGATCCAGAGCGCCTTTGTATTCGGGGTCAAAGAATACCCGGTAACTTTCCAGCCTGTTTTGCATCATTAAACAAACGGACTGTACTCATTGAAGCAGACTGCTTTTTCCTTTTCAGGGGAGAAAGCAGTCTTTTTATATGTCAGCCTATTATATCCAACACTTCAATCTTCCATTCTGCTAACACAAAGTTAAAACGTATACAGTTACAGGTTACAATCTAACCAATCCGCAGGCTATCCGGCTTGCTTGTAACCAAAGGAGTGATCGTAATGAAGAAGAAAAGTACATTGTGGATGAGTACGGCAATCGTCTCCGTACTGACTCTGACGACAGCAGGTATTCCGCTGGCCGATGCAGCATCTTCCGTGGGTCCACCGACTTCCCTGTCCCGGACAGCAAGCACGGCCAAGGCTGTTTCTTCCCGGCAGCGCGGATAAATGTCATAAGACGGATATCCAGGCTGCCGGGCTATATTTCTAACTACAATAAGATATAGCATAATCATAGTTTATAGCTATAAGCGTATAGGATTCGAATATTTGACGGCTGCTCTGTACGGGCTTACAGTGATAACAGCTTTACAGCGAATAAACGGAGCCGCAAATAAGGGTGCCCTGCACCCTCTTGCTGTATTCCTTTATTCCTCGTGATTACTTGCGCCTTGCAGAAAGGATGAGCATCATGCTGCTCCAGTTACTTTCCACCATGTACCAGGTCTTTCTCCCGATCTCTCTTCCTGTAGTCGGCGGTATCTTGCTACGTCGTTTCCGCGGTATGGATACCAAGCCGCTCGCACTGCTTTCGCTCTATATTCTGACTCCTTCCATCGTGTTCAACACGCTGCTGCATGCGGAGATTTCATGGCAGGATGTGAGTTCGACGATCAGCTTTTCCCTGCTGACCCTGGTTCTGCTGTGGCTGATTGCTGTACTGGTCAGCCGGATGCTGCGTCTGAACCCGCAGGAAAAGGCCGGGCTTACGCTGATCTCCACTTTTACCAACAGTGTCAATTATGGTCTGCCGCTCGTGCTGCTGGCATTCGGGCAGCTTGGTCTGGACAAGGCTTCGGTCTATGTCATCGGGCAGATGGTCATTGTGAATACGGTCGGTGTCTTTTTCGCTGCCCGCTCGCATTTCTCGGTACGGCAGGCGTTTGCTTCGATTTTCCGGCTGCCGGCGGTCTATGCTACTGTCATAGCGGTACTGCTGCGATTGTCCGGGCTGGCACTGCCTGCCACATTGGATCAGGGATTTGCCATGCTGGCTGCCGCGTATTCGCCTGTCGCGCTCGCTGTGCTGGGCGCCCAGATGATCAATGTCAGCTCCCGGGACGAAGAAACGGCAGCCCACCGACCATCTCGCCGCGCCTTCTGGGCGGGCATAATGATCCGGCTGGCTGCCGCGCCGCTGTTATCCTGGCTGCTGCTGACCCTGCTCGGTATAGAAGGGATATTGTTCCATGTGCTGCTCATTCTGACTTCCATGCCGACGGCAGTGAATGCGGTCATTCTGGCCGAGCAGTTCGGAGCGGCGCCGCAGCTCGTCTCACGCTGCATCTTATGGACGACACTGGCTTCTGTCGTTATGCTGCCGGTGCTGATTCTGTGGCTGCAATAACGCAGCATGCCGCTTCGGTATCAATCGCAAAATACCGGCAAACCCGGATTGTGCAAATAGCTGAATGCCGTACGAATCTGCTGCTCGGTATTGCGTTCGATGGAGAGCGGCGGCAGTTCATCTTCAGCGAAAAAGCCGACTTCCATCGTCTCGGTCGTATCGGTAGCGGCCGTCCCGCCAATCAGTTCGCATTCAATGAAAAATTTGTACACATGCCATGGTGAAGGCGGATGAGGATGGAACTTCTTGTCCACCACACCGAGCAGGCGTCCTGCCCGCACGTCGTAGCCGGACTCTTCCTTGACCTCTTTGACGGCAATCTCTTTGGGTGAGAGGCCGATATCCGCCCATCCTCCCGGCAGTGCCCAGGCACCGTCGAGCTTCTCCCGGACCATCAAAATCCGGTTCTCCTGAAATACAACAGCCCGGATATCCACTTTGGGTGTCGCATAACCGGTCTCCCCTGCGAACAGATCACGGATCAGCTCGGTCTCCGCTTCCGTGTACTGCTGCATAATCTCCACGCTCAGCTCACGCAGTTGCTGGAATCGTTCCAGATCGTATACATCCCTGGAATATTCCAGTCCTGCCTGACTGATCGCCTGAATCTGCTTAGCCCACTCCAGCCATTTCAATTGCACATCATCCATCTCCCCTGCGGTATCATGAATTGTCGTTATTTCTGCTGTTCTGCCTCATATGGTAACAGATGGCGAACACAGTTGTACAATTCACAATCCCAGGCATTCTGCTCATCACAGCGGACGACGGTGATCGACATATTTTCAAGAGTATGCCATTTCGGTTCTTCCTTCAGAATGGCATTGAGCACATGATTGAGCAGCACACCATGGCTGACAATCAGGATACGCTCGCCTGGATACTTGCGTCCCAGTTCCTGCAGACAGCTGATTCCGCGGGCCGCACCTGACTCGGGGGTCTCCAGTCCGAGATCCCTGGTTTTCCATTCTTCTCCCCAGCGTTCGATCCGCTCGGCGTGTGTCGTGCCCTCGATCTGGCCGCCATCCAGCTCTCGCAGGCGCGGATCATAGCTGACCGGCAGATGCGAAGCTTCCGCGATTGCCTGTGCGGTCTGGCGCGCACGAATCAGATCACTCGCATAGATACGGTCCCATGCTTCTCCGGCGACTCGTTCCCCGAGCTGGCGAGCCTG
The DNA here is from genome assembly GCF_054161335.1 of Paenibacillus sp. Z6-24. Classification (NCBI taxonomy): domain Bacteria; kingdom Bacillati; phylum Bacillota; class Bacilli; order Caryophanales; family Paenibacillaceae; genus Paenibacillus; species Paenibacillus sp. Z6-24. Next base: position 1,088,064 of record NZ_CP096398.1, on the reverse strand, counting down.
TTCCCAGCCTTCTTCATTCAGCGGAATATCCGAACTTCCCTGCGCACGGCCCTCTTTGTTCCATATCGTACTGCCATGACGGATTAAACCGAATGTAGTCATCGTTATTCCTCCTTTACGCGCGATATGACCTTAACCTGATGAGTGACATTTGCGGGTAAAAAGTATACAATAATCTCTTGTTTATATATTTTATTTTGCCTTAAACAGAGTATTTCTGAATCATCGTATGAATAGTCTGCACTCCTACCTGTATCTTACCATGTTTATTCATGGGATGTTGGACGTTCCGTCAGCTGTCGAATGATTGCATGACGGATACCGGACGGTTGCAGTGGAGCAGCTGTTCTGGAGTTGAACGTTGATTTTGGATGACATCTGTGTCAATATAACGAAACAAACAAATGATCGCATTATTTTTCCTTAATCTGGAAAGGGGTACATTACTATCATGGCCAATTCACTGTTCCGCCTGATGACCGAGCTATCCTCACGCAAATGGGTATCCCGGCTAACAGGCAGCTTTGCTAAATCACGGGCCAGCCGCGCGCTAATTCCGAAATTTATTCAGGCTTACCGCATTCCGGCAGAAGAAGCAGAGAAAAGCGTTACCGATTATCCTTCATTAAATGAATTTTTCACCCGCAGGCTCCGTCCGGGTTCACGCCCGATCGATCCGGACCCGATGTCGCTGACCAGCCCGGTCGATGCGCTGATCACGGCAATGGGCCCGCTGCAGGATGGGCTGATTCCACAGGTCAAAGGCCAGGATTATACACTGGAAGAACTGCTGAATCACTCTCCGCGGATGGAGACCTACCGGGATGGATATATGTTCGTGCTGTATTTGAGCCCAACCGATTATCACCGGATTCATGCACCGGTCACCGGCAAGCAGACCGAACGGGATCATATCCCCGGCAAAGTCTATCCGGTTAACGATAAAAGCATGCTGAATATGCGCTCTGTCCTGAGCCGCAATGAACGCCAGATTACGTATATGAAGCATCATTATGGCGAAGTCGCAGTCGTCAAGGTCGGTGCGCTCAATGTCAGCAGCATCCGTTATCCCGACGAAACGATCACTTCCTGGAACAAGGGCGACGAACTGGCTTATTTTGAGTTTGGTTCGACGATTGTGCTGCTGATCCAGCAGGGTACATTTACCCCGGATGAGATGCTGCATATCGGCAGCCGTGTCAAAATGGGCGAAAAACTCGGCACGTTGCTGGACATGGAATCGACCCGTCCGTACCGCCGCCTGACCGAACACGCCTGAGCAGCGCCGGACTTCGTCCTAACCGCTAATATACAGTATAAAGCAGCAGCCCCGTCCGAATTCATCATTCGACGGGGCTGCTGCTTGTTTTGCCGGTTTCCTATATATAAATAACAATTGCTTAAGTATAGGTTAAATTAGAACCAGGCTTCTGCTGCCTGCTGTGCTGCGGACTGCAATCGGCGCAGACGGTTCCGGAAGACTTTGCTGGTGATCTTGGATGAACTGTAATTACGCCCCCGTCTTCTCAAACGCATTCTGAAGGCCCCCTCTCTATGGCATGGCATTAAACGACTGCATGCTATAACCGCTTACAGAAGTTTTACTTCATGCTTACAATATGCATGAGCAGTATTTACCCCGCGTGTTTTGCATTGAAACAAACAACGGATCGGGGCGTTTACCGTATGCTTCCCTTTATTGTAAGGCAGTCAGCCACCATAGAGCAACTTTGCAGCAAAGAGGGTCTATCCAGCCCCTCTAGCGAATCTCGGACGGACTTTTGCCGGTATACTGCTTGAACTGCCGGCTGAAAAAGAAGATATCCCGGTAGCCCAGCGCATCCGCCACTTCGGTCACATTCATGCCCGTATAGACGAGCAGATGCTCTGCACGTTCGATCCGCATCCGAATGATATACGATTGCACAGATACGCCCATCAATTCCTTGAACTTGATCGAGAAGTAGCGGGGCGACAATCCGGCCCGTGAAGCCAGGTCCTCGACCCGGTGCGCCAGGCTCGGATGCTGACGAATATAATTGGCGACTTCCTGAATGGTCTCGTGCAGCTGATTGCTCACTTTGCGCGGAGCAGGCTTGTGCTGTTCGTCACGCAGCAGATGGATCATCAGCTGCTTCAGAATGAGACGTGCTTCCTCCTCGGCGGCAAATGCCCGTTCCAGCAGCAGACGCACATAACGAACGAGCATGTATTCAAAATCAATCGTCTCCTCCAGCACCCGGTAGCGGGCAGGCACACGACTGACCGGCTCATTCACATCAAAATGGATATAGGTCAGAACCAGCGGCTTTTGCGGATTATGGGTAGCGGTCGTCTCATCTCCCGGACGGAACAAAAAGCAGCTTCCCTTGCTAATCGCATAAGGTTCTCCGTTAAGGATCAGTTCCCCTTCTCCACTCCACACATAGAACAGGTCGTAGTTGGGCATGGGCTTCTCCCGCTTGGGCCAGCGCCACTCCGGTTCACAGAAAATTTTGGCAAAGGCGGGCTTCAGTATAAATGAAGCAGGTGATAATTCAAGCATATTGTTCCTCCTTCTCCAATTCCTCTATCTAAATTTCCTATCGGATATCCACTATACCGCTGTAACGAATCAAACGGCTATGCGCTTATATTGCGCAAAAAGTCGGGATTCGTCAATGGTAGGTTACCTAATTAATGAAATTTTGTGGATTCATACCTGCTCCAGGCCATCCGCAGACGACGAATCCCCTCACGGATCTGCTCTTCCGCTAGATGGGCAAAAATAAAGCACCCCGACGGCGGTCCATCCGTGAGTCGGTAATCAGCAGCATCCCGCCAGCTGACTCCGCAGGCATCAGCAAGCCGTCGGAACGCCTCATACGAATGCTGATCATGCTGCCAGACGCCGTATACATGCAGCCCGGAACCGGCAGACATCCACTGGAACAATCCCGGCAGCTGCTGCTCCATCTGTTCCCGGAAAATGGCATGGCGTCCTCTGTATAGACGGGTCATCCGGCGCAGATGGCGCATATAATCGCCCCGCATAATAAAACGGGCCAGCGCACGCTGCTCCAGCCTCGAGGAAGGCAGCGGATCGTACAGCCGCTTGGCGGCCACTAGCGCTTCCGCAAGTCCCGGCGGCGTGATCGCATAGCCAAGCCGCAGACTGGAGAACATGCTTTTGGAAAAGGAACCTACGTAGATAACACTCTCTCCCGTATCCAGCGCCTTGAGCGGCTCGATCGGCCGGCCTTCCCAGCGAAACTCGCTGTCATAATCATCCTCGATAATCCATGCTTTTCGGCGATCGGCCCACTGCAGCAGCTGCTGGCGTCTTGGCAGCGGCAGCACCGCTCCGGTCGGAAACTGGCGGCCCGGCGTTACAATCAGCAGTCGGGATTCCCACTCCTGCGGGATAATGCCCTGCCGATCAAGCGGCGCCGGGCAGACCTGTCCGCCGCAGGCAGCGATCGCCCGGTAGAGTCCGGTAAAACACGGATCTTCCAGAATGACCGGATCACCTTCATTCACGAGCAGCTGACAGAGCAGTACGATCACTTCCATCGAGCCGCTGCACAGTACGACCTGCTCTGGCCGGGCCGCAATGCCGCGTGTCCTGCCCAGATGGCTGCAGATCGCCTCCCGCAGCATCCGGTCACCACCGGCTTCCCCGGCTTCATCATGACCGCTGCCCTGCTGCAAATCCCTGGTTGCAAAGGCCATAGCACTGCGCCAGTCGATCAGGGAACTGCCTTCCAGCAAAATCTCCTGCGCCTGAAAATCAATTCTCTCTTTGAACGGAACATCAGCTGGCGGATACGACTTCACAGGCTGGCGGCGATCCAGCTCCAGCAGCCGTTCTCCCCAGCGGGACAGAGCGCGGGCCGGGCCGCCTGAATCAGCCGCCGCCGACCCTCCACCGGGCTCTATCTGCTGTTCATTTCGTTCTGCTGTCTGGTCCTGCAGGATTGGCAGCGTGGTGAGCTGCCGGGCTACATAAGTGCCTCTGCCTACAGCCGATTCGGTATACCCCTCGGCCAGCAGCAGATCATATGCTTCCGCCACACTCCCCCGGGAGACGCCATAGCTCGCTGCCAGTTCACGTGTCGACGGCAGCCGGGTACCCGGCTGCAGCGAACCGTTCAGAATGGATTCGCGCAATGCATAATACAGAGCGATGTATTTGTGACTGTGCTGCTGCAGAGCACGTTGATACGCGATGGTGATATCCATGTCCAGCTGTACCTCTCTTTCACACCTGTAAGCTGTATATTCTGCAAAACCGGACTTCGACAAAACAGATTCTGCCTATCTCCGATCTTACTTCAATTTATTAACGCACTAAAATTGGACCGTATCATTATACCTGAATTGGACCTTTTCACCTGACACTTTTCAGCATAAGCTGATTACCATAAATCGTCAATCCAGATAGAGACAAAGGAGAGAATATACAGATGAGAAGAAAAGAATTTACGGTAGAGGAAGAACAAGAGCTGGAGCAGTTTCTCGGAGAGGTGAGCTTCGGCTTTCTCGGTCTCGTCAGCGAGGATGGCTGGCCGCGGGTCATTCCGCTGAATTTTGCCTATCATGAAGGGGTATTTTATATGCATGGCAGCCGGGCGGGAGAGAAAATGAAGCTGCTGAAGCAGGACAACCGGGTTACCTTCTCGGCAGCCCATGAATATGCGCTGATTCCTTCATACTTTACCGATGAGGAGATGGCCTGTCCGGCGACTGCCTTTTTCAAAAGTGTGACGGTACGCGGACATGCCGAGATCGTCACCGAGCTGGAAGAAAAGGCCGTCGCACTCAGCGCCTTTATGCAGAAGCTGCAGCCGGAGGGCGGATATGATCCGATTACGCCAGATGATCCGCGGTATGTCCCCCGGCTCAAGGGAGTCGCACTGATCAAGATTATCCCGGACGAATGGACTGCCAAGTTCAAGTTCGGCCAGAATGTCCGGGGCCAGGAACGCGAACAAATCATCAGCGGCCTGCAGCAGCGAGACTCTACCAATGATCTGGCAACCCTGGAAATGATGGAAAAGTACTGTCCATATCATCCATCTTCCGGCGAATAATTAGGAACATGCCCATAGTCTGACCCCAGTCTAAACACTGGAACAAACACTTTGAGAAATGATGAGCCGCAGCTGCCCCAAATACGCTTTAAATTCACCTGCTTTTCACATCTGTGCCTTCAAAATCCTCCGGTCGCACAGTGACACCGTAATGTGAACAATGATATACTATGAGGCAGCGAAATCAGACGGAACACGCAGCAGATTCGCCTGGTTGATATCTTCTAAACAGACCCGGAAGGATGAACAAGATGAACCCACTGGCAGGACAATTGAATGATAATCTGAAAGCGGACAGTCCCTATATTTATGACATGCTGTCCAAGCTCGGCAAAGAGATCTATTTCCCCAAAGAAGGCATATTGAGCCAATCGGCAGAAGCTTCGAGCCAGGCCAAAAAATATAATGCCACGATCGGTATTGCTACCGAGAATGGCGGACCGATGCATCTAAAGGTCATTCAGGATTCCCTATCCGCTTTTCAACCGAAAGATCTGTATCCGTACGCTCCGCCGGCAGGCAAGCCCGAACTGCGCAGCGCATGGCGCGAGAAAATGATCAAGGATAATCCATCTCTTGCAAGTACAACTTTTGGCAATCCGATTGTTACCAATGCGCTGACCCACGGTCTGAGCATTGTGGCCGACCTGTTCGCCGACGAAGGCGATGCAGTTATCTATCCGGACAAAAACTGGGAGAATTACGAGTTGACCTTCGGCATCCGCCGCGGCGCACAGATCGTGAACTTCCCGCTGTTCACGGAAGATATGCGGTTCAACAGCGATGGTCTGCGCGATGCACTACTGGAACAGAAAGGTCGCGGTAAAGCAATTGTCGTGCTGAACTTCCCGAACAACCCGACCGGCTACACGCCAAGTGTCGAGGATGGTCACCAGATCGTGGCTGCGATCAACGAAGCGGCATTGGCCGGTATCAATGTGGTCGTGGTTACGGATGATGCCTACTTTGGACTGTTCTTCGAAGATTCGATGCAGGAATCCCTGTTCGGCGAGCTGAACAATCTGCATCCGCGTATTCTGCCGATCAAGATCGATGGTGCGACCAAGGAAGAATATGTATGGGGTTTCCGCGTCGGATTTATTACGTATGGCGCCCAGTCTACGACAGCACTGACCGCTTTGGAGCAGAAAACGCTCGGTATTATCCGCGCAACCATTTCCAGCGGTGCGCATCCGTCCCAGACGTTTGTCCTGAACGCGCTGCGTTCCCCGGAATTCGAAGTGCAAAAAGCCGAGAAATTCCAGGTAATGAAAGGCCGCGCCAACAAGGTTAAAGATCTGCTCGACAGCGGCAAATACGGCGATGTATGGGAATACTATCCGTTCAACTCCGGTTACTTTATGTGCCTAAAACTCAAAAATGTATCCGCCGAAGCGGTACGCCAGCGTCTGCTCACCCAGTACGAGATTGGCACCATCGCACTGGGCGAGCATGATCTGCGGATTGCTTTCTCCTGTATTGAAGAGCAGTACCTGGAAGATCTGTATGATCTGATTTACCAGGCTGTGCTGGATGTGCAGCAAAGTTGATTTTTATATTTCCTCCAGTAAAGTTTCCATTATAAATAGCAGCAGACCCTGATCATTTACGGGGGTCTGCTTTTTTGTGCTTATTTCATATCCTCCTGTCTCCTGCACTATTTATACTATTCCAAGGCTGGAAAATTCCATTCCCAAACGAAATAAATTATAGTAATATAGATCTATATGCCTATTTTTGTAAAGAAAACAGAGAAATATAGGCGATATAGACCATATCATTAGAACCAACGTTTAAATTGATAACTCATTGGGGGAACTTGGGGAATGTTAACAAAGACAATTCGGCCGTGGGCCATGCTGCTGCTCAGCACAGCTATCCTTTTGCCGGTTTCAGGACTGACAGCGACGACTCCTGTCCACGCACAGTCGGTCACAGCGACAGATATTCAAAACCACTGGGCCAAGAGTGTACTCACAGAATGGCAGAACAAAGGCTATATTAGCGGCTTTCAAGACGGCAGCCTGCAGCCGGATCAGAGCGTAACCCGTTCGCAGCTGGCTGCCCTGATCAATAAAGCATTCGGCTTCACCTCCGCTGCACCGATTCATTACCGGGATGTACAACCATCCGACTGGTACTATAACGATGTTGCCATCGCCAAAGCGCAGGGTTATATGGAAGGATACAAGGACTCTACTTTCCATCCGGATCAGCAGGTCACCCGCCAGGAGCTGGCGGTAATTCTCACTTCCATCAAAAAATTAAAATCATCCGCTTCCGCCAGCCGTATGAAAGATACGGCTAACAGCCCTGCCTGGAGCAAGGGCTCGATCGGTGCCGTTATCGATAACGGACTGATGAATGGCGACGAAAAAGGATTCCGTCCCCGGGATACCACGACACGGGCAGAGGCAGTCACTGTGCTAAATCGCTCGCTTCAATCCACCGGTTCCAACAACACAGTATACAATACGGCCGGCGTTTACGGCCCGGCATCCGGACAGCAGCAGGTATCCGGCAATGTACAGCTTCATGCTGCCGGCAGTACTCTGCGCAACATGGTCATCGAAGGTGATCTGCTGCTCGGTCAGGGGATCGGCGAAGGCGATGTGCTGCTGGATCATGTAACGATCAAAGGAACCACTACCGTTAATGGCGGCGGCAGTCACAGCATTCATATCAAGGATTCCAATCTGTCCAGCATGATCATCAACAAAAAAGACGGCGATGTTCGTATCGTAACTTCCGGTTCAACCGTCATTCAGCAGACCGTTCTTCAATCCGGCTCCATTCTGGAAGAAAAAGCTGCTTCTGCCGGAAATGGATTCACCAATGTGATCATGTCCTCCATGATGCCGACAGGTGCCCGGGTAACGATGAACGGACGATTCGATGCGGTAGATATCTCCGCTTCTTCACTGAATGTGCAGCTGGTCACCGGTTCGATCGATAATCTGGCCATAGCTGCCGGTACAACCGGCAATCGTGTGGATACGACCAGTAAATCCTCCATTCAATCAGCTACGCTGAATGCCCCGGCTACTATCGGTGGCAGTGGTACAGTCGAGAAAGTTTATATTCGCGCCGATGGGGTGACTATTACTCCTCGAGTGATGCAGACGAATGTAGATAACGGAATTACCGCACGGGTAGGCGGCAATACGGTCGGTCTTCCTCTGACCCCAACCAATACCAAGAAAAAAGATTCCAAGCATGATGAGCCGGCTGTTCCGGTCAATGATCCAGCACCGACTCCGATTGCAGATAATGATCCACAGAAGACGCAATATCTGGAAGTACAAAACGGACAAATCACCCTCCCGCTGTCGGCAGGCGAGACACTGTTCCTCAGCGATATGGATATAACGGCTGCAATAGATGGTAGACCTGTGACACTGGAAAATGTCAGTTATGATAGCATGACGCGTACTTTGCATTTTAAACCGCTGAAGCTGACCCATTATTATGGAAAAGTACTGAAGCTCACCGTAGCGCCAGCTGCCGACTCCTCCCGCCTTGCATATACATTCCAGGGCAGTGTACTAATCAGTGGAGTTCTCGGTATCATCACGGATACGAGAGACTATCCGGTAGACGAGATGAAAATTCTGTTCCGCAGAGGAATCCGTACAACAACCGGTCCGGTGGAGGCAACCGTCGTCACTGGAATGGCTGGAGATTATATGATACAACTTCCTCCGGGCATCTATACGGGAGAACTGAAAAAGGAAGGGTTCGTTACTACTTATATGACAGCCACTTCATTGGCAGACGAGTTGAATGACGCGAATGCTATTGCTATTAGACAGGGCGATGATGATCAGGTTCGTATTGTGCTCACCTGGGATGAGCTGCCCGAAGACGAAGATGCTCATCTGCTCGGCCCGACTCCGGATGGATTCAGTTTCCATACGTTTCCTTCGAACGACACATTTATCTATGACAATGAACTCTATGCCGAACTGGAATATGATGCTATAGCAGGTTATGGTCCGGAAGCGATGACTATCCGCAAACGGACAGCTGGCACCTATACGTTTTATATCGAAAACTACAGCCAGTTACACGACGGAGGTACTGCAACTCTCCGGAATTCTTCTGCCCGGGTCGAAGTCTATGATGGTGCTTCCGCGACTCCGGTCAAGACCTATCAGATTCCGGCAGGCGCAGGCAATGAACGCTACTGGCATGTATTCGATATGGACATCACCGCCGGTCAGCTCAGCTTCACCGATCGTAATCTGCTGACGAATACGGCTCCTCTCTCGGCCTATCCGTCTCCACATGATGCCAATGCAGATGCGGATCAGACAGAATTGTACAGGGAAGCAGATCGTATGCCAGACGATATTGTGCTGCCATACTCTACCGCTCCGATGCAGGAGCTAGCTTTAGCGGACGGCCCGCCCGCTGATGGTATAACCAGAACGGTATCTTCCGTCGAGCTGCTGACTTCTATCGATCAGGATACAGATACCGGTTCTTCGGTAACAGATAATGTATATCTGGCAGCTTCCGAGACGAATAAAGGTCTGCAGCTGCTCCAGTACAACGGCAGTGCCTCTACAGCCCAGTATGAAGTCATCGTCCTACTGAAAAAGGGTGATCTCAGTCTCGAGGAGACCGTGTATGTAGATGTCCCTAATCTGGACACCTGGCTGAACGAAGCGGCTCACCAGGCAGAGACAGTGATCCAGCAGCATTCTACAGATCAGGATGTGACCGGATTGCAGACAGCGCTGGATCGTAAAAATAATCTGACTTCAGCCGCTGCCGTTCAGGACAAGATTTCCGTTTTGCAGGAATTGAACACTGCCCTACAGCAAATAAAATAAGTACTTGCATTCAAAAAACCAGCACCGGGTATAATCCAGTGCTGGTTTTTTGGTTGAGGATATGGAGTAATTTCATTTTACATATCCCAGTCTTATGCCAGATACGCTTCTTTAACCTGATCGTTTTTGAGCAGTTCCACCGACTGATCCTGCAAAATAATCTCTCCGGTCTGGATCATATAGCCGCGGTGGGCAGTCTGCAGCGCCTGATAGGCATTTTGCTCGACCAACAGAATCGTCATGCCCGAGGCATTCAGCTCCTGGATAATCTCGAAGATCTGATCCACGATAACCTGGGCAAGCCCCATCGACGGCTCATCCAGCAGCGAACTTGATTAACAATCTGACGATATAGAGATCGTACTCTGATCCTGTAGAGAACTAAGAAATACGCATAGAACCACCAAAAAACTCCGGCAGGTGATCCCTGATCCAGAGTTTTTTGGTGAATACATGTGGATTGTTTATATTCTGCTGCCAAACGTCCGATTCCTCAGCTCGTTGCAGTAAAGGTCTTTTTCAGCGCATCATCTACCGATACATATTCATAGCCCAGGTCCCGGGCGACTGCCGCGTAAGTCATGGCACCGGCAGCCGTATTAACGCCCAGCTTGAGTGCCGGATTGGTCATCAGTGCTTCACGCAGTCCGCGATTGGCGATCTGCGATACATAAGGCATGGTCGCATTGGTCAGCGCCATCGTCGATGTTCTTGGTACGGCACCCGGCATATTGGCGACAGCATAATGCAGTACGCCATGCTTTTCATAAGTCGGTTCGTTATGCGTAGTGATCCGGTCTACCGTCTCCACGATACCCCCCTGATCGACAGCAACATCGACAATAACTGAATACGCTTCCATTTTTTTAACCATCTCTTCGGTAACGAGCTTGGGCGCCTTGGCTCCCGGAATCAGCACTGCACCGATTACCAGATCTGAACTGGCTACGGCTTCAGCAATATTATACGGGTTGGACATCAGCGTCTGAATGGAATGACCAAAAATATCCTCCAGCTGACGCAGACGATCTGCACTCAGGTCGATCATTGTGACATCCGCCCCCATGCCTACAGCCACTTTGGCTGCATTGGTACCCACGACCCCGCCACCAATAATGGTCACTTTTCCTTTTTTGACACCCGGTACACCGCTGAGCAGTATCCCTTTGCCGCCATGCGGACGCTCCAAGAACTGAGCACCGATCTGTACCGCCATCCGGCCAGCCACTTCACTCATTGGAGTAAGCAGCGGCAGGGTACGATTCACCTCTACCGTCTCATAGGCGATCCCGATTACTTTTTTCTCGATTAATGCGGCGGCCAGTTCGGGCGCGGCGGCCAGATGCAGATAGGTGAACAGAATAAGTCCTTCACTGAAATAGCCATACTCCGACGGCAGCGGTTCTTTGACCTTGAGAATCATCTCGGCGGTCGACCAGACTTCGGCTGCCTGCGAAATCACTGTTGCGCCTGCCTGTTCATAAGCTGCATCTGTAAATCCGCTGCCTTGGCCTGCACTGCTCTCCACGTACACCTGATGCCCTGCCATCGCCAGCGTCGTTACACCTGCCGGCGTAATCGCTACACGGTTTTCATTGTTTTTGATCTCTTTCGGGATACCAATCTTCATCGGGTTGCCTCCTTCAGATAACGTGCCTGTTCGTACCCTCATTATAGGATAGATAAAATGGCATGTAATCGTCTAGTTCCCCAAATTTTAACAATCTCAATTGTGTAAAAATACAAAAAAACTAGATATACGTCATAATTACTGACATATAATTGAGCCAAATGTCGGTTAAGCTCATCTGTGATGAATGATTGATGCAGTATTAACTTCCTTCATCAAACCAGAGCAGCTTGAGTTCCAGATACAGGGTGACTTTCTCTGCCATGCTGTCCAGATTCACCTGTCCTACCTCGGCAATCCGCCGCAGCCGGTAATTGAGCGTATTCGTATGCACATGCAGCTGGGCGGCTGCCTGCTTGGCATCACTGTCATGATCGAGGAATACCGCCAGCGTCTGCAGCAGATTGCTATTGTGTTCCTGATCATAGGCAGCCAGCCGGTCGATCGGCCCCCAGCTTACCGGGAACTGCTCGGCTTCGCGATGCATCGCATTCAGATACCGATAGAATCCCGTATCCGGGTAATAGTGAAGGACACGGGTCTCCGGCAGATGCTGATGCAGAGTGATCAGTTCCCGTGCCTGCCGGTAGCTGCGCTGAATATGCAGCACGGAGCTGAATCCTTCGCCGGCGGCATAATAGAGCCCCTCGACCGGCAGCAGCTGACGCAGCCGTGTAACGATCAGACCGATCCGTGCAGACAGTTCGGCAGAGCGATCGGATCGGAATGGACCCTTCATCCCGCAGAGCAGAACCAGCCGATTCGGCTCCGGCAGCTGCAGATGGATTTTGACCGCATATTCGGCAGAAACCTGAACGGCTCTGTCATACCAGCCGCTGGTATCCTGCTGTCCCCCCTGCTCCATCACAAGTATATATCCTGCCTCAGGAAGTTCAACGCCTGCCTCTCTCGCCTGTTCTGCCGCCTCCTGCTCGGACGGGAAGCGTCCGTTCAGCAGCCGGCGGAACAGTTCGATCTTTTGCTGGCGCTGCTGCTGCTGGATCATTTTGGAGGCGGCAATCCGGGCGCCCCGCTTGAACTGCTGCAGCTGCTCTGCCGTGTAGGAGCCGTCATTTTCCAGCAGCCAGATATAGCCGATCACCTCATCATAATGACGCACCGAGATCGCCATCCGGCTGCGCAGCCCTACCTCGCTGAGTTCCCTGATATGCTGCGGTTCCGCACTGTCCAGCAGCCGCTGCATCGCTCCCGACTCATACAGAGCACGCTGTACATGCTCCGGTACCTTGCGTCCCACAATGGTGGCAATCCGGGCCGGGTCCGTATTCGGATCATGCGTACTGTAGGCGAGCAGCCGATGACCCTCATCCTCAATCGTCACCGGACTGCCCATCACCTCACTGATCGTCTCGGCCAGCGTCTGCAGACTATCGATCTGGCTGTCAATTATATGCTCCAATGTCATACACCGCCTGTCTCTTCGGTTTGGGCCGCTGCGGCTCACTGGTTGCCCGGCGTCCGGCAGCGGATAGAAAAGACCGGATTGGACAGCATCCAATCCGGCATATTATGATGTTACATTCATTTTACTCTATCCACCCTTATGTCTACAGTTCATCCTCCGCTGCCAGATCGCGCAGCCACTTACGATTCAGGGAGCTGCGATACAGCCATACCATGACCAGACCGGCAGCCAATGTCCAGACGATCCGCACCGGATCACCGGCGGTTGCCAGCGGAATCCAGAGCAGGATAGCGATCAGCAGCTGCACCTGGGTAATCAGACCGACCGTCTCCAATCGCTGGGACGTCGGCGGCAGTGGATAAATGGACAGCCACAGGGTGTCCGTATGCTGCTTGCGCAGAGTGGTCATCTGCATACCTGCCAGCAGAATAAACAGCAGATAGACAGCGACACCAAACCATGATTCGCGGGTAAGCAGTACCAGCAGCATCCCGAACAGTACAAACCGGATCAGGGTAGGCAGCAGTTCACTGCGCACCAGCGTCTTGGAAACGAGAAAGCGGAACGCCCGCTCCTGCTTCCAGGGTACCCGGTTACCGACAAAGGACAACCAGCGGCGGCGATTGATCTTGCGCTCACCGGTCGGCACATCCACAAACCAGCCCAGCATTCGCATAACAGCGGTAGCATGATTTTTCTCGGCAGCAATCAGGCGTTCCCACGGAACCTGAGCTTTGCCCGGCAGTCGCAGCAGACCATAATACACGGCGGCTCCCATCAGCAGCACGATCATGCCTGTCCACAGCGGCAGCCACAGATAAGCGGCCAGCAGAGCGATTACTGCTACATAGCGCAGCAGCCGGTAGATGACCCGGAGAGCATCGCCATTGATCCGCAGCTCCTGCCAGCTGCCGTAATTGCTGATTATCTTGAGCAGCAGCAATAGTGCCAGCGTGAGCAGCAGCGGCTTGGGATCAGCGGCGGCCCGGATATAGAATGGCCAGGCAATCAGCGTAATCAGCAGCAGCCAGATGTACTTGCCAATTACTGCACCGCGCCAACCCGGAGCAAAGTACTCGCGCATTCTGGTCTCCATCGGCAGCATGAATACGACGTCCGCAGGACGCATATAGGTGCGCACTGTACCGTACACGGTCAGCGGTGTCAGCAGAATCAGCATGATCCAGTATACAGGCAGACCCGGCGACAGCTTTTGCAGAAAGGTCGTATACCAGGCGGCAAAGGCAATGAGCAGAAACAGGGTTACAACAGCCAGACCGCTCTGTATGACATACTGCGTATACGGAAGTATCCTGGACCAGAAGTCGGCCCTCCGCTGCTGACGCAGCCGCAGCAGATCATTCATCACTAACCGTCCATTTGGAGTCCTGGACCAGATCGTAGAAAATCTGCTCCAGCGGTACTCCCTGCTGACCCGTCTGCTCACGGATCTGTTCCAGTGTGCCCTGCACGATGACGCGGCCTTTGTGCAGCACGATAAACCGGTCACAGTAATTTTCGATCGTCGACAGGATATGCGAGCTCAGCAGGATGGAAGAACCGTTTTGCTTGGTCTCCACCATAAAGTCGAGCAGCGACCGGATACCAAGCGGGTCCAGACCGAGGAACGGCTCATCGATTACATACAGCGGCGGCGCCGCGACAAAAGCGCACATAATCATAACTTTCTGCTTCATGCCCTTGGACAGATGCATCGACAGACTGTCTTCCTTGTCTCCCATATTGAACAGCTGGATCAGCCGCCGGGAGCGCTGCTCATAATCTTCCGGACTCACATTATACGCGCGGGCGGTAAATTCCAGATGCTCGCGTACCGTCATCTCTTCATACAACTGCGGGGATTCCGGCACAAAGGCCAGCGAAGCCCGGTACTGCTGCGTATCTGCGGACAATGTAGAACCCTGGATACGCACTTCTCCACCCTGCGGCGTCATCAGACCGAGGATATGCTTCATTGTTGTACTCTTGCCTGCACCATTCAGGCCGATCAATCCGATCATCTCACCACGGCCAACCTCAAAACTGATATCGTGCAGGACAGGCTTGCCATGACTGTAACCACCGGTCAGGCGGTTAACGTTAAGTACAGATACCTGTTCCATAGTTAAGACCTCACTTTTCGTCCTGGGAAGCTTCACGTTTGGCTTTCAGCCATTTTGGCGCTCCCTTGCTTTTTTGATCGGCTTTTCTGACTTTGGTTCTGCCATCCTTTTTGGATGCGGGGCCTGTACGTCCGGCTGCAGGTTTGCCTGCGGAAGATGGTTTTCCTTTATCCTCAGCTGGCGTGACGCTTGCAGGCTGACTGGATGTCTGATCCAGTGTTCCGCTGGCAGACGCTGCTTTTGCCGGACGGGAAGGCGAGCTGGATGGCTTGCGCGCCGGACGTTTGACTACTTCATCGCTGCGCAGAACCTGACCTGCTTCCAGCACCTGTTCTTCCAGGTTAATGTTCAGCGTCTCGGCGAACTTGCGCATAATAAAACGTTCGCGATCGGTAACGATGGAAGCAGAGACACCTTTTTTGCCCATACGGCCGGTACGTCCGCTGCGATGCACATAGAATTCCGCATCAAAGGCCGGGTCCAGACTGACAACCAGATTCAGGTCTTCAATATCCAGGCCGCGTGCCGCCACATCGGTCGCTACCAGCACCTGCACCTTGCCGGAGCGGAACTGGGACAATACCGTGCTGCGGGTAACTTTATCGGCATCACCGTAGATGGCGCGTGCCTTGAAGCCCATATAGTCAAGCTTGGACTCAATTTCGGCGATCTGTTCCGTCGTATTGACGAAGACGATAGAGCGCGGAGCCTTGTAATGACGAAGCACACGGCGCAGCGTATCCATTTTGTCCCGCTCTTCGGTTACGAAATAGACATGCTCAATCGCAGAGGCCGTATGACGCTCCGGCTCGATGCCGACGGTGGCCGGATCTTTCATATCCCGGTGGGCTACGCTGCGGATCTCTTCATTGACCGTAGCGGACAGGAAGACGAGCTGACGATCGCGGCGCGCACTCTTGATGATACGCTGCACATCGGCACCGCCGCCCAGACCCAGCACCTGATCAACTTCATCGACGACGATCACGTTCACTTCGTGCATTTTCAGCTTGCGCATATTGATCAGTTCGTTGATCCGTCCCGGTGTACCGACCGCAATATGCGGATGGCGCTTCAGTTTCTCGACCTGGCGCTTGATTGCTGCGCCGCCGATCAGTCCGAGCGTCGTAATGCCGAGGTCCTCGCCGTACCGTTCGCTTTCGCGAACGATCTGCATCGCCAGCTCCTGTGTAGGTGCCAGAATCAACGCCTGCATCTGCTTGTGCTGCGGATCGATCTTCTGCAGAATCGGCAGCAGATAGGCCAGCGTCTTGCCGCTGCCGGTCTGGGACTGGGCGATAACATCCCGGCCTTCCAGCATGAGCGGAATGGTCTCCTCCTGTACCGGCGAAGGAACCGTAATACCATAACGGGCGAGTGCATCATAAAGGGGTTCTTTAATGCCCAACCCGAGAAAATTCAATTTTGATTCCATAGGTTTCATCCTTTATCGTTCAAGTTAAAGTGTATGCAAATCAACGGACACAGCCATGATCCTTACAGAGCACAATACTTTACCATTATATCAGCATTTTGCATAAATCCGAACTCTAATATGCATTTCAACCGACTCTGTCATTTACGGTCAAAAAACCGGTAGGTGAGCCGATCGGCCAGACGCGGACAGAGCGAATACAGCCGCAGCCCAAAAGCGGCGATGCCCGGCAAATCCGACTCTTCCCGCTTTTTGCGCATGACACGGACAATCTCCCGGCATACCCGTTCGGCCGGCAGCATAAATCCGCTCACATTGCGCACATATTCCCCGGAAGGATCTGCCCTTTCAAAAAAGGCCGTGCTGATCGGTCCCGGATTAATAGAAGATACGGTAATGTCGGTGCCGCGCAGCTCCTGACGCAGCGAGTTGGTGAAGCCCAGCACAGCGTGCTTGGTCGCGGTATAGGCGGTGGATTTGGCGGTGGCAAACTTGCCGGCCAGTGAAGCCACATTGACGATCTGTCCGCTGCCTGCTGCCAGCATATGCGGCAGTACGGCTTTCGTACAGCGAACGATACCGAGATAATTCACATCCATCATCTCGCTGTATTCCTCCAGCTCCATCTCCTGGATCGTTTTGAACTGCCCGTAGCCGGCGTTGTTGAGCAGAATATCGATCCGGCCGTATTTCTCCATGACCCGCTGGACGACCTGATCAATCTCCTCTGCATTCTGCACATCCATCCGCATAATCTCATGCGGCCCATTGAGCCGCTGCGACAGCTCTGACAATTTGTCCACAGAGCGTGCGGTGAGAATCGGGATTGCACCTTGTTCCAGCAGCAACGGAGCCACTCCTGCGCCCAATCCGCTGGATGCGCCTGTTATTAATATCACTTTATTTTCCAGATTCATACCGTTCCCTCCAGTCTCTTCTATTTTAAGAGATTCACCGCCAGATATCCAGCAGACAGCATTTTACTGATTATGATCGTATGGATATACACTTCCCCACTCAGGTTCAGCCTCAATCGAACATACCCATTAGAGGAAAATTACACCTGATTATCCAGTAAGTTTATGCTATATTGAATTCAATAGCTTAGCGTCTGTATAAAGGGGGATATTATGATACATTGCCATGTTTGTGGTGCACCGCAGCAGGGAGATGCGGTCTTCTGCAGCCGCTGCGGTACCCGGCTCGCTGCAGAGACAAAGCCGGATACGGCCGATATGCAAGCTGCCGCTCTACGAGATCCACTGGAACAACTGCAGCAGGACATTCGTCCGGATGATCGTCTAACAGAAGCACCTACTGCTGTTGGAATTTCGTCTGCTGCACCGAATGAGGCCAGTCTGCTTCCGCCTCCTCGTCATGGCCGCCATCCGATGATGTGGATCACGCCCGTGCTCCTGCTCTTACTGACTACAGCTGCTCTGCTGTGGACATACCATCACGAAGAACAACAGAATCGGCTGGCGATCGAATTGCAACAGCAGGCTAAAAAGCTGGCGCTGCAAAGCAAATATACCGAAGCCGCCAGCCTCATGACCGAGGCGAATCAACTGCGGCCCGAGGAACCGGCCTTTGTCACCGATCTGAATCTGATCCAAAAAGCCGACCGATTCCATACCAAGCTGACCACCGTATCGGACCGGCTGAAGAACAATGAGCTGGATGCGGCCGATCATTCCCTCACTATTCTGGAAAAGGAACTATCCGCACGTACCGAGCCGCTGTTCCAGCCGGAGAAAAAGCTCGCCAGTCGGAACCGCAACCAGTTATCCATTCTGACCATTAAAAAAGAGCTGGATAACCTGAATGACGTCGAATCGCTCGCCTACAAGCTGGACGAAGTGGACCGGCTGGACAGCAAGGATGCCAAAGAAGTTCATAATCTAATCATCAATAAAATCGTGCTGCTCACACTTAAAAAAGCCGAAGACCTGATCCAGGCCAGCAGCTTTAGCGAAGCGGCCGAAGTAGTGAAGACGGCGATCCAGTATACTGGCAGCCAGGACAAGCTCAAGGATATGCAGACCCGGATTCAATCGGAACAACGGGCCTTTGAACAGGCCGAGCTGGAACGCATCCGTGCCGCCGAGCAGATGGCCGAAGCCGAAGACCTCAAGAACCGCACCGAAGGTGTACAGGTCAGCCAGGTGACCTCCAGCGTTACCGAGTACGGAGACCTGGAGACAACCGGCATGGTGGCAAATACAGCGACCCGGCCGATCTATGGCATTACGATTCACTATTCCCTGTATGATGCCAGTGGCAGCTACCTGTCCTCTTCTTCCACTTCAACTGATCCGTATTATCTGGACCCGGGAGAGACGGCTTCCTTCAGCGCTTATGACTATGGCTACGGCTGGTATGATCAGGTGCAGGTACAGGTGGACCAGGTGACCTGGTATCTGGATGAAGGAGGCTCCTATGAATAAAGGATGGATCATTAGCATCGCATCAAGCGTACTCATTGTAGCGACTGGTGCAGGCGCATACGCCTATATCACCCAAAAAGTACCTGCACAGCTGGAAGCCCGGCCGCTGCTGGCTGCCACTGCACCGGCAGCAGCTTCCAAGCCCGATTCGCTCAAGTCGATTATTCACGAAACCCAGAAAAAAGTAGTCATGATCCAGCTGGAAGACGGCCGTCTCGGCTCAGGCTTTCTGTACAATACATCCGGCGATATTATCACCAATGCCCACGTTGTCGCTGGAGCCAAGAACGTCCAGGTCAAAACGGCGGATGCCCGAACGCTCGATGGCAAAGTGATCGGCATAGGCACCGATACCGATATTGCCGTCGTGCGTGTACCGGAGCTTGCGGATACCGAACCGCTCAAGCTCGCCAAAAATTCCACGGCGGATGTAGGCGACAATGTGCTGGCTCTGGGCAGTCCGCTCGGTCTGCAAAATACGGTGACTACCGGCATTATCAGCGGTGTGGGACGCGACCTGACACTTGAACCGTATATATACCGGAACCTGTATCAGATATCCGCTCCCGTTGCACCCGGCAACAGCGGCGGTCCGCTGGTCAATGCTTCCACCGGGGAAGTGATCGGAATCAATTCCGCCGCTGCTACCGAATCCAATTCGATCGGCTTCAGCATTCCGGTATCCGAGATCCAGGATACGGTAACGGAGTGGTCGGCCCATCCTGTACAGAATCTGCCGCAGACCTCTTCCACCGGGACAGAAGCCGAAGAAGAGCAGCTGTCACTTACCGAGGAAGCGCAGTATCTGGTGAGCTACTTTTATGACAGTGTCAGCGCTCAGGATTATGTGACGGCCTATTCGCTGCTGGGCAGCCGCTGGCAGGGCAAGCTCGCCTACGCCAAATTCCGTGAAGGCTATCTGAATACCGGTACTGTGACCGTCGACCGGATTACCGCCGAACAGAATGGCGATCAAGCTACAGTCTCCATCCGTATCACCGCCGAAGAGCGCAAGGATACAGATACGGTCTACACCTCCTATCAACTCCAATACACAGCGGGCTATGAGAATAATGTGCTGAAGATTCTGAGCGGCAAAGGCGAGAAAGTCAAATAGCCCTTCGATGATTCGCGAAGAGCCATATTGATATTTGAGATTATTGGGGTCTTGTATCCATAATAACTACTATCATCTTATTCTCTCATACAGCATTTCCCCATAAAAAAACGATGTCCTCGTGACATCGTTTTTGCTTTGCCGTTTAGCGGATCAGGATACCATAACCTGGATATCGAGTTTACCGATCCCTTCCATAATCAATGGAATGGTCAATGCTTTGGCAGAGGTAAAGGTAATTGCACTTGTTTTCATCACTTTTGGAGGTGTAATATCTACGGTTACGCCCTGATTGGACAAAATGGTGCTTGCATTACCACTGATCATATTGCCGAGTTCGGAAATGGCACTTTGACCCATCTCGTCCATCTCTGTTAATACAAATCCGCCCATCATTGCCGAGACCATCCGCAAAGCTACACTCTCATGAATACCAAAAATAATATCGCCGCTCATTTGTCCGGTCATGCCGATCTGGATCCAGATATGATTGTCTGCCATCTCAATATCCTTGATGCCCAAACTTCCGGTAGAAGGGGCCACCTGAACCACCTGTTCGATAACCAACCTTGCTGCTTCCAAAAATGGATTAATAACTTCCGCCTTCATACTTTAATACTCCCCTCTACTTATGGGTTACTATTTTAACCGAAACTTATGACCTATGAATTGTAATCCAATTATAACTTATAACCTAGGACAATTCATCCAGAAATATCGAAATATTTCAATATTAATTAAAATCTGTTTAAAAATAAGGTTTTTATCGATGTTATAATGTCTGTTTCTAGGTACAAAGAATGGTGTACATGCTGTTTTATAGGTCCAATCGACTGCCTTTTATTATTATCGGATAGTAGGAGGGATTTATGTAGATTATAGTAAGCTGAATAAATCGGTTTGGGCTAATTATTTCCCAGATTTTATAAAAGAGATCATTATTCACACATGAATGGGCGTTCCATCGCATTGCCGCATTTTCGGGAATCACCTATAATTTAATAATAGGTGTACATAAGGAGGAACTCATGAATATCAGTCAATTGGAGACACTATTGACCATTTCGCGGACGATGAGCTTCCGCAAGGCAGGTGAATTGCTTAATCTGACACAGCCTGCGGTCTCCGCTCAGATCAAAAGCCTCGAAGATGAATTCAAGACCATACTCGTCAACCGTAACCAGCCCGTTACGCTAACCGATCAGGGCACCGTATTTCTGGAGCATGCCGAACAGATTCTGACCATTGTCGAGCAGCTCAAGCAGCGGCTCGCTGATCTGGATGAGACACCCCAGGGACGCATTCTGCTCGGAACCACGACATCGATTGCGATTCAGATTCTCCCCCGGGTATTATCCTACTTTCAGAATCAGTTTCCGTTGATCAAGACAATGATTCATTCGATGTCTTCCTCCCAGGTCTATCACAGTGTGGAGAATGGGCTGGTGGATGTCGGTATCGGTTATCTGATCGAGCGCAATCCGAATCTGGAGACGTCCATCCTCTATTATGATATGTTCGAACTGGTCGTCTCTCCCCAGCATCCCCTGGCACGTACCCGCAAGGCCACGATTCATGACCTGGAGAACCTTCCCCTGATTATGCTGTCTCCGGATACGGTCGGCAGACGATTTGTCGATGAAGTATTCAAAACACACGGCATTGCACCGCAGGTCATGATGGAGCTGTCCAGCAGTGAGGAAGTGAAGCGCATGGTCGAGATTGATCTGGGCGCAGCGATCATTTCCAGACAGTCCATCACGAGTGAGCTGAAGCACGGGACGCTCGTCATGATCCCAATGCCGGAGTTTGAAGTCAGTCATCCGGTCGGTCTGATCTACAAGTCCGGCCGCTATCTCAATTCGGCGATGCGCCAGTTTCTCAATGATCTTAAGGGCATGCCGGAAGATCATTTTACGAGTCCGGAATAAATTAGCAAAGGAGCGGTTGACGTATGAGATTTGACCTGCACACCCACCATTACCGCTGCGGTCACGCAGATGGCGATATTCGTGATTATATCGAGGCTGCGATTGCCGCAGACCTTCAGGTAATCGGCATTTCCGATCATACCCCTTATTTTGGTTCCGACGAGGAACAGCCCTTTCCCAAAACAACGATGGGCAAGAGCGAACTGAAAAATTATGTACAGGAAGTACTGGATCTGCAAAAAGAATACGCCGGCAAAATTGACGTGCTGCTCGGCATCGAATCGGACTATTTCCCGGATCATGCGCAGCTGTACCAGCAGACACTGTCCCAGTACCCTTTTGACTATATTATTGGCTCTGTTCATTTCAGCGACGGCTACAGCATTTTTGACCGTACCCGCTGGGAAGGCATGGATACCGCTGCCCAGATCGCTGCCAAATCAGAATATTTCCGTCTGATCGGCGAATCGGCCAAAAGCGGAATGTTCCAGATTCTTGGCCATATCGATGCCATGAAGAGCAACTATCCCGCTTTTACGGACATTCATGCTCCTCAGGCACTGGATCAAATGCTTCAGACAATCGCCGAATCCGGTGTAGCGATTGAAGTGAACACATCCGGCAAGATCAAAGTATGCGGACTGTGGCATCCGGTAGATGATATTCTGGAACGCGCGTATCATTTTGGAGTGGAAGTGTCCTTTGGCTCGGATTCGCATATTGCCCAGCGCGTTGGAGATGATCTCGATCTGGTCGCCCGCAAGCTGCGTGAGATCGGCTATACCGAATGGGTCTATTACAAGCAGAAGCAACGTCAGGTTGTAGCGCTGTAAGCGAACAATCAGATACAACATTTATATGCAAAAAAAGAGGACCTGCCGAGTGCAGGTCCTTTTACATGTATCAAAAAGGGGGTCTTGTCATTTATCATAAAGCCCGCTTGTTAGAAATGCGTTGCATCTGTATTGCAGTTGGATGACAAACAAGTAACTTTACAATGTCTGCGATCCTCCTGCTTTGCGCTGCCGGTTCACCAGAATAATACTTGCAGCAACAAGACTGAGTGCCACAAGCGCCCATAGTGATACTTTCTCATCCAGCCATACCGCCGACAGGACAACACCGAACAATGGGGTGAGAAACAGATACATGGAGACTTTGCCGACTTCATTGTACTTCATGACCATATTCCAGAGTGTAAAAGCGCCTGCCGAGACGACAGCCAGATAGAATAGCATGCCGAGCCCTGCCAGATCCCATTCAAACGGAAAAGGCTCTCCCGAGGCACAGCCAAGCACCAGCAGGCCGAGCCCGCCCCAGAACATCTGACGGCCGGTCAGGCTAATCACCGGCTCTACCGCAGCTTCACGGCGCGCCAGCACGTTCCCTACGCTTCCGGACAGTGCCGACAGCAGCATCAGCAGTTCCGCCACTCCAAACACCAGCCGCAGTTCATTGCCCTGGGCCATGCCCATCACGGTAATGCCCGAGAAACCGAGCAGCAGACCAATCCACTTGCGTGCAGACAGCTTTTCCGTTCGTTCCATCCAGCGAACCGCCAGCAGCTGGAATAATGAAGTCGAGCCGGCAATAATGGACATCGTAATGCCCGAGCCGAGCCCCAGCGCCGCATACACCAGAATATACTGCAGCAGCGTCTGCAACAGCGCCAGCATACTCAGCCGTCCGGCCGGTATTTTGGTGATTTTCTGGCCGTGCGGCTTGAGCACATAAGATAGCAGAATCAGCAGCAGACCCGCCAGCGTAAACCGATATCCGGCAAACAGCCACTGGGCAAACAAATCATGTGAACCGATGCCCAGATGCTGATAACTCAGCTTGATAAATGGCAGTGCACTTCCCCACAAAATGACAGCGATCAGCGAGCTGACGAGTACACCGACAGGACTGGTAAACCAGCGTTGACCACTCATGAAGAGACGGAACCACCGAAATCCTCGCGTACGTGCGGATGCATGGAAGCCCGCTCTTTGCGCAGCATAAATTCGCTGTTCGCCACAGAATACACAATGATCCCCATTTCCTGCCAGTAGCTCTTGATCCCCGGATTGGAAGGCGGCTGCTGACGCATTCCATTTTTCTCCAGTACACGGATAGACAGCTGGTTTTTGACATGGCAGCGTCCGACAATACGGGACAGTCCCATATCCTCAAATCCGAAAGTGACAAGGCGGCCTACCGCCTCGGTCGCATAACCTTTACCCCAGAACTGCTGGCACAGCGCGAATCCGATCTCTGCCCGGGCCGCATGTTCATCCCAGCGCTGAAAAGAACATACGCCATATATTGTACCATTTTCCTTGGAAGTAACGGCAAAATGGATGGAAGTCATACTGCGGAACGCTTCGTCTACTCTCCGTCCCAGACGGTCCGGCTGCAGTGCCTGGTATTCTTTGATCTGAGGAGAGCCATACAGATACGTAATTACCTGCGGGTCGCTGAGATATTCCCACCAGCGTTCAATATCCCCGGCGGTCAGACGACGCAGAATCAGCCGGTCGGTCTGCAGCTCGGGAATCCCTTTTTTCAATTCCTCTTTACTCAGCATCGCCATTCCTCTTTCCTCCCTGGGTTCAAGTCTGCAGTCCCCGGTATATACCGGTACGCAGCTCCTTGATATAATAATCCAATGCCGGAATCTCCGCTGCCTGCGCATCCGCCACTGCCTGTTCAATGTCATATGGCACACGGGCAAACTGCAGATAATAGGGAGATATCGCATTAGACAGATAGTCTCCTTCCAGAATAGCATAAGATGCCTCCGACAGGTCGAGCGGATTACCCACACTGCCGGTATTAAACAGCATCCGGCCTTCCAGATACTGCAGATAGGCGTTGTGAATGTCTCCGTAGCCTACAATATCCGGGATGATCGGCGCAGAGGCCTTTTCTCCGGATACAGGAGCAAACATCGCCAGACGCTGCTCCACCGGGTCCCACGGCTGCACACGCTGGAATACACTTTCCGGCGAGGCATGCACCAGTGACACCATCCGTCCGCTCAGCATAAAGTCGTGCCGCAGCGGCAGGGAACCCAGATAGTCGAGACGCTCGGTTTCGAGGCGCTCGGCATGCCAGCCGAACAGCTCGTCATCCCCGCTCATCCGTACAATCAGCTCTTCCCAGTTGCCGCGGATCACGACTTCGCAGCGTTCCCGCACACTGTCAGTAATCCGGACCGAGTCCGGTCCTTTGCCGACAATATCGCCCAGACAAAAAATACGCCGGATTCCACGGCGTTCGATATCATCCAGCACAGCCTGCCATGCAGGATAGTTGCCGTGAATATCAGATACAAGTGCAATACATTCCATCGTTTTCCTCCATTTCCGGCGATGCTTATACCGTCTTTCTTTTCAGGGTGAAAATGGTCAATTCCGGACGGCACATCAACCGGACCGGAATTTGGGACATGCCGATTCCCCTGTTTACATACAGCGGCAGCTGTCCTGTCGGTCCGGCCTGATACCAGCCCATAATATATTTGCGTGAGCCTCTTGGCGTAATGACCGCTCCGAACATCGGCAGCCGGATCTGACCGCCATGACTATGACCGGACAGCTGCAGATGAAAGTTCAGATCCGCCGGTATCCGGTCTGCATAGTCGGGTTCATGCATAAGCAGAATCCGGCAGGCTTCTGCGGGAATACCTGCTGCTCCTTTATGTATATCCGGATTGCCGAGCAGCTGATCATCCAGACCGGCAATCGCCAGTACGCCATCTTCCCGGCGAATCTGGTGGTTTTCGTTCATCAGCAGACGGAATCCTCCTTCTTCCATCATCCTCGACACAGCCAGTGCATCCTGCAGATAATCATGATTGCCGAGCACGGCATACTGTCCGAGCGGAGCTTTCATACGCCGCAGAGCTTCTACGCCGGGTCTCAGCGCTGCAGCATCATCGTCGACCATATCCCCGGTAAAGCAGATCATATCCGGATGCTCATCCATAATTACATCCGCCAGCTGCTCCAGATCCTTCTCATTTTTGCCGAGTCCAAGATGCATATCGCTGAACTGGATCAGCTTCATACCATTCAGACTGACTGGCAGCTGTGGCAGCTCCAGTTGGATGTATACTTTCTCCAGCCAGTTCGGTTCGCCGAGCCATGTATAACCAACGCCACCTGCACCGAGTGCCGCCAGCGCAGCCGCACTGCCTTTGAGAAATTGCCTGCGGGTCATGGAATACAGATGGGACGGTATGAGAGAGCCGCTTCTGCTGTTGTGTGCACTATTTATTTTATTATGATATTTCAGACTGGGCCCCTCCTTCTCCACTCCGGCTGTCTTCAGCTCTATTCATTACAGACAGGCCTGCAGTACATGCAGGCGCTGTTATATATAATGATTATTTTGCCGAATCCTGCAGCCCTCGTCAAATTCGGAAGTTCCCGTCAGAACAAATCAGCTGTCTTTTGCCGGTTGAAACGTAATCTTCAGCTGCTGCTCTTCTGCCGCTTCATACGCTTCGGCGAGTCCGGACTTCCGGATGTCCTCCTTGGATACTTCGCGGTAGATTAGTTGAACATCAACCGATTCCCGTAAAGGAAACGGACTCAGCGTGATGATTCCCGGCTCCTGCCATTGCGGCATAATCGTCTGGTGACCGGTAACATCCAGCTTTTTGCCGACAGCAAATCCGTCTTTCCACCAGTCCTGCTCCTCGCTCTTGTTGACACCCGGCTCATTCAGGCAGGCATACAGCGACAGATCATCACACAGTTCCAGTACCGACCGGTGGTAGGCCAGCTCATCCTCTGCCGGAGAGAGCTGCTCCCGGATACGGTCCTGACGTTCCTTTTCTTCCTGCAGAAAGGCCTGGCAAAATGGATCTTCCTCGCCATAATGACTAACCAGCGCCGTATAATGCATACTCGCCAGCATCGCCCCGTAGGCAGTCATCTCTTCCAACTGGCTGATGCCATAGCGGTAAAAGACCAGCTTGGCCGGTTCCGGGAAATTCATGAAGGTGTACGGCTTCTGCTCTGCATCATTCCATACCGGAATCTGATCCAGCGGAATCCAGCCTCGATCATGCTGTTCACAACCCAGAATTACCTCATCCCATCGCTGTGCCTCCCGGGTTGGACCGGAATCCATATAACGTGAGAATTCACCGGACAATCGTGCATGATCATGCTGCCGGATCATAATAAAAGAATGTTCACGCTCTCGGCATATCATAGGATAACCCCTCTTTCTAACCGATTATGTAAAAGATTTATACCTAATATATATCCTTAACGATGGGTTTCCAACCAGCCTGCTGCGTAATCCACCAACCCACGCTGGGACATCAACCTGGCTTCCGCCCGACCAATTTTACCCTGTGTCCACAGATATGGACAATCCTCTTCAAAGTCACTGCCGATCCGGTCAAAATCATCCGAGTCAAAGTTCAGATCCTTGAACGTAATCCATTGTTTGCCGGATTCCGTCATGACCGGTGCATTCATCTCGATCTGCTTTTTGCCATTCCAGTCGGCCATGAATTCGGCCAGATGGATCGACGTATTAGTCAGATAATCCGTGCCCAGCATAAGTACATGACCATCTGCATCATACAGCTTCTGAAGCGGGGAACTACTGCCCAGTCCGTAGTCCAGACTATGATCGTTCATCCACTCGCGTGCATAGGGGCCGCGAGCGGCGAATGAGACATGAGGATGGCTGCTGCGAATGACGCCTCTTTGCTTGCGGAACGTCTCCACTATGACCCCCATCCCTGTCGGTACAGTAAAATCAGGATCGTAGGCGGGTGTGCTCTCACAGATCAGATCCCACCATTTGGGATCTGCAGGCGGATATTTCCACAGCTTAGGGTGTGTCAGCTGGGAAGTCTGCGTCGGTACCATCAATGTGCCTGATTTGCCAAGCACATGCTCCAACGCCAAAATTACGGTCTCCGCTCCACCGGGAATCCATCCTCCGATACTTTTCAAGGAGGAATGCAGCAGAATATTCATGCCTGCCGTTACGCCAAGCGCCCGGAATTCGGCAGTTAACTGGTCAAAGCTAATCGGTCTTTCACTAATCATATCGTCTTCCTCCGGTAATCATATGTATAAAAAAGCGGGCTTCCGCGTTATACGCGTCACCCGCTTGTGGGAAGAGCAGTCGCCTGCTCTTCGTATTATGCTGCTGGCTGTAGACTATTATACACTCAACCAGCGCTTGAACATACGTTTGTTGGTTTCTTTGTTCAGGTCGGCAATCGAAGTGGTGAGCGGAATTCCTTTTGGACAGGAACGCACACAGTTCTGCGAGTTACCGCAGGCTTCGATACCGCCTTCGCCCATAATGGCATCCAGACGTTCTTCGGCGTTCATCTCACCTGTCGGATGGGCATTGAACAGACGAACCTGGGACAGCGGCGCAGGGCCGATGAAGTCGGTTTTGTCATTCACATTCGGACAGGCTTCCAGGCAGACGCCGCAAGTCATGCATTTGGACAGTTCATACGCCCATTGACGTTTGTTTTCTGCCATCCGCGGACCCGGGCCCAGATCGTACGTACCATCGATTGGAATCCATGCTTTTACCTTTTTCAGTGCACCGAACATCCGGCTGCGGTCAATGACGAGGTCACGGACAACAGGGAATGTCTTCATCGGCGCTACCGTAATTGGCTGCTCCAGCTTGTCGACCAGAGACGAGCAGGCCTGACGCGGCTTGCCGTTGATGACCATGGAACAGGCACCGCACACTTCTTCCAGACAGTTCGATTCCCAGCATACCGGAGCGGTATCTTTGCCGCCGCTGTTGACCGGGTTGCGCTGAATCTCCATCAGCGCACTGATTACGTTCATGCCGGGACGATACGGTAATTCAAATTCTTCCGTATAGGATGGGCCTTCCGGCTTGTCCTGACGGGTGATGACAAACTTCACTTTGCGGCCGGTCTGCTGTGTGGTTTGATTCTCGGTTGAAACTGCTTCCGCCATGGGTAATGCCCCCTTCTATCATTCACATTAATCTGAGTGTTCATACGATATACTCACGACATGTCAATTGTATTTCAAGTGACAGCTCCGGACCGCTAATCAGCTTTTGGAGTAGTCACGCACACGAGGAGGGATCAGGGACACATCGACTTCTTCATATGAAATCTGTGGTCCATCCGGTGTCCAGGTGGCCTTGGTTGTTTTGAGGAAGTCTTCATCGTTACGGACAGGAAAGTCAGGCTTGTAGTGGGCTCCGCGGCTCTCGTCACGCAGCAGCGCACCGAGGGTCATCGCTTCAGCCAGTTCCAGCATGTTCCACAGCTGACGGGTAAAGGCTACTCCCTGGTTGGTCCAGCGGGAGGAGTCATTCACGTCAATGCTGCCGTAACGCTGTTTGAGTTCCTTAATCTTATTTATCGTCGCCTGCAGCTTATCATTGTAGCGTACAACCGTCATATTATCCGTCATCCACTCGCCAAGTTCCTTGTGGATTACATAAGCATTTTCTTTACCATTCATGCCGAGCAGACGCTCATATTTCTCTTCCTGCTGCTTGCGTGCCTGGTCGAACAGGCTTGTCGGCAGATCGGCAGAGGATTTTTTGAGGCCTTTGACATATTCGACCGCTTTGGGTCCGGCTACCATACCGCCGTAAATCGCGGACAGCAGGGAGTTGGCTCCGAGACGGTTGGCACCATGATACTGGTACTCGCACTCGCCGGCAGCGAACAGACCCGGAATATTGGTCATCTGGTTATAATCGACCCACATGCCGCCCATGGAATAATGGACTGCCGGGAAGATCTTCATTGGAATCTTGCGCGGATCATCGCCCATGAATTTCTCATAGATCTCGATAATGCCGCCCAGTTTGACGTCCAGCTCTTTTGGATCTTTGTGGGACAGATCCAGGTAGACCATATTCTCGCCGTTCACGCCGAGCTTCTGGTTGACACAGACGTCGAAGATTTCGCGGGTAGCGATATCACGCGGCACGAGGTTACCATAGGAAGGATATTTCTCCTCCAGGAAGTACCATGGCTTGCCGTCTTTGTACGTCCAGATCCGTCCACCTTCACCACGTGCCGATTCGGACATCAGGCGCAGCTTGTCGTCGCCGGGAATCGCTGTCGGGTGAATCTGGATAAATTCACCGTTGGCATAATGAACGCCCTGCTGATACACAGCGCTCGCTGCCGTACCGGTGTTGATGACCGAGTTGGTCGTTTTACCGAAAATAATACCGGGACCACCACTCGCCAGAATAACCGCATCGGCGCCAAACGTAACGATTTCCATGGAGCGCAGATTCTGAGCGGAAATACCGCGGCAGACGCCTTCATCGTCCAGTACGGCATTCAGGAACTCCCAGTTTTCGTACTTGGTCACGAGGCCGGCTGTCTCCCAGCGGCGTGCCTGCTCATCGAGTGCGTACAGCAGCTGCTGGCCGGTCGTTGCGCCGGCAAAGGCAGTACGGTGATGCTTGGTGCCGCCGAAGCGGCGGAAGTCCAGCAGACCCTCAGGGGTACGGTTGAACATAACGCCCATACGGTCCATGAGGTGAATGATACCAGGTGCGGCATCACACATTGCTTTGACCGGAGGCTGGTTGGCGAGGAAGTCACCACCGTACACGCTGTCATCGAAATGCAGCCACGGTGAGTCGCCTTCCCCTTTGGTATTAACTGCACCGTTGATGCCGCCCTGCGCACATACGGAGTGCGAACGCTTCACCGGTACGAGTGAGAATAAGTGAACGTGAACGCCGGCTTCCGCCGCTTTGACGGTGGCCATCAGACCGGCCAGGCCGCCGCCCACGATAATGATATTGGATGTTGCCATAAGAAATTACCCTCCCCTTTAACCTGCTTGCCCCTGACTGGCTGTGAATGCCATCCGCTGCATATCGGCCTGCCCTTTCAGGCACTGCAGACGATACAATGAGATGGATTAGCACAGCGGCAGGGTCATTTATGCGATAAAATGACGAATGCTTTGAAATGCAACGGTTGGGTCTTGGAATTCCATATTACGGAATGCTACCAGAGACAGAACGAACATAATCGATACGATCACAAACAGCGCCATACAGATGTATGAAGAAACGCGCTGCGATCTTGGTCCTACCGTGATCCCCCAGGTAACGAGGAACGACCAGAGTCCATTGGCAAAGTGGAACGAAGCCGCTACCACACCAATCGTATACAGCACGAATGTTGCCGGATTGGTGACGATATTGTGCATGACTCCACCCAGCTGCTCATGCGTTACATTACCAAGCGCAACCTGGAAGCGGGTATCGTATACGTGCCATGCGATGTAGATAAAAGTGATAACACCGGTCACACGCTGAAGCGTATAGCGCCAGTTGCGCTCATTTCCATAATGAGCATTGTTCGGCTTGGCCTGATATGCGATATACAGACCGTAGATGCCGTGATAGAGCAGCGGAAGGAAAATAAAAAAGGTCTCCAGAACCAGTACAAGTGGCAGACCATTTAGAAATTCCACTCCGGCATCAAAAGATTCCTTTCCTCCTTCATAGGCAGAAAAGTTGGTGATCATATGCTCCAGAAAAAATAAACCGAGCGGAATGACCCCGAGCAGCGAATGCAGCCTTCTGGCGTAAAAGCCTTTCATGAATGACGTTCCCCTTTCCTAATAAGAGCGTTTTCATATCGACAGGCATATTGAAATGCCGCCTAGACCCGGACGGACAGGCAAGTATCGGACCTCTCTCCATCCTTGCTAGGAAGTTCCCCATCTTCCGTAGCTTTACAGCTTGTTCACGACTGTAAATAAGGCGTCCGGTTATGCAATATCTTTCTTCCGTGAAAAGATATTCACATAACGTTCGTATGTGAACAAGTTGTGTCGCTTTTTATGTTACTCTAATTTGGCTTATAATGGAATTGCAATATAATTATTAAATGTTATAACTTTTTTGCATAAGAGAGGAGATTATTTCCCAGATGATAGAAGATTTAGATGTTTTTGCTGTCGTTGTCGAGCAATCGAGTCTGAATCAAGCGTCCCGGCTGCTGAATTTATCACAGCCCGCACTCTCCCGCAAAATAGCCAAATTGGAGTCACAGCTGGGGGTTGCCCTGTTTAACCGTAACGGCAAACGGCTGGAGCTGACCGCTATCGGGCGGCTGACCTATACGTTTGCCCTGGAACAGCGCCAGCAGCAGCTGCGCTTCCTCCAGAGCCTCAACCGTTACAAGTCCGAGGAACAGACGACAGTAACGTTTGGAGCCAGCCTGACCACCCTGCAGACGACCATGCCGCCGCTCGTACGCAGCTTTACCGAGAAGCATCCGTATGCCGAGGTCAAGCTCATTACAGGCAAGACGCACGAGATTGTCAATGACATTCGTGACAAACGTGCCGATATCGGCATCGTCGCCTCTTCCATCCATGAGTCGGGGCTAGTCTGTGCACCGCTATTTGACGACCATCTGGAATTGGTCTTGCCCAAAAGTCATGTTCTGGCCAGCAAAAAGCAGCCCGACATGCAGGATCTGCAGGGGCTGCCAATGATTATGTTCTCCAAAGGTACCTGGTATCGCAAACTGATCGATGATGTCTTTCACCGATATATGGTCATGCCTGATCTGCGGATGGAGATCGATTCGTTTGAAGCGATTGTAAGGCTGCTGCCGATCTGCATGGCGGCGGCGCTGCTGCCCCGCTCCTATATCGGTGAACAGCTGCTGTCGAGCAACGAGCTGGTCTCTCTGCATATTCCGGAGCTGGAGCAGACACGCCGTACGACCTGCCTGATTTATAATGAAGCAGCCGAGCTGGGATCAGCGGCGCGCCAGTGGATTGCCGATACGACCGCCCGGTTTGACGATTCCTCACAGATGATCAAGGATGCGAATATCCGGGTTGCCGATACGGCTCCACGGCTGGAAAATGAAGAGTGGTCGCCATAGGATCATTTTCATTTAGCCGAATATATTCGTACAAACATGATGCCCGGCAGATGATCAGGCAGGTAATCAGCCGATCATGATCTTGCCTTCGGCATAGCGGAAAGGCTCTTTCTCCTGCTTTGGTGCCAGTGCATAAGCAAGCGTGATCAGCCCGACCCGTCCGGCAAACATCAGCAGACAAATGAGCAGCTTACCGATCACTGTCAGGTGCGGTGTTAATCCGAGCGATAGTCCCACCGTACCAAAAGCGGATGTGACTTCAAATAATACGGTCAGGAAATCCGCCGTTTCTGTCATGCTGAGAATCATCGTTGCTGTCATCACCAGTACCAGCGCAAAGATAACAATCGTCAGCGCCTTGAAAATGCGTTCCTGACCCAGACGGAAGCGGAACAGCACGACATCCTTGCGTCCGCGCAGCATGGCAAGCACCGCGCCAAACATCAGCAGAATCGTTGTCGTCTTGACCCCGCCGGCCGTGGAACCCGGCGAACCGCCGATAAACATGAATATAATGGTCAGCAGCAGCGTAGCCTGCCGCAGTTGGGTCAGATCAACCGTATTGGCTCCGGCTGTACGGGTCGTGGTGGAGTGGAACAACGACGCCCAGAACTTGCCGCCCCAGCCTAATTTTCCGAGTGTACCCGGATTGGAGAATTCGAACAGAAACACAAGTATAAATCCGGTCGTAAGCAGAATGCCCGTCATCAGCAGTACCGATTTGGTGTGCAGGGACAGTCTGCGGTTTTTGCGGAATTCGATCAGGTCGGACAGTACCACAAATCCGAGACCGCCCAGTATAATCAGCAGAATTGCCACCAGATTCATGATTGGATCGTCAACATAGCCGGTCAGACTCCGGTAATCGCCAAACAGGTCAAATCCGGCATTGTTAAACAACGATACGGCATGAAACATTCCAAAAAACACAGCCTGTCCGGGAGGATGATCCATTATCAGCCGCAGGCTGAACAGTATCGCACCGACCAGCTCAATCGCAAAGGAATAATATAGTACCTTTTTGATCAGACGGACGATGCCCTCCATATCGCCCTGATTCATGGACTCCTGCAGAATTAGACGTTCCCGCAGGGAGATTCGGCGGCGGAATACCAGTGCAATCAGCGTCGCCATTGTCATAAAGCCCAGACCCCCGATCTGGATCAGACACATGATGACCGTCTGGCCAAATGTAGTGAAAAATGTTCCCGTATCCACTACGACCAGGCCGGTTACACAGGTAGCCGACGTAGCGGTAAAGAACGCATTCAAAAAGCTCATTCCCACGCCGTCCTGATGCGACTCGGGCAGCATCAGCAGCGCGGTTCCCAGCAAAATAATGGTCGCATAGCCCAGCGCCAGAATACGCGGCGGCGTCCATGCTCTGGCATTGACTTTTAACTTCAAATTCATCTTCAACGTATGTACACCTCTGTTCACTTTCATTCATAGTATTCATAAACATCCATATGCGTGTATATCAATGATAACTTTACCTGTCGGATATCCGTCTATCCCGCTTATCTTCAATCGGATGCTTAATGATTATACGCTCTGTCTTACCGGACTACAAAGCTATTTTGCAATAGTTAACAGATTGCGCTAAACTTGCATTATCTGCGCCTTTTGTCGTATTACACCCGATTCTTTTCCCGGATCCAAGTCGACAGGCTGGTAGGCGAACGGACAAATAACATGACTACACCAAGGAGGAACTTATGAACCCAACAGGCAAGCCTGTACAGCTTAAACCCAATTACAAGATACTGAGCATTCTGGCAGTTATCGCTCTGGTCATCTTTTTATTTACCCAGGTGATTCCGCTAACCGCTTCAGAGACACTGGAAGTGGACCAGACCAATGTGATCAGCCAGGAAAAAGCAATTGCCAGTGCTGACGCATTTAAAAATAATTTGCCGCTGGACCCGGAGATGATCAGCCGTCTGAAATCCCCTGCAGTCAGCTATCATACCGATTCGGAGCTGAGCGGATATGTAGCCAAGGAAAAGCTTAGCAAGCAGTACAGCAAACAACTGGAGAAAATCGCTCCCTATGATATTTTCCGTGTACATTACAAAGCAGAGGGCTACCTGTCTTCCGTAGATATTGATGTACATATGAATACCGGAAAAGTAGTCGCTTTTCTGATCAAAACCGATTCGGACACTCCGATGGACACCAGCAATCCGTTATCTCCCAAGCCGACTTCAGCCAATGAGGGCAATATGACCCTCACCCAAAAAGTCGAACAGGCTCGCCCTGTACTGAAAACGATGGGTTATGATCCGAATGCGCTGGAACTTCAGACCAATGGAGGTCCCGGACTGGATTATGTGATGCGTGATGGCGGCAAGCTTGACGAAGCCCAGCTGCATCTCAAATTCACCTTTGAAGAAGGCGAACTGCGCTCTTTTCAGCCGGAGCTAACGCCGCCCTCTTCCTATACAAGTTATATTGAAAAGCAAACTACACTGGCCTACTGGCTGACTTTTGCCGGTTATGGACTGTTCACATTGGTGCTCGGCGTGCTGGCGATCGTATTCGCTTCCCTGAAACGCAAGCATACTTCCTTTAAACGAGGAATTGTACTGTCGCTGATCTACTGCGCAGTATCCGTGATCAGTGTCGTTAACATGTGGCCTTATTTTGAAGCCAGCTTCGGCGGCGAAGGTTATGGTGTCTTCATGATGCTGTTCCTGGTCGCGCTGCAGCTGATCCTGAACGTCATGATGGCCGTACTGCTCTACTTCTCCCTCGTCGGCGGTGATGGCCTGTGGCGGGAACGCGGGATGAACATGTGGCCGCGCTCCAGAGAGATCGGCTATGGCAAATATGTACTGCACAGCGCTGCAGTCGGTTATCTGTTCGCTATTATTTTGCTCGGTGTGCAGTCAATTATTTATCTGTTTTTGGAAAATGCACTCGGCATATTCTCGTCCAGTGACGATTCCAGTTCTCCATACAACATGGCTATACCGGCACTGCTGCCGCTGCTCGCCTGGATGGCAGGTATTGGCGAAGAAGGCGTCTATCGCCTGTTCGGGATCGGCATGCTCAAAAAGCTGCTGCGTAATACATTTGTCGCTTCGGCGATCACTTCGATCATCTGGGCGCTCGGTCATACGCTGTATCCGATCTATCCGGTCTACGCCCGTCCGGTGGAACTGCTCATTATCGGACTGCTGTTCAGTCTGGTGTTCCTGCGTTACGGCTTTATCGCTGTCGTATTCGCCCACGTCATGTTCGATACAATTCTGATGTCCTTCAGTCTAATGACTGTAGGCGGAGCAGGCAATATCGCACTTGGTATTTTCTACATCATTATGCCGGCCCTTATTGCGTATATCATCTACCTGTTCACCCGTAATAAAGGTGTGGATAATGCGTATCCGCCATATACACCGTCACAGCAGAGCGGAATGCCGGTATATGCGCCAACCGGACAGCCGGGAATCGGCCAACCGCCGCATTCCTATTACAATCCAGGTGCTCCTGCACATCATCATGGAGAGGGACTGCCCAATGATCCGAGCCGGTTCCAGCGTTATCAGGAACCACAGGCGCCTGCCGCACCGGTACAGCCCCCTGCTCCGCAGGACAGCTATCATGACCAGCAACCTGTTCATTCGTCAGAATCATCCGGTCAGCCGACTCATACCGTTGAACATGAAGCATCGCCTGCAGTTGATCAGCAGCCGGTTAATCTTCATAAGCCCGAGACCAACCGTACCGCAGAACCGGGATCATCTGCCCCTGCTTCACCGGATACTGCCGGTCAGCAGAGCAACCCGGTAACAGAGCATCCACCGATACGAAAAGACGATGAAGGTACATCGAAATAATACTCTGGTTTATCCGTATTACAGACGACGTATCATCAACCCGCACTACTGCATGATCATAATCAAAAAAAGAAGAGTAGCCATGGTGGCTACTCTTCTTTTAATGCATCCAATATTTGCCGGGCGAGCTTGTCGCCGATCGAGAGAGGCCGGAAGTCTGCGACACTGGCTTCTCTTATTTTTTTTACGGAGCCAAAATGCTTGAGCAGCAGCTTGCGCCGCTTCTCACCGATACCCGGAATGCTGTCCAGCTGGGAGACAACCATCGATTTGCCGCGTTGCTCCCGGTGGAAAGTAATCGCAAACCGGTGAACCTCATCCTGAATCCGCTGCAGCAGATAGAATTCCTGACTGTCGCGGGCCAGCTTGACGGGTTCTGCCGGATCGCCAACCATCAGCTGGGCGGTCCGGTGCTTTGCATCCTTCACAAGCCCGCACACCGGGATAAACAGACCCAGCTCGTTCTCAAGCACATCTGCCGCTGCAGAGATCTGGCCTTTACCGCCATCGACCACAATCAGGTCGGGCATCTCCAGATTTTCCTTGAGCACCCGTTCATATCGGCGGCGGATAACTTCACGCATCGTACCATAGTCATCCGCGCCCTCTACGGTGCGGATTTTGTATTTGCGGTATTCCTTTCGGGCCGGCTTGCCATCGATAAATACGACCATCGCCGATACCGGATCGGAACCCTGAATATTCGAGTTATCAAATGCCTCTACCCGGTGCAGATTGTTCAGGCCGATCGCCTGACCCAGATTTTCTGCCGCTTTGGACGTACGCTCTTCATCGCGTTCAATCAGACGGAACTTCTCATCCAGTGAGACTCTGGCGTTGTCCTGAGCCATTGTAATCATCTGCCGTTTCAGACCGCGGCGTGGAATGAGTACTTTGATACCCAGCCACTGCTGCAGCATCTGGGCGCTGCTCGGAGCATCGAGCTGGTCGCCTCCGGCGGCTTTGACACTTTCCGGATCGCCCTGCTGCTCACCGGAGACGTTCACCGGCTCTTCAGACTCTGCTGCTTCTGCTTCCATCGCTGCAGAGCGGACGGCATATTCTTGACCCGTCTCGGCTACGTGATCAGCCAGATCATTCATTCCGGTAGAACCGTCTTTGTCATTGGTATTCAGACCCTCCTGCTCCGCTGCATCCAATGCCTTTGCATCGGCACTGTCCAGATCGGCAGACGCTTCCATTGCCGGCAGCAGAATCTCCTGCGGCATGGCCGGATTATCGCTGTAATACTGGGTGACGTAGGACATGAAGTCATTATACGGCTCTCCGTAGAATGGAAATACCGAGGCATGACGCTCGATCATTTTACCCTGACGCACGTACAGAATTTGTACACACATCCAGCCTTTATCCACCGAGAAACCGAAGATATCGCGGTCTCTGGCGTCGGCCATCGTAATTTTCTGCTTTTCCATCAGCGCATCAATGTGACGAATCTGGTCACGCAGCTCCTTGGCACGTTCAAAGTACAGATCCTCCGCCGCTTCTTCCATTTTGCGCTGCAGATCCTTTTTGATCTCCTCATGACCACCGCTCAGGAAGCGGGTGATCTCCTGGCGGATCTCATCGTAGGATTTCTCCGGCACTTCGTACTCACATGGCGCCAGACATTGGCCCATATGGTAATACAGGCATACTTCCTTGGGCATCACTTTGCATTTGCGCAGCGGATACATGCGATCCAGCAGCTTTTTGGTCTGCTGGGCGGCAAAAGCGTTTGGATAAGGGCCAAAATACTTGGCTTTATCCTTGAGCACACGCCGGGTAACTTCCAGTCGCGGGTGCGCTTCATTGGTAATTTTGATATATGGAAAAGTCTTGTCGTCCTTCAGCAGTACATTGTATTTGGGCTGATGGGTTTTGATCAGGTTACACTCCAGAATGAGTGCTTCCATATTACTGCCGGTTACAATATATTCAAAGTCGCGGATATCTGCGACCAGACGCTGGGTTTTACCATCATGGCTGCCTGTAAAATAAGACCGGACGCGGTTTTTGAGCACTTTGGCTTTACCGACGTAGATAATCGTGCCTTCCCGGTTCTTCATCAGGTAACAGCCCGGCAGATCAGGCAGCAGTGCCAGCTTGTTGCGGATATTATCCATGGCCTGTTCCTGTTCGCGAATCGTCTCCAAATGTGAATCCATAGACTTCTCCTTTCTGGGTAATCGTGGTGTGAGATGACTGCTATGCTGGGCATCAACCGCTCCGGAAAAGGATTGGGCCACGTCCTCCGGTTAAGCCATGAAATCTCAAATGACCGCTGGCGGTCGATCTTATGGCTTAAAGGTCGTCCTTTGGTCCAATTCCTTTTCCTGCGCTCTGTGCAGGCGAGCAGAACCAGCTGAGCAGACTGCATATTACAATGTATTACCCCGTTGAGGGCAACCTGTATAGTTGGGTAATAAAAGCTCTTATTATGGGTACAGCAGCATCTTTATCGTTATAGCGGGCACCACTATGGTTCAACTGAGTGGGTGACTTATTTATTATACCAGCTATTGCAGGGGAACTGGTAGCTTTATAGCAACGTATGTTCTGTATATATCCTGCCCTTTACATCACCGCCGCATCCACCTGATGACAGAAAAAAACCCCCGGTATACACCAGGGGTTGTGGAGCAGCAGGCACAGCTTCATCCGAAGGACGGGCTGCACTTGGCTGCAGTTATCTTATATGCCAGGCAAAATTATTGGTGTTTTGCCAGGATGGATTTCAGGGAATCTTTGGAGTTCAGGCCTACAACTTTATCTACCGGTTGACCGTCTTTGAAGAAGATCATTGTAGGGATACTCATTACGCCGAAACGGGAAGCAGTTTCAGGGTTTTCGTCTACGTTGACTTTAGCGATTTTCACGCTGTCGCCAACTTCAGTTGCCAGCTCATCCAGGATTGGAGCAAGCATTTTACAAGGACCGCACCATGGTGCCCAGAAGTCTACCAGCACTGTGCCTTGTCCCTCTACTTCACTTGTAAAGGATTGATCAGATACATTAACGATTGCCATGGGAATTTCCTCCTTGAATACCTTTATTTGAATTATTCATTATTTAAACAACTATAGAACCTATTACACCCCTATTATAACACAGGAATGCGAATTCCGAAACAGATAATACGAATTTATTATACTTATCTATATTTTAGTAAGCATTTATTATTTAATTACTATTATATCAAAAGTAACAAATCAAACGCCCGGGATATCTCCACGCTTGTTCTCTCCGCTTACGCTGATCACATCGACAAACGGAGCAATCCGGTTCATCAGCCGCTCGCCTTTGTACCGTTCTTCGCCATCTTTATTCGTAAAGCTCAGATGCTGCAGCAGCGCATCCAGCGAATAATTCGATGTATAAAAAGTAGGCTTGCGCTCCATCCGGTAATTGAGGATGGCACCCAGCACATGATCACGTACCCATGGGTTCAGATTCTCTGCGCCTATATCATCAAAGATCAGCAGATCCGTATTTTTCATAATCTCAATCGTTTCTTTCATCCGATTGTTATCCTGGAACATCGACTTCAGATCTTCCACAAATTCAGGCATATATACAATCACGCCGGTATATCCGGCTTTGGCCAGCTCATGCAGCATATAGGACATCAAAAAGGTCTTGCCTGTACCAAAGTGGCCAACCAGATACAGCCCCTTGGCGGACAGTCCATTTTGTTTCACTTCATTAATGTAACCAAAAATTTTCTTGACCGCCGGGACACGTTCGATATCCTTGGATACGATCTCCACGGCGTTGTAACCTTCATTCAAAGCACGGTCATCCACATAAAAGCTGTGAATCCGCTGTCTGACCTGCTGTTCATGCTGTCTGCTCAGCTGTTTCTGGCATGGTGTTTTGCGCTCATGCAGCCGGGCTCCTTCTTCGGATGACTGCACACTGAGCTTGGTATAATGCCCCTGAAAATCATTCGGGCAATTATCGAGTCCGGGACAATTATCGCAGTTGCGCTGATCCCCGACATACTGGTACAGCTTACTGAGATTGGTCATCAGCTCCTGATCGGTCAGCTCCGGATGCTGGCTGCGCAGCTCCATCACCAGCGGATCCGTGAACAGCTGCGTGGCAATCTTGTTCGATTGTTCCCGAAATCGCGTACTCTTCATCTGCCGCAGCAGATCACCGATGGATTCCATGGTGTGTTGCCCCTTCCCGTTTGTTCAACTCTTACTATTGCTGCCTGTGATAAGGCTGCAGACAGGCTTACAGCGCATCCTGCTCATCGCCGGTTCAGCGGCTGTTTAGCCGCCGTTTTTGCCGGACTGCATCTGTTCGGCCATTCTCAGCACCTCAGCCAGCTCCTCGTCGGATATGCTGGATGTTTTCCCCTGTGAACCTTCCACGATAGGAATCTCCGGCTTGGCGCGTGCCGGCGTACGTCCATAGCTGCGTCCGGTGCGCTTGGAGGTGCCTGCCGCTCCTTCTTTGCCTTTCAGCTTGGCCTGATCACTGATACGCAGATCCAGCTTGTTCTGCTCCTGTACATAACGGACAGCCTTCTCATACGTATTGACCTGCTGATTCAGCATATTCGTTACAATCCAGTCCACGAACTTGCCGCTCAGGCGCTCGCCCGGCTGGGACATCTTGACGGCCAGCAGGTAATGAATAAGCACATTCATCACTTCTTCGGGCAGCTTATAATTAATATCGATATGCTCGAAAATATCATTAATACTGTTTGGTACACTGCCCGGATAGAACATTTCCAGCATCCGGGTGTACGGTTGGTTGCGCAGCATCATATTGTACTGATGAATATCGCATTTGCCGGTAAACTGTCTGGGCACTTCCAGATAGTATTCCATCTCCACTGCGTGCTCCACCGGCAGATCCTGCGGCTCTTCGCCCGCTTCCTGCTGGTGCTGCTGGCGCAGGGATATCACTTTGGCTTCGTGGATCTGGCGCTCTTCTGTCCGTTTTTTGCCCTGACGATACTGTAGATTCGCCCGGCGCTGGATCTCTTCCTCGGCCAGTTCGCCGTCTGCGGTGAAGATCCCGTCCTCATCCAGTATTCGGCAAATATCCTGGATATCCAGCTTGTATTTATAGGCGATATAACTCAGTACATTCATCTGTTCCGGCTGAAAGCGCAGCTTTTCCACAAACTGCCGGTTGCGCGATCCCCGCGGGAAATAACGGATAATATCCGCATAGTTGATCAGATCGTCCTCACTCAGCTTCGGCTGGTTGCTGCGAGTCTGCGTACTCACTTCGGTCAGCGCCTGCTCCAGTTCATAATCGATCACATGCGTATTAAGCTCAAATATATCATAGAACGGCTGTGAAATATTTTCTTTCTGTACAGACTGGCTATCCCAGCCCTCCGGCTGCTTGGCGAAAAACTGCTCTCGCAGCGACAGCACAGCAAACTTGCCAATCTTGTCCCGCAGCAGCAGTGTCAGATGCTGTGTCCGGAAAAACTCGCCCGGTGACAGCGGCTGCTGCAGTTCGTATTCATATATATAGTCATCCTCATTCGGAAAATAAACCCGGCTCGTCTGGAGCAGACCGACTGCTTCCAGCAGGGATGCCTGTTCCATCAGCTGCTTACGTCCGCGTTCCCCCGGTTCCAGACCAAGCGTAAGAAACAGACCACGCTGCTGCTCCACTGGCGAATAGCCCACCTGCTGAGCGTTCAAATGATCACAGAGCAGCCGATACAGACTGATGGCGAACGCTCCGGTGAGCGGCTGGTAGACCAGGTTCAGCATCCGTTCGTCCAGACTGCCCAATCCAAATTCGCGGTATACGCAGTAACGATGATTCTCTGTAAAATGAAGTAAATTCTTGATGCGCATATTCCGCCCCCTTTCTGCTGCACCCATTTATACGGAATTCTATTCTACCACAAAACATTCATTTTCCACTCTGAAAATAAAGTGAAAATATGGGCGGAATAACCACTGTGCTTCAACATGATCTATTGTTTGCGGGAATGCACATCAATAACATTTTTTTAGATGAAGCAACGATGAACAGAGTGTGAAGTGAATTGCTCTGCCCCACCGGTTCGGTTACAATAATAGGGTCAGGTTTTGCAGACCGGGCGCATGGATTGAACAGCTGCGCCTTATTATATTCCCGGAAATACACGGTTGACCAACTTACACATACAGGAGTGATTTCTTTTATGAACGAAGCTGTAGCTACACTGGAAGGCTGGTACGCACTGCATGATTTCCGTACGATCAACTGGACGGCATGGAAAGCTGCCGATGATGAAGAACGTGCGGGTGCACTCGAAGAATTGAACGCGCTTATCCATCAATGGAACACGATCAGCGCAGAAGGAAGCGGCAGCACAGCGGTCTACAGCATTGTCGGACAAAAAGCCGACTTTGTAATGATGCATCTGCGCGAGACGCTCGAAGATCTGAATCAGATTGAGACCGAATTTAACAAAACGACTTTTGCCCGGTTTACGGAAAAAGCATACTCCTATGTCAGCGTAGTCGAGCTGAGCAGCTACATGGCCGGCAAGAGCGAGGAAGATCCAATGCTGAATCCGCAGGTGGTCGCCCGCCTCAAACCGGCATTGCCTGCTGCCCGCTATATCTGCTTCTATCCGATGAACAAAACGCGCAACCTGAGCGATAACTGGTACATGCTGCCAATGGAAGAACGCCGCGAGATGATTCGCAGTCACGGTCTGATCGGCCGCAGCTACGCCGGCAAGGTCAAACAGATCATTACCGGTTCTGTCGGTCTGGACGACTGGGAATGGGGCGTCACCCTATTCTCCGATGATGCCCTGCAGTTCAAAAAGCTTGTCTATGAAATGCGCTTTGACGAAGCCAGCGCACGATTT
This sequence comes from Paenibacillus sp. Z6-24, assembly GCF_054161335.1. Classification (NCBI taxonomy): domain Bacteria; kingdom Bacillati; phylum Bacillota; class Bacilli; order Caryophanales; family Paenibacillaceae; genus Paenibacillus; species Paenibacillus sp. Z6-24. The sequence continues at coordinate 1,044,444 of NZ_CP096398.1, read as the reverse complement.
GGCGAATTCGGCGCTTTTTATGTAGGCAGTCTGCTGGACAGCGATAAATTTGAAGAAATGCTAAAATTGTAAATATTGCATATGCCCGGTAATTAATGCAGATTGATTACTATTCATCCCATAACCTGTACCGATCCCCTATATTCCGGATCATGTACAGGTTTTTTTATATAAATGGACAGACTCTGCAAGCCCATCTTTCCTACTTGCCTATTCTCTTTTTTTGTAAGTGTTTTCTTTCAAATAAAATCCCTAGCAATATATTTGGTAAAAAAGGCTCAAATTCCGAAAAGTTTGCGTCGAATAATGTAATATTTTCCAGATGTCTTGACGATATAAAATTAAAATCATTGATACTTACCATTATTTTACGGAGAAAAGAGAAAGAGGGAGATCACATGTCTTTAAAATTCAAGTTGATTCTACTCGTCATTTCAGCAGTCGTTCTTATTGCCGTACCTGTAGGTGCCATTGCTCTGTATGCGCTTAACAAGGAAGCAACGCAGTCCGTGAACAATGAATTAAAAGGTACAGTAAAAACGGCCGTAAGTCAGACAGAAGGCTGGATTAATACCAACAGCAAAGTGCTGGAGACGATAGGAACATTTATTCAAGATAATATCCCCATTGATCAGGTAACTGTCAAGCATCTGGAAGTATACAAAAGCGAGCTCAACAATGGGACCATATCCGATCTATATTTAGGTCTTGATAACGGTGCTCTCGTAGATGGGAGCGGCTGGATACCGGATGCAGGATATGATTCTCGCCAGCGTCCCTGGTATATAAATGGGTTGGCCGCCAACAAATTGAGTGTTAATGATCCTTATCTCGATATATCGACTAACAAATACTCTGTACCCATTACAATGCCCCTAAAAGATGAAAATGGAAAAGTTGCCGCCATACTTGGAGAAGATATCTATCTTTCTACCATTACTGAATATATCAATTCAATTAAAACATCGGGCGGCTTCAGCTTCCTGCTCGATCGCAACGGAAATGTTCTCGCTCATCCGAATACCGAATTTGTTAATAAACTGCTGGCCGAGCAGGCTGATTATCAAAATGTTGCCTCTTCCCTGACTGCCAACAATTCCGGGTTGGTCTCCTACAGCTACAATGGTGACCCACAGCTGATATATTATCAAAAGCTGCCAAGAACCGGCTGGACGATCGCCACTTCCATCTCCGAGAAATATGCTTTCGCTGATTATGTACAGTTACGCAATAAGATTACTCTTATTCTAATTGTACTGACTGTGGCATTGTCTGCATTCGCTTTTGTAGTCGCATCTCGTATCGTAAAGCCTCTGAATATTCTCAAAGAAAACGCACAAAAACTGGCCGAAGGCGATCTCACTGTACAGGTTCCAGTCAAAGGCAAGGATGAAATTGCCCAGCTGGGAGCAGACTTCAATACCATGTCTGCCGCTCTGCGCAATCTGATCCAGACCGTCTCTCGTTCTGCCGAGAATGTAAATGCCGCTTCACAGCAAATGAACAATAATGCCTCCAGCTCAGGAGATATCGCCCAGCAAATCTCGACCGTTATTGAAGAAATTGCCCGCGGTGCCAATGACCAGGCCGAATCGATCCAATCCGGTGCCGAGATGGTAATGACCATGACCCAGTCGCTGGAGCAGGTATCCGCTCATGCCGGACAGGCTGCCAACATGATCGAAGAAGTCAATGGAGCGATGACACGCGGTACGGATGCTATTACTCAACAGAGTGCGCTATCCCAAGCAGGTCAGGAATCGACCAAACGCGTAGAGTCCTCCAACTCCCTGCTTATCGACAAGCTGGAAGAGATCGCCAAGATTACGCAGGTTATTCGTGATATCAGCAGCCAGACCAACCTTTTGTCCCTGAACGCTTCCATTGAAGCCGCCCGTGCCGGTGAGCATGGACGCGGATTCGCCGTTGTCGCCAGTGAAGTGCAAAAGCTCGCCGAACAGGCTTCCCATTCCGCTTCCGATATTAGCGCCCTGCTGACCGAACTGCAGGATGCCGGCAGACAAAGTTCTACTGTACTCGCCTCCTTCCGGGAGACTACAGTACAGCAGCAGCAGTCCATGAGCGAGACACGCGAGTCATTCGAACAGATCCGCAGCTCGGTCGATGGGATTATCGGCAGAATCACTCAGGTATTGTCCGGTGTTAATGAAGTCCAATCCGGTGCCATTCAGGTATCCGATGTCATTACGGGCCTGGCTGCCGTAGCCGAAGAGAGTGCTGCCGCTACCCAGGAAGCTGCTTCTTCCACTATTGAACAGACCCAGTCCATTTCCAGCATCTCCACTTCGTCCAAGCGTTTAAGCGAGAGTGCCAATCATCTGCTCCAGGAGATCGGCCAGTTCAAAGTGGATGAGCCAGCCGGCGATACGTCTTCCCGGTAACATCAGGTCAATTTCACCCGCATTCCGATCATTGATTTCATCCGGAAATAGCCAAAGCTGAATCAACACTTCAACCCTAGTGCTTCAATTATCATCAATCAGTAATCGTTACCCTTATCCCTCTTGCTCTGTTCTCTCCTGAATAGACTGTTACAAATACAAAAAGAGCAGGCTCCTAAGCGGAGCCTGCTCTTTATCTGTATCTGCATATCATAGCATTATTCACGGAAAGTCGGGTTATTCAGCAGTGTCCTCATTTTTCAGAGAAGCGAGATACTCCTGCTCTTCCCGGTCACGTGCCCGGCTTTTATCCTTTAACCGCTCAATGGCCGGCTGGATCAACAGATCCACTTCCTGCTGGATCACATAAGCCAGATCATAACGGCTCTGCTCTTCCAGAAAGGAACCGGCTTCCATCAAGCCGTTGTAACGGTCCAGCTCGTCACGCGTCAGCAATCCACGTACCTGAACGCTGCAATGACGCATCTTACAGGAATTTACCTTTTTTCAGTGCCAGCGATACGCCACCGATGATGAACAGCCAGCGGATATCAATGACTTTTTTCAGCTGTGCAGCTACCCAGCCCTTAAGTTTGCGGTCGCCTACGATACCAACAGCTTCGCCTTTACCCAGGGAAGCGACAGTACCTTTGTTGCTGAATACGAATTTCTTCGGTTGTTGTCCACGGATGGCAGCCAGAATGTTCTGTGCCACGACCGGTCCCTGCTGCATGGAGATCTGTGCAGTCGGAGGATAAGGACGTCCTTCCGGGTTGAACATCAGTGCGCTGTCACCGATCATGAAGATATCATCATAACCTGGTACATGCAGATATTCGTCGATTTTGACACGGCCGCGCATGGTTTCGAAGCCAGCTTCTTCCACGACACGGTTACCACGGATACCACCTGTCCATACGACAGTGTTCGCCGGGATTTTCTCCATGTCGTCGCCGACAACTACGCCGTCCGGCTGACATTCTTTGATGGCTACGCCAATACGGAAAGTAACGCCTTTGTTTTGCAGTACTTTCATTGCGTATTCTACCAGTTCAGGATCGAAGCCTGGCAGTGCCGTTGGAGCAGCTTCCACGTTGTAGATTTTTACTGCGGAACGGTCGATACCGTGTTTTCTGCACAGATCGGCCACACGATCAGCCAGCTCGGCTACGAACTCGATACCTGTGAAGCCGGCACCGCCGACAACAAAGCTCAGGCGCTCCGGTTTTTTATCGGTTTTGTAAGCCACGAATTGGCTTTCGATATGCTCGCGGATTTTGCGAACAGAGTTGATGCTGCGGATCATCATTGCATTTTCCATCATGCCCGGGATACCGAATGTTTCCGGCTCGCCGCCCAGGGAGATAACCAGGTAATCGTAAGACAGTGTACCGTCTTCCAGGATTACTTTTTTCTCCTGTGGCAGGATTTGTTTGACATTGGATTTCACCAGATCGATTTTGAATTCGTCGATCAGTTTGGAGATTGGCACATATGCGTTTTCTTCAGCGTCCGTACCTGCTGCAGGCATATGCAGATGAGTGGTGAAGTAGTGATACTCATGACGGTTCACCAGGGTCACGTCTGCCTCATTATAGTTCAGTTCTTTTTGAAGACGTTGTGCTGTCATAATACCGCCATAACCGGCGCCCAGAATGACGATTTTTGGAATGCTACTCATGTCTGTTTTCCCCTTCCAATTGTTCAATTGAGCATTAGAAAATGCTGAATCATAATGATATTCATTACGTGCATTATCCAGCTGCCCACTTACGTTAGAAGACAGACAGTCAGACACTGCACTGAAACGATATAAATTATTTAACCAAACCTTGGATAATGGTTCTTCATTCTGGCAGAAACTTGTATATAAATTTCACGGAAGCGCTAGAGTGCAATTGTGAAAATATACACAACAGGTGGCAGAAATAAAGACGATGTCTAGTTAATGCTATACGATATGTCACATTATATTGTACCCTTTATACTCCATTTTTTCAAAAAAAATTTGCTTTTTTTTCAAAAAAATGTCCGTTTTCTGTCACAAACCATTATCGACACAACTGAAATGATAGCTATTTTCGCTGAAAAGATCAAGAGAAAATTTAATTTTCAGTATATTTCATGTAAAATTTAATCATAATTTTTCAGAAAGCGACTGAAGCGATCCTGCACTTCACAATATTGATCATTTCCTTCCTTTGAAAATCGTTCTCAACCGATTATAATGATAAAAGATTTGCATGTATGTCCTATATTGAAGCATCCGGCACTCGCTTGAGTGCTCTGCTTATAGACTGTGATTTCACTACTTATGGAGGTGTGGTACGGTGACATCTACAACCACCGGAGAAATGAGCGATATCCTTATTATTGGCGGAGGTCCTGCAGGCATGTTTGCCGCTTTTTATGGCGGTATGCGTCAGGCATCTGTCAAACTGATCGAAAGTATGCCTCAGCTGGGCGGACAGCTCGCTGCCCTTTACCCTGAGAAATATATCTATGATGTGGCCGGCTTCCCGAAAGTGACTGCACAGGAACTCGTCAACAATCTGCAGCAGCAGATGAATCTGTTCAGCACAGATATCCGTCTGGAAGAAAAAGTGCTCAACGTGGAGAAAAAAGGCGACCGCCACTTTATTGTAACGACCGATAAAGGTACGCATGAGAGCAAAGCGGTCATCATTACCGCCGGTGTGGGCGCATTCGAACCACGCCGTCTGGAACTGCCCAATGCAGCCCAGTTCGAACAGACCAACCTGCACTACTTTGTCAGCGACCTGAGCCGTTTTGCCGGTAAAAAGGTACTGATCAGCGGCGGCGGCGACTCTGCTGTCGACTGGGCACTGATGCTGGAACCTGTCGCAGCCGAAGTGACACTGATTCACCGCCGGGACAAATTCCGCGCACATGAGCACAGTGTAGAGAACCTGATGGCTTCCAACGTCAAAGTCATCACGCCGACCGAAATCACCGAGCTGCATGGTGAAGAGCGCATCGAGCGTATTACTCTGGCTCACGTGAAGTCCGGTGAGACCCAGGAGATTGAAGTGGATGATGTTATTATCAACTTTGGCTTCCTGTCCTCGCTCGGTCCGATCGCGGAATGGGGCATTGAGATCGAGAAGAATTCCATCGTCGTCGATTCCCGTATGGAAACGAATGTGGAAGGAATCTTTGCTGCCGGTGATATTACGACCTATCCGGGTAAACTGAAGCTGATTGCCGTCGGTTTTGGTGAGGCACCTACAGCGATCAACAATGCCAAAGTATATGTGGATCCGGATGCCAAACTGTCTCCGGGACACAGCAGTAACATGAAGCTGTAAGATTGATTTGCACAGCGGCATCCTGGCTACGAACGGCCCGGATGTCATTTGCAGCCTGAATAAACAGAAGCGCTGCTCCTTTCCATCATTGCGACCGGACAGGAGCAGCGCTTTTTTTCTGGATATCAGCGGCTGCTGAGAATCCAAGATGGTGTTATGTATATTTTGGAATAAGCCCGGGAATGCGCTGTTCTACCGAATAGCGGCGTGATTGCCTGCTGCTGTATATTTCTTTCTGTCAGCGCTTCCGATGTTGCCAATTTGTTCACCTTTTGCTTGGATTTGCGGCCGATTTTTATCGTATAGTAATAAGAAGTTGTTAAAATTAAGTTATCCCAAATCGATTTTAATTGCAGACTGTTTAAATAAAGGAGGTCTACCGGCTTGAGTGTTGGCGTATACTTTACCCTTCGTTTGATTATTTCACTTATGCTGCTCGTTATCGGCGGCATGATGGTAGCGCTCGGAAGCAAATTTTTCAAACAAAACAGCAAAGCTGCGGGCACAGGTTTTATTATTTTCGGAGTGCTTGTTATTTCACTGGCTGTGCGTGGTGTCATGCTTAGTTTTTGACCGATCGGTTGACTGATTACCGTTATGAATATGGAGGTGTGGCCTTGTGCAATGGTTGGCAATGATTACGATGCTGATTGATCATCTGGGCTATGCCTTTTTTTCCGATGAGCGGTATTTGCGCATTATCGGGCGGATTGCCTTTCCGATCTACTGCTATCTGCTGGTCGTCGGATACCGGCATACCCGCAATGTGAATAAGTACATGACCCGGCTGCTCATCATCGCACTGGTGTCCCAGTTCCCGTTTATGTTCGCTTTTAATATTGAGAATCTGAATGTAGTGTTCACCCTGCTGATTGGACTGCTGCTGATAATGCTGCTTGACCGCATACCAACGAAGCTGTTCCCTCTGTCGATTGTGCTGGCTGCCGGATTCAGCGCTATTGCCGAACTGCTGCATACGGATTATGGTGCTTACGGCATTTTGCTTATTCTTATTTACAGGTATGTACCGGGTTATATGATGGTACTGGCGCATTTTGCGCTTACGGTTATTTTCATACTGGCAGGACATATGAGTCTGATCCAGATCTACAGCATCTTCTCTACGCTGCTGATCACGGCCGGTACGGAACTGCGCCCGGATGTCAGACTTATAGCTCCTCCGCGCTGGTTATGGAGGGCATTCTATCCCGCACATCTGGCGATCATTGCCATTATAGTTCAGGGCAATACTTACGGTTATTTTAATCTTTGATCAGGACTTTGCGGAGAGATTTCCGTATTATCGGCAAGGAAATCCGATACGTTTCCTGCCTCCCTGCAGTAACGAAAAACCGGGATTTTCATTGTTCCCGGTTTTTTCTATTTTTATATAAAAAAGCTATCGCCATATGCACAGTCATAGAGTATAATCTTTACCGGAACAATTCCGCCGGTGAGGCGGTTTTAATATAGGAAGGGGCTCCTCCATGAAATCCAATAAAAAACATACGTTGACCGAAGACATTCACTTTTTTACCGCCGGGCTATCCGGTAGCCTGATTATTGTGTGGCAGGAAGATCCTGCTGGCGTGTATTGTGAAGTCGGCCGAGGGTATGTAGAAGCCTATACGAATAAATATGTGCGTGTACGCAATCTGCAATCCGGTACCAAGAGTCTGTACAGCCGCGATATGACCATGTTTCAGACTGATTGATCCTTATACTCTATAGATCTTTCTCCTTACCGGCAGCAGTATCTTCTGCTGGCCGTTCAGCCATCTTTTTTTCGTCTATGTATGACGGAGAGAAGATGGCTTTTTGGTTATTCGGACGATAGGCTGTCCACACTCGTGATAAAAAAGATGCAACCCATCAATCGGTATCCCCATAAAAAAAGCCTAAAGCATCATCACTTTCTTGCGATCGCGACTCGTTAGGCTATTATTATTTATTCACCCTGAAAGGATTGTCAGCATACCGCTGCTATGTCCAGATGCAGCCTGCAAATCCTTGTAGCTATACGGATGGCTAATCCAAAATACGCAGCGTGGTATCAATAATGTCGGTTATTTTATGCGGGTTCGTTGTTGTTTTAATCATGGTGCGCAGCCCCAACCAAGCATTCATAAAATAGTGAGAAAGAACCTGGGCATCCAGGTCTGCATTGATTTCACCCTTCTCTTGACCGGCAGCAAGCAAATCACGCAAATATTGTTCTGTTTGTGCGTATCCCTGCTCTACGAATGTTGATACTTCGGGATCAAGTAACCCCAGCTCCACGCCCGAGTTCGCCATAAGGCACCCTGCGGGCATCTCTTTGTTATCTATCGTTGTTTCTAGAAATATTCGCAAAGTATGCTTCACCGGTGCTTGCCTTTCAACTAACAATTGTAATCGCTGCGCCTGAAGAGATTTATACCGCTGCAGTACTTGAATAAATAAGGCATGTTTATCTCCAAACGTATCGTAGATACTTCTTCGATGAATTCCCATTGTATCTACCAATTCCTGCATGGATGTTTTCTCGTATCCCTGGGTCCAGAACAAATACATCGCTTTGTCCAGTACTTCGTTAATTTCAAATTCCTTATGCCTTGCCACTGTCTTCACCTCGCCTATTTATTTATAATAACTATAAGAGGTGCCTGATCAGAAACGATTAATATCTGAAAATAATTAACCCAACTCTGAAATAACCGGATAGATAGGCGCTCTTAAGTTGAAATTATACTCAGGATCGACAATACCTACCGTCTCGCTGCTCTCATAAAGGTCAACCATAAATCCTGCCATTTGCTTGGCTGTATGGTATTTGAGCATATTATTCTCGTAATTGTACTCTTCCATATTATTTGAGACTTTCACAAATTCTGTTTCTGTAATTGCAGGTGCCAATACTTTTGCTTTTAAGTGAGCGCCTTTTAGTGCTAACTCTTTAGCAAGTCCCTCAGTAAATGCACTTACATAATATTTGGACGCAGAGTAGGCTACGCTTCCTACGGCAATTATATATCCCAGTGCTGACGATACGTTGATTAATTGAGTCCCTTCGACATTAGCATAATCTCTGACATACAGAGTAGAAAGAATCGTTAACGATTCAATATTCACTCGTAACATCGTTTCAACTTTGGTTAGATTCTGATCAACGACCAGTGAACCTTCTCCAAGACCTGCATTGTTGATCCATGTTTCGATTTCATAATTTTTCAGACTGTTGTATAGTTCATACGCCTGCTCGGTAACTGAAAGATCACTTGCAACGACGACTACATCCAGGTCTGCATACAATTCTTTAATTTTGGCCTGAAGCTCATTCAGTTTGTCTACTCTTCTTGCCACGATAATCAGGTTTTTTCCTTTGGCAGCAAATGCCAATGCACTTTCATAACCGATTCCTGAGCTGGCTCCTGTAATTACGGTATATTTCATGATTCATGTCTCCCTTAAATTGTATTTTGATTATTCAAGAACGATCATTCTAATTTAAGCATAAAAAACCATTTCTCTTTTCTTCGCGATCCATATGTCACTACCAGACATTCCCAGAATACTCGGTACCGTAGAGAATTGAAGTCGATTAGGGGAAAATCTTTTCAGTGACGCTACATTTATAACACCTCCTTGTCCTAGTTTAACCATATCCGGCATAAACAACTTGGTCATTATTGTTAATGCTTTGATATTTACATCAATCATATTGGCTTCCTGTTCCAAATCCGTTTCTGCAAACGTTCCATACAGACCAAATCCCGTATTATTAATCATATAATCTACAACAATGCCTTTTTCTTTTCATTCCAGAAAATTAGCTTCTGGACACGCCTGTGATCAATACCGTTTTTTCATTGTTATTGCTCCTGTTTCTCTTCCTATGAACGTTCAAATATTTATTAGAACGATCGTTCTAATAATGTGAAAAAATAAACCTTTCGTTTTGCAAATGTTATTGGGTGTGGAAAGTCTTGCTATCATGCGAGTTAGCAACTTCTTATTGAGAACTTTATCATATTGAGAACGATTGGTAAAGAATTATTTATGAATGAGGTATCCACCCAAAATGCTGTTGGTTCGGCTTCTTCTATTCACAAGGAATTCATATTGTGCATCTATACTGTGAATTGTAAGCAGGTCATCCGGCTTGCCCCAACATTCATTCTCCAGGGGGAATATTATTTATGAAAATTATAAAAGTACTAGCCACTCTTACGCTTTCCGCTGCACTGCTGGCAGGATCGCTGACGGCGTTCTCTACAGCCGATGCGGCAGCAACGACCAAAACAACTACTTCTGCAGCAAAGACGGCAGTCAACAACAAGAATGTCATCATTGGCAAAATCAAGTCCATCAGCAGCGGCAAGATAACAATTTATAAATCTTCCACACAGCCAGCTATTCCTTCCGGCACCGAAGGCTCCACGGCTCCCAAGGCAGGCGAAGCTCCGCCAAGCGGTGAAGCTCCTACACCGCCGGCAGCAGGAGAAGCCAAAGCCAATGCTGGCGGTCAGCCTCCTGCCCAGACATTCAGCACAGCGGCTACTACACTTACTACGACCAGTGCAACCAGCGTCGTCAGCGTCACTCATGCGGCAGGCAGCACCAAAACAACCGAGACCCATAAATCCCTTTCTTCCCTGAAAGCCGGTGATATCGTATTTGTCACTCTGGCTTCCGGCAGTACAACCAAAGTCAGCAAAATCGAACTCATGCCTGCCCAGACGACTGCCAAAACAACAGCCAAAGCTACAACCACCAAATAAGCTATCAAAGAATATTCTATTATTCAACGATAATAAATCAGCCATCCGAATTTACGGGTGGCTATTTTTTATGTAATAATCGCTGCGTACCGTATAACGGACGACGGCAGCAATCCATCCCTGATCATTGATAATCATGAATTACTTCTTATAATAACGACTTATCAACTGATTTATATAGCAATTCTATAATCCGTTTTTCATTTCATTTTAAACTTACATTCATATTTTATTCATATTGGGCAAGTAGACTTTACTACTAGCAGCGGTCAGAAAGCCATGCTTATTGGTCCAATCCGGAGTTATCTTGGATAACCGAAATTTGCTTCCTGTATTGCGCAGCAGCTATTTCTTTACCTTTCACTATGTTACTGATCGATTGGCTCTGCCCTCTCGGCGATATTACTGGCAGGCACCATCTCGGCAGCCTCTGTCTCTGCAGCTCCATTAGATGCACCTGGCGGCGACAAACATCCTGTAAAACCAGGTGCTGATACGCTGGCAGCATCCGCTTCTGCAGATACGTATGCGGCAGCCAATCCTCACGACAAAAAGGGGAACGATCCTGCCAAAAAAGCGAAAGTCGATGCCAAACGTCCACATCCTGCACCTGCTGCCGAACCGAAAGAACAGAATGCTCCTGTTTTGCCTGAAACGGTGACTCCGTCATCTTCTGTCTGAATCTTCCGGTAGTGCTGTGTAGATATGTAGTCAAACCATATAGACGATATGCAGCATTCGATCATTCAACAAAAAGACTGTACCGCAGGCATAATGCCCGGTGCAGTCTTTTTACCGAACCGATGGATAGGGTCGATCGACAGTTGTATGCAGTAATCCATTGTTATGTCAGCGAATCGCGGGTAATAAGAAATTATAGACTCGCTCTAAAGCAGAAATCGGGAACAGTCTGTTAGTATGTTTAAGGCGATAATGCACAAGTATATGGATTGCTGGCAGCCTTTGGCTGTTTATCCTATCCTATCCTATCCTATCCTATTCTTACTATCATTTCTAGCCAAAGGAGGGCTTCTCATATCCGGACGTACGCTAGCGATTAGTGATATTCATGGTGAACTGGAACTCCTCGACCGTCTGCTGGATACGATCAATTACCAGCCCGGAGAGGATCAGCTGATTTTGCTTGGTGACTATGTGGATCGTGGCAGTAATTCCCGTGGCACGCTGGATCGTGTCATGCAGCTCACCCGGGACGGCGCGATTGCATTAAAGGGCAATCATGAAGAGCTGATGCATACTGCTCTGACCAGCGGCAGGGAAGCGGACTGGAACCGCTGGCTCAAGGTGAACGGAGGTCTGGCGACGCTGCTCAGCTACGGATTCAGCCGGGAAGAATTGATCACACTGTCGGGCGAGGACTTTCACCTGCCGGATCTGCACTCGGATGCGCTGCTGCAGCATCTGGCATTTATCCGGGAACTGCCGCTCTATTACGAGACATCCGATTATCTGTATGTACATGCAGGTGTTGAACCGGGCAAGAGCGCAGCCGAGACGGCGCCCCGCCAGCTGTTCTGGATCCGGGAACCTTTTCATACCGGCTATCAGGGGAAGCAGCTGGTCGTGTTCGGTCATACGCCCACTTTTTATCTCCATCAGGATGCTGCCAACTTCAATATTTATTACGGGATCAACCGGATTATCGGCATCGATGGAGGAGCCGCCTATGGTGGACAGCTTAATGCGCTGGATACGACGAACGGTATCTCTTATGCGGTGCACAAAAAATAAGGCACAGGGATGTCATTCTCCCTATGCCTTATTTGGATCGCTTGAGTCATTATGCTCCTTGCCTGGTGCTTAGTCCTCGCAAGGCTGAGCCAGTACTTCGTCTTCTTTGCGGGTACGGAAAGAAGCTCCGCAGCCACAGGTAGCAATGGCATTCGGGTTATTGATCGTGAATCCCCCGGCAAGACCAGATTCCTCGTAATCTATTTCCAGACCATTCAGCAGGCCAAGGTCTTCCTTGTTAACGACCACTTTCATCTCCTGAACGTCCATGTATATGTCCTGTTCTGTCTCTTCACTGTCAAAACCCATGGCATAAGAGAATCCGCTGCAGCCGCCGGCACTGACACCCACACGCACAAACAGCCCCGGAATATCCTGTGCAGCCATAATTTCCTTCATACGTGAAGCCGCTGTATCACTAATTGTAATCATTCGTATTCCCTCCTTTTCCCTTTTCATTATACTCTTCTGCCGGTATTGCCTCAAGGATGAATCCCTGCAAAAACCTTCATTTTTTAAGTAATTGTGTTGCCCGTGTCTGATGAGAGGTTTATAATGGATAAGTGAACAATGACGTGAAATGTCGAAATTATGTCAAAAACAATTGCGTTTTTAGCCTTATTTACCGTTGTAACTTTTTTCACAATTATTGTTAATATGGATGACTTCTTATGTACATTGTTGTATATTGAATATTAGGCGTTATTTCAAAACTGATATAGTTGTGTCGAATGTTGTGACAAATCACAGATAACCGAATCATAATATAGGCTTCTATTATTCAATAGTGCCAAATTGGTGTAAGACAGGACAAGAGCGTCTTACGGGATTAGACACCATAGACAGAAGCGTTACAGGAGAACAGGAGGAATCTAGCATGTCCACCCTTATTACACCACATACGGATACCCGGATGGCAGAGATCATTAACAAAGTACGTGCAGGTGAGCGTTTATCCCTTGAAGATGGGGTATATTTATACGAGAGCGAAGATATCCTGACCATTGGCCAGCTGGCGAACGAAGCCAATCTGCGCAAAAATGGCAAAAAAGTATACTTCATCGAGAATATGAGCCTGTACTTCACCAACGTATGTGAAGCCCACTGCGCTTTTTGTAACTTCCGCAAGGATGAAGGCGAAGAAGGTTCGTACACACTGAGCGGCCAGGAAATGGTGGATTATGTGAATCAGCATATTCATCCCGGCATACGCGAGTTCCATATCGTTGGCGGACATAACAACAATGTACCATTCCAATACTATGTGGATTCCCTCAAAGCACTGAACGAAGCATTCCCTGAAGTTACACTTAAGGCTTATACTGCAGCCGAGATTGACTTCTTCACCCGGATCAGCGGACTTGGCATCAAAGAAGTACTCCTTGAGCTGCAGGCAGCCGGCCTGGAATCGCTGACTGGCGGCGGTGCCGAGATTTTGTCGGATGAATACCGCAAAAAAATGCGCGTCGACAAAGCCAATGTCGACCGCTATCTGGAAGTGCACCGCACTGCTCACGAACTGGGCATGCGCACGCATACAACCATGCTGTACGGTTCGATTGAAACCTATGAAGACCGCGTTAACCATATGATTCAAATCCGCGAACTTCAGGACGAGACTCACGGCTTCCAGGTCTTTATTCCATTATCCATGCAGCCAAAAAGCAAAAACGCAAGCATTATGCGTCGCAACTCGGCTTATGAAGATCTCAAAACGATCGCGATCAGCCGTCTGATGCTTGACAATATCGATCATATCAAAGCTTATTTCATTAACATCGGTACCCAGCTGACCCAGATGGCTCTGACGTTTGGCGCATCCGACGTGCATGGTACAATCCTCAAGGAACGTATCAGTCACGCTGCCGGAGCCCTGACGCCGGAAGGTCTGACTCGCAAGGAACTCGTCTGGCTCGTCAAAGGCGCAGGCCGCATTCCGGTGGAGCGGGATACCTTCTATAACGAAATTCAAGTGTACGAATAACCGTCGATCTGCAGAAGTCTAACCGCTCCTGCAGGAACACCTTTATTTGCGCCTCGCATTTCACTATACACCGGGCTTTACTTAATTGAACAGGCATGTTTAGCTGCATGCTTTCTCATTGAAGTAAAGCCCGTTTATCCGCCTGCCGATAAACCTATTATAGCGTCAGGCGATTGGCATTACCCGGTCTCTGCTGTGAATTCCCTGTGCCGGATGATGTCAGTATACATTATCGTTTCCAAGCTATGTAATGCTATCCGGGAATCCATAACATTCTCAATTAATCACACTGCATAAAGGGAGAAGATATTATGAAAAACTTAGTCATTCTCGGCGGAGGGTACGGTGGAACCACCCTGCTGCATGAGCTGCTGGATCACAAAATTCCGGCGGACACTCAATTAATCCTGGTGGATCGCATGCCATTCCAGGGACTCAAGACTGAATACTATGCGCTCGCAGCAGGAACATCCTCCGATATGGAGCTGCGTGTCAAATTCCCTGTTCATCCCAAGCTGTCGATCCGCTATGGTGAAGTGAACGGAATCAACATGGATGAGAAAAGTATCTCCTTTGCTGACGGTGAGCCGCTGCAATACGATCAGCTCGTTATTGCTCTTGGCTGTGTCGATAACTTCCACGGTGTACCGGGAGCCGATACTTTCACCTGCACGATCCAGACGTTTGAAGCTACACGCGAAACGTACCGCCGGGTCAACAACTTGCCTCCTCAATCGACTGTCAATATCGTTGGCGGCGGACTGAGCGGTATCGAGATTGCAGCCGAGATTCGCGAGAGCCGTGAAGATCTGCATGTACGTATTCTGGATCGTGGCGAAAGACTGCTATCCGCTTCTCCTCCACGCTTGTCCAAGTATGTACAGGACTGGTTCAAGGATCATAACGTAGAGATCCGCAACAAAATCAATATCAGCCGTGTGGAAGAAGACTGTGTATACAACGGACCGGATGAACGTATTCCTGCAGACATTACCGTATGGACAGCAGGTATTCGCCCTGTACCATTGGTAGATGAGCTGAACGTCAACCAGGATAACTCCGGGCGCGTCATCCTGGACGATCTGTACCGGATTCCTGGCCGACCGGAAATCTTCGTATGCGGAGACTGCGCTTCCCTGCCGTTCGCAGCAAGCGCACAGGCTGCCGAAGCACAGGCCGAGCAGATTGCCAATGTTATCGTAGCCGGCTGGAAAGGTGAGCAGCCAAAAGTACAACCACTCAAGCTGAAAGGCACACTCGGTGCACTCGGCAAACATGCCGGCTTCGGTTCAGGCTTTGGGTTTGGTGGCAAAAGTTCCGTTACCGGCCGCGTACCACGTCTGCTGAAGAGCGGTGTGCTCTGGATGTCCAGACACCATTTTGGTTAATGAATGTTGTTCCATTACGCCTATCCCTGGTGATATATTGAATAATTGTCGTTATCCGGCATGTCTGTGAGTACAAAAAAGCTGATCTCAATCAAGATCGAGATCAGCCCAGGCATCCGCCTCATTAATTTTATCCATAATTAATGTATATAATTCATCCTCATCTTCGGATGCGACAATTTCTCCGTTAACCAGCGCATACGGCATCGCATAACATTGACCACAGTTGCCCAGACAACCGTATTCGATCACATCGTAATCCGGGTTGCTGTCAAGCTGCTTCATAATGCGGTCTGTGCCATTATGCATATTGCTCTGACAAAATTCAATAATGGGTCTCATGTGATACTCTCCAATCTATATCCTTTCAATTGTGCCAATAACGACGGTTTTCTGCTCGGTACATCTGATCTATTTTAGCATGTTCTATGCCAATTGTGCCGGAGTAGTGACTCATTTTCAAAATAAATTTGAAATGAGTATAAAAATCAATGGCGCAAATGCTGAAATTGGTTTACTTTTATATTATAATATACTTACGAAAGGAGTTGAACAATATGAGTGAAAGCGTACAAGCTGAAATGTATGATGAAGTAATGGAAGTTCTGGACAAACTGCGTCCATTCCTGCAGCGCGATGGCGGTGACGTGGAACTGGTTGATGTTGAAGACGGTATCGTCAAACTGAAACTGATGGGTGCATGCGGCAGCTGCCCAAGTTCTACAATCACACTGAAAGCCGGTATTGAGCGCGCCCTTTTCGAAGAAGTTGAAGGTGTGGAAGAGGTAGTGCAAGTATTCTAAGTCATTCCTTTTCATGCATTGATCTATAGGCATTTGCCACCAAAAGAGACCTTCCAGCAGGAAGGTCTCTTTTTTTACGATGTGAAACTACATAGTGAGATTGTCCACAAGGACGACAAGAAATACAAAAACTCAATAAAGCAGGCGTGGAGCCTCACTCCGTGCCTGCTTTATTTGAGGCGATCTATTGTTTACTTTACATAAGGACGAATCGGGTCCAGCCCGCCCGAGATCTCCATAATATTGCCGGTAATAAAGTCTGAATTATTCTCGCACAGGTAGGCAATGACACGGGCGACGTCTTCGCCGCTGCCTGGTCGACCGCGCGGTGTCTCTCCGTCACTCATGCCGATAACTTCATCGATCCGCTTCTCCTTGTTATCCCCGCGGATATCCCCAGGACAGATCATATTGACCGTAATCCCGTTGGACGCTTCTTCTACTGCCAGTGTTTTGGTAAAGGAAACCAGACCAACTTTGGCCGCTGCATAGACGGCGCGATGCGGCCAGGCTCTCGATTCCGCAGCATGACCAAAGCCAAAATGGATGATCCTGCCCCACTTGCGCTCACGCATACCTGGCAGTACCCGGTGATCGAGCAGCATCGCCCCGATCAGATTGCCCTGCAGCATATCCATAATCTCTGAACGTTCATAATCCATAAATAAACGGCGCTCCCGAATAAAAGGGCCGGCATTGTTCACCAATATATCTACACTGCCCAGCTGCTGCTGCACTTCATCCACCAGCCGGTCAATATCCTGTTCTACCGATACATCTGCCTGTACAGCGATACAGCGTACACCGATCTGCTGAATCTCCTGCTGCAGCTGCAGCGCCTCTGTCTCGCTGTTTACATAATTTAGAGCAATATCATAGCCCTGACCGGCTAGCGTAAGCGCCGTCATTTTGCCAAGTCCCTTGGCGCTTCCTGTAATTAGAGCGGTTCTGCGTTCCAATACTATGCCTCCCTGGTCATCAATACTCAATTCGAGTCTATTCATAGTGTACAAACTAGTGATAGCAGATGTCAAAAAGGTTCTCCGGATTTCATCCAATCTTCTTTTTGCGGTTGAATTCATGCTTTATTTTGGATAGATTAGAACCAGAGTACGATTATCGGCAGAAAGGAATCCTGATCATGAGCACCCATAAACAAAAAACGAATGCCATGCGCATTCTCGACAAGGAACAGATTCAGTACCAGATCTACGAATACGATCCGGAAGACGGTCAGATTCACGGTAATGCCGTAGCTGTCAAAATCAACAAGCCTGCCGAAATGGTTCACAAAACGCTCGTGACCCAGGGTAAACAGGGACTGTATATCTTTGTGATATCGGTTGGTGCAGAGCTGGATCTCAAGCAGGCCGCCCGCGCTGCCGGCGAGAAAAAGCTCGATATGCTGCCAGTTAATGAACTGCAGAAATGGACGGGGTACATCCGCGGTGGCTGCTCTCCGGTAGGCATGAAAAAGCTGTACCCTACCTTTATCGATCAGCAGGCAGCGTCACTTGATCGGATGATTGTCAGCGCAGGACGGATTGGTACCCAGATCGAACTGAGGCCGCAGGAACTCGCTCAGGTTGTTCAGGCACAATTTGAGCCATTATGTATGGAGGAATAATGCCGATCTCCCCAATCGCTTTATTCATGCAAAAATACGGTGAGCCATATCTATGGGCTCACCGTATTTTGGTTATTGCTATGCTTATTTCGTTTCGAATGCCGGGATTACTACGCCTTTATACTGCTCTTCGATAAATTTCTTGGTATCGTCGGAAGTCAGTGCTTTAGCCAGCTTTTGGATCGCATCGGAATCTTTGTTGTCTTCACGGGATACCAGATAGTTCGCGTATGGTGCGCTGCTGTCTTCCACTACCAGTGCAGATTTAGGATCGATTTTGGCTTCGAGTACATAGTTCATGTTGATCATCGCCATATCTACCTGGTTCAGCTGACGAGTCAGCATTGCTGCATCCATCGGTATGAATTTCAGGTTTTTCGGGTTAGCTGTAATATCTTTTACATCCGAAGTGATCTTCGTTTTGTCTTTCAGTTCAATCAGTCCGTTATTCGCCAGCAGGATCAGTGCACGTGCGCCGTTGGATACTTCGTTCGGGATGGCGATACTTGCGCCGTCAGGAAGCTGATCCAGGGAAGTGTACTTTTTGGAATATCCGCCGAATGGCTCGATGTGTACGCCTTGTACAGTTACCAGGTTCATGCCGCGGGATTTGTTTTGCTCATCCAGGTAAGGCTTGGTCTGGAAGTAGTTGGCATCCAGTTTGCTATCGTTCAGCTGTACGTTCGGCTGGATATAATCCGTGAATTCGACCACTTCCAGGTTGATGCCTTCTTTGGCCAGAGCCGGTTTGAGGTGGTTAAGGATCTCGGCGTGTGGAACAGCGGTTGCGCCGACACGAAGTGTTACTTCTTTGCTGCCTTCAGCTGCTCCGGATTGTGCGGAATCTCCAGTTGTTTTGCTGCCGCAAGCTGCGACAACAGCGATCAGCATGATGCTGATCAGAGCGAGTGCCCATTTTTTCATAGTATGTTTGCCCCTTTATGATAGTTTGGTTGATCTATTGGTGATATGGAATTCGGAGGAACCGATTCAGGCAGCGCCTGTACCTGTTCTTTCCTATCTCCGTGAGAAATAAATGACCAGACGGTCGCCGATCATCTGCAGTACCTGCACAATGACGACCATCAGCACAACCGCCACCAGCATGACGGCTGTCTCATAGCGGTAATATCCATAGTTAATTGCCAGCGTTCCCAGTCCACCGGCGCCGACCATACCGGCCATTGCCGTATTGGAGACGAGTGCCACGACCGTAACGGTCAGACCGGCAATCAGTCCAGGCATCGCTTCCCGGATCAATACCCGGCTGATAACCTGCCATACGGAAGCGCCCATCGCATGAGCGGCTTCGATCACGCCGCGATCCACTTCACGCAGCGCCGTCTCCACCAGTCTGGCAAAGAACGGCGCAGCTGCGATAACGAGCGGCGGGATCGTTCCTTTGACACCAATCGTCGTACCGACCAGCTTATCCGTCAGCGGCAGCAGTGCCACGATCAGGATAATGAACGGTACCGACCGCAGAATGTTCACAATCACCGACAGTACCGTGTATACGACGCGTACGACAGGTGATGTGGAACGGGCCGACATAAACAGGATGACTCCCAGCGGCAGTCCCAGAATAAGGGTGAACAATGCCGAAGCGCCGAGCATGGCGAGTGTATCCTTGGTAGCTGTACCAAACTCTGTCCAGTCTACCTGTGTAAAATCAAGTGCTCCCACGTCCATTACTCGATCACCTCCACATCCAGGCCTTCGCCGGTCAATATTTCAATCGTACGGCGGATCAGCGCCTCTTCCCCTTCAAAACGAACAATAAGCTGTCCGTAAGGGACATTTTTCAGTGTGGAGATAGTACCCTGGATAATGGCAAAATCCACGCCTGTCTGACGCACGGTCTGCGATAGAATGGACTGATACGTCTTGTCACCCAGGAACGAAATCTTCACGGCCAGTGAGGAAGACGCATGCGGTGCATCCAGCGCGATATCAAGCAGTTCGGCATGGGTGTACTCCCGGTTGATAAAGTCGCGGGTCACAGCATGCTGCGGCTTCAGGAACACTTCGGCCACAGGACCTTTTTCCACAATTCCTCCCTGATGAATAACGGCTACACGGTCACAAATGCTCTGAATAACGTGCATTTCGTGTGTAATCAGTACAATCGTCAGGTTGAAGCGGCGGTTGATATCCAGCAGCAGCTTCAGAATGGAGTCGGTTGTCTGCGGATCGAGTGCAGATGTTGCTTCATCGCAGAGCAGCACATCCGGATCACTTGCCAGCGCACGAGCGATACCGACACGCTGCTTCTGTCCACCGGACAGCTGGGCCGGATATTTGCGTGCATGAGCTTCCAGACCAACCAGCGCCAGCAGTTCTTCCACTTTGGCACGAACATTCTTTTCCGGTGTCTTGACGAGACGCAGCGGGAAAGCGATGTTGTCATAGACCGTAGCCGAGGACAGCAGGTTAAAGTGCTGAAAAATCATACCGATCTTGCGGCGGCGGGATTGCAGCGCGGATTTGCTGAGACGGGTCAGGTCCACTCCATCGATCCATACCCGTCCGGAAGTCGGGCGTTCCAATAAATTAATACATCGTATAAGCGTACTCTTACCAGCACCCGAATGGCCGATAACGCCGAAAATCTCGCCGCGTTCGATCGAGAGATTCAGCTCGGACAAGGCAGGGGTTACATTTTTGCCTTTGCCATAGGTTTTGGTCAAATTCTCCAGTTGAATCAAGCTTCAGATCCTCCTCCTTGTAGCTTGCTCGGTTACGAGCCTTTATACTGTCATTCAGTAATTTTTCTTCAAGCGACCGCTTTATACACAAAAAGAGCCCTTTGCAGAAAAGGGCTCTCTATCATCTAGATATTGCCTTCTCATCTGCCAAAATCGCAGGATGCTGTAAAATATGCATCTGCCATTTTGAAGGATTTAGCACCATGTCATTTGGAAAATAAGACCTTAACGGTCATTTCCAAATCGGCTGCCGGGTTTCATCGGGCCAGTCCCTCCACCACTCTCGATAAGAAAATATGAAAACGTCGAATGAAAATCTTTACTCAGTATATTGAAGATCACATCGTTTGTAAAGCAAAAATATATGGAATTTCGATGAATTCAGCAAAATTTCATCAAATACTACGTAAAGTTAATCAGAATACTTGGGATTCGTCAAAAGTTACATATTCCGGTGCTGAAATAGAAGGCTGGTCGCCGGTAAACAGGCTTGGTAGAGATTGGGAGGAAGCTTTCCTTTTCAAAAGGTGGAAGTGGCCTCTTACTCTTTTTCGTCTGAAAAGGGGGATTATGTTAGATCTTTTTCTTGGGCTGGCAGAGTCGGTGAATCGTTATGCAAAGAAAATTCATTTTCATTGGTGGGTATTTGTGAGAGCGTCTCTTGTTGTGACGAGCGGTGTATAGTTCGATGTATAGTTCATCCGCTTCGAGAAGAGATTCTACCATTCCCTCCGGTTAAGAATGGAGATCTTGAATAACCGCTTGCAGCAGTCGATCTCCATTCTTAAATGTCGGTCATTGGTAGAATTCTCTTCTCTCCGCTTAGTGCAAGGTGAAATTGTTGCGTGGTCCAGGAAGAAAAAGTAATCTTACTGCTCTTACTGCTCTTACTGCTCTTACTGCTCTATTGTGATGTACTCTGTTCAATGCAAATAAAAAAGCCGTCCGGTGATGAAGGACGGCTTTGGTACGGTGATCTGTAATCTACAGTTAGACTGCGCTGCTAATAATACATGTGAGACAGTGCAGCTTGTCTATTGTTCATGCATCTAAATAGGAAGCGACAGATCAATGACGCAATTATAAATCAATTAATGTAAAGTACCTGTCTTCTGGTCCGCGGTACTTGTGCCTTCTCCCCAGGCATTCGGGGCCAGGCGGCCGTAGGAGCCGCGGCTGAGCTGCCATACGCGCAGGCTCATGTAGCAGAGGATGCCGAACAGGAACTGAATGATCAGCGTATGCGACATGGTGGCGAAGAAGTAGACTTCCGGTGTATCCATTGTAAAGATGTTAATTGCTCCGCTGACAAATTGCAGCAGGATGAACAGTACAGCCAGGATTCCCATTTTGCGGATACCCGGGTTGTGCGGATGGCGACGGTAGGCGTAGTGGCCGAGAATGGCAATTACGATGACGAGTGCCACAGCCGCGACGCGGTGCAGGAAAGCTACCGCTACGCCGCCGGACAGTTCAGGGACAAGTGCTCCGTTACAGAGCGGGAAGCCCGAACAGCCGCCGCGTGAATCAGTATGCGTCACAAAAGCACCGGTATACACAACGATGTAGGTAAAGATCGTAGCGAACCAGGTCAGATTGCGGAACCCTTTGCTAACCGGAGGCTCGTCGGCAATATCGTGAATGATCTGCCGCAGATGCAGCCGGCGGGTGCTGAACGCGAGCAGCGACGAGCTGGCAAACGCGATCATCGAGAAACCGAAGTGCAGTGCCATAACGGCAGACGATTGGGAAAATACGACTGCAAATGCGCCCATGATTGCCTGCAGAATGACAAAGAACAGAGTAAATGAAGCGTACACGCGCAGCTCTTTGTTTCTATTGAAAAACATGAATCCAATAAAGGAAAACAGTGCCGTAAGTCCGGCAAATCCGCTGACTGCACGGTGTGAATATTCAATCAATGAAGCGATCGTATACGCCGGGATAAATTTGCCGTGACACAGCGGCCACTGTGCTCCACAGCCCATACCGGAACCCGTCTTGGTCACAACCAGGCCGCCCATCGTCGCCAGGAACATGGCGAGACAGGTGATATAGCTCAGCCATTTCAGTTGCTTAATCGTTATTAGTGGCTTTTTTGCCATGATGAGAATCACCCGCTATTTATATGATAGTGACGTTCATTTGAAGTCAATCTTATTATATCAATTCTGATCGAATCCTAGCGGCCGGTTTGTGACAAAAAATGATCAATCTCTGTAGTATGACAGAACGGGAGGACGGTAGATATGATGTTTGATACGGGAATACCGGATTCTTTTGAAATCGGTTATATAATGTCTTATCTCACCTATCATCCACTGTAAAAAAGCAGCCTTTGCCATATCCATAGGCTGTAAGCATCAGGGTAAATGTATATCACCCCATGCCCGACAAGTCTCAGGATTGGAAAAGGCTGCTTTTATTCAACATATTATTCTCACAGGCAGACTTATCTGCGCTGCCGATGATATCGTTTTAGTTTTGCTGTCTTACTTTACTCCGCTGCCTGTGTATGGAGCGTCTCATACACAGCCACCGCGCGGTCCAGGAACTGTTCGATTTCCTGGCGGGATTTGCGGGCTTTGTTGACGAAGCGAACCAGTTCTTTGCCACTCGCATAAGCGACAAAGCTTGGAATACCCAGGATATTCTGCTCCTGGCTCACATCGCCTACGCTTTCCACGTCCACTTCCACCAATTGAAGACGATCTGCATAATCAGCTTCGACTTCAGGCATGAATGGATCGATAAATTTGCAGTCTACACACCAGTCGGCCTTGTAGACGGCAACCGTCAGCTTGGGAGAGTTAATTGCTGTATAAAAGCTTTCGCTTGTTGTAATCATTTGCATAGAGATAAATCCTCCTTTATTTGTAATGGATGATCAGCCTTTGCGGGATTGCAGACGCATCAGCGGTGACAGCAGCTTGCGCAGCGGTCCCGGATACGAGGACAATTCTTCTGAACGCACCACGCGCAGGATCACCAACATCACCGGATACAATACCAGTGTCGCTATTCCTACCATACAACAACCAAGGAAAAATGCAACCCTGTCGTTCATCCAGGCCGTTAGTCCGATCCCCGCCTGATTCAGCACGAGACCGACCAGACCGAGCAGCACGACGGTAATCAGGAAGCCCGGCCAGCGGCTGCCCAGTACAGAGAAGTTGACCACCTGATGCAGCGAACGCAGATTCAGTATCGTAATCAGCACAAAGCATAATCCGGTCGCCGAAATAATGCCGTAAATGCCAAAAAATTGCGACAGCACCAGACTCAGTACCAGCTTGAGGGCAATCCCGGCCAGTACGTGAACCATCGACAGATTGACTTTGTTAATCCCGATCAGCATCGAGTTGCTCGTCATCATCGTAATCTGGAAAATCGTACAAATCGTCAACAGCGCAATAATGCTTGGTGCATCTGCCCCGCCGCTGTCATTGGCACTAAACAGCAGTCCATTGATGCAGTAGGCTGCCGTCGCCAGCATCAGCACGATCGGCACTCCGGTCAATACCGATATCCGCAGCGCCAGAGTCATCTGCTTTTGCAGATTCTCCTGTTCTTTGCGGGCATAGGCTGCCGAGATAATCGGAATCAAGGAGGTACTGAGCGCGATAGCCAGAATCGGCGGAATTCCCGCAATACTCTGTGCACGCTGTCCCAGAATACCAAGGGAAGCTGTCGCTGCCAGATTGCCGACCTGATCGATCAGCAGCGGCTTGATAATCGAACTGTCGATAATATTGACTGCCGGAATCGTCAGCGAGGCGATAACGATCGGTATGGACAATTTAAATATATCCTTGTAAATCTGACCCAGAGGAATGACCGATTCTTCGCCGGTCTTTTTCATTTCCATGCGGCTGGCTGCATCCTGTTTGCGCAGCTTGAAGGTAAAGTAAATCATGACCGCAAAAGCACCGATACTGCCCAGCACACTGCCGAATGAAGCGGCAGCAGCTACTTCCACATCACCATAACCGATGCGGACGAGCAGATACGCCAGCAAAATAGCCGTGAATACACGGGCAAACTGCTCCACAACCTGCGATACACCGCCCGCTATCATCATATTGCGTCCCTGGAAATAACCGCGCATCATGGCGATTGCCGGGAACAGCAGCAGAGATGGAGCAATCGCCTGCAGCGACAGCGCCGCCGCCGGCTCCTTGGACATTGCCGCATAATACGGCGCTCCAAAATACAGCAGCAGGGTTATCACCACACCTGCCGCTCCGGCAAACAGAAGCGCCGCATAATAAATGCGCTGCGCTTCATGCGGGCGTCCCAGCGCATAACGCTCGGACACCATTTTACTGAGTGTGCTCGGAATGCCTGCGGTAGCAACCGCCAGCAGCATCAGATACACATTATTGGCAATCGAAAATGCCGCATCCCCGGTAAAACCGAGTAAATGCTCCAGCGGTACACGCTGTGCCAGTCCCAGCACACGGGCGACCAGTGCCGCCACGGCCAGGATGATCGTTCCTTTGATAAATGATTCTGCCTTAGCCAAAATAGTTCCCCTTCTCTCATGTCACATCATGGATGCACAGTATTCGGATCATCTCATTATATTCATTGCTCTGCCGCCTGCTGCCTATTGGCCTGTACAGCAGATTCATCTGCAGCATCCGAAAGATTGCGGACTGTCTATGTAACCGAATCGGCACAAAAAACCGGAAGGCTGATTCGCCTTCCGGTCGTCGTCTTACGTCAGCATTACTATTATAGACAAGCTTCTGCGTAATTCGCAATGTACATCCGCTTAATGCACGACAATCCAGATAATCCAAATGATAATCATGCCCAGCTGGAGAATGATCTTCACGATTGCGCTGGACAGCAGTCCAAGCATCGTTCCCCAGGCGACTTTGAGTGCCGTCTGGAAGTTCTTGCCGCTGATCAGCTCACCGGCGAGTGCCCCGATCAATGGACCCAGAATCAGACCAAAAGCCGGAATCACAAACGGTCCGATAATCAGACCAATCGTGGACAGGATGACCGATAGCCTTGTGCCTCCGAACTTTTTGGTCCCATAGGCGCTGACCAGATAATCTGCCACAAACAGGGCAATAACAATAACCGTCTGGATAATCCAGAACCACGGTCCAAATTCAGCGAACGAGAAAAACCATCCGTATACAAAAAATGCAAAATATATTGCCAATGCTCCCGGTAATACGGGATAGATCGTTCCGAGCATCCCGATTACAAACAGGGCAATGACCAGTATCCAACCTATAACTTCCATCTGTCATCTCTCTCCTTTGTCCGATCCGGACTATCCGGATTGGCACATTATCATCCATGTTCATTCAGGGAGTATCTTCACAGCGCAAGGTATACTCTAACTCTAGCTGCGCTTCCGCAGAAACAGACCTGTTCGCCTGCTTCTGCAGATATACTCTACTATTTGTATACCTGTATACTGTCCAAATGACACATTGGTTTCAAATTGTGCGGAGAATGTGGAGACTCCTGCAGGTTAGACCAAGATATGATCGCGAATCACTTCGACGATTCCATCATCATTGTTGCTGGCGACGACCAGATCGGCTTCGGATTTGACGGTCTCCTGGGCATTGCCCATCGCTACGCCAAGTCCTGCAGCCTGGATCACTGCGAGATCGTTCAGGCTGTCACCGACAGCGACCACTTCGGACATATCAATATTCAGCAGCTGGCACACTTCGGCGATTCCTGCCGCTTTGTTAATGCCAAGCGGGTTGATTTCCAGATTGTAAGGAGAGGAGTTGGAGATTTCCAGTCCGCCCATGTCCTGCAGCGCCATCAGAATCTCATGACGAAGCTGGTCATTTTCGGTATTATAGCCAAATTTGAGCCATTCCACCTGTTCCAGCGGTGTATTTTCCAGCCAGCGGTCACGGTTATACAGACGCTCGACCGAATAGGCCCAGAACCATACATCCTTTTCCATCGCCAAGTCGTGCATCTGGCGTACCAGCGCCGGGTCCAACAGGGTGCGGCGGTACAGCTCACGCGGTGATTTCCATACTTCACTGCCATTCACGGTCACCATCGGCGTCTCCAGTCCCAGTTCCTGTCCATACGGCAGTGCACTGCTGGCTGCACGACCAGTCGAGAGGCAGACATGAATGCCTTCGTCCATCGCTTTATTGATCCATTTGCTCGTTTCCAGGGTGATCTCATGATTGTCGTTGAGCAGTGTTCCATCCATATCAAGTGCGAGCAATTTGTATTTGCGTGTTGTCATTGCGGGGTGTTCCTCCATCCATTTTCTTTATTTATTTGTAAACTGTTGCTTGCACAGCTTTGAACCGCAGGGGTATCAGAGGTATTTTAGCATATTATGTTCAACGCTCACAAAAGCTTTTGTAAAGTGGGAGTTATTTAGTGACTGTTCGTAATGAAGGCGGTAATGGCAATTACCTGAGGGAATTGAAAATGTACAGGTGGTGAGGGCAGCCACTGCGGCAAGGAATAAGGGCACGTCCTCCGGTGGAACGCAGGAATCTACAGAGTAGGAATATATGTGGATTCCCGCACTCCAATGTCGTCCTTTGCCCTTATTTCCTTGCCTGCGTTCCATGCGTATTGTGTCATTTGCAATGTACTTATTTAATTCTATACTTAGACACACATGAGATCCATTATTGAATTTTGTCAGAACAATATGCATAATGATACGGTTCTTTTTGCAGCAAAAAATGACCAGCAGGCTATACTGGTCATTTTGTTTACATTTTTATATGCTGTTTTTAACGCAGATCAATCTGTGGTTCATGAGATTTTTATTCTGCGGCAGCAGATGCTGCAACTCGTTTTTGCTGCAGTTTACGGAACAGAATACCGTGACGTGGAGATAGCAGGAACGTAATGATGAACAGGATACCCGCCACGGTTACGATGCTGCCGCCGATGGAGGCGTTAAGCACATAGGCGGTGTAATAGCCCGCAATCGAGCTGACGACACCGACGATGACGCTGTAGACCAGCATTCTGCCAAGGCGGTCTGTCAGCAGATAGGCCGTAGCGGCCGGGATGACCAGCATGCCTACGACCAGAATGGCGCCAACACTTTCAAAGGAAGCAACTGACGTCATCGATACCATACCCATAAGCAGATAATGGAACAGCATCACCGGGATGCCGCAGGCTGCCGCCATTGCCGGATCAAAGGCAGTGATTTTGAACTGCTTGTAAAACAGACCAAGCAGCGTCAGAATGACCAGCAGCGCGAATCCCAGCATCCATACCGAACGCGGACCCATATCCATGCCATTCATCATCCAGGTATCCCACTGTACATAGGCGATTTCCCCGAACAATACACAGTCCAGATCCAGATCGATATTACGCGCATTCAGACTGACCAGAATGACACCAATCGCAAACAATGCGGTGAAAATAATACCGATCGAGGCATCTGATTGAATACCTGAACTCTGCAGCCATTGGATCAGAAATACAGCGATCAGCCCCAGCGCAGTGGCCCCGATCATCATCGCCATCGAATCACGTCCACCGCTCAGCAGGAAAGCAATAGCAATCCCTGGCAGCACCGCATGGCTGATCGCATCCCCGATCAATGCCATTTTACGCAAAATCAGAAAACACCCCAGCAGCCCGCAGCACGCTGACATCAGCGCAGCCGTCAGCATAATCCAGAAGTCACTGCTCATGAGATACCCCTCCCTGCTTTTGCCATTCCAGCCGATTCTGCCGATGCTGCCAGAGACGGGCGACCCATCCGCGGCGTGGTGCGAATAAAGCGGACACTGCAAATATGAGCGTCGCTGCCAGTACCGTGACCGGTCCCGTCGGCAGCTGGGATACCATACTGCTCCATACCGTGCCTGCCGCCCCGCTGACCGCACCAAAGATACCAGCCAGGATGACCATAATATGCAGCCGGTCTGTCCAGTAGCGTGCAGCTACAGCCGGTGTAATCAGCAGCGCAGACATCAGCACTACCCCGACGGCCTGAATGCCCGCCACGACGACAAGCACTGTCAGCAGCAGAATGATCTGCTCCAGCCAGACGACCGGCCAACCAAGTCCACGTGCAAAGCCGCGGTCAAAGCTCACCAGCTTGAACTGCTTGAACAGCAGCGTACAGATAGCGATCAGTAATATGCTTATACCGGTTAGCAGATACAGATCTTCCCGCATCATCGAAGCGGCCTGACCAAACAGGAACTTGTCCAGTCCACTCTGTCCACCGTTGCCGCTATGCTGAATACGAGTCAGCAGCAGCACCCCAATCCCGAAGAAAAACGATAAAATGATGCCCATTGCCGCATCCTGTTTGATCCGGGAATGTTCGGTAATCCAGCGAATACCTACCGTCGCCAGCATGCCGGCGATTAATGCTCCAATCAGGAAGCCTGCGGTCGATTTGACTCCGAGCAGCATAAAAGCGATACAGATTCCCGGTAGTGCCGCATGAGCCAGCGCATCGCCGATCAGACTCTTCTTTTGCAGCACCATAAAGGAACCGATCACGCCGCTGCTGAGACCAAGCAGCATGCAGCCGAGGATAATCCAGCGTACATTGGGATCGTTCATGATATAGACAAGCATATCCAGCAATGTAGTCCCTCCTTATTTCCCCGCCATAATTATACTGCCGCTATCCTGCAAAAAGGTCAGTCGACCGCCGTAGGTACGCTGCAGCATCTCGGTATTAAATACATTCTCCACCGGCCCGGCAGCGATCAGTTCCCGGTTCAGCAGCAGTACATCATCAAAATAGGACTCAACCGTCGACAGATCATGATGCACGACCAGCACGGTCTTGCCCTGCTGCTTGAGCTGCTCCAGCAGCGTAATAATCGCTTTCTCTGTTGCGGCATCCACACCGGCAAACGGTTCATCCATCAGATACAGATCAGCCTGCTGGGCCAGTGCCCGGGCCAGAAATACACGCTGCTGCTGTCCCCCGGACAGCTGGCTGATCTGACGGTCCGCATAATCGGCCATGCCTACTTTGGACAGCGATTCCAGCGCAATCTCGCGCTCCTGACGCCCCGGACGACGGAACCAGCCGAGACGTCCATAGGTGCCCATGAGTACGACATCCAGCGCATTGGTCGGGAAATCCCAGTCGACCGACTCGCGCTGGGGCACATAACCAATCCGTTTGCGCTGACTGGCATAAGGCTTGCCGTAAATGCTCACTTCTCCGCTGATTGCAGGCACCAGTCCAAGCATTGCTTTGAGCAGTGTCGATTTGCCGGCTCCATTCGGTCCGATCAAGGCGACCAATCGACCTTCATCAAGGGTAAAAGATACATTTTGTACAACAGGCTTTTTGTGGTAGGCCACAGTGATGCTCTGGGCATTCAGCGGACTGACTGCTGTGTGAATCGGTAGATTAACAGGCTTTGTATTCATTTTAATTCCTCCTTTTATCGTTAGTGTGAAGATGACTTATGTCCGTACATTCTATAGATATGGACTGTGTTTGACCTGGTTTCGAAGAAATAATATCCGTCTCATCCAATGGACAGCGAGCTTTCTGCCATCTGCAATCTGTTCTGTTATGAAGAGCGACTGTAAAAAAGACAGTTTATGCTTACCATTACTCTGTTTTGTCCTGTCTTTTACCGGAGCGCCTTGACGATGGTATCCGTGTTATGGCGAACCATACCGATGTAGTCTCCGGCATCGCTGCCCTGTTCACCGAGTGCATCGGAGTACAGTTCACCGCCGATATTCACCGTATGTCCCTGCTGTGCTGCTCCGGCGATAATGGCTTCCATGGAGCGCGCAGGCACACTGCTTTCGACGAAGACGGCCTTAATACCGCGCTCCACCAGCATATCGCGCAGTTCACTGACATCCCGGGAACCGTATTCCGAAGCGGTACTGATTCCCTGCAATCCGCGTACTTCAATGTTATACGCATCTCCATAATAGCCAAAAGCATCATGAGCGGTCACCAGCACTCTGCTCTGCTGTGGAATAGAGGCTATCTGCTCCCGTACATCCTCATCCAGCTGCTTCAGTTCAGCCAGATAGGCTGCAGCGTTGGCTTGGTAATCCTGTGCATGATCAGGATCAGCAGCGATGAGTGAATCGCGAATCTGCTCGACACACTGCATCCACAGACGCACATCAAACCAGATATGCGGATCATGCTCGCTTGAATTCTCTTCGCTCTGCCGCAGCTCACTGACAGGGATGGAGGCAGTAACAGCGGCTACATTGCGGGTTCGGCTCATCTTTTCCATAATATTCGTCATGCTTCCTTCCAGATGCAGTCCGTTGTACAGTACGAGATCGGCTTCATCCAGCTTGCGGATGTCTCCCTGGGAAGCTTTGTACATATGCGGATCGACGCCGGGCCCCATAAGGCCGGTGACGTATACATGCTCTCCGCCTACCTGACGAGCTGCATCCGCAATCATACCGGTTGTGGCGGTAATCCGGAATTTACCTGCTCCCTGATCGGCTGCAGCATTTTCTGAAGCAAATGGATTATTGCTGCAGCCTGTCAGTATCACGATGAGCAGAAGCAGCAGAGCTGCAGATCCAACGGTAGACAGCCTGTGTTTACGCTGCTGAATTTTGTGTTTGGACAGCCTATGAATCAGGCTTTTATCCTGAACCTGTACATCCCGCTTCATAATCTCTCTCCTTTTACTATAGAAATTTGCTGTGAAAGTGAATGGCTCGCATGAGTCTGATGTTATGAAGTATTTTCTGTCTCTTTAACTATTGCTCATTCACAAAAGTATTTCCTATATGACTTTATTTTTATATTTTGAAATAATGTTTCCTTGATGCAAATTTTAAGGTGTAAAATGTAAAATTGCAAGTACTAAAATAAAGCTATGATATATTAAAAAAGGCTCCCTCCCGATAAAAGGGAGAGAGCCTGATGATATAGCTTGAATAGTTTCAACAGTTTGAAACTTGCGCCAAGGTAATGATCATCTCATAGATTACGAGCTGCTTACTGTGCGGATTCTCCAGCAGTTGCCTCGTCTGTAGTGGCCGTCTTTTTCTTTGGAATGCCATCCAGGCCGTATTCCTGATCATAAGCATCAAAGATCTTGATCGCTACCGGTGCTGCACTTCGGGAACCGAAGCCGCCTTCCGGAATGACTACTGCCACGGCGAGCTTTGGATTATCACGTGGAGCAAAAGCGATAAATACACCGTTATCGACGATTTTGCCGTATACGGACTGCTGGGATGTACCGGTCTTACGGGCTACATCATAATGATAGCCATTCAGGGCATCCACTTTACTGCGCATTCCGTTAATGACTGTGTTCCAGTACTCTGGCGGGAAGTCGACGGTATTCAGCACTTCCGGCTTGGTTACTTTTACGACATTGCCTTTGGCATCCGTAATCTTGCTCACGAACTGCGGCTTCAGGCGTTTGCCTTTGTTGGCAATGGTGGTGACATACTGGGCAAGCTGGAGCGTCGTATAACGTCCCTGCTGACCAAAGGAAGCATATGCCATCGCTGCCTGTACACTACCTGCTGCCTTAAGGTTGGTATACTCGCCACGGCCTTCACTCTCATAAGGCAGACCGCTCTGAGTTGTTACGCCAAGACCAAATTCTTTCATGTATTTATCCCATACATCAATGGCCTTGCTGCCATGTTTAACCACGAGCTGTTTACCAACCATATCAACCATAAAGGCATTGGATGATTTTTCAATAGCTCTTGTTGGATTTAATGAATTCAGCACTTCTCCCAGGGCATTTCGTACTCTGGTTTCATGACCTGCTTTACCAAATTCGGCATAACCGCGATCATAGTACCATGTATCTGCAGTAAATAATCCTTCTTTCAGACCGATCATAACGCTGAGCGGCTTGATAACGGAGCCCAACAGCACCATGGAAGATGCACGTCTGCCGTTATAAATCTCCCGGATCGTTCCGTTAGGATAAACAGATGCCAGATCAGCAATTTGCTGCTGCGTCGGTGACTTCGACCAAATATTGGAATCATAGTCAGGCATACTGGCCATAGCGATTACATTGCCGGTCTGTACTTCCATCGCTACAGCATATCCGGTCAGTGCATTACCGGTACCTCTCTGGTAACGCAGCTGGGCAACCTGATTCGTGATGGCCTGCTGAGTCGCGAGCTGCACATTTTTATCGATAGTCATCCAAATATTATGACCTTTTTGTGGTGGTGTCAACGTATCACGTCCATCGGCACGATTCAATGCATTGACCGGTGTGCTGCGTACCCCATTTTTACCACGCAGTTCATCCTGATACATATACTCCAGTCCATCCATACCTACAAACTCTGTATCTAGATAACGTTTGCTTGCTCCGGTAAGATTGCTTCTGTTTTTATATTTTTTCACAGTTTCTTTAACTCCAGAAAATCCCTGAAGATAACCGACTGCCTGGACAGCTACACGATCCGGGCTGTATTGACGAATACTTTCTTCGCGGACTTCAATTCCTTTGTAGTCGCTCTTATGCTCCAGAAAATAGGCAATCTCTTTATTACTAAGATCCTTTTTAATCCGGCGCGGCGTATAACCAAAGTTTTTACGATACGTAATGTCCATAGCATCGATAATTTCTTCAGCCGTCATTCTCTTATCGGGATCACCATATTTGTTAAACACCCGCTTCAGATCGCCGACAATTTTGTAAAATTCCGGTTTGTTCTTTTCCAGCTGGTAATCCTTGTTCAATGTAAAATACAGAGACTGTGTCGGAATCGAGTATGCCACTTTGGTACCGGAAGCATCGTAAATAATCCCGCGGCTAGGCAGAATCGGCGTCTCGTTGTTGGTAATGCTGGATTCTTCCTCTGTCAGCGTGGGACCTTCCACAAACTGCAGAATCGCCAGACGTACGACCAGTATACTAAATATCAGAAACGTAGCAAAAAAGAAAATATTCAGCCGGATCGAAAACTGGCGCCGATGACTCTCTTCAAATTCTTCCGATTCGGATGAACCTATTTTTTTCATGAACGTCATAAACCTCCCTTTATTCTGGATGTATCCTCTATTTTAGAATGCTCTATAAATAAAGCATGCCATAATATGTAGTTGTTTCTTCATTTTAGCATAACTTGACGCGGGAACACATCCTTAGAGCGTTATCTATTAACCGCATTCAGCCATTGTACAAGCAGTCATATTTAAAAATATATCTATCCCATCCTGAGCCGCTGAATGAGGATCATGTTCAGACCAAATACTGCGCAGCATGCGCGATAAATCTTTCGGCTCCTGCATGTGCATATCCTCCATTTCACCTGTTACTTATCAAATAAAAACAGGAAGCAGACTATATAGTCTGCTTCCTGTTGGTTTCAACAATTGGTAGCTAATCGTTCTGTTGTTAGATCATATAATCCGTACAAAAACAAGTAATGCCAGGCAATGAATAACATCATTCTGCTTGTCGATTCATCTTTTACTGATTGCTGTCCTGTGCCGCAGCATCAGTAGCAGCTTTTTTCGGTACGCCATCCAGGCCGTACTCCTGATCGTAGGCTTCAAATATTTTGCGTGCTACAGGCGCTGCACTTTGCGCTCCGAATCCACCTTCCGGAATAACCACGGCTACTGCCAGCTTTGGGTTCTCCCGCGGGGCAAAGGCAATAAATACACCGTTATCCACAGTATGTCCATAAATGGATTGCTCGGATGTACCTGTTTTACGGGCCACATCATACTGATAATCCTTGAATACAGATACTTCACTGCGCATGCCGTTGATGGCTGTGTTCCAATATTCATCCGGCAGATTGATCGTATTGACAACTTCCGGTTTGAATTCTTTTACTGTATTGCCTTCGGCATCCGTAATTTTGCTGACAAACTGCGGCTTCAGACGTTTGCCTTTGTTGGCAAGCGTCGTAACATATTGTGCCAGCTGCAGTGTCGTATATTTACCCTGCTGGCCAAAGGAAGCAAAAGCCATCGCTGCCTGCGCACTACCTGCTGCTTCCAGATTCATATACTCGCCTGAACCGGCGCTTTCACCTGGCAGTCCGCTATTAGTAGATACGCCCAGTCCAAATTCCTTCATGTATTTATCCCATACATTAATAGAGTCAGCCTGATATTTTCGATATAATGGCAGTCCAATTTTATCAATCATAAATGCATTGGAAGAATGTTTAATAGCTGTGGATGGAGTCAAATAACCATAGACATGACCGCTGGAGTTACGCACTCTGGTTTCATGTCCTTCCTTACCAAATTCTGCATATCCTCTATCCTGATATCCGGAGCCAGGTGAGATCAGTCCTTCTTTCAGACCGATCAGTACAGTAAGCGGTTTGATAACCGAACCCATCAGTACCATGGAGGAAGCATGACCTTCACGATATACCTCTTTAATCGTACCATTGGCTACATGAGGCTGAATCTCTTTATACGTTTCACTTGTCATGTTTTCCCAGACGTTAGTATCGTAGTCTGGCATACTGGCCATAGCGACCACTTTACCAGTATTTACTTCCATCGCTACTGCATAGCCTGTCTGAGCATTCGGTGCATAAGAACTGCCACTTCGATAGGAATGCAGATAGGAGAGCTGATCCGTAATCGCTTTTTGCGTAGCCATCTGTACATTTTTATCAATCGTCATCCAGACGTTATTTCCTTTTTGTGGAGCTGTCAGCTCCGTACGCCCTGTTGCAATATTAAGTGAGTTAACAGGTGTTGTTTTCAGTCCATTTTTACCACGCAGATCATCCTGGTAGGCATACTCAATGCCATCTACACCAACATACTCGGTAGACAGGTACTTCTCATCAGCGTCGGTCACTCTAGCCTTGTTGATATAATGATCCATCGTGGTGCTGACACCGCTGAACTGGCGCAGATAACCAACGGTTTGCGTCGCCACCTGATCGGTATCATAGTGACGTACACTTTCTTCTACAATCTCAATTCCCTTGAACTCATCCTTATGCTCCAGGAAATGAGCGATCTCTTCATTGGTCAGGTTCTTTTTGATTCTTCGCGGCGTGTATCCGAATTGTACTTTGGACTCGATGTCCATCGCTTTGATGATCTGCTTGGCGGTCATCTTTTCCTTGGGATCACCGTATTCATTGAACACTTTTTTGAGCTTGCCGACAATTTTATACAGTTCCGGCTTGTTCTGCTCCAGTGTATAGTTCTTGGTCAAAGTAAAATAGAGCGACTGTGACGAAGTGGAATAAGCGATTCGTGCTTTACCCGAGGCATCCATAATATTTCCGCGAATCGGCGGGATCGGCGTGCTTTTGGTTGAGATACTCGCTTCCTTTTCCCGCAGTGTCGGTCCTTCGACAAACTGCAGAATCGCAAGCCGGACAATCAGCACCGTAAATACAATAAATGTCGCAAAAAAGAAAACGTTCAGACGGATAGAGAACTGACGTTGATTTCGGAGTTCGCGCTTGGACGACTCATCAATACCCGATTTTTTCATTTCTTGATCTTTCTCCTTCTTCTTAACGGCATCATAAGGCAGCGCCTTCTTTGGGGAAAGACACTGCTTTATGATGCCTAATCGTTCGTATTTACCGGAGTAAACCTGTATATGCGCCGCTATTCACAGACCAACCTTTATAAAAGGCTCTGTATTGTACGGTTTTGGGCTCTACTACTCAACATGTATTATATTAGCATAGCCAGCAGGCTAATGAGAAATTTCGCGTTTGCAGGTCCATCAGCTGCAGGCTCGCTTAAACCCTGCAGCTTTATAGTACGCTTTGTTCGATATGCGTCTCTGCGAATTTGGGCGGGTTGAACCAATTGCCTGCGGATGCCCATGTCGGATCAAGCGGAATCCACTGCTGCTGATCCGGCAGATAGACTTCATTCCAGGCATGCGGTCCATAACCACCCTTGCCGTTATATCCCAGCCCCGTAACGACACGCACATCAATTCCCTGTGAACGGGCCATTACGGCATAGAGACGGGCATAGTCGATACAGACACCCATGCGGGTAGCAAATGTATCTTCCGGCGTCTGTTCATGCCATACGCCTCGCTGCTCGTAATCCGCTACTTTGCCATAATCATAACTCACTCGCGAGCCGACCCAGTCATACAGGCGCCGGGCCTTGTCTTCCGTTCCACTGGCATCCGCTGCGATCGATGCCGCCGCTTCCTCGATATCTGCCGGAATGCTGCGGTCCACCACATCGTATTTGCGCTGGAAAATACCCGTCAGTTCCTGCTCCACTGCACTGGTGAATACCGGCAGCGTATCCTTGATAAAGGAACCGGTCAACGGCTGCACGACAGCTGTTACGGTATGATTATAGAGCGAGGAAGCTTCCACATAAGAAGACATTCTTGTGTTTGGATACAGACTGATCGCGATAAATAACACCAGAATCACGATCCCGCAGCGCAGCAGTCCGTTCACCAGACCGATCCCCCCGCCCAGCACACGGCTGAACCATGAGGAACGCCGTTCTTCCGCAGGCAGTCCTCCCTGCCGCCATCTCTCCGGCAGCAGCAGTACAGCCAGCAGTGAAAAGCAAATGCTGGCTACGACATAGCTCAGCATAAACAGCACCACAAAGCGCAGCAGTGAGAACTCCGAGATCAGGTAGACCGCCGAGTAATACATTTCCCACCACCACTTGAGTTCGCCCTGCGGGACAGATGACGATACCTGCTCTGCCCAGGTCTGCACATACGGCGATGACCACAATGCAAAAGGAGCAGCCAGAATGATCGCCAGAATAGTCAGCAGTGTTCGCCCAGCCCAGGAGAACAACCGGCCAGCCGAGCGGATAACGCCATGGCGTATCCCCTGCAGCACGGACAGCAGCACAATGGCATACAACAGACAGGAGATCAGACTGCTATCAAATAATGCCTGAATACTACTCAGTTCCATACGTCACTTCCTCCTCTGATTATGTCCATGCTGCTCATCAGGAAGAAGCTCCTGCAGCTGTATTTTGCTTGGCCTGATCGATCAGCGAACGGATCGTACTGTTGATCTCCCATTCTCCCAGCGGCACTCCGCGGAAGGTCACACCGACTTTGCCTGCTCCCGGTGTTCCTTTCAATTCAACCGTCTCGCTCTTGATCGTATACGTTCCGTCCCCATTTTGAATAAAACGGGCACTCTTTGCTTCATCCTTCATCACATCCATGGCCTGCTCCTGCAGAGCCGCCACTGTCTGCCCGGTTACTCCGGAGACCGTATCACGAATCTGATCCATGGAAATACCGCTGTATATGAACACGGCAACAACAATAATAATGACGATCAGCCATTTGATCACCGTTTTGACCAAGTTGATGACCATAAACAATATAATCAGGGCAACCAGAATGA
Source organism: Paenibacillus sp. Z6-24 (assembly GCF_054161335.1). Lineage (NCBI taxonomy): Bacteria > Bacillati > Bacillota > Bacilli > Caryophanales > Paenibacillaceae > Paenibacillus > Paenibacillus sp. Z6-24. The sequence goes on along the minus strand of NZ_CP096398.1, from coordinate 1,006,390 downwards.
TCAGCCAGTTCTGCCTGAAAAATTCACTCCATACCTGCCAATCCATCTTGTTTCCCCTCCATTCTTTTGCATTTGCTGAGTCAAATTCAGCACAATTGGTGTATTCATTACAATTCAGTAATTTATCATTTGCTCCCGGTTTTGCAGGCAAGCTAGAATCATTATAACCGAAGTATATACAGGGTGTCAGCAGTTTCGCGTACTCGTGTTTTTGCATAGGAAGAGCCACATCCTATACAATTATTGATAGAGGTGATGACCTTGATTCATATTATCGTCGAAGGCAAAAATGACCGTAGCAAACTGCGAAGGCTGCTGCAGCCGGAAGTGGAGATCTTGTGTACCTTTGGTACACTGAACTCGCAAAAGCTGGAAAAGCTGCGCAAGCAGGTCGGCCAGGACGAAGTGTATCTGTTTATGGATAATGACCCGTCAGGACGCAAGATCCGTGCCGTACTGAGCGACGCTTTTCCGGACGCCACCCATATGTATACACGGCGCGGTTACGCGGGCGTGGAAGGTACACCGGATGAATACGTAGTGGCCCAGCTGGAAAAAGCCGGACTGGACGAATATATTATCGATCCCGATCTTCCGTGGTCCTGAATGAATGGCTGCCTATTAAAAATGCCGCAGAGATAAAATGCACTCTGCGGCTACAATAATAGAGATTCGGTATTACCCGGGAAATGGAGAATATGCTCTTCCATTTTTTGAAGAAACGATAATTTTATTTATGAACCGTATCAATAATCATCAGGATGAAGCTTATTGTCAGGTAGTTGATCGAGAAAATAAATGCGGTTTTTGCCCATTTATCCGTATCCGGCTTGCGGAAGCCCGATACGGCCATGAACAGCCATACGACCGACAGGGCCAGCGATACGATCATGTAGATGACGCCGGTATAGTTGTACACATACATCAGAATCGGGATCGGAATCAGCAGTGCAATATACGGCAGCATCTGATACTTGGTACGCTGGATTCCTTTGACAACGGGAAGCAGCGGGAATCCTGCCGCACGGTATTCTTCCACCCGGCGTATACCAAGTGCCCAGAAGTGCGGAGGCTGCCACAGGAACAGCATCGCAAACAGCAGCCAGGCGGCCAGATCAATATGATTGGTCACGGCTACATAGCCGATTACCGGCGGCATCGCACCGGAGATTCCACCAATGGAAGTACTCCATGTAGACGAGCGCTTCAGCCACAGTGTATAGATGACCACATAGACGAACATACCGAGCACGCCCAGAGCAGCAGCGAGCAAGCCGGAGAATACAGCCAGTACACCAAGACCCAGCACACCGAGTCCAATCGCATACCAGAGCACCACATTAGGTGACAGGCGTCGTGTTGCCAGTACCCGATCCTGTGTCCGTGCCATCTTGGTATCCAGATCACGGTCAAAATAGTTGTTAAATACACACGAAGAAGCCATAACGAGCATTGTACCGAGCAATGTCCAGATCAGATGTATAAAATGAACATTCCAGCCGGAAGCAAGCCAAAAGCCGCCAAACGTAGCCACCAGATTCGATCTAAGAATCCCAGGCTTGGTTAAAGCGACAAAATCTCTCCAGGTCACGACCTGGTCTTGCGGAGATGGGCTTACGAACGTTGTGGAATCCGGGGGAGTCTGATAACCCAAATGTTTATCCACGTTTATAAGTTCCTCCTTAAAATTCAGCTGAAAACAGCCGATGAGTAAACAAGAAGTATAGTCATAAAAATATTCACTCTCTGTATATCATCTGAAAATGCACTTCACATTTTTACAGATTTCCACAAAAAGTGAATAAAATAAATCAAACAAAATAATTGCTCTATAAACTTTATCATACCTGTATGCAAATGTCTTTGGAATTCAGAAGCATGATCGGTCATTATTATGACAATTTATTGACAAGGCACTCCAATTTATTAGAGTTTAATATTTTCATCTTCCGTTTATGGTAAACTACAGGCTAACCGAAACGGATATATATTTATGAAAGAAACCAGGCAGCGACGATGCTGCTTCTGTTGTGCCAGCCCTCCTATTCCTCATGAATAGAGACATCCTGAAAGTCATAAGGAGAGAATACCGAATGGATACTGCCACCCATTTTGCCATGGGTTTTGGACTTGCCGGACTTGCCTATGTTGACCCTGTTGTCGCTTCCGATCCACGGCTCGCTATTGCCGTTATGGTCGCGACCATAATTGGCTCCCAGGCACCGGATTCCGACACCATTTTACGATTGAAAGATAACGCGACCTATGTGCGCAATCATAGAGGTATCACCCACTCCCTGCCATTTATGGCACTGTGGATTGCACTGATCAGCGGATTCACTTCGCTGCTGCTGCATCAGGAAGGCTTCTGGCATATTCTGCTGTGGACAGCCGTAGCGGTAGGATTACACGTTTTTACAGACCTGTTTAATACGTACGGCACCCAGGCGGTACGGCCATTCAGCGAGACCTGGATCTCCTGGAACATTATCAATATTTTTGATCCGTTTATTTTTGGGACTCATATCATAGCGCTGCTGCTGTGGCTCACCGGACTGGTGGCGCCGGCTCCGCTGTTCGTCACCTTGTATGCGGTCATTGCCGTTTATTATGTATGGCGCACGCTGACCCACTGGTATCTGACACGCAAAGTCGAGCAAATGGATATTGAGGATGGCCGCTCTCCGGAGCCGGACGGTCACTATGTGCTCATCCCTACTATTTCCCTACGCCGCTGGCATGTCGTGCATGCCAAAAAAGACGGCAGCTACCGGATCGGCTGGTACACTCCGGACAAACTGATCTGGATCGATTCGATTCAATCGATGAGCCATCCGGCAATCGAAGCTTCGCGCAATCATCGTGATATCCGTGCGTTGCTTTATTTCTCTTCCTATACCGTATCCGAGGTGGAGAAGACATCCAACGGTTATATTGTACGCTGGGCGGATGTACGCTATCGCCATCGTCGTCAGTATCCGTTCGTCGCTGTGGTGGTTATGGATGAGAATTTTAACGCCATCGATTCCTATGTGGGCTGGCTGAGCCCCGACAAGATGAACGACCGAATCAGCCTGCATATGAGCTAAGGAATCAGCATATGCACAATTGAATAAGATGTGCTTAGTGAACAGTATATCTGTGATACACACAGTATGATTTGCTAAATGAACTGAATAAAGCCCCTGCTTTTCTCTATACGATCAGATGGAATTCATCTGGATACAGTATGAGGAAAGCAGGGGCTTTTTGAGTTAGCTATTTTGAATGCGATGGATTTCGCTTGACCCATGACTCGCTGTCAGGCACAATAGATATAGAACATTGTTATACGCTTACATCACCTATAACCCATTCATTTTATATCACTAATTTTATTTTTCAGGAGGCTGTTATCCCCATGAGTAAAGCTCTTTCCCTATGGTTCGCCGTTTCTTCCATCATGCTTCTGCTGCTCTGCGCGATCGCCATTTCCCATTCCGCATGGCTCGCTGTACTGCTTGGTGTACTGGGCGTTGCCAATATCGGTTGGGGCTTTGTCATCAAAGCCCAGCGCGAGCGCCGCAGCAGCAACTATCCGGCCTGAATTAGAATCCTTTAGGCAGGAATCCCATTTTATCTTTGACTCCGGTTAGAATTTTCTCCGCTGCGGCCTGTGCGTTTTGTGCACCCTGGCGGAGAATATCGCGGACCTCACCGGTCTGACGAATCTCCTGATACCGCTGCTGCAGCGGCTCCAATCCGGCTACTACCACTTCTGCCAGATCCTTTTTGAACGGGCCGTACATCTGGCCTTCGAATTTCTCCGCTACCTGTGCCAGTGACATTCCCGAGAACTGCGAATAAATGGTCATCAGATTGCTGACTTCCGGTTTGTTGGCCGGATCATATTGTACTTCACGTCCGGAATCTGTTGTCGCCCGGCTGATTTTTTTGCGAATGACATCCGGCGGATCAAGTAGAGCAATATAGCTGCCTGTGTTCGGGTTGCTTTTGCTCATTTTTTTGGTGCCGTCATCCAGGGACATGATGCGTGCACCAACTTCCGGGATATATGGCTCCGGCAGTGTAAAGAATTCACCGAATCGGTGGTTAAAGCGTGCTGCCAGATCGCGGGTCAGCTCCAGATGCTGCTTCTGGTCATCGCCAACAGGCACGACGTCTGCGTTGTACATCAGAATATCGGCTGCCATCAGTGCCGGGTAGACGAATAATCCTGCACCGACATTTTCTTTGCCTGCCGATTTATCCTTGAACTGGGTCATACGCTCCAGTTCGCCCATCGAAGCGAGTGTTGTCATAATCCATCCGAGCTCTGCATGCTGCGGTACATGGGATTGCAGGAAAATATTTGCTTTGGACGGATCCAGTCCTGCCGCCAGATACAGAGCAGCTACCGATTCGGAAGCTTCGCGCAGTGCCGCCGGGTCCTGGGCGACTGTGATCGCATGCAGATCCACCACCATAAAGTAGCAATTGTACTCGTTTTGCAGTTCCACAAAGTTCTTGATCGCGCCGATATAGTTACCGATGGTCAATAGACCGCTCGGCTGAATGCCGGATAATACAGTTTTCATCAATGATTCCTCCTCAAAGTAATGATGCATGGGGATACTTTTAAATAGTGACTTCAGCAAAGCCTATCTATCCGATCTGCCATGGCAATCATCTGCGGCAGAGCCGGCTATCGCTTTGTTCGGCTATACTTTTACCATATTACGGAACGCAAAAAGGCCACACATCCTGCAAGGGACGTGTGACCGTGGTGCCACCCTCATTTACCGGTATCGATGGCTGCAGCACAATCACCACAGCACGGATCGAGTCCGGCCTTATCTGCGTTCCGTTAACGGTGAACAAACCGGCCCGCCTAATCCGGAATCATCCGCAGATGTCCATTTCAGCCAGGCACTCCTGAGTCCATTCAGCAGACCATCTTCACCGGTTCGCATCAACCACCGGCTTTCTGGAGAAGCATTCTTCTGCCTACTACTCTCTATCATCGTATTCCCAGTATCTTGCACTCATCATAATTCCCAATTCCTTAAATGTCAAATTCCTTTTTATCCGTAAAATCTGGTATGATAACTGTATTATTCTCACTCCCATTTGTTCTGAAAGATCAGGAAGGAGCAGCGCAATGAAAGTGACCAAAGGAACCTGGAATAAATACGAGACGTACATTTTAAAAAGCAAGCAGCTCGAAGTGACGCTGCTGCCCAAGCTCGGCAACAATGTTATCGGTATTCGCGACTTACAGGAGAACCGCGAGATTCTCCGTCGTCCAGAAGAAAGCGAGCTTGATTTTTATCTGCAAAAACCGTACCACTTCGGCATGCCTATGCTGATGCCGCCTGGCCGGATTCGCCGCGGGCATTTTGAATATGATGGTGTGGAGTACCAGTTTGACCAGAACACCGCCAATGATAATCATATCCATGGCTTGCATCGTACTCAGCCATGGCGTATATCCGATATCGATGAGAACGATGCCGGCTGCCAGATCGTCACCGAGCTGCTGACAGCGGATGATCCCAACTGGATCAGACAGTACCCGACACCGCTCAAGCTGGAAATGACGCTTCAGCTGCAGGGGACTTCCCTGATGCAGCGGCTCAAAATTACCAATCTGGGCGAACATTCCGCTCCATTTGGATTTGGACTGCATACCTGGTTCCTGCTGGATGGCGAGCCGGAACGCTGGACGCTCAAGATTCCGGTGAGTGACCAGCTGCTTCAGGACGAAGAGCAGATTCCGACCGGTGAAGTGGTCCCGCTGGATGAATGGGAAGAACTGAATACCGGTATGAACATGGCCAATCGCAACTGGGATAACCTGCTGCGCATTGGTGACAAGCGTCCGGTAAGTGCCGAGCTGAAGCGTGATGACGGCTACGGTCTGCGCTATTCGGCAGATCCCGATTATTTCAAATACTGGGTATTGTATACCAAAGGCGAAAGCGACCAGTTTCTCTGCATCGAGCCGTATACCAGCCTGCCGGATGCTCCCAACTCTTCGCATCCACCGCAGTTTACCGGCCTGATCGAACTTCATCCCGGTGAACCGGTTGAGCTGAGTCTGCAGCTGGATGTAGTCGAGAAGTCTACCATGCTGTAATCTGACATAAAATTATAAAAAGGGCTTCCCGATTGGGAAGCCCTTTTTGCCAATGTTCCATCCCAGTACACCGGGTATGCGGCTCAATCGAACCAAATGGAATAATATAATATAAACGTATAATGGCAGTAAACGTGATGCCTGTTCAGATACAATGGCGGTGTTATTGCTTTTTGTTACTTTCTCAAAAATGAAATGGTACATTGCTGCTTGCAGATCATTCTCATGACTTTACGATAATTCTGCGTTAGTATCGCTGTATGTAGCTCTTGGATAGCGAATCATGTGGTTAGCCATGTTGTAGTTCGATTCAATCACCGTGTCGACCGCGATCAGCCCTTTGCGCACTGCAAATTCATAGCTGATTTCCCCATGCGTCCAATGGTTTTTGAATTTGAGCGATTCAATTGCCATTTGGCGAAACGATTTGATTTGAATCGCACTCAATCCCTCTTCAGGACCATTCCACTCTCCGTCTCTACCAGCAATCGGGTTGTGCTTGATGCCAAACTTTCCAATCATGTTATTGCGGATCTGAATAAATACCGTCCCCGAATCCAGATAGGATAATTCACTCTCAAGCTCCTTAAAGACGATATCAAGTTGTCTCGCCAGAGAAACCAGATCATTTTTAGGCATATGTTCCCCTTCCCCTCTCCATCTAGTCCCATGTAATCAGGACTTAAGACTCATTATATGTCGATTATTACAATCTATCAAGTCATAGATGTAAATTTAGGTATTAAGAACCATTATTCGACATGAAATTCCTTTAACTACTAAGTGACTTTATTTTTATCTTCTCTTTGAAATATATTAAGTTCATTTTCCCTTTCTTATTTTTCGAAAAAAATGATTGAACAAAAACAGCCTTCTCCATCTCCTGTACGGAATATGGAAAAGGCTGCTGTTATTCTTTGCCCCTGATCAGGAACGGGCATAGGAAGCTGTCATTTTCAAGAACAGCTGTACATCCGCAATACCAACATCTACCGCTCCCTGCCAGAATTCCGGCTGGGTCAGATCGACGCCCAGATGCTTCTGTGCCAGTTCCTCGACGGTCATCCGTCCGGTATCCTGCAGCAGCGCATCATACTTGGCGGCAAATCCTGCGCCTTCACGCTGAGCGAGCGCATAGATGCCTGTGCTGAACAGATAACCGAATGTATACGGGAAGTTGTAGAACGGCACACCTGTTTTGTAGAAATGCAGCTTGGATGCCCAGAAATGCGGATGGTAGGACGACAGCGTATCACAGAAAGCTTCACGCTGCGCTTCTTCCATCAACTGGCTCAGTTCTTCACTGCCAACCATGCCGGAGCGGCGCTGTTCGTAGAATCGTGTCTCGAACAGGAAGCGAGCATGGATATTCATGAAGAATGCAATGCTGCGCTGGATTTTATCTTCCAGCAGAGACAGCTTTTCTTCCTCGCTTTTTGCTTCTTTCACCAGAGAATCTGCGACGATCATCTCGGCAAAAGTCGATGCCGTCTCGGCGACGTTCATCGCATACTGCTGACTGAATGCAGGCAGATCATTCATCACATGCTGATGATAACCATGTCCCAGTTCATGAGCCAGTGTCGATACATTGGAAGCCGTACCGCTGTAGGTCATAAAAATACGTGTCTCCTTGCTCAGCGGCAGGGAGGTACAGAATCCGCCTGGACGCTTGCCGGCACGATCTTCCGCTTCAATCCAGCGCTTCTCAAAAGCCTGGGCGGCAAAATCAGCCATCTCCGGATTAAACTTGCGGAACTGCTCCACGATCAGATCAGCTGCATCATCATAACTCACCGTGCTGTCCACATTGCCGATTGGTGCATCGACATCGTTCCAGCTCAATCGCTCTACACCGAGCACCTGGGCTTTACGCTCCAGATAGGAGACGAATACCGGTTTGTTTTTGACAATAACATCCCACATCGTATCAAGCGTCTGCTGGGACATCCGGTTGATCGCGAGCGGTTCCTTCAGTACGCTGTCCCAACCGCGGCGGTCGTAAAGCTTTAGACGGAATCCGCCAATGTGGTTCAGTGTATCCGCACAAAAGTCCTCCACACCTGTCCATGCTTCTTCCCATTTCCGGAACATCTCTTCACGAGTATTGCGGTCCGGGTCGCTCATCTTGTTGGCTGCCTGGCCTGCCGACAGCATCACAGTCTCTCCATTTTGTTCAAATGGAATACGTACATGGCTGACAATCGTATCATAAAAGTCGCTCCAGCCATGATAGCCGTCTACCGCAAGTCCCAGTGCCAGACTCTCCAGTTCAGGAGACATCTTCTCACGGGCAACCGCACGAATCTCATTCAGGTAAAAGGCGACCGGTGCTACCTGTGGACGCTCGATCCAGCCAGTGAATACCTCATCAGACGTATCCACGAGAATACTCTGGAACTGTACGAACAATGCCTGCAGATTGGCCGATAGATCGGACAATGCAGCAGACAAACGGGTCGCCTGTTTGTCGCTCTGATCCTGGGCGGTAAGACAGCCGGCAAATGATCCCGCTTCACGCAGACGTATGCGTGTATCCTGCAGCTGTTCCAGCAGTATATCAAAGTTCTGTGTCTCTTCTACCTGCTGCGGAGCCTTCTGATGCTTCAACTCGGACGTCAACCGATCGATGTCCTCTGTCAGCTTGCCCAAAAATACTTGTAATTGTTCCGAAGTGGAGCCTCCTGCGAAAATAGGCTCCAGATTCCAGGTTGGATTCAGCGGATGGTTCATGTTGAGACATCACCTTTCTGTGTAGGTCTGCATGCAGACAGAATATGAATATGACCAGTGGTTAATTACAGTTTGCGGCAGTGCATCATGTTCAGCATTTCTCTGCTTCATAAAAGGTCAGATTGTTCATCCATATGTATGGTTCGTTTCTTGCGGTGAGCGGACAGAAGAGCAGGAGAATGATTAATGGCTTGCTAAGCCCTTTATATTGCCTTTTAGCTGCTTCTGCTCACTCATAAGGGGATGAACAAATGCCCTGTTCATGGAGCTCTCGGAGCCGTAATATCAGGCTGCTGCTAGCTTCCTCTGTGCCGGATTGAGCAGTATCATCGCCAAGAGGGTATAACTATAGTATACTCTAATTCAATACTATTTTGTAATGAGGAGGGAGCCTTTGATGCGACCACTACAGATTTCTGCGGATACGGCTGTCAAACTGGCCGAGAAGCTTAATGTTCCTCTGGAGCAGCTCATGCATATGCCACAGCACATCCTGATGCAAAAGCTGGCCGAACTCGCCAAGGATGAGTCAAAGGGCGGCAATGAATAATGATTCCATTTAATCAGGCCTGGCCTTACGATATTGTAATGAACGATGTATATATTCAGGATTGTCCTTTCTGTCAGACTGCCAATGTACTGCTGCCAATTCGTCCCAAAGAGCTGGCGACCATTCATAATGGCAAAAAGAAACTACTGGTCTTCCCATGCTGCAGCAACCGTGTGACCCTGCTGGACAGCGACTCGGATTATCTGCTGACCGATACGGTACTGCGCTAAGCAACGCACAGCAGTTCAAATGAGTGATAGCCTGCTGCTGTAATTTGTATACCTCTGCCGTCACCATATAATGATGCGATCAGACGATACTGTACATTCTGCTCAATCAGCCATCAAAAAAGGAGCCCTCTTCCGGAGTGGCTCCTTTTTTCTGTATCATCGTTGATTTGGTTTGCCTTACTGCTGCATCTCTTCCGGCAGATCGATATTTTTGGACAGCATCTGTTCCCGCAGTACAACCCACTGTTCACGCGAGGCTCGAATCATTGCCGAATCGGTAATACGCTTATCGTTAATGACACGCGAGAACCATTTCACTGCATCGTTGAATTCACCCAGACGACGATGCAGTTCCCCGATCAGATACAGGAGCTTGGCATCGCTGCCGCTAACACTTTCCAATTCAAAGACGCGGATATACGATTCCAGACAATAACGGATAAACCGCAATTCCTGCTCGGTCTCTCCATTGTAACGATACAGCCAGGCAATATGATGCAAAAAGCTGGCCACGATACGTTCACGATCCCCTACCGTCTGTGCACACATTAGTGCGAGTTTGTAAGCTTCCAGGGCCTGTTCCCCCGTACGCTTCCCGCCCATATCGCGCTTGGCGACACGGCTGCCGATCTGCTTCATATATTTTTTTTTCTGTTCATTGCTCAGCTTGGAGACAGAATTCTCGGTCGAGGCGAATCCGCAGTGCGGGCATATCCGTACCACATAAAAATCAGGATTCTCATGCTGATAATAAGCACAGAAATCCGAATCCCGTCGTACCGCCCGCTTCATGCTTGGACGAACACGACTGGTTTTAAAGTCCTCCTCGCATTGTGGACAATTTACCGTTATCTGATATAACGGCTCTAGTTCCAGTGACTCCCCCATCTGATCCATCTTCCCCCAACATTAATTTGTATTTACAAAGTGGTGTGCCGGTCCGGACAGACGGTCTATGATAAAGACACGCAGTTCGTCCTCTACCCCAATATCAGTCAATGCTTCATTCATACACGCCAGCCACGCATCCGCTTTTTCATGCGTAATCGGAAACGGCATATGCCTTGCTCTCATCATTGGATGACCATGTTTTTCCGAGAACAGCGGTGGTCCGCCAAAAAACTGCGACAAAAACATATATTGCTTTTCCATTACCGGATCAATATTTTCCGGAAATAAAGGACCAATCAACGGATCACGCTGAACTTTCGGGTAAAATGCTTCAACCAGACGACGAAGACCTTCATCTCCGCCAAGCAGCTCGTAAATGGATTGATCAAATTTCACAGTGAATCGCCAACTTTCCATGCGTCATTACCAAAATTATAACATAGTTGGATGGGTACTTGAATGAAGGGGGTATAATTTCCCATAATATTAGCCATTCGGATATGAACTCAATAAAAAGAACGCTAAAGTAAATTAGCGCTCCCTGCCATTCCACACCTTATACAGTGAAAAATGGATATATGAGTAGAAATTAAGTTAGGTTAAAGTGTCGAAACAATCAGTACATGCTTCCGTCTTCTTCACCAGGATGTGTGAACGAGGATCGGATGACATACACAAACGCACATACAACAAGACCGGATATAATACTTACACTCATCTTGATCACTCCGTTTCTCAAAGTTATGTTGACTTCCGACGAGAGGTACGTTTTATTCTTGTCTTTATTTTACCATACACTATATGAAATAGGACTATTTTTGTAAGCGTTTACTTTAACAATTAGATTACAGGCTCTTTACAAAACGGTGTATTGTTGCGTTTATATTGCGCCTACGTAACTATCTGGTTTTCCGGTTAATTATTCAGTAAAACATTGTGTTCCCTGTAAGAATTGATTATCATCAAAAGTGAGTAGGTTAACCATATTGGACAAAGGAGCTTCCTTAACTTGAGATACTATGTACTTGATCGCGGAGACCAATTATCCATTGAACTTAGTGAACGATTCCATAAGCTGGCTGCCAAGTACGGTTTTGAACTCGATGCGGAATCACCTGAGATTGTCGTCTCCATCGGTGGAGACGGTACGATGCTGCATGCTTTTCATACTTTTATTGATCATATTCCTGACCTTGCCTTCGTCGGTATTCATACCGGACATCTGGGCTTCTATGCAGACTGGAAAGCCGATGAATTAGAGGAACTGGTCAAATTTATGGCAGGTGAGTCCGGTGACAGCATGGAACACCATCCGAAAATCGTCAAATATCCGCTTGTGGATCTGGAGATCAACACCAAGAGCGGTACATCCCATTACACGGCTCTGAACGAGTTTACGCTCAAAGGCGTAGACGGTACAACCGTAGTCGCTCAGGTCGATATTAATGACGAGATTTTTGAAATGTTTCGCGGCGACGGCATCTGCATCTCAACGCCATCAGGAAGTACTGCCTATAACAAAGCACTTGGCGGGGCAATGGTACATCCTACTATCGAAGCACTGCAGATTGCAGAGATTGCCTCAATCAACAACCGTGTCTATCGTACCCTTGGTTCATCCATGATGCTGCCCAAGCATCATCACTGCGATATTCATTCCCGCAAGCAGCAGCGCCTGCAGCTGACAATTGACCACCTGAATCTGTCGATTGATGATCTGATCTCCATTCGCTGCCAGGTGTCCAAAGTACGAGTCAGCTTTGCCCGATATCGCCCGTACCCGTTCTGGAACCGGGTCAGACAATCTTTCCTTGGCTGATTACGCCAGGACCGACGGATAGCGAGTAAAAGCGCATTTTCTTTTATATTCCTTCTTAATGCTATATTGTTTATTACATCGTCCTATCGTTACAAAGATAACTGTGCTGGTTACTCTCACCGGGCAGCAGACAGATTCAAAAAAGCTGACTTCGTAAAAGAAGTCAGCTTTTTTGCGTATTCTATCCATCTTATTGCGTTCATATGCAAGATACCAACAGCACTCTGTATAGCACAGAAAAAGTCGTAATACAAGGGACATCCATGGAGCCATGCATTCTTCCAAGCAGATGAGTTATTCCGGTCGCTGTGAAGCTTCCTCATGATTCTCAGCAGTACGATTTGGTTCTTTGGGCAGCGGCGATGTCATTTGATTCTCCGCTGCAGGCCTTGGTGTTGTTCCAACTGCAGACTGCAAAGATGCGTTTTTGGTTTCCACCGCTGGCTGTTCTGCTGTCTGCTTAGCCTCTGTTAACGGCTGCGACACTTTAGTTTCCACTACTGGTTGCGATGCCGGTTGGATCTCAGCTGATGACTGCAGCGGTGAGACTTTGCTCTCCACTACCATCGGCTGCACTGCCGCCGGTTTAACCTCGGCTGGTACCTGCGGCCGTGAGACTTTGGCTTCCCCTGCCGGCTGTGCAGACGGTTTGGATCCGGCTGCAGGCTGCTGTGAAGCGACTTTAGTCTCTCCTGCAGACTTGGACCCTCCATTGCCTCTGGATCGGGAACCGCTGTCCGCTGATGCGGTTTTATCGGTTTTGTTGTGCTTATCCTGCCGGTCCTTGCGCGAGCCATGTCCTCTGGATGGCTTATCCGGCTTCTCGGCTTTTTCTCCTTCGGCAGCAGATTTAGGCGGATTTCCGGTATCTTTTACCTTTTGAAGTACAAAATAGGCACAGCCAAAATTGCAGTATTCATTAATATATTCGGTCATACTGGATAGCGATGTATCTTTACCCGCTTTAGGATGACCATCACGGTAAAATCCTTTGAGACGCAGCTGGTTGTATCCCCAGTCGCCCAGAATATAATCGTAGCGGTCCAGCACTTCACTATAGCGGTCACGGAATACTTCCACATTCCATCCGTCCCGGTTTTCTTTGATAAGCTCGTAAGTTTTGCCACCAATCTGAATCAAGTTTTCCCCGCCTTTCAGCAATTAAACGGTCGAAGCTTCCTTCGACTTGGATGCGGATTTCACCTGTTCATGCGCATGATAAGAACTGCGGACCAGCGGACCGGATTCTACATGACTGAATCCGCGTTTGAGTCCTTCTTCTTTGAGGATTGCGAATTCTTCGGGAGTATAGTATCGAGCCACGTTCAGATGTTTGGGACTTGGCTGCAAATACTGACCCAGTGTCAGAATATCGCAATCCACCGCACGAAGATCATCCATTGCTTGTAAAATCTCATCCCACTCTTCACCTACACCCAGCATGATACTGGATTTAGTCGGGATGTCTGGTTGAAGTTGTTTGGAATTGCGCAGCAGTTCCATGGACCGCGGATACTTGGCTCTTGCTCTGACACGGTCAGACATCCGTTCCACGGTCTCAATATTATGATTAAGAATATCCGGCTTGGCATCCATAACGATTTTGAGGGAATCAATATCCCCCATAAAATCAGGAATCAGTACTTCCACACTACAGAGTGGAAGACGCTTGCGCATCGCACGGATGGTCTCCGCGAAAATGGTTGCGCCTCCATCTTTCAGATCATCGCGGGCCACACTCGTAATAACACAATGATTCAGGCCCATCTTCTCAGCGGCTTCCGCTACCCGTTCTGGCTCTTGCAAATCAAGCTCCGTTGGCATTCCCGTATTGACAGCGCAAAAACGGCAAGCACGCGTACAAATATCTCCCAGTATCATAAACGTTGCAGTACGATTGGCCCAACATTCGTATATGTTCGGACAGCGCGCTTCTTCACACACCGTATGCAATGTTTTGGAGCGCATCATGCTCTTGATTTCCTGATAGTTTTCGTTGTTGGTCATCTTGATTTTGATCCATTCGGGCTTCGGTTGCTTAGCTTTTGTAGACAAGATGTTTGACCTACCTTCCTCGGTTGTATTGTTTTTCAGGATTTATTGATCATTGGGATACATTATAACACGAAATGCATGAGGCTGAAATCTTTGCTTTCTTCATTCCCCATGATCGTATACACTGTATGTTGTTGCATAGACAACGAAATGTTTTTTTGGAAAGGACGATTCCTGTATATGAACAAATCTGCTTCACCCAGCCCTCTGACTGCCGCGGGCCTGACCAAATCCCGGCGGCTCTGGATTGCCCTGATTCTGGGCTCCCTATCGGCTTTTGCTCCTTTATCGATTGATATGTATCTGCCTGCGCTGCCTACACTTGCCGAGCATCTGCAGACCAATGCCTCGCTGGCACAGTTGAGCCTGACAGCCTGTCTGCTCGGTCTGGCCTTCGGACAGCTTATTGTAGGTCCGCTCAGCGATGTCAAAGGACGCCGTACACCGCTGATTATTTCATTAGTGCTCTACGCTGTGTCTTCGCTGCTTTGTGCATTGACAGGCAATATATGGATGCTGATCCTGCTCCGCTTTATCCAGGGAGTGACAGGAGCCGCAGGCATCGTCATTTCGCGTGCGGTTGTGCGTGATCTGTACTCCGGTCATGAACTGACCCGTTTCTTTTCGCTGCTGATGCTCATAAATGGAGTCGCACCAATTGCAGCGCCTATTATTGGCGGACTGCTGCTCAAATTTGTACCGTGGCAGGGTGTGTTTATCGTACTTGCTGCGATTGGCGCGATTATGTTCGTTATGGTTCTGTTTGGACTGCCGGAGACGCTCTCTCCAGCGCGTAAAGTCAGCGGCGGATTGGGTAATACACTGCGTACATTCGGTCGGCTGATTCGGGATCGCGCTTTTATCGGCTTTGCCCTCTCGCAGGCTTTTATAACCGCTGCCATGTTTGCCTATATCGCCGGATCGCCTTTTGTTGTGCAGGATATTTTCGGCGTTTCCGCACAGGGATTCAGTCTGTTTTTTGCCATTAATGGGGTGGGTATCGTTATCTTTGCCCAGCTTGCGGGCCGCCTGTCCGGCAAATACGGCGAATACCGGTTGCTGCGGATCAGTCTTGTGATTGCCTTTATCGCTTCGCTGCTGCTGCTTGTTATTGCTTTTGCAGGGGGCGGGTTGATTCCGATTGCTGTGATGCTGTTCCTGGTCGTATCATGTGTAGGTTCGGTAGGGGCCACTTCCACCTCGCTGGCGATGCAGAGCCAGGGCAGTTCGGCAGGCAGTGCATCTGCGCTGCTGGGACTGCTGCCACTGCTGCTCGGCGGCGCGGCTTCACCTCTTGTCGGCCTCGGCAGCGGATTAACCGCGGTACCCATGAGCCTGGTGATCTTTGGCGCGGAAGTGCTGGCTGTACTGAGCTTTGTCGTACTGGTTCGACGTCAACAGCAGTAAGCTGTCTGCTGGCATAAGCAAGCAATCGGCAACGCTGGTACCAGCCGTAAGCACACAGTAGGCAATGCATGCTGATGCAAGCAGTGAATAAAACAGGATAGCACCAGCATGTTGATCCGAATTGAATATAACACTGCTTCCATAGCTGCTGGATGCGGCTGGATATGAATAACGGGTAAATTAAAAACACCGTAGAGACAGAAGAACGCTCCTCTGTTTCTGCGGTGTTTTCTATTTTCAAATATTAGCACAGTGGTTATTCTACAGTCTCCGCTGACGCATCGCCTCAAACAGCAAAATCGTCGAGGCCATCGCCGCGTTCAGTGATTCGGCCTGTCCCTGCATCGGGATCAGGATATGCTCGTCCACCATGGCTGCTGTAGACTCGGAGATCCCTTTCCCTTCATTGCCGATTACAATCCAGGCGCCACTGCCAAAATTATACGTATAGCATGACTTCTCCGCCTGCAGCGACGTGCTTAGCAGCACAGCGCCCTGCTCTTTGGCAGCAGTCAGGATGTCCTGCAGATTGCCTTCCAACACCGGCAGATGGAACAGGGAACCCATCGTGGAACGAATCGTTTTGGGATTGTACAGATCGGCACAGCCTTGTCCAAGTATTACACCAGCCGCTCCCGAAGCATCCGCACTGCGGATAATCGTGCCGACATTACCTGGGTCCTGCACACCATCCAGTACGATTACGATTCCTTTCGGCACTGTCAGAATCGATTGCAGCAGCGCATTACGCTTGTATACAATTGCAAATACCGGCTGCGGTGTCCGGGTATCTGTACATTTGGCCAGCACCGCCTCTGAGACGGCTACATACTGAGCCCCGCCTGAATACGAAGCGATATCCGCCTGCAGTTCTGCCGGTATCCCTTTCTCCGTATCATAGACGATATACTGAATATCCCAGTCGCTGCGCAGTGCTTCGCTGACCAGATGGATGCCTTCGATAATGAACTTTTCCTGCTTGTCCCGGTGCTTTTTCTCCAGCAGTTGGGCCCACTCTTTTACACGTGCATTTTGCGTCGATAGAATTTCCATTAGTTTTCCAGATCCATTTCCATTTTGATCAGATCGTGCTTCTGGCCGACAATGACCAGTATATCCTCGGCTTTGAGCCGCTCTTCCGGCGCCGGCGCGATATTCATATGACTATTACGTTTGATCGCCATTACGTTGCAACTGTAGCGGGCTCGGATGTTCAGCTCGATCAGGTTATGACCAACCATGGAGTCGGTCGCTCTCATTTCGACAATACTGTAATCGTCGGACAACTCAATATAATCCAGCACATTCGGTGAGGTCAGATGATGAGCTACGCGAACCCCCATATCCCGCTCCGGGAAAATGACCTTGTCTGCTCCGATCCGCTGTACCACTTTGCCGTGCAGCTCATTCTGCGCTTTGACCAGAATCATCGGAATCTCCATTTCTTTCAAAATGAGTGTCGTCAGAATGCTCGCCTGAATATCTTCACCAATCGCTACCACAACCACGTCAAAATTACGCAGACCGAGCGCCCGCAGCGCTTCCTCATCCGTCGAATCCGCGACTACCGCCTGTGTTGCAATATGGGACACTTCCTGTACGCGATGTTCATCTGAATCGATCGCCAATACGTCAAATCCCATTTCACTCAGTGTCTTTGCAATACTGGAACCAAAACGGCCGATTCCAATAACCGCATACTGCCTTCTAGCCATAATCTACCTCCAGCACATTCATTAAAATACCAATATCCACTACAGTTATTTACATTCGCTGACTATTATTCGTTTAAATTGTAACAGATGCCATAAACAAATGCAGATTGCTGAATAGGAATATCTTCTGTATTCAACAATCTGCATATTCAACTTATATTAATACATGATTGGCTTCTTATGGAGCGGTCTGCAGGAACTGCGCATCCGGATTTTTCTCTACGGCTGTACGCATGGCATATTCATTTTCGAACAGTACAACATGATTTCCTTTTTTATCCTTAACCAGTGTCGAGTTGATCCGGAACTTGGATGGATCCAGATTGTCGGCGACGATCCAGCGTGCAAACTGGAATGGCATCCGCTGCAGCTGTACATCCACGCCATACTCATTTTTCATCCGGTATTCGAATACCTCAAACTGCAGCTGTCCGACCACGCCCAGAATCGTATCATCAAAGCTGACGGTGTTAAATACCTGGATGGTACCTTCTTCGGTCAGCTGATCGATTCCTTTTTGATACTGCTTATATTTCAGAGCATTCTTGGCAGTCACTTTGGCAAAGATCTCCGGAGAGAAAGTAGGCAGCTCGTCAAAAACAATGCTGCTGCCTTCACTCAGAGAATCCCCGATACGGAAAATACCTGGATCGAACAGACCGACGATATCGCCCGGATAAGCTGTCTGTACGATATCACGGTCCTGTGCGAGGAATTGCTGCGGCTGAGCCAGTTTGATATCTTTGCCGACACGTACATGCTTGACGCTCATGCCGCGTTCAAACTTGCCGGATACGACACGCAGGAATGCAATCCGGTCACGGTGAGCCGGGTTCATATTCGCCTGAATCTTGAATACATAACCGCTGAATTTCTCATTGGTCGGTTCAATCAGCCCTGCTGTACTGCGGCGCGGTTCCGGCTTCGGTGCCAGTTCCAGGAAGTTCTCCAGGAAAGTCTGCAGTCCAAAGTTATTGATCGCACTGCCGAAGAAGATCGGAGTCAGTTCACCCTTGAGTACTTTTTCATAATCAAAAGGATCGCCTGCCACATCGAGAAGTTCGATATCCTGACCCAGCTGATCATACAGGAAATCACCAGCCATCTCCTTGATGATTGGATCACGGTAATCTTCCACCTTTTTCACTTCGATTGTAGAATGGTCATCGCCCTGGAACAGTTCGACCTGATTTTTCATACGGTCATAGACGCCACACAACTCACGTCCCATGCCAATCGGCCAGTTCATCGGTACCGAGCGAATACCCAGTACCTGCTCCAGCTCTTCCATCAGATCGAATGGACTGCGTCCTTCACGGTCGAGTTTATTAATAAATGTGAAAATAGGAATCCCACGCTGTGCACAAACTTGGAACAATTTAATCGTCTGTGCCTCGACCCCTTTGGCTACGTCAATCAGCATGACTGCCGCATCTGCTGCAGTTAATGTACGGTAGGTGTCTTCACTGAAATCCTGGTGACCCGGTGTATCCAGAATGTTGATCCGGTGACCATTATAATCAAATTGCATAACGGAAGAAGTAACCGAGATACCCCGCTGCTTTTCAATTTCCATCCAGTCACTTGTCGCGTGTTTGCTTGCTTTACGCGCTTTGACTGTTCCCGCCAGACGAATGGCGCCACCAAACAGCAGCAGCTTCTCCGTCAAAGTCGTTTTACCCGCATCCGGGTGAGAGATAATCGCAAACGTTCTGCGTTTGTCGACTTCCTGCTGTAGTTCTTTATCTATCATTTTACTCATTATCATTTTCCCTTCATCACTTGAATAGACTGTACTTATTGTAGCATATCCACAGCAAAAACACTCTTATGTCATACCAACATAAGAGTGTTTATTCGATAAAAGACGCTTCTTTTATTGTATTCCATCCAGACTGGAGTGTCTATACGTATCCTGCAATCAGGAAAGGTTTAAAGCAGCCTACTCGATGAATGGATGTAATCTGACTGCTCCATTTCGCTGACCATACAGAACCGTTTCATTCCACTCGCTTGCGTAACTTTAGCGGCTGTTCGCCTGCCAGATTACGTCATCCTCATCCTGTCCATTAACGGGCCACCAGTGAAACCCATCCCGCTGGAGCAGCTGATGTGTCTCTTCCGGTCCCCAGGAACCGGCTGGATAGGTTTTCACATCCGATGGATGCTGCTTCCAGGCCCGATCAATATGATCAATAAAACTCCAGGCTGCTGCCACTTCATCCCAGCGGGTAAAATAGGTGGAATCGCCCTGTGCCGCATCTTCCAGCAGACGCTCGTATGCTTCCGGTGAGTTGATACCGATCATGCAGCTTTGACAAAATTCCATCGCCAGCGGCTGAATTTCCGAATCGGAACCCGGCTTTTTGGCATTAATCTTAATGTAAATGCCTTCCATTGGATTAACCCGGATGACGAGCAGATTGGGTTCGAGGTTATGCCGCTGACCCAGATATACATTGGTTGGCGTACGCTTAAACTCCACGATGATTTCCGTGGTTTTTACCGGCAGGCGCTTACCTGTTCGGATATAGAAAGGCACACCCGCCCAGCGGAAATTATCTACCAATACTTTCGCCGAGAAATACGTTTCTGTATTTGATTCGGGATCTACCTTATCTTCTTCACGGTAGCCCGGCAATTCCTTGCCTTTGGCGGAACCAGCAGTGTACTGGGCACGGACAACATTCTTGTCTACTTCTTCTGCCGTTAGATAAGGTCGCAGCGAGCGCAGTACTTTTACTTTCTCATCATGGATATCTTCCGGCAGCAGACGGCTTGGCGGTTCCATGGCGATCATCGCCAGCATCTGCAGCATATGGTTCTGTCCCATATCCCGCAGCGCTCCGGAATGATCATAATAGCCTCCACGCTCTTCGACACCTACGGTTTCACTGAGCGTAATCTGTACATTCGCAATATGCTGATTATTCCAGAGCGGCTCAAAGAAGGCATTACCAAATCGGATCACTTCAATGTTCTGAACCATTTCCTTGCCCAGGTAATGATCAATCCGGAAAATCTCATCTTCTGCAAATACCTGCGCCAACTCGGTATTGAGCTTGCGCGCCGATTCCAGATCATAGCCAAACGGCTTCTCAATAACCAGACGATTCCAGCCCTGTCCATCCATCATACCGCCTTCACGCAGATTCAGTGATACGCTGCCGAACAGCTCCGGTGCCAACGCCAGGAAGAACAGGCGGTTACCCGGGATGCTAAACTTCTGCTCCAGCACTTCGGTCTGCTCCCGCAGTTCACGGAAACCGGCGACATTATTAATATCCAGGGATTTATATTCAAAATGTTCCGCAAATTTGTTCCAATCCTCACCAGGCTGGACTTTATAGCGGCAGAACTCATCAATCGAATCATGCACATTATTACGGAATTCTTCATTCGTACGCGGGCGGCGAGCTACACCGATAACCGCAAAATCTTCTGCCAGCTTTCCTTCACGATACAAGCTGTAGATGGCAGGAAATAATTTACGACTGGCCAGATCGCCAGTGGCTCCGAAAATAAAAAATACTGCACTCGGTGCCTGTAATGTCTCAACGTCAACAATTGGGTTCTCTGTCATGGCTCCTCCACTTCCTATGTAAATTTTTGTTTTAACGCAAACAGATGCTGGACAAAAATCACTTGTGTAGAATGATGCTCATGATGCTTCATACGCACAGTATACCTGATATTACCGGCAAAGCCCAAAGGACCCTTTTTAACCGGAAAATTACAGATCGACTGTTCTTGCCTGAACCGCTTTATAAAGGAAAAATCTCCCGCACATCTGCACTCAGGCAAACGTATTTTACCATAATTACCCGGATTGGCACTATCTAACCACTCATAAAAAGTACTTATAATCGTTAAAAACAAAACTGATAAACGAGTCTGTTTATAAATTTATCAACATATGAATATAGCAGTTTCACTCAGCCAATCCATTTTTATAAGCATAAATAGCCGCCTGGGTACGATCTTCTACCCCCAGCTTGGCCAGCAGATTGGTTACGTGGAATTTGACCGTTTTAATCCCAATAATCAGCTCATCCGCAATATCCTGATTGGATTTACCCTGAGCGAGCAGACGCAGTACATCCATCTCCCGCTCGGTTAACTGCTCATGAAGCGCACGTTCAACCGGTTCACGGAAACGGCTCATCATTTTGGAAGCTACCTGGGATTCCAGTACGGACTGTCCTCTGGCTGCTGCCCGGATCGCATCGGCAATCTCGCTCGCCCGTGACGTTTTCAGCAAATAGCTAAAAGCCCCCGCTTCAATAACGGGATACATTTTCTCATCATCCAGATAACTGGTCAGTACGATGACTTTGCACTGCGGGTGAATCTCCAGTACCCGACGCGTCGCTTCAATGCCGTCCATTCCGTCCATCACCAGATCCATCAGTACGACATCCGGGTTGTATTCCTGCGCGAGCCGGATACCATCCGCACCGTTACTTGCTTCCCCGACGACTTCAATACCGTCTTCCGTATCCAGTACCGCAGCCAGTCCGATTCGTACCATTTCATGATCGTCCACAAGCAGCACCTTGATCAGTTCACTGTTATCCATCTTATTATGTCCACCTGCTTTCTTCTGTATTCAAAGTCACGATCGGGACGACAATCTCAATTCGTGTTCCTTTGCCAGGAGCGGTAATATACTGAATCGTTCCGCCAATTTCATTAATCCGTTCCCTCATGGTAGACAGTCCATAGGAAGTCTGTTTGGTGTCATCGAGCTCAAAGCCAATGCCATCATCCCGGAGGGTAACCCGTACCGAATCCGTTTTTTGGACAATCCGGATCTCCATCCGGCTGGCTTTGGCATGACGAAGGGTGTTTGATAGTGCTTCCTGGACAATACGGAACAGATGATTCTCGACCCCTTTCAGCAAGCGTACATCCTCATCCATCTCCAAAGCAATTTCCATCGGAATCTTGGCCTGCAGCTCCTGTACGAGTTCCTGTATGCCTTCATATAACCGTTTGCCTTCCAGATAAACCGGACGCAGGTGCAACAGCAGCGCTCTCATTTCCGATTGCGCAACAGAAGACATTTCCTCAATCAATTCCACCTGACGTTTGGCCCGCTGCAGATCTTTGTCAAAAGTACGTCCTACCGCTGTCGCAGTCATGGATATTGCGAAAAGCTGTTGGGATACCGCATCATGCAGTTCACGCGCCAGACGCTGCCTTTCTTCAATAATAGCAGATATTCTGGCCTGTTCCGCCAGCTGTGCATTATTGGTGGATAGACGCTGAAGACTTGAGATCTGATCGCCCCACTTTTTGCCGATCCGGTCCATCTGTTCACCAAGGCGTGCCCATTCGTCACTTCCCCATTCAGGAGCGGATTGTGACCAACTGCCCTTTTCCCACATTAGCAGCGTATCCCGCAGCTTGCCCAGACGCATTTTCAGACGCAGTGCCTGGTATAATCCGTACAGAATCCCCACAGTAAGTACAGGAATCAAAAGTGCTATACCGGTGCGTAAAACAGCTTCCCATGTATAATCGATCATCAGATGCTCCGACGTATAGAGTACATACACGACAACGATTAATAAAAGGACTGCCAGCAGCACTCCCTCACTCATACTGCGGATAATAATATCCGCAGACTTCTTATTTCTCATACGCCGGTCCCCCACTTCGATCATGACCTACACCTACACCTACACCTACACCTACACCTACACCTACACCTACACCTACACCTACACCTACACCTACACCTACTATTTTAAATGGGTTTACGCAGACAAGCGAATATTTAAATCTCCAGCCACATAGAAAATGACCAGCTTCACTCGCTGTGTACTATTCATATAATTGGCCGATTTCCATTGTACACGGTTGAGCACACCCTGACGGCGTTCAATTCCGGCGTGATAATCGGGATTAAAATCAATCTGTCCAAATAACAAATGAGCTTCAATCTCCACACCATACTCCTCTGGAATTGTAAAATCAAGATCACCAATCAGTCCATGAAAATACAGTACGGTATCCGCTTCTTCTGCCAACGCGAGAGACAGGTCACAATCAATATCACCGATCGCATGCCAGGAGCTGGTACTGCGCATCATCCATGGATCACGGTTATGCTGAAGCGTTTTAATAAAATTCTGCTGGGAATGATGCTTTTGTCCCCGATGAGCTTTATTGGCACGTACATAAAAGATACCGAGCGAGATCAGGCCAATGCCAAGCACCAACGCCAGATGATCCAGCAGAAGTAATCCTGCTCCCGTCCCGAGACAAATATAGCCTCTGCGCATATTTCCGTGACGAAGTCCGGTTACGCCAATTAGCAGCAAAAGAAGAGCGACAATCGTAAAAAATCCAATATATGGTCCCAGCAAGACAAGCATTCCGACTCCGATCAGCATCACAGCAAAAGCTTCTCTTTTTCTACTCATGTCGCACCTCCTTTACCGCTAATAGTAGTGGAAAAGCCATACGGCATGCATGAGACACACGCTGTATGGCTTAGCCTTTCCTAGCATATCATATTATTCGCTTGCCGACTAACTGTATCTCTGGGCGTTTAGCAATTAGTGCCGAGATGACTCATCTGCCGGGCTTGCACTGGATTCAATTGTTTTCGGAGCGGAAGAACCGGACAGCTTGTTTTTCAGCAGGTTCAGCTGCTCATCCACTTTCATTTGTTTCTCTGCTTGTTCGGCACTGATATATGGAGTGTTATAGCCGGAGCTGTAAGGTACACGCATAACATCCGCTTCTGCTTCCAACTGCATAATTTTCTCTTCCATACGGCTGAATCCGAGGGATGCGCCGCCTTTATCGATCGAATTTACAGAGCTCATTTGAGACATTTGTTTTTTGGCTTTGGCCATTTGAGCACGGGATACCAGCTCATTGCGCTTGTTGCGCATTTTGTAGAACTCGTCTTTCATTTCATGCAGCTGCTGCATCAGATCGCTCACCTGGGTTTTAGCCTGTGCATGCATATCGCCATATTCGGTATATTTCTGATCGAAGTAAATTTTCTCTTCCAGCAGCTTGCGAGCCACTTCTTCCTGACCGTTTTTCAGAGCTGCGGTAGCCTGGCTTTCACGCTGTACAGCCATACGGCCTGCTTCTTCCACACGCTGCTTCATACGACGCTCGTTAGCCATTTGCTTGGCAACAGTAACCTCTGCCTGATGAATTTCAGCCTCCATATCACGCAGATACTGGTTAAGCATCACAATTGGATCTTCCACCTTGTCCAGTAATTCATTCACCGATGCCTTTGTCATATCTTTCAATCTTTTAAATACTCCCATGTTAACGTTCTCCCTTCTCGATTTGAGCAATTTTTTTACGTAATTCTTCAACTTCTTTACGAAGTGCTTTTTTCTCGATATCTTCCATCATGGAGTCCAGATCAGCCTTCTTACGGCCAACCGGATCCGGCTGTTCATATGGTGGGCGATTTTTGCCAAAGTCACGCGAATTGCTTTTATGTGGAGCATCATACATATTGGGCTCATAGGCATTCTGGGAAGTTCCCCAGTACCCGCCATATGTGTGACGCGGACCATAACGATCTTCAGGCTGCTGATCATAGGGACCATATTCAAATGGGCGATAAGCTGGTGGTTCTTTCGGTACGATGAATATAGCGACCAGATAAATCAGGATCGTAGATCCCCCGGTAAACGGAATGCTGAGAATAAATAATACTCTGAGCAGGGTAGGGTTAATCTGAAAATATTCTGCCAGTCCTCCGGTTAAACCGGTAAGAATCCGGTCATGTGCCGAGCGGTATAACTTTGGGCGCATCGATTATCCCTCCTTCCGTTCATCATCCAGCTTGCGTCTCAGACGTTCCAGCTCTTCATCAAGAGCCGTACTGCTGGTGCCGGATGGATAATGATCCATCTGACGTACATCTCTCATCGCTTTTGCTTCCATCTCCCAATCAGAGATGCGGTCTTCCAAACGTCCAAAGGAAGGTGGATTGTTCTGCATCGTACCACCAAAGCGGCGATTCATCTGCTGCTGAAGACGTAGAGTCTCCATTCGTGCATAATAGTACTCCCGCTTGCTGTAGACTGCCTGATATTCAGACTTAAGCGTATTCAGCTGGTATTCAATCTCGCTCAGCGCTTCTTTGTTTTTCTGCAGCAGATCGTTATATTGGTTTTCCTTTTCTTCGTACATTACTTTTTCCTGCAGAGCCATCCGGGCCAAATCTTCTTCCTCTGCCTTTAGAGCCAGCATAGCCTGCTCTTCACGCTTTTTGCGCATGGAAGATGCTTTCTCCACATGCTGGTGCAGCTGGCGTGTATGCTGCGCTATATTGTTGTACAGTTTCTCTGCCTCGTTGATTTCCTGACGTGTATCCAGCAGAAACTGATCAATTAATCTTACCGGGTCCTGGCTTTGTTCCAGCTTTTCATTCAAAGTGGCTACGGTAATATCCCGTATACGTTTAAACATATTCATGATATTAGTGCTCCCTCCTTTACGTGCTCAATCAAGCGGTACACTGCAGTTGTTGACCAGCTTTAGTTCCAGACTTTCAGTTCCACAACTTTCATCCTCGCCAACATATTCCACTTTGTACTCATAAGATGTCTATCATTATAAGATGAATACAACAGTATATATTTATTTATCGTAAAGTGTTTTAAGCTTTATTAGCAACTTACCCATTCGCTCTAGGTAGGACACGACTAAGCTGCTAATTAAAACGTTTGACGGCGATTTTTTAGAAGAGTAATACCCCAGACCACCAATGCTATTCCAAGGACGGGACCGATAAGAAAGGACAATTTTGAAAAAAGGATACAAGCTCCGATGATGCTCAGTACAATTCCCAATACTTTTCTTCCACTTTGAAGAGCATAGTAACCGAGGATCAGCATTGCTACCGGAATCAGCAGCCCAATCAGTTCCCCCATCAGACTATGTACTACAGGGAAGAACTTGCCGAATACCATCAGAATACCTACTGCGATTAATGCTACCGCTGCGATACTTTTACGATTGATATTCATTCCATTCACCTCCTTCTCTTTGAGTTTGAAAAGCTTGAGTACTTCCGCCAACTACTATTTACTATCATCCATAATTAATTGGGCAGTTCACCAGTTAATTGCTACCGGTTACTGTCAGGCTGACTCGCTTTGCCTTATAGTTACATTCTAATAGAATAAACTGCTGTCTGAAATGGACTGAGGATGGTATTTTATCCTAGACCTAAGGCGGGGCTAACTCTGGACCGACGCCTTATATAGAGCTTTCCGCTTATAATCCACCTATTCTTCCACTTCAAATACTCATGCTTCATAATTCATATCCCACACTCTATACTTTGTACTCTCTACTCTTTACTTCACACTTCACACTTCACACTTCACACTTCACACTTCACACTTCACACTTCACACTTCACACTTCACACTTCACACTTCACAGAATAATTATACGCTACTAGAAAAAGATATAACGAAAAAGCCTGGTATAACTGCTATAATAGCAGTTATACCAGGCTTTTCACTTCCTGATGAAAAACGCGCCCTAAGAGATTCGAACTCCTGACCTTTTGATTCGTAGTCAAACGCTCTATCCAGCTGAGCTAAGGGCGCTCAAAATAAAATACTGGAGGCGCCACCCAGATTCGAACTGGGGATAAAGCTTTTGCAGAGCTGTGCCTTACCACTTGGCTATGGCGCCGTATGAAATTAAAATGGAGCGGACGACGGGAATCGAACCCGCGACCCTCGCCTTGGCAAGGCGATGCTCTACCGCTGAGCCACGTCCGCTCATTTGCAAAAAATGGCTGGGGATATAGGATTCGAACCTATGCGTGACGGAGTCAAAGTCCGTTGCCTTACCGCTTGGCTAATCCCCAATATTGAAAATAAAAAGGGCGATCGACGGGAATTGAACCCGCGAATGTCGGATTCACAGTCCGATGCGTTAACCCCTTCGCCACGACCGCCATGCTATAAAATATATACTAAAATTAAAATAATTGGCAGGGGCAGCAGGAATTGAACCCACACCAACGGTTTTGGAGACCGTTGTTCTACCTTTAAACTATGCCCCTATAACTGGTGGAGGCTGATGGATTCGAACCACCGAACTCAGAGAGAACAGATTTACAGTCTGCTGCGTTTGGCCACTTCGCTAAGCCTCCATAGTGGTGCCGGCGAGAGGATTCGAACCCCCGACCTACTGATTACAAGTCAGTTGCTCTACCAACTGAGCTACACCGGCATAAAACTATTAGTTATTCAATTAATGGTGGCTCGGGACGGAATCGAACCGCCGACACGAGGATTTTCAGTCCTCTGCTCTACCGACTGAGCTACCGAGCCGTAGCTTAATGTATTGCTTCGTGTCGACTCTTCTACTCTAGTTCACTTTACAATTAACAAGTAGTGAGTGGATACTAAAAATGGCGGAACCGACGGGATTTGAACCCGCGATCTCCTGCGTGACAGGCAGGCATGTTAACCCCTACACCACGGTTCCAAAACTATTGCGGGGACAGGATTTGAACCTGTGACCTTCGGGTTATGAGCCCGACGAGCTACCGGACTGCTCCACCCCGCGTCATCATGCAAAAAGTATCTATGGTGGAGACTGAGGGGATCGAACCCCCGACCCTCTGCTTGTAAGGCAGATGCTCTCCCAGCTGAGCTAAGTCTCCATGGGACACAAGAGTGATTGTAACATGCTTATTAAGTTAATGTCAAACACATTCACTTATTATGTACAATTCATCTCTATATGAAGTAAAACAATGACCCGTAGGGGATTCGAACCCCTGTTACCTCCGTGAAAGGGAGGTGTCTTAACCCCTTGACCAACGGGCCTTACTATTTATAGAAGAAATATGGCGGAGAGAGAGGGATTCGAACCCTCGAGACGCTTGTGACGCCTACACGATTTCCAATCGTGCTCCTTCGGCCAACTCGGACACCTCTCCATATGGCTCCCCGAACAGGACTCGAACCTGTGACAACTCGATTAACAGTCGAGTGCTCTACCAACTGAGCTATCAGGGAATAATACCCGCTCTCTTCGAGCGGAAGTCTTGCTTGTTTTCGCTTGGCAACGTCCTACTCTCCCAGGACCCTGCGGTCCAAGTACCATCGGCGCTGGAGGGCTTAACGGTCGTGTTCGGGATGGGTACGTGTGGAACCCCTCCGCCATCATCACCAAACGTCTTGCCTTGCAGGTGTTGATCACCTGAAAACTGAATCCGAAACGAAACCTCGCTGCTTTAGAAGCTTTTTGGATAAGCCCTCGACCGATTAGTATTGGTCAGCTCCATGCATTGCTGCACTTCCACCCCCAACCTATCTACCTCGTCGTCTTCAAGGGGTCTTACTAATTGGGAAATCTCATCTTGAGGGGGGCTTCACGCTTAGATGCTTTCAGCGCTTATCCCTTCCGCACGTAGCTACCCAGCGATGCTCCTGGCGGAACAACTGGTACACCAGCGGTGCGTCCATCCCGGTCCTCTCGTACTAAGGACAGCTCCTCTCAAATTTCCTACGCCCACGACAGATAGGGACCGAACTGTCTCACGACGTTCTGAACCCAGCTCGCGTACCGCTTTAATGGGCGAACAGCCCAACCCTTGGGACCTACTTCAGCCCCAGGATGCGATGAGCCGACATCGAGGTGCCAAACCTCCCCGTCGATGTGGACTCTTGGGGGAGATAAGCCTGTTATCCCCAGGGTAGCTTTTATCCGTTGAGCGATGGCCCTTCCATGCGGTACCACCGGATCACTAAGCCCGACTTTCGTCCCTGCTCGACTTGTAGGTCTCGCAGTCAAGCTCCCTTATGCCTTTACACTCTTCGAATGATTTCCAACCATTCTGAGGGAACCTTAGGGCGCCTCCGTTACATTTTAGGAGGCGACCGCCCCAGTCAAACTGCCCACCTGACACGGTCCCTGTACCGGATTACGGTACCAGGTTAGAACTCAGATGCGATCAGGGTGGTATCCCAACGGCGCCTCCAAGGAAGCTTGCGCTCCCTCTTCGTAGGCTCCCACCTATCCTGTACAAATCGCACCCCAGTTCAATATCAAGCTGCAGTAAAGCTCCATGGGGTCTTTCCGTCTTGTCGCGGGTAACCTGCATCTTCACAGGTATTAAAATTTCACCGGATCTCTCGTTGAGACAGCGCCCAAATCGTTACGCCATTCGTGCGGGTCAGAATTTACCTGACAAGGAATTTCGCTACCTTAGGACCGTTATAGTTACGGCCGCCGTTTACTGGGGCTTCGGTTCATAGCTTCGCTTGCGCTAACCACTCCCCTTAACCTTCCAGCACCGGGCAGGCGTCAGCCCGTATACTTCGCCTTGCGGCTTCGCACAGACCTGTGTTTTTGCTAAACAGTCGCTTGGGCCTTTTCACTGCGGCCCCCTCGTGCTATTCACACTACCGGGGCACCCCTTCTCCCGAAGTTACGGGGTCATTTTGCCGAGTTCCTTAACGAGAGTTCTTCCGCGCGCCTTAGAATTCTCTTCTCGCCCACCTGTGTCGGTTTGCGGTACGGGCACCTGCTTCCTGGCTAGAGGCTTTTCTTGGCAGTGTGAGATCATGACCTTCGCTACTGTAATTTTCGCTCCCCATCACAGCCTGGCCTTAGAGTGTGCGGATTTACCTACACACAAGCCTCACTGCTTGGACGGACATCCATCAGTCCGCGTCACTACCCTCCTGCGTCACCCCATTGCTCATAACGGCTTTCGGTGGTACAGGAATTTCAACCTGTTGTCCGTCGACTACGCCTTTCGGCCTCGCCTTAGGTCCCGACTTACCCTGAGAGGACGAGCCTTCCTCAGGAACCCTTGGGCTTTCGGCGGATCAGATTCTCACTGATCTTTTCGTTACTCATACCGGCATTCTCACTTGAATTCTGTCCAGCGCTCCTTACGGTACACCTTCAACCTAAATTCAACGCTCCCCTACCCCTGATGCATTGCATCAAGCCATAGCTTCGGTGGTGTGTTTAGCCCCGTTACATTTTCGGCGCAGAGTCACTCGACCAGTGAGCTATTACGCACTCTTTCAATGGTGGCTGCTTCTAAGCCAACATCCTGGTTGTCTAAGCAACTCCACATCCTTTCCCACTTAACACACACTTGGGGACCTTAGCTGATGGTCTGGGCTGTTTCCCTTTTGACAATGGACCTTAGCACCCACTGTCTGACTCCCGGAATAAAGTCTGCGGCATTCGGAGTTTGACTGAACTTGGTAACCCTTGCGGGCCCCGCATCCAATCAGTGCTCTACCTCCGCGACTCACCTTCCGAGGCTAGCCCTAAAGCTATTTCGGGGAGAACCAGCTATCTCCGGGTTCGATTGGAATTTCTCCGCTACCCCCACCTCATCCCCGCACTTTTCAACGTGCGTGGGTTCGGACCTCCAGTACGTGTTACCGTACCTTCATCCTGGACAGGGGTAGATCACCCGGTTTCGGGTCTACGTCCACGTACTAAGTCGCCCTATTCAGACTCGCTTTCGCTGCGGCTCCGGCTTTTCACCTTAACCTTGCACGGGAACGTAACTCGCCGGTTCATTCTACAAAAGGCACGCCATCACCCCTATATCGGGCTCTGACTTTTTGTAAGCACACGGTTTCAGGTTCTATTTCACTCCCCTTCCGGGGTCCTTTTCACCTTTCCCTCACGGTACTGCTTCACTATCGGTCGCTAGGGAGTATTTAGCCTTACCAGATGGTCCTGGCAGATTCATACGGGGTTTCACGTGCCCCGCACTACTCGGGATCCGTCTCGGAGAGAACTGACTTTCAGCTACAGGGCTTTCACCTACTATGGCGGGCCTTTCCAGACCTCTTCACTTACCCAATTCCTTTGTAA
>NZ_CP096398.1:832500-972500 GCF_054161335.1 Paenibacillus sp. Z6-24 | reverse complement strand
GCCAGCGTTCGTCCTGAGCCAGGATCAAACTCTCCATAAAGTGTTTGACTTGCTCATTCCTTGCTGACGAGAACATTGCTGTTCTCTATATTTGAAGAACTAAGTTCTTCACTCACTCGTTGTTCAGTTTTCAAAGATCAAAGTCTTTTTCGTTGTCGCTGTATCTCTCGCAACAACTCTTATATCATATCATGTTTCTTTTTATTTAGCAAGCACTTTTTTTCAAGAAGTTTTTCTTGTTTTACCAACCCGCTAATATATTCTCATGATACTTTTTATTGCCACTCATTAGCGACAACTCTTATAATATATCATGTATTTATTTTTTCGTCAACACTTTTTTTCGAAAGATGATTTAGATCATTTTTCTGAAAATAAGATGCTAACCTTACTCATTAGTGAGTAGTTTATCCCGCAAGCGGAACGTTTTATAATTTATCATATTTCCCTGAGAGTCGTCAACTATTTATTTAGCATTTTATTATAGTATTATTCAAGCAGTTCTGTGACTGCTTGATTTGTTCATTTTTGATAATTGGTTTATATTGTGGCGGGATTATATTGGACTTTGATTGTTTTAACTTCATCCATGATATTAGCGCACTATTATAGTACACTGCCTATTCAATTATTCTTTTTTCAGCTATCTTTCTTTGGTTATTCTCTTATTAGTTACTCGTATATTGACTTGGTTATGAGTTGTCCGGGCTATAATGTAACTTTTGGGCTTGGGATTAACTGATCCAGTAACGGATCTCTCTTTCACCACCAGGTTGAGGTATCCAGGTCACGGTCTCACCGATCAAGGATCGATATACGAGCTTGCGCACTACTGTGGATAGGGCATTGCCGACATGACTGAGTTCGGGATGCTGAATTAACTCTTCTATACTCCACGGCTGTTTTCTGCTTCGGAGCACTCGGAACAATATAGCAGAGCATTCCTGCATTTTGGACATAACGGAGAATTCACAGGCCAGCAGAACCAGTTCTACTCTCTGCTCCATCGTCTCCATACTGAACGCCAGCTGCTCATACAGCTTGTAGACATCAAGCTTTTGCTTTTGGACCTGTTCCCAGACGGCTGATTCGGGGTAGATTCCTTTTTCGCACAGTTCGAGCTTGGCCCAGTGTTGAAGTGCCTGAAATATGCAGTTGTAGGCATCCATCGTCTGCTTGTTCTGCATATGATAACGCGCTTCTACATACAGGGTGAGAAACAGGCTGAATTCTCTGAAAATACGGCGTTCCGCCAGAGGGCCTGCCATTTCCTTGAATTGGCTCCTCAACCGCTCTACTTCACCATCAGTATCCCAGATGACTTCTCCCTTGATAAACTGCTCGACGATGCGGCGCTGCTGGCCGGCAACTGCGTAATTTTCCATTAGTTCACGATCTATATAAATGACCTGAATATGGGTGTTGGAAATATCCATACGGTGTTCTATAAACTCTTCCTCATGATCCTGACGACAGACAACAATAATCAATACTTCAAAATCATGCAACAGTGAACCGTTAAATTGACTGCCTTTGCTTTTGGATGCTACCGCTCCGACTACTTTACGGTTATTAAAGCTTTCATTCAGAAACGAAAGATTGGTTAATTCCACATGATCCTCCCTTATCTGCCCGGGGGTTAATATATTTTTGAATTCTTTTGACTCAGGGTTAACTTCTACATTTTGGAATACCTTTCCTGCCTGAGTACATTAATTTTTCATATTCGTCAAAAAAAGACCGGATAAGCAAAGTGCTTATCCGGTCTTTTTCTGTGTGTTATTTGTGCATTTTTTTACTTAAATGTAGATAGGGTCTCCCAGGCGCGGTCATCTCCGAGGCTGCGGGTCCATGAGGCAACTCCCCCCAGCTGGAGCTTACGGGCGAGCTCTACTCTGGCTGCGAGTGATACTTCATCCTCAATCCAGATTTTGTACGTAGCGCCTTTTTCCTTATACTCGACATAGTTCTGACCTGCTGCTTGATCAAAACGCGGTTTTAACTTTTTCTCGGTCAACAGCTTGGCAATGCTCTCCATGCCGACTGCCTTGGAGGAGACTTTGGTGGCTCCATTCTGGGATTTCTCGGTCCATATCCGGGTATACAAAGGGATGCCCAGTATCAGCTTGTCAGCTGGAACCTTATCTTCTTCCAATACACGTCTCATGGCTTTCTCCGTCCAGTTCAGTGAAGCGACAGAGCCTGCTATTGGGCTGGCTGCCCAGTGTTCGTCGTAGGCCATAACCATCATATAATCGAGCGAAGGCGCCAGCGATTCCCGATCGAGAAATTTGGACCAAAGCTCGCTGTTCGATTTGGGCGTCACATCCATTGACAGCACCAGACTATGCTGGGCTGCCAGCGGCTTCAGTTCACGGATAAACTGAGTAACATTGGGACCATCGGATGTATGCACACTCTCAAAGTCGATATTGATGCCATCCAGCTGGTATACCCGGGCATACTCTATCATTTGTGCAATAATATGCCTGCGGTTCTCGTAACTGGACAGTGCTTTTGTCGTGCGGTCTGCATTAAATCCATTACTAAGCAGTGCCCAGACTTCAATTCCACGATGATGTGCCCAGTTGACGTACTCCATATCTGCTTTGCTTCGTATATTTCCCGAGTCATCGATAATCTCAAACCAGGTAGGACTTATTACATTCACCCCCGGCAGTTCACCGATGGTATGCGGATCGCGCCGTTTCTCGTATACTGCCTCCCAGGTCAGATTAACCTTTTTGCCCTTCCATTCGGTCTGTACACGGTTATCCGGGATGTTGGGAACGGGTATGGTCGTTAATTCGCCCATTCGGATTTGGCTGCGCTGCATATAACCGGTGATTCCGTTATCGAGCTGTACTTGTACCCACTCGTCGCCGGACTGCCATATTCTCAAATGCGCTCCATCTGGTACATCTGTATATATCGGTGCGTGAAGGCTGGCTTCACTGCGAAGTGGAAGCGTACTGCTGCTATTTTCCGCGGCGGCACTGGCATATTGAATTCGATCTCCTGCACGCATCAGAATCACAGCTCCGGTATCGGGATCTTCATGTACATCGATATGATAGATCTGCTTGAGCGGAGCAAGCGGAATATACAGCAGATCCTGCTGCTGCTCGGGAGCGACACGAAGCTGGAGCGGCTTCATGTTAAGCTCTGCAGCGGTACTGCCCTGCTGGAGATGCATAATATTATTGCTGGATGTCAAAATAATCGACTGGGTAGCTTGTTCATACCGAATATTGGGATCTACCTCTTGCTGAAGTACGGGTAAAGGAAGCTGCAGCGAATCTCCTGTCCCCTGCGCCGAATAACTCATCAGCTCGCCTTTGACAAAGATTGGCTTGTCGATTCCTTTCCAATCCGGATCTTCATGAAACGGGTTAGGAATAAAAATATAAACAGCTGCTGTTACTGCTATAAGGAGTATCCATACGATCCACCAACGTCTGACTCTACGACTTCTATTCGCACGTGCTCGCTTCTGTCTGCTCAATACAGCCTCCTGTATGTAGTTGTGTCGTCTGATTCTAATAAAAAAGCAGCACAGGATATCCTGATCCCGTGCTGCTGGAATTAACCTTACTTTAGATCTCTGCAATCGGTGCAAATTCCATACAATTCCATCCGGTGACCGGAAATCTGAAAGCCTGTATGCTGTTCTGCCTGATTTTCTACTTCCCGAAGTGAAGGGTAATTAAAATCTTCAATTTTGCCGCATTGCTCACAAATAATATGATAATGCTCGGTTACGTTCGCGTCAAAACGGCTGGAACTATCTCCATATGTCAGTTCACGAACCATTCCTGCTTCAATAAACATTTTCAAATTATTATACACCGTCGCAACACTCATACTGGGAAACCGCGGTTCCAGTGAACGGTAAATCTCATCAGCGGTCGGGTGCTCCATGGACTCCAGCAAATAGGCGAGTATGGCATGACGCTGTGGTGTAATCCGTACTCCACTGGTCTTTAGCTGCTCGAGTGCATGTTGAACACGTGTTGTCATCTGGTCCACCGCCTTGTTGAACTACGCAAATTAAATTCCTGCCTGACTGTCATCCATCAATACGAACCTGCAGGTCAGCTATTGCCCTTCACATTGTAAAGGTTGCCGAAGAAGCTTGTCAACGCTGCTCAAAGCAATCCATTCAAGGTAAATCTTGAACAGAAAAGGACGGAAAACAATGGATTATGGTGATTCCGATTCTGCAGGCGAGTTGACGGATGATGGCTCTGAATCGGCCGGTGAATCCGCTGATGGAGAAGGTACCGAATCGGCCGCTCTCCTTGCATCATTATTTTCTGACGAGGTGCCGGTATTGTCTGGCGATGTGCTGTCAGCATCTCCATTACCGGAAGAAGGAGCAATTTGCTGCTGGTCGTTATCTTTGATAATGGAATCCGTATTGTGCAGCACATTCAGATCGCCATTGCCATCTACGCGAACCGTATGATCATCGGTGCCGAATGTTCCGCTGATCGTTTTATTTTTTACTTCCAGCGGCAGATCGGTTCTGATCGTACCATAGCTGTTGGAGCCGG
Organism: Paenibacillus sp. Z6-24; assembly: GCF_054161335.1. Taxonomy (NCBI): domain Bacteria; kingdom Bacillati; phylum Bacillota; class Bacilli; order Caryophanales; family Paenibacillaceae; genus Paenibacillus; species Paenibacillus sp. Z6-24. The sequence goes on along the minus strand of NZ_CP096398.1, from coordinate 967,944 downwards.
CAATTTTGTAGTTGCCGGTAGCCGGCAGATACAGATTGATAACACCTACTGCACTATAGACAGACCAGTCTCCGCCTATGCTGATGGAGCGAAGTTCAATATTGCCATTTAGCGTCTCTGCCCGGATCTCAAAGTTGGCTTCATCTACAAAAATATTACCGTTGCGCGTATTCACATCAATATCGCCCAGTCCCCCGGTCAGAGAGATGTCGCCGACCTGTGTATACAGACGGGCGGCTCCACTAATATCGTTTGCCCGGAACGTTCCCTGGTTGGTATCGGCATTGACATTCCCCAGAATGGATGTGATTTGCATATTACCGTTGGTCGTCTGCGCTTTGACATCACCCAGCAGATCGCGCAATACGAGACCGCCATTACCACTGCGTACCGAGATGCTGCGCAGCGCTTCGATATTGCTCATCATAATCTTGCCGTTGGTCGTCTGTACATTGATATCAAAATGGCGACTGGCCGGCACGGTAATCTCCATATTTACCCGCGGCTGGCGATTACTCGATTCCCCGTAAGAAAGTGTCTCCGGGCGAATATCAATTTCGCGACCTTCGGTAGCATTAATTTTGGTAGACAGAGCAATGGTCTTGGCCTCTTCCCGCTCCACCTCATCGACCCATACGACCGGACGTATCTGAATCTGATCGACATTACCGGAATGAATAAGGAGATCACCGTTAATGCCTTCCACGTTCAGTTCATCCGTCTCTTCCGTGATTGGGACAGTAATATTATCCAACTCGGTCCGTGTTCCGGAAGCTTCACTGAATTCGGCCGAGGCTGCGGTCAGGTCGAGACTGACCCGGCTCCATAAATACAAATACTGATTTTGCTCAGTAACCAGAAAAATGGATACTGCTGCCAGCAGCGCAATCAACATGCCCCTGATGTCCATCCGCAGTCTGAATAATCTTCGGCGGGATAATACATAGAAAATAATGTATTCCACTCCCCAGACGATAAGGATGACTGGCCACCATTTCAGCAGCCATAACAGCTGTCCGCCATTGGTCCACTGATCAAGGAATACCAGAATGCCGACTGCGATCCAGAGCAGGGAGGCAGTAATTCTGCCGACTCTAATTTTTGTGGGCATGAATCGCACCTCCTGTCTTATCCTGCGATCCCTTATGCAGAGCACGGTAAATGCGCAGTCCCTGGAAAACAAGCAGCAGTACGCCAATAAGCAGACATACGAATGCGGTCAGATAGCCTCCCCAGAAACTAACGATATTACGCAGCCAGTAAGGGCGCAGCAACAGGACACAGATCATCGCTCCCTCCAGAATAAGCAGCAGTCCAAAACTTATTCCGCGCAGGCCGGCGTACGGCCTATTTTTCTTTTTGAAAGGAACAAAGGCACGTATATGCTCATTGATCCAATCGGTGGATTGCAGTACATCATATACGTTGTAAAAGTAAATGACCGGTACCAGCAGGGCCAACAGACCCAGGAACGGCAGATTAATCTGAATACCCTGAGAGGTAAAATAAAAGAGTGCTGTAATATCCAGCAGCAGCAAAGCGATAAACTGAATGCCCTTCTGAGCCAGTCCAAGATAAATATGACCAAAACCCGGTAAAATCGCTGCAAGCAGCACGGCAATAAATTTGCGCTTAAGCGGGAGTCTGGACGGGGAGTTCGCCATGTTGATTCCTCCTTCCATACCGCTGATAAGCAGGTATGTTCGATAATGTCTGTGAATGGGCTGCCAGCCGATCAACAAGCTCTCCCATTTTTACTCGATGGAGACTGCAGTGACTCCCTCGATTTTTTGCATACGGCTGATCATATCCATCGGATTGTACTCATGATGAATCTCTACATTCATCCGCAGCTCGGTGAGCAATGTTTCCGAGGACAGGGTATGACCACTCCGTTCTTTAATAAAGGTGATTCTCTTGATCGTAATATTCTCGGCGTACAAAAATTTGGATACCCGGTCAAGTGTCAGTACACCTGATATGCCTTCAATGGTAATGGAATGCGCTTTGCTGCGGCGAATATAGCGCTGCTCGACAATATTTAGCACCCACAGATTCAGCAGCACCAGCAGCGTGGATACAAACGCGGCAAAGTAAAACCCTGCCCCAATTGCCAATCCGATCGCTGCCACCACCCAGAGTGAAGCCGCAGTCGTCAGACCGGTAATTGCCTTGCCGGTAAACAGAATGGTTCCTGCCCCGAGAAACCCGATCCCGGAAATGACCGCCGTCGCCAAACGCGCCGGGTCGATACGCACATTGGTCTCATGGATAAAATCGGCAAATCCGTATACGGACAGCATCATAATCAGCGCAGAACCGACACAAACCAGTATATGGGTGCGCAGGCCGGCCGCATGACTGGAACGTTCCCGTTCCCAGCCGATCAGTCCGCCCATCAGCATCGCAGCCAGCAGGCGGAACAGAATACTCAGGTTATCAATGAACCAGGGATTGGCCATACTTGTAATTACACCTCCTGTTAATTCGTGATGTCGGGATTATGACGGTGAAAAGTCGTCAGTTCCACACCAGGCGCTACTTCAAAAGACTCGATCGGCTGGAATCCATACTTGCGGTACAAGCCAACTGCCGGTTCGTTCTTCGTGCCTGTCGACACCATATAAAGCGGTACCTGCGGATACTGTTCAAATACATAAGACAGCAGCTGACTGGCAATGCCACGTCCGGAAGCTGCCGGATGCACCATCATACGTGAGACGGTGATTGTATCTGGCTTCTCCTCCTCTACAGCCACTACGCCCTGAATTTCTTCCTCCTCATTAAAGTACCCATAAAACGTCTCACCGCAGCGGCGAATACTCTCTACAGTATCCATAAGCGGCGGAAGTTCCTTGACCCCAATCAACTGAGCTTCCATCCGGTAGGCAATATGCTGCAGCGCCCAGATCTGTCTTACAATATCATCATCTTCCAGTGAGCATTGGCGTATCATGGTCGGTGTCTCCTCTCACGGTCAGCGGCAGCCTGATGACATGCCGGACCAGCCGTGGTTATTTTAAAAAGGACATGCCCCGATTGGCATGTCCTCTAATGATCTGTATGTCGTAAATCCCTGTAAAATTATACGCTGTATTTAGCGTGGCAGCAATTCGGCCAGCAGCTGGTTAACCATGCCGGGATTGGCTTTGCCTTTGCTCTGCTTCATGACCTGCCCGACCAGGAACCCGATCGCTTTATCTTTGCCTGCCTGATAATCGGCAACGGACTGCGGATTGGCAGCGATCACTTCCTGCACGATCGCTTTGATCGCACCTTCGTCACTGATCTGGGTCAGACCTTGTTCTTCAACAACCTGCTGCGGGCTTTTGCCGGACTGCAGCATTTCCTTGAATACGGTTTTGGCGATTTTGTTGCTGATCGTCCCTTTTTCAATCAGGCCGATCATCTCGCCAAGTGCCTGGCCGGTCAATGGTACTGCGGAAGCTTCGAGGTTGTTGGCGTTCAGATAACCGAGCAGTTCACCCTGAATCCAGTTGGCTGCAGACTTGGCATCGCCAGTGTAGTTCAGGCTCTCTTCAAACAGATCGGCCAGCGGTTTGGACGATGTAATGACTGCTGCATCATAGGCAACCAGTCCATACTCGGTCGTATAACGTGCCTGGCGTGCATCAGGCAGCTCCGGAATCGACGCAAGCACGCGGTCTTTCCATTGCTGATCGATATGAAGGGTAACCAGATCCGGGTCCGGGAAATATCGATAATCATGCGATTCTTCCTTGCCGCGCATAGAGATCGTTTTGCCAAGCGCTTCGTCCCAACGGCGGGTCTCCTGGACGACTTTTTCTCCATCATCGAGAATCTGTGCCTGACGCAGCTCTTCATACTCCAGACCACGCTGTACACCGCGGAAAGAGTTCATGTTTTTCAGCTCGGCACGTGTGCCAAGTTCGGCCTGTCCAACAGGACGCAGACTGATATTGGCATCACAGCGCAGCGATCCTTCTTCCATTTTCACATCCGATACATCGCAGTACTGCATGATGGCACGCAATTTCTCCAGATAGGCACGGGCTTCTTCCGGGGAAGAAATCTCCGGTTCCGAGACGATCTCGATCAGCGGTGTACCTACACGGTTAAAGTCAACGAGTGAATCATAACCGCCCGAGCTATGGGTCAGCTTACCCGCATCTTCTTCCAGATGCAGACGGGTAATGCCAATGCGCTTGGTCTCGCCGTTCACTTCAATATCGATCCATCCGTGTTCGCCGATCGGCTGATCAAATTGGGAAATCTGGTAGGCCTTGGGCGAATCCGGATAAAAGTAATTTTTGCGGTCGAACTTGCTGACATCAGCAACCTGGCAGTTCAGTGCCATTGCTGCTTTCATCGCATATTCCACAGCCTGCCGGTTCAGTACCGGCAGCACGCCCGGATGACCGAGGCAGACTGGGCAGGTATGGGTATTGGGCGGTGCTCCAAACGCGGTAGAGCAGCCGCAAAATATTTTCGATTGGGTATGAAGTTCAACGTGAACTTCCAGTCCGACGACTGTTTCATATCTGGCTGTAGACATCGGTAGATTCCTCCTTTTTCACATGGTTTTACAGCTGTGGACGCTGCTGATGGAAATCGGTATTCTGTTCAAATGCATGCGCCACACGCAAAACCGTCTGTTCGTCAAAGGCTTTGCCGATAATCTGCATGCCGACAGGCAGTCCGGAGACAAAGCCGCATGGAATACTGATCGCCGGTACGCCTGCCAGACTCACCGGAATGGTCAAAATGTCGTTCAGGTACATCGTTAACGGATCATTGACCTGGGAACCGAGCTTGAATGCAGTTGTCGGTGCTGTTGGTCCGACGATAACGTCATATTTGGCAAATACGTTGTCAAAGTCCTGCTTGATCAATGTACGGACTTTTTGTGCTTTGAGATAATAAGCATCATAATAACCGGAACTGAGCGCATACGTTCCCAGCATAATCCGGCGCTTCACTTCCGGACCAAAGCCTTCGCTGCGAGACTGATGATACAATTCCAGCAGATTGCCCGGGTTCTCGGCACGCACGCCATAACGAACACCGTCAAAACGGGCCAGATTGGAAGACGCTTCCGAGGAAGCAAGCAGATAATAGGTAGCTACCGCATATTCGGTATAAGGAAGAGAAACCTCTTCCCACTCTGCGCCGAGGTTTTCCAGCACTTTCAGTGCGCTCATGATCGATTCCTTGACTGCAGCATCTACGCCTTCACCGATATATTCGGAAGGAACGGCAATTTTTAGTCCTTTGATATCACCTGTCAGTGCACTGATATAGTCAGGAATATCGACTTTGGCCGAAGTGGAGTCTTTCTCATCGTAGCCGGCAATTGCCTGCAGAACGTAGGCAGAATCTTCCACATTTTTGGTGATGGGGCCAATCTGGTCAAGCGATGAGGCAAAGGCTACAAGGCCGAAGCGGGATACAAGACCATACGTAGGCTTGAGTCCCACTACGCCGCAATAGGACGCCGGCTGACGAATCGAACCGCCAGTGTCGGAGCCAAGGGTGAAATATGCTTCACCCGCTGCGACTGCCGCTGCGGAACCGCCGCTTGAACCACCGGGTACATAATCCAGGTTCCACGGGTTGCGTACCGGCATAAAGCTGGAATTCTCGTTGGAACCGCCCATGGCAAATTCGTCCATGTTCAGTTTGCCGAGCGTGACGGAATCCGCCAGCTGAAGCTTCTCCATAACAGTCGCATTGTAGATCGGATCATAATTACGCAAAAATTGACTGGCACAGGTCGTACGCAGTCCTTCGGTTACGATATTGTCCTTGATTCCTGCCGGCAGACCGAACAGCAGACCGCGTGCTTCGCCGCTCGCCATTTTCTTATCAAGTGCAGCCGCTTGGTGTTGGGCTGCTTCCTCATCCAGTGTAAGGTATGCCTGGATGCGGTCATCACGCTCGTTAATCGTCTGGAATGCCTGTGCTACAAGATCGGTTACTGCCAGATCTTTGGCATGCAGCCGGTTATGTATTTCATTCAGACTGAGGTCAAATAAAGTCACTTCCGTGTCCTCCTTCAATTCGGGTTACTTGTGGTCAGGCCGCCCGGTGCTATTCCAGAACAGCCGGTACTTTGAACTGTCCATCTTCATCATCGGGAGCATTGCGCAGTACTTTCTCGATCGGCAGACTCTCATGTACCTTGTCTTCACGCATTACATTGCTGACATGCAGCACATGGGTCGTTGGCTCGACATTTTCCGTATCCAGCTCATTCAGCTTTTCCGCATATTTAAGAATGGCATCCAGCTGCGCAGTGAACATTTCTTTCTCTTCTTGATTCAGATCGAGACGCGCCAGTCTGGCTACATGTTCCACATCCTGAATATTAATGGTCATTGATAAACCCTCCTTCAATCCTGTACCGGTCTCCCACCAACTGTGCGCCATTCATGGATCAATGACTGCCTGTCCAAATGACGGGTGAACCCGGCGGGAAATAACTTTTTCCATTATAGGTTACATACCCGGACAATTCAATCCGTTAAAGCGACAGCAATAAAAAAAGAGCCGGCAGCGCCGACTCTTTTAAATCCAAGCACGCAGATTGATTTGTTTGACGAAATCAGCCTGTGTACTTTTATCTGTTAAAGGTTCTTCAGGTACCGGAAGTTCCTCACCATTCATCACTTGAAAAAATAACTTCTCATTGTGTGTTGCCAGAGCATAATCGATCAGCGCCTCGCGTCCGACTCGTTCAGCTTCCTGCTGCAGTAATTTCTCCTCCGGCTCAATATCGCCAGCCGGCACAAAAAAGTTACGGTTTGCTTTAGGAATACGAATGACATAATCGAAGGCATTATCAGGGTTACGGTCATATGCAATTATATATCCATAATCTCCTACAGGCAGATTTTGCTCAAAGGTATCAGTGACAACTACGACTTTTTCTCCCAGATGCAGCATCGTCTATCTCCCCCTAGCTTATCTCCTTATTTGTACATCCTACTACAATAAGTAAGTGGTGTCCACTTTTATCCTGAAAATTACATCTTAATACCCTTGTGAAAAGTACATTTTATTAAGTACGTCTGAAGAGGTCGATTGGTGTCATTTTATTACCAAAATAAAACAAGCAGGCTGGAATGGAAATCCGGCCTGCTTGTCTGGTTTGTCGGTAATTCGCGAGTAATGATTGGCAAAAGGCAGTCTGTACAGCTGACAGATGCTATTGCGCCATTTTTTTGCATATTCGTGCAGAAGCCTGTTACTCAGCCAGGAACATAAGGATTGCCGGCTTTCTCGGCACCTATCGTTGTTCTCGGTCCATGACCCGGATAGACTTTGGTCTCATCGGCAAAACGATACAAAACGGTACGAATCGAATCGATCAAATCACGTTCACTGCCACCGGTCAGGTCAGTTCGTCCTACACCCATACGGAACAACACGTCACCGGAGAACAACTCCGTTCCGCAAAGGAAACTGACGCTGCCCGGCGAATGGCCGGGTGTATGATACACGGTAAACGTATGATTGATCAGCTCCAGCTTTTGCCCTTTGTCCAGCGCATATTCGGCAGGCTCTGCAGTGATCGGAGGCGTCACATCCGGCCACATGGCCGAACCGTTAAGCCGTGGATTGGTCATCCATTCCGCTTCCAGGTCATGCAGATAGACCGGACAGTTATAATGCTGGCGCATCTCCTGAACCCCGCCCATATGATCAAAATGGGCATGGGTCAGCAAAATGGCTTCAATCCTAAGCTTCAGCGTATCGATACGGCGGATCAGTGAACCGGGGTTCATGCCCGGATCGATGACAACTGCCCGCTGATTGTCTTCTGCGATAAGCAGATAGGCATTCGTCTGCAGCGGCCCCAGCGAAAAAGTCTCTATTTTAAACAAAGCCATTCACACTCCTGATAATAATTCATGCAGTTCACGGATCACCATCGCATGGGAAGCGGCACCTTCACCATAGCGCTCCAGCATGGCCTTGCGTACCTCGGCCATTTTATCCTTGTAATCCGGTGCTTCGCGATCCGGATTCTCTTCGCGGAAAGCGACCATCAGCTCCTGTACATGCTCTGGACGCGGTCCCCATTGTCCCAGCACGTGACCGCCGGTATCGGTAATAATCACAATCGGTACGGAGCGTCCGCCCATAGTCAGATATTCATCCATCACATCCTGATGCTCTTCCAGAATCAGCACCCGGGTCGGAATATCCGCTTCCTCAAATGCCCGGAATACGACCGGAATATTACGTACCACATCGCCGCACCAGTCTGCTGCAATAATAATGGAGCGCAGGTCATCGCGGTGACTGAGCAATTTGAAAAATTCATGGTCATCCAGATCCGTCCAGTTGAATAAGGTATATCCATCATGGAACGCTTCCTTGTTCTGTGTCATGCCCTCCATAAACTGCTCGGGCGTGATAGCTACTTCCCACTTGTCTGCCAGATTGCGCTTGCTCATCGATTCCGCCGCCTTTCGGATGGATTTATTTCTTTTTCATCTTCCTTTTAACCAAAAAGTAGGATGCCAGCAGCACAACCGCTACAATCAGAATCGGCGTCGTATACTTGCTGGCGATCTGATCGATGTTCTCCCACTGGCTGCCCAGTACCATACCGAGGTAAACGAACAAGGCAGACCATGGAATAACCGCCAGCGTCGTCAGGATGATAAAGCGGGCATGCGACATCTTGGTAATGCCTGCCGGAATGGAAATCGCGTGGCGTACGACCGGAATAAAACGGGCCGTAAAAATAACGCCGGTTCCATACTTTTCGAACCATTCTTCCGCATGATCGATATGGCTTTTCTTGATCAGGATGTACTTGCCGTACTTTTCCAGAACGGGACGTCCGCCGTAGCGACCGATCCAGTAAATGAACAGCTGGGCAATTACGCCGCCGATGGTACCAAAAGCCACCGCTCCAAAATAGTTGATACTGCCTGTGGATACAAGAAATCCTCCATAAGCCAGTACAATCTCGCTCGGAATGACCTCAATCATCAGACCCAGCATAATGCCGGCATAGCCGAGCTGTTCTACCCAGTGCAATAGTTGTGAAATAATATCAGAAATAATCTCCACCAGTCCTCCTTCAGTATGGTTGCATTCCTGTCTCTATATCAGGCCTATGTATTCCCAATGAATCAAGCGCTGTGCCCTCATGATGTCCTCACATATTTTAGCACAGGGTATGAACATGGGCTAGTTTTAAGCGCACATGTTCATACCCTGTACAGACAAAGATCAAGATAGTGCCGAAAATATCAGGCTTGGATGAAGTTTACTTTGGGGTATCATAAAAAACGGACTGCCCAAACAAGCAGTCCGTCGGTGTAGAGATAAGTCTGAATAGTGATACAGATACTATCACGCTAAAGATACAGGTTCCAGAGAATAACTTCCATCGAACCTGAAAGAACAACTTTAACAGTGTGTAGTTCACTTTCCAATACTGTACGTTTGGCTGAAAAAGACCTGACATAGGAAAATTAGCCTTACTACAGTAGCATCGTTGGCATTTTACAGGGTTGCTTCACTGGTCTGCTCCTGTGGAAGCAGATCACGGCAGACGTTCTCCAGATACGGGCTGGCCTGCAGCATGCTGCGGAATACGCTGTACTCCTGCCACATCGTCGTTATGTCTCCGGCAGAGCCTTTGACCGCACGGATTAGAATGTTTTTGGGCGTATGCTCCATATCGATAAATTCAAGCAACTGGGTGCGGTAACCCATTAGATCCAGCAGTTTGGCACGGATCGCATCAGTAGCCAGCGCGGAAAAGCGCTCCTTGAGTATGCCATGGGACAACAGCGGACTGAGAGCATCGTTCTCCACCTGGCTGAACAGCTCATGCTGGCAGCACGGTACAGAGAGAATCACAGAAGCATTCCAGCGCACTGCTTTTTCCAGTGCTGCATCGGTTGCCGTGTCACAGGCATGCAGGGTAACGACCATATCAACCTGATCCAGTTCGTTGTAATCCGCGATATCGCCGACAAGGAAGCGCAGCTTGTTATAATTCAGCTTGTCGGCCAGCTGGCTGCAGTGCTGGATAACATCTGCTTTTAGATCGAGTCCAACAATACGCAGCGGCCGACGCTGCTGAATGTTCAGATAATGATACAGCGCAAATGTCAGGTACGACTTGCCGCAGCCAAAGTCCACAATCGTCAGTTCACGGTCTTCCGGGAGGGAAGGCAGTATATCCTGCACCATTTCCAGGAAACGGTTGATCTGGCGGAACTTGTCGTACTTTTTAGCGAATACTTTGCCGTCTGCATTCATAATGCCCAGTTCAACCAAAAATGGCACCGGCTCGCCTTCATCCAGAATGTAGCGTTTTTTGCGGTTATGATTGAGATCGGCTTCGGTCTTGGTCGCCGTCTTGGTCAGGATGGACACTTTGTACTTCTTGCTGATCAGCACCTGATAATCCGCTTCGGTCGTGCACAGCAGTCCCTGGCGCATACACTGCTCGAACAATTCCATTAGCGGATGCTCCGCTTCGGCGGCAGGCACGTTCTCATGAGTGACTTTATTATTGTAATGATAAGTAAACTGGTAATGCAGCTGCTTTTTGAGTTCAACCGGCTTAATGATGACTTTGTTAAATGCATCGGGTTCCCGTTTGCGGCGCTGACTGAGCGTCGCTGAGATCAGCTCACCGCTCTCGATCAGCTCGTGAATCAGTTTCTGGAGTGAATCCATGATGTACAATCACTTTCTTTCCTTTTCAATTTTGCAGCCGGGCATGCGCCGCTTCAATATCTGCCCGCGTAATGCCGCCCTGCTGCAGCTCTTCATCGCTTTTACGGAGCATGCGCTCGTAAAAGGCATTACCGGTCTGTTGACCCTCTGCAGAGTCCAGTTCGGTCAGACGGCGAAGGGCATCCACCGCATTATCATAATAGCCTTCCTGCTCTTCATATTCCACCATCAGTTTCTCTACAGCAGCAGGAAGTACGTATTCTTCCAGCTGGTCAAGCAGCTCATCCATATGCTGAGGATAATCCAGCAGACTGCGATCTGCTCCATGAACGGCGCTGTACAGGAACAGATGCAGGGATTTGATTCGGCGTACGACTGTATCCTCCTCATGACCGCCAGCGGCATAAATATCCGCTTCGACCTTGATCATACGTGCCAGACCCTGTAACTGGTCCACCTCGACGGTCGGACCGACGCGGAACATATCAATCACTTCATCGGTCGGCATACGGTTAACGAGTTCGCTGTTCAAACGAAAGTTTTTGCGCATCAGATCATCGACTTCCCACAACGCTTCCGTATATTTCTTTTCTTCCTTGAGTCCGAACGCTTTGGAGATCATGCTGGCCATATCCTCGATCATGCCCATGAGGTAGTCTTTTCTGAACATTTCTATCCCGCCTTCAGTATAATTCTATAGTGATATTTATTTTAAAAATCGGTCAATGACGGATATAAGTTCCTGTGGGGCCTCCAGCATACTCATATGCCCTGCACCCGGAATGACTACGGCAGTAATCTTCTCTCCTTCGGCAGTAAACAATCGTTCTGCCGGTACAATAGCATCACGTTCACCCGCAACAAGCAGTACTGGAAGAACCGAAGAAGCGATCACCGACCGCCGATCCGGACGCTCACGCATCGCCATGGCTACGCCGCATGCTCCCTGAGGCGGCGTATGGTATCCGATCTCCCGTGCTTTCTGTACAGCCTGCGGCAAAGCAGTCACCGAGTCAGGCGCAAATAATCCTTCAATAAATCCGTCCACAAAAGCGGCTACACCTTCACTGTTGATTTTGGAAACGGTCTGCAGGCGCTTCTCCCGGGCTTCCGGTGAATCTTCATAACCGGTAGAATGGACCAGCCCCCATGCTTTTAGATAACCGGAATACTGTTCGGCCAACACGAGGGCAATATACCCACCCATCGAATGACCCAGCACGGTTACCTGACTGAGCTCCAGATGATCCAGCAGCCGGATCACATCCTCAGCCATCTGTTCGATCCGGTAGGAACCTTCCGGTGCCGGACTGCGTCCATGCCCGCGCAGATCGGGTACGATACAGCGGTAACGTTTGGACAATTCCGGAATCACTTCATCCCAGTAGGCGGCGCTGCCCATAAATCCGTGCAGCAGCACAAGCGGTTCCCCGGCGCCGGTGTCGGTAAAATAAAGCAGTTCGGACGAATGCTGAATATGCTGGTTCATAAGTGTGTACCTCCAATACAATTGGTCGAAAATGTATACGAATTGTTTATCTATAATAGTTGAATTATATTCAATACCGCATAAGAATAAGATACTCTTCACTGACGTATCGTCCTTTTATTGCCTGGCATACCGAATTAATCGGTCACGCCAAGTCCGCGGACTGCCGCTTCCACAACATCCTCTGCCATCTTCATCACCTGACGCAGTGAAGTGGTCTGCAGTGTCCAATAGGGCTTGGGTCCATTCTCATTGACGATCGCTGCGATGCTGTACGTGCCCACCCCCGGAAATTTGCCTCCGACAGACAATGCCGGAAATAAAGGTTCTTCTCCAATGCTGTAGAGACCGACCGAACGCGAATGGCCCAGACAGGCATCTATCGCAATAATCGTCAGATCGTCGGATATCTGCGGAATGCGTTCATGCAGATTATGCGCATCACAGGGATAATCCATCGTACCCGTAATATTGGGAATCCTGCGTGCCTCCAGCTCGCTGCCGATCAGCGGTCCAAGTGCATCCCCGGTGGAGCGGTCTGTCCCGATACACACAAAGGCAAGTTCATCCAGTCCATGGCGGCTGTGAACCATCCGGAAAAACTGGGTTAATCCATCTGTGTTCACATTACGCCGATTCTGCTGATCATAGGGAAGCAGACTTGATTGACGATTAATCATATAATAGTAGATTCCCTCCTCGAATGTGCGTATCTATAGTAATTTTAACCGATGCGTCCTATTACCGCAAAATATTGGTTCCCTGGCTCTATCCATGGTACAATACAACAAAATCAGCTTTTGTTACAGAAAGGGAGAACGCACCGATGGATCTGTCCCAACACACAACGGAGAATCTGGAAGTTATGATCGAAGCGATCAAAACGAAGCTTCGGATGGCCAGTGGTGCAGCGATGCAGGCTTCTGCTTTTTCGCTGGATCAGTATGAAGATATCTACGAAGTATATGATATTGTCATGAACAAACCGAATTTGAGCATCAGTGAAGTCGAAGCGCTTGTGTCCGAACTGGGACGTCTGCGCAATAAGTAATTCGTATCAAGCCCGTTCCTGTGTAGTCAGGAGCGGGCTTTTTTTGTCTACTTCCTGTTACGTACTTCTCTTTCATCCGTACACAGTTAGCATAACACTAATGATTGTTTGCCGCTAACAGGGTTCAGACGCTGATAGCGGGTTAAATTTAACATAACGATAACAAATGAAAGAAGGCGATTCCTATCTCATCTCCAGCTTTTCCTGACCGTTCAGGACGCAAATTCCCAAATCTGCCATTATGGCTGTTAATCACCCTGGTACTGATTGCAGGTGCAGGCTTTTCCTTTATCCTGCTCAATGTGGCTACCTGGCTCATTCAGAATGCATTCGGTGGTAAGGTTCATATATGGGAAGATGAGTTTCAGCAAAGTGTACGTACGTTCCACGATGAGCCGATACGAACGATCATGCTGTTTTTTACCTATCTTGGCGGTTTTTATTCAACGATGTTTGTATCCCTCGGCTTTGCCCTGCTGCTATCGGTATGGCGCCAGTATCGTGAAGCATTAATGCTGCTGCTTACGTCTGGCGGCGCATGGCTGCTGAATACGTTTCTGAAATCGCACTTCATGCGTCCGCGTCCGGAGCTGGAATTCTGGACTCATGCATCGGGCTACAGCTTTCCCAGTGGACATGCCACGATCGCAGCGGCGATGTATGGGATGCTGTTCTTTATCTGGGCTCGCTATCGCAGGCAAAATCATCGATCCATGGTCATGCCTATCCTCCTCGGAGTATTGCTGATCGCACTGATCGGTATTACACGGGTATATCTCGGTGTACATTATCCGACTGATATTATCGCCGGTTTTGCCAGCGGATTCCTTTGGCTGATTACATGTGCCTATGCCTTATCCCTGTGGCAAAAATCAAGGCCGCAGCAGCCTTTTGACGGTCCAAGGGCTTGAATGCAGAATGTTTCAGGTGAAGGTCCCATGTTTATATACGAAGTAAGACAAACAAGCGAGATAGCCCACTTCAATGATTACGTACCTTCAGCTGAAATGGACTAGCGTACATGTAAAGGAGGCGATCTGCATGTGGGGGATTATTATCAGTATTGTGCTCGCCGTTATTATTGGCTTGATCGGTAACGCGCTCGCAGGCAAGGCAATGCCTGGTGGCATTATCGGAGCTGCGATTGCGGGATTTGTAGGAGCATGGCTGGGTGCCCTGTTGTTTGGTGACTTCGGCCCGAATATCGGTGATTTTGCCATTATACCGGCTATTCTGGGAACTGCTATTTTCGTTTTTCTGCTTGGACTGTTATCTAAAGTGCTCCGACGGGCATCTTAATCTCAGCCAGGCATGATATAAGCCATACCTTTGGTAAGCTGCAACATAATACTTATTACTCCTAGAGAAGCTTCACTTGATATGATATGGCTGGATCTTCGGCTAGTGCCGGAGGTCCGTACGCTACTATACGTACTTTACACTAATTGAAGGAGTGATTGTTCATGAACGAAGCAGAAAAAGAGTACCCAATGCAAAGCGGATCCACATTTATGAAAGGTGTATTTATCGGTGGCCTGATCGGTGCTGCTGCCGCACTGCTCTTCTCCCCAAAACCGGGACGCGAGCTGCGTAGTGACCTGTCCGACAAACTGGCTGTAGCCGGTGAGAAAACCAAAAATGTATATGGTACGGTATCTGATCAAACGATGCAGGCTGCTGGCCTGATCGGTGACAAAACGGTAGAACTGGCAAGCGTTGTAGGCGACAAAGCAACAACAATCGCCCAAACGGTAGCTACCAAAGCAACCGATCTGACAGGCAAAGCCAAATCTTCTATCGGGGTAGGCGAGACTCCCGATCAAGACAGAGCCGATGCCAAAGAAAACATCGTCAAACATGTAGCTGAAGCTTCCAAAAACATCGCTGAAGATGTAAAAGGTGCTAAGGAAGATGTAGCCAAAGAAGTAACCAAAGCTGCTGAAGATGTGAAAAAGGATTCTCAATCGTTAACTTCTTCCGGTTCTTCTACATCTACAGGATCTACAGGTAGCGGTTCTTCTGCTACTACGAGTACAACAGGTTCTGCATCTACATCATCTTCAACTACACCGGGTTCCACAACAACCGGCTCCAACTCTTCTACCAATAACAGCTTTAATACAAACAATAAACGCTAATACACCCTGGATTGACCAAAATAGCCGGCTCATTGCAGTCGGCTATTTTTATGCCCGGTGTGGCTAATTCATATGAGAGCGAGGGAATCCCATGGCTGACAAAGACACCGAATTATCACCCACCTCCCCTGAAGTTGTACCGCCGCCGGATAGTGTGCGCGAGCATCCATTCGAGTTACGTCATGAAGTGAAGCGCCTGAACGAACGCCTCGACCAGCTGACCAAAGCGCTGGACAAAGCAGAAATCCGGGACATCATCGAAAATTACAGCAGTGTCAGACGCCGGCTGATCACCAACTTTATCGCTGGTACTGCGCGCGGTCTGGGTCTGTCGCTCGGTACGATCGTCATTCTGGCACTGCTCGCTTTCATCCTGAGCCAGATGGTCTCCTTGCCATTGATCGGTGACTACATCAGCCAGATCCTCGATTATGTCAAAGCATCCCAGGGCACAGACACCAGCGGAGGCACCGGCTAACTACTGTATCATTTACCCATTACTTTACTTATGTCTGGTATGCAATAGAGCGAAGACAGCCTGGAAAAACATCGAGGTTGGTACATCCTTATTGATCTCATTTAAATTCCTGTGCTTGGATAAAAGGCACCTCTTTCAACGGAGGAATTTTTATCCGAGTAGCAGGAATTTTCTTTTTGAGTTATTCCTATCAATCGGTTTGTATCCATCAATCGCTTCGGAAAGGGATCATTCCGTCGGCCTCTGGAACGATTCCCTTCCCTCCGCTACGCTGCTTTAGCCGACTCTGCTATTTAAAACCAAAAGATAAAGAATGAGCGCATTTGAAGTTTTTATACTTTGAATTTTTTTAGATCTTCAGTGTCTTTAAGTCATGAAGTACTTTTAAGACTTGTAGAATTTTGCTACCTTTAAAACTTCTAAAACTTTTGAAGCTACTGCTTCTACTAAGGATACTGCTCTTAATCCTGTAATGCTTTAATTCTTTGAGGTTTCTAGAAATAAATATGTATCTCCAACTATGGAGCGGAGGAATTGGAATTAGACTCCAGCAGCGAAGCGGCTCTATTTAAGATCGGATATCCTCCGCTGCAAGCGGATATTCAGGATATCTGATCTTAACGAGGGGCAGGAGACTAATCCAATTTCGGAGCGGCTGATTCTAAATACAGTTGATCTCTAGTCATCTCGCCCAAAAGCAAAAGCCCCCACCAAACAGTTAACAGCAGCATTGCCAGCCAACAAGCTCTACAGTATATGAAGCACATAAACTATAAGCAGCCCTGCGAAGGAATTAAAAAAGGTATGCTTCAACCTCCATCCGGAGAATCAAAGCATACCTCAGTCAATTGCCATATCCGACAATTTAATCTTGTACATGTGCAACATTAACCCGATGACGAAGCATTAGACATAATTTGCTTAAGCTTCTCCGTAGCGCGTTTCTGGATCCGCGATACGCTCATCTGGGAGACACCCAGTTTTTGCGCAATCGCACGTTGGGATTGACCTTCCTGGAAGGCAAGCAGCAGTACTTTTTGTTCCTGCTCCTTCAGCTGGCTAAGTGCCTGCTGCAGATCCATCCGCTTCTCTACTGCATCATAATCATTCACGTCTGCACTGATTAACTCACCCAGTGTAGCCGCGCTCTCTTCCTGGGACAGTGGCGAATCCAGAGATACATAATGATAACATTCGCGTCCTGCCAGGACTTCAATCGTTTCTTCCTCGGACAACTCCAAAAAAGTTGCAATTTCCCGCACACTAGGGGAACGTTCCAGCTTGACCGTCAATTCGTCGATCGCCTGCTGAACAAGGGCTCCCTTTTCTTTGATTCGGCGCGGAACCTGTATGTACCACGATTTATCGCGCAAAAAGTTTTTCATATGCCCGATCATACTCTTCATGGCATATGGTTCAAAGGGAATCCCCAGAGAGATATCATACTGCTGCAAAAGACGAATCAATGCCATTTGACCGACCTGGTACAAGTCCTCATACAGGTCCGGGCGGTTACGGGCAATTTTACCCGCAGCCATCTTGACCATCGGCTCGTACTTTTTGATCAGTACAGTCGCAATGTCATTGTCTTTTGTTTGTTGATACTCCCAGATCAGGCCGATCGCCTCGTCCATCGATTCGGGGGGAGTCACTCTTTCACTCATACTCTTTCCTCGCTTAGAGCAAGGCTTTTGGACATGACGACACGAGTGCCCTGGCCAGCAACGTTCTCAATGCTGACATCATCCATCAATGCCTGCATCAGGTAGAAGCCGAGTCCGCCAATCTGGACATCGTTCAAATCTTTGTCATGCAGTGTGCTGTCTTCACCGATACCCCGTACCGATTCGAAGCTCTCCCCTTCGTCTTCGACAGTAATGGATAACGTTTCTTCACCAATTTCGAACGTAACGTCAATATGTCCATCATTTTGCCCATAGGCATACAGCACGGAATTGTTGCATGCTTCAGATACGGCAACTTTCATATCTTCAATATCCTCATATGAAAATCCCATTTTGGAAGCAATTCCGTACAGGTTTAATCGTACTACATCTACAAACTCTGCGGTTGCAGGTAAATTAAGTATTACTTTTTGAGTATCAGCTTTCATGCTATGTTCGATCCTTTCCTAGTGGGAGTTCTCCTGAGGGGCAAAAAACTTGGCAATACCGGTCATTTCAAACAGTTTCTGAATTTGTGGAGGAACTTCTTCAACAGTAAAGCTGGCGTTCATACCGTGCCGTGCTTTGAGGATAGAAAGTAGGATACCGATACCTGTGCTATCAATATATTTCAGGTCTTTCATGTTTACGATGAGATCCTGGCCGGCGTCGCCTACAAGCGGCTCCATAACCAGACGGAAATCAGGCGCTACCGATAGATCCATTTCCCCGCTTAAAAAGACGGTGCATGCGCCTTCTTCGAGTTGGGTTACTGCGTTAAACTTTTCATTTTTGTTAGTAGTCATAGACATTCTCCCCTGAACAATGGTTTCTTTACTAATAACCCAATCTGTTATCTTCTGAAACATGTCACAGATAGCCGATTGGGAAGCCCTTTTGATTATATCCTGATATTTGTATTATATACAATATTTAGTTGTTATGACAACCTTCGTATGAACGGCGCAAATTCAGCCTGTGTTCACTGCTGGCAGCACGGCTTTATTGCGCATTATGTTTGTTATTCGATTATGTCTGAGAAGAATCAATATACCGTCTTTTTGGCTTCGTAATGGGACAGCTCCAATGCATACCGTTCCATCATCGCCTTGACGCTGTTCATCTTGACCGGCTTACTGATATAGTCATCCATGCCTGCTGCAAAGCATCTTCCCTTGATACCTTCCATCACATCAGCAGTCATCGCAATAATTACCGAGCGCTCTCCATTCCCCATCTCGCGTATAATCCGCGTCGCTTCAAGTCCGTCAATATTAGGCATCTGTACATCCATAAAGATATAATCATACGTCTGAGCAGAAGCCATCCGGATCGCTTGATCTCCATCATCCGCAGTATCCGGCTCGTATCCGAGTCTATTGAGCATACTAACCATCAGCTTCTGATTGATCGGATGGTCGTCTACAATCAGAATGTGAGGAATGGAGCTGCTCTTTTGCAGCACATTCACCGGTCTTTCCTCTACATTACCAATTTCCGTCTCCTCCACCGTATATTCACCTACGCAAATGCTAAAGGCGAATACCGCTCCTTCACCAGGTTCCATCTCATTGCAGTCCAGACGGATGTCTCCACCCATCATTTGAACGAGATTTTTGCAAATGGCCAGACCAAGTCCGGTGCCTCCATACTTTCTCGTCATGGACGAATCCAGCTGTGAAAAAGGCTGGAACAACTGCTCCCGCTTCTCCAGTGCAATGCCGATACCGGTATCTTTCACCTTGAACTCCAGCTCCAGCCGGTTATCCCGCTGGCCGACACATTCCACCTCAAGATATACACCACCCTGTTCGGTAAATTTAACTGCATTGGCAGTCAAATTGATCAATACCTGACGCAGACGCGCCATATCCCCGAACAGATAACCCGGTACATTATCTCCGACCCGGTACAACAGTTCCAGGCCCTTTTTGCCAGCTTCGACAGAAAAAAGGCCAAACACTTCGGAAATGCAGCCTTCCAGTGAAAAAGGATGCTCTTCCAGTTCCATTTTACCCGACTCCATTTTAGTAAAGTCGAGGATATCGTTAATGACCATAACCAGCGTATCCGCACTGCTGCGAATAATCTCTGCATAGTCCTTTTGTTCAGGTTGAAGATCAGTCTCCATCAGCAGATCGATCATACCGATAACTCCATTCATCGGCGTCCGGATTTCGTGACTCATCATCGCCAGAAATTCGGTTTTGGCTTTCGCTGCAATCTCTGCAGCTTCCTTGGCACGAACCAGCTCCTGATTCATTTTTTCCAGTTCCAGCGTTTTTTGCTGTAGAAGCATGGACTGTGTTTTATGACGCTTGTTGGTCAGATACATATTTACAAATCCTTCAATCTTGGATTTAAGGATTTGCGGAATAAACGGTTTTACCATGTAATCGATCGCACCCGCAGAATACCCGGCAAACAAATGCTCTGCTTCCTTACTGTTCGCCGATACAAAGATGATCGGAATTTCTTTTGTTTTTTCGCGAGCCTTGATCAGTTTGGCTGTCTCGATGCCATCCATTCCCGGCATTTGTACATCCAAAATAATAACAGCAAATTCATCCTTGAGCAGACAGCGCAGCGCTTCTTCCCCTGAAGTCGCTTTGACGAGATTGTAACGCTCACTCTCGAGAACGGCTTCCAGGGCAAGCAAGTTTTCAGGTCGATCATCTACCAGCAAGATATGAATCGGTTCATGAAACCTCATGGTATCCCCCTACATTCTCTAGTTAATTTTCCGGTATACCTTTTCCAGCCGATCCAGTGGTTCGTACGAATCACTGTAGCCGGTGAATTGCATGGACTCCTTGGAGCCCAGCACCAGAATACCGAAACGGCTAAGACTTTCATGAAATAATCCATGAACACGTTCACGGAGTTTATCGTCAAAATAGATCATTACATTTCGGCAAAAAATTACATTAAACTCGTTAAACGAACGGTCAGTAGCCAAGTTATGCTCCGCAAAGATGATATGTTTGCGAAGAAAAGGCTGAAAGATAACAGATTGATATTTAGCTGTATAATATTCGGAGAACGAGCGGGTACCGCCGGCTTCCAGATAATTTTTGGTATACAGCTGCATACGATCAATTCCGAATACACCTTCGCGCGCCTGCTGCAGTGAACGGTTATTCATATCGGTCGCATAGATCCGTGCCTTGTCCAGCAGACCTTCCTCATGCAGCAGAATAGCCATCGAATAGACTTCTTCTCCGGTAGAGCAGCCTGCATGCCAGATCCGAATATATGGATAGGTGCGCAGCAGGGGTATTACTTTCTCCCGGAACATACGGAACAACTGCGGGTCACGGAACATCTCCGTTACCGGGATCGACAGGTTCTGTACAAACCGCTCAAAACAGGAACGGTCATGCAGTACCTTCTCCTGCAGCGCCGAGACGGATTTGAGATTCTCGGCATGAATATGATGCCATACTCTGCGGGTCAAAGAAGCACGCGCATAGTTGCGAAAATCATACCCATACAAACGGTGTACCCCTTCCAGCAGCAGGTCGATTTCAATATTCTCGCGTTCTGCAAGATTGGTAATGATCTGGCTTTCCCCCTGGGGCGAGTTTGAGTTGTTCTGTATTTGTTCATGATTCGTCGATGTCATCTTTTCAGCCCCGATTCCTTGTAAACTGTACGCCATTCTTATTCTGTATAAAGCCGGTTGCTTTGCTTGCGCAGCCGGCTTCTCGACATTTTTACATTTTAGTTGGAAATTATATGGTCGTTCCTCATCTTTATATCAAGCTTATATCCACAGAAATCGGATATGCCTGAATCTCAATCGGTTGTATATATAGACGCAGGTAATTAACCAACGTTCTATATTATAATTCATTTACCCACTTTTGTGCTCTACGAATACAACCAAACACGCATTAATGATAAAAGTTGGTCCGTTTGGATCGGTTTTTTGACATAATCAGATGCTCCAGCCTCAATACACTTGGATCGATCGTCTTTCATCGCTTTGGCGGTCAGTGCAATAATCGGCAATTTGTCGTATCCAGGCATCTGGCGAATAATACGCATCGCTTCATATCCATCCATCTCCGGCATCATCATATCCATCAGAATCAGGTCAAAATCCTGCTTTTCCAGAATATCGATCGCTTCCCGTCCGTTCTCGGCAAAGGTAACTTCCATACGGTATCCCTCCAGTACACTGGACAGTGCAAATACGTTACGCACATCATCATCGACGAGGAGAATCCGTTTGCCTTCAAACAGAGTCTCCTTGTTATGCAGTTTCTGCAGAATGCGACGCTTGTCTTCCGGCAGATCCGCTTCCACCCGATGCAGGAAGAGGGTTGTCTCATCCAGCAGACGTTCCGGTGATTTGACATCCTTAACGATAATTGACTCTGCATATTTGCGCAGCTGGGTCTCTTCCTTGGTGTCCAGATCCTTGCCGGTATAAATAATGATCGGCAAATCTTTGAGCTGATGATTATCACGAATACGATCCAGCAGTTCAAAGCCGGTCATATCGGTCAGCATCAGATCCAGCACCATACAATCATAACGCTTGCCATCCAGTTCTGCCAGCGCAGCTTTGCCGGTCGAGACAGCAGTGATAGCTACATCGTCATGACCGATCAGCTCAATAATGGACTGGCGCTGAATCTCATCATCCTCTACAATCAGCAGCTGTTTGAGTCCCTGCTCGGTATAGGATTCCAGATGAGAAAATGCTTTTTCCAGCGCTTCTTTGCTGGATGGCTTTTTGAGGTAGGCAATCGCTCCCATCATCAGACCCTGCTTGACTTCATCCATGACGGAGATGACATGCACCGGAATATGCCGGGTATGCGCATTGCTCTTCAGCTCGCTGAGAATCGCCCAGCCATCGATAACCGGCAGCTGGATATCCAGGATAATAGCGTCCGGTTTGTACGTTTTGGCCATATGCAGACCAGTATCGCCCTGCATCGCTACGAGCGCTTTGAACCCCCGACCTCTGGCCATATCCATCAAAATTTTAGCGAAATTGGCATCATCCTCGATAATCAGCAGCATTTTGTCTTCCTTGCCGAGCTGATCACGGTCATCATGAAGCGACTGGGGAATCACAGCGGATTCCATTTCGTCGACCTGCTTGCGGTTATTCATATGTGTTGAAGCCTGCTGTAGTACCTGACCGGTAAAATCGGCCGGCATATAGGCAGGATTCACCCGATCAGCAGCTGTTCCTGTAATTGCCTCTGTCTGCTCGGACGATGATGGAACCAGCTTTGGCAGGTACATGGTAAATGTACTTCCCTTGCCTTCTTCCGAACTGACCGTAATGCCTCCGCCCAACAAACGAGACAGCTCACGGCTGATTGACAGCCCCAGGCCTGTACCACCGTACTTGCGGCTGGTTGTACCATCTACCTGCTGGAAGGCTTCGAAGATCAGATCCAGTTTATCCTGCGGAATACCAATGCCGCTGTCGATTACCTTGATGGCGATAAAGGATTGTTCTCTGTTCAGGTAGGCTGGCAATTCCGCCGGATCAGCTTCATCCAGATTCATCTCAATATAGCCTTTATCCGTAAATTTGAATGCATTGGAGAGCATATTGCGCAGTACCTGCTTCACCCGGTGCTCATCAGTTACAATTGCCTCGGGCATATTCTCGCCAACCGTAATATGCAGGTCGATTCCTTTTTTCGCCGCTACCGGCGAGAAGTTCATATTTACAAAGTACTCCAGATTTTTTACAGGTACCGCTTCACGGTTGATTTCCATTTTGCCGGCATCGACCTTGGACAGATCCAGAATTTCATCAATCATCTTGAGAAGGTCTGCACCAGACATATAGATCGTGCTTGCGTACTCCATCTGTTTCTCGGTCAGATTCCCATCTTTGTTCTCCGTGAGCAGCTGGGACAGAATCAGCAGACTGTTCAGCGGTGTACGAAGCTCATGGGACATATTCGCCAGGAATTCCGATTTATATTTACTTGTCACAGCGAGCTGCATCGCCTGCTGTTCCAACTGATACTTGCTCTGCTCGATCTCTTCATTTTGCTCTTCCACATGCTGGATCTGCTCCTGCAGCTCGCGGGTTTTGGCGATCAGTTCATTATTAAAATGCTCCAGTTCTTCCTGCTGGCGCTGCAGCACATCTTCGGAACGCTTGAGTTCCTCGGTCTGCTCTTCCAGACGCTCGTTGGAACGGCGCAGTTCTTCCTGCTGCAGCTGCAGCTCTTCGGATTGACTCTGCAGTTCCTCGGTCAATGTCTGCGACTCGCGTAGCAGTTCCTCGACGTGCAAACGGCGGTTAATGTTGTTTACAATAATGCCGAGGTCCTGAGTGAGTAAGTGAAGCAGCTGCCGCTGCAGTGACGTAAATGTGTTCAGCGAAGCCAGCTCAATAACACCCAGCAGTTCGTCATTGAACAATACCGGATAGATGAGTACACTCCGCGGCTGACTGGAGCCCAATCCGGAATTGACAGGAATATACCCTTGGGGCACATGATCCAGTACGATCGGTTTTTGGTCTGCGGCGCACTGGCCGGTCAGTCCTTCGCCAATGCGGATTTCCTTCTTCGAACACAACTCACCGTCAGCAGCATAGGCTGCTTTGAGCAGCATTTTGTCGGTCACTTCATTTGTGCGCAGATACAATGCTCCAAAGTGGGCACCCAGCGTTGGCGCAAATTCATTAATAAAGGTCTGCGCACTCTGTTCCAGCGTGCTTACGCCACGCAGCAGCTCGGTAATGCGCGCCGTATTGGAGTCCAGCCAGGACTGGTCTTCCTGGGCCTGACGATACTGCTCCTCCATATGACGCTTTTCCTGCAGATCTTCGGCCATACGCTGGAATACACGGGCCACATCGCCGATCTCATCCTTGGATTTAACCTGTATGCGGCGAATAATGCCAAAACGTTCTTCCGAAAATCCCTTGATCATCATAGAGACCGTTCCAAGTCCCTTGCTGATGCTTGGTACAATCCACAGCATAACGAGCAAGCTCAATACTACACCGGCAAGCATGACATAAGTCGTGATGCGAATAGAATTCTGGTAAGCGGCATTGGCTTGATCAATCTCGGTATCAATCGCATTATCCTGATACTCGGCCAGAGCCGAGATGCTCTGGTTCAGATTCGTCTGCGCAGCAAGGCCTACCTGTGTACGGTAATTGTTGGCGGCAGCAATCTGATCTCCCACCACGAGGGAAGTCTGCTGGCGGGAATAATCCACAAATGTCTGCCAGTTGGCAGTGACCGTCTCAATCTGTTTTTTCTCCTCCGGTGAATTGGACGATTCGTTCAGCAGCTTGAGATTATTGTTCCCACTGGTAATGTTCTGTTCAATCATCGCCCGGGTCTGCTCGATCGGCTGTGTAGACGTGCTGAGCAGCATATTGGCCACTTCACGGGCGATGATATTCATTGCAGAGCGCATATCGGTCGAATACCGTACTTTGAGATAGCGTTCCTGGTATACCTTGTCCAACTGTTCGTTCATGTAGTTCATCCGGTCATACGTAATAAAGC
Organism: Paenibacillus sp. Z6-24; assembly: GCF_054161335.1. Classification (NCBI taxonomy): domain Bacteria; kingdom Bacillati; phylum Bacillota; class Bacilli; order Caryophanales; family Paenibacillaceae; genus Paenibacillus; species Paenibacillus sp. Z6-24. The sequence goes on along the minus strand of NZ_CP096398.1, from coordinate 942,915 downwards.
CCAGCGTCATCAATAATAAAATGATGACACTGAACCCCAGGACCAGCTTCGTTCTCAGCTTCATTAATTGTCCGCTCCTTCATTGAGTGAAATCCATACCAGACACTTATCATCATCTCGGTCTGCAGGTGCACTTGCTTCAAAGAATACCGTTTCGATTTTGTTTTTATCCAGATGATGATTGGATTTCAGCTGATCGATAAGGAAATTAAGCTGCACATCCTGATCGCCTTTTACCGCTTCAAGCAGACCATCGGTATACAGTACCAGATGTCCGTCTCCTTCATAATGGAAGCTGCGGGACTCCATTTCAATCCGGTCAAACAATCCTACTGGGAATGTACTTGTGCTAAGCTTGGTTACTTCCCCATTATCATCAAAGAAAAGCCCCGGCGGATGTCCGGCATTAACATAATCAATCCGTTTGTATTTGGTATCCACCACCAGATAGATGGCAGTGAAATAATATTGTACCAGCTGGTTCTCAATATGCAGCTGATTAAATCGTCGGTTCAACTCCTGGATGACTTTCTCCGGCTCCACATAGGTAGTTACCGTATCCTTGAGCACCGAAGCGATAAACATGCAGAACAAGGAAGATGAAATACCATGCCCCATCATATCCAGCAAAATGACGCCATAACGTCCTTCACCGAGCGGATACCAGGCATACAGATCACCTGCCAGCTCAAAGGATGGCTTGTACAGCGCATCTATCTGGAAAGATGGATCATGGATCGGCGTACTGAGCACAGCATGCTGTACAAGACTAGCCAGCTTGAGCTCATCCTGAATATGCTGATCCCGTTCCTTATGCCAGTCTTTCTCGTGCTTGAGCCGCAGTGCCAAACGCATACGGGCCAGCAATTCCACCTTGTTAATCGGCTTGGTCACATAGTCCATCGCTCCTGCATCCAGCGCCTCCGCCAGCTTTTTGGAGTCGCCGACGGCAGTCACCATAATAATCGGAATATCCTTGAGCAGCTCATGCTGCTGGATGATCCGGCAGGCTTCGATCCCATCCATCTCCGGCATCATCATATCCAGTAAAATCAGGTCAAATGAATTGGCTTTGGCACGCGCTACAGCATCAGGCTCACCCAGACCAAGGTGTTCAAACATTTCTCTGGCGGAAGCTGAAGTCACGATATTGGTATATTGTTCTCTTTTCAGAATTTCCCGGATAATAATTACATTGGTCGGATTATCATCAACGATTAATATATTCATAACTTCTCCTCATTCCCTTATTTCATGAAGCGGATTCCTTTACCTTTTCTCCATTATAAGCCAACTGTCATCGTTATCCAAAAGGGGCTGTATCAAAAACTCGTCAAAAAACCTCCAACTCCACCATGGAAGTGGAATTGAAGGCATTTTCCTTACAAATCTAGGCCCTAGCGGGGACAACGGTTATATGATTTTGATACAACCTCTTTGTCTTCACTACTGAATCAAGCCTGTATATTTAGGATTTATGATTGGCAATAATAAGTACTTTATCCTTGCCCAGTTCCCGTTCATAAAAGTCAGCTTCAGCCTGGGTGAAACCCAGCGAAGTGATCTTGGCGCGTAATTCATCGCCGCGTGAACGGAAAAGGTTGGCTAATGAGTCGAACATGCCTTCTTCCTTAATCCCAATCTCCTGCGCACCGGCGGTCTCGGTAATCTTGTCTGTAAGGTCTTTGCGATATGCCAGTACATAGATATCATCAAACCCATATCCTGTACCCTGCAGCTCTTTCACAACCTCAACAGCCCGGGTCCCGTTTTCCACTACTTTGGCGTATGGCTTGGCATTCGTCGGATTCATGTTGCTCACCTTCCTCAAAAGATGACTATTTATAGCAATTACCCATACAGGAAACGTTTGAAACAGCCTGTTTTGATTTTTTTGTAGATTATTCAGTTGTCGTGTCGAAAATGTCTGCACTGACAATCTCGCCTGTGTCCGGGTCGGTAAAAACTTTGAAAGCATAAAAGTCATTGTTATACCCTTCCCCGTCATCTGCTGTGAAGTCCGGCTGACCCAGCTCACTCGTAATCGCCTGCTTGTTCAGACGAAGCGTGTGGCCATCCAGTGTCAGCGATCCAGCGCGGGCCGGCACACTTACATAATAAATGTGCTCTCCCATCATACCCACTTTCACATCGTTATACTCGTATTCCGTATAACCTGCATCCGTCTGTACCTTACGGAGCGGTTCGCCCTTTTTCTCCAGCAGTTCTGCCCGGCTATCACTGAGGGATATGCCGTTCAGGGTACTATAGCTTAATGTATACTGAGTATAAGGTTCTTCGTATACGGAATCTGTTGCAGACGGCATGGAAGCAGTTTGGATACTGTTGCTGGCCGGCATAGCGGCATACTCAGCAGTTTGCACAGCTACGACTGGCTGTAACGGTGCATCAGATACTTGGGCAGAACCGGTGTAAGGGGACAATATTCCAGCAAGCAACATCATGTAAGTAAGCATCGTCTCACCCTTTCTCGGTTTACACATGAAATCGTCATCTAGCCATTGGTCGTTTGGAGATGGTCAGGAGCATTTGAGTCAGACAAGGTTATTTCGAAGGAATCTTGCGGAATTTCTGCCATACATTAACGGCTGTGTCTACCCAGTTCAACCATGCGCCATTGTTATTACCATTTTTGTCATACGTAGCGGAATAGGATTGCAATGTACGATCTTCCGGAGTCGAAGCGGTTACCATGGAATGCGCATTTGTAGAGTGTTCGGATTTGCTGCTGGCAAATTTCACACGGTCAAACAATGTACCGGATACTTCTTTTGTTTTCAGCGTCAGATCTTTTACCGTTTCAGTAATCTCGCTCAGTACCACACCGAGGTTTTTGACGGATTCTACAACCGGATCAACCTGCTGCAGCTTATGTTCGACGTCTCCAGTAATATCATTGACATTACGGATGGTCTGTTTGACTTCGTATGTCAGTTCTTCCATTGTCTTTTGTACATCCTTCAGGGTTGCGGATACATTATCCAACGAATCCTTGGCGGATAACAGGGTCTTAACGAGGAATACTACGAGTACTGCGAATGCGATAGCGACAATCGCTACACTGATACTGATAACAATGTTCATGATTTACCCTCTCTTTCAACAATGAATGTTTTGGTTTCACATTTTTTCAGGATGTTATTCATAAACTACCCTTCTGTTTTACGACCGAAACAGAAGTCACAGCCGTTCACACAAATATAACCGCTGCTGTTTCAAGGCATAAAGGCACGTTTAAAATACATTTACTAATTAATAAGTAACTAATTCCATACTTAATCGGATAATCCATTTGCGATCGGAAGTGTTTATTTTTATTTTCAAATAAAGAAAGGGTGATTATTATGTTGAAATGGTCGGTTATTTTCCTGATCATTGCGATTGTTGCCGGAATCTTTGGTTTTTTTGGGATCGTCGAAGCGGCGGCAACGATTGCCAAGGTGCTGTTCTTCCTGTTCCTTGTCCTGTTTGTGATCAGCCTGTTCACCGGACGCAGACGAACGTATTAACTGTCATGCAGCCTGCTCAAGCGATTTGCATGGTACTGATAAAATGATTCACGATCTACCGGATCCGCTGAGTATCACCATCCAAAGAGCCGCTCTCCCATAATGGGAGGGCGGCTCTTTGGATGGTGATACTTACTGTTACCGTAGTTAAAATCTTTCAAAGTTCGTTAAATTCTTTTAACGCAGCAACAGTTTTGGCAGCTTGAGCAGATCAAGCTGGAACCGGATAATGATCTGATCCTGTTCAAACTCCAGCTGCTTCACATCTACCACTGCCGGGAAATGCTTGGTCAGCGAGATATCCAGCGGCTGCAGCAGCGCTCCTTGCCACTGTCCATGGCGCACTGTTGTATGCTGGTGAGTTAGCACCAGCCGATTGCCTTGCAGCTCTGCAGTAAAATCGAGCAGCGCTCCAAAAGGAATCCCGAGATAGGTTCCTCTCAGATCCGCATGAACAATATCGCCTTCCCAGGTAAAATCAGCTCCGCTGATCCGCAGGCCCGGCGGATAATCTTCCTGGTGATCCATGAGCTCCCTGCGGGCGAGCTGATTGAACTCCTGCTCATTCAGCATAATTTCCAGACGCTTTTCCTTAATCATGGTCTGTATTTTGGCTGTCGTATCCAGATTGGTGTAGTCGAGACCCGGATTGCGCTGCGGGGCTACCATCCATGCCAGCCAGGCTGCCCCGGCTGCAACGATAACGAGCAAAATAAGCAGAACAATCAGCAGCCATCTCCAGCGTGAACGCTGGGGACGCTGCCGGGAAACCGATGATTCTTTCACAACGTCTACCTCTTTTCCATTCGATCCCTATGCGCTCAGTTTTCTTTGGGTTCTACATGTACATGCACATAATGAATATTATGCACTTCAGCCATTCTGGCTTCAACTTTATCACTAATATGATGACTTTCGATAATCGTCAGTTCGGGAGAAACTTCAATAATAACATCCACCAGGGTCTGGCTGCCATTGATGCGGGCTTTGATATCCTTGATATTCTCTACCCCTTCAATGGAAGCAATCGTCTTGCGCAGCCCCGGCAGTTCCTGTTCGTCAAAGCCGTCGGTCAGCCGGTGCATGGAGTCGCTCAGAATATCCCAGGCGGTCTTGCAGATCAGTAGACCGACGATTAGTGCAGCCACTACATCCAGCCAGGGCATGCCCAGCTGGGAACCGAGAATCCCTACAGCAGCACCTGTGCTGACCATGGCATCTGAAAGATTATCCTTGGCTGCCGCCAGCAGTGCCTGACTGTTCGTACGCTGGGCCAGCTGGAGATTGTACCGATAGACCCCATACATAATAACCGCGCAGACAATCGCCACTCCTGCCAGCCAGGGTTCCGGCGATTGCTGTTGACCGGAAAATAATAGTCCCACTCCATCGACCAGTACCTGGATGCCGACCATGGCCATAATAAAAGATGCAATCAGCGCCGCAACCGTCTCCGCCCGGAAATGTCCGTAAGCATGATCCGAATCCGGCGGTTTCTGTGAAATACGCAGTCCGACCAATACGGCGACAGAAGCTACAATATCCGTCAGATTATTCATGCCGTCTGCACGCAGCGCACTCGACAAAAACAGATAACCAAGAATCAGCTTCAAGGCAGACAGCACCAGATAAGTGATGATACTGAGCCATGCCCCGCGTTCGCCTTCCTTGATATTCTGATATACATCTACCATTTTATTATGTCCTCCTACTGCAGACCGTCCTGCTGTATAGCCCGCTTCCCATTTCGTCCGTTCATCGTAACAAACGAATTTGTTGTGGGTCTAGAGAAACGTTGTAGGGAAAGGCAAACGTTTTAGCCTGCAGCAAATCTTGTAGCGTCGGGCAAAGCAAGTAAGTCAGATGAAAAGTTGTGATAAATCGGAAACATTTTTGCCTCTACGCAAATTAGGATAAGTGGCTAATCGTTGGTTGAACATAATCAGTCCGTAACTGCTGCAACAAGATACAAAAAAGCGGCTCCTAGAAGGAACCGCCTCATTTTTATTGAAAATATTCTGAAATTATACTTGTACCGGGTACATTTTCTCACGCATTTCCTGGATTTCCTTGCTTTCCAGGTATTCGTCATAGCTCATCATACGATCGATAATGCCATTTGGCGTGATCTCGATGATGCGATTGGCGATCGTCTGTACGAACTGATGGTCATGGGAAGTAAAGATGATGGTACCATCAAAGTCAGTCAGACCGTTATTGAGCGCTGTGATGGATTCGAGATCCAGGTGATTCGTTGGCTCGTCCAGCAGCAGTACGTTACCGCCCATCAGCATCATGCGGGACAGCATACAGCGGACTTTTTCTCCACCGGACAGTACGCTTGCTTTTTTGAGCGCTTCGTCACCGGAGAATAGCATCCGGCCGAGGAATCCGCGCAGGAATGATTCATCCGGATCTTTGGAATAACGACGCAGCCAGTCTACCAGCGTCTCGTCCACACCATCAAAGTAAGCGGAGTTGTCATTCGGGAAGTACGCCTGGGAAGTCGTTACACCCCACTGGTAGGTTCCTTCATCCGGTTCCACTTCACCCATGAGGATCTGGAACAAGGCGGTTTTGACGTTACCATTAGGACCGACAAGAGCGATTTTATCACCTTTGTTGACTGTCAGAGTCAGGTTGTTGATGACTTTTTCACCGTCAATCGTTTTGCTCAGTCCGTCAATCAGCAGCAGCTGCTTGCCGGCTTCGCGTTCGCCCTTAAAGTTGATAAATGGATATTTACGGTTGGACGGACGAATGTCATCCAGCGTAATTTTGTCCAGCATTTTCTTACGGGAAGTAGCCTGCTTGGACTTGGATTTATTGGCGCTGAAGCGCTGGATAAAGGCCTGCAATTCCTTGACCTTGTCTTCTTTTTTCTTGTTCTGTTCACGGCTCAGCTGGAGTGCCAGCTGGCTGGACTCGTACCAGAAGTCATAGTTACCGACATACATCTGGATTTTGCCAAAATCGATATCGGCAATATGCGTACATACGGTATTCAGGAAGTGACGGTCGTGACTGACTACGATAACAGTGCCATCGTAGGAAGCCAGGAAGTTCTCCAGCCAGTGAATGGACTCGATGTCCAAATGGTTGGTAGGCTCATCCAGCAGCAGGATGTTTGGATGACCGAACAGTGCCTGAGCGAGCAGGACGCGTACTTTCTCGTTGCCGTTCAGTTCCTTCATCATTTTGTACTGCATTTCGTTATCGATGCCCAGACCATTCAGCATCTCGGCCGCTTCGGCTTCCGCTTCCCAGCCGTTCATTTCCGCAAATTCAGCTTCCAGTTCGCCGGCACGCATGCCGTCTTCGTCGCTGAAGTTTTCTTTAGCGTACAGCGCATCTTTTTCTTTCATAATATCGTACAGGCGTTTGTGACCCATAATTACGGTCTCCAGCACCTGGAACTCATCGTATTCGGATTGGTTCTGTTTGAGGATCGCCATCCGCTCGCCCGGAGTGATGTGCACTTCACCTTCGTTCTGTTCCACTTCACCGGACAGAATTTTGAGGAATGTGGATTTACCCGCACCATTCGCACCGATCAGACCGTAGCAGTTACCTGGCGTGAACTTAATATTTACATCTTCAAAAAGGGCGCGCTTACCGTAACGCAGCGTGACGCCTGAAGTACTTATCATGTATACAACCCATCCTTATCATTAATAAAGTATTGTGTAATGAAATCTATCTCATTTCATGAAAAAAGGCAGTATTCATTTTCATGAAATTACTGTTGGCAATAGTATAACACACAACTTTATGTAATCGAACCATTACAGCTATCTTTTCTTATTTAAAATTTTGTGATTATCCGGGTATGCCAAGACGCCGGTTTGTCATACAACCGGCGTTCCTGGCGGATATCAGATCACATTTTCTTCGTCTTCGTTATCGGCATCTTCATCGGCATTGCCGTGAACGACCAGCGTCTCTCCATAGCCGAGTACACGGATCCGGTCAGCGTCGATCTTAAGGCGCTGACGCTCGGCTTCCAGTCGATCGAGCGCTTCCTTGGCGGTATCATCAGCCAGCTTGAACGTCCCATAATGCATCGGAATCATCGTCTCCGCGCCGACATCGCAGAAAGCGCGCAGTGCTTCCTCCGGCGTCGTATGCTGGGAACTCAGGAACCACTCCGGTTCATAAGCGCCGATCGGCATTAGAGCCACGTGGATTTTGTATCGGCGTCCGATCTCGGTGAAGCCGGGGAAATAACCGCTGTCTCCGGCAAAATAGACCGTTGGCGGCAGTGGCTCATGAATATAACCATCCCCATCGGGGTCGCCGGTCACTACCGGAACATCCGGCTTTGGCACTGTCGGATCCTGCTCGGTATTCCAGATATGATGCGGCTCCTGCGGCAGTACCGGATGATGAACCGGCTCGATAACGTAGCCGCCCCAGTGTGAAGTGTTCGTATCCAGCAGCGTCCGTCGGCTCCAGTGCTGGGTTGGGACGAAGGTAATATTCACATCGCCGACTTTGAACGTCTCCCACCAGTGCATTTCATGACAGCGATGGAATCCCTTGCGAAGCATTTTGGACTTCAGGCCCGCCGGTACCAGAATAGTCGTCGAACTGCGGTACAGCTTGCGGATCGAGTTGATATGCATATGATCATAATGGGAATGCGAGATTAGAATAACATCGATCGGTGGCACATCCTCGATCGGGATACCCGGCTGTCCGATCCGACGCTGAAAAGCCAGCCGCTGCGCCCATACCGGATCAGTGACAATATTCAGCCCTTCATACTGCAGGAAAAAGGTTGAGTGTCCAATCCAGGTAATAGAAGCATCTTCCCGGTTGGCATGCAGATAATCGATTTCCGGTTCTTTGTGCGGGACGACGTACGTGCGGTCCCTGCTCGATTTCTTGCGGCGATCTTCCCGCCACTGCTTGAATTGTTTGAGCGTCTTGTCAATGCTGACATTGTCTATATTATTGTAGCGAATTTTCGGCATAGGACAGAATTCCTCCCTAACGAGTCTTTACAGTCTACCTGCTGCAGGATCATGCTGCGCATGGATACTCCATGCGGATAGGTCATCTGTTCACCTATTCATCTCTTTGCCTATTGGTCTGAAGTTACTGAGTGTAAAGGTACTGAGAGATTATTACCCGGTTTACATATCCTCGTATCAAAGAGTTGCCATAATTGCTAAAATTCGGACAGCCGCAGACGGTGCTGGAAGATCAGACAGTGGTATAAAGCGGACGTATACATCAGGTCTGCCATTGGAATGGCGGGCTTGGAGGGATTGGATAGAGATTGTGCCATGTGTTTATCAGGGTGCATTTGTGGGGAGCGAAGAACTTTACCGGGTGGTAGAGGTTCTTCGCTTTTACTTTGTTTGGGAATTTAAAGTTGGCATACAGTTCGAAGATATATTTTATTACTCTGTAGTACCATGCTGCGTTTTGTAATTTTTTTGCCTATTGATGGTCGCGGCTATTCGGTGCAGATACAGAGGATTGGCGGACAGCGGCGATCAGTTCCATGTACTGGGTGTCGCCTAGGCCGTAATGAGTGAACAGGGAGAGCATTTTGCGCATTAATGGCTCGGCGGATTCTGCCGGGTGGCTGCGAATATAGGCGGTTATCTCGTTATCGGGCTGCTGCAGGTTGAGATACAGGCGGATGCCCTGATACATAACCGGCAGAAGCTGCTGCTGCGGCATTTCCCGGTTCAGCAGTACCTGACGATAGATCCCGGTAAAGGAACCTAGTTGAAGTTCGGTCTGCTTCACTTCATACGTCTGTTCCTGAACCGCATTGAAATAGACAGTACCCTCGAAACCGATCTGTTCCAGATAAGCCAGCATGGTCAGCAGATTGATCTGACAGAACATGTCCTCGCCAAACCAGAGGACGATGCAGCGGTATTCGTTATCGTTCAGCATTTGCAGCGGCTGCAGGGTAACCACTTCATACTGCTCCCTGGATATATGATGTCCCTGTGCCCTTACTTTACAGAAAGAATCGCTGAAAATATCCTCTGTCGTCTCATGGACACACATCGCTTCATTAAAAGGAACATAATCGCTTCCTCCCATCCACTGCTGCGCCTTGAATTGTTCATACATGGTCTGCCCGTTGAGCACATTCAGAATCTGATGCTCATACAGTGACTCGACGTGCTGCTGCAGCTGCTCAATACCCTGCTTACTGGAAATGTCCATCGTTAATTCCCTCCCGTACGGATCAATGTTTAATTGGATATAGGATTGCAGCGGCTGGGGATGCTGCCGAAAAGCGTGGGGTGTCATCCCGAAGATATCCTTGAACGATCTTGAAAAAGCCTCCTGTGACGAGTAGCCGTGCTCCACTGCAATATCGATAATCCGCTCTTCCGTCTCCGCCAACCGGATGCTGGACAGGAAGGTGCGGCGCAGTTGGATATACCTTTTCATGCTGATGCCTGTATGATGACGGAACAGAAAGGAACAATAATACGGCGAATACCCTACACTCCGCCCCAGTTCGGCCAGCGAAAATTCCTCCAGCAGATGCTGCTCCAGCCAGTCGATCATCTCCTGTATCTGTGCACTCATATTTCTTCCTCCTGTGATGCGTTGTTGTATCTTCATTATATCGAATGTGCGGACAGACTTTTGATCCGGGTTGTGATGTATTCTACGTCTGCTATTGATCGGGACAGCTGCGGCTCAGAACCATTTTGATACTCGCCATACGTGTGTCCTGTTCTTTCGTGTCTAAAGCAGCGAATATAATAGAGCGTCCACTACGAATGGCTTACCTCAAGCGTGCGGATCTCCAGATGATCCGGCGGTACCGCGCACGATGTGCGATGGTATGCCGTAATGTGCATTCGTCTGTCCGCCGGTACGTGATGCAGGATAATGCATAGGCTGCTCTCCTTCTGTATGGGAGAGCAGCCTTTTTTCTGCCTTCTGCGGCAGAGCCGGTCTTCATCATTTTCTCATGTGCCAACCGTTTCCCCTTTGGGTTACAATAGATAGAGAGGTATGTGCTTAGATCCGATGCTTCAATTCCATTCAACCGCAGTCTGCCCGTTGCTTCGCAGACGGGGTATCTGCATTTTGCATAATCACAATTTGATATATGGAGGTACACTTTTATGAAAATTATTTCGATCGAACCTACACCAAGTCCCAATACGATGATGCTGCGTCTGGACGAAGAACTGCCTCAGGGTATCCGCAAAACGTATACGCTGGACAATGAGCGCTCTGCTCCTTCTTTCATTCGCGAGATGCTGCATATTAACGGTGTGAAAAGCGTGTTCCATACCGCTGACTTTGTCGCGCTGGACCGCCGGGCGAGTGCCGACTGGTCGGCAATCCTGAACGAAGTGCAGGAGAAGCTGGGCCAGGAAGGTGTCGAGAACAAGCTGGAAGTGCCGGAAGATCTGTCCGGTGATCATTTCGGGGAAGCCAATGTATTTGTCCAGTTCTTCCGGGGCATTCCGATGCAGATCCGGGTCAAAGCCGGCACCAAAGAAGAACGCATCTCCCTCGCCGAACGGTTCGTGCAAGCAGTGACCGAAGTAGCCAGCGCAACGATGATCAAAGAGCGCAAGCTGACCGACTATGGCGTACGCTACGGCGAACTGCCGGATATCGCCCGTGAAGTCGAGCAGGAACTGGAAGCGGCTTTCCCGCCGGAACGTCTGCGCAAAATTATCGATCAGGCGATCTCGCACGGTGCCAGCAATGAGGAATTCGTCGAGCAGCGCCGCGGCATGACACTGGATGAGATTACAGAAGCGATGAACAGCGAAGACTGGCGTGCCCGCTACGCCGCCTTTGACGTACTGGAGCCGACTGAAGACAGCCTGCCGCTGATCGAAAAGGCACTCTCCGATGAGAAAATGCAGATTCGCCGCCTCGCGGTCGTCTATCTGGGCGATCTGAAAACACCGGCTGCGATGGAGCTGCTCTATCGTGCACTGGAAGACAAATCGGCTGCCGTCCGCCGTACCGCTGGTGATACCCTGTCCGATATCGGCGATCCATCTGCGACTCCGGCCATGCTCCGCACCCTGCAGGACAGCAGCAAGCTCGTCCGCTGGCGTGCTGCCCGCTTCCTGTACGAGGTCGGCACCGAAGAAGCCCGTGAAGCGCTGGAATCCGCTGTCGAAGATCCCGAATTCGAAGTCAGCCTGCAGGCCAGAATGGCGCTTGAACGCATCGAATCCGGTGAAGAAGCCGCCGGAACGATCTGGCAGCAAATGGCGAAGAGCCGCCAGCAAAGCAATGGAGCCGAATAATGAAATTCCCATGAACGGTTCAAAAAATCATTGCCAAATCTTCTGCGAAATCGTATACTGTAACACGTTCATGTCAGTTAAACCTCTAAGCCAACTATACACTTAGTCGTCTGCTGACAGATACCACTAATTGAATAATATGCCTCATCAGCTTAACCGGATGAGGTAGAGGTCGCAGCATGAATCAGTATAATCGGAACAGGTGCAAGAGCCACCAGTGACGCCGATTAAAAAGGTCCTGCTGCCGAAGTTCAGGTATCCGCTCTGGATATCTGTGCTGGGGCTGTACTCGAAAGGGGCAGAACTGTCACAATGAAAAAATCCAAGCCTTTCATTGTGTTGAGCTATCTTAAAGGGAAAGTCGGATGCGGATTCTATCAAAATAGATCGCAGCTTGCCAGCGGTCTATTTTTTTATTGCTCCTTTTCCCTGGACGATGATGAAGGAGTGTACACAAGCATTATGAGTTCAAATGTGAAATCTGCGCCGGAGCACAAGCTCCGCGCTGGTCTGCGTGCCAGACATATGACGATGATCGCCCTCGGCGGTTCCATCGGGACAGGATTATTTCTCGCCAGCGGCGGTGCGGTAGCTGGTGCTGGCCCTGGCGGTGCCCTGCTGGCTTATGCCTGTGTGGGTATTATGGTTTATTTTCTGATGAACAGTCTGGGGGAGATGGCAACGTATATGCCGGATTCCGGTTCATTTAATACGTATGCTGCTCGTTTTGTCGATCCTGCTTTTGGCTTTGCGATGGGTTGGAACTTCTGGTACAACTGGGCGGTTACAATTGCCGCAGAGCTCGTTGCTGCTACGATTATTATCAAATACTGGTTTCCGGATAGTTCATCATTTATTTGGAGCTTTCTGTTTCTGGCGATTATCTTCCTGTTGAACGTTCTATCGGTCAAAGGATACGGTGAGGCCGAATACTGGTTTGCCATGATTAAGATCGCTGTGGTCATTGTGTTCTTGGTTGTGGGCGTGTTGATGATCATCGGCGTAATGGGCGGAGAAGTGATCGGATTCCGTAACTTCACACTGGGTGATGCTCCATTTCACGGTGGATTGCTTGCCTTTATCGGTGTCTTTATGGCAGCTGGTTTCTCCTTTCAGGGTACCGAGCTGATTGGCGTGGCTGCCGGTGAGAGTGAGAATCCAAGACAGCATGTGCCGCGTGCCATTCGTCAGGTATTCTGGCGTATTCTTATTTTCTACATCCTGGCGATTCTTGTGATCGGATTAATTATTCCTTATACCACCCCATCACTGCTTGGAGATGATATTACCGATATCGCAGTGAGTCCATTTACTCTCATTTTTGAAAAAGCCGGCATTGCCTTTGCTGCTGCCGTAATGAACGCTGTTATTCTCTCTTCTGTATTGTCTGCCGGTAACTCAGGCATGTTTGCTTCAGCACGGGTACTGTATGCACTGGCTCGTGATGGCAAAGCACCCAAGATGTTTGCCCGGCTCAATCGACGCGGTGTGCCGCAAAATGCACTGATCGTCACCGCTGCATTCGGTATGCTGGCGTTCTTCGCTTCATTATTTGGCGATGGAGTTGTGTATAACTGGCTGCTGAACGCTTCCGGTATGTGCGGATTTATTACCTGGCTGGGAATTGCAATCAGCCATTACCGCTTCCGCCGTGCTTTCCATGCACAGGGGCGCGATATTCATGAACTACCATTTTTGGCAAAATGGTTCCCGTTTGGTCCACTATTCGCTTTTGTACTATGTGCGATCGTTATTGTGGGGCAAAGTCTGAGCTATATCACACCGGAAGCGATCGACTGGAAATCCATTTTTGCTACTTATATTACAGTACCTTTGTTCTTGATCCTGTGGCTGGGTTATAAATTCAGCAAAAAAACCAAAATCGTACCACTGACCGAATGTGATCTGGACACTGGTGCCAGACACGAGTAAATACAGGACATTTCATAAGTTATCTGCTGTGAGCTAATGAGATATAATAAAAAAGCCTTTCCCATAAAGATTGACCTCTGAATGCAGGTCTCTTGCCGGGAAAGGCTTTTGTTATTTGCTTATCCGTGCACTCGACACGTCAGTCTTTGTTTGCTAATAGGTTGGCCAGCCGGCTGAATCAAACTTCAGATCGCTGATTAACATTTTTGGATCACCTTTAGGTGTTGTGGCATCATAAGAATGTCGGATAATAATGTTATTGTAGATATCCTGTCCACCTGGACCTCTCCAGCGATCATTACCTGCATCCAGAATCGTACCGCCACCATTCATCATGCTTACACCGTTTTTGTCCACATAAGGACCGGTGATGCTTTTGGAACGTCCGTATACGATTTTGTAAGTGCTGTTCGCACCGCTGCAGCATTTATCCATAGAAGCAAATAAATAATAGTATCCTGTTTGTGCATTATACGTAATAGCTGGTGCTTCAATTTCATGATCGCCTGTAGGACGATAGGCAATGGAACTGATGCTGCCTGTTGGTTTCATTGTATTTTTATCCAGACGAGTCAGTTTAAGTCCCGACCAGAATGAACCAAACGCGAGCCAAGGATTGCCGTCTTTATCAATAACCAGTTCAGGATCAATGGCATTGAAGTTGCTGGATGTATTGCTGGTGAGCACTACACCTTCATCTCGCCAGTTACCTGCGCCTACGCTGCTGGCTGAAACCAGACCGATTGCTGATATGTTTTTACCGAACTCGGAAGAAATCGCATAATACAACCATACACGACCATTATAACTCTTAACATCCGGTGCCCATACATCAAGTGTTCGATCGCCAGTCAATCCAGGTGCGTACTGTTTCCACCAGGAAGGCTGCGTCAAGAATATCTGCGGTACACGATAAAAGTTACTTCCGTTATCTGATTTTAATACCTGAATACCAGTGCCAGTTGAAAAAGCATACCAGCTGTTTCCTTCTTTGATAAGTGTAGGATCATGAGCGCCTACTTCTCCGCTTAATGCCCAATGTGCTGCAAACCCTTTGGTATCGGCAAAAATAGGAACAAGCAGTGTCATAATAACCAGCATAATAAGTACTTTACGTTTCATACGCAAAAAATTCCACCCTTCTGAATCGATTTAACACTGAATACCAGCCTGCGCCGCTCAATGTCTATACTTAATTATAAAGCGCTTCCAGAAAAGTGAAATATAATATTCACGTATTTTTATGTAATAGAACTTTAGGTATCTTTTGTACTTTTAATAGTTAACAATAAAGTTGATTAATATTTAAAAACATTAATTTGTAAAGGTTATTATTGATTAATATACGCATGTATATGTACTTTTCTATTATTCAATTATTTTCCAAATAAAAATCATATAATAATATAGAAGTAAGCAGCGAATGCACTTTTCTATTTTTTTCCAAATGAACAGTTTAAAATTGAAATTTCTACAGACTCATTGAATACTCCATATCAGGCTTCCCCTCTTCATTCCAACCCCATTATGATGAAAAAAAAGACCTGATCGCATCCAGCCATCAGGTCTTCCTGTTCATCCATATTTGATCCACTTACTGTAAAATTTATTTGTTCCAGCTTAGTGTCACTTTCAGATCATTGGTGCTGTTGATCGACTTCACGCTGTAGGACAGTGACTTCAGACCGACCGAGGACAGACCGCGAAGGTCATTTTTCAGACTGGTCAGACTGCCGCTGTAGCGGAAGGAAACAGCGTTCTTGCCTGCCGTCCGGGCCGCCTGTACCTGTGACTTCAGGGCAGCTGCCGAGCTAATCACTTCGGATTCGCTGGCCGTAGATACGTAGTTCAGCGTTTTAGCCAGCTGCTGATAAATGCTTGTTTTGGGACCGCCTGCTGCGATCAGCTGATCCAGCGTGCTGTGATACGTAGTGTTCGCTGCCGGATAGGTTTTGGTCCATTTGTGATCCTGCTTCATCTGGGAGTCGGTCAGCAGATAGTAAGTGGTCTGCACATCATTCCCCTGATCGGGTACCGGATCATCCCAGGTCGTATCGAGATGGTACCATTTGCCATCCAGATTGACCAGGTTCCAGGCATGCAGCTCGCCATCTGCTGTCCCCTCGGCAATCATGTTCTGAACGCCGGCTTCCTTGAGCAGTTCATACGTCAGCAGGGCATATCCCTGACAGACGGCTGTACCGTCATGAAGTGCCTCGTAGGCGGTATAGCGGGTATACGTCTCATCGTATTTCACATTGCGCACGACCCAGTCATGAATCGCTTTGACCTTTTCGTGGTCATTCATGCTGGAAGAAACGATATTGGAGAGAATCTGCTTTACCTTGTTTTTGACATAGCCGGTCTGGGCGGTCGTCTCACGGTAGTTCATGGTCACGGTGACCCGTGCAGAATAGGCATTCTGACGCCAACTCAGTCCATAGCTGTCCAGAATGTACTGGGTATACGGATCTTTCTCCAGCGCATTTTCAAATGAATTCTGCAGCATTGCTTTCAGACCGCTGGTACTTCCTTTATATAAAAGAGTGATTTCGGCATCACGATTCATCAGTGAATTATAGAGCGCACTGGTAACATCGGTCGAATTGTTAACGGTTACCTGTGAGGAGGCCGCATAGATAGCCTGGTTGGGAGTGACAGCTGGAAGCCCTGTAAACAGGATGGTTCCGGCCAGAAGGGTCTTAACCCAGAGTGAACTTGATGTTTTCATGCAGATGTAACCGCCCTTCTCATATGATTTGCGTCTGATTATATTTATCGGCAGATGGGCCGGTTTCATTAATAGAATGAGGACGCTTTACCGATAAATATCATTTATGTGTGTATAATGCTGTACAAAACCTGATCCTGCCTTAAACCCGGCATTTCATAAATAAACCCATAGATAATACGCATCCGGCCGCAAATAGTTGCGCTTAACGTCTCTGTTTTTTTGGGAAAAAGTGTAATATTAGAGTGCCGAATAGTCTTATTTCCTGTTTTACATAAAGGAGTCGATTTCTTTTCCTAGTAGGAAAGGAACCTGGTCCAATACAGTATACTTGGTTCAGCTAACTTATTGTAAAACTTTTTTGCTTCTATAATCAAATGTACCGCTTATCCCACTGAACAGGCATCTCCTCTGAAATGAACACAACCCTCTTTCCATGGTAGAAAGAGGGCTGTCGTATGTGTATCGACGCTATACTATCACTTTAAATAGTGCTCCGGCCGCTTGCGGCAGGATTCTGCCAGCTGACTGACTTCCAGTCCGCCCTATCCTCTAAACGAAGCCAGCCGCCTGTTCAGATCGGCCGTCTGGCTGTAGATCTCCTGGTAGATGGCAAACAGCTGATTATAGCGCTCTGTCCGCTCCCCGTCCGGTTCATACGATCTGGATGTGCGCAGGAACGCCGCTGCACAGTCGGCCAGCGAATCAAACCAGCAGCTGCCATAAGCTGCCAGCATCGCCGCCCCCATCGCCGGTCCCTGTTCATTCTCCAGCCGGATCACCCGGGCATTGAAAATATCCGCCTGCATTTGCAGCCACGTTTCATTGCGCGCCCCACCCCCGATGGAGATTACTTCGGTGATCGTCTTGCCGGATGCACGCAAAATATCAATCGACTCCCGCAGCGAGAAGGTGATACCTTCCAACACCGCACGAGCAAAATGCGGCAGCTTGTGCGAAGCATCCATCCCAATAAAGCTGCCGCGAATATCCGCATCCGGATGCGGTGTGCGCTCGCCGACAATGTATGGAGTGAACAGCAGCCCTTCGGCTCCTGCCGCAATCCCGTCAACACCCTCCAGCAGTTCCTCAAACGACTGATTCCTGCCGAACGTACTGCGGAACCATTCCAGGCTGTAACCGGCCGCCAGCGTCACACCCATAATGTAAAAGGCATCCTTTTCCCCATGATTGAAAAAGTGCACTTTGCCTTCAAAATCCAGATCTTTGCGCTCTTCGTAGGACAGCACGACCCCGGAGGTACCGATACTGCACATCGTCTGTCCCTCGGTCAGAATACCTGCACCAATCGCTCCGCAGGCATTATCCGCGCCGCCTGCATAGACACGTATGCTGCTGCCAAGTCCGGTACGCTCCGCCACTTCCGGCAGCAGTCCACCCACATCGTCAAAGGATTCCACCAACCGCGGACAGAGCGACAGCGGCAGATCAAATGCTCCTGCGATCCGCTCGCTCCAGGATTTGGCGGTAATATCCAGCAGCAGCGTACCGGCCGCATCCGAATAATCCATCGCCAGATCACCGGTCAGCCGGTAGCGTACATAATCCTTGGGCAGTAGGAACAGGGCGGCCCGGCTCCAGTTATCCGGCTCATGCTCCTGTACCCACAGCATTTTGGGCAAAGTAAATCCTTCCAGCGCACGGTTGCGGGCGATTCCCAGCAGATCCGCACCAAGCTCCTGCTCGATCCGGCGGCACTGGGCGGTCGTGCGTGTATCATTCCACAGTATGGCCGGACGTACAACCTGATGATCCTGATCCAGCAGAACCAGACCATGCATCTGTCCGGAGAAGCTCATGCCCTCTATCTCCTCTGCTTGTACGCCGGACACTTCCAGCAATCTGCCCAGCGAGATCAGCGTCTGCTCTACCCAATCCTCGGGGTTCTGCTCGCTGTATCCCGGCTTGGGCTGGGATAACGGATAGGACTGCGATGTCTCAAATGCTACCTGTCCCTGCTTGTTGACCAGCACGGTCTTGACCGCGCTGGTACCGAGATCGACTCCAATTACATAGCTCATCCCTGTTCCTCCTCGGAAGCTGCTTGCACAGCCATTTTCTAAGTATACCGATATCGTTTCTTGTGAATCTGTCGCTCTGTCCTGCCCGATGGCCCATTTCCATCACTCCATATAAAAATCGCTTCCCCGGCTTGTTCCCTTACGGGACCCAGGGAAGCGATCATTCTTTGTTCAGCTTCGATGTACAGCATGGATGTCAGATATGATCCATGAGCAATATTTCGCTTATTCGGTCACCAAATACTGGTTCAGTGTCGCTTTGAGCAGCTCTTCGCGGCCGGATTCGTTTGGACGCGGATTCTCGTTATTCAGTGCATATTCCGCCAAGGAAGACAGTGTGGCTTTGCCGCCAACAACGTCGGCACCAATGCCTTCGCGGAAGCTGCTGTAACGCTGGTCGATAAAATCTTCGAAGACGCGGTCTTCCAGCAGACGTGCTGCTGTTGTCAGACCTTTGGCAAATGTATCCATACCGGCTACATGAGCGATCACCAGGTCATCCGGGGTAAAGGAAGGACGGCGTACTTTGGCATCAAAGTTAATACCGCCGCGGCCCAGACCGCCATTTTGCAGCACTTCGTACATGGTAGTCGTTGCTGCATACAGGTCTACCGGGAATTCATCCGTATCCCAGCCGATCAGCAGATCGCCCTGGTTCGCATCCAGCGAGCCGAGCATGCCTTCCGTACGGGCCACGCGCAGCTCATGTTGGAACGTATGGCCGGCCAGTGTGGCATGGTTGGCTTCCAGGTTCAATTTGAAATGATCGGTCAGATCATATTTTTTGAGGAAAGAAATCGCTGTAGCCGCATCAAAGTCATACTGGTGCTTGGTCGGCTCTTTTGGCTTCGGTTCGATCAGGAACTGAGCATCAAAGCCGATTTCCTTGGCATAATCGACAGCCATATGGAACATGCGGGCCATATTGTCCTGCTCCAGCGCATAGTCCGTATTCAGCAGCGTCTCGTAACCTTCACGGCCGCCCCAGAACACATAGTTTTCGGCGCCCAGACGTTTGCCGACTTCCAGACCTTTTTTGATCTGTGCTGCTGCATGAGCGTATACATCTGCATTGCATGTCGATGCCGCACCGTGCATAAAGCGTGGGTTGCTGAACATATTGGCTGTATTCCACAGCAGTTTTTTGCCGGTCTGCTTCATATGTTGTTCAATCATATCGACAATCGTATCGATATTGTTGTAAAATTCGCGGAGACTGTCTCCTTCGGGAGCGATATCCACATCATGGAAACAGAAGTATGGCATGCTCAGTTTGTCCATCAGCTCAAACAGTCCTTCGACGCGAGCCTTGGCCAGATCCATGCCTGTATAGGAGTCCCAAGGCCGGGAAGCGGTTTCAACACCAAACGGATCAGCCCCGCCGGCAACCAGTGTATGCCAGTAAGCCATACCGAAGCGCAGATGTTCTTCCATCGTCTTGCCCGCTACGATCTGGGACGGGTTATAAAATTTGAAAGCATAGGGATTTTTGGATTGGACACCTTCATAAGCTACTTTCTCAACATTTGCAAAGTAAGCCATTACATAAATCCTCCTCTTATGTGTTCATGGGCGTGAAATTTCACGGCAGAACAGGTAGTCCATTGCCCGGTCAGCTGTCCGCTGCGCAAAATAGCCGCTTGAAAGAAATCGTTTACATCGCTATCCTAACATATACAGCATACTTTGTCTATCCGTTAAACAAAGTCTTGAAAATGGAATAAAGGGGACCCGTTCATGAAGATTACAGGAGACCAGGCACTCGTCAAAAGAATCAACAAATCACTCGTGCTCGATAGTATCCGCCAGCATGCACCACTGTCACGCGCAAGTCTCTCCCGTCTCATCGGGCTGAACAAAGCTACCGTCTCCAATCTGGTGCAGGAACTGATTGACGATCAACTTGTACTGGAATCCGGAGAAGGACAGTCCAGCGGCGGACGCAAGCCGCTCATGCTGGAATTCAACCGTACCGCCGGCTATGCTGCCGGTGTGGAACTGACCGTCAACGAACTGACTATCGTGCTCACCGATCTGGAAGGCGATATTATCGCCCGCCAGATGATGCCCTTGCAGGATCATCAGGTAGCCACGACGCTGGAGCTGATGCAGCAGATGATGACCCGGCTGCTGACCGAAATCCCTGCCTCTGTGCACGGGCTGGTCGGGATGGGCGTCGGTGTGCCGGGCATGGTCGATGCGCTGGGCAATGTGCTGTTCGCTCCCAACCTCGGCTGGGAAGGCGTACCGCTGCGCGAGGAACTGGAGCAGCTGTTCGGACTGCCCGTAACGATCGATAATGAAGCCAACGCCGGTGCGATTGGTGAGCTGCAATTTGGCGCTGGACGGCATGTCCGCAATCTGGTCTATGTCAGTGTGGGGATGGGGATCGGCTCCGGCATCATTATCGATGGCGAGCCGTACAAGGGCGCACGCGGTTATGCCGGAGAGACCGGTCATATGTCGGTCGAGGCGTACGGTCTGCCCTGCTCCTGCGGCAGCAGAGGGTGCTGGGAGCTGTATGCGTCGGAGCTGGCCTATGATCATGCTCTCCGTGATCCGCTGCTGGACAGCACTACCGCCTACTGGGTACAGCAGGCGCAGTGGGACGAACCCGAAGCGATCGAGCTGTTCCGACGGATCGGCGAATACCTTGGGATCGGCATCACCAATCTGGTCAACAGCTTTAACCCGGAAGTCGTTATTATTGGCGGCCATATGCGCCAGGCGCAGCCATGGATAGCGCCGCATGTGCAGTCAGTCGTATCGCAGCGCACCCTGCCGTATCACCGGCAGAAGCTGGTCATCCAGTATTCCGAACTGGGCGACCAGTCTACCGTAATCGGGGCAGCCTATGCGGCCATTTCACAGTTTCTGGGACGTGTACGGGTATCGGTATAAAAATGTCGAGTCCCTAACCGATTTGTCTCGTCTGCATTTTATCATTTGAATTGAATCATGATCGTGATCATCAGCTATGCTGTTCGTTTATTCGTGATTGTCTTCCTTCCATCTCTGTAGCATTCTAACAGCGTCGGATCTTGTAAACCGTCTGAAGTCCTGCTGCATCAATATACTGATGAAGAGCTGCTTACGATGGAATAGAGATGCCTGCAAATGATGATGGGTATGTGTATGGAAGACATGATGAGTAAAATGAATAACTTGAAGATAATGACCATGATGAGTGATATAAAACAAGCCAGTATGCATTCACATTGATGTGAATGCATACTGGCTTGTCGTGTAACGGAATGAATAAATGGAGGGCCGTCTGCCGGTGCAGGTACGGCTCTCTTTTTTTATAGGTTCCATACCGGATTGCTATTTGCTGCTGAAAATTTTTATTAATTACCGAAGATTTTCAGCATCTTATTTCTGTGCAGATCCTATTTCCGCGGGATCTAGTGACAGGATGGCTCATGGCTGTCCTGTTCGGTCGTCTCGGCCTGGATCTGACGGGAGACATGGATACGCTGCAGCTTGAGCTCCCACCACTGCTGAAGCAGCTTCTTTTTGGATAGTTCGCCCGTGCTCTGGCGAATATCTTCATATACTTGCATTAATTTATAATTGATACGGTCAAATTCTCTCCACAGGTTCTCCATGGTCGCCCATTCGCTGGATGTGTTCCAGTGGGACAGCCTCTCCAGAATCTCCTGCTGCCATTTCAGGTCGCCGAGCTGGATCGCATAATTCAGCAGGTCCAGATAATCGTCATTACGTTCCGATATTATTTTCTGAATACGGTTCACAGTCATTCACACCTTTGCATTCTTTTTATACCGAGTATTATACTCGGAATATAAGAGAAAACAATAGGCCAGCTATGCCATTGTCGATCAGCCGGTTATAGATTTATTAAATAGGTCAGCGATTTTTCTCCCTCCCTTTACAGACCGCCATGCCACACAATCGACATGCACCTGATACCATAAGACGACTGCTCACTAAATTGCTTAAAATTTGACGTAAAATTGCCTTATTTAGGATGAACCGGACTCGGTATTATGATCTATAATTTCGTTATTGGTAATTGTAGAATATTTAAAAAGAAAAGGCTGTCACAGCCGCTATACAAACATATAAATAGATAGAGATCAACCATTTGTGAAACGGAGAGAGCAACCATGAATTTCTGGGGAACTGCCGACATTTCGCTGCCTTTCTACTTTATGATGTTCTTATTCGCGCTCATCATTGTTCCTCTGCTCAGTCTGGGTGTGTTTAACTTCTCACAGGCCAAGCGAAAAAAAGGCATGTCTTTGTTAATGGCCGGTTTTGGAATTTTTCTGATTTTTCAGGCCATATCGAGTGTCTGGTTCTAGTATTGAAAAACAGACGATAGTGAAGTCGCATGTATATGAGTTCATTTGTATGAATCGGCACTAGTGTGTAATCCCAATAAAGCCAGTGAGCATATCGTCCGCTCACTGGCTTTATTTATGCGGACAATAATAAAGTACTCATTCGAATGTACCGTGCAATAGTACCAGCATTGTCATCTTATTCCTTTTATTGTAAGTGGAAGAATTCCTGTTGAACCGCTCCCTCAGAAGCAGCAATTACAGATTCTATTTGCAGAAAAATGATCAGGATACCTATTCAAAATCATCCCGGGATATGATGAAGCTCGCTGTGAATCAAGGAAGTTTATGACAGAAACGGTCAGAAACAGGAATACTTATTTGTGATCAGAACCGATGCTGCATTACAAGCAGCTGCTCCTCCCTTTACCATAAACAGCACTTCTGTAAAATGAGTTCTGTGGACAACAATGTCCGCTGTAGACCTTTACTTTTATTTTCAAAAAATCAAAAAAGCCGGAATGTGCAGTACGCACATATCCAGCCGATTGATATACTCTTTTTTTATAATATACATCCAGCAAACACAGCTGCAAACCAATCATCAGGACGAGATGCAAAACCATGTTCTTTGTTTGTCGCATATACCTGCCGAATTACATTTTTACCGCTGCATGCTCCATCGCTTCGATGAATTTCTCAGCATCCATCGCTGCCATACAGCCGCTGCCTGCTGCAGTGATCGCCTGGCGATACTTGGTATCCTGTACATCACCACAGGCGAATACGCCGGGGATATTGGTCTCGGCTGTACCTGGAGTGGTCACGATGTAACCATTCTCATCGGTCGTGATCTGTCCGCCGAGGAATCCGGTGTTCGGGTGGTGACCGATCGCTACGAATACGCCGTGCGCCGGGATCACTTCTTCCTGGCCGGTTGTATTGTTCATTACTTTCAGGCCGGTAACGCCCATATCGCCTGCTACCACTTCAACAGGTGTATTGTTCAGCGCCCACTCGATTTTCTCGTTGCTGCGTGCGCGATCCTGCATGATTTTGGAAGCGCGCAGTTCATCACGGCGATGCACGAGGGTTACTTTGGAAGCAAAGCGGGTCAGGAAGCTGGCTTCTTCCAGAGCGGAGTCGCCGCCGCCCACCACGATAATCTCTTTGTTGCGGAAGAAGAAACCGTCACAGGTCGCACAGGTGCTGACACCGCGGCCGATATTGTCCTGCTCGTTCGGGATGCCCAGGTACTTGGCTGTGGCACCGGTAGAGATGATCAGCGTCTCGGCGACGATCTCGCCTTTACCTTCGACCTGCAGCTTGAATGGACGCTCGGACATGTCCACGCTGTCGACCCAGCCGGTGAAGAATTCGGCGCCAAAGCGCTCTGCCTGCTTGCGCATATTGTCCATCAGTTCGGGACCCATGATGCCTTCCGGGAAGCCCGGGAAGTTCTCGATTTCAGTCGTGGTGGTCAGCTGTCCACCTGGCTGTGGTCCTTCGATCACCAGCGGGCTCATATTGGCACGAGCCAGATAAATCGCAGCAGTCAGGCCGGCAGGTCCGGTACCGATAATAACGGATTTGTACATTTAAATTCCTCCATTTATATTATGAGTGCGGCGCTGCAATACATTCAATTATGCCCATAGAACAGGTCAAAACCGATCATGCTGCACATACGCCATTACTTGATCAACGAAAATTTAAATTAGGCTTATATTAGAGTTGGAAGTTATATTATTATACATGCGAATAATTAAGTTGTATACAATTTATTTGTTTTTAAGATATTATTATTATGCTGCCACATGTGTTCGGAGTCAAATGAAGTTTTGATGAAACGGCAAAAGGCAAATCCCCTCGTACTCCGGGAGATTCACCCTCTATTACACCCTGTATAATCGAACTAAATGTCTATCGGCTGCCTATCAATCGTACACTTTGCCCCATCCGTATCCTGCTTCATCGGATACATCTTCCGGCATACCCGGCAGAATCAGACCTCCATCTACACGCAGGTTAATGCCTGTAATATAGGAAGCTTCGTCTGAAGCGAGCCAGGCTACTGCTTCTCCGATATCGGCAGGTGTGCCCATACGGCCGAGCGGAATCTTTTTGCCGAGCGGTTCGGTCAGTGCATTCTGATCCATCCGGTTAACAGTGGCACCCGGTGCGACGCAGTTGACCCGGATACCATGAGGCGCCAGTTCCAGCGCCAGAGAGGCACTGGAACGGATCAATGCTGCCTTCATCCCGCCGTAAATGCTGTCCCCCGGATAAGCCCGCTCTCCCCGGGAAGAAGTAATATAGATGATATTACCGGGAATCTCGCGGTCGATCATCGCCTGTGCCGCATAGCGCGTCGCCAGAATCGGCGCCCGGTAATTCAGATCGATCATCCGGTTAAAATCGTCTTTATTCAAATCCAGCAGCGGTGAGGATTCTCCGCCACCCGAGTTATTTACCAACAGATCAATGCGTCCATAATGCTCCACCGCCTGCTCAATCGTTGATTTCACTTCATCCTGATTGGTTAGATCACTCTGAATAACCAGCGGGGCGGCGCCATAGATATGAGCCAACTCCTCGGATACGGATTGTACATCCTCCGAATCGGAATAATAGGTAATCGCCAACCGATAACCCTTTTGTGCGAGGATCTTGGCGATTCCCCGGCCTAATCCGATGCCAGCACCGGTTACGAGTGCAACCTTGCGATGCTGCTCCTGTTGTAGATTCGTCATAATGATGCTCCCTTCAGATCGTTTATGTTGATCATTACCCCGCTGTTTGTATGGTAAACGTATGTTATAGCACCAAATATATTCCTGCTTGGGTATGTTCCTTACCATGCGCCAGGCATGACAAAAAGGACAGTACGGATGACTGTCCCTTTACTGTTTGCTGTTATTTAACCGTTCGTCGGTGTGTGCCGCTTGTCCAGCGTCTCCTGCCAGATCCGGCGCATATAAAGGGAAGCTTCCGGCAGCTGCTCCCGGGTTGCCCCTTCCAGCGAGATATCGATATGCGGCTTGTACTGCTGCAGCAGCTCAAAGAAATACGGATAATCGAGCATACCGGTGCCAGCCACGCATTCCTGCTTGGTGCCATCCTCGGTGAAGCGAATATCCTTGGCATGGATGAGAATGATCCGTTCCGCCAGCTTCTCAAATACCCCACGCAAAAACGACTGCTGGTCATCCATAAATTCATGCTTCATCATATTGCACGGATCAAACAGCATGCCTACGGTGGAGGAAGGCACTTCTTCGATCAATCGCTCCATCAGCTCCGCCGTATGCAGCGTATGTACGGCAACCGGCTCGATCGCCATATGTACGCCCCATTTCTCCGCTTCCTCGGCCAGTTCCGAGACAGTTTCCCGCAGTACTTTCCAGCCGACTTCCCGGTAGCTGTCCGGGTAAGCTTGCTGATAGGTAGTCAGAGAGCCGGTCTCTGTAGCGACCATGCTGCAGCCAAAGTCACGGGCATAACGCAGATGTTCCTTGAACCGATTAATCTCCTGCCGCCGGATCTCCAGGTCCGGATGGACCGGATCGATATAACAGCCGAGTACAGCGATGCGGACGCCGTGACGATCGAATTGTTCGGCGATCATATGGCCGAGTCCGGGACTTAGCTTGCCAGTGCTCGTATCCACATCGGAGATCGCTTTGGCGAGGGCGAGCTGCACGCCCTTGAATCCACCCTCTGCGACTCTGGCCGCCAGATCGGCGACGGGCTGCTTGCCGTATAGATGCGATAATACTGCCTGTCTCATGGTGACACCTCCCGATTCAGTCATGAAGCTGGTTTAACGTGCCATCCATCCGCCATCCACGCAGATAATATGTCCATTCAGATAATCCGAAGCTTCGGAAGCGAGGAATACAATCGGTCCCTTCATGTCTTCCGCTTTGCCCCAGCGCCCCGCAGGAATACGCTCGGTAATCGCATCGAAGCGTGCCTGATCGGCGACGATCGGAGCCGTGTTGTCGGTCATCATATAACCCGGCGCAATCGCATTGATCTGGATGCCTTTGGAGGCCCATTCATTGGCCAGTGCTTTGGTAATACCGGCCACCCCATGCTTGCTCGCCGTATATCCGGGTACATTGATTCCGCCCTGATAGGACAGCATCGAAGCGACGCTGATAATTTTGCCGCTGCCGCGTTCGATCATATGGCGGCCGACCAGCTGGGACAGATAGAATACCGTCTCCAGATTAATGTCGATCACATCGGCAAAGTCTTTCCAGGAGTGATCGACAGCCGGTGTACGGCGGATAATACCTGCATTGTTGACTAGAATATCGATACGTCCCTTGAACGCCAGCGCCTGCTTCACCACATCCTCCAGCCGGTCATGCTGGCTCAGATCGGCTTCGATGGAATGGGCGTCTCTGCCCAATTCGCGGATCTTGCTCACCGTCTCGTCACTGCTCGAATAGGAGACACAGACCACATCGGCTCCAGCTTCTGCCAGGCCCAGTGCCATTCCCTGACCGAGTCCGCCGCTTGCACCGGTTACGAGTGCTACCTTACCGCTCAAATCAAATGCTTTCATCCCTGCTCATCCTCCTGTAATTGGATTGCTGTTATTCCCTGTTCTAATCCGGCGATCAGGACGCTGAATCTCCCTGATCCAGCGGGATGCCGGCCTGACGGAACTGCTCTGCCTGCTCCGCCGACAGTCCGCTGTCCGTAATAATGCTGTCGAGTTCATGACAGCCTGCAAACGTCCAGAGGGCAAACTGCCCGAATTTCTGATGATCGATCACGCCGTAGACATGCTGTGCCGTCTCCACAAGCGCTTTTTTGAAAGGAACCAGATCGCCGGTATAAATGGACAATCCGAACTCCGGATGCAAGGCTGTAGACGAGACAAACGCCTTGTGAATATTCAGTCCACGCACATATTCAATCGCCTGGCTGCTGACCAGCATATTGCGGTTGCGCTCCCCGCCTGGAACGACCAGCCGGATCTGCTCCCGCTTGGCCAGTTCGCTGAGGATAAATAGATCATTGGTCACCACCGTCAGCGGCATCGCCGGCAGGCGGCGGGCAATCTCCAGTGTGGTGCTTCCGCCATCCAGCGCGATAATGTCATTGGGCTGAATATAATGCAGCGCCCGCTCGGCGATCTCGGCCTTTTCCGGCATATGCTTGGTGTTAATTCCCTGGCCGGACAGAATACCGTACTGATCGTTCTGAGCCAGTACGGCGCCTCCATGCACCCGGACCAGCAGGCCCATTTCTTCCAGCTTGGCGAGATCCTCGCGGATCGTCTTGCCGGTTACATTCAATGTATCGCTAAGTTCGCCGACCGTAATCTCCTGGCTGGCGATCAGTATTTCCATAATGCGTTCATGCCGCTTGAGTGCGCTCATCCTAACCCCCGTCCCTTCCAGTCTGAACCGTATCGTCGCTGCTCCTGCCCTTCTCGCTCATGAGTCGAGCCTGAGGGCAGAATGCACAACGGATACGGCATGTTCATTCATGTGCACTGGAATGGTTTTGGGCTTATTTTAAATCTTTCATGGCTACTGCGTCCATATCATCGAACGTCTGGTTCTCACCGGCCATCGCCCAGCAGAACGTATAATTGCTCGTACCCACACCACTGTGGATCGACCAGCTCGGGGAAATGGCTACCTGACCGTCACGCACGACCAGATGCTTGGTCTCCTGCGGCTCACCCATAAAGTGGAATACAACCGCATCTTCCGGCAGGTTAAAGTACAGATACACTTCCGAGCGACGGTTATGGGTATGCGAAGGCATGGTGTTCCACATATTGCCCGGTTCCAGTTCGGTAATGCCCATTACCAGCTGACAGCTCTGAATACCGCCCTGATGGATATATTTATAGATGGTACGTTCATTCGACGTCTTGATATCGCCGAGATGGCTGGGTGTAGCGTCTTCTTTCGTTGCTTTGGTCGTCGGATAGGCTTTGTGCGCCGGTGTGGAGACAAAGTAAAATTTGGCCGGTTCGCTTCCGCTGCCCGCGAAGCTGACTTCCTTCGTTCCAAGCGATACATACAGACATTCAAATGCGCCCAGTTCATACTTTTCCCCATCGGCAGTTACCGTGCCGGGAGCACCGATATTGATAATGCCGATCTCACGGCGTTCCAGGAAAAAGTCGGTACCGATATCCTTGAGATTGACTTCCAGCTTGATCTCTTTGGAAGCCGGAACCGCTGAACCGACAATATAACGGTCTACATGGCTGTAAACGGTTACAAGTTGATCTGGTGCAAATAGGCTCTCAATCAAAAACTCCTCGCGCAGACGTGCAGTATCAAACGTTTTGACATCATTCGGGTGGGAGACGTAACGGTTTTCCATGTGAATCATCCTCTCGGTTTAATATAGTGGGTATTAAGGGCAAAATGAATTGTTCGACGACTTTTTATGGGTGATTAATGATTGGTTCATGTTTATATAAGTTCATTTTAGTTCATATTGTTCATTTTGTGAAGAGGCTTGTTCATTTTATTTCTTTTTTATTCCAGCGGGTTGTTCATATATCCTACATATTCCTGTGGTACGATTGATAAAAATATGCACAAAACCGATACATCCATAGAAACCTATTATCCGGAACCAAGAGTTACTTTGGACCAAAATTGTAGTGTTAATATAGAAAAACTCATTACACATCAAAGGAGCGTTAACGATGGTACGTATTCTGATTGCTGATGATGATGCATCCATACTGGAATTGATCCATATGTATTTGACCCGTGAGGGATATAGCGTGCACCGCGCCCGGGATGGCCGGGAAGCTTTTGATATGCTGAGTGATGGCAAATGGGATCTGATTATCCTCGATGTCATGATGCCGCATATGGATGGCTGGGAGCTGTGCATGGACATTCGCCGCTATTATGGCGATGTGCCGATCCTGCTCGTTACCGCCAAAGGCGAAGCTGAAGACAAAATCAAGGGCTTCCGGCTGGGAACCGATGATTATCTGGCCAAGCCATTCGTGCCGGAGGAGCTGGTCATGCGGGTAAAAGCACTCCTGCGGCGGTACCGTATCTTCGCCGGCGAGTCACTGACGATCGGCAATGTACGGCTGGATGCGTCCACCAAGGAAGCGGATGTGGGCGGAACTCTACAGTCCCTGCCCGCCAAAGAATTCGATCTGATCTATACGCTCGCCGGATTCCCCGGACAGATCTTCACCCGGGATCAGCTGATCGAGAAGATCTGGGGTCATGACTATGATGGAGATGAGCGGACAGTAGACGTGCATATCAAGCGGCTGCGCGATCGTTTCTCCGAAGAGAACGGCTTTATGATCCAGACGATTCGGGGGATCGGTTACCGGATCGAGGTGAAGACAGATTGAAAAATATTTACAGCCAGCTCGTACTCACCTTTATCCTTGTTATCGTCGCCAGCTTCCTGGTAACTCTGCTGCTGTCGGACTGGGTATTCCAGCGCCAGCAGGTGAATTTCGTGGAAGACCGAATTCTGACGGATGCACGGGCGATGGCGGATATCCAGTCTTCGCTGCCCGAATCGATGATCCAGAAGTATCTGGACAGTCAGGGCGGTCAGCTGCAGATCGTGGTCATCGGTGAGAACGGAACGGAATACCGCTCGACCGGCGATGGACCGGGCGGTCCGCCAGGGATGTCCTCCTCCTCTTCGGAAGCGGATGACAGCAGTCATATATCATCTACGGATGCGTCCGGTGCGGATAATACGCCAGCAGCCGCTGCTACCGCCTTGCAGGACAGCAGCGTATCCTCTGCTGCAGACTCACCACCGTCGTCAAGCACGCCTTCTGCACACGCAAGGGCTCGGAAGACCGGTCCGGCAGGTCAGTGGGTTATTCCTGCACAGGTTCAGCAGCAGGTGCTGGATGGTCAGACATATCACCCGGACAATTCGCAGGATAACAAGACACCGGGGATACCGAATTTGACGTCTCTTTTTAGTCGCAGCAAGCCGGAAAATAAAACACCGCGCTATGTAGGTGTGCCGTTCGAGCGAAACGGCGAGCACTATGCCCTCTTCGTCCGCCCGTCTCCCGGTCATTTTGTAAACCAGTTCAACAACTGGATGATCCTCGTGCTGTCGGTCATGCTGGTCACCGGTGTACTGCTGTTCCTGTTCGCTGCCAGACTGATCGCCCGGCCGATCAACAAGCTCTCTGAAGCGACCCGGCTCGTCGCCAAGGGAGATTACAGTGTACGCGTGAATCTCAAGCGGCGGGATGAGATCGGCGAACTGGGTACCAATTTCAATCAGATGACGACCCAGCTGTCCAAGATCGAAGCGATGCGGCAGGAGTTTGTCTCCAATGTATCGCATGAGATTCAGACGCCTCTCACCTCGATCCGCGGATTTGCCGGTGCGCTGCGCGACAGTGCCACCGATGAGCAGATCCGGCATCTGCAGATCATCGAGCAGGAGAGCGAACGGCTGTCCAAGCTGAGCAGCAATCTGCTCAAACTCGCTTCCCTGGATGTAGTGAAGCTGAATACACGTCTTTTCCGGCTGGATGAGCAGATCCGGATGTCTGTCGTTTCCTGCGGACCAATGTGGACCGCCAAACACATCGATCTCTCCGCCGATCTGGAAAAAATTCAGTTCACCGGCGATGAGGATCTGCTCAGTCAGGTGTGGATGAATCTGCTGTCCAATGCGATTAAGTTCACCCCGGAAAAAGGAAATATTTATATCACGCTCACCGAGAATGAACAGTGGATTCGGGTATCGGTACAGGATACCGGCTGCGGGATCACCGAAGAGCATCGTCAGCATATCTTTGAACGATTCTACAAGGCGGATACGTCCCGCAACTCCGCTACCGGCGGCAATGGACTCGGACTGTCCATCGTCCAGAAAATTGTAGGTCTGCACGGCGGCCGCATTGAGGTCGACAGCGCACCTGATCAGGGTACGATCATGAGAGTGTATTTACCCCAAGAGATTGGCTCGATATCTTAATAGATAGGCATACGTAGAGCGTCTGAGAGTGGTTAAAAATCTTCGGAAGATTGCTGCTCATCCCTGATCATCTATGCAGAAAATAGATTACTTTGAATAGAACCAAAGCGGTTTTCCCGAATGAAATCTCGGATTTTCCGGGCGGTAATCCCTTTCCAGTAGAGGGATTACCGCTTTTTTTATGTTCCTTTACCGGAATGCTCAGCGATGTTTAAGGCAGCGTTCATTTATTGTTCATATTGCATTGTTATATTTTTTACATAAGCTGCTCATCCTGTTAATACGATTAACGGATGGACTGACGGAATAGACGTTTGGGATTGGATCATCACCATGATGAATACAGCTTGTGATGTATATAAGGAGGAAATGAATATGCGATACTCGATTGTCGTCCCGGTGTATAACGAGGAAGCTGTCGTATTTGAATGCTATCGCCGTCTGACCGAAGTGATGAGACAGACACGGGACAGCTATGAACTTATTTTTATTAATGATGGAAGCCGGGATCAGACCTCTTCGATGGTCAGCCAGCTGTGCAGCAGCGATCCTGCGGTCAGGCTGATCGACTTTTCCCGCAACTTTGGCCATCAGATTGCGATTACGGCGGGGATGGATCATGCGCAGGGCGATGCGATTGTCGTAATTGATGCAGATCTGCAGGACCCACCCGAACTAATCCTGCAGATGATCGAGAAGTGGAAGGAAGGCTATGATGTCGTCTACGCGACCCGTGCCGAACGTAAAGGCGAGACCGGGTTCAAAAAGTGGTCGGCTGCCGCCTTTTACCGGACACTCAACAAGTTGAGCGATATCGATATCCCGCTCGACACCGGTGACTTCCGCCTGATCGACCGCAAAGTATGCGAAGCGATGAAGAGTCTCAAAGAAACAAACCGGTTCGTCCGCGGCCTGGTGAGCTGGGTAGGCTTCCGTCAGACTTCCATCTCCTACGTACGCGAAGAGCGCTTTGCCGGTGAAACCAAGTATCCGCTCAAAAAGATGCTCAAGTTCGCCTCCGATGCACTTGTTGCCTTTTCCCTGAAGCCGCTGCGTCTGGCCAGTATACTCGGCAGTGTAATCTCGCTGTTCAGCTTTATTTACCTGCTGTTCGTCGTCGGTCAGAAGCTGCTGCATTTCTCTACGACACCCGGCTGGGCTTCGGTGATCGCCTGCATCCTGTTCCTGAACGGTATTATGCTGATCATCCTCGGGGTTCTGGGCGAATATATCGGCCGGATCTATGACGAGGTCAAGCAGCGTCCGCTGTATCTGGTACAGGAGACCAAGAACTTCAGTCAGGAGCAGCATCCTGTCAGCGAACCACGTCAGATGATTCAGGAACAACGCTATGTTGGTTTCTAAACTGTTTGCCAGCCAGGCTGTCCGCTTTGCGGCAGTAGGCGTCTCCAACACAGCGATTGATTTTATTGTATTCATGCTGCTGCATCCGCTCATTAGTGTTGTTCCTGCACAGGTGATCAGCTATGCTGCAGGAACAGCCAACAGCTATTTCTGGAATCGGCGCTGGACCTTTGAACGGGGTAAAGGCTGGAATATGGGCGAGCTGCTGCGCTTCCTGCTCGTCAATGCTATTGTTGCCGCGATCACGACAATTGTAATCAGCCTCCTTTCGGCGTCCATTCCGGTCTGGATCGCCAAAATCACAGTAACGTTTCTCGGTCTGACTATTAATTTTGGCTTTAGCAAACTATGGGTATTCCGATAAGCATTATGTGGACAGCGACAGAACTTCTCCGCTGTCCCTTTTTATACATTCCTGCTCATTCTGTTCATTCCATTTATTTCAATCCTCAAGGAGGCATTTATCATGAAATTACGCAAAGCGATTATCCCGGCAGCCGGTCTCGGCACACGACTGCTGCCTGCCACCAAGGCACAGCCCAAAGAAATGCTTCCCATCGTAGACAAGCCTGCCATCCAGTATATTATCGAAGAAGCCGTAGCGAGCGGCATAGAATCCATATTGATCGTCACCGGACGCGGCAAGCGCTCGATCGAAAATCATTTCGACCATTCCATTGAACTGGAGCTTGATCTCGCCTCCAAAGGCAAAACGGCTCTGCTGGAGCAGGTCAACCGCATTTCCGAAATGGCCGATATTCACTATATCCGACAGAAAAAGCCTCTTGGACTTGGTCACGCGATCCTCTGTGCACGTCAGTTTGTCGGCAACGAGCCATTTGCCGTGCTGCTCGGGGACGATCTGATCGTACATGAAGAGCCCGGCCTGAAGCAGTTGCTTAATCAAAATGTGTACCCTTCCACCGCCATTGTCGGCGTACAGCATGTTCCTTATGAACATACAAATAAATACGGCATCGTCGCTCCTGCCGCCATCTCCAGTACGCCCTACTCCATCATCCCGGTCAGTGATATTGTGGAAAAGCCGAATGTGGAAGATGCACCTTCGGATCTCGCAGTGATCGGCCGTTATGTACTGCCGCCGGAGATTTTCGATATTCTCGAAGACACCCTGCCGGGCAAAGGTGGTGAAATCCAGTTGACCGATGCCATCTCCCGACTGCCGCACCTGGCTGCGCTGGAGATTCAGGGCAGCCGCTACGATATTGGCGATCCGCTCGGCTATGTCAAAGCAACCATCGATTTTGCGTTAAACCGTCCGGAACTGCGCGATGAGATACAGAATTATTTGCAGGATAAATATCAACCTGTCTATGTAAATTCGGTGACTTCTACGAGTCCGAAACTTTAACATAAATAAAAAAAGCTCTTCTGCATCGATCCGATTCCCGTTTCTTTCGAAATGGAAATCCGACTTGCAGAAGAGCTTTTTCGTTGTTCATTACTGCATATTGCTCGTATGAACATTACACGTGATTGATGTGATTAGTAACCTACACCGTTGTAAGCCATGATCCAGACCGAACCGGATACGACAACCAGAACGATTGCCAGACCGAATATCAGAGCCATTACGTTCCAGCGCGGCTGGTTACCCTGACGTTCGCGTACATGCATGAAGAAGAACAACTGAACTGCAAACTGTAACACGGCTGTAATCATAATTACCAGGATCGTAGGGATCTCGGACAGCATATGATTCAGAACCACAACCAGTGGAATAATCGTCAAGATAATCGATAGGACGAAACCGATGACGTAAGATTTTACGGAGCCATGTGCATGCGCTTCGTTGTGTCCGTGTGCATGGTTGGAATGATCCGCCATTTTACATCACCCCCATCAGATAAACGACCGACAGCAGGAAGATCCATACTGCGTCCAAAAAGTGCCAGTACAAGCTGATAACATTAACTTTACCACGCGTTACATCATTGATACCACGACGGGACAGTTGGATAATCAAAAGAATCATCCATCCCAGACCCATCGAAACGTGAAGTCCGTGCGTACCTACCAGTGTAAAGAATGAGGTAGAGAATGCGCTAGTACCAAAGTTGAATCCTTCATGAACCAGGTGTACAAACTCTTGTACCTCAAGGCCGATAAACGCCGCACCCAGAATGAAAGTAACGATCAGCCAAGCGATCAGCTGTTTTACATTACCTTTGTTCATTGCCAGTACAGCCAGACCACTTGTGAAACTGGATGTTAACAGGATAAAGGTCTCTGCTATAACACCAGGCATTTCAAAAACTTCATGTGCGCTCGGGCCACCTGCTGTGTTGTTGTGAAGTACCACATACGTAGCAAACAGCGTACCGAACAAAACAACGTCCGTGATCAGAAAGATCCAGAATCCGAGCATTTTCAGCTCCTGCGGATCATGGTGACCATGGTCGTGATGACCATGATCATTCTGTGATACGGCTTGTGCCATTAAAGTGTCCCCCTTAATGAAGCCTCAGTCTTTTCTACTTCTTCAGCAGGGATATAGAATCCTTCATCGTCATTCATGGAACGTACAACCATACATGCTAGTACGCCTGCAAGGCCGAGAACGGCCATCCATACCCAATGGAAGGTGAATCCAAAACCAGCAATGAAGAAGAACGTAGAAAATACAATCGGTATACCCGAATTACTAGGCATGTGAATTGGTTCGTATTTCGGCTTCGCATCTTTCTTAGGAAGCTTGCCGGCAGCACGACGCTGCTTTTCAACCCAGAGTGGATCTCTGCTGTCCACAACCGGTGTAATTGCAAAGTTGTACTCTGGTGCCGGGGATGGAATCGTCCATTCCAGCGTATGAGCATCCCAGATATCGCCTGTTGTATCTTTCTCGCGATACTTGAAGCTGTAAGCAATCTGGATCGCCTGGAAGATAAATGCAATACCCATCAGGTATGCACCAACAGTGGATACCACGTTAAGCGGTCCCCAGCCGGTATCCCAGTCGAACGTACTTACACGACGAGTCATACCCATCAGACCAAGCAGATATTGCGGCATGAAACATACGTAGAAACCGATGTTCCAGAACCAGAAGGACCATCTGCCCAATGTCTCGTTCAGCTTGAAGCCGAACATTTTTGGCCACCAGTAGTACATACCGGCGAAGTAACCAAACACGACACCACCGATCAGAACCTGGTGGAAGTGGGCAATCAGGAAGTAACTGTTGTGATACTGGAAGTCAGCAGGCGCAACGGCCAGCAGAACCCCTGTCATACCACCGACGATAAAGGCCGGGATAAAGGCAACCGTCCACAGCATCGGCAGATCGAAGCGAATTCGACCACGATACATCGTAAACAGCCAGTTAAAGATTTTAACCCCTGTCGGAATCGCAATCAGCATCGTCGAAATCGCAAAGAATGCGTTGACGTCTGCACCGGAACCCATTGTGAAGAAATGGTGAGCCCAGGTGAAGAAGGATACGAAGGCGATGATCATCATGGCGAAGACCATGGATGTGTAACCGAACAGTTTTTTACGGGAGAATACGCTGACGATCTCGGAGAAAATACCGAACGCCGGCAAAATAACAATGTATACCTCAGGGTGACCCCACATCCAGATCAAGTTGATATACATCATCGGGTTACCGCCGCCATCGAGCGTGAAGAAGTGTCCTCCTCCAAAGCGGTCAAGGAACAGCAATGCCAGTGTAACAGTCAAAATTGGGAATGCAAAAATAATGATTACACAAGTTGCAAATACCGACCATGTGAACATCGGCATTTTCATCATTGTCATGCCTGGTGCACGCATTTTGATGATCGTTACCAGGAAGTTGATACCTGTTGCCAGGGAACCGATACCGGAGATCTGAATACCCCAGATATAGAAGTTCTGTCCAGGCCCTGGATTAAATTGAAGTTCCGAGAGCGGCGGATAACTCAGCCAGCCCGCATCCGGTGAACCACCGATTACGAACGACAGGTTAAACAGCATCGCACCCAGGAAGAACAGCCAGAAGCTGAGTGAGTTCAGGAATGGGAATGCGACGTCGCGCGCACCAATCTGAAGAGGTACAACGACGTTAAACAAACCGAACATAAATGGCATTGCCATAAAGAGGATCATAACTACGCCGTGCGTAGTAAATACCTGGTTATAATGTTCGGGATGCAAAAATTCAAAATTCGGAATAGCCAGCTGTGTCCGCATCATGAGAGCATCCACACCGCCGCGGAACATCATGATGATCGCAGCGAGGATGTACATGATACCGATTTTTTTATGATCGACGGTTGTCAACCAGTTACGCCATAACCATTTCCATTTCTTGAAATAGGTTAGTCCCGCAACGATCGCAATCGTCACCAATGCGATGGATACGTCTGCACCGTAAATCAGCGGGTCACCGGTGACAAAAAATTCTGATGCAAACTGTTTAATATTCTCGAGCATCGGGGAGCTCCTTTCACTGTCTTTATGCGTTCCGCTTACCGGTACACTGCTTCACAATCAACAGCATATCAGCAGCGGAACCTGATCGAACCTAGTTGCTTGAGCCTTCCTGAGTGTCTGTACCCAGTCCGTCATGCTCATTGTTGGATTTGGTATCCGTACCCATATCGCTTTGACCCTGTTCACTTTCCTTCTCATTGATTTCCGTCTGAGGAGTCGTGTGAGTCGCGCGGTTGCTGTTGTCAGCCAGACCGCCAGGCAGATATTTGGTTACGAGTTGTTGGAACAAATTGTCCGGGAAAGAGGAGAATGACTGCTTGTCCGCTGTTCCTGGAATAGCCAGTGACTGGTAAGTTTCCATCGTCATTGGTTTGGATTCCGATTTGATTTTGTCCACCCATGCACGATAATCCGCATCGGACACAGCGTTCACATCAAATCTCATATCGGCAAAGTGCTCACCGCTAAAGTTCGCTCCTGAACCGAAATAGGTTCCCGGATGATCGGCCTGCATGTACAGGGTCATCGCCATACCGGACATCGTGTAAATCTGGCCGGCCAGCTGCGGTACCCAGAAGGAGTTCATCGGCGCGTCGGACGTCAGTTCAAAACGAATAGGTGTGTCTTCCGGAATTGTCACGGAGTTTACAGTGGCAATATTTTCTTCCGGGTTAAAGAACACCCATTTCCAATCCAGAGAAACGACCTGGATCGTAACTGGTTCCTTCTCGGACTTAAGTGCCACGGAAGGCTCCAGAGCATACGTGTAACGAACCGTTACGACAGCCAGAATAAAGATAACGACGATCGGAATGCCCCACCAGATGGTTTCAAGCAAATTGTTGTGGCTGAAATCCGGATCGTACTTGGCCTTTCTGCCTGGCTTGTCACGATACCTCCATACAATAATAAAAGCAATTATTGTCGTCGGCACGATAACGATTGCCGTCAGAATCGTAGAAATGACGATTAAGTCCCGCTGTCCTTCTGCAATAGGTCCTTTCGGGTTAAGAACGAAATAGTTGCCTGTACCGGCAAACAACGCCCAAACCGTCAGGGCCAGTGACAGAACGGTCACAATCAGAACAACCCATTTCATAAGGCGCGAACCTGGTTTTTTGCTCATCTTGATCCCCTTTCTCACATAACGCTTATGACGTTCATAATATTGAAACCACACATTTCTATGTTAACACTAAGTGTGCTTTTTGCGTATCCATAGAAGGTGTAAATTTCGGTTTTTTTTAGCTTGTTAACAAATCTGTCAATTTATTAGCAAACGGAAGTGAATGTTTTCACATTATTTAAAGATTAACATATTTTTACTCCGTAAAAAAGCCCCTTCAAGAACAAATTCTCAAAGGAGCCACTATTTAATTGTAAGCCGCACCGTTAATCTTCCTTGATTCCTTCTTTGCCTTCATCGCTGCGTGCCTGCATGGAGCCGAAGGATTTACCAATGAAGTAAATAAAAGTTGCTGCCACGAGACAGCCGATTCCGCCCATCAATCCCATATTGTTGTCATTGAACGGTTGGAGATTGAAAATAATCAGGAAGACACCTACTGCGCAAATCACCCATGATACGATTGTCAGTGCTCTGCTCATCGCGTAAGTATTATGTCTTGGTGAATGATTACGGGGCGAATTGGAATGCCCTTTGGTCTTGGTAGCCATATGTTCCACTCCCCTTTCATGATTGTGATTCTGATTCGTCTACCGGTTGAATTATTGATGGTATCGTTCGGGTGACGTTAGCATGATATAGAGCTTATTACCACAAAAGCATGGGTTTGATTCGCTTCGGCTTCTTTTCCTTTAAAATAATTAATAATCCAGCCGCATCAGGGAGTTATTACGGCAGAGGTACAGATGGTCAGCCAATCCGGCGCAAATGACTCTCATGCTTACTGGGATGGCCACCGCCTTTGCAACCAAAAGGAAAAGCCAGCGTTCCAGAACCGAGCAGATGGCCCGATCAGCAGAACGCTGGCTTTTATACGGGACAAAATGAATTGTCTCCATAATGAATAACTTCTATTAAAAAATCTAAATGGTATGGATACGATCAGCGCGTCTCCATCCAGTTGTTGCGGACGACATTCTGGTACCAATAGTAGCTTTCTTTGGGCGTGCGCTCCAGGGTGCGGAAATCGACATGGATCAGTCCGAAGCGCATCCGGTAGCCTTCTGCCCACTCAAAGTTATCCATGAGTGACCAGGCCATATAGCCTTTGAGCGCAATGCCATCATTGATTATCCGGTGCACCTGGGCGATATGCTGCTGCAAATACTGGACGCGCAGCGTATCATTGACTGCCCCGTCTACCGGACCGTCGTTGACACAGGCGCCATTTTCGGTAATGTAGATATCGACATTGCCGTACTTTTGCAAATAATGCAGTACATCATACAGACCTGTCGCATCGATCGGCCAGCCGATATCGGTCTTGAACAGTCCCATATCCACCTCTTCACTCTGCAAATAACCCGCTTCCGGATGATAGCGATTTACCGAAGGATGATAGTAGTTAATGCCAAGCAGATCGATCGGCTGGGCAATGATCTCCATGTCTCCGTCCTGTATCGGCGGCTTGGCGCCTGCCTGCAGGAACCACTCATACAGGGAGTCCGGGTAGCTGCCTTTGTAGATCGGATCGAGGAACCAGTCTGCATACACTTCAATATTTCGGTTGCAGGCCGCGCGGTCTTCGGGGCTTTTGCTGTACGGAACCGCCCAGGCAACGTTCGGTGCAATACCAATCTGGCCTTCCAGCTGCATATCACGGAACATTTTGACCGAGTGACCGTGTGCGACCAGCAGATGGTGACCCACATTTAGGGCAATCTGCAGATCCTGGTTGCCCGGTGCATGCTTGCCCTCCAGGTTGGACAGGAATGCAATGCACCACGGTTCATTGAAAGTGAGCCAGAACTTAATTTTACCGGAAAATTCGCGGAACATGACTTCGGCATATTTGACAAAAGCATCGATTGTACGCCGATTTTCCCAGCCGCCCACATCCTGCAGTGCCTGCGGAAGATCCCAGTGGTACAGCGTACAGAATGGCTCAATGCCCGCATCCAGCAGACAATCGACAAACCGGTGATAAAAATCAATGCCTTCCTGATTGATCTCACCGTCTCCATCTGGAATGATCCGTGACCAGGCTACCGAGAAGCGGTATGTCTGGATACCCAGCTCTTTCATCAGCAGGATATCTTCTTCATAGCGATGATAGCTGTCACAGGCAATATTGCCGTTATGTCCATCAAATACTTTGCCCGGTGTATGGGCAAACGTATCCCAGATCGACAGACCGCGTCCGCCTTCCTGATAAGCGCCCTCGATCTGGTAAGCGGCTGTAGCGGTACCCCACATAAAGTCTTTGGGAAATTGGAAAATGGTCATGATTGGTTGCCTCCTGTATAGTGGTTGGTTGAAAAGGCTTCATTTGTGTATCCGGCGTTCATACGGCCGGGATCGATCCATTCGTATGCGTTTACATTATAGTTTAGCGGTGAGCCCTGTAAAAGGATGTAACTTATGTTTCATGGTGCGCAAATTCAAGGATTTTTGAGTGACGAATATGCGCAAGGTGGGATGGTGGGGGCAGCATCCACTTCAGAGCAGTAAGATATTTTGCTGCGCAAAAGTCACTTCTCATTGAACCCCGCGTTTCAATTGCCAAACGCTTAAAGCAGTAAGATATTTTGCTGCGCAAAAATCACTTCTCATTGAACCCCGCGTTTCAATTGCCAAACGCTTAAAGCAGTAAGATATTTTGCTGCGCAAAAATCACTTCTCATTGAACCCCGCGTTTCAATTGCCAAACGCTTAAAGGTCGTCCGTTGCTCTTATTTCCTTTCTTGCGTTCCCTGCTGGGTCATCATTGGTGGTTCTGTGCATACTGGATACCCAGTTGTAGGGTGGCAATTTTACAGGCTTACAGACTTATCAAGTTTACGTGTCTGCCATTTATATACATATAGTGGAAATACGATATGCATCTTCAGGCTGTGGACTGCAGTTACAGCTCGGAGGCCTGTAAGATATAGCATTGGCCCGCTTGCAGGGATAGGTTTAGTCGGTGTTGCCCGTTGCTATTGGTAACAGTGAGCACCGGGGAAGCTGCTTTTTCATTGGCCGGCACGCTTCCTGCTCCGATGGATGCTGCAGAGATGGTCTCTGTCAGGATTAATGGTACCGGGGACAGCAG
Source organism: Paenibacillus sp. Z6-24 (assembly GCF_054161335.1). Lineage (NCBI taxonomy): Bacteria > Bacillati > Bacillota > Bacilli > Caryophanales > Paenibacillaceae > Paenibacillus > Paenibacillus sp. Z6-24. The sequence continues at coordinate 901,102 of NZ_CP096398.1, read as the reverse complement.
GCTGCATGTATGGTCACGATCGGACAGGATGGTGGCGGTGGTCAATTTGCCGTGCTGCCAGCTCAGATCGATGGTGAAGCCGCCTCGGGCGCGCAGGCCGGTGACCTGGCCGCTAGACCAGGCTTCGGGCAGGGCGGGCAGGAGGTGGATTTCGTTCAGATGGCTTTGCAGCAGCATCTCTGCCATTCCGGCTGTTCCGCCGAAGTTGCCGTCGATCTGGAAGGGCGGATGCGCGTCAAACAGGTTGGGATAGGTGGAGCGTGCCAGCAGGGTATGCACAAAATGATAAGCTTGCTCTCCATCCAGCAGCCGGGCATACAGATTGATCAGCCAGGCGCAGCTCCAGCCGGTATGACCGCCTCCGTGGGTAATGCGCCGCTCCAGTGAGACACGGGCGGCTTCGACCAGCTCGGGAGTCTCATAGCGGTTGATCTCCCGTCCCGGATACAGCCCGTACAGATGGGACACATGCCGGTGCCCCGGTTCATGCTCCTCATAGTCCTCATACCATTCCTGCAGCTGTCCATGCTGTCCAATATGAAAAGGATACAGTCTGTCCACAGCTTGCTGCAGCTCTACCACCAGCTCTTTATCCGTTTCCAGTACAGCGGCCGCTTCCATACAATGAGTGAACAGTTCCCGGATCAGCGTCATATCCATCGTGGACGCTGCGGATGTACTGCATGGTTGACCGGAAGCGGTCCGGAATTTATTTTCAGGTGAGGTCGAGGGTACAGTGACCAGATAACCGTGCGGGTCTTCCACCAGCCAGTCCAGTGCAAACCGGGCCGCTTCACGCATGACCGGATAGCCGGTCTGACGCAGGAACTCCCGATCTTCGGAAAAGGCATAATGCTCCCACAGATGCGCACACAGCCAGACACCACCGAGCGGCCAGAAGGCCCAGCTGGCATCGCCGCCTGTCGGCAGGGCGGATCTCCACAGATCGGTATTATGATGAGCCGTCCACCCCCTGGCGCCATAGCGCGTGCCGGCAACCTCTCGTCCGGTATGACTCAGCTCCTCTACCAGATCGAGCAGCGGCCCATGACATTCACCGAGTCCGCAGACTTCGGCTGGCCAGTAATTCATCTGTACATTGATATTGGTCGTATAATCGCTGTTCCACGGCGGCTGCACATGCGGATTCCAGATGCCTTGCAGATTGGCCGCCTGATCTCCCGGACGCGAGCAGGCGATGAGCAGATAGCGTCCATAATGGAAATACAATGCTTCCAACCCGGTATCGGTCCCTCCCTGCCGGTACTGCTCCAACCGCTGGTCCGTAGGCAGCTGTAGCAAATGGACTGCTGTATTCTGCTCTGCGTCTACAGGTTCCGCGTCATCGCTGTACAGTTCCAATCCTACCCGGTCGAACAAATGGTGATGATCCTGCTGATGTGCTTCCACGAGGGTGGTCCACCCCAGCGCTGCTGCTTCATCCAGCCTGGCCGTACATTCCTCATCCAGTCGACGTCCTGCGCTTCCTGGCAGACGCTCATAGCCGTCAAAGTCCGTGACCGTTGCCAGCAGAACGATCAGCTCGGTCGTGTTCTCGATATGCAGCTGTCCATCGCGGTGATGCACATGACCACCCGCAGTATGTAATCGTGCATGCACCCGGAAATGAATACCATGCTCTTCCTCCGCATCATACCGGTACGGCTCCTGTCGGTCACGATACCACTGCATATCCGGATACACATAACCATGCATTTGCAACTCCTGCTGCCGGCTATCCAGCTGATGAGGCTGTACGCTATGCAGACGAACAGCTGCGCTGAACGGTGTGCCGTCACTGCTGCTCATCCGGTAGGCGAGCATCTGATGCGGACGACTGACCAGCACTTCCCGCTGCATCGTTCGTCCATCCTCTGTCCAGCAGGTACGTGCTATCGCATTGCGTATATCCAGTTCACGATAATAACCGAGCGGCTCCTGCTGTTCATGCACATATTCGATCTCCAGATCACCCAGCGGCTGATATGCCTCTACATCCTTGCCGAGCATCCGCGTGTTGATTATCTCCTGTGCCTCATCCAGCTGACCGTCAAAAATCAGCTGCCGCACATGATCCAGCTCAGCCGGGTCGACAGCCGGTATATCCTGTTGCGGCCTGCCCGACCATAATGTATCTTCATTCAGCTGGATCACATCCTTGTCGAATCCGCCAAATACCATCCCGCCAAGCCTGCCATTGCCGATCGGCAGTGCTTCTTCCCATACTGCTGCCGGTTGGTCATACCACAGGGAATAAGGAGAACAATATCCTCTCTGCTTCATGCCACCACTCCTTCCATACTTTTCATACTCATTTGATTCACATTCAGAGATACAGCACTGCTCAACAGGCTTGCTCATCAGCCATGCAGACCATCTGTCTGTACAGTTCAGCTCTGACGATTTCCTACATATTAAAAAGAGGAACTCCCTGAACAGGAGCCCCTCTGATGGGTACAATGGCGGCAGTTTACTTTGCAGCCACGGGCTGGCTCCATAATTCCACCGTGTCTTTGATCATTTGGGAATATTCGGCTTCCATCTGCTTGATCGCATCTGTACTCAGTTCGGCGATCATCTGATCATACACTTTATCAAACTCTTGCGGACTGGACAGGATTGCTTCCGGGATACGCTTGCGGACGATATCCTGGGATTTCTGGAAGTTGACCGTATAGTTCGGGTCATCCGGAGCCGGCAGATTGTACGCTGCTCCCCATGGTTTAACCGGGAACTCTTCTTTGGCCGGGAACAGATCTTTCCATGTTGTTGCACCATACGCTTTAAGCGCATCCTTCTCCGGCTGTGTGTAGCCTGCGATGATCTGCTCAGGGAAGTTGGTGGTGTAATAGTTACCGCTCGGGTCTTTGACACCATCGCCATAACGAACCGAGAAGTTGTACATGCCAATCCCGGATTCTCTGGTAAAGTTGGTATTATCGTTCACACGACGCTCCTGTATTTCCTGGGGAATAACGCGTTTGTCCCCTTTCATTTCATAATGCTTGCCTTCCACGCCCCAGTTGTTCAGCACCTGGGCTTCGTCGGATGCCATCCAGTCGAGGAATTTGATGATACGGATCGGATCTTTGGCCGAAGTGGTAATGCCGATACCGTAACCTACCGGAGGACCGATATCCTGGAAAGCATGGTCTTTGGTCTTCTCATCCAGCTGTACCGGATAGTGGCCGTAGGTGCGCTCCGCCATGCCGGATGTTTTCAGCGAGTTCTCGGCCTGCTGGTAATCCCACTCCTGGTCAATCAGACCGAGGACACGTCCGCTGGCGATTTTGGACAGATACTGATCATTTTTCTGGGTAAATGTCTCGGGATCCAGCAATCCTTCATTATACATATGGTTGAGCCAGCGGAAGTATTCCTTGCCTTCCGGGCGTTTGTAGTGCAGTTGTGCTTCATAGGTTTGCGGATTGATGTAGAATTCTCCGTCTGCTTCTCCGCCGGTGGCTGATACGGATGGATCGGTAACAGTAATCATGATCTTCCAGTCATCCGCATTTAGTGACAGCGGAATGGTAGGCTGACCGTTAATGGTAGGATGCTTTTCTTTGTACTCTTTCAGCACATTTTCAAAGTCCTTGACCGTTTTGATTTCCGGGTAGCCCAGTTCCTTCATGACGGCATTTTGCACTTCAAATCCGCCGCCTGCATCAAAGGAAGTCTGGCCTACACCCGCGTTGGTCGGAATCACATAGATCGACGGATCTTCCTTGCTGTACTGCAAGCGGGACAGATCGTCGCCATATACTTTTTTAATATTGGGACCGTATTGATCAATCAGGTCCGTCAGGTCAATCAGTGCGCCGGCATCCACCAGCTTGGTGATTGAGCCTTTTGGGAAAATCGTGTCCGGGTATTCGCCGGATGCCGTCATCAGGGATATTTTCTGTGAGCCGCCGCCGCTGACATCATATTCGGCGTTAATCGTGACATTGGTTGCTTTGGTGATCGCCTGTCCTACATCATCCTTCATATTGTTCCAGGTAGGACTCGGATCTGAACCAAAAAATGAAATGGTAATCGGCTGGGATGCGTCGGAAGTTTCCATTTGGGTCGGATCACTGCTTCCGCCACAGGCAGTCACTGCTGCCAATGAGAGAACCGTCAGTGGGATCAGCGTACGTTTAAGCCATTTGCCAGACATCGTAAATTACTCTCCTTTGTTATCATGCTCATTTTGGTCATTCATTACTTGCATTCATGTATTCCACTGCTGTTGTCCCTTCCTGCCGGACAGTTATAAAATATAGTATATTTCATATAAAAGGGACTCCAGCAACCGGAGTCCCCATTGTATTCAATATACCGGAGCAGCGTTATTACATTTGTACGTCCTGCTCCGGTATATCGCTTTACTGTATGACCTGCTATTTTACTTTGCAGCGGCTGTAGTCGTTTTATCGCCCCATAGTTCTACGGTATCCTTGATCATCTGGGTATATTCCGCTTCCATCTTTTTCATCTCATCCGTGTTCAGTTCGGTGAGCATCTGATCATAGACGGTATCAAACTTGTCCGGACTGGCGAGGATCGCTTCCGGAATCCGTTTGCGGACGATATCCTGTGATTTCTGGAAATTTACCGTGTAGCTTGGGTCATCAGGAGCCGGCAGGTTGTACGCTGCACCCCATGGTTTAACCGGGAATTCTTCTTTTTGCGGGAACAGGTCTTTCCAGGTCGTTGCGCCATAGGCTTTGAGCGTATCCTTCTCAGGCTGCGTGTAACCCGCTACAATCTGCTCAGGGAAGTTGGTAGTGTAGTAGTTGCCGCCCGGATCTTTGACACCATCACCGTAACGAACGGAGAAGTTGTACATGCCGATGCCGGATTCTTTGGTAAAGTTGGTGTTGTCATTGACTTTGCGCTCCTGCACGGCAGCCGGGACTACGCGTTTGCCGTCTTTGACTTCATACTGCTTGCCTTCCACACCCCAGTTGTTCAGCACCTGGGCTTCGTCAGATGCCATCCAGTCGAGGAATTTGACAATACGGATCGGATCTTTGGCAGATGTGGTAATACCGATACCATAGCCGACCGGTGCGCCGATATCCTGGAACGAACGGTCTTTGGTGGATTCATCCAGCTGTACCGGATAGTGACCGTACGTGCGCTCTGCCATACCGGATGTTTTCAGCGAGTTCTCGGCCTGCTGGTAATTCCACTCTTGGTCGATCAGACCGAGGACGCGGCCGCTGGCAATTTTGGACATATACTGGTCACTCTTCTGGGTAAATGTCTCCGGATCCAGCAGCTTTTCATTATACATATGGTTCAGCCAGCGGAAGTATTCTTTCTCTTCCGGGCGTTTGTAGTGCAATTGCGCTTCATACGTCTCCGGGTCGATATAGAATTCACCATCATCCGGTGCTCCTGTTGCAGTAAAGGCCGGGTTTGTAACCGTAATCATAATTTTCCAGTCGTCGGCATTCAACGACAATGGAATGGTAGGCTGACCGTTAATGGTCGGATGCTTCTCTTTATATTCTTTGAGAACGTTTTCAAAGTCTTTAACGGTTTTGATCTCCGGGTAGCCCAGTTCCTTCATGACGGCATTTTGCACTTCAAATCCGCCGCCTGCGTCAAAGGTTGTCTGGCCAACACCCGCGTTGGTTGGAATCACATAAATGGAAGGATCTTCTTTGCTGTATTTCAGACGGGACAGATCGTCGCCATATACTTTTTTAATATTTGGACCGTATTTATCGATCAGATCCGTCAGGTCAATCAGTGCTCCGGCTTCGACCAGCTTGGTAATCGAGCCTTTCGGGAAAATCATGTCCGGGTATTCACCGGATGCCGTCATCAGGGCGATTTTCTGTGTGCCGCCACCGCTGACATCATACTCGGCATTGATCGTTACATTCGTTGCTTTGGTGATCGCCTGTCCTACATCATCCTTCATATTGTTCCATGTCGGATTGGCATCGGAACCGAAGAAGGAAATCGTGATCGGTGTAGACGGATCGGATGTCTCCTGCTCGGTCGGATCTGTGCTGCCGCAGGCAGTCGCAGTAGCGAGCGACAGTACGACCAGTGGAGCCAGTGCATATCGGAATAATTTGCTAGGCATTCATTTAGCCCCCTTTATGAAATGGATACTGCATGAAATGAACATGACATAACATGGCCAACCCGGCTTGCCCACCATCTCTGGATATTCCACCGATTCTGGACCAGCGAAATATCCAGAGATGCTGTGGCAGACCATTTATGCTAAGACGGCGGGATGCCGCCCGGTAGCCTGGATCATATGTGCAAAGGGCGCATTATGCTTTGACCGCACCAAGAGTCATACCGCTCACAAAGTACTTTTGCAGGAACGGATACACGACCAGGATCGGCACGGTAACGACGATGGTGATCGCCATCCGGATCGATTCCGGGGAGATACTCGCCATCTGTCTGGCCATATCGTTGGCATTGACCGCTCCGCTCTGCTGGGTGCTCTGCTGCAGAACTTTCATCAATTCATACTGCAGTGTGGTCCACTGCGGTGCGCTGGCATTATACAGATACGTATCGAACCAGGCATTCCACTGACCGACCGCGAGGAACAAGGCGATCGTGGCGAGTACCGGCTTACACAGCGGCAGAATGACTTTCAGATAAATGGTAAAGTCATTGGCTCCGTCGAGTTTGGCCGATTCCTGCAGTGCATATGGCAGTCCATCGATAAAGGAACGGATAATAAATACGTTAAATGCACTTACCACACCTGGCAGTACATACACCCAGAAGGAGTTGATCATACCCAGGTCACGAATCAGCAGGAACGTCGGTACCAGACCGGCCGTTACATACATCGTCAGTGCGAGGAACGTGGAGATGAATTTACGTGCCTGAAAGTCCACCCGGCTGAGGGTAAACGCCAGCATCGAGGCGCTGATCAGACCGAGAATCGTACCGACAATTGTCCGCAGTACCGAGATCTGCGCACCCTGCAGCAGCCCCTGGTACTGGAAGATGACCGAATAATTTTCCAGTGTGAATGCCCGTGGAATCAGGTGAATGCCGCCTCTTACGGTATCGGAAGACTCGTTCAGGGATATCGCGAGCACGTTCAGGAAAGGGTACAGGGTGACGATCAGTACGAGACACATGATAATCGTATTACATACATCAAATATTTTATCGCCGCGAGTGGCGTTAAAAGCTTTATTTGCAGCCATTGCCATTCTCCTCCTTCAGATTATACAGTTGGCTCCAGCATAGGGTAACGTATTCCATACCATTCCAGCGTTACATGATACTTTCTTTGGTCGTTCTCTTGAAGATTCCGTTCGCTGTGAACAGCAGGATAATACTGATGACCGAGTTGAATATACTGATCGCTGTACCGTAGGAATAGCGGTTCATTTCCAGACCGTATTTCAGTGCGTACAGATCAAGTACCTGTGAATAATCCGTTACGAGGTTATTACCGAGCAGGAACTGCTTCTCAAAACCGATACTCACCAGATGACCGATAGACATAATTAACAGTACGATGATCGTGGTACGCATACCCGGCAGTGTGATATGCCACATCTGACGGAAGCGTCCGGCTCCATCTACACGGGAAGCCTCGTACTGTTCCTGGTCAATACCTGTGATGGCTGCCAGATAAATAATGGTGCTCCAGCCCATTTCCTTCCACACATCGGAAGCGGTTACAATTCCCCAGAACCACTGGCCCTGAGCCATAAACTGAATCGGCTGGTTTATAATATGAAGCGACATGAGCAGTTCGTTGACCACCCCGCCGTCTGTGGAAAGCGCCTTGGTTACGATACCTGCGACAACGACCCATGAGACAAAGTGAGGCAGATAGGAGACAGTCTGTACAGTTCTTTTGAACACCATGCCTCTGACTTCATTGAGCAGGATGGCAAAAACGACCGGAAAGATAAATCCGAAAATCAGACCGAGAAAACTCATGGCCAGTGTATTACGCAGAGCCAGGTAAAACTGCTGGTCCTGGAACAGGGTAATAAACTGATCGAACCCTACCCATTTCTGATCAAAAAAGGATCGGTTAGGCTTGTATTCCTGAAAGGCCATCAGCCATCCCCAGAGTGGTACATAGCTGAATATGAACGCCCAGATTACAAAAGGCACCGACATGAGGTACAAATAACGCTGCTGTTTAAATAACTTCCAGAAGCCTCCCGTTTTACGGGAATTCAGACTGGCAGCCCGATCCCTTTTCCGGGAAGAAGCCTGTTTGGTTGTTGACTCCATAACTCATCCGCCTTCCTATAATCGGTCCTGATCCTGCGCGGATACTGACCTTATTACTTGATACCGCGTCTGTGTGGGATACATACCGATTATAAAAGAAAGCGCTTACTGTTAATACCTTACAAATTGCACATAAATTCATATAAAAATTAGTCATCGGTAATTCCGTGGCCTTTATCACTAAAATTTGAGGTTTTCCCTCCCTGAGCTGCACCTTTCCGATCTTCTTCTCCACTGCTTTGACCGCATAGATTAAGAGCTACCTATACCCTGTGCTATAAAAAAAGCAGGAGCCCTATGCTCCTGCTTCAACCCTGCCCCATCTGCTCCCGATAAGCGGAAGGCGAGATACCGGTATACTTTTTGAATTTGCTGTGAAAATAATCCACATTCGCATACCCCACCTGGGCCGCGACCTTGTGTACCTTCATGCCCTGGGCCAGCATCTCCTTGGCATTGTCCAGCCGAACCTGATCGAGGAAATGATTGAACGATTCCCCGGTATATGTCTTGAACATTTTGCCGAGATAGGCGCTGTTGTAGTTGAATATCTCCGCCAGCATCTCCAGCTTGAGATTGTCACTGTAGTGGCGCCGGATAAAATCGGTCATCTGCTTCATCACCGATTCATGACTTCCGCCATCCATCGATTCCAGCAGTTCACCGATCTGCTGCAGCACCAGCCGGATGATCTGCCCGGCCGTCGACATGGCATACAGTTCCGGAATAAGCGACAGACACTTCTGCACTGCCGGACCGGAGCCGGCGATGCTGCCTGGAAGGCGGCTGAGTGCCAGCGATAATACATGCGAGCACAGACTCTTCGTATCCCGCTCAGACAGGCTCGTACTCCGGCAGGCGGTGATCAGCTCCTGCATGACTCGCTCCACTGCGTTCAGGCTGCGGATATCGACGGCATAATAGAGCCGATCCGCCCACTCGCCGGCCAGCGGCACGGTTACTTCACCTTTAGGCTCCACCGGTGCAGGCTCTATCTGCAGAATACCCGATTCTCCCGCCCAGAAACGCCGGGTCATCAGCGACTCGGCCTGCTCATAACTGTCATGAATGAGACTCTTGTCCTCGACCGCCTCACCGGCAGCCAGATACACCTGATAGCCTTCCGGTTCCTGCGCCAACAGCCGCTGGCGCAGCTGCAGCAGACTATCCCTGTCCGCTTCGCGTCCGGTCAGTATGCCCAGATAGCTGCCGGCACGAAAGACGATATTTTGGGGATCATCCGTCCACCAATCGGACAGCCGGCGGAATTGCCTTGCCAATCCTTCGGACGGTTTGCCGGGCCCTTCACGCAGTTCCAGCAAAATGACCTGATACCGATCCCAGTCCAGCTGCAGCTCGGTCTCGGCTTTGTGTTGCTCTTTGCCGGAGCTGCTCAGCAGCATCTGCTCTACCATCTCATGCACAGGTACAGGCTCCGACCGGCGCACATTGACCCGGCGCTCCTGTTCCAGCGTACGATACACCCGGCGCAGCTCTTCCTCCATCTCCTGCTCATCCACCGGCTTGAGCAGGTATCCATCCACCCCATAACCGAGCGCCCGGCGGGCATATTCAAAATCCGCATATCCGCTCAGAATCAGCACATGAGCCTGGCGCAGCTTGTCCTGACGCAGCTGCTCGATCACTTCCAGTCCACTCATACCGGGCATACGGATATCCATAATCATCAGATCGGGACGGATACGCTCATATTTCTGCAGTGCTTCCCGGCCATTGGCCGCCGTCTCTGCCACCTCAAATCCGATTGCATCCCAGTCCACAATGGTTTTCAATCCTTCACGTATTGCCGGTTCGTCATCGACAATCATTACTTTAAACATAATGAACCTCCCTCTGCCAAGAATGGTATAGCATCTGCCTGATCGATGATAGGATGCTGCTTTTGCATGTATCCGGCATAACCGGGCTGCTGTCATTATCCGGCCGGAATTTTAAAGGAAATCTGTGTGCCCACATGCGGCGTACTGGAGATATGAAGTCCGTACGCGCTGCCGTAGGAAAGGGTGAGCCGCTGATGCACATTGCGCAGACCGATCCGTTCACCTTCTTCTTCACTGTACAGGGAACGGCGCACCTGCTCGAGTCTGCTCTCGGTCATGCCTGTTCCGTTATCGATAACATCCACCATCACTTCATGGTCAATCTGCAGCGTACGAATAATGATCAGCCCGCCGCCTTCCTTGCTTTCCATGCCGTGGATGATCGCATTCTCGACGAGCGGCTGGATGATCAGCGGCGGAATCGGTGTGCGGCATGTCTGAGGGTCCAGAAGCAGCTCATAATTCAGTCGTTCCCCGAACCGGAATTTCTGGATTTCCAGATAGGAACGGATCAACTCCATTTCGCCCTCAATGGTCGTCTGTTTGCTGCCGATCTCCAGATTGTTGCGGATCAGCTTGCCGAGCAGCCGGACGATATAGGCAATTTCCTTTTCTCCGTTCATATAGGCTTTCATCCGGATCGATTCCAGTGCATTGAATAGAAAGTGCGGATTGATCTGGCTCGCCAGCATTTTAAAATTAATCTCCCGCTGGCTGATCTCCAGCCGTGTATTGCGTTCATTGGTCTCGTATACCTGATCCATCAGCTGGCGGATGCTGGCGACCATATCGTTGAATTTACGCGACAGCTGACCAATCTCATCCATCCCGGAGATGCGCGAGGTGACGGTCAGATCCCCGGTTCCCACCTTGTTCATCTGACGGCTGAGTCCCGACAGACGCTGGGTAATCAGCAGTGAGATCAGCCGCAGGAACAGCAGCCCGCTCAGCAGGATCAGCACGAGCACACCGGTTCCGATCAGAATGATCATATTGGAATCCCGGACGATCGTATTATTGGAGAAGACCGAGACAATTTTAAGTCCATTGGCGCTGCTCTCGGGTACCAGTTCATCGACGACAATATTGGACTGCTGGCCGTTCACTTCACGTTCATAGGTGCCTTTGCCGGCAGGGTCGATATCGATATCAATAATGGGATCATCCAACCGCTTGCCGATCAGCGATATATCCTTGGCTGCCACAATATTGCCGTCCGCATCCAGAATCATCGTCTCAAACGGCTCGGCACTGATCAGTGAATTCAGATAGGACTGACTCAGCTCAATGACGAGCACCCCACTTGTCGTGTAATCGGTAAATTTGATATCACGCACGAGACTGAGTTTTTTGATGGGACTGATCTGGTCGTCACTGCGGTAGAACCAGTTGATTTTGCGGCTGTTGATCGCTTTTTGATACCATTCGCTGCTGCGGGTATCCGAATTGATTTTCATAAATTCCAGGTTGTTCTGAATGGTCTCGTTGCTTGTATAGAAGCGTATGGCTGATATTTCGGAGTACAAGCGCAGGTATTCATCGAATTCTTGATAGTTCTGATAGGCTGCTACCAGATCATACACCTTTTCATAGCGTGTATTGACGACCTGACTGAGCCGGGTGTCAAACAACAGTTCATTGGAGATGTTAATGGGGATGCGCAGCATGGTGGTCATCTGGTTTTTGATACGCTCCACATTGTTAGTCGTCTGTTCAATCGCATTGTTGAGCGCTTCCTGCCGCAAATAATCGACGACAAATCCGCCAATGCAGAGTACCGGCAGCACCACGACAAAAATATACGCAAAAATGAGTTTGTTTTTAATTTTGATATCATTGATACGCTCAATGAGCAGCTGCAGCATGGATCCTCTCGCTTTCTTCATATCTCCTCATCGCTCCGCTTGATCATGATTGGTAGTAACCCGCTGACTTCCGGCTCCCAAATCCGAACTGCTCATTTCCGCATTCGTGATCTGGATTATTATGCAGTATCTATATTAAAACGCTTACAATTTTCCGGAAATATAATGTATCATATCACAACCAGACGAAAAAGACCGTCTTTCATCGACGGTCTTCCCGGGTCGCTCTGTTCGGATGGGCAGCAGCAGGTTTTGATTTCATGCTCATGGACTATAGTGAAATGGATGTTATGGGTCAATTGCTGCAGCCCCGTTACTGCTGTATGCTGCCCTGTCCTATTTCCAAAGTTTTAAAAAAGTGTGAAATTGATCATGAGAAAAATTTATAAAAAATGAATAATTGTCCGATATACTATTTAGATTACAGCGGACGTATATATTCGACATCAGGCAGACGGAACGGATCCTTCTTATTGATATGATCATAAAACATTACACCGTTCAGATGATCATACTCATGCTGGAAGACGATAGCTGCAAAGCCTTTCAGCTTGAGTTTGAAAAGCTGTCCCTCCGGCGTATATGCGTGCACTGTCACTTTCTCATACCTTGGTACATAACCGTCCACCGGACGATCTACAGACAGACACCCTTCACCGCTCTCCAGATAGATCATCGCAGCCGAATGACTGACCAGCTTCGGATTACAGAATACATACTCCAGCTGACGGTCCTGATCATCGGTAAAATAGACCACAAAGACGCGTTTGTTCCAGCCAATCTGATTGGCAGAAAGACCTATGCCCGCCCGCAGTCCATATTGCTCAGCCGCTTTTTCGTCCTGGGATTTTTTCAGGAATTCCATCATGCGACTGACTGTCGTGCGGTCCTCCTCGGATAAGGGGAGTGTCACCGGTTCAGTCACCTCACGGAGAATCGGCTCACCTTCACGTACAATTTCGTCCATGGTAACAAAGGGAAGTGATGAATGGTTCAATGGAATTGGGCCACCTTTTAATTGATATAATTCGCCTGCCGGACAATACGGCAAACGCTGCATAGTTTAATATTTTAAAAAATGATAGCTAAATTGGCGATATTTATATTTAATTATAAAAAAAGTTTAAATTTACGTCAATGACAGCGGTTTTTTGTCTCAATCTGTCGAATTTGCATTGACGTAATACTGGTAACAAATTACTATATTGTTAAGGAAGTTTTAAGAATCTTGCATTTCTTATCTGCATTTTTGCAATTTCTGTTGTAGACAACCTGATGTTACATAATGGAATTCTGATAGTTAATCATTTTTCACACTTTTCATTATACTGATAATTAACTAACAGTTTTACCTATATTATTGAGGAGGATTTAACAATTGGAAACGTCTGGTGAACTTCTTAAAAGTTATTTACTGCTTGTAGACCGCATGCCGCGGATCATGGAACTGCCCACATTAATGCGTCAACTCAAATCTAACACAACCGAGATCTTTATTCTTCACTTCCTGCTGAATAATGGCAGTCAGTATGGTACGGATATCGTCAAAGCAACAGGCCTGACGACAAGTGCCGTAACGCAGATTTGTGACAAGCTGGAACAGGAAGAGCTGATCGAACGCACTCGTTCCGATCAGGATCGTCGTTATGTGAGCATCTCCATCACCCGCAAAGGCGGAAGAGCACTTGATAAAATCTTTAGCACTATGGCCGGCAAACTTGTCGAGAATATCCGTGAGCTGAGTGAGGAAGATGCAGACGAACTGCTGCTGCATCTGCGCAGTGTGGAACATCTTATTCTTAAACGCAAAGAGCTGGTCGCGAAGCAAAGATAATAATGTAATAGTGTAATAATGTTACTCTACATTTTTATATCCCTCAAACGGTTAACATATACATTACTACAAAAAAAGCCCGGCAGGATTATCATCCTGTACCGGGCTTCTGGCTGTTGTACAGCTGCTTATTTGACTTCTGCGAGATATTCGGACACCTGTGCAGGCGTTTTGGCAAATTTGCTGTGCAGGTGGGCGATTTTCTCACCGTTGCGGAATACGAGCAGGCTTGGAATTCCTCTTACTTCATTTTGCTCCGCCAGATCCTGGAACTTCTCTGCATCCATGGCATAAAAACGCTTATCTGCGTTCTGTTCGATAATGCCGCCCATAAAGCGGTCCAGCGTACGGCAGTCCGGGCACCAATTGGTATCAAACTTGATCACCGTATATTCCTGTTCACCAATCAGCTGCTGGTATTGTTCTGCAGATTCTATTCTTTCCATTAGAGAATCGCTCCTTCCCATCGATGTATTCATCTGTCGGATCAGCACAGGTTACTGCTGCTGTCCTTCAGCTATCTTAATTTAAAGAATTCTCTGTCCTTATTATCTGCTTTTTACTTAAATTTGGCAAGGTCTCTATTGCAGCAGCCGAACCGTATGGCGGGCATATAACCACTCCATCATCTCCGGAAAGCGCCTATAGAAAGCTTCTTCGTTATGGTCCTCGCCCTCGATGCGCCGGAAATGCCACTGTTCCTCAGGCAGCTCGCTGCGCGCCAGGATGGCAGCCGCTTCGTCAGTGAGCGATTGCAGCAGCCGCTGGCGGTTGGTATTGGTGGTACCTTCCAGGGAGCCGATATCCATGTATATGCGCAGATCGGGATTCAGCTGACGCTCCTCCATGAATTCCACAAAGCCTTCGTACCAGAGCGAAGCCGACATCGCGCCGATGCGGCCGAATACCTCGGGATACACATATGCCGCAAACAGAGCTACCAGACCGCCGAGCGATTTGCCGACGATGCCGGTACTCTCCGGTCGCGGATCGGTATAGAAATTGCGGTCAACCCACGGCTTGAGCTCGTGTACGATCATATACAGATACTGGCTGGCCCTGCCGCCAAAATGATCATATCGTCGCCCTGGCTGCAGCTTCTGGGCCGACCATGGTGTATATTCATGAATCCGGTCATACGGCATAATGCCGACCAGGATACATTCAGACAGTGTACCGGCGGCAAAGCGCAGCTCCAGATGGTACAGATTCGCATTGAGCACCGGGTCATACAGATCCCCGCTGTCCTGCACATACACCACAGGCAGCGGATAATCCGCTTGATCATAAGAAGGAGGTAAATAAATCAGCAGTTCACGACCGGCATGTCTTTCGGTAAACAGTGTTCCTTTCATGACGACTCTCCTTTTTGCAGTTCCTGATTGAATGAAGTAGATATCACTTCATCCTGTTTCGTGGAATCATCCAATTTCAGATCCGCTTCGCCGACAGGATCCAGATCATTCCCAGTTCTGCCCTGATTTCGTCTGCCAGTTCGAGTACCTCGCGCCAAGCAGATGGATGTCTGAATGCAGCAACATTCCAGGTATCATGTTGCTGCAGTTCCAGAACCATATCTCTGAATATGCAGATTTTATGCATTATTTCATCTTGGATAAGTTCTGCCTTAACCAGCCTTTGCAGACTGTCAGCATGTAAAAATGAAATCACTCCAGATCGCTAATTCACCATGAATATTTATCAGCAAAATATTCACATCATAATAGAGGGTGCGACTTACCAAGTATATATAAGTTTAACCCTTTTTCATGTGTATGTAATTCTCGATTCGGCAAAATTTATTCTTTATATGGAAATAAATCAGCTAACTCCATGCTCAGGAAATCAGCTGATTTATTTACTCCATGCATTTTATTCATAGCCCTATGCAAAATTCAAATACTCAGCATCAGTGCAACCAGCAGACCCAGCGAAGCGATCAAGCCGACCATGGGACCGCCTTCCTCGTAGGCTTCCGGTGCCATCGTTGAGCACAGCATGGCGATAATTCCGCCGCCGGCAAAAGCGCCGATGCCTGCTTTGATCTCATTGGGCAGGGTCTCCAGGAACAGATAGCCGAGCATCGAAGCGAGCGATGATACGATCAATACGGCGATCCACATGCCCCATATTTTACTGCGGGAAAAATTGCTCTGCTGCATCCCTACGGTACTGGAGAGTCCCTCCGGAATATTACTCACAAAGATCGACACGACCAGTACGGCGCTAACCCCCTGACCGGTCAGCAGGCTGGCACCGATCATAATCGACTCGGGGATCGCATCCATCACGGTACCGGCGAATATCCCGAGCCCGCTGCCGCCTTTGGATTTGCCTTTATCCTTGGAAGAAGAGTTCTGTCCGCTGCTGTCCTGTTCGTCTCCCTCTTCTGCCCGGTTGTAATACGAACGCTTGCGGTGGGCTCCACCCCGGGAAGAGATGAACAGATCGAATACCGTATACACTACCGCACCGACCAGAAAGCCGATCGCCGTAGCAAACAGTCCGCCGTCCTCGATCGCATCACCCAGCAGTTCAAACGAAGCTGCCCCGATCAGCGTACCGGTACCGAATGCCATGATCCAGCCGATAATCTTTTTGGGAATTTTAAAATAAATCGCTACCAGCGCGCCCAGCAGCACGGCCGAACCGGCAATTGCTCCCCACATGAGTGCATTCCACATCTTATCCGACTCCTCCATTCAACAAGCTAGTCTGCCCTCTTATTAACCAGAAATGAAGTGAATATGAACACCTATGTATCTCACAATATACATATCGACTATGAATCCATAAAAAAAGCATCCCATGATCATCATGAGATGCTTTGAATAGATGTTGATATCGTGCTTAACGATGCTGGGCATACGTATTGGCCGGGCGCAGCGCACGGATCGCATTCAGTTCACTTTCGGTCAGCAGCGGCGCCGAAGCGGCCCCCACGTTATGACGCAGCTGCTCCGACGAGCTGGCTCCCGGAATAACGGCTCCCACCGCCGAATGGGCAAGGGAATAGCGGATCGCCAGCTGGGTCAGACTGCGATCCGGGCCACACAGTTCTTCCAGATGACGGCGCAGCTTCACAATCTCGCCGCCGTCGATGTCCAGATAGCCCTTTTGTGCTTTGTCCTCCCGGCCATGGGCCAATGCGCCGCTGGCTACCGGACCGCGCACGATGGCGCTGACACCGTTCTCGGCGAGAAGCGGCAGTACTTCTTCTTCCGGACGGCGATCCAGGATGCTGTACTGGCTCATCACGCTGACCAGATGCGAACGTTTCACATATTCGCGGATCACATTTGGTCGAATGGAGGAGATGCCGTACTGACGGATCAATCCTTCTTTTTTCAGCTGTTCAAAGGCTTCAATGACTTCGTCGATATTGTCGTCCAATGTGCCGCCATGCAGCTGATACAGATCGATATAATCGGTTTGCAGCCGGCGCAGGCTCTCTTTGACCGCCTGTAAAATATATTCCTTGGACGCATCCCATACCCAGCCCTCTTTGCCAGGAATACGACGATTGCCCACTTTGGTGGCGAGTACGACTTCGCTGCGGCGGCCTTTGATCGCTTTACCGACAATCTCCTCGTTACGTCCTTCATCGTACAGATCAGCCGTATCCAGCAGCGTTACGCCAAGATCCAGCGCTTCGTGCAGCAGCGTGATCGCCTTGTTCTCATCCGTGCCGAGCGACATGCAGCCCAGCCCGATTTCACCGACGACCAGATCGGAAGCTCCCAGTTTGTTCTGTTTCATCATGCAGTACCCCTTTCATTATGTGTTTGTTTGCCGCGTGCTTCAGTTGGAAGCCGCAATAATATGTTTTACCCGTCCTACCTGTCCTGACGCCAAGCGCACTTTGATGCCGTGCGGATGATTCGGCGAGTTGGTCAGAATATCCTTGACCACCCCGCGGGTCAGTTTACCGGTGCGCTGATCCTGCTTGAGCACAATATCCACTTCCAGGCCCGGCTTGATGTTGGCACGTGTTTGTCCGTTCATGATTTGAGTTCCTTTCCTCCTGAGCGATAGCATTGCCATCTATGTCAGGTGTGGGCTGTCTGTTCTGTTGATGGTGCTACAACATATTTTATAATACTTGGCTGAAATCCACAAAGTGGTGCGTATTCTATGCTGGGCAATGGTGTGTATGGTCTGGCGGCCTATGTGGTGGTTCGGATGTTCTGACAGCATATACGGTGGTTCGGATGTTCTGACAGCATCTGCTCCGGAAAGGGAATAGAGCACGTCCTCCGGTTAAGCCTGGAGATCATGGTTGACCGCCTGCAGCAGTCGTTCTCCAGGCTTAAATGTCGTCCTTAGCTCTATTCCCTTTCCTGCGCTCCTTGCAGTGAGCAGCTTTTGCCGCATCTGCTTACAGAGCTTGCAAGACTTACGAGAAGAAGTCTGTAGAGCAGTTGCATTTCATTGGATTTCCCTGGTTATTAGATGGATTACGATTTGTTAATGTATTTGTGATCTGATCCATTTGTTAATTTGCCAAACTGATTCGTATCCGCACCCGGCATGGAGTGAAAGCATCCATCAGAATAATTTCACATCAAATATGTACTTACCCGGAATTATATGCTCTCGAATAAAAAAGGAACTGACTATAGCAGTAGTGATTACCGCAACAGTCAGTTCCTTTTAATTTAATTTTGGCTGGTTTGCTGGTTTGCTATTTTACTGTGTTGCCATAGATGTGTAAGTTCTTCATTCTAGAATCAACCAAAATATAAAGCCAGGGAATCTACATTTTCTCCTAATTCGTAGATTCCCCGGCTCCACCGGAGGACGTGTCCTTATTCCTTTCTGGAATGCATGGAGCCGTCTCACCTTACTTTTGATTGGCCGACCATTCTTCCGCTCGTGACTGCAGTCGTTCCAGCAGCGCTTTGGTATCCGGCGTCTTGCCGTTGGCCGATTCGCTCAGGTAGCCGTTGATCGCCGGGACGATTTCGCTGTTGTAGAAAGGGTTCGCTTCGTCCATCAGCGTCGGCTTGGTGATGTCCGCCATCTTCATGGCGTTTTGGACGAATCCGTTATTTTCCTCCACAAAGTCTGCCTTTTTCAGTGTCGGCGTGTAGTCAAAGTTTAGGTATGCCCACTTCTGCGTATCGTAGCTTGCCAGGAACTTCATGACTTCCCAGGAAGCTTCCGGGTTTTCGACTTTTTTGGCCATGATGATCGGATCGACGGCGACCCAGCCGGTGCCGTCTTTACCGATATTCATAACCGGTACGTAGCGGTCCAGCAGTTCCTTGTCGCCATTGGCACGGAATTCACTCATGATGGTAGTTCCGCTGTTGTCCAGTACCATCGCGACATTGTTATTTTCCAGGCCAAAGTTCTCTTCACCGCTGCCATTGACGAATGCCGGTGGTGCCAGCTTGGAGGCTTCGCCCATCCATTCCAGTGCCTTGACCATACCCGGTGTATTCAGCGACCATTTGATATCGCCCGGTTTGTCGAGTGTGCCTTCGCCGCCTTTTTCACCAAAATAGTAGCTCAACGCGACAAAAGTGGACTGGTTGATCGAGTTGCCGGAGAACCACAGTCCGTACGTCTGCTCGCCGGTTTTTGGATCGGTACCGGTCATTTTTTTGGCTTTTTCCAGAATTTCTTCCGGAGTTGGTACTTCAGACAGCGGCTCTACGCCCCAGTCTGCGAAGATCTGCTTGTCATAGATGGTCACGCGCTTGCCGAGAATGGCCGGGATGCCGTACTGATGCTGTCCATCCGGCGAACGTGTGCTGTAGGAGCTGTTCCAGATCCCTTCCAGATAGATGCCCGGATCAAAAGCGGTATCCTTGTCGATCAGATCATCCAGATCGCGCAGCAATCCTTCATTATAATACTGGGCGGCAAAGGCTCCGCCGGTGTAGATTACATCGACATCACCGGACATCAGCTGGGCACGCTGCTTGGCCTGGGCATTTTCCCATGGAACCTGGGTCACTTCCAGCGTGATGTTCGGATACATTTTTTTGAACGTATCCTCGACATACTGGTTAAATCCGGTCGTCTCCTGCCCGGTCACCGGATCAATGCCGTTCTCCAGCTGCCAGCCGGCCAGTGAGAGACGTACAGTGCCCGATACATCAGATACCTTCTGTACTTCCGAGTTGTACGTCTGTGAGCCCGCCTCGCCCTCTGCCGAAGAGCTGCATGCCGTCAGAATCATTACCAGCAGTACAATACACACCGATTGCCATCTTCGTCTCATAGCGTTACCACCTTTGTCTAATTTGGTTACTGCTTGATGCCTGTTGTCGCGATGCTTTCCACGATGTACTTTTGCAGGAACATATACAATACCAGCACAGGAATCAGGCTGATACAGGTTGCTGCCATGATGATCGAGGGCATCTGGCGGGAGCCGTTGTTGTAGTTGAACATGGCCAGACCGAGCTGAATGGTGTACTTGTCCGGGTTGTTGAGCGCCAGCAGCGGCCAGATCAGCTCATTCCATACCCCGAGGAACTGCAGAATGACCATCGTGGCAAAGATCGGCATGCACAGCGGCAAATAGATACGCGGGAAGATGCCATATTCACTCGCTCCGTCGATCAGTGCCGCTTCCCTAAGCTCACCCGGCAGTCCGTCAATAAACTGCTTGCACAGGAACGTACCGAAGGCATAATTCAGTGCCGGCAAAAAGAAAACCCAATATGTATCCAGGAGATGGATCTGGTTGAACAGCATGTACTGCGGAATCATCGTCATTTCAAAAGGAATCATCATTGTACTGAGCGCCAGCACGAGTACCACTCCCGCTCCCCTGAACCGGATCTTAGACAGCGCATACCCCGACAGCAGCGCCGAGAACAGGCTGATCACAATCACACCGATCGCCACGATAAAGGAGTTCAGAATATAGCGGATCAGGTCCACATTCGTCAGAGCGGCCCGGTAGGTGCGCAGTGACGGATCTTCCGGCCAGAAGCTCGGCGGGAACGGAATATTCAGTCGTGCCCCCCAGTCAAAGCTGGTCATGACCATCCAGATAAAAGGCAGTACCATCGTCACGGAGGCTACGCACAGGATGAACATAATCGCAAAGCGGGTGAACTTCCGGCTTGTTTTGTGGCCCATTTGCATAGGCGCTGTCGGGAGCGTGGGTGCGGTTTTATCCATATCGTCAGCCTCCTAGTTCAATTGGTTGCGGGAATTGATCCGCAGGATGACCAGCGTCAGCAGCAGAATGAACACAAACAGCAGATACGACGCTGCCGTAGCGATCCCCAGCTGGGAAGACAAAAAGGCATTACGGTAAATGTACAGTACCGATGTCATCAGCGCGCCCGACGGATTGCCTGCACTGCCGCCGATCAGCCATACATTGGTAAACTGCTTCATGCCGTTGATCACGCCCATGACGATCATGAACAGGAAAATCGGGCGCAGCGATGGAATTGTAATATAGCGCCATTTGCCCAGCGCACTCGCTCCATCGATATCGGCTGCTTCATACTGCTCGCGCGGTACGCTCTGCAGGGCAGCCAGGAAAATGATCGTATTGTATCCAAGCGCACTCCATAGAATCATGAACACGACGCTCAGACGTGCAATCGAAGGATCGGTAAACCAGCCAACCGGATCGATACCGAACCAGTTCAGTGCATAGTTGATCAGACCTTCTTTGCCGGGATGAAATAACAGACTGAAGAGAAGACTGGTGGCTACGGCCGAGACCACATTGGGAAGGAAGAAAATCGCTTTGAACACATTGCGTGTACGCTGCCAGGGCAGATGATGGACCAGACTGGCCAGGATAAAGGAGAACACAATACCGAGAATGGCCGACAGCCCGCCAATATAGATTGTGTTGTAGAGAGCACCCCAGAACAAATCGTCCTGCAGCACCCTGGAATAGTTAGTCAGCCCCACCCACTGCGCAGAGGCAGCTCCGTTACCATGGAAGCTCGTCAGCAGAGCGGAGACCATCGGGTACAGGGAGAAGCCCAGTACTCCAACCAGCAGTGGCAGGACAAAGCACCAGCCGGCGATATCGGTGGAACTCAGCCACTTTCTGCGGACGGCTGTGGTTTGTTGACCTGCGATCGTTTGTGCATTTTCAGACACCATCATCCACCTTCTTTCCTTGGAAGTTTTGTGAGCAGCACCTGTTGTTATAATCATTATAATGAAATAATGATTAATTTCTAGAGTATAGTTCTCCTTTTGTGTAATATAGTTATTAAAATAGTTAATTGGTATGATCAATATAATTGATTTTCATACATAAAAATCGAATTTTAACTGATATCCAACATTCTATTGACTTGTATATGTCACTTTATATAACAAAAAGGAAGCTGCGATGTAACTTACAGCTTCCTTTGGACTATAGATGAAATTAGGAATAGAGCGAGATAACCAGGTTGGCAGGACTGTTAGCGTATTTTTACGCATTTTCCTGTTTTCATGATCAATCGATGTACAGAAAATTATCCCTGTACCGCGTCGCCCACTTCTTTGACCATTTCGGATACGGATTGCAGACCACCACCGGACAGGTACCAGTAGTACGGGTTCAGGTAGATGATATGTCCGTTTTTGTAGGCATTGGTGTTTTTGACGAGTGCATTTTCAACTGTAGCTTTTCCGGAGGAATCTTCACCCACTGCACTGCCGCGGTCAACGACAAACAGATAATCCGGATTTTTCTCTGCTACATATTCAGGCGATACGCTCTGTCCGTGAGTGGATGCTTCGATATTTGGATCAGCCGGTTTGAAGCCCAGCACGTCATGGATCAGACCGAAGCGGGAACCTGCTCCGTATGCGCTCAGGCTTCCTTCGTTCGCCAGTACGATCAGTGCGTTCTGATCGGCTTTTTTCACTTTATCCTGGGTGGCTTTGATTTCGTCGTTGATGGCTGTCAGGGCCTGTTTGATCTGATCCTGCTTGCCGAAGATTTCACCGATAATATTCATGTTTTGGGTAAAGGAATTCATGTAATCATTCGTGTCCACACTCAGATTGATCGTGGTGGCAATCTTGCTGAACTCTTCATAGGAATCCGCCTGACGTCCGGAGATGATGATCAGATCCGGTGCCGCTTCGCTGATTTTCTCAAAATCCGGCTCTTTCAGGCCGCCGGCATTGATATAATCGCTGGCTGCATATTTTTTCAGGTAAGGCGGCAGATTGTCCTGGGGTACAGCAACAGGCTTGATGCCCAGCTGATCCATCGTATCGAGGATGCCCATATCAAATACAACAACGCGCTGCGGATTTTGCGGTACTTCGACATCACCTGTCGTCTGGGCAACCTTGACGGTAGCCGTTTCTGCTGCACTGCTTCCTGCTGCCGCTCCTGTTGTTGAACCTGTATCTTTGCCACAGGCGGCCAGTACCAGAATAGCCAGAATAAGTGTAAGACCGAGTGTCCATTTTTTCATTATAAATTCTCCTTTGATAAGTGTATTGGATACTGCATGAATATTCGATTTCAATCCAAGTGCTGCCTGTGACGGTTCTATAGAGAACAGGATTTCGGTACCGTGCAGCACTGATGCCATGCTCTTTCCCATACAGGCATTATGCGTAAAATGTACAAATCCGCTGGCCTGCAATCTCCTGAATGCCAATCTCCAGATCATAGATGCCGCGCAGCACATCCGTGTCGATGATCTGCTCCACATTGCCTTCCTGCACGATCCGTCCATCCTTGAGGGCCACGATTCGGTCCGAATAACAGGAGGCAAAATTAATATCGTGAATGACGAGCACAATCGTCTTGCCCAGCTCCTGTACCATCCGGCGCAGGGTCTGCATAATCTGAACCGAATGCTTCATATCCAGATTATTGAGCGGCTCATCGAGCAGGATATATTCCGTATCCTGGGCGAGCACCATCGCGATGTAAGCACGCTGCTTCTGGCCGCCGCTCAGCTCGTCGAGGTACTTGTGCTGCATGTCGGTGAGTCCCATATAGGCAATCGCCTCATCCACATGACGCTCATCTTCCCGGTTCAGCCGTCCCTGCGAATATGGAAACCGGCCAAAGGATACCAGCTCGCGGATCGTCAGCCGCAGCTCAATATGATTGGCCTGCTTGAGAATCGCCAGTGTACGCGCCAGTTCCTTGCTGTCACAGCTGCCGATCTCGCGGCCTTCGAGCCATACTTCGCCCTGATCTCTCGTAATCAGCCGGCTGATCATCGAGAGCAGTGTACTTTTGCCGGCACCGTTCGGTCCGATGAATGAAGTGATCTGACCTTTGCGGATCGTCAGCGAGACATCATCGACCACTTTTTTGCCGTTATACGTTTTGGACAGGTTTTTGACTTCCAGCATGGTCCTTCTTCCTTTCATGACAGAGCAGGCTCATGAATCACCCTGTTCTGTGCGGATTCGTGATATGATCCTCTGTCCTGCTATCCCTCTATCTCGCGATATTTCCCCGCAGCAGCAAATACAGGAAGTAGCTGCCGCCAAAAAAGTTCACGATGACACTGAGCGGTGTCGAGAAAGCAAACAGTCTCTCTACGACCAACTGCCCACCGACCAGCGTAATGATGCTGATCAGGATCGAGCCGCCGATCAGATAGCTGTGCCGGTACGTCGGCAGGAACTCCCGTGCCAGATTGACGACGAGCAGTCCGAGGAACAATATCGGTCCGACCAGCGCTGTCGAGATCGACACGAGCACGGCTACGGCCAGCAGCAGCCTTTTGACGACCAGATCGTAATTGATGCCCAGATTGACCGCATGATCCTTGCCCAGTGCGAGTACATTAAAGTATTTGATATACGGATACACATAGACGCCGACCGCTGCCGTACCGATCAGGGCAAGCCAGAGCAGATCGGTGTTGACCTTGTTGAAGCTGGCAAACAGCTTGTTCTGCAAAATCAGAAATTCATTCGGATCAATCAGCACCTGCATGAAGGTCGAGAGACTGGAAAAGAAACTTCCCAGAATCATCCCGATCAGCAGCAGGAAATAAATATTCTGATTCTCCCGCCGGAACATCAGCCGGTACAGCACTCCGGAAAAGGCGATCATCCCAACCACACAGAGCAGGAAGTTCACATTCGCATTCTGCATAAACAGACTGGATGTCCCGAACAGGAAAGCAATCACCGACTGGATAAACACATACAGCGAATCCAGTCCCATCACACTCGGCGTCAGTATCCGGTTATTCGTAATCGTCTGGAAAATAACCGAAGCAAACGCGATCGTCGTACCGGTCAGCACGATCGCCGTAATCTTCGCTGCGCGCCGTGGCAGCACATAATCGAGATTGACGGGATTCAGCTTGACGAACAGAAACATCGCAATCAGCACGAATGAAGCACCGATCATCCATCCTATTTTAGCTTGCAGCCGCATATGCATCTCTCCTTAACAACAGATACAGGAAAATGCCGCTGCCGATGACACCCACCATGACTCCGATCGGAATTTCGTAAGGGTAAATAAGGATTCGTCCGAGCACATCACATAGCAGAACAAAGCTCGCACCAAGCAGTGCCGTATGCATCAGACTTTTCTTGAGATGATCACCCCGGTAGATGCTGACGATATTAGGGATGATTAATCCCAGATAAGGAATCGAGCCGACAGTCAGCACGACCGAAGCCGAGATCAGCGAGACGATGATCAGTCCGATCGTAACGACCCTTTTATAATTCAGTCCCAGGTTGGTCGCAAAATCCTCACCCATCCCCGCCAGTGTAAACCGGTTCGCATAGATATAGGCGATAATGGCCAGCGGTACGCTGATGTACAGCAGTTCGTACCGCCCCTGCAGCACGAGCGAGAAGTTGCCCTGCAGCCAGGAGGAGATATTCTGCACCAGATCATATCGGTAGGCAAAGTAGGTAGCGATCGAGCTGACCACATTACCTAGCATCAACCCGACCAGCGGGATAAATATCGTATCCTTAAACTTGATCCGGTTCAGCACTTGCATGAACAAGAAAGTACCACCCAGTGCGAACACAAACGCAATGCCCATTTTGACCAGCGGTGCGGCCGCGGCGAACAGCATCATCGAGACGAGTATGCCGAGCCGGGTCCATTCAATTGTCCCCGCCGTCGTTGGCGAGACAAATTTGTTACGGCTGAGCTGCTGCATGATCAGTCCGGCAATACTCATGCAGGCTCCCGCAATAATAATACTAATCAGTCTCGGTACCCTGCTGATCCAGAACACCTGCTGCTGTTCGGCCGTCCAGCTGAACATTTCCCAGGGACGCAGATCCTTGACTCCCACGAACAGGGAGGTGATCGCCAGAACCGTAAATAGTATAATAAGCGTTCTTAATTTCATACCTGTTCATTCCCGTAAAAAGGCGGCATGACTGCCTGTGTTCTCCTCTTTAAGGTAATCCTCCCTCCCGATGACTGACCTTGTATGTAATATAAAAAAATACATTCGATAATGATATTCATTATCAATAGGTTACAAAGTATTATTGTAGCCATTTACCAAACAATGATCAACCCTTTTTTGGATAATCTTTATCAATAAAGATACAAAGGAAGCCCTCCGGCGGCGGCAGAGCCTACTCTGCCGCCGCCGGAGGGCTTCCTGTTCTGCACGCTGGCAGACTTATTTATATTTTTTCCAGTCCTGATTACTATTCTCCAGCAAATACTCAAAATCGTTGTCCTTGCGTTTTTGCTCGGCTTTGCGGGCTTCTTCCGCCTGCTGACGCTGCTTCTCCTGCTGCTGCTGCTCCGCTTCACGCAGTTCATTCGCCTGGGATTTGAGCTTGTCGAGCACATCGGTACTCAGCAGATCCTTGAGTGTAGCCGGTTTATCCTGTGTGGCTGCCGGTCGGGCCGGCGCTTTGTTTTTCTTGGCCATGGTCTGTTCCCCCGTTATCCAGAGTTGGGATGTCAGCCAAAATGGATCATTTACAAATAGGATTTCATCAAGGCTGGCATTCATTTCATTATATCATTCTCACAGGATCGCAGTGAAGAGCATGCCGGCTTTTTTGTACCGGTTTTGCATTTGCTCTCTTGTATCCCCACTTCCTCACTGTCCATACTATGGCTTAAGCATCATTTTCCTGCGGTTCTTCCGGCTCATATGGCTGCACTTCGATCTCGCGAATATGATGCTGCTCCATCCGTGTAACCGTAAATTCATAATGATCCTCGATCACCGATTGTCCTTCGCGGATATTGAACTTGCGTGACAGCATCCAGCCGCCGATCGTATAGGCTTCACCAGCTTCGATATCCGTACCGAGGCGGCGGTTCACTTCATGGATCAACGCCTGCGGCTGCAATTTGTAATGCCGGTCGCCCAGCTTGCTGATCGCCGGCGTGGACAGCGGTTCGGTATCCGATTTGGATGGAATATCACCGACGATCTCTTCCAGAACATCTTCCAGGGTGACCATACCGGCTGTTCCGCCGTACTCGTCCAGCAGCACGGCCATATGAATATTTTCCTTTTGCATCTGACCGAGCAGCTCGCGGGCAGGTACCGTCTCGATCAGCTGCAGCACCGGACGAATAAAGGGCGCAATCGGATCGGTCGGTGCATGCTGGCGGTTAACCGCATCACGCAGCACCTCCTTGACGTTGAGCAATCCGATAATCCGGTCCTTGTCCCCGCCGAGAGCAACCGGGATCAGGCTGTATGGTTCCTCGCGGATAATATCATAGAACCGCTCCAGCGAGGCGTCCTGGGCAATATAGACGATTTCCGTGCGCGGCACCATAATCTCGCTGCCGACCAATTCATCAAAATCAAATACATTGTTCAGATAGCGGTACTCGGTCGGTGTGATACTGCCACTCTTGTATCCTTCAGACAGGGCAAAGCGCAGCTCCGCCTCACTCTGCGCCACTTCCTGCTCGGATAACGGCTTAACGCCGAACAATCCGGTAATAAAGCGGGCCGACCGGCTCAGTACCCAGTTGAACGGATAGGTGAATTTGTAGAAAATAATCATCGGCCGGGCAAAAAACAGCGCCATCGGCTCGGCGACCTGAAGCGCGAACGACTTGGGTACCAGCTCTCCGATCACCACTTCAAAATAGGTCATCAGCAGAAACGCGATCAGGAAGGACAGCACAGACGTCATGGAGCCCGGAATATGCAGCCAGACGAACAGTGGGTGCAGCAGCTCCTCAATCGTCGATTCCCCCAGCCAGCCGAGTGCCAGTGAGGTGAGCGTCGTTCCCAGCTGGCAGGCAGACAGGAACTCATCCAGCTTGGAAATGATATACTGTACGGCTTTGGCATTTTTGTTGCCTTCTTCCGCCAGCTGATTAATCCGCGATACCCGGACACGAATAATGGAATATTCCGATGCAACAAAAAATGAAGTAAGCAGAATCAACAAAATTACGATAATGACATTGAGCGTTTCCATAGGCGGGCTCACTCCTCCTTTTCGATTGAATCCAGCAGATATTTATACATAAATAGTATGTATGCTTTGGCATGCACTGTTTACCATTACCCAAAATAAACCGCTCTGTTTTTGTTCATGCCCTGCTTGACCAGGGAACGACCAAAAAAGCTGCCGAATTGGCAGCTTTTCCCGATAGCCGATTGATGTGGTTAGATGCAACAGTGCCTGCAATTGTAACAGGATCATCGGCATATTATATGCAGTATACGGCATGCAATAGATGTTATGAAAAGAGAATATGTACAGTGTCGTGTGCTGCCTCTTTTGGCTTGCCGGGATTCGATAGTCTGCGATGTTCGAATCACCGATACGAAGCCATACTCCTTACCACTCTTTTTTGCGTTCTACCAGCATCCAGGCACCACCGAGTACAAGCGCGATCGCTACCAGCGGTTGTACGAAGATGAGCCGGGATAGCACCGAATTGATCGAGAATACGGCGAAAAACAGCAGTGACAGCACGGCCAGAATATGGATTGGAATAAGCAGCCATTTGTTACGTGAACCAAACCAGTACAGTTGGAACAGCCCTACTGCTATTGCCAGGATAAAGCCCGGCCACATGTAACTCCAGATCCCGAACACTTGAGCCAGCTGGCTCACGATTCCGGCAGTCAGCAGAATGCCTCCCGGGATGAGCAGCCCGATCCCTTTCGGTCCGACCAGTGAAAAATACATCCATTGAAAAAGCAGTCCCAGCGGTATGACGAACAGCGTCGGCCAGAATGTCGCAAAAATCTCGCCCGCTCCCTCCGATCCACCGGGATTCAAAAACAAATACACTCCCAGCAGCAGCAGGACCGGTGCAATAATTGCCCGTTTCATCATCTGATTTCTCCCCTTATCCTTAGGTTATACCTGAGTATATCCAGCATACCACGCTGCATTATGGGTTGGCCTCAGCCTGTGGATGATTTTGCCCCTGGACTTTGGTCGGGGATTGTTCTTCTGCACATTCCTTTCGACCAAAATAAAACGGCTCTCTATGGAAGAGAGCCGTTGATCCAGCTTTGTCATTCGGTAATCCAATCATTCAACAATATAATAACTCAGTTATTCGATATGCTCGTTCTTATGCAATTATGCATTATTTAGATTATCTATTTGATACATCACACCGCAAACTCACTGCTTGCTTCCGCATCGGAAGGCACTACCGCATCATGCAGCTGGGTCTCCAGCTCGTCGGTGTAACGGCGCTTCTGGTCGGCGCTCCAGTTCAGGCGTCTCGCCATGTACTCGATGACCGGCTGTTTCCACTGCTGCACCCAGGCGATATCGAAGAACAATGCTCCGGTACGGCGGATAAAGAAATCGACCGGTTTGGCTGTCATTTCTTCTTCCATCGCGTATACGAGACGTACACGTACATCCGCTGGCAATCCCAGTTCTTCGGCAATGGCATCCGGCTGGTTCACACGGGCGAACAGCTGGGTCACATTGGAGCCGTAGAATCCGGATAGCTTCTCCGCCTGTTCCCGGCTCAGCCCTACATTTGCTCCTGCATCGGCATGCTGACGGATAAAGGCCGGCAAGCCTGCCGAACCGCCTACATCTCCACCGGAAATCGCCATATGCTTGGTCTGGGAAGGTTTGAACGTCTGGCCGGTTTCTTTTTGCAGCAGCTCGGCGGCCAGATCGACGACCATCTCGGCCATTTTGCGGTAGCCGGTCAGCTTGCCGCCGGCGATAGTGATCAGACCGCTGTCGGACTGCCAGATTTCATCCTTGCGGGAAATCTCGGATGGCGATTTGCCGTCTTCGTGAATGAGCGGACGTATGCCAGCCCAGCTGGATTCCACATCATCCGCAGTGACTTTAACGGTCGGGAACATGTAGTTGATCGCTTTGATAACATAATCGCGGTCCGCTGTAGTCATACGCGGATGGATCGGGTCTGCTTTGTAGACCGTATCGGTTGTACCAACATATGTTTTGCCGTCTCTTGGAATAGCGAATACCATCCGTCCGTCCGGTGTATCAAAGTAAACCGCCTGCTCCAGCGGGAAGCGCTCATGGTCGATAACGAGATGAATCCCTTTGGTCATCTGCAGGGTTTTACCTTTTTTGGAGTTATCGATTTTGCGCAGTGTATCTACCCATGGACCGGCAGCATTGATCACTTTGCGGGCGAAGATTTTATATTCTTTGCCGCTAATCGTATCTTTGACTTTGACGCCTTTCAGTTTGCCGTCTTCATAGATGAAATCTACCGCTTTGGTATAGTTGGATGCCAGTGCGCCGCGTTTGACCGCTTCCTTGATCACTTCGATCGTCAGACGCGCGTCGTCGGTGCGGTACTCGACATAGTAGCCGCCGCCTTTGAGTCCGTCCTGCTTCACAAGCGGTTCCTTGTTCAGCGTCTCCTGCGCACTCAGCATTTTGCGGCGTTCGCTGCTTTTCACGCCAGCGAGGAAATCATATACCCGCAGACCGATCGATGTGCTGAAACTGCCGAATGTTCCGCCCTGGTGGAAAGGAAGCAGCATCCACTCCGGTGTGGTGACATGTGGTCCATTTTCATAGACAATCGCGCGTTCCTTGCCGACTTCGGCAACCATTTTCACTTCAAACTGCTTCAGATAGCGCAGTCCGCCATGGACCAGCTTGGTCGAACGGCTGGACGTGCCGGCTGCAAAGTCCTGCATCTCCACCAGTCCGATTTTCATACCGCGTGTGACTGCATCCAGTGCGATCCCCGATCCGGTAATCCCGCCGCCAATAACGAGTACATCCAGCGTCTCCTGGGTCATTTTCTGTAAAATCGCTGCTCGGTCCTGTGCTGAAAACATCGTGTTCATTATTATTTCCTCCCTGTGATATGAATTCCTATGTGGCTGTTCAGCCGATTGATTTGCAAGAATATTCCAGTTCAAACCGCAAAAAAGAGACCACGAACATTACACATAAACGGCTGCTGCCGCGTGTATTCGTGGTCTCTCCAAAGTCTAATGACGAATTTATTAACTTGTTAGCTCCAGTATAACATACCCTGCTGTACTCAGGCAAAGAAATCGCTTAAATTTTACGATTATTTTTGATTACTGCAATTTAGGGAAGAATGGTCGGAAAAAATACGTTCTTTTTGCCCCCAGGCTGAGCGGTTCCGAATGTATCTCACTTTCTCTACCAAACTGACGAACTCCGGACCTCCCTTTTCCTTTGCGGGCCTGTTCCGAATTTACTTTCCGGTCAGGCTTTGAACAATAAAGTCGAGCTGGGCGTTCATCGAGATTGGATCGTTAAAGTAGTACGCAATCGGATCAATATTGAACACATGGTTGTTCTTCACTGCAGGCAGCTGCTTCCACAGACTGCTGTTGTACAGCGTCGTACCTTCCTTGTCACTGTCGCCGCCCCATGGAGCGGTAAAGATATAGTCACCGGCAAAGTCAGGTACATTCTCCAGAGAGATGCTGACATAACCCGGGCCTTGATCGATCGCTTCTTTTTGCGTCATTTCGGTGCCTTTGAGTCCCAGCTCCTGATAGATGATCTCGCCGCCGCGTCCAAAGCTGTCTCCCATAACGTAGACCCCTTTGGCGTACGGCTGGATGATGGAGACGGTTTTGTCACCCACTGCTGCCTGTACCTGTGGTTTCACTTCATTGATCTTGGCTTCCCAGGCTGCTGCCACCTCTTTGGCTTTATCTTCGGTGCCTGTCATTTTGCCAAATTCCTGCAGCTGTTCCTTGTAGGTGTATTCCCCGTACTTGATCGCTACAGTTGGTGCCACTTTCGTGAATTTATCCAGATTGGTGTCGCCGTCCCAGACGATGATCAGATCAGGATTGAGCGCCAGTACTTTCTCTACCTCGGGTGTCTCGCCCAGATTGGTTACACCCTCCAGGGTGTCTTTCAGATAGATACTGTCAAATGGCTTGTTGGTCGTAGCTATCGGCTTGATGCCCAGCGCATACAGGTAGCCGTAATAGCTGTCGGCCAGCACAACGACACGCTGCGGATGACGCGGCACTTCCACGTCGCCATTGGCTGCCTTGTAGGTGATCGTCTTGCTTTCTTCCGCTGCCGGAGCAGCAGTGGTACCGTCACCTGCTGCGGGAGCTGTGCTACCGCTGGTACCGGATTGCCCACACGCTGCCAAAATGCCGATCAGTAGAACTGCCATCAGGATCATGATGAAGCTTTTTTTCTTGTGCATATTTTGCATATAATGAGACCCACCTTCATCTGTATTGGTTGGATTTGAACGAATGATAAAGATTATCATTTTCAACTGCCATCTTAGCATAAATGATTGTACCCAGCCACTATTTTTTGGACGGTTATGTAAACGGATGCATACTCTGCCTGTTTGCTGCCATGTCTGCAGTTATTACGCTTCTTTGTGCCTTTTAAATGAAGCAGAGCCTACACGAGCAGCTACATTTAAAAAGCCTTTTTGAACCGGAGTTTGCCAGGGAGATATGATCCCCGGAACGTCCGGCCAAAAAGGCTTTTATATGATATATGAGTCCAATCAGGCTAAATCGAGTTGTACAGGCTGTATGAGTCCTGCCTGCACCGTATTATTTAAATGCCATCGCTGCATGAACCGCTTTTTGCCAGCCGCCGTACAGTTCTTCACGCTGTTTTTCTTCCATTTTCGGCTCGAAGTTGTCGATCAGTTCGCTGTGCGTGGACGCGATCTCGTCCAGGCTCTCCCAGTAGCCGACAGCAAGACCCGCCAGATAGGCGGCTCCCAGTGCCGTCGTCTCGTTAACAGCCGGACGCTCAACCGTTACGCCGAGGATATCGCTCTGGAACTGCATCAGGAAGCCGTTTTTGACTGCGCCGCCATCGACTTTGAGGGAACCTACGGTCACGCCGCTGTCGCTCTCCATCGCGGTCAGTACATCTTTGGTCTGATAAGCCAGCGATTCCAGGGTCGCCCGGATAAAGTGCTCTTTGCTCGTGCCGCGTGTCAGGCCAAAGGCTGCACCGCGCACATCGCTATCCCAGTACGGACTGCCCAATCCGACAAAGGCCGGAACGATATAGACGCCTTCGGTAGATTCCACGCGGGATGCATAGGTTTCACTTTCAGCCGCATCGCGGAACATGCGCAGTCCATCACGCAGCCACTGAATCGCGGAGCCAGCTACGAAAATACTGCCTTCCAGCGCGTAGTTGATTTTCTCGCCTACGCCGCAGGCGATCGTTGTGATCAGTCCATGCTCAGAGCGGATCGGCTCTTCGCCGGTGTTCATCAGCATGAAGCAGCCTGTGCCGTATGTGTTTTTAACCGAACCTCTTTCATAACAGGCTTGTCCGAACAAGGCAGCCTGCTGGTCACCGGCCGCTCCGGCAATCGGAACACTCTGGCCGAAGAAATGGTAATCGATCGTATGGGCATATACTTCGGAGGAAGGACGCACTTCTGGCAGCAGGGATGCCGGTACACCGAGAATATCCAGCAGCTCCTGATCCCATTTCAGATCGTAGATATTATACATCAGTGTACGGGATGCATTGGAATAATCGGTCACATGGGCTTTGCCGCCGGACAGTTTCCAGATCAGCCATGTATCAATCGTACCGAACATCAGCTCACCGCGTTCAGCACGCTCACGTACACCATCCACGTTATCGAGGATCCATTTCACCTTGGTACCGGAGAAATAAGGATCGATCAGCAGACCTGTCTTGTCGCGGAACGTCTGTTCCAGACCTTTGGATTTGAGCTCTTCGCAGATATAAGCGCTCTGACGGGACTGCCATACGAGTACATTGTAGACCGGATCGCCGGTTTTACGGTCCCAGATCACGGTAGTCTCGCGCTGGTTGGTAATGCCGATTCCGGCAATCTGGTTCGGCTTTACATGGGATTCGGACAGACAGGAAGCGATAACAGCCAGAATGGAGCTCCAGATCTCATCGGCATTTTGCTCGACATGACCCGGCTTCGGGAAATACTGCGGAAATTCACGCTGTGCCATATAGTGAATCTCACCTTTTTTGTTAAACAAAATTGCGCGGGAGCTCGTCGTTCCCTGATCCAATGCCATAATATACTGTTCCATATGTTAGTTCCTCCTCGGGATTATCACTATCGAATTTGCAATATCATAATTTGTAATATCAGCTATAAGAAATGACCGATACGAGAGGCTGCTTACGCAGCAGCCTGTCCGGAAGCGGTACGCTGGATTCGGCGTCCAGCCAGATGAGCGAGGAACAGGCAGACGATCGTAACCGCCAGCAGTATCCACAGCATCGGCGTGCTCTGTCCCAGAAATACATTTTTGTAGAATAATCCGCCCAGAGACCCGCCCAGCAGCGGTCCAACGACCGGTACCCAGGCATATTTCCAGTTGGAAGGTCCTTTGCCCGGAATCGGCAGCAGGAAGTGCATCAGACGCGGACCAAAGTCACGTGCAGGGTTGATCGCATATCCGGTCGTACCGCCGAGCGACAATCCGATACTCACTACCAGCAGACCGACGATCAGCGGATGAATGCCCTGTGTAAATTCGTTGGCACCCATAGATAACAATACCATGACAAAGATAAATGTACCGATAATTTCACTCAGCATATTGCCGACCGGATGCTGGATCGCAGGTGAAGTGGAGAATACGCCCAGTTTGGCAGCGGGGTCCGGCGTTTCTTTCCAGTGGGGCAGATACTGGAAGTATACCAGCAGTGCACCCAGCATGGCTCCGATAATCTGGGCCAGGATATAAGAAGGAACCTGACTCCAGGCAAAATCGCCATTAAATGCGAGCGCCAGTGTGACTGCCGGATTCAAGTGAGCGCCACTGACGCTGCCTACGGCGTAGACTGCCATGGCTACAGCGAGTCCCCATCCTGCTCCGATTACCATCCAGCCTGAATTCTCAGCAAATGTCTTGCGAAGGGATACCCCTGCACAGACACCGCCACCCAGGGCAATCAGGATCATGGTTCCGACCAGTTCAGCTATAAACGGTGACATCATATAACCTCCATTCGATTTGAAAAATCTCTGACTTGTCTGTTCTGACTTGTCCGTATGTGTAATTATGGTAATAAACGTGAACAGACGCAAAAGAGCCATCGCAAATCTCCCTCATAATAGCAAGGGCTTTTGCGTGGCTCTCCGGTTCTCCGTCACATGTATTAACTTATGTTCATCATATCGTAACATGTAAGCGGTGTCAACATCATTTTTTTCATTTGTTCTTCATGTAATTATGTGATCTTCATCATCGCTGATATCGGTTAAACAGGTACCCGTTGGAGGTCGTGACTGCTGTCGCTCCGGCTGCAAGGGCACTCTCCACATCTTCCACCGTACGGATCAGTCCGCCGGCAAAGACAGGAATGCCGGCACGTTCGACGACTTCGCGGATCATATGGGGTACGACGCCGGGCAGTACTTCGATATAATCAGGCTGTGTCTTCTCCAGCAGCGCATAACTTTTCTCCAGTGCAATCGTATCGAGCATAAAGATACGCTGGATCGCCAGCACGCCTTTTTGCTTGGCTTTCATAATGACATTCCCCCGGGTAGAGATAATGCCAAACGGCTTGATTTCCTGGCAAAGGTATTCTGCCGCATATTCATCATTTTTGAGCCCATGTACCAGATCGGCATGCAAAAACATCTGCTTGTTGCGGCTGCCTGCCATTCTATAGATGCTTTTCAGCTGGGCTACATGGGTATCGAGAAATACGCCATACTGGTAAGAGCTGTCCAGCAGCTGTTCGAACTGCTTCATATTTTTGGCTGCCGGTAAAATGGCTTGTCCTTCATACATACTGTAATCACTCATTTCTTCAAATTCATTAGATCCCTGTAATTAGATTGGAGAGCGGCCGCCGGATCATGTACAGGATTTAACTGTAATCCTTATTCTGCCCAGTCATACTCCATCCGCCTTGCAGTCATGCGTGCAGTCTCCATACCCAGATAACTGCTCACAATATGCAGCGATAAATGGATACCTGCGGAGATTCCGCCGGAAGTCATGATCTGGCCTTCATCTATATACTTCACGCCGGAGCGTACATCGACCAGCGGATAATCGCGGGCAAGCCGTTCCAGATCCATCCAGTGTGTGGTCGCTGAACGACCATCCAGCAGACCGGCCTCTGCCAGCAGCAAGGCACCTGTACAGATCGAGGCTACCAGACGTTCCTGACTGGCATGACTGCGAATCCACTCGATCACTTCAGGCTTATGAATCTCGATCTCTTCCGCTCCGTAACCTCCGGGAATAATCAGTATATCAATAGGCGGCAATGTAGCAAAGCTGCATTCCGGCTGCACCTGCAGACCATTGCGGGCAGTGATCATCTGCCCATCCGCCGATACGGTATGTACGCGAAAAGCCTTGGTTTGGTCACTGCGCACCGTGATTGAGAATACCTCGAACGGTCCGGCAAAGTCCAGCACTTCCACTTCATTGAAGAGGAATAGTCCCACATGATAGATAGGCTGCTCTGCATGATTCATTGTTTTCCTCTTTTCTATGGGATAGATTTTGTGCATCACGAACAAATAGAGACGCAAATAGCAGTATTTTTCTTGGATGCAGGACAATAGTTATGTAAGGTTTTTTATAGTAAAATTTGAACACTGTTATTTGGAACAGCCTATTACCTACATAAAAGACAGAATGGAGAATGAATAATGCATGCAGTTGCACGCGTCAGTAAAGTGATCGGTAATACATTTTCAATCTGGGTGATTTTGTTTGCCCTGCTCGGCTTTTTCCTGCCCTCCTGGTTTATTGGGCTCAAAGGACAAATCTCTCTGCTGCTCGGTATCGTGATGTTCGGGATGGGACTGACATTATCGTCGGCAGATTTTCGTGAAGTGTTCCGGCGTCCGCTGGATGTGGCGCTCGGCGTGGTCGGCCATTACCTGATCATGCCGCTGCTCGCCTATGGACTGGCTATAGCGCTGCATCTGCCGCCGGACATTGCGGTAGGAGTCATTTTGGTCGGCTGCTGTCCGAGTGGCACAGCCTCCAATGTGATGACATTTCTCGCCCGCGGGGATGTGGCACTCGGGGTATCCATTGCATCGGTATCTACACTGATTGCACCGCTGGCGACACCGGCAATGATCTCGCTGCTTGCGGGACAATGGATGCATGTCAGCGCAGGCAGTCTGATCCTTGATATCCTCAAAGTCGTCATCGTACCGATTGTGCTCGGCGTTATCGTCAAGGCGCTGTTCCGCAGACAAGCGGAAGCTGCCACCGTAGCGCTGCCTGCCGTATCGACACTGGCGATTGTTCTTATCGTAGCGATTGTCGTCGGATTAAACAAGCCCCATATTGTAGAGTCCGGTCTGCTGATTTTTGCTGTCGTTATTCTGCATAATGGTCTTGGTTATCTGCTTGGTTATCTGTTCGCCCGGTTGATCCGCATGAATCCGGCTCAGCGCCGTGCGATTGTATTTGAGACCGGTATGCAGAACTCCGGACTCGGTGCCAGCCTGGCTGCTGCCCATTTCAATCCACTGGCGGCTGTACCAAGCGCCATTTTCAGTGTATGGCATAATATTTCCGGTTCCCTGCTCGCCACCTGGTTTGCCCGCCGGGCAGCGCAGGAAGAACAGAAGGCTGCGGTTACTGCTGCTTCTGCCGGAGAATAAACAGGCGACTTTTCTCAGGCTGTTCCAGGTTATATACAATAAGCCCGGCCAACGATGTGCCATCATCGTCGGCCGGGCTTTCAGCTGTTGGTCTGCTATTGGTAGTGCTTTCCCCTGATTACATTTTAATTCTTCAGCAGTCCGGCAATATCCGTTAGTTTCCTCTGATTGGCTTCGCGCAGCAGATCGGACAGCGTGTACTGCTTGAGATATTCGATCGCCTGCCGCTCGGCATCCATCATTACATTTTTGAGAATGCCTCCGATTTCGGTGCTGCTGTGTTCCATGCAGCCATCGGATGCAGACTGTTCTGCTTCTTCATTGCGAATCGCCTGATAAATATCGGCCAGTGTCAGTGTATCCGCCGATATTTTCAAGGAATAACCTCCGTCTCTGCCTTCACGCGTATCCACAATTCCATGGCTTGCCAGTGTAGCCAGAATCCTGCGCAGAAAAGTCGCATGCGACTGAACCTGTGCAGCAATGACTGAACTCGATACGGTTCCCCCGTTGCAGGCCAAACCTGCCAGTGCCTGAACTGCCGTATTGAAGCGGGCCGGTCCAATCGATCTGGTTCTGGATGTAGTCATAACCTTCCCCCCTGTCTTAACTTCAAATTTTAGCTCAGTCAATAAGGCAAAGCAATGTGAATTTGTACATTCCTCTCATTTATGTACACAAAAATTTGAATTGCCAAAAAATAAAATTTGGACTATCATAAGCAAGCTAGTAAACTGGACCTGTAAATATGGATGAATGAATGTAGTTCTTCTATATTGTTAGCCAGCTAACAAGTTTAAAATTTATATTTCTATATTTGGAAAAGAGGAAATCAAGTTGCATCCTGACAATTGGCAGTCGCCCGAGACACACGGAGAACTTTCACTGTATAATCATAGAACACGCGACGATGCCGCCATGGAGATTATCCATCTGTACATGCGGATGACTGCGAATCTTTTTGAAGAGGAAGAATTAGCTATGGATTTTGATATGCGTGATCTGCCTACCCGTGAGATGCTTCAGAAATTCTCAGAGCGTATTCCTGAAATTGATATTACCGCAACAGAAGCGATGCTGCTGTTTATGCGCACGTCATCCAATATGTTTAGAGTCAGCACACAACGATACGAACAATTCGGTATTTCGAGCGGCAAGTTTGCCTTGCTTATTTTGTTGTACCGCTACCAGGATACCGGACTGCTGGCGACCGAGCTGGCCGAGCGGGCAGGCATTACCAAAGCTACGGTTACCGGTCTGATCGAACGCATGGAGCGTGACGGACTTGTTACCCGCCAGAACCACCCTTCCGATCGCCGTATGAGCATTATTCATCTTACCGATGAAGGAACATCGTTAATGAATGATCTGCTGCCTGTTCATTTTACGAGTACATCTCGTATTATGAGCCATCTATCCGAAGCAGAACGCGAAGTGCTGCTGGAGCTGATACAGAAAATACAGCTGGGTATTTCGGAAGCGGAAAAAATTTAAATCACCATTCCTCCGGGCATATTAATGCCCATTACCCGTTATTTTGTTAGCTGGCTTACTTTATGATTTAAAGGTGAAATTCGGATGTCCCACTACCGCTGCTTGTATACGGAATCGACAGAACTGCGGCGGCAGCCAAATCCATCAGTCATAGTAATGATCTGCAGAATGTATTCACCCATTTATCCATCCCAAGTATCAAGGAGAGTTATTATTCATGAATCGCAATCAAATCGCAAGTTTGGTTATCCCCGTGATTTCTATCGCCTGCCTGCTGGGCGGTGGATTCCTGCTGCAGGCCAAAGGCCATGATCAGGTGACCCTGTCCCAATCTTCCCGCAGCACTACGCTCAGCTCCAGATCAGTGACTTTTTCCCGTTTGTATGGATGTTCAAATTCCTGCGCAGTCTAGGACTTCGCAGCGCACCGTTTCGGGGCTCGTCATTGCCCGCGGACTATAGGAAAAGCAAAAGCTGGCCAAAATGGCCGTCTCCGCACCAGCCGGTGGTCCGTCTCCGGAAGCAGGAGGTCCACCCGGAGTGGGCGGCCCTCCATCCGGCGCACCGGGCAGTCTGCCTGATGCTTCCGGTTCTCCCGGTCCTAACGTGCTGCCTATCCTCTATATCGGCATAATAAAAAAGGCTGTTCCACAGTGAAATTGATCGAACTGTCCCCTGTTGACTTTAACAAGGACAGTTCCCACTTTTTCGCTTGCGGAACAGCTTTTTCTTTGGGCATGTATGACCAGCTGCGTCATCTTATGTATTCACTGACGGATCAAGCCGGCATTATAAATATCCAATCGCCAAAACGATTATTGGGCAAATGTATCGGTCAGAACCGGAACGACCTGGGATTTACGGGATACGACACCTTTCAGCATAGCTGTGTGGTTATCCAGGGAGACGTTGTATGCTTTTTCCACAACATCTGTACGTTTACCCAGTGCCAGACCGACAGAGTCATTGTTCAGAATGTCGGTTACGACGAACAGGAACAGATCCAGACCTTTTTTCTCGATAACAGCGTTGATCGCTGTCTCAAGAGCAGCCTGCTGGGACAGTACGTCGTTTACGTCTACTGTATTTACCTGTGCGATTTCCACTTTGGCATCACCCATCTGGAATTCTTTGGCATCCAGGGAGATCAATTGTTCGACGGATTTGCCGCTCAGATCTGCACCTGCTTTGAGCATGTCCAGTCCGTATTTCTCGGCATCGACACCAGCGATTTCAGCCAGTTCGCGTGCCGCAGCTACATCCTGCTCGGTGCATGTAGGAGATTTGAACAGCAGGGAATCGGAGATGATCGCGGACAGCATCAGACCGGCGATTTCCTTGGAGATGGTTACACCGTTCTCCTTGTACAATTTGTTCAGAATCGTTGCTGTGCAGCCTACAGGCTCAGCGCGATAGTACAGCGGTGCGCTTGTCTCAAAGTTGGCAATACGATGGTGGTCGATAACTTCGGTTACGGTGACCTGATCGATATCGTCCGCACTTTGCTGACGCTCGTTATGGTCGACGAGGATAACTTCTTTCACTTCGCTTACTTTGTCTACCAGACGCGGAGCAGCTACTTTGAAGTAGTCCAGTGCGTACTGGGTCTCGCCATTCACTTCACCCAGGCGTACTGCTTCTGCATCGACACCCAGTTCTTTTTTCAGTGCTGCATAGACGATTGCAGATGTGATTGTATCCGTGTCCGGATTTTTATGACCAAAAACCAATACTTGTGGCATAATGACACTCCTTTAGTAATATAGGTTTGCGGGAAAAGTATATCTCACCTTGCCCGTTTTCTTCAATAGTATACCTTGTTTCCAAATTAAAATGAAGTTAATCCAGACTAAGTTTATAGGAATAAATGTTCATTAATTACTATACTCGTTGAGGATGGAACGATCTGCACCCATTACAGAATTCATAAGATCCATCTGATCCAATTGCAGAAAGGACTGTGCACCTGCCGACAGCTGAACCGGATGAATGAGTTGGCCGTACAGACGACGGCTCTGCTCGGCCCATGGAACCGCACATATTCCCCGCTTCCGGTCTTCCTCCAGCATTGTAAAAGACGGTAAAAATCCGATCCCCCACTGCTTCTGTACCCCCTGCTTGATCGCTTCGATACTGCCCAGTTCCCAGCGTACATCGGCATCAAGCGATGCCTGAGCCATCGTCTCCAGCAGCCCTGCCCGGTAGGTGCATCCTTCTTCCGTGAGGATCAGCGGCTGGTCCGTCAGTGCTGCAGCCGACAGGGAAGCCGCACCGGCGAGCGGATGCTGCTGATGCAGGATGATCATCATCTGCGCTTCGAACAATATCCTGCACTCGATACCGGTACTCTGATAAGGCTGGTCCAGAATCAGTGCCAGATCCAGCTTGCCCTCTCTCACCTGCCGGATCAGCTCCGATTCCTGGCCGAGTACGATTTTAATTTTATATCCGGGATATTGATTGCGGAAGATTTCGAGCAATCCCGGCAGATAGTAGAGCGACAGTGATTCGATCGTACCGATCGTGAGTACCGGCGCTTCGGGCTGCTGATGAATCACGGCCTCTTTTGCCTGCTGCTGCAGTTCCAACAGCTGCCGGGCATAGGGCAGCAATCGCTCTCCCGCCGATGTAGGCACAACCTGATTGCCACTGCGCTGCAGCAGACGCTGACCGCCATACAGCTGCTCCAGCCGCTGGATATGGTTGGTAATGCTGGACTGAGCATAATCCAGTTCCAGGGCGGTACGTGTATAATTGCCCCATTTTATCAGCTCGCAAAATGTTTTTAGATAGAGCAGTTCCATCGCTATGTCCCTCCCCCTGTATCTATGTATTCTATAGCGTCCAGCTTACGACAAATCGTGATTTTATTGTAGCAAAATTGTTATTCACAGTGGATGGATCGATAGGTTGTCCGAATACGGATGCGTTATCGATCATACCGATCACTGCTATTCATAACTTCATCCTACTTGCCGCCTTGCCGTCCTGTACAATTCGTAGAGAAGACAGCATGACGCCGGTATGGCCTCAACCAGCATCTGGTAGAGGAGCTGCCTGACAGCATTTTGGATCAATGATTTCTATATTAAAGGAGCTGACTGCAATGAACACACGACCACGCTTTTCATCGGTTA
This sequence comes from Paenibacillus sp. Z6-24, assembly GCF_054161335.1. Taxonomy (NCBI): domain Bacteria; kingdom Bacillati; phylum Bacillota; class Bacilli; order Caryophanales; family Paenibacillaceae; genus Paenibacillus; species Paenibacillus sp. Z6-24. The sequence goes on along the minus strand of NZ_CP096398.1, from coordinate 858,702 downwards.
CCGAGATTCCTGCTGCATCCCCGGAAGAAGCCTACCGTCACTTCTCCCAACGTCTGGCCTACGAGACAGATGTCGCTGATGTGGCGGCAGATCTGGGCAAAGGCATTACCTCTTTTATCCTGCTCGATGTTCGGGATGAACAAGCATATACGGAATGCCATATTCCCGGCGCCCTCTCCCTGCCCGGCCGCCGAATTACAGCGGAGAATACAGCTTCCTGGGATCGGGAACAGATGATTATTACCTACTGCTGGGGACCCGCCTGCAATGGGGCCACCCGTGCAGCTGCCAAGCTGGCCCAGCTGGGATTTCCGGTCAAGGAAATGATCGGCGGGATGGAGTACTGGCGTCAGGAAGGTGGCTCTGTAGAGGGCACACTTGGGAAAGAGGCTCCAATGTACTGGCAGGCACCTGGCAGTTGCTGAGGAATCGCATATTCTGGTTTCTACTACTCATCTTCCCATGTTAAATTAAATCCCCGGTAATCTGTATATGTACAGATTACCGGGGATGTTTTTTATCCACAGTGGATAACTGGTTTTCGGGCTGTGGAACCGTGGATAGCGGGGATAATTTGTTAATAATTCCCTTGGCAGGTGGAGGGTGGTCTGAATATAGTGAGTACATCCGCTGTGAAACGAGATTCCACTACTTCTTCCGGCTAAGAAGGGATATCTGGAATGACCTCCCAGCGGTCGATCTTCCTTTTTAAATATCGGGCGCTGGCAGAATTCTCTTGGCTTCACTCTGTACAGGGAGATATCGGATGCTGATGCAATAAAGCATTATCGCTACCAGCAGCATGAGTACGGCACCTGTCTGTACAGCGCCGGATATGGACCAGAGCTGGGCGGCGGCTCCAATCAGGAAGACGCAGACGATCTGCTGTACGGCCATGACCAGACTATATACACTGCTGATCCGGCCCATCATGCTGGCAGGCACATGATTCTGATAAAACGTAGTAAATCCTGTATTGGCAAAGGCCAGACTGAAAGCCAGCAGGAAGAAACCTGTTCCAGCCATCATCAGTGAACCTCCAAAAGCATAGATTATATAACCGATCCCTGTTCCGATCGCTCCGGCACCCAGCAGCCAGGCCACCGACAGTCGCTTGATCACCAGCATATTCACCAGTGCACCCACACCCAGACCTGCACCTGCAATACTGACCAGATAGCTGTATTCGCTATCGGTTACATGCAGCACTTCTTTGGTTAGCGCCACTTCCTGGGAATCCAGACCGGCAGCCAGCACCATAATCAGATAGAACAGCAGGTAAATCGTTGTAGCCATTTTGTGCTGACTGCTAAAGATGGCGACTTCGGTCCAGTCTTTTTTCAACAGTGCCCATGACATTGCCGAAGACGCGCTGTCCCCGCTGTGCTGCCCTTCTTCATTCAGCTTTAGCCAGCTGCGTAATTTGCGGGCGGCATGCTTTTGAGCTATTACCGCAGAAGTACCCGCAGAACGCTCCAGATCAGGCAGCAGCATCGTTATCAGTCCGGAGCATAAGAAACCTGCTGCCGTCAGAATGATCGCTGATTGCGGGCTCATGATTAGGAACAGCAGACCCGCTATCGCCGGTCCGATCAGAAATGCTCCTGAACTGATCAGGCTCTGCACCGCATTAAACCGTTTGCGGTGATCACTTGGAACGAGCTGAACAATATAAGCCATCGAAGACGGGCGAAATACTGCGCTGGCCATATAAATAAACCAGACCACCCCGTAAATGGGCCAGATCCGATCAAAAAACGGCAGTGTAAACAACAGCACAGCTCGCATTAGATCCAGCATTACCATCAGATTACGCTTATTCATCCGATCGATCAGACTGCCGGCCCAGCCATTCGTACATAATGCAGCAAATGGCTGAAGCATATACAGCCCGGCGATAGCCAGCGCCGAGCCCGACATGTCCAGCATCGTTAGATTCAAGGCAATCAGGAAGATCCAATCTCCTGTATAGGCAATTCCGATACCTGTCAGCAGAATCGCTGGATATTTCCAGGAAGACAGCATCTCTTGCCCTTTGGATGAACTTATGTATTTCATTACTAATATCCCCTCTCTTGGTCAGGGACAGATCCATAAGGAAACCATCCCTGGTTTAAGTCATCTGGTTCGCTGCTACAGCGTACCTGTCGATCTTCGGATGGTTCCTGTATGTATTTCATTGCGCCTCCTCCTTTCTATTCTGAATTGTTTTCCAGTTTATAATAGACAATCTAAATTTACAATCAAAAGAGCGACTGACATTTCCATATGATGCATCAGGCAGCGATTTTTGCTGCTGTATCCAATTGGTTTATATCTTTTTATGGAACTGGCGATTAAAGACCACAGAACCAGTATAAGTATTAAATAAGACCTATTTATCTTCAACAAATGGATGTCTTCCTCTGCTATGGAACTATCGATACAGCCAGCAAGAATCTCATTAAGGGAGGAACTCGTATGATCGAGACGATGGAACCGCAATTCTGGAGTATGACCTATCAAGACCAGATTTCAAGGGAAGAAGCACTGGACTTCTATGATGAATTGGATGTCGTAGAACTGGAAGAGATGATCGGAACCTGGCGTGGATTCGAGCTGCGCACCGGTCATCCGATGGAGGGAACACTGGAAAAGCTGCACTGGTACGGCAAGGCTTTTCATTCCATCGATAACGTTGATCCTTTGCTTTTTTATAAAAAAAATGGCAGCATCTTCGCTGCCGATCCAGGCCGTCTGATGGACAAGATGAAGCTGGTACCGAGCGATGGCGGAGAAGCCCGGCTGCGCATGATCGAACACCGTGGACGCATTACAGCAACGATGATTTACGATCATCTGCCGATTATGGATCATTTCCGCAAAGTCAGCGTAGATGTGGTCATGGGCATGATGGATATGAAGAATAATCCGCTGCCGTATTTCTTTTATCTCAAAAAGCTCGGTGCACCGGCGATTCGCTAACAGTTGTTATGTTAATAGCTGTTATATAATGTGGATTCCTTTTCGCATCTATTATGTCGAAGTCCCTGTGTGGTCATGATGACTGCACAGGGATTTTTTATGAGGTATGCCCACAAATAATACAGTAATGCAGTGCGTAGTCTTATTATACGTTTTGTGAGCAACACTGTTTGGCTGCTGCTGTCCGGGCGGCCAGTTTAAGAAAAGTTTAACTTTATTTTAGATTCCGTACATAATTGATGTTCTTTTATTTATGGACATGTTAGAACCTTCTTCTATGATAAGTCAGTAGCTTCATACATGAGGATCGGCTCAGAGAGAGCTCTGAATATCAGGAGGGAAATCGATGAAGAATTATCCGACTTATTTGTTACTGCTGGCTGGAATTGTGACAGCCAGTCAGAGTATGACCACCCCCGCACTGGGTGCGCCAGTCAGCATTTCCGCTAATCCTATCCATCTGCAGCGTACAAGTTCGCTGGGTACCCTGTCTGCGGTGAGTTTGCAGTCCGGCGTAAGCGCCAAGCTGAGCAATATCCAGATGGCCCGCAAAAACACCGGCAGTATCCTTATCTATACCCTCACCTACACCAATAATACGTCCAGTCCATACAAGCTTATCAACGCCTTTTCCAAAGTTACGACCACAGAGGGAATCACTGTCAAAGGCACCATCCTGCCCGAGAACAAAACCAAAACGATCGTGCCCGCCCACAATCAGTTATCCGTCACCTATTATATCAATTCCGGTACAGCAGCCAGTCTCAAAGGAACCCGGGTCACCATGTTCGGTTGGGACTTTAACAGCTCCAACTATGAGAAAAAGCTGGGCAGCTTCAAGCTTCCTGCCGCCTATTCTTCTGCCATTTCCCAGGGACAGAGCAAAAAAGTCGTTATCAATAACCTGGCGATGATCCTGAAGGCAGAGAAACTGCAGACTATCCGATTTAACGATAAATCCTATGCTGTCGTCATGCTGAATATTACCAACAAGGGCTCCGAGACGCTCAGCTCACCGAGCTACAAGACGTATCTCGAATCGGCTGGCGGCTCTTCGTTTGAGCTGCAGCTGGACCATGCAGGCCGCGAATACAGCATTCAGCCGGGAAGCAGCCGAACCGTCACCTATCTGACCGAGATTCCGGCGGCTTTAAATATGAAAAAGATGTCACTGCTCATTACCCGCAATGAACCGACACTGCAGCTGGAACTGCCTGTCGCCTCTTTCCAACTGCCTGGTACCACCACTTCCAGTCTGGTCGTCCCTGCCAACAAGGTCAAAAAGCTGACGATCGGCAGCAGCACCGTAGAGACGCAGCTCAAGCAGGCCAGCATGTCAACGAACGGCGACAAAGCCGCCTGGGTTATGCAGTTCCGCATCAAAAACACCAGCAGCCAGGCCGTCACGCTGCCCGTCTATGAACTCGCGATCAAATCGTCCGAAGGCTATGCTTTCCCGATCTCTACCAAAGCGCTCAGCGGCGTTACGCTGAAACCGCTGGAAGACAAAGTGATCCAGCTGGCTGTCGACATACCGCTCAAGCTCAAGCAAAGTGCACTGCAGCTGCAGCTGGTTGAGCCTTCTGCACCTACAAGCAGCAGTACGGACAGCACAGATACCAAAGAAGCAGCTCCCGCTCCGGCTGCGGATACGTTTACCCTGCCAACCGCCTTTTATAAAATTCCTTATGCCCAGGAACAGATGCAGTCCCAGCAGACGGAATATACGGTGGATAACAGCTATGGCAGCTTCGGCGTCACACTCGATTCGATCCAGCGGATGCCATGGTCCACGGAAGATATGGTCGTTGCCAAGATCCGTCTGCGCAATGCCGGCTCCTCTTCAGTGACGATTCCGGACCTGAACGGACAGATGAAAGCCGAGAACAACCGGACGAGCAGCCCGGTGCAGCTGGTAGCGGAAAATACCGATACCTCTTCCCTGGCTGCAGGAGACAGCGCCGTCTATTACGTCATCGGCCGCTTCCCGTATGACCATAACCTGAACCAACTCAAAATCGAACTGAACACTGTACCGGCCAAAGCCGATACTTCCGCTGTTGCCGAGCCTTTCCTGACACTGAATACAGGGCAAATCAGTTCTGCTGTATCCAAGATCGCCGGCGGCGCTTCGTTCCATATCCCGACAGCCGGTAAGCGAGCCGAAGTCAAGGAGCGACGCACCATTACTTATCAGGGTACAGGCCAGAATATCGCCTATACCGAGCTGGAAATGAGCAGCGAAGAGACACGTACATCCAATCCATCCCGACTGGTCGCCTATTACAAAACAGCGGATAACGAATATTATGAAGCTTCCGTTATCCAATCGAACAAAGCGATCCGGCCAAAAGGTAAAAATCTGATCACTATCTGGAGTCAGCTTCCGACCAATGTGAATACGTCCCAGCTGACACTGTATATCGGAGAAGGCGTCAAGGAAGGCCAGCTGGCTCAAGCGGACGACACACCTACCGCTTACATCAATACGGTAGAGCTTGCATTGAAAAAGCAGACTCCGGCTCCGGTCGCAACACTCAGCAGCGAGATGGAACTGTTCCCGTATACCTTTGCCATGACACGGGCTGTCGGTACGCTGGTGGAAGGTCAGGATACAGTCTCCTTTAACATGACTTATAATCTGACCAAAAACAGCAATTACGAGACAGGTGACACCGGTCATCGCCTGATTATGCAGTGGGTGGACCCATCCGGTCAGATCCAGGAGAAAGCCATGATTCCGGGTACCGATCTGGCTGCAGGCCAATCGCTCGCCTACTCCACATCCCTGACGAGCAGTGCCTACAAAACAACCAAAACCAGAAAATTCACCATCAATGTGTATGACGAATTCCAGGGTGAACGCATTCAGCTGGGAAGCCAGAGCTACAATCTGGATATGGTGCTCACAACAGTGGACAACTCTTCCAACACCGGCAGTTCTGCACCTGCACCCGTTACTCCGGACACGCCGGATACTCCCGATACATCGGCGAATCCCGACAAACCTGGGACACCCGACAGTGCCGAAAAGACAGGCAGCACCAGCAAGAACAGCAGTACGGACAATAGCAAAAATAGCCCATCGAACACTAATGGAGGAAAAGCATGAGAAGCAGAAAAGCAATCTGGATCACCGCTGCGACCGTTGTCGTCGCAGCAGCGGCAGCCGTATCCATCTACCATTTCTGGCCAAAACCCGAGCCGGAACCCGTCATCCCGCCCAATCTGATTACTGTACAAAAAGATAATATTTCTGTTCAGATCAAAGGCTCCGGAGCCACCAAAGCCACCAAGCAGACAATCGTCTATGCTGCTGACCAGGGCAATGTGAATCAGGTGCTCGGCACACTGAATATGAATGTCAAAAAAGGACAGGTGCTGATGACTTACAAAGGCGCCGATGTCTCCAAAGATATGCGGCAGCGTGTAACTACACTCAAGCAGCAGCAGACTGACCTGCACGACAAGCAGGAACAATACAAACAGCTCGTTATGGACAGCACTGTTCAGACCGATATAGATAGTGCCAAGCTGGCAATTGAAAAAGCCAAAACCGATATTGCCAGCACCGAGGAAGAGATCGCTCTGCTGCAAAAAGACCAGATTCCCCATAATCCGCTGGTTGCTCCGGTCAGCGGGACAATTACCAAAGTCAACATCGTACCCGGCGGAGCAGTCAGCAATGGCGCAGAAGTGTTCACTATCGTAGATTATCAGGACCTGAGCGCCACGATTCAGGTCGATGAGATGAATATTCCCAAAATTCATATGGGCATGAAAGCTTCGATACAGCTGGATGCCTTACCTGACAAGACTTACACGGGTCAGGTGTCAGCCATTGCCAATGAAGGAGCGATCAAAAACGGTGTGTCCACCTTTGCCGTTACGATTCATATGGACAAGGCCCCCAATGCCAAAGCAGGTATGTCGGCCCAGGCCACTATTTTTGTGGAAGAGAAAAAAAATATTCTCGTTCTCCCGATCGAGACCGTTATCCAGCGGGATGGAAAATACTTTGTCCAGCTGCAGGGCAAGCCTGATCCGCAGGCTCCGGCAGGCACTCCACCTGCTACTATAGAGAAAGAAATCGAGGTCGGGATTCATAATGAAAGCTTGATCGAAGTAAAAAGCGGTCTCAAAGAAGGCTCCCAGGTCGTTGGACCGGAAGCGGATATGTTTGGCGGAGCCGGATTATCCATGGACGGTACCGATGCCGCAATGGATAGCTCTGCCACCGATACAGGAGAGGGGGCTGTCGACAGTACCACTTCAGCGGAGGGTGACACTGCGGCGAACACTGATTCCGGCTTTTCGGCAGATGGCAGTTCAACCGACAGCAGCTCTTCCACCGGTACCAGTACGTCAACCGACAGTAGTTCTTCCACTGGAGGCGGCAGCCAATGAGCACAGAACTGCTGATCCAGATGGAGAATCTGCAGCATGGCTACACGATGGCAGGACAGCGTACGCTGATTCTGCAGGGCATCTCCTTTACTATCGACCATGGCGAATTCGTAGCGATTATCGGCCCTTCCGGATCAGGCAAGTCGACATTGATGAATATGATCGGCTGCCTGGATTTACCGAATGAAGGTAACTATCTGCTGGATGGACAAAATGTACGCAAACTGTCGGATAACCGTCTGGCCCGAATCCGCAACGAGAAAATCGGCTTTATTTTTCAAAATTTCAATCTGCTGCCCAAGCTGTCGGCTATTGAAAATGTAGAACTTCCCCTGATCTATCGTGGCGTCTCCTACCGGGAACGAAAAAGAAACGCCGAGGAAGCATTGATCAAGGTCGGTCTGCAGGAACGAATGCATCACCGTCCCAATCAGCTGTCCGGGGGCCAGCAGCAGCGCGTAGCAATTGCCCGTGCACTGGCCGGTCAGCCTCCACTGCTGCTGGCGGATGAACCGACAGGTGCCCTGGACCCCAAGACAGGCAAAGAAGTAATGAGTATGCTGCAGTCGCTGAATGCACAGGGACATACCATCATTCTGATCACCCATGATCTGGAGATCGCCGAGCAGGCCAAACGGGTCATCCGTATTCATGATGGCCAGGTCGCTGAAGATCGGAGGATTGAATTATGATCTTCTTTCAAAGTATACGGATGGCCATGACAAGTGTGATTGGTAACAAAATACGTTCCTTTCTGACCATGCTTGGTATTATTATTGGTGTATCCTCCGTTATTCTGGTCGTATCGGTCGGACGGAATTTTACCAATCAGATCACCGGGCAATTTGACGGCCTGGGTACCAACCAGCTGATGGTATCCATTATGGGAATGGGAGTAACCAGTTCACTCACCTATGAAGAGGTAGATGCCTTCAGTCAGCTTCAGGGCGTCGATCTGGTCTCTCCCACCATCTCCGGCAGTGCTACCGCCAAATCCGGCAATCGTCATACGGATGCCTCACTGGAAGGCGTAACACCCAATTACCGCCCTCTCAAAAATTATCAGCTCCGGGCCGGCCGTTTCCTGCTGGATATCGACAGCCAGTATCGCCAGGCAGTCGCTGTACTGGGCTCCGAGGTTGCCAGCAAGCTGTATGGTGCCGGCAATCCGATCGGCCAGGATGTACGGCTAAATGGAATACCCTTTAAAGTAGTGGGCGTACTCCAGCCCAAAGGCTCTGACCTGAGCGGCTCGAACGATGACAAAGTACTGATTCCCATCGCTACAGCCGAGCGCTTTTTGCAGACCAAAGGCATTCAGTCCTTTGTCGTCAAAGCAGTGAATCGGCAGGATGTTCCGGCAGTCAAAGCCCAGCTGGAAGCCGGTCTGAACCATAAATTCAAAAATCATCCGGAAGCCTACAATGTATTTGATGCGCAGGAGATGATTGAGAGTTCGGAGAAAACCTCGGCGATGATGTCTACCGCCCTCGCCAGTATTGCAGGTATCTCCCTCATTGTCGGCGGTATCGGGATTATGAATATCATGATTATGTCCGTTAATGAACGTACCCGGGAAATCGGCATCCGCAAAGCACTGGGTGCCAAGAAAAGCAATATTCTGATGCAGTTTATGTTCGAGTCCATCGTGCTGAGCAGCTTTGGCGGATTGATCGGTATAGGGGCAGGCATCGGGCTGACTTCTCTGGCTAGCAAGCTCCTCGGCAATCCTATCGATTACGCCTGGGATATCGTGCTGATCTCGTTTTTGTTTTCCTTTTTTATCGGTCTCGTATTTGGTATCAGTCCGGCCTACAAAGCTTCCCGGCTGCGGCCGATCCATGCACTCCGCACCGATTGATGACATACCGGAGCATGCCGGTCACAGCTTCATTTACCGAAGTCATGGCCAGATCGCGTCAGCATAAATAGATTCCCTCATAATGATTACAGAAAGGATAAAGGTATGACAATTAAACAGCGCCTCGTGATCTCCAACATTCTTATGGTTGTAATACCTGTATTTATTTCTGTCATCATTATTCTGGCAGGCATCTTCCTGTCCAATCAGTACTGGAAAAGTATCGATGAAAGTGAAAACAGCATCTATGAAGATCCGGATATGCTGCTTAACGCCACGCGGGAACTTATCCATAACCAGCAAAGCCCGGACCCGCAGAAAATCCGGAAGCTGAATCAATATCTGAAAAAGAACACGATGAAGCTGAGCATCTATTCGGCCAGACAGCCAATCTATACCTTTGGCATAACGGATATCGACCGCGACAACAAAATGATGAAGGCAATTCAAATGCTGCCTGGTGATGCCAGTCTGACCATGGATCAGGAAAGTGTCTATGTGCAGAATATAGATGTAGATGGCAAAACGTATACGGTAGCGATTTTCAGCAAATTTGCCAAATACAATTCCAGCGACGGCAGCTATGAACTGTACCGCTTTTTGAGCAATGCTTTTCTGGTACTGCTCGGGATCGGAACTATTATTACCGTCATCTTTACCAATCGCTTTCTGACCCACTTTGTTTTCAGGCATATCCGGCAGCCGCTGGATAATCTGGTGCATGCCGTGCACGAGATCCGCGACGGTAATCTGGATGCGCATATCCATTATCCGAACAACGATGAATTTGCTTCGGTCTGCCGGGATTTTAACGATATGGCTGTACAGCTCAAGCAATCGCTGCATCTGATCCAGAGACAGGAGGAGAATCGCAAAGAACTGCTCGCCAGCATCTCCCATGATCTTCGCTCTCCCCTGACCTCAATCCGTGCCTATTCCGAAGGTCTGCTGGATGGCGTAGCCAGCACCCCGGAATCCCGTCACAACTATATCTCGATGATCAAGACCAAGGCCGAAGATATCGATCGTATGGTATCCAAAATTTTCCTATTTTCCAAAATGGATATGGGTGATTATCCATACGATCCCGAGCGGCTGGATGTGAATCAGGAGCTGCTTTCCCTGATCCGGGCGACTGCGGAAGAATACCGGTCCAGAGGTCTGGATATCGAGCTGGATGTTTCCAATGAACCGGCCCTAATTATCGCTGATCAGGTACAGTTTGACAGCATATTTACGAATATTCTGGAAAATAGTCTGAATTACAAAGACAAGGAGCGCTGTCATATCCGTATCAGCACCCGGCTGGAGGATCAGCAGCTGCTCATTCGGCTGACCGATAATGGTCCCGGCGTTCCGGAAGAATCGCTGGGCAAATTATTTGATGCGTTCTATCGTAGTGATCCATCCCGTAATCTTCCTCACAAAGGCAGCGGACTCGGACTCGCGATTACAGCCAAAGCCGTCGAACGCATGGGCGGCCATATTGAAGCCAAACTATCGCCGGCAGGCGGTCTCTGTATCGAGATTCATCTGCCGGTGATCCGGTAGGAGGTGCACTACAGTGAAAAAGATACTTATTATTGAAGACGATGAGGCTATTGCCGCGATCGAGCGGGACTATCTGGAGATTAACCAGTTTGCCGTGGAGATCGCGGACAATGGAATTACCGGTGTAGACAGAGCGTTATCCGGACAATTTCAGCTGATTCTGCTCGATCTGATGCTGCCCGGACAGGATGGATTTGCCGTATGTCGTCAGCTGAGAGAAAAGCTGGATATCCCTATCCTGATGGTCACCGCCAAGCAAGAGGATATCGACAAGATCCGCGGGCTTGGACTGGGTGCCGATGATTATATCGTCAAACCCTTTTCTCCCAATGAACTGGTCGCCAGGGTCAAATCCAATCTGGCACAGTACGCTCGTCTCAAAGGCGGCAATCGAGCTGCCCAGCAGAGCGGTACGATCGAGATCGGTTCCTTTGTTATCAATACCGATGCCCACCGTGCCTATCTCCAGGGCCGTGAATTGGAACTCAAGAAAAAGGAATTTGACCTGCTTCATTTTCTGGTGGTGAATTCCAATATTGTGTTCAGCAAAGATACGCTGTACGAACGTATATGGGGATTTGATTCGGTAGGCGATAATGCGACAGTAGCCGTGCACATCAACCGGCTGCGCGAGAAGATTGAAGAAGACCCGGGTAATCCGAGGTATATCCAGACCGTCTGGGGAGCCGGCTACCGCTTCCAACCATAAAGATAATAGTTGGTTCAGACCCTTTGTTATTTTGGTGGTCTCGTACTCCGGTATTTTGGTGCCCTCATATTCTCATGCTCTCGTGTTCTCATGTTCTCGTATTCCGGTATTTTAGTGCTCTAGTCTTGTAGTGTCCAATATTCCGGTACACTGAAATAATAGGTTCCCATCTAATCATTTTGCCCATAAAAAATGCACCCTCTCCTGTTCACCGGGTTACCCACATTGGGTTCCGGTATTCAGTAAAAGGGTGCATTTTCTGTATATTATTTTACGCAGGAATGAATGAGATCATCCGTGCATGACATTGTTCAAGCGGTTTGATGAATACTACTCAACGGTTACGCTCTTCGCCAGATTACGTGGTTTATCCACATCATGCTCCAGTGCAAGGGAAGCGTAGTAAGCCAGCAGCTGCAGTACAACGACCGACAGAGCCGGGCTCAGGATTGGCAGTGTTCTTGGGATAGTCATCACGGTATCTACCGATTTCAGCAGATCCTCGCGGTTCTCTTCATAAGATACAACCATCACTTCGCCGCCGCGAGCTTTGACTTCCTTGATATTGCTGACGGTTTTCTCGAGTACATCTTCCTGAGTCGCCAGAGCGATAACCGGGATGCCTTCTTCAATCAGAGCCAGAGTACCGTGTTTCAGTTCGCCTGCTGCATATGCTTCGGAGTGGATGTAGGAGATCTCTTTCAGTTTCAGAGAGCCTTCCTGTACCACTGCATAATCCACACCGCGTCCGATAAAGAAGAGGTGTTTGTGCTGAGCGATATGCTCGGCATAGGTTTTGATTTCCGGTGCCATTTCCAGTACTTTCTCTACCTGCTCCGGCAGGGAATCCATCGCTGCCAGTGTACGTGTAATCTCTTCAGTTGTCTGTGTGCCGCGGATCTCAGCCATGTACAGACCGAACAGATAGAACGCGATCAGCTGGGAAGTGTATGCTTTGGTGGATGCTACGGCAATTTCCGGTCCTGCCAGTGTAGCGATCACATCATCAGCATCACGGGCGATCGAGCTGCCTACCACGTTGGTGATAGCAATAACATGAGCACCATTGGCCTGTGCTTCACGCAGTGCTGCCAGTGTATCTGCCGTTTCACCGGATTGGCTGACAACGATCACGAGTGTATCTTTGTTGATGATTGGGGAACGGTAACGGTATTCGGAAGCTACATCCGTTTCTACCGGAATATGAGCCAGCTTCTCGATAATATTACGTCCTACCAGACCTGCATGGTAAGCTGTACCACAAGCAATGATTTGTACATTGCGGATATTGCGGATTTGCTCAGGTGTCAGTTTCAGATCGCTGAAATGAACGCCTTTGCCGTCATCATTTACACGACCCAGCATCGTATCACGATAAGCTTTTGGCTGCTCGTGAATTTCTTTCAGCATGAAATGGTCAAAACCGCCTTTTTCTGCAGTAACTGCATCCCAATCCACATGAATCATTTCTCGGGAAATAAAGTTGCCTTCAATCGTCATCAGCTCAACAGCATCCTTGGTCAGAACAGCCATTTCCCCATCATTCAGAATGTAGACATTACGTGTATATTTCAGAATCGCCGGGATATCGGAACCGATAAAGTTCTCGCCTTCACCTACGCCGATAACGAGCGGGCTTGCCTGGCGAACAGCTACCAGTTTGTCCGGCTCATGCTCTGTCAGAACGCCAAGTGCGAATGCACCGCGCATGTAAGTAACTGCTTTTTGAACAGCTTTGACGATATCGCCTTCGTATTCACGAGCAACCAGGTGTGCAATAACCTCGGTATCGGTCTCGGATACAAAATGAATACCGGAACGGATCAGTTCATCTTTCAGTTCCAGATAGTTCTCGATAATGCCGTTGTGTACAACAGAGAATTTTTGCTTCTCGTCTGTGTGTGGATGGGAGTTAACATCCGATGGTTTACCGTGAGTCGCCCAGCGCGTGTGTCCGATACCCGCTCTGCCGATCAGTGGATGCTGCTCCAGTCTTGCTTCCAGGTTAGCCATACGGCCCTGTGCCTTAACAACCTGCAGACCACTGTCTGTAAATACGGAGATACCTGCGGAATCGTACCCGCGATATTCCAGTTTGCGAAGCCCGTCCACCAAAATTTCCTGCGTATTTTTATCTCCAATATATCCAACAATACCACACATGTTTATATTCCTCCGTTCGATAATACGTCCGTTGACGTTAGGTAGTACATGAGGAATAGAAATCAGGATTATGCAATTATAGATTCATAGCGAATGCACATTTGATAATTCTATATTTCTATTCATGTCACATGTACATTCTTATAATGATTTAGCTGGCATCGAATGGATCTTTGTGGCAGAGATCACTCTCTGCATTTGGATTCCAATTTGCGGTCTGATGCGTCACCGGAAGGTCCCCGCCGAATGTTTCGAACACCTTCACCTCGTCAGCTCGATTTTTACTTTCTCCGTCTCTTCGAGCTCTGGCGCTTGGTCCTGCTTATTAACATCACGATCCTCACTTTCTGTCTGAAGTCATGCTGCTGTTGTAATGTTACAGTTATATTACAAATAGCAACTTTTTCATTATATTCATGTTTGAGGGATAAGGCAATGATAAAAATGTGACATCGTTATCATGAGCAAAATAAGCACTGTTTATGTGACATTATATGCATGTATCCACTGTTCACATGAATCATTTAACACAATCAGCAGCAGATTAACCGAAAACATCTGATCAATTTACATTTATATCCATTTACAGCGCTTTGTTATTCATCCAGCAGAGACACAGAACCGTAGTAGACCCTTTGACCGTCTTCCTGTACTAACTTTGATATAAAAAAGACAACGAACCTTGTAGCTCTGTTCGTTGTCTTTACCTTGCTATATGCTAGCCGGAAAGACTGCTGTCTTCCGGACGGCCCTCTGCTTGATCATTTTGCTGGCCTTATTCGCTTTATTAAACGAGTTCTTTTTTCACCACGTCTGCGATCTGGGCAACATACTGCTCCAGCTCTTCTTTATCCGGGCCTTCCGCCATTACACGGATCAGGGATTCCGTACCGGATGGACGCACCAGTACGCGGCCGTTACTGCCCAGCTGATCTTCGACTGCTTTTACCGCAGCTGCGATCGCCGTATTGCCTTCATAGCGCGCTTTGCTCTCTACGCGTACGTTGACGAGCACCTGTGGATACTTGTTCATCATGGACTTCAGTTCACTGAGCGATTTGCCGGAACCTACGAGCGTATCGACCAGCTGTACAGCGGTCAGGATACCATCACCGGTTGTAATGTAATCGAGGAAAATAACATGACCGGACTGCTCGCCACCAAGCGTATAACCACCGCGTCTCATTTCTTCCATAACATAACGGTCACCGACTGCCGTCTGTGCAGTACGCAGCGACAGGGCTTCAGTCGCTTTGTAGAATCCGATATTGCTCATTACGGTAGAGACGATTGTGCTGTCTTTCAGCTTGCCGGCACGGTTCATCGCGTCTCCACAGATACAGAGAATGTAATCGCCATCCACTTCTTCGCCTTTTTCATCAATAGCGATCAGACGATCGGCATCTCCATCAAAAGCCAGACCGATCTGCGCACCGTGACGCAGAACTTCCTCTTTCAGCTTCTCGGGATGAGTGGAGCCGCAGTGGTCGTTAATATTGAGACCGTTTGGTTCTGCACCGATAGCGATTACTTCCGCACCCAGTTCTTTGAAGAAAGCAGGAGCCAGTTCATAAGCAGCACCGTTCGCGCAGTCCATTACAATTTTCACACCTTCAAAAGAATGGGTAATCGTAGATTTCAGATGTTCCAGGTATTTGTATTTGGATGTATCATCATTAACAATCGTTCCCAGCTCTGCGCCTACCGGACGTGGCAGCTTGTCTTCTGCAGCATCCATCAGTGCTTCGATCTGCAGTTCCGTTTCATCGGACAGTTTGAATCCATCGCCGCCAAAAAATTTGATACCGTTATCCTGTACCGGGTTGTGTGAAGCGGAGATCATTACACCAGCATCCGCCTTGAGTAAACGGGTAATGTAAGCTACCGCAGGTGTGCTCACGACACCGAGACGAATAATGTGCGCGCCAATGGACAGCATACCTGCGATCAGCGCGGATTCCAGCATCAGGCCGGATATACGGGTGTCCATTCCGATGACTACAGTCGGCTTCTCTGCGCCATGTGTCAGTACATAGCCCCCACAGCGGCCGATCTGATAAGCCATCTCAGCTGTTAATTCTTTATTTGCTACCCCACGTACACCGTCTGTTCCGAAATATTTCCCCATAGTTGTGCTCCCTTATAATATTAATAGTAAATTCAATTGTTGTTTGAACAGTCTAAAAGCAGCCTGGCAGCAGCGACTCTGTTATCTCTGTCGCCGGCCGGACTGCATCAGACAACCACTTCTTTATACGTCTTCCCTACCTTGCTGTCAATAGCGATTCTGTTCATATCTGAATAATTTAGTGATAGGTTGTGGTGAAAACTGCTTTGGCACTTGTTGTAGTTTCCCCATTCTGGTTGACAGAACCCTGCTTCTGCTGGGTACCCTCCTCAGGAGCGACCGGTTGTGCCGGCTCCGTGCTGGACAAGGGCGGTGCACTGCTTTCCGGCTGAGTTCCCTCTGCTGAAGGCGTTTCCGGCTGCTGTTCGCTGCCTGTGCCGGTACTGCTTCCTGGCTGCTCCGGGTTGGAGCTATCCGGTACAGGATTACCCGTACCAGATTGAGCCTCTCCTTCTTCTGCAGCACTGGAGCCGTTACTTTGTCCATTATCCGTCTCGGTCCCACTGTCTGATCCGGTACTGCCCGCCTTCTCGGTAATCGTAACTGTTGCGTTCAGCTTGATCCCCGGATCAGTCAGACTAACCGTCTCCGGCAGTACAATCTGAACCGGAATCGTATAGGTACCCGGACCACGTCCGCTGATATTGGCGGTGGCCTTGATATCTTCCGGCTTCACGGCCTGTAGTGCTTCCGGAGAACCTTTAATATTCAGGCTGACCTGTTTGCTTTGAGGCTTGGTGATTATGGCTTCCACATTGGAACCTGTTCCTACCAGACCTATCGGCACATTCTGGATCACCCGCTCGGAGAATTCTTCCGTCGTAATTTTCACCTGTACGGAAGAAGGCGAGACTCGTTCTGTCCCTTCGGGAAGATCCAGCTTGGCTGTCAATGTGACAGTCCCTGCCTGCTCAATGGAGCTCAGATCGACAGATGCGGTAATCGAATCGCCCAGCGCAGCCAGTGCGGATTCCGATCCATATACTGTAATCTCATCTGCGCTGACCTCTGTACCAGCCAGTACCAGGCTGTTTGGTAGCTGTCCGGTATAACTGAGATTGAGCGGCAGCGTTCTTGTGGCAGCGCCTATAGGCACTTCGACTTTTACAGCAGCCGGTGAGATGATTGCATCCTTCATGACATTGCCGGACTTGTCATAGACCGCCAGTGCAACAGTTTTGGATACCGTATCGGTGGCGCCAGCTACACTAATCACGCCCTGTACCTTTTGTACGTCTTCCAAGCGGCTCTGTGGCAGCGTAACGCTCACCTTGTCTGTTCCATCTGTAACGACCGGAGCACCCTTCTGATAGCCTTCTGCAGGTTCTCCTTGCGCTATAATCTCCGGCACAAATACATTGGACGTTTTCTCTTCAATCGTTACTTTTACTACACTGGGTGTAGAGGATACATACTGCACACTCGCAGGCGTATCCGTGATCAGCGGCAGACTGATCGTACCCGGCCCTTTGATCTGGCTTAAATCTACTTTGGCCTTGTAGCTGTCCGAAGGCAGCAGATCCGGGCGTGTTCCCCTTACTTCGATACTAACTGTCGAAGGCTCGATCGATTTTAATACATATTTATCCTCGTCAAATCCATAAGGCTGTACCTGCACATCATTAATCACACTGGTGCCTACCTGGGAAGCTGAAGATTGCATGGGAAGAGTATTGTTATCCATATGGACCATAATCCACAGCAGTATGCTTACTACCAGTGCCAGTACTTTAGCTACCGTGTTATTACTGATCCATTTGTCCATCATCCTTGTTATCCCCCTTTCGCTTCCAGAACAGGCTCTTTTTCTCCTTTGTCGTTACGTTGGGCTTGAGTGCTTCATGGAGTTTGGAGATGAGAGACTCTTCGTTAATATCACGAATTACCTGTCCATTCATTGCAAGAGAGACCTGCCCGGTTTCCTCGGATACAATTAGAGACATCGCATCACCGACTTCACTGATCCCGATCGCTGCCCGGTGACGTGTGCCCAGTTCCTTGCTGATAAAAGGATTCTCGGACAGCGGCAGATAACAGGCTGCAGCAGAAATCTGCTGACCCTGTATAATGACGGCGCCATCATGCAGCGGCGTATTGGGTATAAAAATATTAATAAGCAGTTCCGAACTGACGACCGACTGCATTTTAATACCCGATTCCGTGTATTCGTTCAGTCCGGTCGTTCGTTCAAATACGATCAATGCACCAATTTTCCGTCTGGACAGATAGTTAACAGACTTGATTACCTCATTAATCATTCGGGTAATCTCTTCATCCTCCGCTATCGTACGTCCAAAGATTTTACCGCGCCCGAGCTGCTCCAGACCTCTGCGCAGTTCCGGCTGGAAAATGATAAATACAGCCAGCACGCCAAAGGTAAATGCCTGGTTCATCAGCCATTTCAGTGTATACAGATCAAACCAGGTGCTAAGCGCCCAGATGACGACAAGCACGAGAATACCTTTTAGCAGTTGCACTGCCCGGGTACCTCGTACCAGAAGAATGAGCTGATAAATGATGTACGTTACAATCAATATATCGATTATATCTTTAATGGAATCTTTCCAAGTCAAGTCCGCAAAATACTCCATACTGCAACCCCCGTTATGTTCTATCTGGTGGACCTTTAACCTGGTATATCCGCCGCCTGCGTATTTTACTCCATGCAGGCTCGGTTCAGGCTGTTAGTGTACTTTATATATTATATTGCACCGTCGGCCAGAACTACTCGCACCTTTAATCATAACCCCGTTACCGTGCTTATTAGCAGTATAATATATAATATTACCCTAACCTGCCGTTAACTTTACTACCTTTTTCATAAATTCCCTATAACTTTTCATTTGACAGCAGTAAACTGCTGCTTGTGCATTATAAGTCTATCCAGCGTTCTCTGCTTCATTTTACACGTTTTATCCGTGAACATGCAAAAAAGACGCCATCTGAATAAGAGGCGCCTTACGAAAAGTCATTTAATTAGTAGAGGCGACTTCTGAGAATGCAGTTGAAATTTTGTACCAAAGCCAGCCTACCGCTTGATCTACAGTCTGAACCTGTCCCGAGATATGGGCTGTACTTGCTTGAAATATGCTGCCATCAATGACAGTTACATTGCCTTCGACATCACCATATATCCGGGCTTGCCCTTTTTCTATAGTTAAATTACCGGCAATGGTTTTGCCTTCCGGTACGATCACCGTATTTCCTTCAATCACAACCTGATCCAGATTTTGTCCTTTGACGATCATTTCAGGACCTTCATTCCATAATGGAAGTGTACCAAGCAGAATCACGAAAAATGCTGCTGCTGCCGTTAACGCCGGATGTCTCTTTAACCAGGTCGTCCAGGCATGGGGCTTCTTCTTCTTGGGAAGGGCCTGCATAATCCGGTCGGTGAGCTCATCAGATACTGGCGGCTTGCGGTGATTGACGGCAAACAGAAGCAATTCAGTCTGCTCCAATTCTTTAAAAACTGCACGGCACTCTGAGCATTCAGCCATATGCTGCTTGAGCTCATTCGCCTGTTCATCAGGTAAGTCGCCGTCCAGGTACTCATGTATAAATGAGACGGCCAGTTTGCAATCCATATGAGCCATTCCTTTCTTTTGTATAATTATTCCAGCATCCTATCACAGCCGAACCATGTCTGGAACTGCGAATACTCTGTTAAATACGCTGCAGATTTCAAACCGTTTCATAAACCTGAAGCTTTTCTATGATTTTGTAACAATCTTTTAAAATAATGGTACATCCCGCACAAAAAGAAAAACCGGTCGTTCCAGCCATTCAGCTGGTCCCCTTGCTGCAGGCACAAATCCTACAATCCGTAACGTTCCTGCAGTCCACTGCTGTATCCATACATGTGAACAGCCCGAAATACCGGCCTTCGCCAGTACACGGACCTCAAATAAAATACAGCAGCCAGTTTGTTACAGCTTGGATTCCAGCTTTTTGCGCAGAAATTCCCGTCCGCGGTGAACACGGGTTTTGATCGTCGTTACCGGCATATCCATGACATCGCTAATTTCCTGCAGAGACAATTCCTGCAAGTAACGCAGAATCATGACCGTTTTGTATTTATCCGGAAGGGAATCGATCGCTTGGTGAATCAGCTGCTGTGTCTCTGTAAGCAGGTATTCACTCTCCGGCGTACGTTCATCACCCGGAATCAATGCATAACCGTCTGTATTGTCCTGATCATTCAACTCTGCATCAAGCGAGAAGCTCGGTTTGCGCTTACGCAGCCGGTCGATACACAGATTCGTAGCAATCCGGTAGATCCAGGTAGAAAACTTTTGCTTCGGATCATAACGATCCAGACTTTTATAGACACGCAAGAAGGTTTCCTGTACTATATCTTCCGCTTCATGACGATTGCTGAGCATCCGATAACCCAAATGAAATATCTTATCTTTGTATAAATCAACGATTTCAGCAAATGCACGCTGATCACCTTTTAGCGCCAATTTGACTAATCTCGTATCCAGATTATCCACCATCACTCCCCCAGACTCAGTTCCCGGTATGTATATTGTTCGGTAAAGCCATTTTACAATCCAATTAAAATCGTAATGGATGATACCTTAAATTGCAATCTTAATCCTCTGTTTCTTTCAAACTTCTTTGATTTATCAGGAAATAAAGGTCTTTTTTTAAGTGAAATGGACATAAATAACGATAATTTATATCATCCAATCCCCATTCAGCTGTAAAACCGGGCTTCTTCTCAGCTGTATTTCTTTTGTTTTTTTAATTTCATTTCTTCTTATGTCTTCTCTTCTTTTTTTGTTGCTTCTCACTTCTTTACATTTCTTTTCCGGACAACTCTTTTGCTCATATTTCATCTTTTTGTCTCCAAGATACTTATAATGATGGACACTCAATAATAAAAGGCAGACATTATGATTTGCACAATGTCTGCCTTTTATTTATTGCATAACGGGTTTATTGAACATCCGTTTACTGCATACTTCAGTTTATTTACATCGGTGACTATTATCCATCAGTTTATTGCACATCTATTTGTTATATACCTCAGTTTAAATGTACAAATATTCATCTAAAGTGGTTGGACATCTGATGAAGTTATTTTACGTCTGAGCGAACTGCCTACCTTGCAGCAAAAGTCTTTCTCCCCAGCCAGCGTATTTCATTTCAGCTTGTTTGATTAAACGAGTCGAATCAGCCGACCAAGGTAAGATGTCTCTCCTGCATCAGCCCGTATTTCTCAATCCTGCCGCAATACCATTGATCGTCAACAGCACTTCGCGCAGCAGTTCCGGATCATCTGAACCCTCTTCACGAATCTGACGCAGCTCACTGAGCAGCTGAACCTGCAAATAACTGAGCGGATCGACATACGGATTACGCAGACGAACCGATTCCTGGATAACAGGTACATTATCGAGAATATCCTGCTGGCCTGTAATTTGCAGTACCAGATCACGAGTAAGATTGAACTCAGATTCGATCATTCCGAAGATGCGTGTACGAGATTGATCATCCTGACACATGCCTGCATATTCGCGGGCAATCGTCAGATCTGCTTTGGCAATCGCCATCTGCAGGGTGTCGATCAGTGTAGTGAAGAATGGGAACTCTTTGTACATTTTTTGCAGTACAGCCATATTTTCAGGTTGATCCTGGTAGAAATGCTGCAGTCCTGTTCCGGCAGCATACCATGCCGGCAGCAGATAACGGCTCTGGGTCCAGGCAAATACCCATGGAATTGCCCGTAGATCTTCGAACCGGTCGCTGTTTTTGCGTTTGGAAGGACGAGAACCAATATTGAGTTCACCCACCTCCGGCAGCGGCGTCGACTGTTTGAAGAAACTCATAAAGTCCGGATCACGGAAAATCAGTTCCTGGTACTTATCCAGAGACACTTCCGAGATACCACGAATGATCTCATCCCATTCTTGATTGTCTTCGCCTGCAGGTTGCCCTATTTTGGCGATTGTAGCTGAACGAATCAGCGCCGAGATGGCCTGTTCCAGGCTGCGGTAAGCGATCCCCTGCAGCGAATAACGGGAAGACAGTACCTCACCCTGTTCGGTGATTTTGATGCCTCCACCGATCGTATGCGGCGGCTGGGCGAGAATACTGCGGTCCAGCGACATACCACCACGACCGAGTGCACCTCCGCGACCGTGGAAGAATTTCAGCTTAATGCCGTATTCCTGTCCCATCGCCGTAATATCGTTCAACGCCAGACGAAGTTCCCAGTTGGCTGTAACTACGCCGCCGTCCTTGTTGCTGTCCGAATAACCGAGCATAATCTCATGCAGATCATTCATCGCTGCTACTGCTTTGCGGTAAGCTGGCAAATCAAGCACCTGGCGCATAATTCGTGGCGCTTCGTGCAGATCATCAATCGTCTCAAATAACGGAACCGCCTGCAATGTACACTGTACACTGCCATCTGCCATTTGACGGAACAGTCCCATCTCTTTGGCGAATACCATGACTTCCAGGATATCACTTGCTCCCTGCGTCATACTGATCAGATAGCTGGATATACAGTTGGTTCCGAATTCCTGCTGTGCCTTATGAATTGTACGATAGACAGCCAGACATTCTTCCGTAGTCTCACTGTATTTGAAATAAGGAGAAGTGATTGGTCTCGGATCGCTTAACAGCTTGCCGAGCAGCTCAATTTTCTCTTCTTCCTGCAGTTTGGAGTAGTCCTCCACAATCTCCATACTGGCGAGGATTTCTTTGAGCGAATTCTCATGTTCCTGGCTATGCTGACGCACATCCAGTGTAGCCGTATGGAATCCGAACAGCTCTACTTGGCGGATCATTTTTTTCACGTATGTATCCGCCACATAATCTGCATAATGATGACGCAGACTCTTATCGATCACCTTGAGGTCTTCGAGCAGTTCAGAGACATCGTTGTAACGTTCTGTAGTGCCCTGCTTGGAGTCATCACCGATATTGCTCAGCTTGCGCAGCATATAGGCTATTTTGATCCGATAAGGCTCATTTTCATTATTCCAGCTGTAGATCTTGTCGATCGTTACATGCAGGCGGTCCTTTTGAATGGAAGATAACAGATCTTCAGACACGTCAATAATCGTCGTGCTAAAGCTCAGTGATTGCATCATCTCACGCAGGATGCGCTGGTACTCGCGGATAGCCAGCTTACGCTGCATCTGCAAGGTTTTCCAGGTTACATCCGCCGTGACGGATGGATTGCCATCACGGTCCCCGCCAATCCAGGAACCAAAGCGTAAAAATCCCGGTACATGCCAATCATGATCAGGATAATGCTTGGACAGTGAACGCTCCAACTCCTGATACAGCTCAGGCAGTACATCGAACAACGTCTCATGGAAATAGTACATCCCGTTACGCACTTCATCAAGTACGGTTGGCTTGCGATCACGAAGTTCATCCGTCTGCCAGAGGGTGATTACCTCGTTCAGCAGTTTTTCACGAAGCTGCTCCCGTTCCCGCAAAGTCAGCGTTGGATTATCCAGCAGCTTCACATCTTCCGAGATGCGCTTATGAATATCGAGAATAGCGCGGCGCATCGCTTCCGTCGGATGGGCAGTCATCACCAGTTCCAGCGAAAGGTCCGCAAAGATCGCTTCTACCTCTTCAGCGGTAAAGTTATTGTTTTTCAATTCCTGAACGGCATTTTCCATCGTTCCGGATTGCACATTCTCACCGGCTGAACGTTCGTAGTCCCGTTTCCGGCGGATACGATGATTTTGCTCTGCGATATTAACGAGTTGAAAGTACACAGCAAAAGCACGTATAACTTGGTGTCTGTTGTCAGAATCCAGGTTTTGAATTAATGTTTTGAATTCCTCAAATACTTCTGGCAAAGAAACTGCCCGTAAAGATTTGCTCAGCTCACGAATTTTTTCGACGATATCCAGCAGCTCCTGGCCACCCTGGTGTACCAGTACCTCTCCCAGGATATTGCCCAAAAAACGTACATCACGCCGAAGCAAATTATTAGAATGATTTTTACTCACATTGACTGTCAACTCAGACATGCTCTTCCTCCTATCTTTCCCGGTGGTTCATTCTATTTAAAGGTTCACATCTTCTTAACATCATACAACAAAGCCAGAATGATTACTTTAATTAATTTGAGTAATATGATTAATTATGCAAACATTCTATCATTCATTCATAATGCTTCACAGCGTTATTGCGTAAAAATATTATACTATACTTCTTTCCTATGTGCTGTATCAAGTCACACAGCACATATTCTGCTCTCACAACAGCACATCTTAAACTTCAATTCTGTGTAAGAGACAAGGTATTAAAGCAGATAAAATATTAAGTATTAGATGAGAGAACAGTATTAGACGATAAAAAGATAAAAATAAAACTAAAGTAAATATAAAGAAGACAAAAATTGGCAGAATATACAAACCTCATGAAAGAAAAAGTTATTAATAAATCCTGTATATAGCAAAAAAAGACCGTTTCCGGTCTTCATCTACATATTGGAGCGGGTGATGGGAATCGAACCCACGCTATCAGCTTGGAAGGCTGAAGTTCTACCATTGAACTACACCCGCATCAATCGGGATGACACGATTTGAACATGCGACCCCCTGGTCCCAAACCAGGTGCTCTACCAAGCTGAGCTACATCCCGATATACAGTAATAAAAAATGGCGCGCCCTAAGAGATTCGAACTCCTGACCTTTTGATTCGTAGTCAAACGCTCTATCCAGCTGAGCTAAGGGCGCGTATTGGAGCGGACGACGGGAATCGAACCCGCGACCCTCGCCTTGGCAAGGCGATGCTCTACCGCTGAGCCACGTCCGCATAATAAGGATGCGCGTGGAGGGACTTGAACCCCCACGTCGTAAGACGCTAGATCCTAAGTCTAGTGCGTCTGCCAATTCCGCCACACGCGCATAATTAAAAAATAAATGGTGAGCCATGAAGGACTCGAACCTTCGACACCCTGATTAAAAGTCAGGTGCTCTACCAACTGAGCTAATGGCTCTCAAATGGCTGGGGATATAGGATTCGAACCTATGCGTGACGGAGTCAAAGTCCGTTGCCTTACCGCTTGGCTAATCCCCAACAATTAAGAATATATGGTGGAGACTGAGGGGATCGAACCCCCGACCCTCTGCTTGTAAGGCAGATGCTCTCCCAGCTGAGCTAAGTCTCCATACGATATGACCCGTAGGGGATTCGAACCCCTGTTACCTCCGTGAAAGGGAGGTGTCTTAACCCCTTGACCAACGGGCCTTACTTAATAAGCTCTCAACCGGATTCGAACCGGTGACCTCATCCTTACCATGGATGCACTCTACCTACTGAGCTATGAGAGCATGTGGCTCCCCGAACAGGACTCGAACCTGTGACAACTCGATTAACAGTCGAGTGCTCTACCAACTGAGCTATCAGGGAATAATACCCGCTCTCTTCGAGCGGAAGTCTTGCTTGTTTTCGCTTGGCAACGTCCTACTCTCCCAGGACCCTGCGGTCCAAGTACCATCGGCGCTGGAGGGCTTAACGGTCGTGTTCGGGATGGGTACGTGTGGAACCCCTCCGCCATCATCACCAAACGTCTTACCTTGCAGGTGTTGATCACCTGAAAACTGAATCCGAAACGAAACCTCGCTGCTTTAGAAGCTTTTTGGATAAGCCCTCGACCGATTAGTATTGGTCAGCTCCATGCATTGCTGCACTTCCACCCCCAACCTATCTACCTCGTCGTCTTCAAGGGGTCTTACTAATTGGGAAATCTCATCTTGAGGGGGGCTTCACGCTTAGATGCTTTCAGCGCTTATCCCTTCCGCACGTAGCTACCCAGCGATGCTCCTGGCGGAACAACTGGTACACCAGCGGTGCGTCCATCCCGGTCCTCTCGTACTAAGGACAGCTCCTCTCAAATCTCCTACGCCCACGACAGATAGGGACCGAACTGTCTCACGACGTTCTGAACCCAGCTCGCGTACCGCTTTAATGGGCGAACAGCCCAACCCTTGGGACCTACTTCAGCCCCAGGATGCGATGAGCCGACATCGAGGTGCCAAACCTCCCCGTCGATGTGGACTCTTGGGGGAGATAAGCCTGTTATCCCCAGGGTAGCTTTTATCCGTTGAGCGATGGCCCTTCCATGCGGTACCACCGGATCACTAAGCCCGACTTTCGTCCCTGCTCGACTTGTAGGTCTCGCAGTCAAGCTCCCTTATGCCTTTACACTCTTCGAATGATTTCCAACCATTCTGAGGGAACCTTAGGGCGCCTCCGTTACATTTTAGGAGGCGACCGCCCCAGTCAAACTGCCCACCTGACACGGTCCCTGTACCGGATTACGGTACCAGGTTAGAACTCAGATGCGATCAGGGTGGTATCCCAACGGCGCCTCCAAGGAAGCTTGCGCTCCCTCTTCGTAGGCTCCCACCTATCCTGTACAAATCGCACCCC
>NZ_CP096398.1:760000-827500 GCF_054161335.1 Paenibacillus sp. Z6-24 | reverse complement strand
TTGCCAAACTTTAGACCATAGGCAGCTGCAATCAGAATTGCCGGGATTTCAATAATGCCGTGCGGTAGCAAACCTTTTACAATAAGAGTGACCAGGTCTACTCCCTCTGTACTGCGCGTATATACCAGGAAGCCGATCATCATGCCGTTCATTACCAGAAAAATAACCGGTAGAATTCCCAACAATGCTCCGAGATAGATAATCAGTATACTTTTGATGACATTATTGAAGAAGATCAGTATAAAGTAGCTGAGCTCTACATGGTTACTTTGCTGCAGCTGCTCGGTAACCCCTCTTAGCTGTTCAAGCTGTTTCTCCAGGTATTGCCCCAACGGTACTGCCAGCCATACGCCTAATATAATACCTATAACAAATAGGGCAACCGATACAAGAAGCATTGTTCTATTGTTGCGTAGGTCATTCCAGAATGTACGTATCGAAAACATGGTTACTCCTTCCTATGGTCACCAACCCCGTATAATGGACATAGATAGAAAGACAGGTATATAGGATGGATTCCCGTATCCCTGTCTCTCTTCCTTACTATTCAATTAACAGTGTTGCATGGTTATTCAAACATGATTACTGCTCATATTTCTGAATGACACGGTTCGCAAGTTCTTCATAGAGCTGGCCAATCTCACTCTCGTTATTATATACGGAAGGAGAGAAGTCTGGATCAGTAGGCAGATTATCTGGTGCGCCAAGCGGAATCTGAGCAAGCAGCTCCGTATGCAGATTTTCGGCCAGCATACCGCCGCCACCTCTGCCGAATACATAGTCTTTCTGTCCATCACGGGTCTGGTAATATGCCATATTTTCTACAACTCCCAGAATTTCATGGTTGGTCTGCAGGGCCATGGCTCCGGCTCGGGCAGCAACAAAGGCAGCTGTCGCATGTGGTGTAGTGACCAGGATTTCTTTACTTTGCGGGAGCATCTGATGCACATCAAGTGCCACATCTCCTGTACCCGGCGGCAGATCCAGCAGCATATAGTCCAGCTCTCCCCAATCAACATCTGCGAAAAATTGACGCAGCATTTTGCCCAGCATCGGTCCGCGCCAGATCACAGGGTTATTTTCACGGATGAAGAAGCCCATCGACATAACTTTTACACCGAAGCGCTCTACTGGCTGGATGCGTCCTTCTTCAACTGTAGGGCCTTCTTCTATTCCCATCATGTCGGGTACACTAAAACCGTAAATGTCCGCATCGATCACGCCAACTCGTTTACCCAGCTGAGCGAGAGCTGCCGCCAGATTGACGGTTACGGTGGATTTGCCCACTCCGCCTTTACCACTGGCTACGGCAATAAAGCGAACACCGGAATTCTCACTGATAATCGAGAGGTTCTCGAGACCTGCTGCATGACCTTTTTGCTCGATCTCTTCGTCTGTAGGAGAAGATGCCTCCTCAGGGGATAATAACCGTCTGACCGCTTCCATTTCGAGATCTGATGGCTCTCTGAAGCGGATATGAATATCAATAGGCTGCACAATCTGAAGAGCCTGACGTACGGCCTGCTCTATCGCATCCTTATACTCCTGTCCCAGCTCGATGCTGACTACAGTCAGTGATATTCTGGTTTCCTTGACCATCACATCACGGATCAATTGCATTTCCAGGAGTGGGAAATCATACTGTGGGTCTTTGACGTTGCTCAATAGTTCAAGTACATATTCTCTGGATAGCATTAATGGCGCACTCCTTATCAGATCAATTTAATATACTTCTATATACAGCGTACCCATAATCATTGCCATTATAGCATTGTATCCGGTTACTTAGCGAATGATTCAGGTGTCTACAGGATATAATGGAAATATAATACTAATTTTAATAAGGATTGCATCTCTACGGTTTATTGGCTTCAGTATGATTAGAGCTGAAACAAAAATGGATTAAAAAACCCTGATAGCCTGCACATGGGCAGGTTATCAGGGAAATAAAATAATCTGGAGCACTTACTGTGGAATGCGTTCAGCCATTCCTTCGATCAAAATCTCCGCTACTTCCGGACGTGTAAATTCAGGTGGAGGGCATTGACCATCTCTGAGCAGCGCCCTTACCTTGGTACCGGATAATGTTAAATGCTGCTCTTTTGGATGAGGACAGGTTTTACTGGATGCCATATTACCGCACTTGGTGCAGAAAAAGCTGTGTTCAAAGAAAAGAGGCGTAATAACGAGCTCTTCTGGAGTAAAGTTAGAGAATATCTCCTGTGCTTCATATGTGCCATAATAATCGCCTACACCTGCATGATCCCGTCCGACAATAAAATGGGTGCAGCCATAGTTTTTACGGACCATTGCATGGAATATCGCTTCTCTCGGTCCAGCATAACGCATTGCTGCCGGGAAAACTCCCAGAAAGGCGCGATCCTGTGGATAATAATTTTCCAGCAGTACCAGATAACTGCGCATACGCACATCTGCCGGCACATCATCCGACTTGGTCTCGCCTACCAGCGGATTTAAAAATAAGGCATCTACCGTCTCCATAGCACTCTTTTGAATGTATTCATGTGCACGATGTACCGGATTACGAGTCTGAAAGCCTACTACGGTATTCCAGCCTTTATCTGCAAAAATCTGGCGGGTCTGTGCCGGATCATAATAGAATTCACTAAACTTCTCGGGTACCGGCCGCTGCAGCACCTGAACAGGTCCGCCTACATAGGTGGAAGATCTGCCAAGCAGCTTTTGTACACCTGGATGCTCCGTATCGTTTGTACGGAATACCTGTAACGCTTCCTCCTGCTGATCCACCTGATAAATGCTGCGAACTTCCAGAATACCGTAGGTAATCTGGTCATCCTCTCCTACCAGAGCCACTTTCTCACCAATCGCAAGGGTGGAAGTGATTGATTCCTCAAGAGCCAGAGTAATTGGAATACTCCATACCAGGCCACTCGCAAGTCTCATATCTTTTAGGACAGAACGGTAATCCTGTTCCTCCATAAACCCTTCCAAGGGGGAGAATGCACCTATTGCGATCAGATCCAGGTCTGATATCGTCCAAGTGTTGATAGGTACCTGCTTCCACTGCTTGGCCTGCTGTAACAGTTGTTCCTTTTCCTGTCCTTCCACGAGTCGGTTAATCAGCTTGCCACCATGCGGTAAAATCGTCGTCATCTGGGTCTCTCCCTTATTATGTGATGAGTGCCTGCAGCGCTACCTCGGTCTATACGAATCTGCCAAACCGGTAAAGCAAGCATTAAACAGTACTTTTTCTACAGAGAATAATGTACTACTTATGTGTAAGTCGCTGTCCACCTATAACAGATAGGATAGAATACAGATAATGAACAGCGACAAAAATTTAGCCTTATCTGCCATGCTCCTTATTTATGCAGACCGCACTCTGTCTTTGCCGAACCGGCCCAACGTCCTGCACGTGGATCTTCTCCAGGCATCACCTGACGGGTACATTGTTCACATCCAATACTTGGATAATGACGGTCATGCAAAGGATTATAAATGATATCATTGTCCCGAATATACTGCCATACATCCTCCGAAGTCCAATCGGCAATAGGATTAAACTTCATCAAACCGAATTTGTAGTCATATTCGATCTTTTTGGCATTGGCACGGGTAGGCGCCTGATCCCGGCGAATACCAGTGATCCATGAATCATATTGAGAAAGAATACGAGTGAGTGGTTCTACTTTACGGATATTGCAGCATGCATTCGGATCTACTGTCCAGAGAGACTCACCATGAGCAGCTGCTTGCTCTTCCGGAGTCAGCTTCGGTGCCACTTTTACAAAGTTGATTCCGTAGCGTTCAACCATACGATCGCGCGTCTCATACGTTTCCTGGAAATGAAAATCGGTGTCCAGGTAAAAAATATCAGTGGATGGGCTGATCGTCTGCAGCATATCTACGATCACTACATCCTCTGCTCCAAAGCTGCAGGCAAAAGTGAGACTTTCAAAATTATCAACAGCCCAACGTATAACCTGCTCTGCTGAAGCATGCTCCAATTCTTCCGCTTTAATTCTGGCCAACTCTTCCTTTTCCAAAAGATTCATGTGTATTCCCCCATCTTTAAAGTTAGTTTTTTTCAAATTGGAAAAAAGTACTCATGTGTCATTGATCTACCTCTATAGAAAGATAGATTAACCGGACTTGATTCACACGTTGTACCTCTGAAACATTTTCTGCAAGCTTAATTGTCATTTTAAGAAGACTAACTATGGATGTGAATAAAACCAACTAAACTACTAAGAATTATATGTATATTATAGGTCCTTCTTTCTGCCGATTCAAGAGGAACTTAAAGATTATTCCAAAAAAATGTAAACGGATTAGTTTGATACTCTATTTGGCATAAAGACTGAATTCATCAGAATATTTTGTGGATAACTGTATGCTAGAAATTTATTTTTCAATGTAGTTTTTTATTCACAGGCTTATGCACATATTCTTGTATACAATCTGTATTTTCCTTGATTATAGGTTTTCTTTTCCACAAACTATACACAATACACTATTCATTTAATTTGCTCATTGATTGTTTGAATAGAACGTTTCAATTTCACATAATTTACAGGAGCATTTAAGCAAATAAAAAAGCCCTTTCTCTGAGTAAGAGAAAAGGCTTTTGAACAACGAATTAACGTTTGGAGAACTGAGGTGCGCGACGTGCTGCTTTAAGACCGTATTTTTTACGCTCTTTCATACGAGGGTCACGAGTCAGGAATCCAGCTTTTTTCAGGGAACCGCGCAGTTCTGGATCAGCTTTGAGCAATGCACGGGAGATACCGTGACGAATTGCGCCTGCTTGACCAGAGATACCGCCACCGTGAGTCAGTACGATTACATCGTAGCTTCCCACAGTTTCTGTCAGGTTCAGTGGTTGTTTAACGATCAGTTTGAGTGTTTCCAAACCGAAATATTCATTGATGTCGCGTTTGTTGATGACAATGCGTCCTTCACCCGGTACAAGGCGAACACGTGCTACCGAATGTTTACGACGACCTGTCCCATAGTATTGTACTTGTGCCATGAAACTGTCCTCCTTTTAATTATCCGCGAAGTTCGTAAACTTCTGGTTTTTGTGCTGCATGTGGATGTTCTGCGCCAGCGTATGCTTTCAGACGCAGCTTCATTGCATTACCTTGACGAGTTTTTGGAAGCATACCGTGTACAGCAGCTTCAATTACACGTTCTGGTTTGTTAGCGAGCAGTTCTTGAGCATTCGTCACTTTCAGACCACCTGGGTGCATGGAATGACGATAGTATTTTTTGTCTTGCAGCTTTTTACCAGTCAGGTGAATTTTTTCAGCGTTGATTACGATAACGAAATCTCCGCCATCCACGTGAGGTGTGAAAGATGGTTTATGTTTACCGCGGATCAGTGCTGCGGCTTCACTTGCCAGACGGCCAAGTGTTTTACCTTCAGCATCAATAATGTGCCAATTGCGTTCTACTTCACTTGGCTTCGCAATATAGGTCGTGCGCATGAGAAGTTCCTCCTTAGTCTGCTTTTGAAAATTTACATTTTCATATATGATCGTTCTTTGTTTGTGTTGTTAATACACAATGTTACATTTGTAATAGTTAATGGTTATATCAATGGTAATGTAATTCCCTTAGGGGGCTGTGGGATAGCTCTAAGAAAACACAACTTTTATTTTACAGGATGAATCAACGTTAAGCAAGCACTATTTAACCTTTTTCAAGACTTTTTTTATTGGATCATTAATCTTCAAAAGTAATGTCATCATAGTGGACTCCCCACATGGTTAACGCCTTACTGACGGCTGTAGGACCTGCAGCGCTGCGATCACAGGCTGCAATCATCCCTGGTATAGCATCAGGCTTATGCTTGCCCTCTCCTACCTGAATGAGCGTTCCTATAATAATCCGTACCATATGCTGTAAAAAGCCATTACCCGTAATATAAAAATGCAGGATACCCTGGTCTCTTGTATGAGGACGCGTCTGTGAATAATCGATCTCCAGTCTTGTCTCAAGCACCGTACGAATATGGCTCTGCTTTTGGGAATAACGGGAAGCAAAAGAAGTGAAGTCATAGGTTCCTACAAAATAATGAAAAGCCTCTTCCATGGCCTGTACGTCCAACTTTCCCGGATGGTGCAGCTGCATATGCCGTAAAAACACATCCGGATATTGATTGGCATTAATCGTATATCGGTAGGTTTTACGTTTAGCAGAACGCCTGGAATGAAACTCTAACGGAACTTCCCTGGACCCGGTAACCACAATATCTCTGGGCAGACGGCCATTAAGGGCCAGAGGCCAGCGATCCGCAGGTACCGGAGAGGCTGTTATGAAGTTAAACACCTGGCCGACTGCATGTACTCCAGCGTCTGTACGCCCTGAACCATGGATCTTCGGCTTCTCACCGATTATAGAGGCTATTGCCTTCTCCAAATGATCCTGTACGGTATTCCCGTCCGGCTGTGTCTGAAAGCCGTTATAGCGGCTCCCATCATAATTTACGGTCATACATAGATTACGCATGCATCTCACACCTTTATATACACATACAAAGCGAGGGAGCCCCTAGTGGAGCCCCCTCCCTTCATCTTGATACCATAACTTATCCAAACAGAGAAAAAAAGGGCTTTGTCAGAATCCAATGACCCTGTCCACCCTTCTTTATCTGCATGTTACGCGCGGTCTACCAGTTCAAGATAAACCATAGGTGCAGCGTCGCCACGACGAGGTCCCAGTTTTAGGATACGAGTGTATCCACCTGGACGCTCTGCATAACGAGTTGCCAGTTCAGAGAACAATTTTTGAATTGCATCTTGTCCACCATCGAGAGATTCGCGACGTACATAAGCAGCAACTTGACGACGAGCATGCAGATCTCCACGCTTGGACAGGGTGATCAGCTTTTCAGCGATAGAACGAAGTTCTTTCGCTTTTGCTTCTGTCGTTTGAATACGCTCATATAAGAACAGGTCAGTTACCATATCACGGAACAATGCTTTACGAGCGCTGGAGTTGCGACCCAATTTTTGATATGCCATATTGTATTCCCTCCTTCTTCACATGATTAAGTGACTAGTCTTCCTGACGCAGACCCAGCCCCAGTTCCTGCAGTTTCTCTTGAACTTCTTCGAGAGATTTGCGGCCTAGGTTACGGACTTTCATCATATCGTCTTCGGATTTAGTAGTCAGTTCTTGTACCGTATTAATGCCGGCACGTTTCAAGCAGTTGTAAGAACGTACAGAGAGGTCGAGCTCTTCGATAGTCATCTCGAGCACTTTCTCTTTTTTGTCCTCTTCTTTTTCGACCATAATTTCAGCATCTTTTGCTTCGTCAGTCAGACCAACAAACAACATCAAATGCTCGGTCAGAATTTTGGCACCCAGGCTAACTGCTTCTTCCGGGCGAATGCTTCCATCCGTCCAGATTTCGATAGTCAGCTTGTCATAGTTCGTAACCTGACCAACACGAGTATTTTCGATACCGTAGTTAACACGGGAAATCGGGGTATAAATAGAATCGATCGGAATCACGCCGATTGGCTGATCAGAACGCTTATTTTTATCCGCCGATACATAACCGCGACCACGATTAGCAAAAATACGCATGTGGAGTCTTGAACCTGGAGCCAGAGTGGCAATATGAAGATCCGGATTAAGGATTTCCACGTCACTGTCAGCACGGATATCGCCTGCAGTGACCACTCCATCTCCTTCTGCATCAATCTCTAACAATTTTTCTTCATCAGAGTGGATTTTCAGAGAAAGGGCCTTGAGGTTCAAAATAATTTCCGTAACGTCTTCCATTACTCCTTGAACCGTTGAGAACTCGTGCAATACACCATCGATTTGTACGGATGTTACCGCTGCTCCCGGAAGAGAAGAAAGCAAGATCCGGCGAAGTGAATTGCCAAGTGTTGTGCCGTAACCACGTTCGAGAGGTTCTACGATGAACTTGCCATAGGTTCCTTCATCATTTACATCTACGGTCTCAATTTTCGGCTTTTCGATTTCTATCACTGCAATATCCCTCCTTCAAAACGTCGCTTCGGTGAAACTGTCGCTAAAACTTTATTCAATAGACATGCAGTAGTCCCCGGTATACATAAAATGTATTCTCCGGGAGGATGACCACATTGAAGAGACATGCTTCGATTATACGCGACGACGTTTTGGTGGACGGCATCCGTTATGCGGGATTGGAGTTACATCCTTGATCAGGTTAACTTCCAGACCAGCTGCTTGCAGGGAACGAATTGCTGCTTCACGTCCTGCACCTGGACCTTTAACCATAACTTCAACAGCCTTCATGCCGTGTTCCATAGCTGCTTTAGCTGCTGTTTCAGCTGCCAGTTGTGCTGCGAATGGAGTCGACTTACGGGAACCTCTAAATCCAAGACCGCCGGAGCTAGCCCAGGAAATGGCATTACCATGAGGATCCGTAATAGTAACGATCGTATTGTTAAACGTGGAACGAATATGTGCCACGCCAGATTCGATATTTTTACGGTCGCGACGCTTAGTACGTACGACTTTTTTAGCTTTAGCCATTGCTCATTAACCTCCCTTACTTCTTCTTGTTCGCTACTGTACGACGAGGACCCTTACGTGTACGAGCATTTGTTTTAGTACGTTGTCCACGAACCGGCAGACCACGACGGTGACGAACACCACGGTAGCATCCGATTTCGATCAGACGTTTAATGTTAAGAGAGATCTCACGACGAAGATCACCTTCAACTTTTGTACTTTCAATTGCTTCACGCAGTTTTCCTACTTCATCTTCAGTTAGATCGCGGACACGAGTGTTAAAGTCAATACCTGTACCACTCAGAATTTTCTGGGAAGTCGTTTTACCGATTCCGAAAATATATGTCAAGGCGATCTCAACGCGCTTATCACGTGGTAAATCTACACCAGCTATACGTGCCATTACGCTACACCTCCTCGATTAATTAACCTTGCTTTTGTTTGTGCTTAGGGTTTTCACAAATTACCATTACATTCCCTTTGCGGCGAATGACTTTGCATTTTTCGCAGATGGGCTTTACAGAAGGTCTTACCTTCATGTTAATTACCTCCTCAAGTTTTACTACCGTAAAACTTATTTCGTCAGCATGTTATCTGCACCACAAATTTATATCACATAAGCATCTATTATACCATAGATTTATGCATTTGTGTTCTATTTACGATAAGTTATACGACCTTTTGTCAAATCATAAGGTGAAAGTTGAACTACCACCTTATCTCCAGTCAGAATACGGATAAAGTGCATCCGCAGCTTACCAGAAACATGAGCAAGAATCTGATGACCATTTTCCAGCTCAACTTTGAACGTTGCATTCGGCAATGGTTCAAGAACCACGCCTTCTACCTCAATAACATCTTCTTTAGCCACAATGAGTTCCTCCTTAAACCGTATTTTTTTCGGCAGATTCAACAAACTTGGCAACTGCATGACGCAACTTTCCGTTTGTGACCCGTCCGCTTTCTTGCAAACTGTCTACGACTTCGCTGCTAATCACCGGCATCAGCTCCAAATGAAGCAAATTCTTCTTCTTCGGCTGATCAAACTTGCGTTTGTTTCCGTCGGCGATATACACGAATTTCTCATCCGATATTGCAATGATTACAGCAGGTTGGCCAGCTCCCTTACCTTTTGAAACTCTCACAACTTGACCGACCTGCGGGGATGTCCCTGTTTTCAAAACAATCACCTACGCGTTAAGTTTTGTGAAAATTTCCATACCGTCCGGTGTAACCGCAACTGTATGTTCAAAATGGGCACACAGTGAGCCATCAACCGTAACTACTGTCCATTTGTCTTCCAACGTTTTCACTTGCCGTCCACCAGCATTTACCATAGGTTCAATTGCTAGAACCATTCCCGGTTTAAGCCTTGGACCCCGATCGGCGATTCCGTAATTCGGAATTTTTGGATCTTCGTGCAGTTTGGTTCCGATCCCGTGACCGACATACTCTCGTACGACAGACATTCCGGCATCTTCAATAAAACGCTGTATCGCATGCGATATTGTAAACAGACGCACATCCGGTTTTACCAGGTCAAGTCCGGCAAATAAAGCCCCTTCTGTAACATCCAAAAGACGCTTCGCTTCGTCAGAAATTTGTCCTACCGGATAGGTCCACGCCGAATCACCGTGATACCCCTGATACTGAGCTCCAATATCAAAAGTAACGATGTCGCCTTCTTGCAGTTTGCGTTTGCTTGGGAATCCATGAACAAGCTGCTCATTCACCGAAGCACAAATACTGGCAGGAAAACCATTGTATCCTTTGAACGATGGCAAGGCATTCTGGCTGCGAATATAACGGTCCGCAAGTTGATCGAGCTCTTCCGTTGTAACCCCTGGCTCGATAGACTGTTTGATCAAAGCGTGTGTTTCCGCTACGATTCGCCCTGCTTCTCGCATAAAGCCAAGTTCTGTTTCGGATTTGCAAATGATCATTCCGCTTAACCTCTCAGCAATGACACAATATCCTGTGATACTACGTCAATGCCCTGTTCGCCATCAATATCTCTTAGAAGGTTGCGATCTCCGTAGTAAGCGAGCAGAGGTGCCGTCTTGTTACCGTACTCGTCAAGTCGGGTTGCTACACTTTCTTCGTTATCATCAGCTCTCTGGTAGAGTACACCGCCATCGATATCACATACGCCTTCTTGCTTTGGCGGATTAAATACAATGTGGTAAGTAGCACCGCAAGTTTTGCAGATGCGTCGTCCGGTAATACGAACGAGCAGCTTGTCACGATCTACTTTAAGATTGATTACGTGGTCCAGCTTCCGGTCCATTGCTGCCAGCATCTTATCCAGTGCTTCAGCCTGGGCCAAAGTTCTTGGATAACCGTCAAGCAAAAAACCTTTTTCACAGTCAGGTTGAGCGAGTCGCTCTTCCACAATTCCATTGGTTACATCATCCGGTACCAGTAACCCCTGATCAATGAACTCTTTGGCTTTAACTCCAATAGGAGTCTCCTGTTTGATCGCCAGACGAAATGCATCGCCCGTAGAAATATGAGGAATGCCCAGTTCTTTCACAATCACAGCGGCCTGTGTTCCTTTTCCTGCTCCCGGAGGTCCCATGAATATAATGTTCACGCTTCGTCACTCCCCCTAAAACTACTCTTGCAAGAACAGCACGGAAAGGTGCCGGGTATGAATGGGACTCCCCATTCAGCCGGAACCTGCCGTCTATTTATTGATAAAACCCTTGTAATGGCGTTTGATAAGTTGGCTTTCGATCGTTTTCATCGTATCCAGTGCAACACCGATAACGATAAGAAGCGATGTACCACCGATTTGAACCGATTGAGGCAAACCGGAAATGGCGCCCAAGAATACTGGAAGTACAGAGATGATCGCCAGGAACAAAGAGCCGGTCATGGTCAAACGAGTCATAACACGAGTCAAGTACGTAGCCGTAGGCTTACCTGGACGAACGCCTGGAATGTAACCGCCATTCTTCTTCATATTATCTGCCATTTGCGTAGGATTCATTTGCACAAATGTATAGAAGAAAGTAAAGCCTATAATCATTATAACATACAGCACCATACCGAGCGGCTTGTCGTACCAAAGATTATCGGTAACCCATTTAGCCCAGAGATGTGTAGACCAAAAGCTTGCTATAATGATCGGGAATTGAAGCAGGGATACAGCGAAGATTACAGGGATAACACCAGCTGAATTGATCTTCAGCGGAATATGTGTATTCTGACCGCCATACATTTTGTTACCTACAACGCGTTTTGCATATTGTACCGGAATTTTCCGAATCCCTTGTTGAATGAAGATAACACCGATAACAATCAAAATCACGACAATAACAACGACAACCAGTTTCACAACGTTCATGAACGTCTGACCTGGTGCCAGGAAATCCGATTGAACCATATCACGGATATGCTGTGGAATTGCTGCCACGATCCCCGCGAAAATGATAATCGAGATCCCGTTACCAATTCCTTTTTCAGTGATCTGCTCGCCGAGCCACATTAGGAAAGATGTACCCGCCGTCAATACAAGTGCAATCAGAATATAACTCCAGATAGTAGCACCTGGAATCATTTCTGTGTTGTACAGACGGTTAAAGCCGATCGATGTACCAAAGGCCTGAATCAGACCCAGAATAACTGTACCGTAACGAGTAATCTGTGCTAGCTTCTTTTTACCGTGTTCCCCTTGTTTTGCCCATTCCGCAAACTTTGGAATGACATCCATCGACAGTAACTGTACGATGATGGACGCTGTGATATACGGCATAATTCCAAGAGCAAAGATCGAGAATCGAGACAAT
Organism: Paenibacillus sp. Z6-24; assembly: GCF_054161335.1. Taxonomy (NCBI): domain Bacteria; kingdom Bacillati; phylum Bacillota; class Bacilli; order Caryophanales; family Paenibacillaceae; genus Paenibacillus; species Paenibacillus sp. Z6-24. The sequence continues at coordinate 815,210 of NZ_CP096398.1, read as the reverse complement.
GCTCCTCCGGAGAAGGTGTTTAAAAGACCGAATAATTCTTGCCCCTGGTTATTTGTGGCAGTGAAAACTTCCGTGTTTACTCCAGGTACTGGTACAAACGAACCGATACGGTAGACAATTAGTACCAGCAGGGTAAATAGTATCCGATTTCTAAGATCCTCCACCCGCCATATATTCGTCAGGGTCTTGAACATTAGATCACCTCGGTTTTACCGCCGGCAGCCTCGATCTTCTCTACCGCAGATTGAGAGAACTTATTCGCTTTTACAGTCAGTTTTACAGACAGTTCGCCATTACCCAGAATCTTGATTCCGCTTTTCGCACTTTTTACAATGCCTTGCTCCATCAAGAATTCAGGAGTTACTTCAGTATCAGCAGCCAGACTGTTCAGTTCAGCTACGTTAACCAGTGCATACTCTTTACGGGTTGGGTTAACAAATCCACGTTTCGGCAAACGACGATACAGTGGGTTTTGACCGCCTTCAAATCCTGGACGAACACCGCCGCCAGAGCGTGAATTTTGTCCTTTGTGACCACGACCCGATGTTTTACCAGTACCACTACTAGTTCCGCGACCAACGCGCTTACGCTCTTTACGGGAACCAGGTGCTGGAGAAAGTTCATGCAATTTCATCGTTCGTTGCACCTCCTTATTGATAATAGGCTAATCTTTCGATCAATTAGCCTTGAATTTCTTTTACAGACACCAAGTGTTGTACTTGGTTGACCATGCCACGAATTGCAGCATTGTCTTCTTGAATGACCGAATGGTTCAGTTTACGCAGTCCCAAAGTTTTTACAGTGACGCGTTGGTTTTCTGGACGACCGATCACGCTACGGACGAGGGTAATTTCCAATTTAGCCATGTGATTCCCTCCTTAACCGAGCAGTTCTTCGATTGTTTTTCCACGCAGTTTAGCTACATCTTCAGCACGTTTCAGGCGAGACAAGCCTTCCAGCGTAGCATTAACCATATTCATGGAGTTCGAAGAACCCAGGGATTTTGTCAAGATGTCACCTACACCAGCAAGTTCCAGAACGGCACGAACTGGACCACCAGCGATTACTCCAGTACCTTCAGATGCTGGCTTCAGCATTACGCGGCCTGCTCCGAATTTACCGTTTACGAGGTGAGGAATTGTAGTTCCTACGAGTGGAACGTGTACCAGGTTTTTCTTAGCATCTTCGATACCTTTACGAATCGCATCAGGTACTTCACCGGCTTTACCGAGACCAGCACCAACCCAGCCTTTACCGTCGCCTACTACTACCAGCGCGCTAAAGCTAAAACGACGTCCGCCCTTAACTACTTTAGCTACACGATTAATATGAACTACTCTTTCAGTAAGTTCTAAAGTATTTGGATCAATACGCAAGTCGTTTACCTCCTTTTTTACAATGTTTTAGAATTGAAGACCCGCTTCACGAGCTGCATCTGCCAGGGCTTGAATCCGTCCGTGATACAAATAGCCTCCGCGGTCAAATATAACCGACTCGTGTCCTTGTTCAACCGCACGTTTTGCGATCAGCTGTCCAACTTTAGCAGCAGCTTCAACGCTAGCGCCGTTTTTGATGTCTGTCAGTTCTTTATCCTTAGTGGATGCAGATACCAAAGTTACACCAGCCACGTCGTCGATTAGTTGAGCGTAGATATGTTTGGAAGAACGGAATACGTTCAGACGCGGACGCTGAGCAGTACCGGTGATGTTCTTACGAACACGCAGATGTCTTTTCAGACGAGCTTTATTTTTATCAGCTTTAGTAATCATGACTGTATATTTCACTCCCTTCATTTTACCTGAGCCAGCTTCATGCTAGCTTGCTTGGGGTAATGAGCCATTATCCCCTAGCTTATTTTTTCTTACCAGCTTTACCTTCTTTACGAAGGATACGTTCGCCTTCATACTTGATACCTTTACCTTTGTAAGGTTCTGGTTCACGTACGGAGCGGATCTTAGCTGCGTAAGCACCTACGCGCTCTTTATCGATACCGTTAACTACGATACGAGTGTTAGTAGGTACATCGAAATCGATGCCTGCTTCCGGAGTAATTTCTACCGGGTGAGAGTAACCTACGTTTAGAACGATTTTGTCGCCAGATTTGCTTGCGCGGTATCCGACACCAACCAGTTCCAGAGCTTTGGAGAAACCAGTAGTTACTCCACTCACCATGTTACTCACAACACTGCGAGTTGTTCCGTGCAGGGAACGGTGAAGTTTATTGTCAGAAGGACGCTCAATCGTGATCACGTTACCTTCAACGTTTACTTTCATATCTTTGTGAAGCTCACGGGACAGGGTTCCTTTCGGACCTTTTACCGTCAGAGTAGTGTTATCCAAAGTGATTTCTACACCACTAGGTACTTCAATTGGTTTACGACCAATACGGGACATTGCGTTGCACCTCCTTATTTTATGACGTTAATTACCAAACGTAGCAAATAACTTCGCCGCCGCTTTTGGATTGACGAGCCTCTTTATCGGTTACCACTCCGTTAGAAGTAGAGATAATCGCGATTCCGAGTCCACCCAATACGCGTGGGATTTCATTGCTCTTTGTGTAAACGCGAAGTCCTGGTTTACTGATACGTTTCAGGCCAGTAATTACACGCTCGTTATTTTGACCGTATTTCAGGAAAATACGGATAATTCCTTGTTTGTTATCCTCAACCATTTCAGCATCACGAATGAAACCTTCACGCTTCAGGATATCAGCAATTTGCTTCTTCATTTTAGAAGCTGGAACTTCTACTGTTTCGTGACGCACAGTGTTGGCGTTACGAATACGAGTAAGCATATCAGCAATTGGATCTGACATAGACATGTGTGTGAACCTCCTTCCTGTTAATCAATGGTTTACCAGCTTGCTTTTTTCACGCCAGGAATCTGGCCTTTGTATGCCAATTCACGGAAGCAAATACGGCAAATTTTAAACTTTTGCAAAACGGAATGTGGACGACCACAACGTTCGCAACGAGTGTAAGCACGCACTTTGAACTTCGGTGTACGTTGTTGTTTAACTTTCATTGAAGTTTTAGCCACTTCGCCTGACACCTCCTAAAGATTTTCGGAGAAAAAGGGGCTTATATTCGAACCCCGTACATTTCACAACTTATTTTACGAAAGGCATTCCCAATTGGGTCAACAGTTCACGGGACTCTTCGTCCGTTTTAGCTGTAGTAACGATAACGATATCCATACCACGTACTTTATCGACTTTATCGTACTCGATCTCTGGGAAGATCAGCTGCTCTTTCAGACCCAGTGTGTAGTTACCACGACCATCGAACGCTTTGGAAGAAACACCGCGGAAGTCACGTACGCGAGGCAGTGTAATGTTAACCAGTTTGTCCAGGAAGTAGTACATACGATCGCCGCGCAGTGTTACTTTAACACCGATCGGCATGTTCTCACGCAGTTTGAATCCAGCGATGGATTTTTTAGCGCGAGTGATGATTGGTTTTTGACCAGAAATCAGTTGCAAATCGCTTACAGCAGAATCCAATACTTTGGAGTTCGATACCGCTTCGCCCACACCCATGTTGATAACGATTTTTTCAACTTTAGGGACTTGCATAACAGTCGTGTAGTTGAATTTCGTAGTCAGGGAAGGAACGATTTCGTTCAGGTACATCTCTTTCATTCTTGAAGCCATTGTGGAAGGTCCTCCTTTCCTTAACAATTAGTATTAATCGATTGTATCTCCGGAGCGCTTAGCAACGCGAACTTTTTTGCCGTTATCCAGTGTTTTGTAACCAACACGGGTTACTTTTTTTCCGTCCTTAGGATCAACGTGCATTACGTTCGAAACGTGGATAGGTGCTTCTTGCTCAATGCGTCCACCTTGCGGGTTCAGCTGAGTCGGTTTTTGATGCTTGGTAATCATATTCACGCCTTCAACCAGCACGCGGTTTTCACGAGGATACGCAGCGATTACGCGACCTTTTTTACCTTTGTCCTTACCGCTGATTACGATAACCGTATCATCTTTTTTTACATGCAGTTTGTTGTTGTGAGACTCCAACACTTTTTTCACTTTCGCCATTTCTGTACACCTCCTATAACTCACTCAGGCACAGGGCCTTATATCGGTATCGTTTAGATGACTTCCGGAGCCAGGGAAACGATTTTCATGTAATCGCGATCACGCAGTTCACGGGCAACTGGTCCAAAGATACGAGTACCACGAGGGCCTTTATCGTCTTTGATTACCACTGCTGCATTCTCATCAAATGCGATGTAAGAACCGTCTTTACGACGTACAGAGCTCTTCGTACGAACAACTACTGCTTTAACTACATCACCTTTTTTGACAACGCCGCCTGGTGTTGCTTGTTTTACAGAACAAACGATTGTATCACCGATAGCAGCTGTACGACGTCCAGTACCACCCAGTACGCGGATACACATCAGTTCTTTTGCGCCAGAGTTATCGGCTACAGCCAAACGTGTAAATGGTTGAATCATTTCTAGTTCCTCCTTCCAGGCAACTTATATTAAATCATCAAATGATGATTGCTTCTTCTACAACTTCCACCAGTCTCCAGTTTTTGTCTTTGGACAGTGGACGAGTTTCCATGATTTTAACAACATCACCGATTTTCGCAGTGTTGTTTTCATCATGAGCTTTGAATTTCTTAGTGTACTTAATGCGTTTGCGATACAGATCATGCTTTTTGTAAGTTTCTACAGCAACTACAATAGTTTTATCCATTTTGTCGCTGACAACTTTGCCTACCTGTACTTTACGGGCATTACGTTCGCTCATAGTGGGCCTCCTCCCTCAGCTGACGGCAATCACAAGCTCGTCAAATATTGGATTATGAAGTAATTCCGAGTTCTCTTTCACGAACTACTGTTTTAGCACGCGCGATTTGCTTGCGGACTGCGCTAATACGAGTAGGGTTATCCAATTGACCGGTAGCAAGTTGAAAGCGCAGGTTAAAGAGTTCCTCTTTAAAACCAGCAATCTTTTGCTCGATTTCAGCAGTGGTAAGGTTGCGCAATTCATTAGCCTTCATTTGCTTCACCACCCAATTCTTCACGTTTCACAAACTTAGTTTTTACCGGCAATTTATGAGAAGCCAGACGCATCGCTTCACGTGCAATCTCTTCAGATACGCCAGCAAGTTCAAACATAATTTTTCCTGGTTTAACGATGGCAACCCATTTTTCTACGTTACCTTTACCACTACCCATACGAACCTCAAGAGGCTTTTGAGTGATTGGCTTATCCGGGAAAATTTTAATCCATACTTTACCACCACGTTTGATATAACGAGTCATAGCAATACGGGCAGCTTCGATTTGACGATTCGTGATCCAAGCAGGCTCAGTAGCTTGCAGGCCGAATTCGCCGAAGTTCAGTTCAGTACCGCCTTTAGCGCGACCAGCCATTCCTGGACGATGCTGTTTACGGTGTTTTACACGTTTAGGTACCAACATGATTAGTTGCCTCCTTCCTGAGCAGCTTGTTTCTTAGCCGTAGGAAGAACCTCGCCACGATAGATCCATACTTTTACGCCGATACGGCCGTAAGTTGTATGAGCTTCAGCTGTACCATAATCGATATCAGCACGAAGTGTATGCAGTGGAACAGTTCCTTCGCTGTAACCTTCGGAACGGGCGATTTCAGCTCCGCCAAGACGTCCGCTAACGGCTGTTTTGATTCCTTTTGCGCCAGAGCGCATAGTTCTTTGGATCGATTGTTTCAGAGCACGACGGAAAGAAACGCGACGTTCCAGTTGTTGTGCAATGCTTTCAGCAACGAGGATAGCATCCAGTTCCTGATTTTTGATTTCGGAAATGTTGATGTGAACTTTTTTGCCGCCTGCGATTTTAGTCACTTCGTTACGAAGTACTTCAACCTCAGAACCACCACGTCCGATAACCATACCAGGTTTCGCAGTGTTGATTGTAACGTTCACGCGATTAGCCGCTCTCTCGATTTCGATTCGGGAGACAGCGGACTCCTTCAGTTTCGTCTTCAGGTATTCACGGATTCGAACGTCTTCCATAAGAAGATCGCCGAAGTCTTTACCAGCATACCATTTAGATTCCCAGTCACGGATAATACCTACACGTAATCCGATGGGATTTACCTTTTGGCCCACACGTTTTCCCTCCTTTTATTTTTCAGTTACCACCAAAGAAATGTGGCTGGTGCGTTTGTTGATCTTACTTGCACGTCCCATTGCACGAGGGCGGAACCGTTTCAAAGTAGGACCTTGGTTAACGTAAGCTTCAGAAATGAACAGGCTGTTCACGTCCAAAGATTCGTTTTTCTCAGTGCTGATGAACTCAGCATTGGCGATTGCGGAGTTAAGAAGCTTCTCAACTACCGGAGATGCAGACTTTGGTGTGTGACGCAGAATTGCGATCGCCTCACCAACCTGCTTTCCGCGGATCAGGTCAACAACCAGTTGAACTTTGCGCGGAGCGATGCGTACAAACTTTGCATGTGCTTTCGCTTGCATTGCGTGACCTCCTCTCTTACTTTTACAACACTATATTAACGTCTTGTTTTTCTGTCATCGTCAGTATGACCTTTGTACGTACGAGTTGGTGCGAACTCACCAAGCTTGTGTCCGACCATATCTTCCGTTACGTATACAGGTACATGTTTGCGTCCATCATAGACAGCGAAAGTGTGTCCGATGAATTGCGGGAAAATTGTGGAGCGACGGGACCAAGTTTTGATCACTGTTTTTTTGTTGTCAGCATCCAGAACTTCCACTTTTTTCAGCAAGTATCCATCCACGAAAGGACCTTTTTTAAGACTACGGCTCATAGGTTGAATCCTCCCTTCATCTTTTCGTCACTTCATACTTTACAAGCATTCAAGCACAAATCTTACTTCGTGCGGCGGCGAATGATGTATTGATCGGAAGCTTTACCTTTTTTACGAGTTTTGTAACCCAGAGTTGGTTTACCCCAAGGTGACATTGGAGATTTACGACCGATAGGAGCTTTACCTTCACCACCACCGTGTGGGTGATCGTTAGGGTTCATAACTACGCCTCGAACTTGTGGACGTTTGCCCAACCAGCGGTTACGACCAGCTTTACCGATTTTGATCAATTCGTGATCTTCGTTACCTACAGAACCGATTGTAGCGCGGCATACTTTAAGTACACGACGTACTTCACCGGAAGACAGGCGAATGGACACGTATTTTTCTTCTTTACCAAGCAATTGGGCTTCCGTACCAGCTGCGCGAACGAGCTGACCACCTTTACCTGGTCTCAGTTCGATATTGTGGATAACTGTACCTACAGGAATGTTCTCCAGTGGCAGTGAGTTACCGATTTTGATATCGGATTCCGGGCCGGAGAATACTTGATCTCCAACTTTCAGTCCTTTTGGAGCGATGATGTAACGTTTTTCGCCATCAGCGTAGTGGAGCAGTGCAATGTTGGAAGTACGGTTTGGATCGTACTCGATTGTAGCAACGCGACCTGGTATTCCATCTTTGTTACGCTTGAAGTCGATAATACGGTACTTACGTTTGTGTCCGCCGCCATGGTGACGAACAGTAATTTTACCTTGGTTGTTACGGCCTGCTTTTTTGAAAAGCGGAGCCAGCAACGTTTTCTCCGGTTGATTCGTTGTAATCTCTTCGAATGTAGAAACACTCATATTACGACGAGCCGGGGATGTCGGTTTATACTTTTTAATAGGCACGGTTTGTCCTCCTTACTCTACAGATTCAAAAAACTCGAGCGGTTTGCTCTCTGGAGCCAATGTTACGATTGCTTTCTTCCATTCGGAAGTATAGCCACTGTAACGTCCATAACGTTTTGGTTTAGCTGGCATGCGAAGAGTGTTAACTTTAGACACTTTCACTTTGAAGATTTCTTCAATTGCCTTTTTGATTTCCGTTTTATTGGAACGAATGTCAACTTCGAAAGCATATTTCAGTTCGCTCATGTAGTCAGCAGTACGTTCAGTAATTACCGGACGCTTGATTATATCGCGTGGATCCTTCATTACGCGAACACCTCCTCTACCTTCTGAACTGCTTCCTTCGTCAGAATCAGTTTATCGTGCACAAGCACGTCTAGAACATTCACACCGTCAGCTGCAACAAATTTGATACCTGGAATGTTACGAGCAGAAAGAGCTACGTTATTGTCGTACTCGGAAGCTACGATCAATGCTTTACGGTCTACTTTCAGGTTGTTCAGGATTGCTGCAAACTCTTTAGTTTTCGGACTGTTCAGAGTCAGAGTATCCAGAACGATAATTTCGTTGGCTACTACTTTGGAAGACAAAGCAGATTTGATCGCCAGACGACGAACTTTTTTAGGCAGTTTGAAAGCATAGCTACGTGGAGTTGGTCCAAATACTACGCCGCCGCCTTTCCATTGTGGAGAACGGATAGAACCTTGACGAGCACGTCCAGTTCCTTTTTGTTTCCATGGTTTGCGTCCACCACCGCGTACTTCAGAACGTCCTTTTACTTTGTGAGTACCTTGACGAAGGGAAGCGCGTTGCATAACTACTGCATCGTGGAGCACGCTAGTATTAGGTTCGATACCGAATACGGAATCGCTCAATTCGATTTCGCCAACCTGGCTACCATCGATACTATAAAGTGCTACTTTGGGCATTTCATGTTCCTCCTTTCTTTTTTAATTATTTTTTCACCGTTTCTTTAACTTTAACGAAGCTATTTTTCGGGCCTGGAATAGAGCCTTTAACGAGGATTACGTTACGCTCAGCATCCACGCGGATAACTTCGAGGCGTTGGATCGTTACTGTATCATGACCCATGTGACCTGGCAGACGTTTACCTTTCGGTACACGGTTCGCTTGGATAGAACCCATAGAACCTGGTCTGCGATGATAACGGGAACCGTGAGACATTGGTCCGCGGCTTTGGCCCCAACGTTTGATAACGCCGGCAAAACCTTTACCTTTGGAAATACCCGTTACGTCAACGAACTCACCTTCAGCAAACAAGTCTGCTTTGAGTTCCTGGCCAACCTCGACATTAGCGAGGTCAACACCGCGAATTTCGCGAACGTAGCGCTTAGGCACAGTATTCGCTTTAGTAGCGTGTCCTGCTTCCGGTTTGTTAGATCTGCTTGCTTTTTTGTCAGCAAAACCGATTTGTACCGCTTCGTATCCGTCATTTTCCAGGTCTTTCTTCTGCAGAACCACACATGGTCCAGCTTCGATAACCGTTACAGGAATTACGTTACCTTCCGCGGTAAAGACTTGAGTCATACCCAGTTTTCTTCCTAAGATACCTTTCATGTTGACACCTCTTTTCATTTTACGTGTTACCACATCTATGTGGATTACAATTTAATTTCGATATCTACGCCAGACGGTAAGTCCAGACGCATCAGAGCATCCACAGTTTGTGGAGTTGGGTTAACAATGTCGATCAAACGTTTATGTGTACGTTGTTCGAATTGTTCACGAGAATCTTTGTATTTATGCACCGCACGGAGAATAGTGATGATTTGTTTCTCAGTCGGAAGCGGGATCGGCCCGGATACTCCTGCGCCGGAACGTTTAGCCGTTTCAACGATTTTCTCTGCGGATTGATCAAGAATTCTGTGATCGTAAGCTTTCAAGCGAATACGAATCTTTTGCTTTGCCATTTTAGTCCCTCCTTTTATCGCCCAATTTATTATCGGACATACTCCGTGAAAATTTTCCGACTCACCGCTCATGGCAAAGGAGCCGGGTGTGTCAGTAACCTCTCACATCATCGCAACGTCTCAGCACAACATTAGTTATTATATATGATAAGCTGGTAGATGTGCAAGTCTTTTTTGAAACTTTTCCATAATAAAATAAGACCTGTCTCCTTTTGCAAAGGAAGCAGGCCTTATCTCAACTTTCGATTAGGATACAATGTTGCTTCGTTACAATACAATGTTGCTTATTTAAATCTTCCGGATCCTAAAGATCACGCAGGAAGATTAATTATTTGGAGATAGTAGCAACCGCGCCAGCGCCTACTGTACGTCCGCCTTCGCGAATCGCAAAACGAGTACCTTCTTCAATCGCGATTGGATTGATCAGGGATACGCTAACAGTGATGTTATCACCAGGCATAACCATTTCAGTACCTTCTGGCAGGGAGATAACGCCAGTCACGTCAGTTGTACGGAAGTAGAACTGTGGACGGTAACCAGTGAAGAAAGGCTTGTGACGGCCACCTTCTTCTTTTGTCAGAACGTATACTTGAGCGGAAAACTCAGTATGCGGGTTAACAGAACCTGGTTTGGACAGTACTTGTCCACGCTCGATTTGAGTACGGTCAACACCACGCAGCAGTGCGCCAATGTTGTCACCAGCTTGAGCGGAATCCATCAGTTTACGGAACATTTCTACGCCCGTAACAACGGATTTCTTAGTTTCTTCCTGGATACCAACGATTTCGATTTCATCGCCGACTTTAACAGTACCACGCTCGATACGACCAGTAGCAACTGTACCACGACCAGTGATGGAGAATACATCCTCGACAGGCATCAGGAAAGGACGATCTGTGTCGCGCTCTGGAGTTGGGATGTAAGTATCGATTGTTTCGAACATTTCAACGATTTTCTTAGCCCAGTCGCCATCAGGGTTAGCCAATGCTTCACGAGCAGAACCGCGAGTGATTGGAGTGTCGTCGCCTGGGAAATCGTATTCGCTCAGCAGATCGCGAACTTCCATTTCAACCAGTTCCAGAAGCTCTTCGTCTTCAACCATATCACATTTGTTCAGGAATACTACGATGTAAGGTACGCCTACTTGACGGGACAGCAGGATGTGCTCACGAGTCTGTGGCATAGGACCATCAGCTGCGGATACAACCAGGATCGCTCCGTCCATTTGTGCAGCACCAGTGATCATGTTTTTAACATAGTCAGCGTGACCTGGGCAGTCAACGTGTGCATAGTGACGGTTAGGAGTTTCGTACTCAACGTGTGCAGTAGAGATAGTGATACCGCGCTCGCGCTCTTCTGGAGCTTTATCGATTTGATCGAATGCTACAGCAGCACCACCGTAAGTTTTGGACAGTACAGTTGTGATTGCAGCAGTCAGAGTTGTTTTACCATGATCGACGTGACCGATAGTACCGATGTTAACGTGCGGTTTATTACGTTCAAATTTAGCCTTTGCCATTTTAAACAGTTCCTCCTTGAAGGTAGTGTTGTTTATTTTTGGTATGGAGCATGGATCAGAAAGCGGTTAAACCGCCTCCTGCATACCCCATAGGTGAAAACGAATATTGGACTTAGCCGTTAGCTTTTGCACTAACTGCTTCAGCAATGCTCTTAGGTACTTCTTCATAATGAGAAAGTTCCATGGAGAACACGCCGCGTCCTTGTGTACCGGAACGAAGTGTAGTGGAATATCCAAACATTTCGGACAGAGGTACTTTTGCACGGATAATTTGAGTACCGTTGCGGGAATCCATACCTTCGATACGGCCGCGACGGGAGTTCAGCATACCCATTACGTCACCCATATACTCTTCTGGTACTGTAACTTCAACTTTCATGACTGGCTCCAGCAGGACAGGTTTACACTTGTCTTTTGCAGCTTTCAATGCCATCGAACCGGCGATTTTGAACGCCATTTCGTTGGAATCGACATCATGATAAGATCCGTCTACAACTGTAGCTTTTACGTCTACAACCGGGAAGCCTGCAAGAACACCGTTCTTCATTTGCTCCTCGATACCTGCGAGTGCAGGGCCAACATATTCTCTTGGTACGGAACCACCGACAATTTTGCTTTCGAATTGGTTACCAGTACCTGCTTCGAGAGGTTCGAATTCAACCCAGACGTGACCGTATTGACCACGACCACCGGACTGACGTACGAATTTACCTTCGACGCGAGCTGGTTGACGGAATGTTTCACGATAAGCAACCTGTGGTTGACCTACGTTAGTTTCAACCTTAAATTCACGACGCATACGGTCGATAATGATATCAAGGTGAAGCTCACCCATACCTGCCAGGATAGTTTGTCCTGTTTCTTCGTTAGTGGAAGCGCGCAGAGTAGGATCTTCTTCCGTCAATTTACCCAGAGCAGTTGCCATTTTATCTTGGTCTGCTTTGGTTTTTGGTTCAACTGCGATCTCGATAACCGGATCAGGGAAGTTCATGGACTCCAAGATAACCGGATTCTTCTCATCACACAGTGTATCACCAGTTCCTGTATCTTTCAAACCAACAGCTGCTGCGATGTCACCAGCGTATACTACGCTGATTTCTTCACGACTGTTAGCGTGCATTTGCAGGATACGACCGATACGTTCGCGTTTGCCTTTAGTGGCATTCAGAACGTAAGAACCGGATTGCAGTACACCAGAGTATACACGGAAGAATGTCAGTTTACCAACATAAGGGTCAGTCATGATTTTGAATGCCAGTGCAGAGAATGGTTCTTCATCCGAAGAATGACGAATTTCTTCTGTACCGTCTTCGAGCTGACCATTGATCGCCGGTACATCCAGTGGAGACGGCAGGTAGTCGATAACAGCATCCAACATCGGCTGTACACCTTTGTTGCGGTAAGAGGAGCCACAGATTACAGGGAAGATCTTAACATCACAAACACCTTTACGCAGAGCAGCTTTGATTTCATCAACCGTCAGCTCTTCTCCTTCAAGGTATTTCATCATCAGATCTTCGTCCAGTTCTGATACTTTCTCTACCAGTTCCATACGAAGCTCATCAACAGTATCTTTCAGCTCGGCTGGGATCTCGATATCTACCGGATCTTTACCCAAATCATCTTTATACTGGATAGCTTTCATTTCAATAATATCGATGATACCTACGAAGTCATTCTCTGCACCAATCGGCAATTGAATCGCTACTGCGTTCGCTTGCAGACGTTCGCGCATGTCTTTAACTACGTTCAGGTAATCAGCACCGATAATATCCATTTTATTGACATAAGCGATACGAGGTACACCATAACGGTCTGCTTGTCTCCAAACAGTCTCGGATTGTGGCTCAACGCCCTCTTTCGCACTAAATACGCCTACGGCCCCGTCCAATACACGCAGGGAACGTTCAACTTCAACAGTGAAGTCAACGTGACCTGGAGTATCAATGATATTAACGCGGTGGCCCTTCCACTGAGCAGTCGTAGCCGCGGATGTAATCGTAATACCGCGCTCTTGTTCTTGCTCCATCCAGTCCATTGTCGCAGCGCCTTCGTGAACTTCACCGATTTTGTGCGTACGGCCTGTGTAGAACAAGATACGTTCTGTAGTGGTTGTTTTACCGGCATCAATGTGTGCCATGATACCAATATTACGTGTATTTTTCAAGGAGAACTCTCTTGCCATGAATAGGTGCTCCCTTCAAAAATAGGAATTTTTGAAAATTGGCTTGAATCCTACCAGCGGTAGTGAGCAAACGCTTTGTTCGCTTCAGCCATTTTGTGTGTATCTTCACGCTTCTTCACAGATGCGCCAGTGTTATTGGATGCATCGATGATTTCAGCTGCCAGGCGTTCTTCCATAGTCTTCTCGCCGCGGTTGCGGGAGTAGTTAACGAGCCAACGCAGACCAAGGGAAGTACGTCTCTCCGGCTTAACTTCGATAGGTACTTGATAGTTAGCACCACCGACACGGCGAGCTTTAACTTCGAGAACCGGCATAATGTTCTTGATTGCCGCCTCGAATACTTCCATAGGATCATTTCCTGTACGTTCTTGAATCAGGTTGAACGCGTTATAAAGAATGCTTTGAGCAACTCCACGTTTTCCGTCGATCATGATGCGGTTGATCAAGCGAGTAACAAGTTTGCTGTTATACACCGGATCAGGCAGCACGTCTCTTTTGGTAACTGGACCTTTTCTTGGCATGGTTATCCCCCTTTCTTAAATGTGCAGTGCAGATTTCTGCACTCATCGAATTACTTTTTCTCTTTAGGACGTTTTGTACCATATTTGGAACGACCTTGCATACGGTTGTTAACGCCTGCTGTATCCAGCGCGCCACGAACGATATGATAACGAACCCCTGGTAAGTCTTTAACCCGGCCACCACGTACGAGTACTACGCTGTGCTCTTGAAGGTTATGACCGATACCTGGAATGTAAGCAGTAACCTCGATACGGTTAGTCAAACGTACACGAGCATACTTACGAAGCGCGGAGTTAGGTTTTTTCGGAGTCATTGTACCTACACGAGTACATACACCACGTTTTTGTGGAGCACTCAGGTTTGTCTCTTGACGTTTCAGAGCGTTAAACCCTTTTTGCAGTGCAGGAGATTTCGATTTCTCGATTTTCGCTTGACGTCCTTTACGGACCAATTGATTGATAGTTGGCATTGTATTGCCACCCCCTTCCCATATTTTCAGTTCTTTTTGTAAACCGTTTGTTAAGCCCACAGACCCAGGCGGTTCATAAAAGAACAAATGAAAAGTTTTTGCCTGCCGTTCTGACTAGCAAAAACGTTCCTTATTGCATTATTTAAGGACAACAGCCATTGCACTTCCCACTTCGATTCCACATGCCTTGCCCAGTTCCTTCATCGTATCTACATAAGTGATTCTGACAGAGTGCTTGGAACATAATTGCACGATCTTTGAAATGAGATGCTGCTCTGCATCCTGCGCAACATAGACTTCAGTGGCTTGCCCCGCTTCGACCATTCGCATTGTCTGCTTGGTGCCGATCTTGATACGGGCATCCTGTAATCCTTTATCATTAGTCATCTTCCGATTCCCTCCAAAAGATCAGGGATCAGCGCTCTATTCACGCACCTTTGCTATATTAGCATTACCATAAGCCAGTGTCAATAGATAAGTTGAATGTTAAATAAAGAATTATGTGGATAAGTGTATGGATAAAGCAGCAGTCCACCCGGGAAAGTATAACTTTCCCGGTATGAACCCTACTTTGTATCATATCAATTCACTGCTCTTGCAGTCAATGTTTTTAAAGCATTTGCATGCTACTCTACCGTCACAGTCTCCAGGTTCTCTTCGTTCCCTTCCACTGCTTCCGGCTCTTCAAACTTCACGCTGCGGTAACGGTTCATACCTGTACCTGCAGGGATCAGCTTACCGATAATAACGTTCTCTTTCAGACCGAGCAATTTGTCGACTTTACCTTTGATTGCAGCATCGGTCAGGACACGAGTAGTCTCCTGGAAGGATGCAGCAGACAGGAAGGAATCTGTCTCCAGGGATGCTTTGGTAATACCGAGCAGTACCGGTTTGGCAACAGCAGGCTCACGATCTCCCATAATGGCCACTTTGTTGGCATCTTCGTATTCGTAGATGTCTACAAATGAACCTGGCAGCAGTGTAGTCTCGCCGTTATCCACAATACGGATTTTGCGCAGCATTTGTCTGATCATAACTTCAACGTGCTTATCGTTGATTTCTACACCCTGGTTACGGTATACGCGCTGTACTTCCTGCAGGATGTAGTTCTGTACGCCACGGATACCTTTGATACGCAGCATTTCTTTCGGATCGATAGAACCATCTGTCAGTTCGTCCCCTGCTTCGATTTCCATGCCTTCTCTTACGCGCAGGCGGGAACCGTAGGTAACGGAGTAGACTTTGGTTTCCGCTTCACCTTCGACTTCGATTTCACGACGGTCTTTGGCTTCACGGATTTCTTTGATGACACCATCGATTTCACTGATTGTCGCCTGACCTTTAGGGTTACGGGCTTCAAACAGCTCCTGAATACGCGGCAAACCTTGAGTGATATCGTCTCCGGCTACACCACCGGTATGGAACGTACGCATCGTCAGCTGTGTTCCTGGCTCACCGATGGATTGGGCAGCGATAATACCAACCGCTTCACCGATCTCAACGTGCTTACCAGTCGCCAGGTTACGACCGTAACATTTCTTACATACCCCGTGTCTTGTACGGCAGCTCAGTACGGAACGAATCTGTACTTTATTGACGCCAGCAGCCACGATAGCTTCAGCCTTATCGGAATCAATCAGTTCATTACGGCTGGCAAGTACTTCACCAGTCTCCGGATGACGGACAGTCTCGAAGCAGTAACGTCCTTCCAGACGATCGTACAGATCTTCGATAACTTCTTTACCATCCTGAATACGGCTAACGATAAAGCCTTTGTCTGTTCCACAATCATCTTCACGTACGATTACATCCTGGGCTACGTCAACAAGACGACGAGTCAGATAACCGGAGTCAGCGGTACGAAGTGCTGTATCCGCCAGACCTTTACGCGCTCCGTGAGTAGACAGGAAGTACTCAAGGACTGTCAGACCTTCACGGAAGTTTGATTTGATCGGGAGTTCGATGATACGACCGGATGGGTTGGCCATCAGACCACGCATACCGCCCAGCTGGGTAATCTGGGATTTGTTACCCCGCGCCTTGGAATCGACCATGAGCATGATGGAGTTGTAACGATCCATCGATTTCATCAGGATATCCGTCAGCTCGTCCTTCGTACGGGACCAGATTTCGATAACACGATCATAACGCTCTTCGTTTGTAATCAGACCACGACGGTACTGGTTCGTGATAACCGCAACTTTTTTGTCGGATTCAGCCAGCAGTGCTGTTTTCTCCGGTGGAACCACAACGTCCGCCACACCAACGGTAATACCCGCGCGAGTGGAATACGTGAAGCCCAGCTGCTTGATTTTATCCAGAATTATGGAAGTCAGGGTTGTGTGGTAGACTTCGAAACAACGTGCAATGATGGTACCGAGATATTCTTTACCGATCGCGCCTGTCTCTGGAACAGCCTTCATGAATTCCAGTACGTTGGTACCTTTTTCATAGATGAAGTAGTGATCCGGGATACCCTGATACAGGTTGGCACGAGTCGGTTCATTGATATAAGGGAAAGACTCAGGGAAAATCTCGTTAAAGATAATCCGTCCGACAGTTGTAATCAACATACCGGATTGTTGTTTTTCAGTAAAGCTGGTTTTACCCAGAGCTTTGGCAGGGATCGCTACGCGTGCATGCAGGGAAGCTGTGCCACGCTGATAAGCGGATACGGCTTCGTTCACTGTACGCAGGATCATGCCCGAACCTTTGGCTTCCATGTTATCCATAGTCAGATAGTAGGAGCCAAGGACCATATCCTGGGAAGGTGTAACAACCGGTTTGCCATCTTTAGGGTTCAAGATGTTACCGGATGCCAGCATCAGCAGGCGCGCTTCCGCTTGTGCTTCAGCAGATAATGGTACGTGAACGGCCATCTGGTCACCGTCAAAGTCAGCGTTGTACGCTGTACATACGAGCGGATGCAGACGGATTGCACGGCCTTCAACCAGAATTGGTTCGAATGCCTGGATACCGAGTCTGTGCAGCGTTGGTGCGCGGTTCAGAAGAACTGGGTGTTCTTTGATTACTTCTTCCAGTACATCCCATACTTCCGGACTTACACGTTCAACTTTGCGTTTTGCACTCTTGATGTTATGAGCAAGGCCTTTGTTAACCAGCTCTTTCATTACGAATGGCTTGAACAGTTCCAGTGCCATTTCTTTTGGCAGACCGCACTGGTACATTTTCAGATAAGGACCTACGACGATAACGGAACGACCAGAGTAATCGACACGTTTACCGAGCAAGTTCTGACGGAAACGACCTTGTTTACCTTTCAGCATATGGCTGAGGGATTTCAGAGGACGGTTACCAGGGCCGGTTACCGGACGTCCACGACGACCGTTATCGATCAGGGCATCTACTGCTTCTTGCAGCATACGTTTCTCGTTCTGTACGATAATATCAGGAGCACCCAGATCGAGCAGGCGCTTCAGACGGTTATTCCGGTTGATGACACGACGGTACAGGTCATTCAGGTCGGATGTTGCAAAACGTCCGCCATCCAGCTGAACCATTGGACGGATTTCTGGCGGGATAACCGGCAGAACGTCCATGATCATCCAGTCCGGAGAGTTGCCGGAATTACGGAAAGCTTCGATAACTTCAAGGCGTTTGATCGCACGGTTACGACGCTGGCCTTGAGCGGTACGCAGCTCTTCACGCAAGAATTCCAGTTCTTTGTCCAGATCAAGATCTTGAAGCAGTCTTTTGATCGCTTCCGCACCCATGCCTGCATGGAATCCGTAACCGTATTTCTCACGGTAGCTGCGGTATTCTTTTTCAGAGAGAAGCTGTTTCTTCTCCAGTGGTGTCTCGCCTGGATCTGTAACAACATAAGATGCGAAGTAGATAACTTCTTCCAGGGATCGTGGAGACATATCGAGTGCAAGACCCATACGGCTCGGGATACCTTTGAAATACCAAATGTGGGATACAGGAGCTGCCAGCTCAATATGTCCCATACGTTCACGACGCACTTTGGCACGTGTTACTTCAACGCCACAACGGTCACAGACTACACCCTTGTAACGTACGCGCTTATATTTACCGCAATGACATTCCCAGTCTTTGGTTGGTCCAAAAATACGTTCACAGAACAGACCGTCTTTCTCTGGTTTAAGCGTACGGTAGTTGATTGTCTCCGGTTTTTTAACTTCTCCGCGGGACCAAGAACGAATTTTGTCTGGGGAAGCAAGCCCAATTTTCATAAATTCGAAATTGTTAACGTCTATCAAGAGACACCCCTCCTAAGGCCAAATCCTATTTATTGTAAAGCTCTGTATTCCGCACAAATCCCAACGCACCGTCTGATGAATACGGATAGACCGGAAATGCTCCGGTCTACCTTCATCAGACAATGTTGGGAATTATGAATAAGTGTATTAATCTACGCCGACTTCTGAACCTTCAAGGTTGAGGCTCAATTTATCATTGGTGTTTTCTTCCTCGTCATCCAGCTCTCTCATCTCAATTTCGTTTTCGTCCTCATTGAGAATCTTAACGTCCATACCCAAGCTTTGCAGCTCCTTGATCAATACCTTGAAAGATTCAGGAACGCCCGGTTCAGGAACGTTTTCGCCTTTCACGATGGATTCGTACGTTTTCACACGGCCAACGACATCATCGGATTTGACAGTAAGGATCTCTTGCAGGGTGTAAGCAGCGCCATAAGCTTCCAGCGCCCATACTTCCATCTCCCCGAAACGCTGACCACCGAACTGAGCTTTACCACCCAGCGGCTGCTGTGTAACGAGAGAGTAAGGACCTGTGGAACGAGCATGGATTTTATCATCAACCATGTGCGCCAGTTTGATCATGTGCATAACGCCGACTGTAACTTCACGCTCGAACTCGTCACCGGTTCTTCCATCGTAAAGGATCGTCTTACCGTTACGCTGCATGCCGGCTTCTTCCATCGTATCGAATACATCATACTCATTCGCTCCATCAAATACCGGTGTAGCGACGTGAATACCAAGCTTCATCGCTGCCATACCGATATGGACTTCGAGAATCTGACCGATGTTCATACGGGAAGGTACGCCCAGAGGGTTCAGTACAACCTGTACCGGTGTGCCATCCGGCATAAACGGCATATCTTCTTCCGGCAGAATACGTGCAACGACACCCTTGTTACCGTGGCGTCCCGCCATTTTATCGCCTTCGGAGATTTTACGTTTTTGCGCGATGTACACACGTACCAGATGATTTACACCCGGTGGCAATTCATCGCCATTTTCTCTAGTGAACACTTTGACGTCTACAACAATACCGTCTGTACCATGCGGTACGCGCAGGCTGGTGTCGCGAACTTCACGTGCTTTTTCACCAAAGATGGCGTGCAGTAGGCGCTCTTCTGCTGTCAGTTCGGTTACACCTTTAGGTGTTACTTTACCAACGAGGATATCGCCAGCAGCAATCTCGGCACCGATACGGATAATCCCGCGCTCGTCGAGATTTTTCAGTGCATCTTCACCCACATTAGGAATATCACGTGTGATTTCTTCCGGACCAAGCTTCGTATCACGAGCTTCAGATTCATATTCTTCAATATGAATGGAAGTGTACACATCTTCCTTAACGAGTTTTTCACTCAGCAGGATCGCATCCTCATAGTTATAACCTTCCCAGGTCATAAATGCTACGACTACGTTACGGCCCAGAGCGATTTCACCCATTTCAGTGGATGGACCATCTGCCAGGATATCGCCTTTCTTCACAACGTCACCCGTTTTAACGATTGGACGCTGGTTGATGGAAGTACCTTGGTTAGATCTCATGAATTTGTGTAATTTATACTTAACGAGATCGCCTTTAACTTCTTTGCCGTCTACAGTCTCGATACGGCGCAGTGTAATCTCGCTTGCTGTAGAGCGTTCGATAATACCATCGTATTTGGTTACGATACATACGCCGGAATCCTTGGCGGCTTTGTGCTCCATGCCTGTACCGACCAGTGGTGCCTTCGGAATAAGCAAAGGTACCGCCTGACGCTGCATGTTGGAACCCATCAGCGCACGGTTGGAGTCATCGTTCTCCAAGAACGGAATCAGCGCTGTTGCAACGGATACGACCTGTTTTGGAGATACGTCCATGTAATCGACACGTTCTCTTGGCATAGGAAGAATGTTATCGGCCTGTTTGTTATAACGGCTGATTACCATTTCTTCTGCAAAAGTACCGTCTTCGTTCAGGATCGCATTTGCCTGTGCTACTACATAGTTATCTTCTTCATCCGCAGTCAGGTAATCAATCTGATCGGTTACCCGGTTGGTGTTCGGATCCACGCGACGGTATGGTGCTTCGATGAAGCCATACTCATTAATGCGTGCGAACGTGGACAGGGAGTTGATCAGACCGATGTTCGGTCCCTCTGGAGTCTCGATAGGACACATACGACCGTAGTGACTCGGATGTACGTCACGGACTTCAAAGCCTGCGCGCTCACGGGTCAGACCGCCGGGTCCGAGGGCAGACAGACGACGTTTGTGCGTCAGTTCGCCAAGCGGGTTGGTCTGGTCCATAAACTGGGACAGCTGGGAGCTACCAAAGAACTCCTTGATAGATGCAATAACAGGACGTATGTTGATCAGTGCCTGTGGAGTGATGACGTTCGCATCCTGAATGGACATTCTCTCGCGTACTACACGCTCCATACGGGACAAACCAATACGGAACTGGTTCTGCAGCAGCTCGCCTACGGAACGCAGACGACGGTTACCCAGATGGTCAATATCATCAGTATCACCGATGCCTTGAAGCAGGTTCAGGAAGTAACTGATCGATGCGATAATATCAGCCGGTGTAATATTCTTAACAGATTTATCAATGGTGCCATTGGCAATCACTGATACGACTTTGCCATCTTCAAGTGGAGAGAAGACATTAATCGTCTGCATTGGAATATCATTGGCATCCAGTACGCCGCCAGCTACATGGTAAGTTTTGAAGTTAAGGTCACCTTCAAGGTAAGGCATGATCTCATCAAGGAGACGACGATCTACTACCTGGCCGGCTTCGGCAACAATCTCACCTGTATTGGTATCAATCAGCGTCTCAGCCAGACGTTGGTTAAAGAGACGATTTTTAATATGCAGCTTTTTGTTGATTTTGTAACGACCTACATTGGCGAGATCATAGCGTTTTGGATCGAAGAAACGCGCTACGAGCAAGCTTTTAGCGTTATCAAGTGTTGGTGGCTCGCCCGGACGAAGACGCTCGTAAATCTCGATCAGCGCTTTCTCGGTAGAGTCGGTGTTATCTTTATCTAATGTATTGCGGATATATTCGTCATTGCCAAGCAGGTCCAGAATTTCAGCGTCGCTGCCGAATCCAAGAGCACGCAGCAGTACGGTTACCGGGATCTTACGGGTGCGGTCGATACGTACATAAACGATATCTTTCGCATCCATCTCCAGTTCCAGCCATGCGCCACGGTTAGGAATAACGGTAGCAGTATATGATGTTTTACCATTTTTATCGACTTTAGTGCTGAAATAGACGCTGGGAGAGCGAACCAACTGGCTGACAATAACCCGTTCTGCACCATTGATAATGAAGGTGCCGGTTTCCGTCATCAGCGGGAAATCACCCATGAATACTTCCTGCTCTTTGACTTCACCCGTTTCCTTATTGATGAGACGGACTTTTACTCGCAATGGAGCTGAATACGTAACGTCACGCTCTTTCGCATCGTCTACTGTGTATTTCGGCTCACCAAGGCTGTAGTCGATGAACTCGAGTACCAGATTCCCTGTAAAATCTTGAATTGGCGAGATATCCTGGAACATTTCACGCAATCCTTCATCCAAAAACCACTGATAAGATTTCTGTTGGATTTCGATCAG
This sequence comes from Paenibacillus sp. Z6-24, assembly GCF_054161335.1. Classification (NCBI taxonomy): domain Bacteria; kingdom Bacillati; phylum Bacillota; class Bacilli; order Caryophanales; family Paenibacillaceae; genus Paenibacillus; species Paenibacillus sp. Z6-24. The sequence continues at coordinate 793,048 of NZ_CP096398.1, read as the reverse complement.
GTTAGGTACTTCAAGAACTTCATTAATTCGTGCATAACTTCGCCGAGTGCGTCGACCATATTGAACAAGATGTCCTGCCAACTTATACTCACCCCTTAATGTCTACTCACTTAAAAATTTCATTGCGAACTGCTGTTTGGATCACGTATAATAGGTCCATACATAGAAGTGCACACCCACAAATAGAGAAAAGCTCTTATCGAATCTTCTCGAAAAAAGAGCACCATCAGCTATCAACGGATGTGACCCAGCAGCTCAGACTCATATTTCAGTTGAAATTAACTGAAATACCGATTATTATACGTTTAAGGACAAGATTAAACACCCTTATGGTACATAATTTTCGTAATTCACAGAAAACTAAAGCCAAAAAGGGCATCTTAATACTGACATTTTGTAATAATAACACGTTAGCCTATTTAAGTCAACAGGCGTCTTTACTGATTTCATCTATTTTGTTTTACGTCAAGGTCTGTTCATCCTCGCCGATGAGTAGGCCTTTTTTTATTTAATCGCCTGGAAGATACGATATCCTTTATCCTTGGTAACCTCTTCCACGCTGGCAAACAGTTCTTCCAATCTGGCTTTGGCTGAAGGTGCACCCTGCTTCTTTTGAATAACGACCCAGAGCGAGCCTCCTTTTTTCAAATGAGCTGCTGCCTGTTCGAAGATCGCATGTACCGTGGCTTTACCTGCTCGGATCGGCGGGTTTGTCAATATGACGTCAAACACCTGCCCCTGCACCGCTGCAAACAAATCACTTTCCAGGATCGTGACATTCTCAATCTGGTTAAGTCTGGCATTCTCTCTGGCAAGCTGTACTGCTCGTGCATTCACATCAACCATGGTCACATGGCCTTTTGCAGCAAGGTACGCTGCCGATAAACCGATCGGTCCATAGCCACAGCCTACATCCAACACGTTGGAATTTTCATTCAGTGTCAGAGCATCAATAAGTACTCTGCTGCCATAGTCTACTCCCATTTTGGAAAAGACACCGGCATCGCTTATAAATTTGAAAGTTTTGCCACGCAATTCTGCCTCAATCGTTCGGCGTTCGTGCGCTGCGCCAGGCCGGCTGGAATAATAATGATCTCCCATATCATTCCTTCACCCTTTCTTCATATCACCTGTTTTACTGTTTTTTTTATAAAACAAACCCCTTGAACGGATTCAAGGGGTTTGTAAGAAAGAAGAGAAAATCTCTTATTTCAATTCTACAGATGCGCCTGCTTCTTCCAGTTTTGCTTTGATGGATTCAGCTTCTTCTTTAGCAACGCCTTCTTTGATTGCTTTAGGAGCGTTGTCTACTACTTCTTTAGCTTCTTTCAGACCCAGACCAGTTACTTCACGAACAGCTTTGATTACGTTGATTTTGGAAGCACCAGCGGATGTCAGTACTACGTCAAATTCAGTTTGCTCAGCTTCTGCAGCTGCGCCGCCTGCTGCTGCTGCTGCTACTGGAGCTGCTGCAGTTACGCCGAATTCTTCTTCGATTGCTTTTACCAGATCGTTCAGTTCCAGTACAGTCATGCCTTTGATGGCTTCAAGGATTTGCTCTTGACTCATTTATAAACCCTCCATAATTGGTTGTATTTTGGTTTTGGCTGATCACAGCCATTTTTTTTACGCCGCATGGGCGTGAGCAGAATGGGCTAGTCGCTTACGCGCTTTGCTCTTCTTTCTCGGATACTGCTTTAACTGCCAGTGCAAAGTTGCGAACTGGAGCTTGAAGTACGCTAAGCAGCATGGACAAGAGACCTTCGCGGGATGGCAGAGCTGCCAGCGCTTTGATTTCTTCTGCGCTTACTACGCGTCCTTCAACAACGCCGCCTTTCAATTCCAGAGCGTCATTCGTTTTAGCGAAATCGTTCAGAATTTTAGCCGGTGCTACTGCATCGTCTTTACTGAAAGCAATAGCGGTAGGACCGCTAAGTACTTCGTTCAGTTCAGTCAGGTCAGCAGACTCAGTGGCACGACGAACCAGTGTATTTTTCAATACTTGGAACTCGATACCAGCTTCACGCAGTTGCTTGCGCAGTTCTGTAACTTGAGCTACATTCAGACCACGATAGTCGGCAACAACTGTAGTTACGCTCTCGCGCAGTTTCGCTGCTACTACTTCTACCGCTTCCTGTTTTGCCTGGATTACTTTTGCGTTTGCCAAATTGGACACCTCCTGATCGTATTCTTGCTTTTCTCCGTCCTCTCGGGATTCGGGAGAAAAGAGTTCCTACGGGCATTAAAAAAGCCCCCGCAGAATGACGAAGGCTTGACGGAGCGGATTCACCAGGCGCAGCAAGCTGCGCACTGAGTATCCGATATTCTATCATAACACCTCGGTAGGAAATTAAGCCGGTAAAGGCACCTACTGTCTACGGTTAAACATATTCAAGTATAATTGCAAGTACAAAGTTCAAACGTAATTACAACTTTCACAGATTATCAAATCTAAAGGCTGTTGTCAACCCTTAATTATCTGTAAGTTGCTGCGTTTACGCGTGCGCTTGGTCCCATTGTGGAAGATACCGCAATGTTTTTCAGGTAGATACCTTTTGCTGCAGCTGGTTTAGCACGGTTAAGAGCTTCAACCAGAGCTTGCAGGTTCTCGTTCAATTGCTCTTCAGAGAAAGATACTTTACCGATAGGCGCGTGAATTTGTCCTGCTTTGTCCAGACGGTATTCGATTTTACCAGCTTTGATTTCTTGAACAGCTTTGGTAACGTCGAAAGTAACTGTACCTGCTTTAGGGTTAGGCATCAGACCTTTACCACCGAGCAGACGACCCAGTTTACCAACTTCGCTCATCATGTCAGGCGTAGCTACGCAGACATCAAATTCGAACCATCCTTGTTGGATTTTGTTGATCATGTCCTGATCGCCAACGAAGTCAGCACCAGCAGCTTCCGCTTCTTTTGCTTTTTCGCCTTTTGCGAATACGAGAACACGTTGAGTTTTACCAGTACCGTGTGGCAGTACTACGACACCACGAACAGCCTGATCTTGTTTACGAGGGTCTACACCCAGACGTACTGCTGCTTCAACAGTTTCGTCGAATTTTGCAGTAGCTGCTTTTTTAACCAAAGCAACCGCTTCAGCCGGCTCGTAAGTTGCTTCGCTGTCAATCAGCTTAACAGCTTCCAAATATTTTTTACCATGTTTAGCCATTTGTTATTCCTCCTTTGTGGTATTAACGGATATTCCTCCCACATATACAGAATCTTGAGATTCTGCATAGACTGGTTCCTGGCGGATACCAGTAAAAACTAATAAAAATTAGTCTTCGATTGTGATACCCATGCTACGTGCTGTACCTTCAACCATCAGCATTGCTGCTTCGATAGAAGCTGCGTTCAGGTCAGGCATTTTTTGTTCTGCAATTTCACGAACTGCGGAACGTTTAACAACTGCGACTTTCTTCTTGTTCGGTTCGCCAGATCCTTTTTCGATCTTAGCAGCAACTTTCAGAAGAACTGCAGCCGGTGGAGTTTTGGTGATGAAAGTGAAAGAACGATCTTCAAACACTGTGATCTCAACCGGAATGATCAAACCTGCTTGATCTGCTGTGCGAGCGTTGAACTCTTTACAGAATGCCATGATGTTGACACCTGCTTGACCCAATGCCGGACCTACTGGAGGAGCCGGATTCGCTTTACCAGCTGGGATTTGCAGTTTTACCATTTTGATTACCTTTTTAGCCATGTAAAACACCTCCTTGCGAATAGTGGTAGACGGACATCGCTGCCCTCCCACGTAAAACGACGCATATGACTCAAAACATCTGTCTTCAGCATATGCGGTGAAACCGGAAGCACCGGTTAGAATCTGAAATGATTGCTCACTTCAAATCCCCGTGTCATCCTAGAAACCTGCTATATCTTTTCCACTTGAGTATAATCGAGCTCAAGCGGGGTTTCCCGTCCGAACATGTTAACATGTACTCTGAGCTTGCTCTTGTCTACCAAGATTTCTTCCACGGAGCCCACAAAATTCGCAAACGGTCCAACTTTGATGCGTACGGATTCTTTGACCTCGAAGTCGATATGCTCCTTCGGTTCTTCCATACCCATGTGTTTGAGAATCTGTTCAACTTCTTCGGGCAGCAGCGCAGTCGGCTTCGAGCCTGAACCTGTTGAACCGACAAAGCCGGTTACGCCAGGCGTATTGCGAACTACATACCACGAATCATCGGTCTGGATCATTTCAACAAGAACGTATCCCGGGTAAACTTTACGCATGACGGTCTTTTTCTTTCCGTCTTTGTTTACCAGTTCTTCTTCCATAGGAACAAGAACGCGGAAGATCTTGTCTTCCATGCCCATCGACTCAACGCGTTTTTCCAAATTGGCCTTGACCTTGTTTTCATACCCTGAATAAGTATGAACTACGTACCATCTTTTTTCCATATCAAGCCACCTGGAACCCTTCTTAAATTATCGCTTCGATCACAGCGGAAATGCCGATGTCTAGAACCCAAAAATAAACGGCGACAAACAATATCGTACCGATAACGATAAGAGTATAGTTGGTCAGCTCTTTACGATTAGGCCAGCGAACCTTTTTAAGTTCAGCCCAGCTTTCGGAGAAAAAGGAAAACATAGACTTAAAGCTTCGTGCCACGACTACACCTCCAAAAGACGATCTGGTTAAACGAAGAAAAGGCTTCAGACCAAGAGCCTGTTCCATTCTTCATCCCCATGCGGTCAGGGTGGTTACACTTGCTCATATAGCTGCCTTGATCGCCATAAAGATTGACACACCTAAGAACAGGCGATTTTAGGCCTACCTAAAACACTTTATCATAGGCCCCTGACCGTGTCAACGAATATTCATGATGTTTTGCAAAAAAATAACAATTCTTTTCGGCAGCTTTTCCGAACATGATCGAATGCTTTGCTGATCGTTGTTTCTTGCCGCATTATAGGGTGAACGACAGACTGCACAAAATAAAAAAGACTCTATGCGCAGAGTCTTCACTTGGTTGCCAGGAGCCTAGTTATCACGTACTTCGAGGTAACGCTCAAGCTTGCGTTTGACACGCTGAAGTGCATTATCGATAGATTTGACATGTCTGCAGAGATCGACAGCAATCTCCTGATAGGAACGTCCATCGAGATAAAGCATCAGAACTTTGCGTTCCAGCTCACTCAGAATCTCGGACATTTTGTCCTCGAGACCAGTGAACTCCTCTTTGTTGATAACCAGTTCTTCCGGATCGGATACCTGTGAGCCACAAATGACATCAAGCAGTGTACGGTCGGAATCTTCGTCATAGATCGGTTTGTCCAGCGATACATACGAGTTCAGCGGAATATGCTTTTGCCGTGTAGCCGTCTTGATCGCCGTAATGATCTGACGGGTAATGCACAGCTCGGCAAACACTTTGAACGAAGACATCTTGTCATTCTTGAAGTCGCGAATCGACTTATACAGGCCGATCATGCCTTCCTGCACAATATCCTCTCGATCCGCACCAATAAGAAAATAAGACCGGGCTTTTGCACGCACAAAATTTTTGTACTTGGTAATCAAGTACTCCAAGGCTTCGGAATCGCCTTGCCGGACGGCTTCTACAAGATCTTCATCGCTCTGGTAATCGTATGGTGACACCATGATATCTTTGAGGTCGACACTCACAAACAATCCCTCCGGTTGCAACGCAAGGTCTCCGTTACCCTATAAAATATAGCCCAAGTATATATTATGTAACCTCACATAGTCAACCGTATTTGTTGCCTGTAACGCTGTAGCAGCAGCATTTTTCATCTTTTTTTGATAAAAGAGAACGCAGGTTCGCAAGTAAGCTGTCATTGCGGTGACAACTCACTCTCCCCTGCGCCATTTTTCAAATAGATGCCGCTGCTGCGGACTAAGTTTTCCATCCAGTGTATTGCGTGAACTCTGCTCCCGCTGCTCCCGGATTCGCTGGGCAATTTCTCTTTCGCTGATCTGTACTTCAATCAGCAGCTCTCTTGCAGATATTCGCAGCGCTCCCTGCCCAAATACGACATGCTGCTCTGCCAGATCACTGGTAGCTACGTAGATTTGCCTGCGGCGGTGGGACAACTCGCCGACAAAACGTTCTATCGCTTCATCGGCGGTTTCCTTTTCCTTGGTAAAGTACATCTCAACTTTACCCTGCTCATACGACTTGCCCAATCCCGGAACGCGGTAGGCATCAAAAACCGCAATCACTCTTCTTCCCGAGTAGGCCTGATAATTAGCCAGACGTTCCAGCAGCCGGTTGCGTGCTTCGTTCAGCCCGATCTCCGACAATTCCACAAGTTCAGGCCAGGAACCGATCATATTATAACCATCGACCAGAAGAACATCCCGCAGATCGGCCATACGGTCTAACCGAGCGACTGCCGGCGGCGCAGTACTTCGTACATGACCACTCCTGCAGCTACTGAAGCATTAAGCGAGTTGATCTGCCCCTTCATCGGCAGCTGGACAAGTACATCGCACTTCTCCCGGATCAATCGGCCCATGCCTTTGCCTTCGTTACCGATCACAATTGCTACCGGTCCATTGAAGATATCCGCCTCGTACAGACTGCTGTCGGTATCCACATCGGTTCCGGCTACCCATACTCCTTGTTCCTTAAGACGGTCGATCGTCTGGCCGATATTGGTTACACGGGCTACAGGCACATACTCCACAGCACCGGCAGATGTTTTGGATACCGTTGCTGTGATACCTGCTGAACGCCGTTTGGGAATAATTACGCCGTGAACACCGGTACAATCCGCTGTACGCAGTATCGAGCCGAGATTATGCGGATCTTCGATCTCGTCCAGCAGCAGGATGAATGGAGGTTCTCCCTTGGCGGCTGCCGCTGCCAGGATATCCTCTACCTCTGCATATTCGTAAGGAGCAGCCTGGGCGATAACGCCCTGATGCTGTACACCCGGTACGAAAGTATCCAGCTTGCGCTTGTCGACGTACTGGACTACGATTCCGCGCTGCTTGGCTTCTGCGAGAATCGGCTGTACGAGATTTTTCTGGGAGCCTTCGGCGATCCAGATTTTATTAATGCTTCTGCCGGCCCGAAGTGCTTCGGTAACCGAGTGCTTGCCGGCGATGTATTCTTCTTCCATTGTGTTTCCTCCTGTAGAACGCATTATGCCTACATGTCCATTACCCCTTTTGGAGGGAATTGCTTCTGTATCATAGGGTTCCTGTCTGAATAGATGAATGCAGCAGTTTAAGTCTTCTGCTCCAGATGTTGAATGCCGCGGGTAATCAGTTCTTCAATTCGTGCTTGTTCGCCTTTGTAATACAGGTAGCCGAGCAAGCATTCCCAGGCAGTGGCATACCGGTAATCGATAACACTGGCGTTTTTGGGTACGCTGCCGGATTTGGCATTGCGTCCATGGCGTACGACATTGGCCTCTTCTTCGGTGAGTTCGGGTTCCAGATGCTGCAGCATTCGCGCCTGTGCACCCGCCGAGACGAATCCGGTGGACATACGATGCAAATGATTTGGACGCAGATTTTTGCCGGAAATCAGATACTGCCGGACAGCCACTTCATGGATTGCATCTCCCATATACGCAAGTGCCAGCGGTGGCAGCTGCTCCGCCGGCTTGGACGGAGCGAACGGAAACCATCCGTGTTGATAATCATTTTCTGGAGGATTCATAGATATTGCCTCCTGTTCATTTACGACGCCATCTCATGCCCTGCGGCGTGTCTTCCAGAACAATGCCCTGTGCAGACAGCAGATCGCGGATCTCATCGGCTCTTGCCCAGTTTTTGCTGCTGCGTGCTTCGATGCGTTCGGCAATCAGCTGTTCCACTTCTTCATCGAGAAGCTGTTCTTCTTCCCAGTACAGACGCAGCACTTCATTCATTTCGTCAAATGCCTGAAGCAAGGCTTCCAGAGAAGCTTTTTGTACGACTTCACGCTGCAGCAGCAGGTTTGCTTCGTTGACCCATTCAAAGATTGCCGTAATCGCATCCGGTGTATTGAAGTCATCCTGCATTTTCTCATGGAACAGACCGCGGATTTTCTCTATGCGGCTGATCAGTTCAGCATCTGCCGGAGAAGAAGTATCGGATGCGGACAGACGATGCTTCACATTGCTGACTGCGTTAGCGATACGCTCAATGCTGTTCTCGGCCTGTGTCATCGTATCGTCCGTGTAGTTGAGCGGATTACGATAATGGGTGGACAGCATCAGATAGCGGATCGCAGCGGGCTTGTGGTCTCTGCGCAGGTCTTTGACAAGAATACCATTGCCCAGTGACTTGGACATTTTCTCGTCGTCAATCCGGATAAAGCCGTTATGCATCCAATAGTTGGACAAAGGCTTGCCGGTAACGGATTCCGACTGGGCGCATTCGCACTCATGATGGGGGAACTGAAGATCCTGTCCGCCACCGTGAATATCAAGCGTATCTCCCAGATAGTGGCGCGCCATCGCGGAGCACTCGATATGCCAGCCCGGACGCCCCTGGCCCCAAGGACTTTCCCAGAAGATCTCGCCCGGTTTGGCCGCTTTCCACAGTACAAAGTCTTCCGGATTTTCTTTGCGCTTGTCGACTTCGATCCGGATACCAAATTGCAGTTCATCCAGCTTCTGATGAGACAGTTTGCCGTAGGAAGCGAATTTGCGGGTACGGAAGTATACATCGCCTTCTTTTGGATAGGCATAGCCGAGTTCGACTAGCTTATCGATAAACTGGATAATAATATCCATGTTCTCCGTTACACGCGGATGAATGGTGGCACGGCGGATACCGAGACCTTCCAGATCTTCAAAATAAGCTGCAATAAAGCGTTCTGCCACTTCGGTCACGGTTGTATTCAGTTCTTCTGCCTTGCGGATCAGCTTGTCATCCACATCGGTGAAGTTGACCACATAATCCACTTTGTACTGCTGGTTCTCCAGGTAGCTGCGCACTACATCAAAGAAGATCATCGGACGGGCATTACCGATATGGATGTAGTCGTATACGGTCGGTCCGCACACGTACATTTTGACCTCACCGGGTGTAAGGCTGACGAACTGTTCTTTCATGCGAGTCATTGTGTTATAAATTTGCAATGGCATACTCTCATCCCTTCTCTGTGTCCATGTATATTGCAATGATTACGAAGAATGTCTACTGCTATTCGGCTTGATTCCATTTTCCGGTTCCAGCTGCTTTTTGAGCTGCTCGATCTCCATCTGCAGCTCAGCCAGTCTGACGGCGACCGGATCGGGCATCTGGTGACTAAGCCGGTCGGCTTTTTTGCCGTCCTGGATCACGATTTTGCCGGGGATCCCGACGACCGTGCTGTTGGGCGGCACTTCCCGCAGAACCACCGAGTTGGAGCCAATATTGGAATTGGAGCCGACGGTAAAGGAACCGAGCACCTTGGCGCCGGAGCCGATCACCACGTTATTGCCGATCGTCGGGTGACGCTTGCCCTTCTCCTTCCCTGTACCACCGAGTGTGACGCCCTGATAAATAAGCACGTCGTCTCCAATCTCACAGGTCTCTCCAATCACGACTCCCATGCCATGATCGATAAACAGACGACTGCCGATGGTTGCACCCGGGTGAATCTCAATCCCCGTCATAAAGCGGCTTCCCTGAGAAATGATACGAGCGACAGTGAACCATCTTTTACAGTAAAACCAGTGGGCCAAACGGTGGGCCCAAATCGCATGCAATCCCGAATAGGTGAATATGACCTCAAACCAGCTGCGCGCTGCCGGATCATTATCGAACACAGCGCGAATATCGGACCTCATATTTTTCAGCATGAATTCTTCCCCTCTTTGCTTGCGCCTCATTAAAAAACGCCCCCACAGCCGGTTAAGGCTGCAGAGGCGTCTTCTTACGCGGTTCCACTCTGCTTGGACAGACTCTGTGCTCCCGAACCGCAAAAGGCCAGGCAGAATCGTCCAACTTGTGCAGTCTGTAACGTAAGACCAGACGGCAAAATCTACTGCTATCCCTATGCTTTCGTTCAAATTGAATGAAAGCAAGCGGAAAAGGTTCGACTTTGCAGCTCACAGGTGCATGTTCAGCCTGTTTGAAGTGGATGATTTCCAGCCACCTGTGCATGTTCTTGCTCACAGGGTCATCTTCTCTGGGACTTCATATTCAGGCTTACTTTTCCTGCTCAATGCCGTTATATCCATATGTTATACATTTTAGTTTTAAATTATCTGTTAGGTGATCATTATAACGGACTCCACCCGATTAAACAATATGAATTATTGCGGCGGCTTGATGCCATTTAGAAATTATGATCCTTTGATCTGGGATTCCAAACGCTCGATCACCCGGTCGCGGCCCAGCAGATATACGGTATGATTCAGGTCACGTCCATGCATTTCGCCTGTCAGTGCCACACGGATCGGCATAAACAGTTGCTTGCCTTTATAGCCAGTCTCTTTTTGCACTTCCTTGATCATGACAGCGGCGTGGGAAGGGCTGAATTCGCTGGAAGAACGAATTTTATTCAGCAGGGCTTCCAGAACGGTTTTGACATGCTCTTCAGCCAGAATCTGCTGTTCTTCCTGGCCGAGTTCCACGTGTGTACGGAAGAACATTTCGGACAATTCCACAATATCGGAAGCCGATACCATCTGTTCCTGGTAAAGGGCAACCAGATCATGCGCCCACTGCTGCTGTTCTTCGTTCAGCTCTGCCGGCAGGCGTCCTGCTTTTTGCAGATGCGGAATCGCCATCGCTGCGATACGGTCGGTATCGGCTTTTTTGATGTACACGTTGTTCAGATGAGCCAGCTTGTTGGTATCGAATACCGCCGGGCTCTTGGACAGACGCTTGGCATCGAAAATCTTGATCAGTTCTTCGCGGGAAAAGATTTCTTCTTCGCCTTCCGGAGACCAGCCCAGCAGCACGATAAAGTTAAACAGTGCTTCCGGCAGGTAGCCCAGCTGATCATACTGCTCGATAAACTGGATAATGGATTCGTCGCGTTTGCTGAGCTTTTTGTGATTCTCATTGACGATCAGGGTCATATGACCGAACTGCGGCGGTTCCCAGCCAAGCGCTTCATAGATCATCAGCTGACGAGGAGTATTGGATACATGATCTTCCCCGCGCAGTACATGCGAGATTTTCATCAGATAATCGTCCAGTACGACGGCAAAGTTGTACGTCGGGATGCCATCTTTCTTCACGATAACAAAGTCTCCGGTATCTTCCGTAGTAAAGGAGATTTCGCCTTTGACGATATCGTTGAACGTATACGTTTTGTTCTCCGGTACACGGAAACGCACGCTAGGTACACGACCTTCCGCTTCAAAAGCAACACACTGCTCCGGTGTCAGATCACGATGCTTGCCGGAATAGCGCGGCGTCTCGCCACGGGCGATCTGCTCTTCGCGTTCCTGCTCCAGCTCTTCCTCGGTGCAGTAGCATTTGTAGGCCAGACCGCGATCCAGCAGATCCTGCCAATATTGACGGTAGATATCCAGACGTTCAGTCTGGCGGTAAGGTCCGTATTCACCGCCGATATCAATACTTTCATCCCAGTCGATACCGAGCCATTTCAGATAGGACAGCTGGTTTTCTTCACCACCGGCCACGTTGCGTTTTACATCCGTATCCTCGATTCGGATCACAAATTTACCACCCTGACTGCGGGCAAACAGATAATTGAACAATGCGGTACGAGCGTTACCGATATGCAGATGTCCGGTTGGACTCGGCGCATAACGTACGCGAACTTCATTAGACATAATAGTATTCCTCCTTAAGCTTGATTACTCTTTGATCAGACAAACAACCGCCTGGGCTGCGATTCCTTCACCACGACCGGTGAAGCCCAGCTGTTCGGTTGTTGTTGCCTTGACATTCACCTGGTCGATCTCTGCATCCAGTGCTTTGGCGATCACTTCAACCATCTGCGGAATATAAGGTGCCATTTTGGGCTTCTGGGCAATAATCGTAGCATCCACATTGCCTAGGCGATAACCGCGTTCACGGATCATTTGCCAGATATGCAGCAGCAGCTTGAGACTGTCCGCATCCTTGAATTCCGGATCGGTATCGGGAAAATGCTTACCGATATCACCCATGGCAAGTGCGCCCAGAATCGCATCGGTAATCGTATGCAGCAGTACATCCGCATCCGAATGACCGAGCAGTCCTTTTTCATAAGGGATCGTTACGCCGCCGATAATGCACGGCCTTCCCTCCACCAGTTGGTGTACATCAAATCCCTGTCCTATACGAATCATATCTGTCCCTCTCCCTTACGTTCCAGTAAATAAGCAGCATAATCCAGATCATCCGGCGTGGTAATCTTTATATTCGTATAACTGCCTTCCACGACAGCTACTGTTACTCCGAGACGTTCCACCAGCATCGAGTCATCCGTTCCACGGAACCCCTGCTGTTCAGCCTGCTGATGAGCCTTCAGCAGCTGACTGCGGCGGAAAGTCTGCGGTGTCTGAATCGCCCACAGACTGCTGCGATCCGGCGTACCGGTAATATGCCTGTCTGCATTCACCTGCTTGATCGTGTCCTTGACCGGCACCGCCAATACGGAAGCTCCTGCCGATACAGCTGTATCATAACACTGACGGATGTGTTCCTCCGTCACAAAAGGACGCACACCATCATGTACCATCACCCACTCGGTGGACAGATACTGGAGACCGCACAGGACAGATTCCTGGCGATCATGGCCTCCTGCTGTCACATGGACCACTTTGCTCAATCCGTACTGTCTGATCCAATCCTCGCAGCGCTGAACATCCTCTGCACCTGTAACCATAACGATCTCATCCACTATGGATGAACGTTCAAAAACCTCCAACGTATGTATAATGATCGGCTTTTCTTGAAGTCTCAGGTACTGTTTGCTCTCTGTCGTGCCCATACGTGAGCCTTTGCCCGCTGCTACGACCACTACACCAGCCTTATTCGTCATAATCCCCATCCTTATCCTTCCAGTCCGCCACCTGCTGTATCAATGCCAGGCGCCTCAAATCCCATTCCTTAATAATATACCCGTCTGCACCCGCAGCACAACAGTTATTAGGTATGAGAGCGCTATACCGCCTTCTAGGACAGTGATAAGAGTACCATCCCATCTATTGACTTGGAACATGGGGCTTGACAAATACCATTTTGCCATTGGCTGTCTGCAGAGCACTGGTAACAACTACTTCGACAGTATTTCCCATATATTCACGTCCCTGCTCTACGACAATCATGGTGCCATCATCCAGATAGGCGATACCCTGCCCCTGTTCCTTACCCGCTTTGGTCACATGGACCAGCAGCAGATCACCCGCGACGAGTTGCTGCTTGAGCAGGGAAGCCAGCTGGTTCACATTAAGCACGCGAATCTGATGCAGCTCACAGATCTTTTGCAGATTGGTATCATTGGTCAGCAATACGGCCTGCCGGGCAAGAGCAAGCTGGACGAGCCGATCATCTACACCCAGACTATCCGGAAAATCGGTAGCGGTCATCTCCATCTCAACCCCGTCTATCTGACGCAAGCGATTGAGCATATCCAGTCCCCTTTTGCCACGCTGACGCCGCAGGATATCTGCAGAATCGGCAAGTTGCTGCAGCTCATACAGGACAAAATCAGGAATCAGCAGATTCCCTTCCAGAAATCCCGCCTGAATAATATGCTCGATTCTGCCGTCAATTATAATATTGGTATCCATGATTTTGGGAGGGATAATGCTGATCAGCTGCGCCTGCTGCATATTGGGCTCCGCTGCTTCAGTAGATTCAGGCGGTAATGGTCTTGTGGGTATTATATTATGCAGCAACTGCTTCACTTCAACCGCTCTCTCACTGCCTATCCGCAGTCCGATATAGCCAAACAGCAGCATCAGCAAAGCGCGAATAATCTCATAGCCCGACTCCCACCAGGAGACGAGAAATGATCCCAGCAAACCTGTTACCCAGCCGGTCAGTAGACCTGTTGTCATCAGGATGAGCTGTACGGTCGAGATTCTCTCTCGGGATGCAGGTCTGCTGCTGATCCGAATCAGCAGTCTTCGTGCCCCCCAGCACAACCCGGCAATAACGATTGCCAGTATAATCAGATTAGCTACCGTCTGTTCCGGCTGCCCTTCATTGTGAAATAAACTGCCGTCTTGTTGCATCCATTGCTCCAGCATATCTCCCTCTCCTTCTTGATCGTTTTTATGATGATTCAGACATAAAAAAAAGCATTTATCCTCCGGTAAACCAGAGAAATAAATGCTTCTTTATTCATCATATCATGCGAGCATCTTAACGAAGTGATTCTTTGGAAGAATTATCGTCGTCCCGATGATTGCGACGGCGGATCAGCCGACGGATATTTTGTTGAAATCCGTATAAAGCATACACTGCCAGCGGTACAAAAATCAGTTTGGATACCTGATCCGGGAACATAATCGCAATGATGACTGCTGCTGCCACCACAAAAGGTGCCAGCCATAGCGCTTTGCGCGGAATACCGACTTTTTTGAAATTCGGGTATTTGACCCGGCTGACCATCAGATACGACAGGATTAATGTACTGATTACCATATACGGTGTAGAGACTTCATTATGAAATAGTGATAAGGTCGCCAGCACGCCACCTGCTGCCGGAATCGGCAAACCGGTGAAATAGCCGGGCACCCCTGCTTTTACATTGAATCGTGCCAGACGCATCGCGCCGCACATTGGGAAAATTAGCGAAGCAGAGACTGCGAGCACCGGGTTTATATCATGAAAAGAAATACTGTACATGATAATAATGGGTGCTACACCGAATGATACAAGATCAGACAGCGAATCAAGCTCTTTTCCCAACTCACTCTGGGCATTCAGCGCTCTTGCCATACGGCCATCAAGACCGTCCATTAACATTGCTACAATTACCATAATCGCTGCCAGACTATAGTTCTCATTCAACGACAGTAAAATAGCCACCATTCCAAGTCCCAGGTTAAACAGCGTACACAGGTTTGGAATTGATTTTGTTATCATTTTGTCACCTCAAAGATGGATATATTAACCAATTAACTTTACGATTCTAACGCGTTTAGATTTGTCTGTCAATAAATACTTGCTCCTGGATACGCTCCAGGCCTGCACGTATCGTTCTTGCCCGCACTTCACCAATGCCATCCACTTCGTCCAGTTCTTCAATACTTGCGCCGATGACCTGATGCAATGCCTCGAAACGTTCAACCAGATTATTGATAATTACATTGGGCAAGCGTGGTATTTTGCTCAGCACACGATATCCGCGAGCATGTACCACTTCTTCGGACTGGGCAATCGCCACGGGATAACCCAGCATTTTGACAATCTGCGTGATATCCATCAGTTCATTATCGGTAATCCGCTTAAGATTATTGACAATATCATTCAGCTTGTCTTCACTGCAGTCGCGGCCATAGTCTTTGAGCAGCAAGCGGAATTCTTCTTCCGTATTGCCGACCATCTCCTCCATCTGCATGGAGATCAACCGGCCTTCGGTTCCGAGCTCGGTAATATAGCGGCTGATCTCGGTCTGGATACGCAGAACCATCTCCACCCGTTGAATCACACCGGCTACTTCGGAAATGGTGACCATCTGTTCGAATTCGGAAGCGGTCAGGTTCGTCAGTGCCTGACCCAGTACCACCTGATAACGATCCAGCGTCTGAATCGCCTGATTGGCCTTGGTCAGGATGACGCCGATCTCTTTGAGCGCATAACGCAGATTGCCTTTGTACAAAGTAATAATGTTACGGCGCTGCGAGATGGAAATGACCAGCTCTCCCGTCTGTTTGGCTACCCGCTCTGCCGTACGGTGACGAATCCCCGTCTCGATCGAGGAGATCGAAGAATCAGGAATCAGCTGCGTATTCGCATACAGGATTCGCTTCAAATCACCACTCAGAATAATTGCGCCGTCCATCTTGGCCAGCTCATACAAATAGTTGGGAGAAAATTCGCAATCGATGGAAAAACCGCCATCTACGACTTCCATTAATTGAGAAGTTGAACCGACTACGATAAGTCCGCCTGTTTTGGCACGAAGCACGTTGTCGAGTCCGTCCCGGAAAGCTGTACCCGGTGCTACCATTTTCAGCAGGCGGTTAATTTTCTCTGCTTGACTGATTTCCTTCATTCCCTGTTCCCCCTAATCCAACGCAGCCTTTAATGCTTCCGCTACCGTATTTACACCGATTAATTGAATATCTTTGGGATGCTTCCATCCCTTGAGGCTTTTCTCCGGTAAAATAACCCGTTTGAATCCCAGCTTGGCGGCTTCCTTGACCCGCTGCTCCGCTCTGGATACGGCTCGTACTTCACCGGTAAGACCAATTTCTCCAAAAATCACGTCATCCGGCTTGGTAGGCGCATCGCGGAAACTGGAAGCGAGACTGACCGCAATTGCCAAATCGACAGCCGGCTCATCCAGTTTGACACCGCCGGCCACATTCAGATAGGCGTCTTGGTTTTGCAGGAACATGCCCATTCGCTTTTCCAGTACAGCGATAATTAGCGCGAGTCGGTTATTATCCACGCCTGTACCCATCCGCCGTGGTGACGGGAAATGGGTCGCAGCAACCAGTGCCTGCAGCTCGACCAGCATCGGACGTGTCCCTTCCATACTGGCTACCACTGTCGAACCGGCTGCACCCAATGCCCGTTCCGACAGGAACAATTCCGAAGGATTGGATACTTCCGTCAACCCTTCTTCATGCATTTCAAAAATACCCATCTCGTTCGTCGAACCAAATCGGTTCTTCACCGCACGCAAAATCCGGTACGTATGATGACGCTCGCCTTCAAAATACAGTACGCAGTCCACCATATGCTCCAGCATCCGCGGACCGGCAATCGCGCCTTCCTTGGTCACATGACCTACAAGGACCGTGGCAATACCGCGTATTTTGGCTACCCGCATAAATCGTGAAGTACATTCGCGCACCTGCGACACACTGCCGGGTGCACTGGTCACTTCCGGCTGATACACCGTCTGAATGGAGTCGATGACCAGAAAATTGGGATTCAGATTATCGATCGCTTCTTCGATCAGGTCCATATTACTTTCACAAAGTACAAAAAGTTCGTCCGACAGCGCATCCAGCCGCTCGGCACGCAGCTTGGTCTGCCTTACAGATTCCTCGCCGGAAACGTACAGTACCCGCAGACCTTTCTGGGTCAGTGCATGGGACGTCTGCAGCAGCAGCGTGGATTTACCGATACCCGGATCACCACCTACGAGCACGAGCGAGCCGGGTACAACGCCGCCGCCCAGTACACGGTTCAGCTCCTGGATTCCCGTCTGAATCCGCGGCTCTTTGCCGGATTCAATCTCTGTGATGGCCTGCGGTTTTTGCTTGGTCTGGAACAGGGAGGAATTCATTCCCTGCGTCTTTACCGCAGCGCTCTCTTTTTCTTCAACCATTGTGTTCCAGGCCTGACATCCCGGACACTTGCCATACCATTTTGGAGATTCATATCCACAATCCGTACAGAAAAATTTTGTTTTTACCTTAGCCATGAACGTCCCTTTCTATATATACGTTAACCGTACCGTTAACATCTCATATCTTTTTATCGTATTGCAATGCTTTGAATTTTACATTCTATTCTATTATAACATTAAAAAGGTTGATTCCGCGGGCGATTTTGCCTTTGGAATCAACCTTTATTTATACGCTATATCGATGTGCGGCATTCCATTTTATCCAGAAATGGATACCTGCACTACTTATAAATTAGCTTCGTTGGCAGATACGCTGTCTGCCTGAGTGGCAGGATCTACCTTATTTACAGTCAATGCGCCGTCTTTCTCGTCGATCAGCAGAGTATCGCCTTTGGTGACGCTGCCGGTCAGCAGTTCTTCAGAGAGACGGTCCTCGATATGCTTCTGGATCGCCCGGCGAAGCGGACGTGCACCATAGGCAGGATCAAATCCTTCTTTGGCCAGGAATGCTTTGGCTGTTGCAGTCAGAGTAAAGTCGATCTCATACTCACGCAGACGCTTGCGCAGTTCTTCGGACATAAGTGTTACGATCTCGGCGATGTGTTTCTCTTCCAGAGAGTGGAATACGATCACATCGTCAATACGGTTCAAGAACTCCGGACGGAAGTGGCGTTT
Organism: Paenibacillus sp. Z6-24; assembly: GCF_054161335.1. Lineage (NCBI taxonomy): Bacteria > Bacillati > Bacillota > Bacilli > Caryophanales > Paenibacillaceae > Paenibacillus > Paenibacillus sp. Z6-24. The sequence goes on along the minus strand of NZ_CP096398.1, from coordinate 774,975 downwards.
CAGTTCATCCGTCACTTTGCCCTTCATGTTGTTGTACTCTGCACCGGAATCGATCGTTGCGGTAAAGCCGAGTGTTGTATTCCGGCGGATCGCTTCAGCACCGACGTTGGACGTCAGGATGATCAGCGTATTACGGAAATCGACAACACGGCCTTTGGAATCGGTCAGACGACCATCTTCCAGTACCTGCAGCAGGATGTTAAATACTTCCGGGTGAGCTTTCTCGATCTCATCCAGCAGGACAACGGAGTATGGTTTACGGCGAACTTTCTCGGTCAGCTGGCCGCCTTCTTCATAACCCACATATCCTGGAGGCGCTCCGACCAGACGGGACGTGGAATGTTTCTCCATGTATTCGGACATATCGATCCGGATAATGGCATTTTCGTCACCGAACATGGATTCCGCCAGCGCACGGGCAAGCTCGGTTTTACCAACCCCGGTAGGACCGAGGAAAATAAAGGAACCCATTGGGCGCTTCGGATCTTTGAGGCCGGCACGGGCACGGCGGATCGCACGGCTGACAGCCACAACAGCTTCGTCCTGGCCGATTACGCGCTCATGCAGCAGACTTTCCATATTGAGCAGGCGGTCGGTCTCTTCTTCTTTGAGCTTGGTTACCGGGATACCTGTCCAGTTGGCTACGATATCCGCAATATCCTCCGGTGTTACTTCAGAATCGGTACGACCCTGTTTTTCTTTCCACTGGTTTTTGGTAGTATCCAGCTCTTCACGAATTTTCTGCTCGGTATCACGCAGAGCAGCCGCTTTTTCGAATTCCTGGCTTTGAACAGCAGCGTCTTTTTCCTTGCGGATGTCTTCCAGACGGCTCTCCAGCTGCTTCAGATTAGGCGGTACGGTGTAAGAGTTCAGCCTTACTTTGGAACCCGCTTCATCAATCAGGTCAATCGCTTTATCCGGCAGGAAGCGGTCCGTAATATAACGGTCGGACAGCTTAACTGCCTGTTCGATCGCTTCATCCGTAATTTTCACGCGGTGATGGGCTTCATAACGATCACGCAGACCCATTAGGATCTGTACAGCTTCACTTGGAGAAGGCTGATCTACCGTGATTGGTTGGAAACGACGTTCCAGTGCCGCATCTTTTTCGATATATTTACGATATTCATCCAGTGTCGTTGCACCGATACATTGCAGCTCACCACGGGCCAGAGACGGTTTGAGGATGTTGGATGCATCAATTGCACCTTCCGCTCCACCGGCACCGATCAGTGTATGCAGCTCATCGATGAACAATACGATATTGCCTGCCTGGCGAATTTCATCCATGATTTTTTTGAGGCGGTCTTCGAACTCACCGCGGTATTTGGTTCCGGCTACGACAGAACCCATATCCAGCGTCATAACACGCTTGTCACGAAGTGTCTCCGGAATCTCGTTGTTGATAATTTTCTGGGCGAGACCTTCGGCGATGGCTGTTTTACCAACCCCCGGCTCACCGATCAGTACCGGATTGTTCTTGGTACGACGGCTCAGTACCTGAATAACACGCTCAATTTCCTTACTGCGGCCGATTACCGGATCCAGGTTGCTATCCTTGGCAATAGCCGTCAGATCGCGTGCCAGGCTGTCCAGTGTTGGTGTGCTGACGTTAGCCGGTGTGCCATGGTGGCTCGATACAGCTTCGTTGCTGCCGAGCAGCTGCAGTACCTGCTGGCGTGCCTTGTTCAGGCTGATACCCAGGTTATTGAGCACTCTGGCTGCGACGCCTTCACCTTCACGGATCAGACCGAGCAGAATATGCTCTGTACCTACATAGGTATGACCAAGCTTGCGCGCTTCGTCCATGGACAGCTCGATCACTTTTTTGGCGCGGGGCGTATAAGCAATATTAGTAGGCTGTTCCTGCCCTCTGCCAATCAAGGATTCCACTTCATCCTGAATTTTCTCAAGCCCAAGACCCAGACCGATCAGCGCTTTGGCGGCGATGCCTTCACCTTCACGAATCAATCCAAGCAAAATATGCTCTGTGCCGATGTTATTGTGACCGAGACGAACTGCTTCTTCCTGAGCCAAAGCCAGAACTTTTTGAGCTCGCTCCGTAAATCTACCAAACATCATATTCAAGCACCTCCACGGTTTAGTCTTCTACGTGTACATTACCCAATTTATCGCGGATCAGTTGCGCCCGGTACATATCGCGTTCTCCTGATCCCATTTTAACACCGAAGGTTTTCTGAAGGAAACCCGGTTGTGTCATAATCATTAACTCGTTCATCTGCGTAACCGATGTTTTATCAATCAGTCCGAGATCCACGCCAAGACGCACATCGGAGATCCGCTGAAAAGCTTCCTTGGAATCCATCATCGTTGCATAACACAGAATTCCGTAGGAACGCATAATCCGGTCGGTAATACGCAGTCTGGATTCGGTCAACAGACGACTGCGGGCATGCTGTTCATACTCGATGATCTGGAGTACAACGCTGCGCAGATTATCGATAATCTCTTCTTCAGACATCCCCAGTGTAATCTGGTTGGAAATCTGAAAAATATTACCGATCGCCTCACTGCCTTCACCATACAGCCCCCGTACGGCCAATCCGACCTGCGAGACCGCTGACAGGATGCGCCCCACCTGGTTCATAATGGCCAACGCCGGCAGATGCAGCATCACCGAAGCCCGCAGTCCTGTACCCATATTGGTAGGGCAGCTGGTCATGTATCCGCGGTGAGCATCAAACGCATAATTGACGGCCTTTTCAAAAGCATCATCGATCGCAGATGCACGCTCCCACGCTTCCTGAAGCTGAAATCCCGGATACAGACACTGAATCCGCAGATGGTCCTCTTCATTCAGCATGATGCTTACCGATTCATCCTCGGCCAGCAGCACCGCTCCTGCCCTGGAGTCATTAATAAGGCTCGGACTGATCAGATGCTTTTCCATCAGTACTTCCTTATCCACATCATCCAGTTCCTTGAGTACAATCGGCTCAAATGGGCCAACGCTCTGCACGGATTCGCTGCCTAAGGCTTCGATAAGCTGCCCCTGTACTTCCTCAGCCTGCTCGGCAGAAGCCACGATGGGAAACGGGTGCTGAACCAGATTACGGGCGATACGCACCCTGCTGCTGATGACAACATCCGAATGATCTCCGCCTTCTTTCATCCATTCACTCAAAGGCTTCTCGGTAAAACGGAGATTCGGCATACGGCATTCCTCCTTACAACTCCTGTGAAATTTGCTTTTCCAGTCCGCGGATCCGATCTCTCAGTTCTGCTGCCTGTTCAAATTCCTCATCAGCGATGCTTTGCTGCAGCTGCTGCTTGAGCTCATGCATCTGCTGTCTGATTTTGATCTGGACTCCGGCACGGCCAGGCAGTTTGCCGGTATGGGCGGTACTGCCGTGTACTCGCTTGAGCAGCGGGTCCAGCTTGTCATCAAATGTCTTGTAGCAGGAACTGCAGCCAAAGCGTCCCAGCTTGCGGAATTGCGTATAGGTCATTCCGCATTCCGGACATTGCAATTCCTGTACTGCCGGTCCGGGGACCTGCCCTTTGTTGCTGGAATCAAAGTCCATTAATCCGGACAGCAGATTGTGAATAGAAAATCCTCCGGATGTACCCGGAATCAATTCACCCTTTTCACGGGCACAATGTTCGCAAATATGAAATTCCGTTTTTTCCCCATTTACGATCTTGGTAAAATGAAGAGTAGCCGGTCTCTTTTGACATTCCTGACAGACCATCAAAATTACCCCCTTCGCCAGATGATCAGGATCCAAGCAGTGAAATCAGCATGGCCTTCATCATCCTTGCACGGACTTCATCCCGGTAGGGAAGATTAATTGAAATGACATCCCTGCATACGACAGAACGCATCAGCTCGGCTTCACGCTTGGAAATCAGCCTTGCTTCCAGCAGCTGGTAAATAAGCCCTTCTGCGGCTACCTGACTCATGTTCTGACCGATACTTTCGTGAATATGCGTATGGATCGTAGAATGACCGGGCAGTTCGATACGCCGTATGCGGATATATCCTCCGCCTCCCCGCTTGCTTTCGACGAGATACCCTTTTTCCAGGGTAAAGCGGGTACTGATTACATAATTGATCTGCGAAGGAACGCAGGAGAACTGGTCAGCCAGATCATTGCGCTGAATCTCGATCGCTCCTTCACCTTCCTGAAGTATCCGTTTTAAATATTGTTCGATAATGTCGGAGATATTACGCATTGTATCCTCCTCCATGTATAGTTAAACCTGCAAACATGAATTCGCCAATGATAATATCAAAGTCCACATAAATATCACTTAACCATAAATTTCATGGTCAGAAACGAACGTTCGTCATAAACTGTACGACATTCGGAACAGATCATTCCTTTGCAGGATCACATCCATTCTACAGGCAGATATATTATTGCAAATGTTCGCTGACTTTGACTTTCTTTGACTTTATAATATTATACCATAAAATCCCGTTTTGCCAATAGCAGACGGGAGATCTTTGCGGTTGTTTTATATGCCGTCTTGACGTTATTCCTTCCATCCAGTACACTAGCACAAATAAATATTATGAAACGGCCATTGAAAGGAATCCAACCTGGAGGCGTTCTCGTCAAGGAACAGCGGCAAGTGACAGACATAACGCTGTATCCCTAAGTTAAACGGTATTCGCCCGTTATCGCGAAACCTGAGCGGATCGGAGTCGGCATGTACTCCGGTCAAGTTGGGTGGCACCGCGAGCAGAACGCTCCTCGTCCCAAGTTGATGAGGAGCGTTCTTTGTGTTTTTTCAGAATCCCTGGCAGTGAACAGCACTTCCTATTTGAAAAGGAGCGAACCACCCATGCTGGATATTCAGTACATTCGACAAAATGCCGACACCCTTCAGGAAATTGCCAACAAAAAGCATATCCAAATCTCCATTGCAGAGCTGCTGGAACAGCATCAGCTGCGCAGCCGTACTCTGCAGGAGATGGAACAGCTGCGTCAGCAGCGCAACACACTCACCCGTCAGATTAGCGAGCAGATCCGTACATCGGCTGATACAGCCGAAGAGATGAAACAGCGGGTCAGGGATATTAACGTCCAGCTGCAGAAGCTGGAGCAGCAGGCCAGTCAGGTGCTTGAGAAATATGATGCTCTGATGGCGATCGTTCCCAATACGGTATCGCCGGATTCGCCGGATGGAGAGTCTGACGAAGATAACGTACTGCTGCGGCAGATCGGTGCGCCGCCGATCTTCGCTTTTCCTGCGAGGGATCATATCGAGCTGGGCGAACTGCACGACATGATCGACACTGCGCGCGGGGTCAAAGTCAGCGGCAGCCGTCATTATTATCTGAAAGGTAACGGTGTGCTGCTGCACCGTGCCGTCCAGCAGCTTGCCTTTGACCTGTTAATGGGCAAAGGATATACTCCGCTAGAAGTTCCTCTAATGGTTCGCGGCTCGGCTCTGCACCATACGGCCTTTTTCCCGCTGGGCAAGGATCAGACATTCCGGATCGGGCAGGAAGATCGCTGGCTCACCGGCACCTCCGAAGTGGCGCTTGTGTCGTATTATCAAAATGAGATTATTGATCTGGCGGAAGGTCCGATTCGTCTCGCTGCTGCCTCGCAGAGCTTTCGCAGTGAAGTAGGCTCGGCAGGACGGGATGTACGTGGATTGTACCGTGTGCATCAATTTGCCAAAGTCGAACAGGTTGTTCTTTGCGAAGCCGATCCCGAAGTCTCGGAACGTATTCATCGGGAAATTACAGCCAATGCAGAAGAACTGCTGCAGCTGCTGGAGCTGCCTTATCAGGTCGTAGCGGTATGCGTCGGCGATATGTCCCAAAAAACCTACAAACAGTATGATATCGAGACCTGGATGCCAGGACGGCAAGCATACGGGGAGACTCACTCTTCGTCAAATCTGCATGATTTCCAGGCTCGCCGCGCCAACATCCGCTATCGTACAGAAGCCGAAGAGCTGCAATTCTGTCATACGCTTAATAATACGGCAGTAGCGTCGCCGCGTATTCTGATTCCTCTGCTGGAGAACCATCAGCAGGAAGACGGCAGCATTTATATACCTGCCGCCCTGCGTCCTTATATGAACGGGATGAAGTTACTGACTGCCCCACCTGTCACGGTTAACTGAATAGAGCTTGGATAGTTTGCTTTGCCCTATTACACAGTGAATCCTATTGTACGTTTAAAAGGAGCCTCCATCAGGAAAGCTCCTTTTAAACGTATCTATCTACAACTGTCTACGAAATGAAATATCATCCTTTGACCGAACCGGCAGCCAGTCCTTCGACAATCCGGTTGCTCAGCAGCAAAAAGGCGATCAGTATGGGAAGAATACTAATCATCAATGTAGCCCCGATCGCTCCCCAATCCGTCAGATATTGCCCCACAAAATTATTCACCCCTACCGTCAGCGTTTTCCAGCGGTCCGAGCTGATAAATGTATTTACAAATACAAATTCATTCCAGTTATAAATCATATTGATAATCGCTGTCGTGGCAAGCACCGGCGTCGTCAGCGGCAGCACAATCCGGAAAAAGATCCGGTGCACCGAGCAGCCATCCATTACGCCCGCTTCCTCAATTTCACGTGGAATCGCCTGGTAAAACCCCAGCAAAATCATAATTGTCACCGGCAGGTTAAAAGCCGTATACGATAAAATGACCGAAAGCGGATTGTCAATTAGATGCACATGTTTAAAAAAGTTAAACAGCGGGATCAATGTGGAATGCAGCGGAATCATCAAGCCCACAATAAACAATCCCAGCACAAACTTGCTCCATTTCCAATACATTCTTGTAATCGCAAAAGTCACAAAGCTGGCCAGCACAATCGTTAATAGGACAGCCACCACGGTATACCAGACACTATTGAAAAAATACAGATTAATATGGCCCTGGCTCCATACTTTTGGATAATTGGACCATTGCGGATGCTGAGGCAGCGCAAATGGTGACATACCGAATACTTCCTGATTCGTTTTTAGTGAAAATAAAAGCAGCCAGAACAGCGGGTAGATCTGGATAACAGACAGTATTCCGAGTACCAGGTAGAGGATTCCAAACCCGAGACGGCTCCGCAATGATACTTTTGCCCGGATATCCGTAGTTGTACCGGACTGCTTATGTGCGGCAAACTCATTCATGATGTGATCCCCCCTCAGTATTGGACATCTTCGCCCGATGTGGTCAGTTTGCGGATCAGCCAGGTCATCAGCAGACAGATCAGCAGCAGGGCAAATCCGATCGCACTGCCATAGCCGAAATTGTATTTGCTGAACGCTTCACCATACATATAGGAGGCCATCACTTCACTCGCATGATTCGGCCCGCCGCCGGTCATCACAAAGATCAAATCAAAATACTTTAGGGAACCGACCAGCGCCAGTATAATCGTGACCTTGAATACCGGGGCAATCAGCGGCAATTTGATTCGGGTAGCTACCTGCCACGGTGTGGCTCCGTCGATCGTAGCGGCTTCCATCACTTCTTCCGGTACATTTTTGAGAGCAGCATAATAAATGATGATGTAAAATCCGGCATACTGCCATACAATCGGTACAAAGATGGCAAACAGTACAATATTCGGATCGGACAACCAGAGTGGCGGATTTTGTACACCCATGCTGATCAGCAGATGATTGATCATGCCATTGGATGGATCATAGATTTTGGACCATAGCTGGGCAATTGCTACCGAGGATAGCAGCATGGGAATCAGATAGATTTTGCGGAATAGATTGGCACCCTTGATCCGGCTCGCCAGCACCATCGATACGGCTAGATAGATCAGCAGACTGAGTGTTGAGCAGATGCCGAGCAGCACGGAATGATAGGTACTTTTCCAGAACATTGAATCATGAATGAGTTTGTTGTAATTGCCCAGCCCGATAAACTTCATCGGCGCAAAGCCTTTCCAGTCCATCATGCCATAGTAACCGGTAAGCACTAGGGGAATATAAATGATGACCAGAATCAGCAGCAGCGCCGGCAGGACGTACAGCGCAATCACACTCCTGTTGGACATGACAGCTTTCATAACCGTTCCTCCTCCTGAACATGGTGGAAGGCAGCTCAGACACCTTCCGCCAACCATCACAAATCACATATTGTACAGCCGGAAAAAAAACTTTGTGGATAGTGACCAATAATCAGCACTCACCATCATCGACACCGTGCTAATTGCTTTCTTCTGCCAGGGCAGCCGCGGTCTGCTGGACAAATTGCTGCGGTGTGATCTGTTTGCCAAACAGGGCAGCGATCAAGTCATGATGCAGTTCGGCCACATTTGGACTGGCCTGGGTGTCAAAATAAGTAGTGACGTTGGACGCGGTGCTCAGGTCTTTCAAAATCTCTACATACATCGGATCCAGCTTTTTGCCGTCCGTGTCCACTTTGGTAGCGGGAATGACGCCTGCATCAGTAACGGATTTGTCCCCCCACTCTTTGACCAGAAAAGCCGCAAAATCCTTGGCCTGTTCCTTCACTTCGGAATTCTCTGCCACGAACAGCCCAACGCCCGGTCCGCCGACATAGCTGTTGATATCTGTTCCTTTACCGCCTTCATACAGCGGGAATTTGAAATAATCGATTTTGTCCTTGAATGCCTGTGGAACATCCGGGCTGGTAGTATAATTCGGCAGCTCCCATGTTGCTGTCAGGAACATGGCCGCCTGCTCGTTCATAAAATACCCTTTAGCCTCATCGTTGGACAGACCGCTGTTTCCTTTTTCAAATGTATTCATGTCCACCAGACTCTGTACTTCCGTAGCCGCCTGGACAATCGCCGGATCGTCAAAGCTGCGCTTGCCCTGGATAACGTCGGTCAGAATCGTTGGCCCGCCGATCCGGTCCACCAGATACATAAACCAGAATGATCCCGGCCAGCCTTCCTTGTTGCCTACTACAGCTGGAATGACCTTGTTGTCATTTAGCGTTTTGACGATGTTTTTGAATTCACTGTATGTTTTGGGTACCTGAAGATTGTACTTTTTGAATAACTCCTTATTGTAGAAAATGTATGAAATATTCAGCTCAAGCGGCATACCATACGTTTTGCCATCGATTGCATAAGATTCTTTGACACCCGGAATAAAGTTGTCTTTCAGATTGGCATCAATTACATCATCCAATGGTGTAAAGAGCTGTCCTTCCACATAAGGCTTGAGAAACCCATCCGACCAGGTCATGCCTACATCGGGAAGTTCATTGGACGAAGCCAGTACTTTCAACTTTTCACGATACTGATCATTCCCGAGAATCTCAGTCTGGATCTTGATATCCGGGTGCTGCTTCTCGTAATCCTGTATGATCTCATTCACAATCGTATACTGCGCATTGGAGCTGCCTTCCGGCCATAAATGCATAAACTTGATTACGGTCTGCCCACTGCCGCCACCCTGGCTTCCACTTGCACTCTCACCCGTCGAATTACATCCTGCAAGAGCAACAGACAACATCATCAATAAAGCCAGCACATTAGGAAGCGCTTTCTTTTTGGTCAATGAAACTACCTCCTTCATCGGTTTATAGCCGTATGACTATAGATTCAGTCTAACAGCTGGCTCCGATGCACATAAGGCAACAGCGATTGGCAAAAATTCTCTTTTTATTGGAGGTTTGGTATATGAATGGTATAAGAGTAGAGCGCCTGCTTTTTGTTTAGTGGATCGACTTGCGGTAGCTGCTCGGGGTAATGCCTTCACTTTCCTTAAAAATTTTAATAAAGTACTTGGCGGTACGATATCCGGACTGCTCGGCGATATCTCCAACTGGCAGACTGGTCGAAATCAGCAGCTCTTTGGCACGCTGGATACGTTGACGAGTCACATACTCGCTAAAAGTCAGATGTACCTGCTCCTTGAACAGCACACTCAGATAACTGGGATTAAGATGTACATGATCTGCCAGCTCCTTCAGTGTAAGGTCTTCCTCCAGATGAGTATCAATATAGTGCAGGACAGAGCGTACTCGTTCAGTAGCTGTCTGACTTTGTTCGTTGACCTGAACCAGCCGGTTATCCACTACTTTCTCGACAAGGATTGCTCGGGTCTGCTTCTCCTCGACCTGCAGAGCAATCTCTACAGCAGCGATCAGATCCGTTTTGCTGATCGGCTTCAGCAGATAATTCACCACACCCAGCCGAATCGCTTCCTGGGCATAGACAAATTCCGAATACGCCGAAATCAAGATCACGACCGGCGACAAACCATGCTCTTGAATATTTCGCAACATCGTCAATCCACTCATTTCCGGCATCCGTATATCGGTAAGAAGCACATGAACATTCTGCATCTTCATGATTCCGATCGCTTCCTCTCCATCTGCTGCTATCAAGATCCGGTAGCTGCCATCACACCATTGATCCAGAATCTTTTTCATTCCCTGCCGTGTACGCGGCTCATCATCGACAATCAGAATGGTCTTGGTATACATAATGCTGATCCCCCTTTGGTTCCATGTATTGAATTACCTGTATTAATTCCACGTATATTGATTCCATGTATCGGATTACCTGTACTCATGATTACCAGAACGCTGTTATTTAGCTTAATGGATCTGCAACTCAATATACTTGTAGCTAATCTTAATATACTGGTCGTTTAATAAGCCCGCAGCTTAACTGCTGTATTTTTAATGGAACTGTATCGGAATTGCCAAAGAAATGCAGCTTCCCTGGTTCAGCTTGCTTTCTATCCGCAGCGGATCGATCAGATCAGGAAAATACAGTGTCAGCCGCTGATAGACATTGGATAATGCAATCCCGCTGCCTGTCCCTTCATCCGGGTGACGGACAATTCCTCCCGAGCGCATAGCGTGCCGGATCTCTTCCAATGTGGTATCATCCATTCCGGGACCGTCATCCTGTACAGCGATATACAGCAGCCCAGCCTCTTGATTCGGTCTTACCAGCACACGGACTGTGCAATCTCCTTTTTTATTGCCCGCTCCATGCAAGATCGCATTTTCCACCAGGGGCTGAATCAGCAGACGAGGGATGCGTACCTGTGATACGTCTGGCGGCATATCCATCTGATAATGCAGCCTCTCACCAAAACGCATCTGCATAACTTCCATATAATTATCGATATGGCGAATCTCCTGCTGCAGCTGTACCCACTCATCCCCCTCCTGTCGACTGATCGTATAACGAAACAGATTAGACATGGCTACGACCTGTTCGGCCAGCTCTTCCTGATCCCGATCTTCCAGCGACCAGCGCAGTGCATCCAGCGCATTGAACAGAAAATGGGGATTAATCTGCGCCTGCAGTGCCTTGAGCTCGCTGCGGCTGCGGGTGATCTCTTTCTCATATACCATCTGGATCAGATGATTGGTTTCTTTTACCAGCTGATTATACGTGCTATTCAACTCATTGATTTCATTGACCGCATGTATCTCCGGATTGACCGTCAGCGGCCCTTCAATCGCCTGCTGCATTGTTCGCGTCAGCCGCAGAATCGGCTTGGTAATAATAGTCGACAGCAGATAGGAACAAATGAAAAAAATAAGAATTCCCATAATCCCTGCATATATGATCCCCGTACGCAGCACATCAATACTCTTATAGAGAGCGCTTACAGGAGTGAGAATCAAAACGGTCCAACCTGTTACCATCGATTGCTGTCTGGCCATAATATACCGCTGATTTTCCAGCTCAACGATCGGCATCTGCTGTGGATGATGAATAATGTTCGTTAGCGGCCCTTTATAATTGGAACTGATCGTTTCCATATGCTGTCCGAGCAAAAGGGAATACTGATCGGTCTTCGCAGCAGGCTGCTGATTGGCAAACTGAAAGTAATATCGGTACATGCTGACGAGTAAATACCCACCAGTGCTGTAGTTGCGATCCATCAAATTCACACGCCGGATAGCCAGAAAATAGTTCCGGTCGGTCGGATCATTACCAATCCACACCAGACGTCCTCCTGCTTGATCTGCTTTGGCAATCCATTCTTTGGTGACTCGTCTAGACAGACTCACATCATCCAGAGGCAGAATCCGTTCCAGCTGCTTCGTATATAATTCAAACGACGAAATACCATCCGAATTGGCCTGAATTGTATTTACAATTCCTTTTAAATCCTGGCGTTCATTAAAAAAGACAGGATCATTGTAGTATTTGCGAAGCAGTACATTTTGTACATTCTGGTTGGTGGTCACCAGCTTGGACACCATATTAATTTGTTCATACAGGGACTCAAACCGCCCATTCGCCTCTACAGCCACCTGCTGAATCTGATGCTCGGTATGATCCTGCAGCATGGAGGAGATCGGCCGAAAGGTCATGACACTTACAATCAACAGTACAATGACCATAACAACTAAAAAAATAAACAATACCTGATTGCGCAGCGTATTCCATTTTCTCAATAAAGACAGCATCCCATCGCCTTTCCTTCCTGATTCATACATTTATGTACAAATAAATATACAATTAAAGGTAAGAATAACAGAAAGTTAGGTATTAGAAAATAAGCCAATCGCAAAAGAAACGATGCTTATGCTCTCCTATGTCTCTAAAGTTTCTAAAATAAATAAAATCTATGCAAAAAAGACGCTATCCAGTTGGATAACGTCTTTCTTTTCGTCGCTTGGCAACGTCCTACTCTCCCAGGACCCTGCGGTCCAAGTACCATCGGCGCTGGAGGGCTTAACGGTCGTGTTCGGGATGGGTACGTGTGGAACCCCTCCGCCATCATCACCAAACGTCTTACCTTGCAGGTGTTAATCACCTGAAAACTGAATCCGAAACGAAACCTCGCTGCTTTAGAAGCTTTTTGGATAAGCCCTCGACCGATTAGTATTGGTCAGCTCCATGCATTGCTGCACTTCCACCCCCAACCTATCTACCTCGTCGTCTTCAAGGGGTCTTACTAATTGGGAAATCTCATCTTGAGGGGGGCTTCACGCTTAGATGCTTTCAGCGCTTATCCCTTCCGCACGTAGCTACCCAGCGATGCTCCTGGCGGAACAACTGGTACACCAGCGGTGCGTCCATCCCGGTCCTCTCGTACTAAGGACAGCTCCTCTCAAATTTCCTACGCCCACGACAGATAGGGACCGAACTGTCTCACGACGTTCTGAACCCAGCTCGCGTACCGCTTTAATGGGCGAACAGCCCAACCCTTGGGACCTACTTCAGCCCCAGGATGCGATGAGCCGACATCGAGGTGCCAAACCTCCCCGTCGATGTGGACTCTTGGGGGAGATAAGCCTGTTATCCCCAGGGTAGCTTTTATCCGTTGAGCGATGGCCCTTCCATGCGGTACCACCGGATCACTAAGCCCGACTTTCGTCCCTGCTCGACTTGTAGGTCTCGCAGTCAAGCTCCCTTATGCCTTTACACTCTTCGAATGATTTCCAACCATTCTGAGGGAACCTTAGGGCGCCTCCGTTACATTTTAGGAGGCGACCGCCCCAGTCAAACTGCCCACCTGACACGGTCCCTGTACCGGATTACGGTACCAGGTTAGAACTCAGATGCGATCAGGGTGGTATCCCAACGGCGCCTCCAAGGAAGCTTGCGCTCCCTCTTCGTAGGCTCCCACCTATCCTGTACAAATCGCACCCCAGTTCAATATCAAGCTGCAGTAAAGCTCCATGGGGTCTTTCCGTCTTGTCGCGGGTAACCTGCATCTTCACAGGTATTAAAATTTCACCGGATCTCTCGTTGAGACAGCGCCCAAATCGTTACGCCATTCGTGCGGGTCAGAATTTACCTGACAAGGAATTTCGCTACCTTAGGACCGTTATAGTTACGGCCGCCGTTTACTGGGGCTTCGGTTCATAGCTTCGCTTGCGCTAACCACTCCCCTTAACCTTCCAGCACCGGGCAGGCGTCAGCCCGTATACTTCGCCTTGCGGCTTCGCACAGACCTGTGTTTTTGCTAAACAGTCGCTTGGGCCTTTTCACTGCGGCCCCCTCGTGCTATTCACACTACCGGGGCACCCCTTCTCCCGAAGTTACGGGGTCATTTTGCCGAGTTCCTTAACGAGAGTTCTTCCGCGCGCCTTAGAATTCTCTTCTCGCCCACCTGTGTCGGTTTGCGGTACGGGCACCTGCTTCCTGGCTAGAGGCTTTTCTTGGCAGTGTGAGATCATGACCTTCGCTACTGTAATTTTCGCTCCCCATCACAGCCTGGCCTTGAAGTGTGCGGATTTACCTACACACAAGCCTCACTGCTTGGACGGACATCCATCAGTCCGCGTCACTACCCTCCTGCGTCACCCCATTGCTCATAACGGCTTTCGGTGGTACAGGAATTTCAACCTGTTGTCCGTCGACTACGCCTTTCGGCCTCGCCTTAGGTCCCGACTTACCCTGAGAGGACGAGCCTTCCTCAGGAACCCTTGGGCTTTCGGCGGATCAGATTCTCACTGATCTTTTCGTTACTCATACCGGCATTCTCACTTGAATTCTGTCCAGCGCTCCTTACGGTACACCTTCAACCTAAATTCAACGCTCCCCTACCCCTGATGCATTGCATCAAGCCATAGCTTCGGTGGTGTGTTTAGCCCCGTTACATTTTCGGCGCAGAGTCACTCGACCAGTGAGCTATTACGCACTCTTTCAATGGTGGCTGCTTCTAAGCCAACATCCTGGTTGTCTAAGCAACTCCACATCCTTTCCCACTTAACACACACTTGGGGACCTTAGCTGATGGTCTGGGCTGTTTCCCTTTTGACAATGGACCTTAGCACCCACTGTCTGACTCCCGGAATAAAGTCTGCGGCATTCGGAGTTTGACTGAACTTGGTAACCCTTGCGGGCCCCGCATCCAATCAGTGCTCTACCTCCGCGACTCACCTTCCGAGGCTAGCCCTAAAGCTATTTCGGGGAGAACCAGCTATCTCCGGGTTCGATTGGAATTTCTCCGCTACCCCCACCTCATCCCCGCACTTTTCAACGTGCGTGGGTTCGGACCTCCAGTACGTGTTACCGTACCTTCATCCTGGACAGGGGTAGATCACCCGGTTTCGGGTCTACGTCCA
>NZ_CP096398.1:0-755000 GCF_054161335.1 Paenibacillus sp. Z6-24 | reverse complement strand
AAATCGGTGAAATGGCTGAACCGTATTGAGCTTATTGCCGAAGATCATATCGGATACTGGGAACAGCGCGGCTATGACAAGGATGCCTGGCTGCCGGATAATCTGTCCTGATCCGGTTGATCAACCTACCAAAAAAAGACGAGATCGCCTCAGCATGGAGGGATCTCGTCTTTTTTTATAATATAAGAATTGTAGCTGTGAAATTCAGCGACTATGCTCTATTGATGTGTTCATGAATGTGCGGCTTGATATATCTCTATTATTTTTCAGCTCTATTCGACTATTCCAGTTCCAACAGCTGGCGCAGCTGCTCTTCATCTTCAATGACTTCGATGCCCAGATCGCGGGCTTTGGTCAGTTTGCTGCCTGCTTTTTCGCCGGCGATGACGATATCCGTTTTCTTGGATACGCTGCCGGTTACTTTGGCACCGAGCTCTTCCAGACGTGCAGCAGCATCTTCCCGGGTCATCGTATGCAGTGTACCGGTGAGCACTACCGTTTTATTGGTAAAGTAGGAATCGGCCAAGACGACAGTCGGTGTCTGCGGAACCTGTGGCTGTACGCCAAGCTGAAGCATCTTTTCAATACTACCGCGCATCAATGGGTCGGCGAAGAACTCCACGATACTCTCCGCTACAATCATGCCGATATCCGGCAGCTCGACCAGTTCTTCGGCTGTTGCATTCATAATCTTGTCCAGATCCCGGTAATGCTCGGCCAGCATCCGTGTGGTGGTCTTGCCGGTATTCGGGATACCCAGCGCATACAGGAAGGAAGCCAGATCACGGGTCTTGCTCTCCTCGATAGCCTGCAGCAGATTGCTCGCTTTGCGTTCCCCAAAGCGCTCTAGCTTAACCAGATCATCAAACTGCAATGTATACAGATCGGCAGGCTCGCGAACCTGCAGCTCGCTTTGCAGCTGCGTCGCTGTCTTGACGCTGAATGTCTCGATATCCATGGCATCCCTGGAAGCAAAATGGGTGATACGCGCAACAATCTGCGGTTCACAGCCCAGCTTGTTGTTGCAGAACAGATGCGCTCCGCGCTGCTCCAGCGGGAATCCGCAGGCCGGACATTGCTCCGGATATACAATCTCTTCGCCGTCATTCTCTTCGGATACTTTACCGAGAATCTCGGGGATGACATCATTGGAGCGGCGGATATAGACGCGTGTACCAAGAGCATGCTTCAGATTTTTGCGTTCGATATCGCCGATATTGTTCAGCGTGCAGTTCTGGACGGTGACGCCAGCCAGCTCTACCGCCTCGACGCGGGCGAGCGGCGTGATTTTGCCGGTGCGGCCCACATTCCATGATACGGATTCCAGGATGGTGCTGGTCTCTTCCGCTTCAAATTTATAAGCGATCGCCCAACGCGGGAATTTGTCCGTGTAGCCGAGCACTTCACGGGTGCGCATATCGGTGATCTTGACCACCGCTCCATCGATCAGATAATCCAGCTGACTGCGGCGTGTCTGAATCTCTTCCAGCTGGGCAATGACATCGTCAAAGTTCTCAAAGTAGGACACATACGGATTGACCCGGAAATGGTTATCCTTGAGGAACTGCATCATCTCCTGCTGGTCGGCAAAACGAATACCGTCCATATAGCCAATATTATAGAAATAAGCGCTAAGTCGGCGCTTGGCTGTTACTTTGGGGTCCAGATTGCGCAGCGCACCGGCTGCGGCATTGCGTGCATTTTTGAGTCTGTCCTTGTCCGAAGCGGTCTCGTTATAGGCCGCCAGCACGGACAGATTCATAATGCCCTCTCCCTGAACTTCCAGCTTGCCTTCCTTGAAAGGAATGGACAGCGGAATCGAGCGGATTGTTTTGATCTGCTCTAGTATGCCTTCGCCGACTACACCGTTACCACGGGTCGCTGCCTGTACGAGCCGCCCATTTTCATAAGTCAGATTCAGGGTCAGGCCGTCGAACTTGAGCTCTACCGCATAGATTGGCTCGGGCAGCGGGGTATCTGGGTTCTTGGTATTGTAATCATTGATCAGCTTGCGGGCACGAGTATGCCAGGTGGACAACTTCTCCAGATTTTGCGCTTTGTCCAGACTCCATAGCGGAGCCAGATGACGATGCGGCAGGAATCCTTTGAGCAGTTCACCGCCTACACGCTGTGTAGGGGAATCCGGCAGCACAACGCCGCTTTCCTGTTCCAGCTGCAGCAGACGGTCATATAATGCATCGTATTCCTTGTCATCCACCAGCGGTTCATCAAGGGTGTAATAATGATAACTGTAATTATTCAGCTCGGCGACGAGCTTTTCCATTTCGTTCATCGGGTCCATGGATGGCATCTCTCCCGTATCTAATATGTAAGTCGCCTATCGTCCTGCATACAGACGACAGGGACTCGGTTGTTTTATTTCAGTCATGCACATATATCCCCGTATTCGAAAAAATAGAACCGAATCACCAGGTATCCGGTTCTATTAAAAGGGAGAACTACATTGTCCAGTTATATGTCAAATCGTCAAAAGTCATTGCCACTACAGGCTGTTGAACCTCGCTTTATTCCACTTTGGTAATCGGAGCAAAGCCTGCCAAGAGACGCTTCAGACCGGTCGGAGCCGGGAAAGCGATCTGCAGTTCCATATCATTGCCGGTTCCTTTGACAGCGACGATCGTACCGATTCCCCATTTGCCATGGGACACCTTGTCTCCTGCCTGGAATCCTTCACCGCTGCCGCTGGCTGCCGGCTTCGGTGCCGAGCCATTGCCAGTCGTTACCGTTACACCGGAAGAAGTCGGCGTCTGGCGTGGCACCGCCCGTGCGGAAGATCCGCTGCCAAATGCAGTCGAGTTATCCCGTTTGCCGCCAAAGCTGCTGGTTGATCCGCCGAATCCACGGCTTCCGCCTCCATAGCTGCTGGTCCCCCCACGACGGTAATTGTTTGGCGCGACTTTGGTATCTTCCTTGTACTCTTCCGGAATCTCTTCCAGGAAGCGCGATGGCGGGTTCGCCGTAGTGCGTCCAAACAGCGTACGCATCTGGGCGCAGGAGAGGAACAGCTGCTTCTCCGCCCGGGTAATGCCTACATAAGCGAGGCGGCGCTCCTCTTCCAACTCGTCATTATCCATAAAGGCACGGCTGTGCGGGAAGACCCCTTCCTCCATACCGATAATGAAGACGGTCGGGAACTCCAGACCTTTGGCACTGTGCATGGTCATCAGTACGACCGCGTCCTCCTGCTCCTCCGGCTTGTCTCCTACGGTATCGATATCCGCAATCAGAGCCAGATCGGTCAGGAAGGCGATCAATGATTTGTCTTCGTTATTCTTTTCAAATTCCATCGTTACCGACAGGAACTCCTCGATATTCTCAACGCGCGCCTTGGACTCCAAAGTATTCTCACGCTGCAGCTCCACACGGTATTCCGACATTTCCAGAATCTTCTCGGTCAGTTCGGTTACCGACAAATAATCCACCATCTGGTGCAGGGCAGCGATCATATCGTAGAACTCCACCAGCGCATTGCGTGTACGACCGGCAAAGCCCAGGTCATCGACGATCTCCAGTACTTTGAAAATAGAGATGCCGCGCTCTGTCGCAGCCGCAGCCAGCTTGGCCACACTCGTATCACCGATACCGCGCTTGGGCACGTTAATAATACGCGTCAGGCTGATATCATCATCCGGATTGGATAACAGACGCAGATAAGCGAGCAGATCTTTGATCTCTTTGCGATCATAGAACTTGATGCCGCCGACGATTTGGTACGGAATATCCGACTTGATCAGAATTTCCTCTATAACCCGGGACTGGGCATTCGTCCGGTACAAAATGGCATGATCCTGATACGGTCTGCCTGTTTTTACACTTTTGTGAATCTCCGAAGTGACAAAGTATCCTTCATCATGCTCGGAATCGGCGCGGTACACCTTGATCTTGGCGCCGCCTTCTTTGTCGGTCCACAGTTTCTTCGGCTTGCGGCCGGTGTTGTTGCCAATCACTTCGTTCGCAGCGCTCAGAATATTGGAAGTCGAACGGTAATTCTGTTCCAGCAGAATCGTCTTGGCTTCCGGGTAATCTTCCTCAAAGTTAAGGATATTGGTAATATCCGCTCCACGCCAGCGGTAGATCGACTGGTCGCTGTCGCCGACTACGCAAATGTTATGATGCGCATCCGCCAGCATTTTACAGAGCATATACTGCGCCCGGTTGGTATCCTGATACTCATCAACATGGATGTAACGGAATTTCTTCTGATAAAACTCCAGCACTTCCGGTACTTCCTTGAACAGTTGAATCGTCGTCATAATCAGATCGTCAAAATCGAGCGAGTTATTGGCACGCAGCTTGCGCTGGTACATGGTATAGACTTTGGACGCCAGGCCTTCAAAATAATCCCCAATCTTCAACTCATACTGGGCAGGTGTGACCAGTTCGTTCTTGGCAGCGCTGATCATCGCCTGAACGGCTTTGGGTTCAAATTTCTTGGTGTCCATGTTGAGATCCTTCATACAGGAGCGGATCACGGACAGCTGATCGCCGGAATCCAGAATGGAGAAATTGGACGTAAAGCCAATCCGTTCGATGTCTTTGCGCAAAATACGTACGCACATGGAGTGGAACGTGGATACCCAGATCTCGCGGCCTTCGCGGCCGACCAGCTGGGAGACACGATCCTGCATCTCGCGGGCAGCCTTGTTGGTAAAGGTAATCGCCAGAATGCCCCATGGCGCGGATTTGCGTGAATCGATAATATGGGCAATCCGGTGGGTCAGTACTCTGGTCTTACCACTGCCGGCACCTGCCATAATGAGCAGCGGTCCATCTGTAGCGAGCGCGGCTTCTTTTTGTCTGGGATTCAGGCGGTTGATTGCATCCTGTATATTTACAGTCGTCATGTAGAAGTCTTGCCCCTTTCTGCGTGGAAATTAGGATATGGAAAATAAACGGTCAGGCGATCCGGCTGCTGCCGAAACCCTGTATATGTTGAACCATGTCGTGTGGTGTATACAAATGTGAACGTGGATGATAAGTCAGGTATGGCTAAACGTCAATGCTGCTTGTTGGCTGGATAAAAGAATCATTGCATATTCATTCGATCAAACTGCTGTCTGGTGCATCAAATAGGTGGTACCTATTTGTATAGTCATCGATCAAATAAAGATCAGTTCTTCACTGCGGCTACCGTCGTAAGAGCGCTGTCGATATCTCTGTACAGGCTATTGCCCACAATAATTGTATCACAGACCCGGCGGGCTGTTCTGGCGCTGTCTGCATCATAAATGCCTCCGCCATAAAATACTCTGGCCTCGCCGGCAGCACGCTTGATATCCGCTGCAAGCTCCATATCGCCAAAGCGTCCGCTGTATTCGATGTAAATGATCGGCAGCTTCAGCAGCCGGTCAGCCGCCTGCGCATAAGCTGCAGCCCGGTCTCCATCGATCGAAGTCAGCGCATCGGTCAGTTGGGCTACAGTGGAATCGGGATTCAGCACAATGTAGCCTTCCGGCATAAGCAGTTCCCATGGAATCAGATGGCTGTACTGCTCAATCGCCTGCACATGCTGCCCGAGCAGCCATTTCCCATGATCGGTATTCAGCACCATTGGGATCATATACAGATCGAATCCGGGTACAACGGCTTCCAGATCGGATACTTCCAGTACGCAGGGAAGTTCATACCTGCGGACACGGGACATCAGATCCACCGTATTATCATAGGTCACACCGGATGAACCACCAATCATGATCGCATCGGTACCGGACAGGCAAATACGATCCAGATCTTCGTCCGAGATCAGACGGTCAGGGTCCAATTTGAATACGTGCTGCCACGCTTTGATTTCATCTCTCAACCTTCATTCCTCCGTCTTTCTGCAACCTTCAGAATAAGTCTATGACAGTGGTTGTACAGTGTCAATTTTTTGTTCGTATTTCATGGGAACAAAATGATATTATACGATATTTGGCAGCGGGTTTGCACCTTAATTTGCAAATAAAAATGCCCCGTCTGTTCAAACGGGGCATTTCGGTACAGGCAGCGCCATTCAGGCGTGGTGCCTGCAGCTGATCTTAATACGCATTTTTGTTCATGAATCCATTACGGATCGTTTTGAAAATAATCTTGATATCGAATAACAGCGACCAGTTCTCGATATAGAAAATGTCGTGGTTGATCCGCTCTTCAATCGATGTATCCCCGCGCAGTCCATTGCTCTGCGCCCAGCCGGTAATGCCGGGACGGACATGGTGCTTGACCATGTATTTGGGAATTTCCTCGCGGAACTGCTCCACGAAGTAAGGACGCTCCGGCCGCGGGCCGACTACACTCATATCGCCGATCAGTACATTGAAGAACTGGGGCAGCTCATCCAGGCTCGTACGCCGGATAAAGGAACCAAACTTGGTCTTGCGCGGATCATTGGCTGTCGTCCAGCCGGTATCGATCTGTCCTTCCGGGATCACCCGCATGGAGCGGAACTTAAACATCATAAATGTACGACGGTTCAGTCCGACACGCTCCTGCTTGAAAATGATCGGCCCAGAGGAAGTCAGCTTCACCCCGATCGCTACGAACAGCATAATCGGTGAAGTGATAATGATGGCAGCCAGTGAAAATACGATATCAAACAGCCTTTTGAAAATACGATTGGCTGCAATATCCAGCGGGATATCTCGCACATTGATCATCGGCATACCGGCAAAGTTATCAAAATACGGACGTGCCGGCAAATAATCGAAAAAGTCCGGTATGATCAGCGTACGCACGCCGGCCTTTTCACATTCGGCGATAATGAGCGGATACTTGTTATGTGCATCCAGCGGCAGTGCCAGAATGACCTCATCAATCATCATCTCATGCAGCTTGTGGCCCAGATCGTCGATCTTGCCAAGCACTGGCTTGTACTTCTTCGATTCAATCCCGTCGAATTCACGGTAATCATCAAGAAATCCCACAATCTCGTAGCCCATTTCCGGGTACTGCAGCAGATTGTCGTAGAAGCGCTTGCCGAGCGAACCTGCTCCGAGAATAAGCACAAACTGCTTGTTAAAGCCCTTCTGACGGGCACGTTTCAGTCCAAGCTTGATAATGTAACGGTAGCCCATAATGAGCAGCAGATTCATCACTACATACAGCAGCAGATAGTAACGCGAGATATTGATTTCTTTGAAGAAGAACAATGCACCAAGCAGGATAAAGATGCTGACCGCATGGGTCTGTATAATTTTGAGCAGCTCATCCGCAAAGCGCTTTTTACGCTTGGGCGAATACAGACTGCTGAGCGTTCCAATCAGGATGGCAATCACGCCGTAAATCAAGCTCCATTTGCCATATGTCTCAACCGGCAGTGCACCATAGCCTGCTGTTGGACTATCGTAAGGAAGAATATCACTCTGGAATTTGATAAACCAGGCAATTAGAAAGGAAATTTGAATCACAGAGAAATCCGCCAGAATATACAGTCTGGTCAAAAAATGCTGATTTTTGCGGATCACGTATGGACTCTCCTTTCCGAATCGGATACCGGCGCCGGGTGGGCGCGAAGCAGTTTATTTTTGAGTAGAGACATGGCCAGTTTGACACCGATACCCGTGAAGACAATACCATTGGTAATGAACGAATACTTTTGACGGTAATGCTTGCGGTGGAACAACCACATCGCCCGGTGAAACTCGTAGATGATTTTGAAAGGCTTGCGCCGGCTGCTGGCACCTTTGTGATGCACGATGAATGTATCGGCACAGTAGTGAATCTCCCAGTCCGCTTCCTTGATCCGGTAGCACCAGTCGATATCTTCCCCATACATAAAGAACTCTTCATCCAATCCACCAACCTGCTCGATCACCTCGCGGCGCACCAGCATAAACGCACCAACCAGGGAATCCACCTGATACGATTCATCCGGGCTCAGATAGCCCAGCTGGTAGCCGTTGAACCGTGGATGGTTTGGAAACAGTTTCGAAAATCCAAAAGCATAATAGAACGATGCCGAAGGTGTCGGGAATCCTCGCTTGCACGCTTTATCCAAGGAACCGTCCGGCAGGATAATTTTGCAGCCTGCTGCGCCTGCACGAGGATGGGCATCCATGAAAGACACCATCGTCTCCAGGGTGTCCGGCTGAACGATGGTGTCGGAATTAAGCAGCAAAGTATATCGTCCCCGGGCGACCTTCATCCCGATATTATTGCCTTTGGCAAAGCCACCATTATTGGAGTTGGCAATAAATACAGCATCCGGATACGCTGCCGGAATACGGGTGGTTGAATCATCACTGGAATGATTATCGACGACAATAATCTCGTAGGAATACTGTGTCTGTGAATTGTATACGGATTGAATACAGTCCATGGTCAGCTGGCATGTATTGTAGTTAAGAATTAAAATGCTAACGTCCATAATAACGCTCCTGCTCTATATTGAAGACTTCTAAAAATCACGAAATATGTTTATCGGCTTATCTTCCTGAAATTTTTCATTCATTAGTGTAATCTAATCGCATTATAGCATAGATATAGAAACAGGAGTTAGCTTCGGGAACCGGAAAAACATTTATTACCATTTTGATTATATTAAGGTTAAATATAACCAACCAAAATTAGAAATCGAAATAATAATTGCTCTGTTAGCGATTGTCTAAATAATTTGCAGTGCCGCAAATAATGAATACGATCCATAATTGTATTTCTCGGCGTAATAAATTGATTAAGCTGCTTGGTCATTTCTTTATCGGATATACTGGAACCATAAATTCGTTTGAATTCTTTCGCTTGCTTGACGAGCAGCTTTTTATCTCCTTTGTGCTTAAGAAAACTGTTCCACTTCTTTTTTACTTTCTGATAAACGGTCCACTCTCCGCCAACAGCATTTCCACCATGTTGGCGGTAATAAATGGATGGACTATGCACAAAGTGAATTTTTCCAAAACATGAGATAACTAAATACGCCCACCAGTCATGCATTTGTATACAATCAATATTTACCTCTTTCTTAGTGTTTACAAGCAACTGTAAGGCAGAACGGTTAAAGGATACCGTCGCTCCTACAGCGATATTCTGAATAAGTGCATTATAAAAAGAAGGCTTCAAATGAGGCATTCCTGGCCAGATTGCAGTCGGATTAAGTTCTCCATCCGTAAGCTGAGTATCCGTACAGATCAGTGAAGGTAGACGACCGGTAAGATAGTTATTTTGTACCAAAAACTCAGGTGTCTGATTATACAGCGATTTAGGGTCTCTTTCCATATCCGATAAAAGCTGGACTGCCTGCTGTGCTTTGTGTGGCATCCATACATCATCCTGATCACAAAAACAAAAATATTCAGATTCCTGATTGGCCTGCTGCATCAGAGTCCAAAAACTAGGAATCACACCAATGTTGTCTCCTTGTATTAATTTAATAAGTGTAGGGTACATTTGTTCATATTTAGCTAATATAGAAAGGGTGTTATCACTTGATCCATCGTCACGAATCAAAATATGAATAGGTCTGTACGGTTGTGACAGTATACTATCCAGTTGTGCTTCGATATATTGCGCTCCATTGTACGTAGACATAAGAACTTGCAGCATCCCATTCTGGTTCATAACCATACCTCATTTTTCGAAAAATATATGTACATGGCTTGGTCTAATAAGCATCCTTGCTATTGCATAGTGATCTAAACTTCGCCTGATATGCATTATACACAACAACTAGAGTGTCTGATATCAATCCTAACCAAAAAGTTGAATGATGATCCTGTAACCGATCATCATTCAACTTCTGGTTTAATCTATTTTATTTATCATCTGCGCTGTAAATTTTTCACTTTATACCATTTTTATATTCTTCCAAAAATGCTTTCAATCCATCCTGCCAGGAACGGATATCTTCAAAGCCGTTTGTACGAATCGATAAATGCTCCATTACTGAATTGGCTGGACGTGGAGCAGGTCTTGGAAAGTCAGCAGTTGTACAGGGCTCAATCTTGGCTGTAATGGATGCACCAAGAATTTCCTTAGCCTGTGCAAAGATCTCACCTGTAAACTCGTACCATGTACAAGAATCACTGTTGGATGCATGGTAAATACCATATTTTTCTGTCAGCATGAGTTCAGATATGAAATTCGCTAAATCAACGGTATACGTTGGCGAACCTTTCTGGTCATGAACTACTTTTAATTGGGGTTTTTCCTGTCCCAGCTTCAGCATCGTTTTGACAAAGTTATTGCCATGCATACCATATACCCATGATGTACGCACGATAAAGTAACGGCTGCATAGGGATTGAGTCAACACTTCACCTGCACGCTTGGACTTGCCGTAAATACCCTGTGGATCAGTATTATCATATTCATGGTAAGGAGTATTTCCCTGTCCATTAAATACATAATCCGTGCTGATATAAACTACCTTGGCCTGTACCGCTTCGGCGGCAACTGCAATATTACGGCTGCCTGTCGCATTTACCAGATAAGCACCATCCACATCTGTCTCGGCTGCATCTACCGCTGTATAGGCAGCACAGTGGACAACCACATCCGGATGAAACTGACCAATGACCTGCTGACACTGCTCCAGATCGATAATGTCCAGCTGGCTGCGATCACAGCCTAATACAGTATGTCCTTTGCGTTTCAGTACAGCTACTGTATCAACACCAAGTTGACCAGAAGCTCCGGTAACCAGTACTTTCATTATTTCTCACCCAAACGGCTACCATACTGCTTTTGGTAGTATGCCTGGTATTCACCTGATGCAATACGAGCCCACCACTCTTTATTATCCAGGTACCACTGGATAGTAGCTTTGATACCCGATTCAAAATTGTGTTTTGGCTTCCAGCCAAGCTCAGTCATTGTTTTTGTTGGATCGATACCATAGCGACGGTCATGTCCAGGACGATCTTCTACATACTTAATGAGCGATTCCGGTTTGCCCAGCTGCTCCAGGATTGTTTTAACAATATGAATATTCGTACGCTCATTGTTACCGCCGATATTGTATACTTCACCATCGCGTCCATTATGGATGACCAGGTCAATTGCACTGCAGTGGTCTTCTACATATAACCAGTCACGAATATTCAACCCGTCTCCATATACAGGCAATGCTTCATCAGCCAATGCACGTGAAATGATCAACGGGATCAATTTCTCTGGGAATTGGAACGGACCATAGTTGTTGGAGCAGCGAGTAATGTTTACAGGCAGACCAAATGTTTCATTATAGGCACGTACCAATAGATCGCCGCCTGCTTTACTTGCAGAATAAGGGCTGTTTGGAGTTAGTGGAGTCTCTTCAGTAAACAGGCCAGTTTCACCGAGTGTACCGTATACTTCATCTGTGGATACTTGAACAAATTTAGTAATATTGTGCTTTTTCGCTACATCCAAGAGCACCTGAGTGCCCAGTACGTTTGTTTTTACAAATACATCCGGTTCCAGAATACTGCGGTCTACGTGAGACTCTGCCGCAAAATTGACGATGATATCTACTCCTTGAGATACCAGCTCATTCATTTTGGCTGTATCGCCGATATCAGCTTTAACAAATGTGTGGTTGGGATTGCCTTCGATTGCTTTTAGGTTTTCCAGGTTGCCCGCATAGGTTAGCGAATCAACATTGATAATTTGGTATTCGGGATGTTCACGCAGCATGTACAGTACAAAGTTGCTGCCAATGAATCCGGCGCCGCCGGTAACAAGTAGTTTCATAAAATAGCCTCCTGTAATCAGTGAATAAGATTCAGCAAAGGTGCTGAATCTTATTCTTTCCAAATTGATATTTTAATATATTAGAAATATGATGTCTTAAAAATTAATGTCTGCATCTTTTAGTAACGGATGACGTGTATCTTTATCAGAAAGTGTTGGCTTATCTATAGGCCAATCAATTCCGAGCGCCGGATCATTCCAGAGAATACCACGGTCATGTTCCGGTGAATAATATTCATCCACTTTATACAGAACTTGTGTATTTGGGACGATTGTACAGAATCCATGAGCAAACCCTTGAGGCACCAGCAGCTGACGTTTATTGTATTCACTCAGAATAAATCCCTGCCATTGTCCGAATGTTGGAGAATCTTTCCGGATATCGACAATAACGTCGTAAATAGCCCCTGAAATAACACGTACCAATTTGGTTTGAGCTTTCGGATTTAACTGATAATGTAATCCTCGCAAGACTCCTGGTTCTGCAGAAAGAGATTGATTATCCTGGATAAACTTGTAATTGATACCCAGATCATGCATTATCGTTTCATTGTAACTCTCCATAAAGAAGCCTCTATGATCCCCATGAACAACAGGATCCAGCAGCTTTGCTCCTTGAAGTTGTAGATCAATAGCTTTCATAATGGCCTCCTATAGCTTCAACTTGCCGAATTCTTCACCGAATGTAATATCTTTTGCCAGTTCATTCGCTTTAGCCAGAGATGCATGAGTACCTGCATCGGTCCACCAACCTTCAAGAATATCAAAGGAAAGCTCACCACGTTGGATATAGGCGTTATTCACATCGGTAATTTCCAATTCACCGCGTGCAGAAGGTTTTAACGTTTTTACAATATTGAAGACATTGCTATCAAACATGTAAATGCCTGTTACAGCATACTCGCTTTTAGGCATTTTTGGTTTTTCTTCGATAGAAACGATGCGTTCTCCGTCCAATTCGGCTACACCGTAACGCTGCGGATCGTGAACCTTTTGCAAGAGCAGCTTGGCACCTTTTTGTTGCGTACGGAAATTCTCTACGAATGGTGTAATATCATCTTCAAAGACATTGTCGCCCAGGATAACTGCCATTTGATCATCCCCAACAAAATGTTCTGCCAAATCAAGCGCTTGAGCAATTCCGCCTGCTTCGTCCTGCACCTTGTATGTAAAGGTTACACCCATATCATGACCGCTACCAAGCAGGTTTACTACATCGCCCATGTGGTCTTTACCAGTTACGATAAGAATATCTTTGATGCCAGCCTGCTTCAGTTTTTGCACCGAATAAAAAATCATTGGATATTTACCAACAGGCAGCAAATGCTTGTTCGTTACTTTAGTAAGGGGATACAGGCGTGTACCTGTTCCTCCCGCAAGAATAATACCTTTCATAAAAAAACCTCCTGATTTTTATTATGGCCCTTATTTAAAATCGTATTTTCAAATGTCATTCCTAATAGTATATTAATAAGCAGTAAAATTCCATGAAGCTGACTAATTTTTTCGTAACTTTACTTCTGCCTTTTATCATATAGTCAGAAATGAACAATTTAGGATCTAACAAAGCTTGCTAAAAGAAATCTTCCATCAACACACCTATCGTGTGTTTCTGTCCATTAATCAATATAAGGATAGCCTAGAGAAAAGTCTTCTCTATCCTTAGTTAAATTAGGATTGTAAAATGGATCTTCTTTCAATTGTTCCGGCCATTTATTTTTCATGTACATAACTTCATTTGTAAATCTTTTTTGCTTTTCAGGAGTATCTTCATATCCTCGACTTTTGGATTCATAGTGAATAAGGACAGCTTGTGGAAGCCAAATATTCCAATATCCTTTACGACGAACTTCTAGACAGAAATCAATATCATTAAAAGCAACTTGCAGCTCTTCATTAAAACCGCCCACTTCTTCGCATATCTCACGACGAATCATCAAACATGCGGCTGTAACCGCTGAATAGTTACAAACCATTTGTAGTCTTCTGAAATAACCAGGATCAGTTGCCATATAATGTTTGTGACTATGCCCTGCTACGCCTCCTAAACTCAATACAACACCTGCATGTTGCATTGTTTCATCAGGATAAAGTAACTTAGCACCTACAGCTCCTATTTCAGGACGTATTGCCTGACTAGCCATTTCTCCGAGCCAATCAGGAGTAACAATCTCAACATCATTATTCAAGAAAAGAAAAAGTTCTCCCTTTGCCTTACTGCAACCATAATTATTCAGTTTGGAGTAGTTAAACGGGATATCATATTCAACTACATTAAAGCGATTCGGTTCCTTTTCCAGCCATTTATCATACAATTGCTTGGTTGTAGGATCGGTACTACCATTATCTACAATAATCACTTCATAATTTGTATAAGTCGTTTTTTCATAAATCGATGTCAAACATGTGGATAGCGTCTCTGTCATATTTTTACTTGGAATAATAATAGAGATAAGCGGTTCTGTTTTAGCTTGATAATGAACACGATACAGATTGAAAGCATCCTCTACATCCTCTACCCATCCATTTAGCTTTCGCCGTACTAACGCATCCTCTACAGCTCTCCGTCCGGATTCTTGTGTGTAATTTTTGGATGAATTACTTGAAGCTGTTGATTCAGGTATCGCTCTCCAGTGATATAGGATTTTAGGAATATGATAGATATACTTTGTCTTTTCGGATACACGTAACATTAAATCATAGTCTTGACTACCTTCAAATCCTATTCGGAATCCTCCTACTTCTTCTATCAAAGATTTTCGATACAAAGTTAAATGCGAAGTATACATTTGTGAAAGAAGTGTATCTGGCGACCAGTCCGGTTTGAAAAATGGAGAAAAGCGTTCGCCTTCTAAAGAAATTTTATCTTCATCACTATAGATGACATCTGCTTCTGGCGAATGGTTAAGCAAGCGTACATTTTCCAGCAAAGCAATTTCTGCCAACTCGTCATCATGATCCAACAAAGCAATAAACTCGCCAGTACTTGCTTCAACTCCTGAATTGGATGCTCTGGAAATATGTCCATTTTCTTTACGGAAAATAGGTTTTATTCGTTCATCTTTCTCAGCATACTCTTTAAGTACACGTTGAATATGCTCTTTGGATGAACAATCATCAACTATACATAATTCCCAATTTGGATACACCTGCGCAATAACAGAATCTATACATTTTCGCAACCAAACTTCATCAACATTGTATACCGGAACAATGATTGAAATTAAAGGCCGATAACTCAAACTATCAAGTCTGCTTTCCAAAACATCACGAGAATAAAGTGGTGAAGCGGTCCATAATTTGTATCTATCCTCATCAATCGCATGTATACTGTGCTGATTAAACACACCTGATGCATTTTTTGTTTTTTCCCACACTTCTCGCAAGCCCTTGTCTCTGTATATTCTCACGGCTTTCTTCATAAGAAAAACAAACGTAGACCAGGAACTCCCTTTTTGTTTCATAACATTTTTAACGGATTTGAGTAGAATATGCATTTTATTTACTTTTTTGAATTCCAGATCACTAATTTCAAATTCTGTTACTTCTTCCCCAGGATCCAAACGTAAATTTTGAGCATAAGGAGGAATAAAAATAGTAACGTATTGTTTACTACCTTCAATTGATATAGTTGACATTGAGCAGCTGTTTTCTTCCTGAAATCCATTACCATCATCCCAATATAATTTTAAAGGAATGTAATTGTCAGCTTTGGATTCCCATTCAATATTGTTCCAACCTTTATATACTGTCCCCTTAATTATAAAAGCAGGATCATTTCCAGTAATTTCCCACCTTGTATCATTGAGCTTCTTTAAGTCCGAAATCGGAACGAGTTGTACCTTAGTTTTTACTTTTAATAGACCAGCCAAAAATTGAGACAGACTTTTTCGATTTGTTTCTTCTATAGACAAAGTTAATCCTCCATATATTTTATCTTTTCCCCATTAATTTTTTTAATATAATTATCATCTTCCAAGTTTTAGAATTATATACACTGTTTAATTCTTTGAGCAATTCCATTTTTTCATTACTAACCTGTTCTATACGTTCATTTGCGCGATTTTTATAATCATCTAGTTGCCGCTGACATTGCTTGATTTTTTCTTGGTATTCTAGTATCTCTTGCTGATAATTCAATATATCTTGTTGGTATTTATCTGACTCTTCTTTTTGTAACAGCAAAAGTTGATCATAATTATTTTGAAGCAGTTGAAGACCATTCTTTATTTTTTTTCGTTTGTCTTTTTTGGCTTGGAATATTTTTTTAAACTCTTTTACTACAGTCTCATAATCTTTGGAAAACAAATATATATCTAATGACATTTTTAAAATGTTAACAGGCTGTTCAAGATCTAGTATGATGTAAGGATCATCATTTTCATAAACATATACTTCGTTTAAATTGAAGTCGAAATTTCCATTTATAGAATAAGTGAGCTCTTCTCCATTCTCATTTACTAACTGAATATTATTAATCTTATAGATACCTGAATAATTGGATGGGTCTATTCGAATTGAATAAATAGAGTTATGATTTAAAAGATCTATGTCATGAGAATGCAAATTAACAGGCTCATTTAGCTTATATACAATAGTATTTTCCTCATTATACCCTTCGCCTGTATTGATATATATTTTTAATTCATCTAGGTATTGTTTTTGTTCAGCATCTACTTCTTTATTTAATAAAGAAACAAGATTATAAAAATCTTTTTCCATTATTTTTAGTTCTTCATCATATTTTGATGGAATGGTCTTTTCTTCGAAAACTTCATTTAATATATTAACATTATAACATTTGGAAACAACAACTATTTTTCTGTACGACTCTTCTGAATAATCCCACTCAAAAATTTTGGAATTATAAAACTTGTCAATTTCATCTCTGAAAAAATTAAGTTTAGAGTTATATGCTGCAAAAAAATGAATTTTCATCATTCTTTCCCATATATCAACATTCCCATGTCCAATAATCTTATAAGATATATCCTTCTTTTGTGTCAAGTAGCTCTTCATAGCATCTAACTTTGGTAATCCATTATCTCTATGCTCTCTAAGCCATATAAAATCCTCACCAAATATTCCCTTATAAATGGAATTTGCTACTATTTCAGAATCTACTACTTTAGGTGAATCAAATGGAGCGGTAATCACAAAAAATTCTTTACTCACACGCTGAAGTTCATCAATAAATTTATTTCTCTTTGCTTCGGGAATATGCTCGAAAACGTCCAAAGCTACAACAATATCATATTCATCATCTTCAAACTCCATAGCAGTTGCATCACCAAGTATATATTGTGGATCATTCATAAGATGTTCAGGCAATTCAATATCCAAATATGTGATTTGATCATTTGGAAGGAATTTTTCCAAATTTCTATGTTCGTTTGCTCCGACTTCAAGTATACGAAAACATTTATTTTGAGTTCTAAAGCGGTTTACGATTGTAGTCACATTATTATAACGTTGATATTGATCAAAAATAACATGGATCACTGTACCACTTCCCATCTATGATTCATATATACAAGACCTTCAGAAATATATTTATTGGTTATAGAAATACGTTCAGCATTTTCTTTATAATGTAAGCACACTAATCCTTCATTGTTAAATATCCCTACATCTATACAGTATTTCCCACCTAGTAGAGGGATTTGCGAAATGATATATCTGACTGTATGCTTGCCAAGAGTTTGCGGTATATCGATTTCTTCCAGAAAAGTATTAGGACCAAAAATATATTCTCTGTTAGGTGTATATAGAGCAACGCCAAGTAGTAAGTCTTTAACATTGGATTCATATACTTCATATTCAATTTCAACGATAATCTCGTCAAAAGTTTTAACATTTTCTTTGTTTACTTTCACATTAGAAATGTAAGCCATATACTCTGATGATACTCCTGAAATGGTTGGAACTTCCGTTTCTTCCGGCTGCTCGTCAACAACTGCTTTATTTCGCTCTAAGTCTGAAGATGCATTGCCCGAATCAGTTTTCATATAGCTTTCATAAATATCTACAACTTCACTTGATTCTCCTACAGCTTCGATTTTACCTTCTCTAATCCATACCGCTCTGTTACAGAAACGTTTAACTTGTTCTGTAGCATGTGATACAAAAAGAATGGTGACTCCTCTTTTCTTCAATTCCTTCATTTTTTCTATACACTTTGTTTGAAAACGACTATCCCCTACTGCCAAAGCTTCGTCCACAATAAGAATATCTGGATCTACATTAATAGAAACAGCAAAGGCCAGGCGGGCAAACATACCACTTGAATAAAGCTTGACCGGTTGTTCTATAAAAGATCCTATATCAGCAAATTCTATAATGTTCTCAATTTTCTGGTTCATTTCCTCACGACTGATACCCAGCATAAGGCCATTCAAATAGATATTTTCACGACCTGTATATTCCGGGTTAAAACCTGCTCCAAGCTCCAAAATTGCAGAAATTCTACCGTGTGCAATTATTTCGCCATGTGTAGGCGTTAAGATACCTGTGATCAACTTAAGTAATGTCGATTTCCCAGATCCATTTCTCCCCAAAAACCCAACTGCTTCCCCAGGGTAAATATTTAAATTCAAACCATCCAAAGCATTAAATGTCTGGTGGTACTTTTTATCTGATAGACTAAGGGACTCCTTTAACCGATCAATGGGTTTATCATACAATTTATAGGTTTTAATCACATTCTTCACTTCAATAATAGGCTCCATAATTTCCACTCCTAAAGCACATCAGAGAAATGTGGCTTTAATTTTTTGAAAACTTTAATCCCCAAAACGAGAATAATGCTGCAGAACACCCAAAAATACAGGGTCTGATAAGGTCTCTCCCAAAACATGATATGCTCAATAAGCGTATCTCTGTAACCCTGTACAATGTAATACATTGGATTAAGTTTAAATACAAATGCCCAGAAGTCATTCAACATAGTAACGGCCCAGCCAATAGGTGTAAACCAGAAACCAACTTGTAATATGATTCCAATAATCTGGTTAAGATCTTTGAAAAACAAAATAATAGCTGATGTTAAAATTGATAAAGCAAATACTAGCATAAGTGAGCAAAATAAATAATAAACTAACTGTAAATCAACAAGCTCTGGATAAAGGCCATAAGAACTATAAACAATAAAAATAAATGCTATAAAAAATAAATGTACAAACAAAGCTGAAACAATCTTAACAACCGGCAATAACTCTATTTTAAATACAACCTTCTTTACCAGATAACTGTACTCCATAAAAACATTCGTTCCCCCCAGTAATGCTTCTGAGAAGAAAAACCATGGGATAATACCAGCTATAAACCATAGAATAAATGGAACGCTCGATATATCACCACTTCTCAAACCCACTTGGAAAACAAACCAATACGTAGCAATGGTAATAAGCGGTTGTATAAATCCCCAAATTATTCCCAAATACGACGCTGCATATTTAGTTTTAAAATCATTTTTCGCCAAATTAACTATTAATTTCCGTCCCTGAATCGTATATTTGATATATCTTGCCACTTCTTTAACATTTCTGATAGCCCAAGTACAGAGGATCGCAGTGATTACACTCAAAATTAGGAACAGGGCTAAATAAACGTAGTTCTCTTTTAAGATCATTGTATGAAAATAACCAATATTAAAGCCTATAAAAGGATCTTTTCCGAGTGACTTTAAACGAATAAAGTTTTGTTCTTTATTCAAGACTTTAACCTGTTGAACAGATAAATCCAGATTAGAAATATTAATATTAACAGTATGATTTTTAGATAATTTTATATCTTTTATATCTATATCAGCTGGCTGATTACCAGTATCCAATCTTACTTTACTTACATTTTGCGGGATATTAAACTGTATTTTTTTCCATTCTGTCGAGTCTGTATAACTTTTAATGATGGACTGACTTTCATCCCACTTCCCATTTGGTTCTTCGGCAAAATATAATTGAACATCTGCATTTACATTGGATTTGTATTGGAGACTAAGTGTAGTAGCTACCGTAGTTTGATAATAAGTTCTTATTATCAAAAAAAATGATATTGTTAGTATTAAAGCTAATATAATTAAAGTGGTGTTTCTTGCAAATGAATTTTTCATTAATACTCTCCTTACGTTATCCAAATAATAAATTAACTTTTAGTCATTTCACGAATTCGAACTCATTTTACAATTTATTAAATCAAAAATATTGAACGTAATAATAGCCTAGTGGTGAACACAGGGCGCATTATGCTAAAATGTCTTAGTACCTCTTATGTAAAGGAGTTTAAAACATTGGCTAATCCAGTATACGGCAAACAGTTTAAAGCGTCCACTGAGGACGACAAACGTAATGGCATGTTCTGGGTCGTTAACATCTGTCTCATTTTGTTCCTGTTATGGACCCCATTTCAAATTGCATTGTTCAATGGTCTTGGCGTAAGTTTTGAGAAACCGATTTTCTGGGCAGTGATGATGTCGGGTATCCTGCTGATTTTGGGATTGATTCAATTCCACAAAAAAATCAAGCTGGACGATCAGCGTGATCTGGCGGCACTGCTTATCATTCTGCTGCCGATCTCGTATATGATCTCCATGTTTTCGGCCGCCTCTTGGCATTATGCCGTAAATATGGTGCTAATACAATGGATGTACGCATTTATTTTCGTGATGGGTGTGTATATGCTGCGTGACCGGTTGTCCAACAAAATCATTCAAATTACGATCATGGGTTCCGCTTACCTGATCATCATGTTTGGATTTCTCAACTGGTTCGGCCAGGGGATTCTGGGCGGGCATCTGGTATCCTGGTTCTCGGTTGCAGTCAACAACGGTGTATATGTCGACGCGATCATGCAGGATTCCAACGGCTGGCGTCTGACTTCCGTATTCCAGTATGCGAATACATATGCAGCCTTCCTGATGGCGATCCTGTTCGCAGGACTATTTAATGTAAGCCGTCTGAAAAGATCGTATGACCACTTTATCCACGGCTTTATGCTCGTGCCGGTCATCCTGTCTCTGATTCTGACGCTGTCACGTGGTGGTCTGGTCGTCCTGCCATTCGTGCTGCTCGTGCTGCTGCTGATGCTGCGCCCGGCACAGCAGATTCTCTGGGTCATTTACATTGTGATCGCCGGTATTGCTTCGGCCGTGATTCTGAATCCGGTAACGAATATCGGTCTGCAGGTCATCGCCAAGTATGACGGCGGCGTTGCAGCCAAAGGCTGGGCGTACCTGCTGATCACATCGCTGATCGTTGGACTGATCGCGGTAGTGATCGGACGGTTCCTCGCTCCGAAGCTGGAGCATGGTGTGGAAGGCTGGACAGCGAAGCGCTTCTCCAGCGTATGGCTGCCGATCGGTGCAGCTGTTGTCGGAGGTGTGATTCTGGTACTGCTCATTGCCACCAACCTGCGCAATCTGCTGCCGGCAAATATCCGTGTCCGTTTTGAAAATATCAACTTCCAGCAAAGTAGTGTACTGGAACGTTTCACTTTTTATCGTGATGCAATGAAATTGCTGCGCGACTACCCGTTCTTCGGCGGTGGCGGCGGTGCATGGGGTGCGGCTTTTGAAGCGTATCAGAATAACCCGTATGTCAGCCGTCAGGCGCATAACTTCTTCGTTCAGTATCTGGTCGAAGTCGGGGTAATCGGATTTATTATTTTCATCTTGTTTGTCGGTTTTATTTTCTACAAATATATTCGCGGTTATATCAAATCGGATCGCGAGAAAAAAGAATCGCATTTCCTTTACTTTATACTTGTTGTCTCGATTCTGATGCACAGTCTGCTCGACTTTAACTTGAGTTATGTGTACATGAGCATTCTCGTATTCCTCGGTCTCGGCGGAATGGCTGCTGCGATGGATGCACAGCCGCTCAAGCGACTTCAGCTGGGTGCAGGTACCATCCGCGGCATTTACGTATCGCTGATGGGTATAGCCGTTATTGCGGTCGTCTTCACCTCTCTGCGCTTCAAGCAAGCTTCGGGTGATGTAATGGAAGTATCGGCGATGGCGAATACGCCAAATGCCACGTATGAAGGACTTCGTAAGCCTCTGGATGACGCACTGTCGATCCGCAGCACATTCCCGGATGGCGTTGTCTTCCTGAGTTCCCTGCTCGTACAGGGCTATCAGCAGACCAAGGATGAGCAGTTCTACAATGAGGATATGGCTCTGTTGACCAAAGCTCACGAAAAAGAGCCATTCAACAAGGATATCCTCAAACAGATGGTTACTCTCTACCAGGTACATGGAGATACCGATCAGGCGTTTAATGTAATGGTTGATAATATTCCGAAATACAAATGGGATATTTCTTGGTATGAAGGTGTCATTTCCCAGGCGTATATTCTCGGTAACCAGGCTTATGAGAAAAAAGATAAGGCTGCCGAACAGAAATACTTCCAGGCTGGACTTCAAGCGTACCAAGAAGTTCTCGATGGCATGCAGTATCTGACGACACTGCCGGAAGGTCAGCTGCAAGGTCGTGAATTTGACGTTACTCCGAAGATTGCACTGAGTATCGGTCAGATTCAGCTGATGCAAGGCAAAAATGCCGATGCGGCAGCAACCCTGAAGCGCGGACTGAAAGATGATCTGAATGACGAGACCAACAGACAGGTCGCACGTTATTATCTGGTTGCTCTGAAAAAAGAAGGTCAGAACGATCAGGCGGTCTATGACAAACTGATCGCAATCGATGCCAAGGAAAAAGAACAGATTGATCAGCTGGCCAAAACGACTTACTGATGTAGGTACCGTTTGATTCAGTCGGGATCATGAGAAATGAGAAAGAGACTTCTCCTATGATGGAGAAGCCTCTTTTTTTTGCTGTTTGTTTTATAGGATATGGATATGCATTTGCAGTACACATCGTTCATTCATACCGTTATACGTTATAGCCGATCCCTAGTCTATCCAGTTTTGAACGAGCATTTTTGTGTGAATAGTGTACTACTTATGCGGTTGGATAATCGATCTCTGTCAGTACTTTGCGCAGATATTGAATCGTTTCTTCACGCAGCTCAGGATGCTTCAATGCGTAATGGATGGTTGTCTGGATAAACCCGCTTTTCTCCCCTACATCATGGCGCAGTCCTTCGAACTGGTAAGCCAGAATGTCCTGTTGCTGGCTCAGTTTGGAAATGGCATCGGTTAGCTGGATCTCTCCGCCGGCGCCAATATCCTGATTTCCCAAAATATCAAAAATCTCCGGTGTCAGGATGTAGCGGCCCATAATCGCCAGGTTGGACGGTGCATCTTCGCGCTTGGGCTTCTCGACCAGACGGGTTGCTTTGTACAGTCGGCCGGAATCGTCGCCAGGCATCTGATCGCCTGCAACCAGACCATAGCGGGATACATGCTCCCACGGTACTTCCTTGATCCCTACAACCGATGATTCATGCTGTTCGTAGACATCCATCATCTGCTTCAGGCAAGGGATGTCCGACTCGACAATATCATCACCGAGCAGTACGGCGAATGGTTCATTGCCAATAAACTTGCGCGCACACCAGATGGCATGACCGAGTCCTTTTGGTTCCTTTTGACGGATATAGTGGATATCCGCCATCTCGGAAGATTCGCGAACCGCATCCAGCAGCTTCCACTTTTCTTTTTCTTCCAGGTTCTGTTCCAGTTCAATCGAATAGTCAAAATGGTCTTCAATCGCGCGTTTGCCTTTACCGGTAACGATGATAATATCCTCGATGCCCGATGCTACGGCTTCTTCAATAATGTACTGGATCGTTGGCTTATCCACGATCGGCAGCATTTCTTTCGGCATCGCTTTGGTGGCTGGCAGGAAACGGGTTCCGAGTCCGGCTGCGGGAATAATCGCTTTACGTATTTTCATTAATATATCTCCTTTAGCTATTTAGCAAGCATTAATTTTGGTATAAAATATACTGTAATTACCTGGAAACTTATCCCTGATGGACTTATCATCAGCCTATAATAGTAGAACACGCTTAGAACTGACAGCCAGGACTACTGTTTTCCTGAGCAGTATTCTTTCAGGTATAAATTCAACTTCATCCTGCTTGCCTATCTGATCGTAATAACAAAAAAGACACACCGTTCACTACATAAAGCA
This sequence comes from Paenibacillus sp. Z6-24, assembly GCF_054161335.1. Taxonomy (NCBI): domain Bacteria; kingdom Bacillati; phylum Bacillota; class Bacilli; order Caryophanales; family Paenibacillaceae; genus Paenibacillus; species Paenibacillus sp. Z6-24. The sequence goes on along the minus strand of NZ_CP096398.1, from coordinate 731,241 downwards.
GAAAACAGTGTGTCTTTTATCATTATAGACCGAATAGGCTGTATCCTGTTTCGGATTTATTTATCCACTTCAGCCATTACTTTGCGCAGATATTCAACCGTAGAGTCGCGCAGTTCCGGATGGTTCAGTGCATAGTGGATTGTTGTCTCAATAAACCCGCTCTTCTCCCCTACGTCATGACGCAGTCCTTCGAACTGGTATGCCAGGATATCCTGCTGCTGGCCGAGTTTGGAAATGGCATCGGTCAGTTGGATCTCGCCACCGGCGCCAATATCCTGATTTCCCAAAATATCAAAAATCTCCGGTGTCAGGATGTAGCGGCCCATGATCGCCAGGTTGGATGGTGCATCTTCGCGTTTGGGCTTCTCGACCAGACCGGTTGCTTTGTACAGTCGGCCGGAATCGTCGCCAGGCATCTGATCACCTGCAACCAGACCGTAGCGGGATACATGCTCCCAAGGTACTTCTTTGACCCCTACTACAGAGGACTCATGCTTCTCGTACACGTCCATCATCTGCTTCAGGCAAGGGACATCGGATTCGACGATATCATCACCGAGCAGTACCGCAAATGGCTCGTCACCAATAAACTTGCGGGCACACCAGATGGCATGACCGAGTCCTTTTGGTTCTTTCTGGCGAATATAGTGGATATCCGCCATCTCGGACGGTTCACGAACAGCATCCAGCAGCTTCCATTTTTCTTTCTCTTCGAGGTTTTGTTCCAGCTCGAACGAGTAGTCAAAATGGTCCTCAATCGCGCGTTTGCCTTTACCGGTAACGATGATAATATCTTCAATACCGGAAGCGACCGCTTCTTCGATAATATACTGGATCGTTGGCTTGTCCACGATCGGCAGCATTTCTTTTGGCATCGCTTTGGTGGCTGGCAGGAAACGGGTTCCGAGACCTGCAGCCGGAATAATCGCTTTACGTATTTTCATCTTGTATTCCTCCATATCCCATTCAGATAAGTAATGTACAGCCGCTTAACCGCCTGCACGCTTGTCGGTTGGTAGCAGTGCTATGTAAGCCGGCAACTCGTCAATCTCACTCTGATATCTTACCCAATTTACCTGTTTTTTACCCATTCGATTGCTCTCTTCTTGGTAGCTATATTACATATGTGGATAACCTGTGAAAAAAGGATGCCCCGAAGGACATCCTTTTGCATTTATTGTGGATGATTTGCGGATAACTTCTCCGCTGAGCTGCTCGTGTTATACACAGGCTGTATCCGGATCATTCTTGGATTACGACTATCTTATTTCACCAGTTGACCGCGCGTTACGCCCAGCTGGTTGGTTGCTTTCAGACTGCGCCATACCTGGGTACCGCTGATCTCGCCGCGCAGCGCTTTGCTGTACAGTTCGATAACTTCCAGCACCTGCTCCGGCGTCTCTTCCAGGAATTCCACACGGTAGTTAGGCACACCCAGCTCCAGGAAATCTTTGAGGTATTCTGCACCGGACTGCTCGATCGCATTGTATACCGTGTTGCGGCAGCCTTCGTCCACACGTACCGGATGGGACATACCGATCCGATCCTGCAGGGATACGCGGCTGTCTTCACATGGACGACCACAGTTGGTAAAGTCGGTACCTTCGCTCAGGAAAGTACAGTACACACAGTGCTCGGTATGGAACATTGGCAGATGCTGATGGATAACCACTTCCATCTGGGACGTCTGGCTGCGTCCGAGCAGATCTACCATCTGCTGGATATTCAGGTCATACGATGGAGTAACCATATCTACGCCAGCTTCCAGGAACAGGCTTACCGCTTTGTGGTTGGCGATATTCAGTGAGAAATCCCCAATCAGCTGTGGATGGTTGTCCTGTGGATGACTCTGGCGGCGAGCCAGATAATAGTACAGTGCACCGGTATTGCGCACCAGTACCGCATCCGGTTGCAGACGCAGAATGTTGGCATGATAGCCATTTTCACCAGGCATATGGATACGCGGCGTTGCCAGCGCAATCTTTTTGCCGGCTGCGCGTACAGCAGCTACAGCTGCCGGGAACTGCTTAATAAATTCGAAATCGGCATAGATCATTTCTACATCGGTCTTCACTACAGCTTCGACCTGATCCAGATTACGGCACAGTGCAGTCAGCATCGCTTCGGTACCCTGAACCGGAGCAGTAGCCGGAGCGATATCTGCGTATGTCGTAATATCGCGCTTGATATATACCGGTGGTTTTGGACGTTCGCCTTCCAGCTGTTCTACCGCCTGACGGCGGATCGCATTCAGTTCACGCATCGGAATGATGATATCGCCGTGCAGCTGCACTTCCAGTTCATCCAGTTGGAAAATGGTACCGCCCAGACGGCCAAACTGTTCTTCCAGCAGTTCAGCAGTCATTGGACGCTTGGCTGCGATTTCCAGTTCCATCTCGGAATCCACGCGGATCGTTACGCCTTTTTGTACATCGGTCCAGTAAGTCACAAGCGGCTGACCGGCATGACCGATTGCTTTGACATGTACCGGGAATACGCGGTACGGCTTGTCGGTCTCGTACGTCTGTCTCATGCGCTTATCCAGTGCAGGATCGTTGGTTTTCCAGATCTTATCCCCAACATGTACTTTTTTGAGGTTCACATCGCTGCGACCCGGTACGATATCCACAATCCAGCTCTCTCCGGCTTCGCCTTCGAGCTTGACGCCCTGACGACGCAGATCGTAGATACGTCCGCCTTCTTCTTTTTGCGTTGGATCGCCGGCATCGAACACGATACCATCGCCGCGCTTGACCGGCGCCTCCAGACGGCAGACAACGCCATCACGCAGAATTTTCTCGACACGACCGAGGTATACGCCGCGGCTTTTCGGGAAAGTGCCGTCGACCAGTTTCTTGTTGTTGGTACCATCGAGGAACCCATGGGTAAACCCGCGTGAGAAACTCTGTTCCAGTTCGCGAATATCTTCGCGGCTGATCGGTGTGCTGTCTCCTTCAAAGTAGCGGTCAATCGCTTTGCGGTATTTGCTGACCACATTCGCGACATAGGTCGGGCTTTTCAGACGACCTTCGATTTTGAAAGAGGTAACGCCCGCTTCGATCAGTTCCGGCATGATGTCGATCGCTGCCAGATCTTTTGGCGACAGCAGATACGTCACATCGCCCATAATCTTCTGCTCGCCGTCAACGATCAGATCGTACGGCAGACGGCAGGCCTGTGCACATTCACCACGGTTCGCGGAGCGTCCGCCCCACATTTCCGAAGTCAGACACTGTCCGGAGTAGGATACACACAAAGCGCCGTGTACGAATACTTCCATTGGCAGACGTGCCTGTTCGCCGATTTTCTGAATTTGCTTGAGATTGTTCTCCCGGCCTAAGACGACCCGTTCCATATTAAATGGCTTGGTGAATTCCACCGCTTCCGGGGAAGTGATCGTCATCTGGGTCGAACCGTGAATCGGGAAGTCCGGCGAGATCTCGCGGATCATTTTCACCAGGCCCAGATCCTGTACGATTACCGCGTCCACGCCTGCATCCACGCAGGCATCGATCAGTTCCTTGGCATCTTCCAGTTCATTCTCAAATACGAGTATATTAAACGTCAAAAAGCCTTTGACTCCATAGCTGTGCAAAAATGCCATGATCTCCGGCAATTCATCCATACGGAAATTATTCGCCCGCGCACGCGCGTTAAATTTCTCCACGCCAAAAAAGACTGCGTCTGCTCCATTAGCTACCGCCGCCCGCATGCAGTCCCAGTCGCCTGCCGGCGCCAGAAGCTCCACGTCTTCTCTTCGTAATGCTGTATTCATGTAGATTGTTATCCTCCCGGATTGCCTGATGCCCAGGCAATGCTCTATTCGCGGATGAGAGCTCATCCTGATTGTTGGTATGCAACATACGCTGGTGCAGGGTGACAGCGTTACTGCTCGCTGAAGCGTGGCACCTCTGATTTAAAATGATTCTAATTCAGTGTAACAGACATGAGACGGTGTATCTACAGTATCATTTAAATTTGTATGAAAATTATTGAAATAGGGGAAAGTAAATTTGCAAAACAAAAACTGCCGGCTTATCGGTTTGCACTCTGTCAGCAGGACAGAGGCAATTTCGATAAGGCGGCAGTTCAGGTACCAAGTGGATCAGGTAAGATATATATTAGTGTTCAGTCGATTCGGCTTATTTGGTCAGCCATTGAAAAGAACTGAGTATTTTGGCGATTTCTGATTGGTGGAAAGGGGTATTGTTCGCTGTATTCAGTTCGCTGGACAGGATATAGGTACGTTTGCCTTTGTTAAAGATGATGTAGCTGGCCTGGTAAGGTGTGGAAGTATCCGGGTAGGCTGCTGTAAAGGTGTAGGCAGGTTCTCCGGCAAATGTGGTTGCGGTGCCTTCGGACAGCTGACCGCCTGCATTCACTCCTGCGCCCTGGAAGGTTGCTTTCCACTTTTCTACTGCCTTATCCAGGGAGCTCGCGTTGGCGATAGTGATGCGGAAAGTGCCGCCGCTGTGCTGGAAGGCTGTGGATGAAGACTCGTAGTCGTTGCCTGCGCCTGTCCAGTAGCGCGGTACCTGCAAGCTGTAACCGTACGTTTTGGATGCACGGGTAACTGTTTTGCTGCGGTCTTCGGAATAGTAATCGATCGGCAGCTTGCCGAAATTTTCCTGCAGAGTGTCAAAGTCCAGGGAAACGGTCGGCAGAATGGCTTCCAGATCGGAAGTCAATGTCGGCGAATCGGACATTCCGCCATATTCCATATAATAACGGTAATCGTCACGCTGGAACAAAATCTGGTATTCCGTATACCAAATATCTCCGTCATACGTATACTGTACCTGATTGACCACTGCCGTCTGCTCGCCGATCTGGCGCTCGGTCGTGCTCACATGGCGATAATGATCCGGTGTAAAGTTGTCGCTGAACCAGGTCTGGATCTGCTTGGCCCAATCTTGGACAGTCGCACCTGTCGGAGCACTGTAGGCATAGATTCCGGTATAACTACCGTCCGCTGTTCCCGCTTCCAGTGTATCACTGCTAACCGACCAATTGGATGGCAGTGATGCCGAGATGCCGTACTCTTCATTGGCCAGCATATTATCGCTTACTACCGGCTCTTCACCGGACTCGGTCGATGTGATGTCCTTTACCGTTTTATTGCCATTGTCGAATGACATACGGAATGAATCCAGCAGATCGGCTGCTCCATCGAAGTCCTTGTAGCTGTAAGCTTCGGAATCGGCATACATTACGTAATACAGATTGCCATTGCCGGAATACAGTCTGTTCTCGGACAGATAACCTTCTTCGGAACGGCTGATTACTCTGGCATAATCTCCGGCTGGACTGCTCATGACCTGCTGATCCAGCACCGTTTCTCCCAATTCCTCGTTATAACCAACCAGGTAATCCAGCAGATCTTCAGGATCGGAATGACCATAGACCGAAGAATTGACCGTATCCGGTTCTACCGATACCTGCAGCAGATACGTACTTTCCCGATTCATAAAGTTGGCTGTGCTGCTGCTCGAACCTCCCATATAAACCAGATCTTCCGGATAGTTGATCGTCCATTGATACTGGCTGCTGCCTACCAGCTTTTTACCTGCATGTTCGTTTGCGCTGCCACTTTCGCCCGTCTGTGCCGCCGATGCCGGCAGCGTAATGATAATCTGGCCGGATACGACTTTCATTTTACCGCCAATGCCCTGAACGAGTGAACGCAGAGGAACCATCAGCGTATTGGATTTCATCACGGGAGCGGCATCCAGCGTTACTTTTTTGCCGTTAATGGTCGCGGCTTTACTGCCGATTTTCATGGAAATAGTATGCTTGCCCGAGGTAAGCTGGACGGTATTGTTTTCATGAAGCTGTACATCGGCATGGAATGCACGGGAAAACAACCCAAGCTGCACCATAGTGGTACCGCCAGCTTCATAAGGTTTGATGATCGTCTCTTTTTCACCATTGATCGTTGCGGCTGTACTGCCCTTTTTGATTTTGAGTTCCAGCAGTTCAGCAGCTGCCGCTGTATGTACTCCGGCATATGCCATAGTAATGGTAATGATGGAGGCCAGCAGGCCGGTGGCGGCAATACGCACCCATTTGTTCATTCCGTTTCCTCATTTCTATAGTCAAAGTAGATGGCCTATCCGGCGGATCGCATATTACTGTTCAGGAGACGTTGCTTCGTCTGCCTGGCTGCTGTCGAGCAGATCTTCAGGCTGCGCCTGGACCAGCTTCAGCGTACGGCTTACAATATCTCCTCCGGATTGCATCATTAATTTGACAGTTTGACCGGGAGTATAGGCTTTGAGCAGCTCATTGAGTTCGACGGTCGTATGCACTCTTTTGCCGTTGATGCTGTAGAGTACATCGCCTTCTTTGATGCCTGCTTTTTTGGCGGAGGCGGAGGTGACTTCAGTGACTTTCATCGCATCATTGGTCGGCATGCCGATCAGTGCATCTTCGCTCTCCTCCAGCTGCACACCAATCGAAGCGCGCCGAACTTCGCCATACGTATACAGCTGATCGATAATATATTCCACTGTATCGGCCGGAATGGTAAAGCCCAGATTGTCTACACCGAGCGCTTCATATTTCATCGTATTAATGCCGATGACCTTGCCATCCATATTAACCAGCGGACCGCCGCTGTTGCCGGGGTTAATCGCTGCATCGGTCTGGAGCAGGCTGTACGAAGCATCCACCGCGCGGTTCACCCCGCTGATAATGCCGGATGTCGCCGAATTGCGAAGCGAGAGAGACAGCGGTGTGCCGATCGCGATCACCTGCTCACCTACTTCGGGCTTCTGGCTGCCGGAGATGAATGAAGCGGCCTTCAGTCCGGTGGCATTAATCTTGATCAGCGCCAGATCGCTCACCGTATCACTGTAGACTTCCTTGACCAGATAGGCCTTACTCTGTCCGTTCGCTTCAGACGTAATGACTTTGGCACCTTCCTGCATACTGTCGATGACATGGGCATTGGTCACAATCCAGCCATTGGATGCGATGATGACACCCGAGCCAAAGGCGATTCCTTCCTTGTCCTGGCCGTAGCCGCCGTCATCGCTGCCAGCCTCTTCGGCCATGGCTTCCGGCGTCGGTACACCTACGATGCCAACGACGGACGGTGAAACTTTGGCAATAATTTTGCTATATCCCGGGTGGATAGAAGAAGCGCCCAGCTGGGGCGCATGGTATGTATAATGTGAAGACAGTTCCGCTGCAGACGCTATGGCCGCATAGGGGGTAGACACGGTGAGAACCGAAGCCAGTAGTACAAATGCAGGTATTTTCGTGGAAATTATTTTCAAATTCATCCAGCCTTTCTATAGTTGCTTACGTGTCCACCATCAAACTGGTAATTCCAGTAAAATGAGTCTAATTTCAGATTACCATAATCTCTTGTTCAGGCACAATTACCTATAAGCCTATCTTTATGTATAAATAAGCAGGCTGTTGAATAGAAAAAATGCTTGTTTTCTTTCAACAGCCTGCCATAGGTGAAGGGTTAGACCTGGCTGCTTTCCAGTTCACGGCTACGTGCCGTATCCCGTTCCAGTACAGGTTTGAGGTAGTGTCCGGTATAGGACTCCTTTACCTTGGTAATGTCTTCCGGAGTACCGGAAGCGAGGATCGTACCGCCGCCGCTGCCGCCTTCCGGTCCGAGATCGATCAGATAATCGGCCGTTTTGATCACGTCCAGATTGTGTTCGATAACCAGTACGGATTCACCGGAATCGACCAATCGATGCAGCACAACCAGCAGACGGTCAATATCATCCACATGCAGACCGGTTGTCGGCTCATCCAGAATATAGATCGTCTTGCCGGTGCTGCGGCGATGCAGCTCGGAAGCCAGCTTCACACGCTGTGCTTCACCGCCGGACAGTGTGGTGGCCGGCTGGCCCAGCTTCACATAACCGAGACCCACATCCAGCAGGGTCTGCATTTTGCGCTGAATACGCGGAATGTTCTGGAAAAAGTCTACCGCATCTTCCACCGTCATATTCAGTACATCCGCGATATTGCGGTTTTTGTATTTCACTTCCAGCGTCTCGCGGTTATAGCGCTGGCCTTTGCATACTTCACATGGAACGTACACATCAGGCAGGAAGTGCATCTCAATCTTGATAATACCGTCGCCGCGGCAGGCTTCACAGCGGCCGCCTTTGATATTGAAGCTAAAGCGGCCTTTTTTGTAACCGCGTACCTTGGCTTCATTCGTCTGGGCGAACAGATCGCGGATATCATCGAATACGCCGGTATAGGTCGCCGGATTGGAACGAGGCGTACGACCGATCGGGGACTGGTCAATATCGATGACTTTCTCGACATGCTCCAGACCGCGTATTTCCCGGTACTGTCCCGGAATCACACGCGCACGATTCAGGTCACGCGCCAGCGTTTTGTACAGAATCTCGTTGACCAGTGTTGATTTACCGGAACCGGATACGCCGGTTACTGCAGTGAATACACCGATCGGTATTTTGACATTAATGTTCTTGAGGTTGTTCTCCTTGGCTCCGCGAATCTCCAGCCAGCGGTTATCCGGCTTGCGGCGCTCCAGCGGTACAGGAACGAATTTGCGGCCGCTCAGGTACTGTCCGGTCAGTGAGTTGGGATCATTCATAATCTCTTCCGGTGTGCCCTGGGCGATTACCTGACCGCCATGAATCCCTGCACCCGGTCCGATATCGATAATATGGTCTGCTGCCATCATCGTATCCTCATCATGCTCGACAACGATCAGTGTGTTGCCCAGATTACGCATATGCTCCAGCGTCTTGATCAGTCGGTCATTATCCCGCTGATGCAGACCGATACTCGGCTCATCCAGAATATAGAGAACCCCGGTCAGACTGGAACCGATTTGGGTCGCCAGACGAATCCGCTGTGCTTCACCGCCGGACAGAGTACCGGCTGCACGTGACATGGTCAGATACTCCAGACCGACATTGACGAGGAAGCCCAATCGGCTGCAGATCTCCTTGAGGATCAGACGCGCGATGCTCTGTTCCTTTTCACTCAGATGAATATGCTCGAAAAATTCCTTGGCATCACCAATCGGCATATCGGTAACGTCAGCGATATTCTGCTTGTCTACCGTTACTGCAAGAATTTCCTTTTTGAGACGTTTGCCTTTACATACCGGACAAGGCTTGGCACTCATAAAGCCTTCGATATATTCGCGCATGCTCTCGGAGGACGTATCTTTGTAGCGGCGCTCCAGGTTGGGAATGATGCCTTCGAACACAACCTGTGCTTCCTTCACACGGCCAAAGTCGCTTTCGTAGCGGAAGCGGATCTTGTGTCCATCAGAGCCATTCAGAATCAGATTCACCTGCTGCTCGGTCAATTCGGATACCGGTACATCCGTCGGAATCTTATAATGTTCGCAGACCGATTTCAGGAACTGTGGATAATAGTTGGATAATCCGCCGCTCCATGCCTGGAAAGCTCCTTCTTCAATCGTTTTGCTGCGATCAGGCAGCAGCAGATCCTGGTCAACGACCATACGGATACCGAGCCCGTCGCATTCCGGACAAGCACCGAACGGACTGTTGAACGAGAACATCCGTGGAGACAGTTCTTCAATACTGAATCCGCAGATTGGGCAGGCAAAGTTGGAACTGAAACGCAGCTCCTCCTGACCGATAATGTCCACCAGCAGTTGACCGCCGGACATTTTGAGCGCCATTTCAATCGAATCGGCCAGACGTACAGCGATGTCTTCCTTAACGACGATCCGGTCAACTACGACTTCAATTGTATGCTTTTTGTTTTTCTCCAGCTGGATATCTTCGGACAGATCACGCAGTTCTCCGTTTACACGCACACGTACAAAGCCCTGTTTGGAGATTTCCGAAAAAATACTTTTATGTTCACCCTTGCGGCCGGATACGACCGGTGCCAGAATCTGCAGACGGGTACGCTCCGGATATTCCATAATCCGGTCCACCATCTGCTCTACCGTCTGAGAAGTGATCTCGACGCCATGGTTCGGACAATGCGGATGTCCCACACGTGCAAACAGCAGCCGCAAATAGTCATAGATCTCGGTGACTGTACCTACCGTGGAACGCGGGTTACGGCTGGTCGTCTTCTGATCAATCGAGATCGCCGGAGACAATCCTTCGATCGAGTCCACATCCGGTTTGTCCATCTGTCCGAGGAACTGACGTGCGTAGGCAGACAGGGATTCCACATAACGGCGCTGCCCTTCTGCATAAATGGTATCAAAAGCCAGCGATGACTTGCCTGATCCGCTCAGTCCGGTCAATACGACAAAACGATCACGCGGGATACTGATATCAATATTTTTCAGGTTATGCGCTCGTGCGCCCTTGATTTCAATATATTTATTCGACAAATAATCCAACCTCCAAATCCGGTGCTTCCGGAATAATCACCACGTGCCCAGCCATTTCATAGTGTACCTGTGAAATGTCAGAGCTGTGCGCATAAACGGCCAAACTATGATAAAGGTTGCCGGGGATTCCGGTTCTGTATCCGGAATCACCCAACAACCTTGGATTGTGCATAATGTTCATTCGGTATAATAGCAGCGATCCATCGTCAGCAGGAACAGGAATTAACTGATCTCTGCCCGCAGTTCCAGTACCGCATCGCGCAGCTCGGCTGCACGTTCGAACTGAAGCTCCTTGGCGGCAGACTTCATCTCGGTCTCCAGACGCTGAATCAGTGCCATACGGTCGCGCTTGGACATCTTGGCTTTGCCCACTTCCGCCATATAGTCCGCTTTGCCTTCGGCCACTTTGGTCGCTTCGATGACATCGCGTATTTTTTTGCGGATCGTCTGTGGGGTAATGCCATGTTCTTCATTATAGGCAATCTGGATCGTACGACGGCGTTCGGTCTCGCGCATCGCACTGGCCATGGAGTCGGTGATTTTGTCACCGTACATAATAACCCGGCCTTCGGAGTTACGCGCTGCCCGGCCTATCGTCTGGATGAGTGAACGTTCGGAACGCAGGAAGCCTTCCTTGTCGGCATCCAGAATGGTAACGAGTGAGACTTCCGGCAGATCCAGTCCTTCCCGCAGCAGGTTGATCCCGACCAGTACATGGAATGTCCCCAGCCTCAGATCTCTCAAAATCGCCATCCGTTCCAGCGTTTTGATATCGGAGTGCATGTACCTGACCTTAATGCCGACTTCCTTGAGATAATCGGTCAGATCCTCGGACATTTTCTTGGTCAGTGTAGTCACCAGCACCCGTTCATCCCGTTCGATACGCAGATGAATCTCGCTGATCAGATCATCGATCTGTCCTTTGGTCGGACGAACTTCGATAATCGGATCAAGCAGTCCGGTAGGACGAATAATCTGCTGGGCCATCGTGTCGCAGTGCTCCATCTCATACGGTCCCGGAGTAGCGGATACGAAAATGATCTGGTTGATCTTGTCTTCGAACTCTTCAAATTTCAATGGACGGTTGTCCAGTGCGGATGGCAGGCGGAATCCATGATCCACCAGCACATTTTTGCGCGCCTGGTCACCATTATACATCGCCCGGATCTGCGGCAGGGTCACATGGGACTCATCGACCACGATCAGCATATCATCCGGGAAATAATCGAGCAGTGTAAATGGCGTATCTCCCCGTTCACGGAAAGTAAGCGGTCCGGAATAGTTCTCAATCCCGGAACAGAAGCCGACTTCCTTCATCATCTCGATATCGTAGCGTGTACGCTGTTCCAGACGCTGTGCTTCCAGCAGCTTGCCCTGTTCCTTGAGCACGGCGAGGCGGTCTTCCAACTCACGTTCGATATTTTTGATGGCGACTTTCATCGTTTCTTCTTTGGTGACAAAGTGAGATGCCGGGAAGATCGCGATATGTTCGCGTTCACCGACCAACTCGCCGGTCAATACATCGATCTCGGTAATCCGCTCGATCTCATCACCGAACAGTTCGACCCGTACGGCATGTTCACTTTTGGAAGCCGGGAAAATCTCAATAACATCCCCGCGTACACGGAATGTACCACGAACGAAGTTGATATCATTGCGCTGGTACTGAATATCTACCAGACGGGATAAAATCTCGTTGCGTGACTTTTCCATGCCTACCCGCAGAGACAGCAGCATGCCACCATATTCCTGCGGTGAACCGAGACCGTAGATACAGGATACGCTGGCTACGATGATGACATCACGACGTTCAAACAGCGAACTGGTCGCCGAGTGACGCAGCTTGTCGATCTCTTCATTAATACTGGAGTCTTTCTCAATATACGTGTCGGAAGACGGAATATACGCTTCCGGCTGATAGTAATCATAATAGCTGACAAAATAATCGACCGAGTTATTCGGGAAAAACTCCTTGAACTCGCTCGCCAGCTGGGCTGCCAACGTCTTGTTATGTGCAATAACCAGCGTAGGACGCTGCAGTTTGGAAATGGTCTGTGCAATGGTAAATGTCTTACCTGTACCGGTCGCGCCCAGCAGTGTCTGGAACTTCTTGCCCTGCTGTACGCCCTGTACGAGCTCTTCAATCGCGGCAGGCTGGTCACCCTGCGGCGTGAATTCCGACTCAATCTCGAATTTTTTGGAGCTGACAACAATATCGTTCATTGCCCTGCATCACCCTATCGTCTAAAATATATATTACGCTTGCCCGATAATAACAAAAGAGACCGTTCATCAGAGTGCCGGACACATAATACTATACCCAGCGTTGGCTGTAATGGCACATCCTGAATAGACGAATCTCATTATTGGTTAATACTTATATAACATAAATTAACAACATAAAAGTCCTGAATAGGAATGTTTGTTCCCTTCTATTATACTCTCCAGCTTTCACTTATGCAATTGAAACACGTCTGTAAACGACAACTTTTTCAGACGTTTTTTTCATATTGAAACATTGTCTGTTCTTTTTCCGGAGAGCCGGCAAGCATAAATATACAATTACTTCCCAGACGCAGAACAGGAGATGGATAAATGGATTTAACAACGATTATCGGTATTATTGCAGGAATCGCTGCATTGATTGGGGGGTTTTTATGGGAAGGCGGCGACGCTGGAGGATTGCTTCAGGGAGCTGCAGCTTTGATCGTATTTGGGGGAACGGCTGCTGCCGTGGCCATCAGCTTTCCGGCATCACGTCTGAAAAAGCTTCCGCAGGCCATGCGGACGGTACTCGTGCCGGTTCGTTCGGATAATGAGCAGCTCATCGAAGATGTCGTCAATATGTCCATGCATGCCCGGCGTGCCGGTGTACTCGCACTGGAGCCGCAGGCCGTATCGCATGAAAATGCCTTTTTGCGGGAAGGTTTACAGCAGGTTGTCGATGGCACCGACCGGGATGTAATCCGGCAGATTCTGGAGCTGGAAATGGCCAAGGTCGAGCAGGAATATGAACAGCATGCCAAAATCTTTGATTCTGCCGGCGGTTATGCGCCAACGATGGGGATTATCGGTACGGTTATGGGCCTGATCCAGGTTCTTGGCAGTCTCAGTGAACCAACCGGCCTGGGCAGCTCGATTGCGGTTGCCTTTACAGCCACTCTGTACGGGGTTGCCAGTGCCAACCTGATCTTCCTGCCGCTCGCTTCCAAAATCCGGGCACGCAGCGAACTGGAGACGCAGACGATGGAAATGCTGCTCGAAGGCATTCTTTCCATCCAGAACGGTGAGAATCCACAGCTGGTGCGCCGCAAGCTGGAGACATTCCTGACGGATACGGATGGTTATTCCGATAATGAACCACGAATGAGGGAGGAATAACGATGCGACGTTATTCTCGCCGCAATAAAAATACCGGTCACGACCACAAGGACCGCTGGTTAATTACCTATGCCGATCTGATCACGCTGCTGCTGATTTTCTTCATCGTAATGTACTCGGTCAGCCAGATCGACTCCGACAAATACAAGGTGCTGACCGAGTCGCTGCAGCTCACTTTCCAGAGTCCCAACTCGGTGCTGGACGGTGGCAAGGGAGTGACCGGGACAGCAGGCCAGAATGTAAACAACGGCGGTTCCGATTCCGAGCAGAACCAGGCGGGAGAGCAGGGCGGCAAACAAGGCCAGGAACAGCTGACCAGCCGCGAAGAAGCCTTTCGCAAGCAGGAACAGGAACTGGCAAATCTGATGCAGGTCATTGAAAATTATGTACAGACCAATAATTTGCAGAATCAGGTATCTGTCGTAGACAAGCCGCAGGGCATCTCCATTACCCTGAGCGACCAGTTTCTGTTCGATGAAGGCCAGGCCGATCTCAAAGCCCGCTCACTCGGTACGCTTGCCCGGCTCGCCAGCTTGTTCCAATCGATCAATACAACGATCAGCATTGAAGGCCATACGGATAGTCTTCCGATCGTCTACGCTTCCCGGTATCAGGATAATTGGGAACTGTCAGGCGCACGGGCACTGTCGGTACTTCGCTACTTTATCGATACCAAAAGACTTGATCAAGCCAACTTCCAGTATGCCGGTTACGGGGCTACCCGCCCTGCCGCCGATAATTCCACCGCAGCCGGAAGACAGAAAAACCGGCGCGTTGAAATTATCGTGCTGCGCCAATTGCAGGAGTAGCCAGCCGGCCTGATCGGATAATGTAAACTGTATATCCATATCAAAAAGCACACGAACAGCGGGATCTCCCGGCTTGTCCGTGTGCTTTTTTTGCTGTTCAGATGAAATTTACTGTTCACATTAACATTTCTTTTCACATTAATTTTTCTATTCGTATGAACAACGAAATCATCCTGCACTGCAAGAATGGATACTGCTGGACGGCTTCCCTTTATTTCTTGCTGCCTGCCCGGCGGCTTCGCTTGGGCAGAATGCCATTAGCATTAGAAGCGGCAGTAGAGTGCGCTTCAGTTGACGTATCCGTGTCTGCTTCTGCCGGAGCTGTTTCTTTAACTGAACCGGCTGGCAATCCGGTCGCTTCAATCTGCCTATTCCCATTGGATTGACCCATACCGCCTGACAAACGGCGTGTCCGCGGACGACCCAGCAGATGAAATGCCGACAGCTGCTGGATATCCGGTGAGACCGGCGCCTGATCATCCGGAGCAAAAATCATGCCCAGCTGATGATGATCCCCGGCATAGATCGCCCGCTGCAGGAATTTGCTTTCCCCGTGAATATTGAGTATTTCCAGTTTGCAAAAGGCCGGGTTCATCCGCAGCGCTTCATGCAGGGACTGTGGATGATGCACAGGAACTCCATTGACCTTATATACCGTCTCGGCTGCCCGTATACCCAGTTCATGCGCCGGACTGCCCGGAATCACATCCAGTACCCGCAGACCGCGCAGTGTCTCGGTATAGAGCGGGATGCTCTCCAGCTCTTCTCGTCTGCTGAGGTAAACGATTACCTCGCGCCAGATAACAGCGATCCAGATCACCAGCACTGCCAGCGGCGCCCACCAGAGCGCGACAGCAACCAGTACAAGCAGCACCAGACTGCTCAGCAGAAGCCTTCTGGAGACGATACGTGCCTTGTCCACCGGCAGACGACTCTGTGTTAGAATACTGCATCCGATCATTACCGGCAGAGCAGTAACCGCTGCTCCGCCGCTCCAGAATTCGCCGCTGTGGAGAGGACTCCATGGCAGCATAAATCCTTCTGCCGCCGGCATTAACAGCCAGAGCGGCACCGGCCAGAAAGCCTCCATCGCATAAGCGCCTACCGGTTTGCCGCGCTTGCCTTCAATCACTACTGGAGAAGATAGCCCGGGGCCCTGCACACGGAACAGTATGGCTTCTGCTAGCTGCAGCAGCACGCCAATCACCAGCAGACCCGGCAGATCGGCATGACGGATCGCTTGTACCGCTTCACCAAACCATCCTGCCGGCTGCCATGACGGAGCGAGCAGCAGCGCTACATGAAGAATAACGAGCACAGCGAGCGCATCCATCAGATGTGCCAGCCGCAGACGAATCAGCGACAGCAGCACAATGATAATCCCCAGACACCAGATCACTTCTTTTTCAATATGTATGCCAATTCCCAGCATCACCGCTGACAGGATAACCCCAATGATCAAACCGGTAATCACGGTCCGGACGACCCTGCCGGCATATACGTGCACCCTTATATTAAACAGTTTGCGTTCCAATAGCCCCTGCCGCCTGTAATGCAGCAGCAGACCGATCAGAAATATATAGTAAAACGGCTGCGAAAGCAGCTGTCCTATGGCACCACCAGTGATACGGAGTGCTTCTCCCAACACTGTCATCACGCTTCACACTCCTTTGCTTTCCATACGCGCTAACCCGCTGTCCAACACTCTTTATTGTACATAAAAAAAGAAGGCTGTGACAGCCTTCTTTTTACAATCCATCATTCATCCTCAGATGCCCTTCCGGTCGCTCATGCTGCTATAGCATTATACTCCAGGGGCTTTACTTTGTTCCGCTCAGCTTTTGCTTGATACCAGCGATGGCTTTATTCAGTTGTACGTCATATTGAGGATCCTGGATATGCTTGATCAGTTCGGCTTCCAGTGCAGCAGCGGTCTTGGCATCAATCGTACCGGTTACGGCCAGCTTGTGATTCTGCTGGAACGATCGAACAGCCACTTCCGTCTCGCGGTCAAAATAACCGTCTTTGCGATCCACCGTATAATCCAGTCCGGCGAGCATAATCTGTGCACTTTTCACATCATTGTTGTTCATGTCATATTTCAAGGTTTTGTCCTTGTTGATCGGTGTCACGGTGTAATAATCCGGTGGATCCACTTCCACATCGGGCTTGATTCCTTTTTTGTGAATCCAGTCGCCATTTGGTGTCAGCCACTTGGCAATCGTGATCTTGATCAGACTGCCATCATTGAACAGATTATCCATGCTGGTCTGTACGGTGCCTTTGCCGTAGGTAGTCTCTCCGTAGAGGGTAGCACCGGCAGACTGCTTCAGTGCACCGGCCAGAATCTCCGACGCGCTGGCGCTGCCGCCATTGGTTACTACGGCAATCGGATAATTCACACCCTGACCGTTCGAATTGGTGACCTGACGCTGACCATTTTTGTCCTCGACCTGTACGAGCGCTTTACCTTTGGGTACAAATTGCTCGGCCATCTCTTCGACAACAGACAGTACGCCGCCCGGATTATTGCGGACATCGATTACAAGTCCCTTCATTCCCTTGGCATCCAGCTTTTGCAGCTCTTCTCCGAAACGTTGTGCCGTATTCAGCGAGAACTGGGTAATCTCGATTACGCCGATCTTATCATCGGTCATACGCGCATACACAGTCTCCATTGCGATATCATCACGTACAATATCGAATGTCATCGTCTCGCTGCTGCCCGCCCGTTTGACTTCCAGCTTGGCCGTTGAACCTTTTTCTCCCCGGATCTTGGCTACTGCGGCATTGAGGTCTTTGCCCGACAGACTCTCTCCGTTGACGGAGACAATCACATCTCTGGCACGCAGTCCGGCCTGCTCTGCAGGTGAACCCTTAATCGGGGATACGATGACCACATTGCCGTTATCCTCGGATACCTCGGCACCGATACCGGTAAAGGAACCGGCGATCGATTCGGAGAATTGTCCGGCTGTATCGGTATCCATATAACTGGAATACGGATCACCGAGCGCTTCCAGCATGCCGTTAATCGCTCCATCGACCAATTTATCTTCATCTACGTTCTGGTAATAATTATTTTCAATCAGACTGGCGACAGTACTCAGCTTGCTTTGCTCCTGGTCGGTGAGTCCACCGCCGCTCAGCGCACCGATTACGCCCTGCCCCATTGAAGCTCTTTGCACAAAAGACGGTAGATTGACTACAGCCAGCGTCAGTACGCTGCTGAGCACCATCATGGCAATAACGAGCAGTGCCACCGTGCGTTTTCTCATCATGTATTACCGCCTCTCTCCATTAAAAAGCTGTTCCGCCGGCTTACAGATAGCCCAGCGGATCAACGGCTGTTCCATTTACACGTACTTCAAAGTGACAGTGTGGTCCGGTAGAGTTACCTGTAGAACCCACTTCGGCAATCTTCTGGCCTTTGCTGACACTCTGACCTTGGGATACCATCACGCCGCCATTACGAATATGACCATACAGCGTCTGGATTCCATTACCGTGATCGATAATAACCGCATTACCATAACCGCTCATCGCTCCGGCTATAACAACCGTGCCGCCATCCGAGGCTACGATAGGTGTGCCCTGAGGTGCTGCAAAGTCTACACCCGCATGCAGTTTGTAGATTCCGGTAACCGGGTTGGTACGATAACCGAACGGAGAAGACAAGCGGGCACCAATAACCGGTACACCAAGTATACCATTGCCGCTGGCCTGGTAACCTCCGCCTCCACCACCGCTGCTGCCACCGCCCGAAGAAGATCCGCCACTGGATGCTGCGGCTGCGGCACGGGCGGCAGCTTCGGCGGCTGCACGAGCTGCTTCAGCTGCTGCGCGTTCCTGTGCTTCAGCAGCTGTTTTTTCACGATACAGGGCTGCCCGCTTGTCGGCCAGATCCCACAGTGCCTGCTCCTGCTCTGCCGTTGCTTCTTCGGCATTTACAATTTGCAGATCATATTTGGCAATCAGACGTTGTTTTTCTTTTTCTTTGGCATCCAGTTCACCTTTACGCGATGCTTTTTCGGCGTACAGGCTTTTCGCGTAGGCATACTGTGCTTTTAATTTATTCTGAGTCACAATGACAAATTGTTTGTCTTTCTCATGTTGGGCCAGAATATCCTGATCCTGATCCACAATCATGCGCAGCGAATCTGCACGATCCACAAAATCAGAGAAACTGGTGGAAGACATCAGTACATCCAGATAGGATACCATACCATCGGTGTACATCATTCTTACTCGCGTATCAATCATGCCTTCACGTGCCTTGATACGTTCTTTAGCTTCGGCCAGATCTTTTTTGGACTGGCGAAGACCCGATTCGGTCTTCGTAATGTTATTGGACACACGCGCAATCTGGCTGTTTACTTCATTGATTGCATGCAGAACGGCACTCAGGTCTTTTTGTGCACTTTTCTTGAGTGCAGCAGATTTTTGCTTTTGCGCCTGGGCTTTTTTCTGCTGTTGCTCTGCCTTCTGGGCCTTTTGCTCAACAGCGTTTAGCTCTTTTTGGATTTCACTTGAAGATTTGGCGGCATGTCCGTGTCCAGGTTGTACCACTGCAGCGGCCAGCAACATGATGGCCATGACTGATGCGACTTTTTTCAATTGTTTTCCCATCCTTTTAACATTTATAGGTTGTTGAAATAGTCGGTTCCGGCATTCAGCAATTACGTCAACTCTATTATCGGCAGCCTGCTTGGATACCTTGATAGTTTTCATGAAAATTATGGTAAATTATAGTATTAAACTTTCAGGAAGCGGCGAATTGATACCGTACTTCCCCATACTCCGATCACAATGCCCAGTATAAGCAGCAATCCGCCGAGCCACGGCCAGATCTGCTGTAGTGGAATGAGTGTCACCATGGAGGCCAGACTGAGTGAAGTCACCGAAGCGACCACCAGCTGATGATAACCGACAAATAAAATAATAATCGTCACTACCGAGCCAATCCCGCCCAACAGTGCACCTTCTATGAAGAAAGGCCAGCGAATAAACTGATTGGTCGCACCGACAAGCTTCATAATGCTGATCTCCCGGCGGCGTGCCAGGATCGTCACGCGAATCGTATTGGCAATCAGGAACATCGCCATCAGTGCCAGCGCGGCTACCAGAATCAGCCCGATATTGCGGATCAGTGCCGTTACCTTGAACAGGGTCTGCACCGTCTCACCGCCATAGCGTACTTTGAGGATAGGCTTCTCTACATGCTCCGTATTGAGCGCTTCGATCTTTTGCGCGACAAATGGAACGGTGGTCGCTTCGATCACCTGTACCCGGAAAGCGTCCGGCAGCGGGTTGTTGTCTTTGGCATAGCCTTCAAGGAAGCTCTCGCCGCCCTCACCAAGATTCTCGCGCAGTTCATCCAGCCCTTTATCCTTAGGAATATACTGGATATTGCTGACTTCCGGCATTTCGCTGATTTCCTGCTGCAGCTGTTCGCGCAGATCCTGATTCACGTTCAGTTCCAGGAATACATTCACTTCGACCTGGCTGTCGGCCTGATCGGCGAGGTTATTAACATTAAATACGAGCAAAATAAATACGCCCAGAATAAACAGAGACACAATGATCGAGGTAATGGATGCAATCGACATCCATCCGTTGCGGAATACGCTTCTAAAACCTTCCCGCATATGCCGCAAGAAGGTGCTAAAATTCATAACCGTACTCCCCTCTGATCTGGTCTCTGACAATCATACCGTTCTCAATGGCCAGTACGCGTCGACGCATGGAATTGACGATATCCCTGTTATGTGTAGCCATAATGATCGTGGTCCCCCGGAAATTAATTTCGTCCAGCAGCTGCATGATGCCGTAGGATGTCTCCGGATCAAGGTTCCCTGTCGGCTCATCCGCGATAATCACGGAAGGATTATTGACGATGGCTCTGGCAATGGCGATCCGCTGCTGTTCTCCACCGGACAGATGGTCCGGATAACGATTGGCTTTGCTTTGCAGACCGACCAGATCGAGTACTTCCATGACCCGCTTCTTGATCTGCCGTCTCGGCGCTTCGATAACTTCCATGGCAAAAGCGACATTTTCATAGGCAGTCAGCTTCGGCAGCAGACGAAAATCCTGGAAAATGACGCCGATATTCCGGCGCAGCAACGGAATCTTGCGCTGCTTGAGCTTGCTCAGATTAAATCCATTGACAGAAATCTGTCCTTTGGTCGGCTGCTCTTCACGGTACATTAATTTCATAAAGGTCGATTTGCCCGCTCCGGAAGGTCCGACCACGTATACAAACTCATTACGGTCAATTTTTACGGAAACGCCTTGCAGGGCATGCGCACCATTAGGGTACGTTTTCCATACGTCTTGCATCTCTATCAATTCATCACTTCCTAAGCACAGGTTCAATTATGACAGCAATATTCCATTCCGGCAGAACCGGGAAACATGATAATCATAAGGTTTTTACAAATTTTATGAACAATTCAACAATCTCTATTGTAACAAATTCGTTACCTCTTGAGTACTATAATAACTCGAAAATATAGACATAATCAAAAAAAGCCCGATTTCATTTTGGAAATGAAACCGGGCTTTTCGTCATTACTCCATACTATGACTGTGCTCAGCGCCCTGCAGCGTTCTATTCTTCCCGGGAAGATACCGCGCGGGCATTCCCCATAAACGATACAGCGATCAGTGCGCAGACCGCTGGAATGATCGCCCAGCCAAATGTACCGGCAACCGATCCGGTCAGCGCCTGGCGGATCACTTCCAGCACCGCTGCCGGAATATGGGACTGCATCTCCTCCGACAGCAGTGCTCTCGGATCAATGACAGACAAATCCATACCACCGGGCTGCGCTTGTCCACTGCCCAGCTGACTCTCCATCTCTCTAGTGAGTAAACTCCGTTGAACAAGCCCAAATATCGTCACTCCGACAGACATACCCAGCGAGCGCACAAAGGAAAGCGTCGAATTGGCTGCTCCCCGCTGGCGGAAATCAAATTCCTGAATCCCGCTGATCCCCAACACGGAAAAGGAGAATCCGATCCCGAAGCCGGTAATCGCCAGATCGGTGACCAGCAGCCAGGTTGGCGTATCGGACGTCAGTCTGCTCAGCAGGAACATGCCTACGGTGAACATAACCGCCGAGAAGATCATAATCCGCCGAAACGTCATTTTGTTCACCAGTATTCCGCCCATCATCGCCGCAATCACCGATCCGATTGTCATCGGCATCAAGGTCAGTCCCGAATTGACCGCCGTTCCGCCGGTGACTCCCTGTACATAAATAGGGATATACAGCGTTACGGTAATAAAGGCCGCTCCATAAAAGAAAGAGGCTGCGACGCTGCCGGCAAACAGCTGCTTGCGGAACATTGGGAACGAGATAATCGGCTCTGCCGCCCGCTGCTCTGCAAACACAAATGCTACTGCCAGAACGGCAAAACAACACAGCAAGCCCATAATGATGCCCGAATCCCAGGCATAGGTGCCGCCGCCCAATTCCAGTGCGAACATCAGTGACACTACGGCACCGACGAGCAGCCCGGCGCCGGACCAGTCGATTTTCTGACGGGAACGTTCCAGCGATTCCCGGTAAAAGATAAGGATCAGCAGCAGCGATATAATGCCCAGCGGCACATTGATATAGAATACCCAGCGCCAGCTGAAATACTCGGTAATATAAGCACCAAGCAGCGGCCCGACCAAGCCGGACATACCGAATACCGCACCAAGCAGACCGGTCATCTTGCCTCGCTTTTCCGGAGGGAACGTATCAAATACGATCGTAAAGGCAATCGGCACCAGCGCGCCGCCGCCAATCCCCTGAATCGCCCGGTAAATACTCAGTTCCACAATCGAATGCGCCGTACCGCATAGGATCGAACCGATCATAAACATAATCAGACCAAAAATGAAAAACCGTCTGCGACCATACATATCGGATAATTTACCGAATATCGGAGTCCCTGCCAGTGAAGCGACCAGATATGCCGATGTCACCCAGACAAACTGATCAAACCCGCCCAGATCGCCGACGATCGTTGCAATCGCTGTCGCTACAATCGTATTGTCAATCGAAGCCATAAATATACCGAGCAGCAGAGCGGCCACTACCCAGCCGGTCCCAGCCTTTTTGTTATTAGCGGCTATTTGAGCCATTCCTGCTCACTCCCTGTTTTGAATTCAATAGGTTCTGCTTAAAGTTCATACGTTAATATTAACACACAAATCGCAAAATGACCCATCGGTCATCTGATTACGTTATAATATCTCTTTTTCTTTTTAGCCACCATTTTATTTGACAATTCATTCCAAACCCATTATGGTATGTTACATGACTAACATACCAATAGGGTGATTTGATGAAAGCTAGTTTTGATGATGGACAGCCGATCTTCCAGCAGATCGCGCATATGATCGAAGATGACATTCTTAACGGAACTTATTCGGAAGGAGACCAGATTATTTCCATGGCTCAATTTGCCAGTACATTTCAGGTAAATCCGGCTACAGCCGTCAAGGGCATTGGGCTGCTCGTGAATGATGGTATTCTGTACAAAAAAAGGGGATTGGGTATGTTTGTGACCACTGAAGCCAGAACAATTATTGTAAACAAACGCAAAGATCGTCTATACCGTGATCTGGTAGTCAAACTATTGGAGGAAGCCGCCAAGCTGGAGCTAACGACAGAAGAGATTATTGCCATGATCCGTCAAGGAAAAGGAGCTGAGCCGAAATGAATCCCATTCTTTCCTGTTCCCAGCTGAACAAACGCTTCGGTACCATCCACGCCGTCCGCCAGCTGCAGCTTGAATTGGAAGAAGATAAAATTTATGCACTGCTTGGCCGTAACGGTGCCGGCAAAACGACGCTGCTCCATATGATCGCCGGCGGAATCTCACCGGATAGCGGAGAGATCATTTTATCCGGGCAGATTTTGAAAAAAGGAGATATCCCCCGTCATCTCTGCTATGTACGGGAAAAGCATCTATTTTTCAGAAGCGCGAAGATCATAGAGACTCTTCAGCTCGCTTCTTCCTTTTATGAACACTGGGATTGGTCATTCGCTCATGAGCTGCTGACACGGTTCAAGCTGAATCCGGATATGAAGATCAAGCAGCTGTCCCGGGGAATGGAATCGCTGGTCGGCAATATTATCGGCCTTGCCAGCCGGGCACCGGTAACGATATTTGATGAACCTGTGCTCGGACTGGATGTAATGATGCGGGATCATTTCTACCGGATGCTAATGAAGGATTATGCCGATCATCCACGAACCATTCTGGTCTCCACCCATCTGATCGACGAGATCGCTCCGGTCGCAGAAGAAGTATACATTATGGACAATGGCAGTGTGATCCTGCATGACGAAGTGGATCATATCCGCACCCGGTCTTATCTGATCAGAGGGAATCAAGAGGCCGTCTGGCAGTTCACCGAGAGCAAGCGGGTCATTCATCAGGAAACGTACGGAAACGGGATGATGGCAGCGGTGTATGACTTGATTGAAGAAGAGGAACGCACATGGGCAGCACGACAGGGGATCTCGATTGAAGGTCTTCCGCTGCAGCAATTTTTTGCCTATCTGATTGAAGGGAGCACGATTCATGCCTAAATGGATTGCGTACTGGAAAGCCTCCTATCTGGAACTGCGTTTGTACATCTACATTATAATGGCGTTGATCGCTGCCGGGGTACTCGCCAATTTTATCATTAATCTGGCGATGGGACCGGAGCTGGATAATCGTGAAGTGACATTTGCCAATCTGTGTCTGTGTATGCTCGTGTTTGTAGCGAGTGTACTGCCGCTTCGCTTTTTCACCCGAATCATTCATCTTGGTGCTTCACGTTCGCAGTACTATACTTTGCTGATTACGATCTATGCTGTCTGGGCGGCGGCAATGGCCTTGCTCAATACCATATGGCAGCAGGTTCAACCGACGCTGGTATCTTCCTCTTTGCATACTTACAATCTTGTCGATATTTTTGGTTGGAGTCAGTTTGGCATCATCGGAAGCTTTGTGTATCAGTTTGGTATCTATATGCTGTTCCTGTCAGTATGGAGTCTGCTGTTCTCCGGCATGTACCGGTTGATCGGCTGGATCCTATGGTTCGTGCTGATTATCGGCATTACGCTCGGTACCTCACTGCCTGCTTACCGGCCCCTGTTAGCCAAAGGATTCTCGGTACTCCTGTTCAATGATTCGCTTATTCAGGGATTCGGCATTGCCCTGCTGCTTACACTGGTCTTTCTTGCCGGAGGATGGGGACTTACCCGCAAACGGCCTGTTCTGTAAAGCAGCGCATGGAATCAATTGATAGCACCTGCTTGATCTCTTTACTCTACATCCAAAATGTCAAGAGGAGACATACATATGAAGCGATGGATAAAAGGTTTTAAAATTACATGTATTACACTCGTCGCTCTGGTGCTCATTTTGCTCTTTTTTCCGACATGGACTTCGAACATCCCCGGAGATAACAGCATCAGTACACTGGAGCAGGTTCAGATCAATGGTACCGATCATGAGATTATGATACGCGGCAACAATCGTGATAATCCCGTAATCATCAATGTGCATGGTGGACCGGGAGCCTCCGAAATTCCTTATGCCGAGCAGGTTCAGGATCTGCTGGAGAGCCAGTTTACCATCGTCAATTATGATCAGCGAGCCAGCGGCAAATCCTATCACTTCTTCGAAGATTACTCCAACCTGTCCTCGGATCTGCTCGTCAATGATCTGCTCGCTGTCACAGATTATGCAGCCAGCCAGCTGGGCAAGCAAAAAGTGATTCTGATCGGCCATTCTTATGGCACGTATATTGCTGCACAGGCAGCTTATCGGGCGCCCGGCAAATATGAAGCTTATATCGGAATCGGACAGATGGGCGATTCTGCACAGAGTGAGCGCGACAGTCTAAACTATGTACTGGATCAGGCCAGGCTTGCGGGTAATACGGAAGATGTGCAGCAGTTACAGCACGTATCCACAGCCATCCGGCAGGGGAAGGCATTCACTCCCCGGAGCTATGTGGCCAAATATGGCGGTGCCACTCGATTAATCGAGAATCCCGACGGCGATCTGCTGGCGATGTTATACAGCGAGGAATATAATGCACTGGATCTGCTTCGTTATTATAAAGGAATAATCGGCAGTCAGGGCGTACTGATCAATGAAGTGTTCCTGCATCCTCTCCCCCGACTTGTACCGAAGCTGGAACTGCCGGTTTATTTCGTCATGGGCAAATACGATTATATGACTTCGGCTAAATCTGCTGAATCATACCTGAAGCAGTTGGATGCCAAGCACAAGGAATTGATTATTTATGATCAGTCTGCCCACTACCCTCAATTCGAGGAAAAAACGCGGTTTTTCAACTGGATGACAGATACATTTGCGACACACAAATAAATCATCCGCTTCATGTTACGGGTGTCTGCTGTATCATACAGCCGGCACCCGTTTGGACGTTCACATGAAGCGCATGATTGAGGTTGTACTAACAGATTCGCTGTTTGCTGATGCATAGGTTATCGCATTGTTTTACAGCGTTACACCATTTTTGAAAATGGCAATCTCGCGGAAGTTGTTCTTCTCATTGTTCACCCAGCGACCACTGGCGACTTCGATAATATAGTCGATAAAATCGGTCAGTGCGTCTTCCATCGTCGTCTCTTCCACCAGTACGCCTGCATTGTAGTCGATCCAGTGCGGCTTGTTGGCATACAGCGGCGAATTGGTCGATACTTTCATCGTAGGCACAAAAGAACCGAACGGCGTACCCCGGCCTGTCGTGAAAATGACCAGCTGACAGCCGGCTGCACCCAGCGCCGAGGAAGCGACCAGATCATTGCCGGGTGCACTCAGCAGGTTCAGCCCTTTGGTATGCAGACGCTCTCCATACTGCAGCACATCCTGTACAGTGGATACACCTGACTTTTGCGTGCAGCCGAGCGATTTGTCTTCCAAGGTCGTAATCCCGCCTGCCTTGTTGCCTGGTGAAGGATTCTCGTAGACCGGCTGCTTGTAGTCGAGAAAATACTGCTTGAAGTCGTTGATCAGATGCACGATTTTGCCGAACACTTCCTCATTCGCAGCCCGTTCCATCAGAATCTTCTCGGCGCCGAACATCTCGGGCACTTCGGTCAGCACAGTCGTGCCACCCTGGGCGGCCATATAATCGGACAGCTTGCCGAGCAGCGGATTAGCGGTAATGCCGGACAGTCCGTCCGAACCGCCGCATTTGAGACCGATGCGCAGTTCAGACAGCGGAATCTCTTCGCGTCGATCCAGGCGGGCGCTGTGGTAAATGTCCCGCAGCAGCTCTACACCGGCCTCCACTTCATCCGAGACAGACTGGGAGACGAGGAACTTGACGCGGGAATCATCGTAATCACCGATCGCCTGCTTGAAATCTTCCATCATATTGTTCTCGCAGCCCAATCCCAGCACCAGCACCCCGCCTGCATTCGGATGCCGAACCGCATCCGCCAGAATCGTCTGGGTGTGCAGATGATCATCGCCCAACTGGGAACAGCCGTAGCTGTGCTTGAGAACCAGTGCATTTTCAAAAGGAGCCAGGTCGTTGATTTCCGCCTGGAACTGCTTGAGGATCATCTCGGCAATACCGTTGACGCAGCCTACCGTCGGGACGATCCACAGCTCGTTGCGGATACCCACTTCCCCATTGGCACGGCGATAACCCTGAAATGTCCGGTTCTCCAGCGTGTAAGGCAGCGGGAAAGTGCGCGGTTCATAATGGTAATCCTCCACACCCGTCAGATTGGTTCGTGTATTGTGGGTATGCACATGTCCGCCCGCCGGAATGAGCTGAAGCGCATGGCCGATCGGGTAGCCGTATTTGATAATATGACGGTCCGGTTCGATCGGCTCGATCGCAATCTTGTGTCCTCTGGCTATATCCTCCTGCAGTATAATTTGACGACTGCCTGCCTGAATACTCTCTCCCTGTCGGTAATCGCGCAGGGCAACCACTACGTTATCCTGTTCATGAATCTGTATCATCTCCAGCACGGTCACTGCCTCCTGTTCATTATGAATATCAATCATCTAGTGGGACAGCAGCGTATCGGATGCAGTCAGCTCATGCAGCTCATGCAGCGCCTGACGCATCCCGAAAGTGCGGATATTCAGCAGATACTGCGCTGTCTGCTCGGTCAATCCGGCAATTTCGTTCAGACTCATGCCCCAGAATTGTTCCTGACCCAATACATCCCTCACCAGCTGCTCTATTCCCTGAACGGTATCTTCATATCGTGTCCATACCTGTTCAAAATAACCCAGCACCTCTGCATCATCTGCCAGCGCAATCCGCTCTCCATCCCGTTCCCCCCGATAAAAAGCGATCAGTGCAGCCAGCGAGAAAGTGAGCCGCTGCGGCAGCTGCCCCTGCTCTGCTGCATAGGCTGTCAGCGTCGGCAGATCACGGGTTTTGAATTTGGATATCGAGTTGAGAGCGATACTCATCACATAATGTTCCACATACGGATTGCGGAACCGCTCCATTACAGCTGCAGCAAAAGATTGCAGCTCCTCCTCCGGCAGATCCAGCGTCGGCATAATCTCCTCATGGATCAGTTCCCGGATAAAGGCACCGACCACCTCATCGTTGACCGCCTGCCCAACCGTCTCCAGTCCATACAGATAGGCTACCGGCGTAAGCGCCGTATGGGCACCGTTCAGAATTCGCACTTTTCGTGTCCGGTATGGACTGAGATCGTCGACAATCTTGACCTGCAACCCTGCCTCTTCTGCCGGGAATTCCCGGGCTATCCAGTCCGGTCCTTCGATGACCCACAAGTGAAATGGTTCACCTACTACCACAAACTGATCTTCATAACCAAGCTCGGCCGTAATCTCCGGCATACGCTGCTGCGGATAACCCGGCACAATCCGATCGACCAGACTGCAGCAGAACGTATTGGCCTTTTCCAGCCAGTTGATAAATTCGCTCCCTAACCCCCACAGCTTGCTGTACTGCAGCACGATATCCCGAAGCACCGCACCATTACGGTCGATCAGCTCGCACGGGATGATAATAAACCCTTTGGATACATCGCCCTGGAAATGAAGATACCGGCGATACAGCAGGGCAGTCAATTTGCCCGGATAACTGCTCTGCGGCCGGTCATCCAGCCGGTCTTCCGGATTGAAAGTAATCCCTGCTTCGGTCGTATTGGAAATAATAAAGCGCAGTTCCGGCTGCTGTATCAGCTGCTCATAGGCTTCGTAGCGGGCATACGGATCGATGCCCCGGGTTACACATTCCATCACCCGGTGTTCACGCAGCGGCTGTCCGTTTTGCATACCTTCCAGATAGACAGTATATAGTCCATCCTGTTCATTCAATCGCTCCGCCATACCGGTTGGCAGCGGCTGTACAACGACCACTCCGGTATCAAAGCCGGCCTTGCGATTCATCTCATCAATCTGCCAGTCGGCAAAAGCACGCAAAAAGTTTCCTTCTCCAAACTGCAGTACACGTTCCGTATATTCGGTCGCCTGATAATGGGTCCGGTTCAATCGATCCATGGATATCGCCTCCTGTAAATTCAACAATCCAGTACGTTATAGGTCTATTCTAAATTTATGCACACGTTAACAAAATGAGTTAAATCACATTAATTCGTTAAATTATATGCAGCCCTATACAAAAACAGAACGATAAATGGGCTGGCTTCATACTATCCGTTAATGGCTGCCATGGATCGGATGCTGCAGACTCTCTGACTGGCTGCGGTGAGTCCGATGCTGCAGGCCATCTGACTGGCTGCAGCATCTTCACTGTATTGTCTGCCACTATGACGGTTTTTCCCATATAGCCAGCAGTACCCGCATTCAGCCGCGGCGGACAGCGGACTGCCGCTCGACCAGTTCGGTCTCCAGGAAAATCAGTTCCTCCCGGTTGGCATCCTCTTCGATCCGTTCCATAATCTTCTCTGCTCCGTGCGCGCTGATCTCCTCGACAGGCCGCTTCACGGTCGTCAGCGCCGGATTGGTATACCGGGAAAAGTTAATATCATCAAATCCAATCACCGATACATCCTCAGGTACATTCCGTCCGAGTGCATAGGCCGCATTGATCGCCCCGATCGCCATATCGTCATTGGAGCAAAACACAGCGGTCGGCGGCGTTTCCAGCTGCAGCAGCTGACGCATCGCCTGATGCCCGCTCTCGGTCGTATAGTCACCGGCGACCCGGTAGCTGCCTGGTACGGTAATACCGTGCTGCTCCATCGCCTGCAGGAAACCGGCTCGGCGCTGCTCGGTCGACTTGAATCCTTTGAGTCCTTCAATAATCGCAATCCGCTCATGTCCCTGGGCAGCTAGATAGCATCCGGCGTCATAAGAGCCTTCCCGGTCATTGGAAACAATATTGACAAAACCGCCGCCAGGGATCAGCCGATTCAATACGACCAGCGGAATATCTTGCTCCAGTACATGCTGGATAAAGGCATTGTCATCATCGCTCTGGCTCATCAGGATAATCCCGTCAAACCGTTTGCGATGAATGGAACCGAAATCCTCGTATTCATCAATCCCGCGGACGAAAAGATTGTAGCCTACATCAATTACCGAGTTCACCCCGCGAATCGTATCCGCGAAAAAGCTGCTGCTCGTTCCCATCGAAATGCTCGTAAAGAACAGTCCGATCGTATGCGAACGCTGAAGCACGAGACTTTTGGCGTTGTAGTTGGGAATATAGTTCACTTCCCGCGCAATCTCCATAATTTTACGCTTGGTCACTTCCTTGATCAGCGGGCTGTTATTGAGTGCACGTGATACTGTGGTATGAGAGACATTGGCGAGTCTGGCAATGTCCTTGATCGTAGCCGCCATATGCATAACCTTCCTTTTCCGTAACTTGAGTATCCGCCCTGTACATGCGCTCTTGAGGCGCTGCAGTTCCGGCAGATCAGACGTATCGTCTGCTTTCCCCTAAGAATACCATAACTATGCATATTGACCATAACCAGAACTGTCCGGACATGCTGTGCCTTTTATCGCTGCATCCCGTATTCGGTATTACTGCTGATTGCGTATGCGCAGCTCGGCGACGATCTCCTCATGCTTGCTGTCTGTCAGCTTGTACATAAATCCGATAATGACCATGGCAATCGCCAGCGCAATTGCCGGATACAGACAGAGCAGACCTTTGATCCCGAGCAGTGTGCCTGTACTCTGGGCAACGTTTGGAATATAACCGACCAGTCCAAGACCAATCCCGGATAATGTACCTGCCAGTGACTGAGCCAGCTTGCGTGAGAAGTTAAACAACGAATACGTAATACCGTCTTTGCGCTCGCCGGACTCCCATTCTCCATAATCGATAATGTCCGATACAAAGGCCCATGTAATTCCGTTAGGAATACTGATCCCAATAAACGCGATACTGGCGAGAATTGTGAAGAGTACCACATTTGACGGCGCCAAAAAGTTGATTGTATCTGCGACGACACTGACACCGAGTCCGATCAGCGCCGTATTGCGCTTACCGAATTTTTTGACCAGCTTTGGCAGGAACAATACCCCTATAAAGGAAGATCCGATAATAATAAAGTTCATATACGCCATCAGTTCCACATTACCCAGATTGTACTGGGCAAAATACACCAGCATCGCCGACTTGATATTGTAGGCGGAAATAGTGAACACCGTCATCAGCACAAGTACCAGCAGCGGTTTGTTGCTGATAAATGTCTTGATGATCAGCCACGGCGTTAATTTCTCCTTGGGCGGCGCCTGATTCACTACCCGCTCCCGGGTTCCTTTGTAACAGAAAAAGAAAGCGATTACGCCAATCAGCGACATAATGCCCATTACGATCGGATACCCGACCTTCGGATTGGCAAAATGAACAATAATCGGCATCACGATAACGCTTGTCACAAACAACGCACCCAGCGAACCTGCCTGCCGGAACGAAGACAGCGACGCCCTCTCGACCGTATCCTGCGTAATCGCCGCTCCGAGCGAACCGTACGGAATATTAACAAAGGAATATCCGATTCCCCAGATCATATACGAAGCATACGCATAGATCAGCTTGCCGGAGGTCGACAGATTCGGCGAGATAAAGGTTAGGATCGTCAGAATCGCCAGCGCAATGCTGCCCATAATGAGATAAGGTCTGAATTTGCCGCGCGGTCCAATGTTTTTACGGTAATCAATGCTGGAACCGACAATCGGATCGCAGAAGGCAGCAAACAGCTTGCTTGCCGCAAAGATTCCACCGGCTGCAATTGCCGGAATCCCTGCCACATCGGTAAAGAATTTTAACAGATACAACTGGCCCAGGTCGAACATGAATCCGTTTCCAAAGTCACCCATGCCGTACGATATTTTTTCTTTCAAACTGATCTTGGCAGTAACTGCCGGCTCCTCAATCGATACAGGCTTTAATGCTGTAGCTCCCATCCGTAACACTTCCTTCGATCTTTGTAATGGTTTTATTAGTGAAATAATTCACAATATAAGTGTAAATGTACCGCTTGAACAATAAACTGGTTCTGAACCGGATGACAAGCTGCCTTTATAGATAACAGACAGCATGCGTCCTGTTCCTGTATTATTCAAGCGGTCATGTGATACCTTTAATACCTTTGGTCAACTATCTTCTCAGACGCGGCTCGATACAACAGCCGGGAAATTAAAATACTGCTGCGCATTGTTGTAGCAGATGCCCTGAACGAGGCTTTGCAGCAGCTGTGGATCATTCGGCGCTTCGCCGCTCTCCACCCAGGTGCCCAGCAGATCGCAGAGCAACCGGCGGAAATATTCATGCCGGGTATACGACAGGAAGCTGCGGGAATCGGTCAGCATGCCGACGAATCGGGACAGCACGCCCAGATTGCCGAGGATTCGCATCTGCTCGCGAATACCGTCACGATGATCGTTGTACCACCATGAAGTACCGAAC
The DNA here is from genome assembly GCF_054161335.1 of Paenibacillus sp. Z6-24. NCBI lineage: Bacteria > Bacillati > Bacillota > Bacilli > Caryophanales > Paenibacillaceae > Paenibacillus > Paenibacillus sp. Z6-24. The sequence continues at coordinate 698,789 of NZ_CP096398.1, read as the reverse complement.
TGGATTTTACCAGGAACGCCGCCGCCCTGGAAGCTGCCCGCAGCGCTTGCCAGCACATGATAATCATTTGGATTCAGGGAATACAAAATGGTCTTCGGCAGCCCGCCTGCATTCTCCATTGCATCCAGCAGGGAGACGAGCGGCTGGGCGATCACACCGTCATTGATGGAGTCGTAGCCCGTATCCGGTCCCAGTTTGCCAAAAGCGACCGAGTTGTTGTTGCGCAGCGCATGGATATGCAGCTGCATCGCCCAGCCGAGTTCGGCATACAGACTGCTCAGGAAGACGAGTGTATACGTCTTGTGCTTCGCTTCTTCTTCCGGGCTGACCTGACCCTGTTCCAGCAGTCTGGCAAAAATCTCGGCCGCTTCTTCGCGAGTCGTATCCGCATACATTACTTTATCGATTGCATGGTCGGAGACGCGTCCGCCTGCTTCATGGAAGAAGCGTACCCGTTTCTCCAGTGCAGCCAGGAACTCATCATAGGTACGCACCTCGGAGCCATTCACTTCGCTTAATTGCTGCAGCCATGGCTTGAAGGTCGCACGGTTCACTTCCAGCGCCTTGTCCGGGCGGAAGCTCGGCAGTACCGCTGTCTCGAAGCCGCTAATTTCGCGAATTCGGGCGTGATATTCCAGCGAATCGACAGGATCATCGGTTGTACAGACGACGGTTACTTTGGATTTGGTGATCAGATCACGAGCGCCGAATCCCGGGCCCTGCAGCTGCTTGTTCACCTTTTCCCAGATCATCGGAGCAGACTGCTCATTCAGCAGCTCATATACGCCAAAGAAACGCTGCAGCTCCAGATGGGTCCAGTGATAGAGCGGATTGCCGATCAGCTGCGGCACAGTACGTGCCCAGGCGAGGAATTTGTCATAGTCTTCGGCATCACCGGTAATGTAGCGTTCCTCTACTCCATTCGCCCGCATCACCCGCCATTTGTAATGATCCCCGTACAGCCAGGCTTCGGTAATGTTTTTGAATGTTTTATTTTCGTAGATCTCCTGCGGACTCAGATGACAGTGATAATCGATAATCGGCATATCTTTGGCGGTGTCATGATACAGCCGGATCGCCGTCTCACTGTTTAACAGAAAATTCTCATCCAGAAACTTCTTGGTCATCTTCTTCATTCCCTTCGCGAATAAATGCTGCTATGTCGCTGAATTATCATTGTACACTCAAATTGTTAACGTTAACATTTCTAGTCTCATTGTAGCGCTTTCTGTAGAATACGCAATACCATTTATGGATTTTTCTTGTTACAGTTTTTTGAAAAGAAACAGGCTGTTACTGTAACAGATATCACAGATAAAATGTGTAGGTATCGCTCTCGCTTCCCCGCTGTTTTAGATTTCCCATGGTTTTCCTGCTTACATGACTCTTTCTTTTCATTACATTTAGGCGGTTATTAACGGATATTGCTCTTTTGATATTGAAAATAATAAAAATGATACGTTAATGGCACTGTATGTTTCTCTCCAGACCTTTCCCTGATTACTTCAAAACGTATCTTTCTCATTAGTTCACGTACTTTTTACACCGAATAAAGTCCGTAACAAGCCCGAATCTGAATTTATCGTCTCCATTTGCCATACAAGTTTCTTGAAATTCAAAACGTTAATATGACTTTTGATATAGGCAGCCCTGTCATTCCTCACCATACTCCTGCAAAAATCCAGACCAAAAAGCAGCATTCCCAATGAGAATGCTGCCTGGTTGCAGTGAGTATACTGCTTGTACATGGTCATGCATTCCATCTGATACCAGACTACTGCATACCGAAATGCCGCATACAATACAGGCTTTTGATCGTTACAGCCCGCTTGTCTAACGTTTCATCTCACTTCGACTATTAACTGTATCCTCTTTACTGCGGCTGTGCATAGCCTTCCAGCCACTGTACCGTATGACCCAGCTTCTGCTCGGCGCGTTCAATCGCTGCCGCCACCTGTACCGTCGCTGTACCACCGTATACATTACGGGCATTGACGACCGTCTCCGGCTGCAGCACCTGATAAATGCTGTCATCGAACAGCGGGGAGAATTCCTGGAACTCCTCCAGCGTCAGATCGAGCAAATATTTGCCTTCCTGGATACAGTACAGCACCGTTTTGCCAATCACTTCATGGGCCTGACGGAATGGCAGGCCTTTGCCAACGAGGAAGTCGGCAATATCCGTTGCATTGGAAAAGTCCTTGTTGACCGCTTCGCGCATCCGGCCAGTGTTGACCTTCATTGTAGCGATCATCGGTGCAAACAGCTGCAGTGCACCTTCCAGCGTCGCTACCGTATCGAACATGCCTTCCTTGTCTTCCTGCATATCCTTGTTATAGGCAAGCGGCAGCGATTTGAGCACGGTCAGCAGACCGATCAGATTACCGTACACACGTCCGGTTTTACCGCGTACCAGTTCGGCTACATCGGGATTTTTCTTTTGCGGCATAATGCTGCTGCCGGTACAGAACGCATCATCCAGCTCGACAAAATTGAACTCGGTACTGCTCCACAGCACCAGCTCCTCGCTCAGACGGGACAGATGCGTCATGATCAGCGATGCGCCGGACAGGAATTCTACGATAAAGTCGCGATCACTGACCGCATCCAGACTGTTCTCATAGACCGCATCGAACCCGAGCTGTTCGGCTACAAAATGGCGATCGATCGGGAACGTTGTGCCCGCGAGGGCACCTGCTCCGAGCGGCAGTACATTGATGCGCTTGTAGCTGTCCTTGAGACGGTCAATATCCCGCTCGAACATGGACACATAAGCCATCAGATGATGCGGGAACAGAATCGGCTGGGCACGCTGCAGATGCGTATAGCCTGGCACGATCGTCTCCATATTGCTTTTCGCCTGCGTGATCAGTGATTCCTGCAGCGCATGCAGCAATCCGACCAGCTCTACGACCCGTTTGCGCAGGTACAAATGCATATCGGTCGCCACCTGGTCGTTACGGCTGCGGCCGGTGTGCAGCTTGCCGCCGACAGCCCCCACTTCCTCGATCAGATGCTTTTCAATATTCATATGGATGTCTTCATCCGAGACGGAGAAGTTTACTTCGCCCGCCTGAATTTTGGCCAGTACCTTGTTCAGCCCTGCCTTGATCGTCTCTACATCTTCCGCAGGCACGATGCCGCATTTGCCCAGCATTGTCACATGAGCGAGGCTGCCCTGGATATCTTCTTCTGCAAGTGCTTTATCGAAATGGATGGAAGCTGTATATTCTTCCACCAGATGGTTGGTTTGCTTGGTAAAACGTCCGCCCCATAGTTTGCTCATACTGCCGGTCACACTCCCTGCTTCGCTTGAGTTGCTGCCTGCTGCTGTACCCCTGCGCCCACTCTGAGACGAAGTGCATTCAGCTGGATAAAGCCTGCTGCATCGCCCTGATCATACGCATTGGTCGGATCAGCTTCCATGGTGGCGATATCCGGGTTGTACAGGCTGACCGGGCTGCTGAGACCTGCCGCGATAATATTGCCTTTGTACAGTTTTACTTTGACCGTACCGGTCACATTTTTCTGGCTTTCCGTAACGAGAGCCTGAAGTGCCAGGCGCTCCGGTGCAAACCAGAAGCCGTTGTACACCAGATTCGCATAACGGGTGATCAGGGAATCGCGCAGGCTCATCACTTCGCGGTCCATCGTCAGGGACTCCATTTTGCGGTGAGCAGTGAACAGGATCGTTCCGCCCGGTGTCTCGTATACGCCGCGGCTCTTCATGCCGACAAAGCGATTTTCCACCATATCGACGCGGCCGATGCCATGCTTGCCGCCCAGCTCATTGAGCTTTTCCATAACTTCCAGCGGAGTCATGGACTGGCCATTCAGTGCGACACAGTTGCCTTTTTCAAATTGCAGTTCCAGCATTTCCGGCTGATCCGGTGCATCTTCCGGCGATACGCTCAGTATGAACATATCCTTGTTGCTCGCTGCACTGGCGTCAAAGTCCGGATCTTCCAGCACGCCGCTCTCATAGCTGATATGCAGCAGGTTGCGGTCGGTGGAGTACGGCTTGGCTGCCGAAGCCGTCACCGGGATACCATGCGCTTCGGCATAGGCGATCATCTCGGCACGCCCCGGGAAGTCCGCGCGGAACTGCTCCAGACGCCATGGTGCAATAACCTGAATCTCCGGTGCCAGTGCAGCTGCGTTCAGTTCGAAGCGCACCTGGTCGTTCCCTTTGCCGGTAGCGCCGTGAGCGATAGCGATCGCTCCCTCGGCACGAGCAATCTCCACCATGCGCTTGGCAATCAGCGGACGGGCGATACTCGTTCCGAGCAGGTATTGTCCTTCATACAATGCGCCCGCTTGGAACATCGGATAAATGAAATCTTCGGCAAACTCGGCACGCAGATCGTCGATGTATACTTTGGATGCGCCGGTAGCCAGTGCTTTTTCTTCCAGACCGTCGAGTTCGTCTGCCTGTCCGATATCCGCTGTAAAAGCGATAATTTCGGCATCATAGGTTTCTTTGAGCCATTTTAGAATGATGGATGTATCCAGACCGCCGGAATAGGCGAGTACAATTTTATCTTTAGCCATGAGTAGGTTCCTCCAGTTACTGATTTACTTGGTTGGGTGCAGCTGACGATTATTGTGTATGGGTCATGATCGTTGTGATCATGTTGACGTAAGCAGGATTGGAAATGGATGCTGTTTATCGTATTCATCGTTTAATAATGGAATTGCTAACCGATCAGTGCGGCCATGATTGCTTTCTGGGCATGCAAGCGGTTCTCGGCTTCATCGAAAATGACGCTGTTCGGTCCGTCGATAACACCGGCGCTGACTTCCTCGCCGCGGTGGGCGGGCAGGCAGTGCAGGAAGATATAATCCGGCTTGGCATGGCTCACCAGTGCTTCATTGACCTGATAGTCGGCAAAAGCCTGCTCACGGATCTTCTGCTCTTCTTCGAAGCCCATGCTGGCCCATACGTCGGTATAGATCGCATCGGCATTTCGTACAGCTTCAACCGGATCACGTACGACCTTGATTGTAGCGCCGCTCTCGGCAGCGAGCTGTTCGCACTGCTTGATAACAGCCGGATCCGGTTCGTAGCCTTCCGGACTGGCGACATAGACGTCCAGGCCGACCCGTGCCCCGCCAATCATCAGGGAATGTGCCATATTGTTGCCATCGCCAATATAGGCTAATTTGAGGCCTTTGAGCTGGCCTTTTTGTTCCACGATGGTCTGGAAGTCAGCCAGCACCTGACACGGATGTCCCAGATCGCTCAGGCCGTTAATGACCGGGATATCGGCATATTTCGCCAGCTCGGTGACATTCTCATGGCCAAATGTACGGATCATAATACCATCGAGATAGCGGGACATGACACGCGCCGTATCCGCAATCGTCTCGCCGCGCCCCATCTGGATATCGTTTTTGCTGAGGAACAGTGCATGTCCGCCCAGCTGATACGTTCCTACTTCAAAGGAAACCCGTGTACGGGTCGATGACTTTTCAAAAATCAATCCGACGGTCTTGCCTTCGAGCGGATGATAGATTTCCCCTGCTTTCTGCTTGCGCTTCAGCTCAATCGCCAAATGGATCAGAAAGTTAATCTCATCCGCCGTATAGTCACTCAGTTCGATAAAGTCTTTGCCTTTAAAATGACTGAGTTCCAGCTTGTTCTGCACCATATCTTCCATGTCCCCATTCCCCCTTGATTGCTGCTGTTTAGCTTCCGCTTGGTCCTGACGCGCTAACGACAGGCGCATATTCCTGAATCACTTCATTCAGTATTTGAATCGCCTGGTCGATCTCCTGCTCTGTGATGAGCAGATTCGGCAGCAGACGGATTACATTGGGTCCTGCATTGACGAACAGCAGTCCTTTTTCCTGTCCCGCCATGATCAGTTCATTGACCGGTGATACACATTCAATCCCGATCATCAGACCTTTACCACGGATTTCTTTGACAAAGGAATGACCGGCCAGCTTGTCATGCAGCTGCTGTATCAGATAGTCGCCCATCTTGGCTGCATGCTCCACTACATTCTGCTCCTGCATCGTCTCCAGCGTAGCTATTACCGCAGCCGTTGCCAGCGGTGTTCCGCCAAAGGTCGACCCGTGACTGCCAGCGGTAAAAGCATCCTTGAGATATGCCTTGCCGACCATCGCACCTACCGGGAAGCCGCTCGCCAGCCCTTTGGCCAGAGTGAAGATATCCGGCTCAATCCCGTAATGTTCAAAGGACATCAGCTTGCCTGTACGTCCCATCCCCGTCTGAATCTCATCGATGATGAGCAGCAGTCCATGCTGCTTGCACAGCTCGGCAACAGCCTGCACATATTCCACCTCAGCCGGATACACGCCGCCTTCCGCCTGGATCATCTCCAGCATAACAGCCGCCGTATGCGGTCCAATCGCCGACTGGAGTGCCTCCAGATCATTCAGCGGCACCGTTACGAAGCCGGCAGGCAGCGGATGGAATCCTTCTTTGACCTTGTCCTGTCCGGTCGCTGTCAGTGTCGCCAGCGTCCGTCCATGGAATGACTGGGTAAAGGTAATGATTTCGTAGCGTTCTTCCCCTTTGACCTTTTGCTGATATTTGCGCGCCAGCTTGATCGCCGCTTCATTGGCCTCAGCACCGCTGTTGCAGAAAAATACAGCATCGCCGGAACTCATCGATGTCAGCAGCTGCGCTGCTTTTTCCTGATTCGGAATCTGGAACAGATTGGACGTATGCCACAGTTCATCCAGCTGCCGCTTCAGCTTGTCGGCCACCGCTGTTGGAGCATGGCCCAGATTGGTCACTGCCAGACCACACATGAAGTCCAGATACTTTTTACCGTTCACATCCCACAGATAGCTTCCTTTTCCTTTTGCAAAAGCGAGCGGGTATCGCGCGTACGTCGGAAATAATGCACTTTCTTCGCTTGACTGTGATTGCTGCTGATTACTCGTCGGATTAGCCATACGGGGCACACTCCTCTAATGTGTAGTCAAATGTATGTGAATCACTTATGGACGATCGATCATTTACGAATAATGCGGGTACCTACCGGATCGCCGCTCAGTACACGGCTCAAGATTTGCGGCTCACTGCCATCGACAATGATGACTTCCTGTACCTCTCCCTGGATGCAGGCAATGGCTGCCTTGACCTTGGGAATCATGCCGCCGTAGATTTCACCGGTGGATATCATCTCGTCAATCTCTTGTATGGTAACCTGGGGCAGTACTTTTTTGTCGCCGTCCACCGTGCGCATAATTCCCGGCACATCGGTGACGACGATCATTCGCGGTACACCCAGATGCGAAGCAACAGCACCGGCTGCGGTATCGGCGTTAATGTTATATCGCTGACCGGTTGCATCCACGCCGACCGGGGCGATGACCGGGATATAACCCAGATCGACAATCGCCCGGATAATGGAGGCTTCCACATAAGTCACATCACCGACCAGACCCACCTCTGCCGAGTTACTCACCGGACGCGCCTGAATCAGTCCGCCATCCACACCGGAGATGCCGATGGCTCTGGCTGGGCTGCCCTGAATACGCCGTACGATCTGCTTGTTGATGCTGCCGGACAATACCATTTCCACTACATCCAGCACCTGCTCTGTCGTCTTGCGCAGGCCGCCGACAAATTCCGTCTCAATTCCCAAGCGGGTCAGATTATCTGAAATGGCCGGGCCGCCGCCATGTACAATGACCGGCGTCGTACCCGACTCCTGAATATGCTTCAAATCTTCAAAAAAAGATGCCGGCAGTGCTGCCAGTGTACTTCCACCGCACTTCATGACAAAGGTACGGTCTGCTGCAGTTCCAGTCATGATCATATTCCTCCTGTTTCCATTAAGTACGGTAGGCAGCGTTAATACGAACATAGTCATACGTCAAATCACAGCCCCATGCCCGAGCCTGACCTTCTCCATAATGCAGATCCACCACGATCTGCACCGTATCGCCCTGCAGATACTGCAGGGCCCTTTCTTCGTCAAATGGCACCGGCCTGGAATCGGTCAATACTACAATGTCTCCGAGCCGGATATCCACCGTATTCACATTCACCGGTTCACCGGCACGTCCGACAGCTGCAATGACCCGTCCCCAGTTGGCATCGGCTCCGAACATGGCAGACTTCACGAGGCTGGAACCTATGACGGTTTTGGCAATGGCACGCGCAGACAGATCACTTACTGCTCCATTAACAATAACTTCAACCAGCTTGGTGGCTCCTTCGCCATCTTTGGCAATCGACTTGGCCAGATATTCACATACCTGACGGAAACCCGCTGCAAATGCCTCCCAATCCGGATGTTCCGGCGTCAGCTCCTCGTGTCCGGCGAGGCCGCTGGCCATCGCTACCAGCATGTCATTGGTGCTCGTATCGCCATCCACCGTAATCATGTTAAAGGTCTGATCGGTCGTCGTCCGCAGCAGCTGCTGCAGATTCTCCGCCGAAATGACCGCATCTGTCGTCATAAATGCCAGCATCGTCGCCATATTCGGGTGGATCATGCCTGACCCTTTGGCGGCTCCAGCAATATGTACCTGCCGGCCGTTCACCTGTACTGCCACACCAATTTCCTTTTTCACCAGATCTGTTGTCAGAATCGCCCGGCAAAATTGTTCCGCATGTTCCGGCTCTCCGCCGATGGCTGCCGGCAGCCGGGTAATGCCGGAGGTGACACAGTCCATCTTGAGCAGTTCCCCGATGACTCCGGTAGAAGCTACTGCCACATCCTCTTCAGCGATTCCCAGCTGTCTCGCCGTCTCCGCACGCATCGTATAGGCATCCTGCTCGCCCTGCTGCCCGGTACAGGCATTGGCGTTACCGCTGTTTACCACAACAGCCCGAAGGGTTCCGTTCGTCAGACTCTGCCGGGTCACCTGAAGCGGTGCCGCCTGAAAAAGATTCGTTGTATATACAGCAGCCGCTGCTGCCGGTACCTCGCATACAATAACACCAAGATCATTACACTCTGTTTTTTTCAGTCCGCAATGCAGACCTCCAGCCTGAAATCCTTGCGGAGTCACGATAGTTCCGTTTGGAATCTGCTCAAACCAAGATTCTGACATGATAGTTCCTCCTACTTTTCCGTCGGCAATGTATATTCTGTATAGGTATGCGTACATTTATATGCAATTTCACACGATATCATTCAATAATTCTTCCGAATAAAAATGATTAAGGATATACAGGCAGCATATTCAGCCCGGTGTTCTCCGCCCAGCCCAGCATTCGGTTCATATTCTGGATAGCCTGACCGGCGGCTCCTTTGACCAGGTTGTCGATTACTGAGATAATTGTCATCCGGCCTGTACGTTCGTCCAATGCAAACCCGATATCACAGTAGTTGGAACCGGCCACTTCCTTGGTGGAAGGCCACTGTCCCTGCTTGCGGATACGTACAAATGGACGACCCCGATAATATTCACGATACAGCTCAATCCATTCTTCTTCCGAATGACTGCCTACCGCTGTTCCATACATCGTACTCATAATTCCCCGTGTCATCGGTACGAGATGGGTAGTAAAGGTGACAGTTACCGGCTGACCGGCGGCTTTGCCAAGCACCTGCTCAATCTCGGGAATATGCTGATGTTTATTAATTTTATAAGCTTTGAAGTTCTCGTTCATTTCCGCATAATGCGAAGACAGGCTTGTGCCGCGACCTGCGCCGGATACGCCGGACTTGGCATCAATAATGATGCTGTCTGCCGCCAGCCAGCCTGCTTCCACTCCAGGCAGCAGGCCCAGCAATGTCGCTGTCGGGTAACAGCCCGGATTGGAGATCAGGCGCTTGCCGTGTACGTCATTGCCTTTCCATTCACACAATCCATAGACCGCTTCTTCGAGATAGGATGCTTCCGGTGCATCATGCTTGTACCACTGTTCATAGGTTGCGCTGTCCTTGATCCGGTAATCCCCGGACAGGTCAATGACCCGCAGACCTGCTTCGGCATACTGGGGAACCAGCTTGCTGCTTACTCCCGATGGTGTAGCCAGAAAAACAATATCCGCCTTTTGCGCCGTCTCAGCCGCATCCACTCCATCCAGTTCCATGTCCATTACACCGCTCAGATGGGGGAACTGATCGGACATCGGCTTACCGCTGCTTGAAGCCGAGATGACTGAAGTAATCTCCACCTCCGGATGATGCTGCAAAAAACGAATCAGTTCCACCCCGCCATAGCCGGTGGAACCTACAATCGCTACTCTTGTTTTAACTGAACTCAAGCTCAATTCCTCCTGTTCGGCACATTCTTGGCCTTTGCATTTCCGAATATAAGATGTGTATTATTATACATCCGATGTAATATAAATACAACCTTCATTACGAATGACTGCGCGCAGCAGGCAAAGTGCCATGATTAATAATAACCTGATCTTCCCAGCTTTATTCTTTTCTTTTCAATATTGGGTGTTTTGTCCTTATTTGGTTTAAATTGATCGCTTGTATTTTCCTCATTTAGTAGCTACTTTAGTGAAAATATAAGCACATATGCATATGTAACATTATATTTACAGATGTATCGACTTTCATTTCCTGTTAATTTTCCTTATATGCATGGTTGTATGGTTGTACGTTTTTTTCTACTTACCTTCACACTTCTCTCATCGAAGCGCCAAAAAGCGTGCTGCCCGGTAATCTTCCTACCCGGCAGCACGCTTTTATTATTATTTATACTTCTTATTTTCTTTTTCGTTTTTTACTCTTACTTCTCTATTCTTACCTTTTGTTTGCTCCCTTTGGTTTCAAGCACATACTCAGCCTTATCCAGGCAGCTTGAACCCTTTGCCCAACACTTCATGTGCATTACTGATAATAACAAAAGCGTCCGGATCTACCGCACGGACGATCGTTTTCAGCCGGCTTGCTTCATTTTGCCCGACAACGACCATGAATACAGTTCGTTCGTCTCCTGTATAGCCGCCTTCTGCATTCAGTTTGGTCAGTCCGCGATCGAGGTCATTCAAAATCGCCAGCCGCATCGGCTCGACTTCCTCTGAGATAATATAGGCCACTTTCGAGTTGCTGAATCCCAACTCGACTGCATCGATCATTTTACTCGTTACAAACAGACCGATCAGTGCATATAATGCCTGCTCCGGCTTGAGCAGCAGACCGGCCAGCAGAATGACCGTACCATCCGTTAGAATTACACAGAATGACATGCTAAAACCGGTCAGCTTGTGTATAATCTGCGCCAGGATTGCCATCCCGCCTGTCGATCCCCGGCCGCGAAAGACGATGCCAAGACCCAGACCTACACCAATACCACCATATAATGCACCCAGCAGTGGATTGGTGGTAGGTGCAGGCAGATCACGCGTCAAATAAATAAACATCGGCAGTACAATTGTACCCAGCAGTGACCTTATGCTCGCCTGATGTCCCAGCAGCAGATATCCTGCCACAAACAGCGGAATATTAAATACCCACTGCGTATACGCCGGCTCAATCCCCATAATCTCTGAAGCAATAATCGATATCCCCGCTACTCCGCCGGAAGCGATATGATTGGGCAGCAAAAATAAATTAAACGCCAGTGCCATAATACAGGCTCCGATCACGATCAGAGCGGCATCCCAGCTATTGCGCAGCGGACCGGTCAGCGGAATAATCGGCGGTTTCCTCCTGCGTGAATTGGTCTGAGAAGATGTTGTTGTCATATTATTTATTCACCTGTACCCTATCAAATTTGCATCAGTTGCCGAACAACCCTTACAGATCATATCCCTCATCCGGAATACATATTTCTGTTGCGTTTTTTATTGTAGTGCATATTGTTTATTTCTGAAAGAACATGCGGCAAATAGGTGACACTTTAATCCGGGACCGGGCCACCGCATCTGTGTAAATGCACAAAAATACATCATCCATGTACCCAAAAAATCAATATATCAAAAATCCAACACACCAAAAAAGACCTTCATCCATAAGGCATGAAGGTCTCTATATTTAGTACAACTCTGTCCATACTATTGGAATATGATTGTTGTAATATTCTTACTGATCCACTTCCACTTTCAGCTGGCTGCGCAGATATCCATCGATAAATGGATCCAGGTCCCCGTCCATTACCGCTCCAATATTACCTGTCTCCACCTGGGTACGATGGTCTTTGACCATGCTGTACGGATGGAATACATAGGAGCGAATTTGGCTGCCCCAGGCAATCTCGGATTGCTCACCACGGATTTCATCCAGTTGTTTGCGTTCTTCTTCGATTTTGCGTTCATACAATTTAGAACGCAGCATCGTCATTGCACGCTCACGGTTTTTGATCTGGGAACGTTCGGTCTGACAGCTGACGACTACGCCGGATGGCAAATGCGTAATCCGGACAGCAGAGTCAGTCGTATTGATATGCTGACCGCCCGCGCCGCTGGCACGGTACGTATCCACTTTTAGATCTTCCGTACGAATCTCGATCTCGGTATCATTGGTAATCTCGGGTACCACATCACAGGATACAAAAGACGTATGACGACGGCCCGAAGAGTCGAATGGAGAAATACGCACCAGACGGTGTACTCCTTTTTCCGCTTTCAGGTAGCCGTAGGCATTATAACCTTTGATCAGCAGAGTAACGCTCTTAATCCCTGCTTCATCGCCTGGCAGATAATCCATTACTTCCACCTTGAAGCCGCTCTTCTCTGCCCAGCGTGTATACATCCGCAGCAGCATGGAGCCCCAGTCCTGGGATTCCGTGCCGCCTGCACCCGGATGAAGTTCCAGAATCGCATTCAGCTTGTCATACGGCTCATTGAGCAGCAGCTGCAGTTCGAACTCTTCCAGCTTTTTGACCAGCGCCTGTACGCCGGAAGTGACTTCCTGTGCCAGTTCTTCATCGTTTTCCTCGTCGGCCAGTTCAGCCATCAGGCTGATATCGTCATATTCCTGCTGCAGTTTGTTGTACTGGTCTACCGATCCTTTGACCGCATTCATCTCTGCAATGACCTCTTGAGCCGATTCATTGTCATCCCAGAAATCCGGAGCCGACATTTTCACCTCAAAGTTACCGATCATTTCATTTTTGAGATCTAAGTCAAAGAGACCCCCTAAGGTTGGATAATTTTTGAGCCATTTCACGCAGATCATGCTTTACATTCGGTTCGATCATGAACATTCACCTCTTCGTTAGTATACGATTCCTTTATCCGAGAAAAGACACCCACAACCATGGTGAGTGTCTCCCGGTATCCTCTGCTGCCTGGTTCGATAACCTTAATTATCTGCGTCTGCGACGGCGTTCTTCACGGGAAGGACGTTTCTCTGCCGCTTCGGAGCTGTTGGTACTGACTTTGCTTGTATCCACAACCGCCTGACGTTCCTGCTGGCTTTGGCTCTGGATCTGTGCTCTCATTACATAGCCGGCAACTTCCTCTTGGATGTCTGCCACCATCTGATTGAACATTTCAAAGCCTTCAAACTGGTATTCACGCAGTGGATCGGTACCACCGTATGCACGCAGGTGGATACCCTGACGGAGCTGTTCCATCGCATCGATATGGTCCATCCATTTACGGTCAACCGCACGCAGAACAACCACTTTCTCGAATTCGCGGATTGTTTCTTCCCCGATTTCCTTTTCACGCTGCAGATAACGCAGTTCCACACGCTCGAAGAGGTAGTTGACCATCTCTTCTTTTTCTTTCTCATGCAGCTCGGACTCATCTACGGTATTCTCAATCAGGAAGTTGTTGTTTACATAGTCTGCCACTTCCTGCAGTTCCCAGTTTTCCGGAATATCATCATTACAGTGAACTTCAACCACACGTTCGATACAAGGCTTGATCATCTGCAGAACAACCTCACGGATATTCGCCGATTCCAGCACTTCACGACGCTGTTTGTAGATGATTTCACGCTGCTTGTTCATCACATCATCATACTGCAGGACGATTTTACGCATATCAAAGTTACTGCCTTCGACGCGGCGCTGTGCAGATTCAACCGCACGCGTAATCATCCGGCTCTCGATCGGCTGGTCTTCTTCAAAGCCCAGCTTTTCCATCATATTCATGACATTATCCGCACCAAAGCGCTTCATCAACTCATCGCCCAGTGACAGGTAGAACTGGGTAGAACCCGGGTCACCCTGACGACCGGCACGACCGCGCAGCTGGTTATCGATCCGGCGGGATTCGTGACGCTCTGTACCGATAATGTGCAGACCGCCCACTTCCGCGACGCCTTCACCCAGAATGATATCCGTACCGCGACCGGCCATATTGGTAGCGATCGTTACCGTCCCCGGCTGACCGGCACGGGAGATAATTTCCGCTTCTTCGGCGTGGTACTTGGCATTCAGTACCTGGTGTTTGATGCCTTTGCGTTTCAGCATTTCGGACAACAGCTCCGAGTTCTCGATGGAGACTGTACCGACCAGTACCGGCTGGTTTTTCTCATGACGACGTACAATCTCATCGACGACAGCACGGAACTTGCTTTGTACGCTCTTGTATACAACGTCCGGAGCATCCTGACGCTGATTCACGCGGTTCGTTGGAACCTGCAGTACTTCGAGACCATAGATTTTTTTGAACTCTTCTTCCTCGGTTTTTGCTGTACCGGTCATACCTGCCAGCTTTTTGTACATACGGAAGTAGTTCTGGAACGTGATCGTTGCCAGCGTCATGCTTTCATTTTGTACATCGAGGTTTTCCTTGGCTTCGATTGCCTGGTGCAGACCATCGCTGTAACGACGGCCGGCCATCAGACGTCCGGTAAATTCATCGACGATCAGAACTTCACCATCGGCTACGACATAATCCACATCACGGTGCATGATAGCATTCGCTTTGAGCGCCTGTACCACGTGATGGTTAATCGTTACATTGCTATTATCATACAGGTTCTCCAGACCAAAGAAGTTCTCGGCCTTTTCAACGCCTGCTTCAGTCAGAGCTACGGATTTTACTTTGATATCGACGGTGTAATCATCTTCAGCCTTGAGGCTTTTCACAAAACGGTCAGCTGCAAAATACAGTTCGGTCGATTTCTGTGCCTGACCGGAGATGATCAGTGGTGTACGGGCTTCATCGATCAGAATGGAATCGACTTCATCAATGATACAGAAGTGCAGCGGACGCTGTACCATCTGTTCTTTGTACAGCACCATGTTGTCACGCAGATAGTCAAATCCAAACTCATTGTTTGTACCGTACGTAATATCGCAGGCATAAGCAGCCTGTTTCTCCTCATGCTTCATACCGCTGAGGTTAACACCGACTTCCATGCCCAGATAGTTGTAGATACGACCCATTTGCAGGCTATCCCGTTTGGCCAGATAATCATTGACCGTAACGACGTGGGCGCCTTTGCCTTCGAGTGCGTTCAGGTAGACCGGCAGCGTACCTACCAGCGTTTTACCTTCACCTGTTCTCATCTCGGCAATTTTTCCTTCGTGAAGAGCAATACCGCCGACCAGCTGTACGTCAAAATGACGCATGCCCAGCTGACGTTTCGAAGCTTCACGCACAGTGGCAAAAGCTTCGGGAAGCAGCTGTTCAAGCGTTTCACCTTTTTCCAGACGTTCGCGGAATTCAGCGGTTTTCCCCTGAAGTTCATCGTGGGAAAGTGCTTCAAATTCCTTTTCCATATTGTTGATGATGTCAACCGTCTTCATAATTCGTTTAACATCACGCTCATTTGTGTCACCAAATATTTTCTTAACGATACCTAGCATGGTTAACCCCTTTCGCGCTAAACAGAGATGGATTATTGAATAAATGGAAATTACACGACGCTTCCGGGGGATTATTCAATAACCTCAGTTGCAATAAATTGTACCAGTTTCAGGTAAATGCCGCAACAAATCGGCTATTTCCGGAGGCAAAATCATATAATGATGCAGCAATATATTTTGCTTTATAAGAATCGCTTTTATTGGAAATTGCGTTTCAAGTTTCGAACGCTGAATCGTAAACTTACTTCAACGTGCACAAGCCGTCTTTTGATCAGGTCTTGCATTTCATAAGGTGTAGGCTACAACAATCAAGTTCAATAGGACACAAGATAAATATATCCCGTGCCTGGCTGTATCCATATGGTATTCATTACTGTGAATAATACTGCGTATACTTATACGTATAAAAAGCAAAAATGTTTCATTATGTCGGTGATACGGATCAGATCGGCCATGACTGAACAGTTAAGCCGGGGTCTGCCGCTGTGTATGCAGGCTGCAAGGCTGTTCTGCAGGATGCATCAGCGCTTGGAACACTCTATATAGTATACTCCACTTTGGGCAGGATTGCACTTCTTTCACGGCGGCCAGGCTGTATTCCGTGCCAGCCTGTACCTGCATGATCAGGCCGCTAAAAAGCCCCGTCCGGTTGGACGAGGCTCTATTACATTTACGTATATTATTCTTGTTCAATCAGGCCGTATTTACCATCATCACGACGGTAGACCACATTGACCTGCTGGCTGTTAATGTTCGAGAATACAAAGAATGTATGCCCGATCAGATTCATTTGCAGAATGGCTTCTTCAACGTCCATCGGCTTCAGGAGGAAGCGTTTGTTACGGACGATTTCGAATTCATCGCTTTCCACTTCCACGTCTGCATCTTCATCTACTGCGAGAGAAGCCGCAGTTGGATCTTCTACGAAGAATGACTTCAGATTTTCGTCATTTTGACGGAATTTCCGGTTCAGCTTTGTTTTGTGCTTGCGGATCTGACGCTCCAGTTTGTCGACAACAGAGTCGATAGAAGCGTACATATCTTCGCTGCGATCCTCAGCACGCAACAGCAGGCCGGGGAGAGGAATTGTAACCTCAACGGTAAAGCGTCCGCGATTGGAACTTAGTGTAACCATACCGTCGGATACGGGAGGTGAATCGAAGTACCTTTCAAGTCTGTTAAGCTTTTTGTCCACATAATCTTTAATAGCATCTGTGACATCAAAGTGTTGACCTCGAATAGCAAAATTCATAGAGCATTCCTCCTTTAGGGAATTATAACATAGATGTTAGCGGCAAGTAAAAGGAGCGTTAAAGGAAAGAAGCTGTGATTTATAGAAAATTGATGACCGACTGCTACAGCGTCTGTTCAAGCTCATTACAAGCCGGAATATTGTTGCGATAGCATGGATGACAGTAGGCACAGAAACGCCTGTTTATATTCACTGACTGTACCCATATGGAATGTGTATATTGTGTAAGATTGTGCAGTCGGCAAAAGATGGTTCTGCTTTGTTCTTAACCTGTTTTGGCTGGATTGAATAGGCCGGAAAACGGGTATTGGCAAGCAACTTTTATTGCTGATTGTCGTCTATGTATACCGATATTGGAACAAGCCGTACATACTGAAAAAGACCCCGGAATCTACCGGAGTCTTAGCTAATTGTTCAAATGTAACCATCAGAATTACCTATGTAAGGTCGGCATGCGCCAAGGGATGATTATAATTTGATAACGTTAGCTGCTTGAGGTCCACGCGCGCCTTCGACAATGTCGAATTCTACGGATTGGCCTTCTTCAAGCGTCTTGAAACCTTCGGACTGGATTGCGGAAAAGTGTACAAATACGTCTCCGCCTTCTTCTGTCTCGATGAAGCCGTAACCTTTTTCTGCGTTAAACCATTTTACTTTACCTTGCATGCAATAACATTCCCTTCGTTATCAAATAAATAAGCTTCGCTTACATTTCTGAATATACCATCTCTGGTTGGAAAATGTCAATTGGAAAAGAAAAGGTTTTATTGTAATTTTATTACATAAAAAAGGTATATCATGTATTTATTTATGGATTGCAATAACCATTAATTTTTACCCTGGTTGCTTAAAGTAGAACCAGCTAAAACTATTACAATATGCTGGCACCTTGATTATGCTAAGTTCAGTATTCAACATTCCTGTTGCCTCTCAAAAGCAAATAGCTTAAAGAACTGTTGAAATATATGTTTAAGCTGGTCAACCCACTAGGTTCGTATGAATAAATACAGCTTCCAATATGTTCGCAGCCCGGTGTCTCCACTGATGACCTGTTAAAACAAGAGAACGACCATTATCAGCGATATTTTGAAGAGAATCTGGGGCAGCTAGAGATTTACTTGCCACTTGTGCAGCATCTTCAATATCTTTAAAAAATAATATATTTTCACCTGCTTTAAAAGTATTCTCAAAATAAGGCGAAGGTAATGTCATTGAAACAGCACCAGCTGCTGCCGTATCGAACACTCTTTCATGTGAATATTGATTATAAGTAGAAAAAGCATTGACGACCAATTTCGAATTTTGCATAGTTCGCAGCATCTCAGGATAGGGAAGAGCCGGCGAAATTCTAATCTTCTGTTTGGCATTCTTGAATTTTTCCCATCCGTTCCCGGCAACAAATATATTTTCATTCTTGAGAGCCAGCACGAGATCGTGTCGAAATCTCCTTCTCAAATATGTATCTGCTATCCGCAAGAACTCATAGGATTTATCATTGTAAAAGGTATCAAAAAGAAACCCTTTGCTAGATAAAACTTGTTCGAATGACTGCTGCAAAGTATGGGATGGGTATGCTAAAGCACACTCTATTACTTGCTCCATCATATTGGCAAGTGGCGAACTCCAATCTTTCCACATTTCCCGTGTCTCTTCTGGATCTCCATATCCTCCAGGCATAAACATATCAATCTCTCTATCCTTGACTGCTTTCAACTCTAGATCTGGTCCATTAATGTGACTTGCAGCATGAGGCAAAGCAATTGCTGTACTGCTATTCATTAAATGATCCTTAGCAAATGTGGCTTGGTTAAAATCTAAGAATGAATACATATGCTGATTGTTTTTTGATGATTTATCTTGCTTGCGTAATCGCTGTACATGATAAATAGGATGATCAACAAAGAAAGAAAAAAAGGGTATATCAATCTGTTCGTGTAACCGTCTTCCTTCACTCAGTGTGATATCACTTCCAATCCCATTAAAAGAAAAAATAAAAAATACTTGGCCTTCTTGCAGTATTTCAAACAACTCTATAAGAGCCTGTTTCCCTTTAACAAGATCGATAATAATTACATCATAATTATATTCTCTAAATCCTTCTGCCAAGTCGTCTACAAAGTAACGAAGTACATCATACTGGCTTTGTCCTTTATACATAATAATTTTAGGAATGGTCATCGCTCTACCCCTTACAATTTTAATTATATAAATAGATGAATACTGCATTAGGAGCACTGCTGGGCAGTGCTCTACAACATACTGCCAAAGAGGAGTTGGAAATGAACAAATAACTCTAAAGAATTTGTACTACAAGTATACTAATAAATTACTTGAGTACTTTTACAATCTCTTCAATACATAATTTTTGATCTTCCTCAGTCATATTGGTATCTGAGGGCAAACAAATTCCTCTTTCAAATAAGTTTCCACTTACATCCGCATTTTCCTCATGAGCATAATAACTAAACGTACTAAATAACGGTTGCATATGCAATGGCTTCCATACAGGGCGGGATTCTATATTCAGTTTTTCCAAATGTACAATAATGTCAGTAACCGAAACTGAAATATACTGGGGATCAAGTACCATAGCAGTTAACCATCGGGTAGTACTGCCCATGTCTGATTCAGGCATGAAACTTATACCCTGGATTTTGGATAGTTCTCTTTGGTAACGCAAAAATATTTCTCTTTTTTGGCTAATCCTTTCGTTCAGAACTTGCAGTTGTCCCCTACCAATTCCTGCCAACACATTACTTAACCGATAGTTATAGCCAACTTCACTATGTTGATAATGTCGTGCCTGATCCCGAGCTTGGGTTGCATAGAATCTTGCCTTTTCCAAAGCGGCAACATCATTAGATACCAGCATGCCACCACCGGAAGTCGTAATAATCTTATTGCCATTAAATGAGAAAACTCCAAATTTTCCGAAAGTACCAGTCATTTTTGTATCATATGTGGCTCCCAGCGATTCAGCAGCGTCTTCCACAATAGGCACTTCATAAGTATCACAAATGCGCTTCAATTTATGATAGTCTGCACTTTGTCCATACAAATTGACAATAACTACTGCCTTAGGCTTCTGACCTTTGGCTACATATTCTTTGATTGCTCGTTCCAGAGCTGCAGGAGACATATTCCATGTTTCAGGCTCCGAATCAATAAATACAGGTGTAGCTCCCTGATACAATATCGGGTTAGCACTTGCAACAAACGTAAAGGAAGAGCAGAAAACAATATCATTCTTTCCTACGTCCAATAAAATTAGTGCCAGATGAATGGCTGCTGTACCTGAGCTGAGCGCTACAGCTCCAGCACTCCCTACATAATCAGCAACCTCTGCTTCAAACCTATCGACATTTTTGCCCAGCGGAGCGATCCAATTTGTATCAAATGCTTCCGTAATATACTGTTGTTCCAGTCCGCTCATATGCGGAGAAGAGAGATAAATCCGGGAACGTTCAGACATTGCTGCTCACCCTTTACTCTAAATTTCTAATAATTTTTGCGGGACAGCCTACTGCCAGCACCTGATCAGGAATATCGTACACCACACAAGCAGAAGCGCCGATTATACTGTAGCATCCTACACTGACACCAGGGATTAGACTCGCTGCAATGCCAATGTGACTCCCTTTATCAATAGTGACATTGCCAGCAGTATGTACGCCTGGCGACAAATGTACGTAATCGGCAATCCGATTATCATGATCCACAGTCGCAGCAGTATTAATAATGACATGCTTACCAATAACAGTATCTGCGTTTATTACCACACGTGGCATTAGCACGCTTCCCTCTCCAATTACGGTGCCGGAACCAATAATTGCATCTGGATGAATGGCTGTGCCCCAGCGCACATTAAAACGACCTAGCTGTTCGGTAAGCATTCTACGCACACGGTTATCACCGATTGCTATCAGCCATAATGCTTCTGGATACCCGGCCAGAATCTGTGGCATCTTATTCATACCACCCAGTATGGGTATGCCCTGCCATTCACCGGTTTGATGATCATCCATTAATCCGATAATATGCCCGCCCTGTGCCCGAACAATATCAACGATCACTTTGGCATGCCCGCCAGCTCCATAGAGAATATAATCCATCTGCTGCTTGCACCCCTTAATAAGTAATCACTTTCTGGATCAGCTTTTCCGATTTGCCATAGGTTTGTAAACATTTCACTATACGGTCACTTGTACCCGGCTGTTCATATACATTCTTTTCGGAACGAACAAGCTCACGGAAAGGATTAGACAGAGCCTTCGATAAAGCCTGGCTTAGATCATCCGCCCTTGCTGCAATATCGATTACATTGGCGGAACGTTCCCTTGCTCCTTGACGGCTGCCGATATTAATGACAGGGATATGAAAGGATGCCGCTTCAATGATGCCTGACGATGAATTACCAGCCAATACTGCTGCCCCTTTTAACATGGTCAGATAATCCAGCTGCCTAAAGCTTGTGATCGGATGAAAGTTGGAATGTACCAGCATCGGTTCATATACTTGCATAATCGTTTCTGTACCAGCATCTGCATTGGGCATTACACAGACGATATCTTTTCCAGTATTCAGCAGTACTTTCAGCATACGTGCAAGTTCCAATTGATCAGCCTGTTCTGTCGTTACCGGATGATAGATGAATATAATGTATTCCTGGACCGCATCCAGTCCATATCTATGTTTTACTTCATTCAGCTCAGGCAGAACTGTATTTATCATTGTCTCAATTCTTGGTGCACCCACTACGTGAATACGCCAGTCATCTTCCCCCATACGCAGCAGACGCTGTCTGCTCCCCTCTGTTGCTGCAAGATGAATATGAGCCAGCTTACTGATTGCATGACGGACTGATTCATCAATGGTACCCGATACTTCTCCACCATGCAGATGGAATAACGGTATATTCATATGCGAAGCCGCAATTGCAGCAGCCAGCATTTCTCCGCGATCTCCCAGAATAAGTACTCGATCTGGCATAATCATTTCAAAAGCCTGCGTCATTCCCATCAAAGCAAGCCCTACAGATTTTGCCATATTTGCATGAGTAGATCCTTGCAGTAAACAATCCACCTGTGCAGCAATCGTAAATCCATCTTTCCGGATATGATCAATTGTATAGCCGTACTGTGGGGACAAATGCATCCCGGTCACCAGGAGATTCAGCTCCATATTTTCTGTTTGTTCAATCGCTTTGAGAATAGGGTAATAAATGCCATAATCCGCCCGGGTCCCTGTGATAACAAGTATTTTGATCATTGGATATCTTCCCAGGTCAGCATTTGGTCTTGTTTCAGATTTCTGGTCAATGTCTTACCAATAAATTGACTATAAAATTTCGGTTCAATTCCCGTTCCTGGACGCTTTACCGATATATCGGCTTCGGTCAGTATGTCTCCAGCATGCTTATCTACTGTCAGCACCAAACTTTTACGCGCCACAGCTTTGGTGTTTTTTTCTGACGGCATGCAGCGTTTTACTCCGTCTCCAAGCGCTTGTTCAATACCGCGTACAGCTTTTACGAGTGCAGCAAACTGTTTTGGTTCCAGAGAAGCCTTATGATCAGGTCCAGGCAGATTGCGATCCAGTGTAAAATGCTTCTCGATCACACGTGCACCCAGTGCTACCGCTGCTACTGTCACTTCAATTCCTTCCGTATGGTCAGAGTATCCGATGATTTTTCCATAAGTGTACGCCATAGTACGAATAGCTCTCAAATTAACATCTTCCAACGGCGCTGGATAATCAGAAGTACAATGCAGCAGAATCACCGGACAGTTCTCAAGTGCTGTCAGTGGCTCACGAATTTCATCTAGTTCAGACATTCCAGTCGACAGCAGAACCGGCCGCCGATATTGATTAATTTTTTGCAGAAACGGGATGTTATTCATATCACCTGATCCGATTTTAAACGCATCAACTTTAATAGAGTCAAGAAATTCAGCGCTCTCATCATCAAATGGAGTGGACATGAAATCAATTGACTTCTCTGCACAATAATCTTTTAACGTTACAAAGTCCTCAAAACGCAATTCCAGTTTTTTGAGCATGTCCAACTGGCTTTCCGTGGAGGCTGTATTTTTATTCTGGTAATCCGCTTTTTGCGCCTGTTGAGTGACCAGCTTTTCACTTTTAAAAGTCTGGAACTTAACAGCGTTGGCTCCGCATGCAACCGCCGCATCTATGCATTGCATAGCCCGCTCCAGAGAGCCATTATGATTTACACCTATCTCGGCAATAATATAGATTGGAGTACGTTCATCCGAAAAAAGGCTGCTTACTGACATCATTACACCTCCGTATTAGTAAACTAAAATACATCTCCCGAGTAGAATAATGAATTTAATTATTGTATTCGTCCCAGATCAACTGAGCAAATTTCAGATCCAGCTCATTATCAATATCAATCGAACGTTCCTTTGGCATAACATAACCGCAATTATGCTCGCCAACAATACGATACCGATCCATCAACAAGCTGCGATTCATAATATAAATGGCTCCATTCAGTACATAAATGTCCTCAAGTTCCTGTCTGCGCAAATGAGAAGATTCCTCTTTCAAATAAGGTTTTAACTGTTCATTCGTGAACGTCCGCAGCAAGTAAGGATGAGTATGAGAAGAAGTTACACTTTGCAGGGAATCTGCCTGATGACTCTGAAAAATGGAAAAAGCCTGTTCAATATCTTTTGTTGTACGAAGTGGTGAAGTCGGCTGCAGCAGCATAATATATTCAAAGGAGCGCTGCTGCTCCTGTTCATAATAATGAACCGCATGAATAAGTACATCGATGCTTTTGGCTTCATCTGTAGCGAGTTCCGCCGGACGTATAAAAGGAACCGCAGCGCCTGCATGAAGGGATACTTCTGCAATTTTAGTACTATCTGTCGATACAACCACTTCTGCCACACATTCACTGTTTAGAGCAGCTTCGATTGTATGCTGAATCATCGGTTTGCCACCCAGCATTGCAACGTTCTTACCTGGCAATCCTTTGGATCCGCCTCGTGCAGGAATGATAGCCAGACATCCTGCTTCTCGAATCATATTAGCATTCCTTTCTCAAATCCCAAATTATTTCTTTCAATCAATTCACGGATTTCCGGCATAAATAATTGGGGAGCAGTATGGGACGAATATTCCTGATGCTTGGCTTTACTGAATCCTTCATATACCTGATTGACCGGATTGAATGGAGAGGGAATTAGATACATGCTTTCACTTTCCAGCGCACGTTCTGATTCATCCAGCGTCATAAGCTCTTCATACAGCTTTTCTCCTGGACGGATACCGGATTCTATAACTTTACCAGCATACGGGCGCCGGGCTGCTTTTTCATAAGATTCAATCAGACACTGTGCCAGATCTGAGATTTTAAGAATCGGCATTTTGAGCACAAATACTTCTCCCCCCTGCGAATACTGGGCTGCATCGATAACCAGCTGGGCTGCTTGAGGAATGGACATCATAAAACGGGTCATCTCTTTGTGAGTGATGGTCAATGGCTGTCCTTTGGCAATCTGATCACGAAACAGTGGAATTACAGATCCACGCGAACCCATAACATTGCCGAAGCGTACACATGCAAATACAGTGCCCCGACTTCCTTTATACAGGTTGGCTGCAGAAATCAGCTTCTCAGAAAGGAGCTTGGTCGCTCCCATCGTATTGGTAGGATTAACAACCTTATCCGTACTGATCGCTATAACTTTTTCAACATGGTTTTCAATCGCACTTTCAATAATGTTTTGGACACCCATCACATTTGTTTTAACAGCTTCCATCGGATTGTACTCACAGGCAGGTACATGTTTGAGAGCAGCTGCATGGAAGATATAGTTCACATCCTCCATCGCATAATTCAACCGTTTCTGATCACGAATATCTCCAATCAGATAGCGAACATTATCGTATTCTTTTAATTCATGCTGCAAAGCAAACTGCTTGCTTTCATCCCTGCTGTAAATCCGTACAGCTTTCGGGCGGTGAGAGAGAATATTTCTAACAATCTCACTCCCGATAGATCCTGTACCTCCTGTAATAAGCACTACTTTATCCTTGAACATAGGCTACCTCCGTGGGACCGTATTTTACATGGCTATGAATCTGAGTAGGTTTATAATAAAAAATATACTTACCCGATCTCCATATTGGAATTCATAATATGATCAATACGGGAAATTGACTCGAGCACCATTTTTTCCATCGTTGGAATTATATTGGTGATATCCTTTAATAACTTGCCCAGATGTTCATGAATCAAATCGGCTTTTTTCGTTATAGTCTGCTCTGTTACAACACTTGGTAGCACCTGATCAAAGCGGGCCACCTCCAAAGGAATAATCGTCTCCAACACCGGTGCGAACCAAGGACGATTCGCAATGATTCCCCATAATCTTTCGACTTCCTCAATCGTTTTTTGCGCTTTAACCGGCTTGGTACGACTGAGTTCACGCACTTTGCCCAGCTGTTTTTCGACCAACTTTACTTCCATTTGGACCTGGGTAAGATCATACACATAATTTTCCATACGCTGCTTTAATTGCTCCGCATGCTCCATATTGACCTGATGGTTATTTTCTTTCAACCAATTGGAGATTACATTCGGATCTACCGACTCCTGTTTTAACTCTTCATAAAAAGTATCAATCGGCTGGAAAGGAGCCCCTTCAATCGCTGCGCCATGACGAGTTGTATTTACAAACTGGATTTCCGGCAAGGATGCAATCAGACCTTCCAATGCGTCTTTCATAAATAAGAAGCTGTCTTCTGTCGCATTGTATCCACCTTTTACATTGAGTACAGTTTGGGTTGCCCTTTGCACCTTTTGATCAGTGGTTTCACTTGCAAAGTGAGCAACTCCATCCGTATAAAACTGATTGTTAGGGAAAGATAAATCCTGCCCTGCCAGCAAAATACGCTTGGCACCCAAAATGGCTGCTACCTGTATCCCATTACCTGCTACCGTCGCAGTTGGAATCATTAATACATCTTCTTGGTTCAAACCCAGAAAATATTGAGATAACTCATCATTTTTCATAATCCCATAAATTTTTTCATCTTTTTTTCGTTCCGAAATTTCATGATAGGATGAGCTCGTATATACTAGTGGAGCACTAAGTGTCTCGGGTGTAGAAAAGATTTTGTTATTGACCGGATGTCCATCCATAATTACTGCTACATGCGGTTTGATTCCGTGTTTGACAAGCGCTTGAATGCTGGAACCTACCGCAATGACCAGAGTATGCGGATGAAGCTTACGAACCCATTCAATATCTTCCTGCAAAGAAGGACCTGATGAGACTACAATAGCCGTTGTATCTTTACAGGTATACACCATTTCCTCAATGAAAGGAGATGTTAATCCTTCAGCCAGATGATACAAATAGTTGCGTGTCCAATCTTCACGGAAAAAATGTTCTGTATGCTTGTTGGAGTAAAAGCTGCTGCGATAATCATCGAATTGTTTCCGGATTTCTTCCAATTTTCCATCTTCACTCTCTAGATACTTACGCTGAGCAACAAACACCATTTCCTGCTGCATATAACTGCATACCATATGAAACAACATTTTCAGCTGTGAACTGCCCAGCGAGAAAAAGTATAAATTGGGATGCTGCAATAATGGACGCAGATCATATTCCTGTACTGCTTTATAAAACAATCGCTCGTCCGGCTCATAGATAAACAACCAACGATCCGGATACAATTCCAATAAGTCCGCTACACTAAGTCCCCTTTCGAATCCATATACAAACACAATCTTGCATTCTCCCATTAATCCTTCAACAGCTTTAAGCCAATTATGATCCCGTTCGAACGCTTCCTTAAAATCATGATTTGAATCTATAGAAGCATTCTGCCTTTTCATTTCCATCACCTTGTTGAAAGCATGAGGAAAACGAGCCTGCAGTATCTGTGTATTTGCCTGTAAATGTGACAAAAAAATACCACCATTCTATAAAGTATTTATTACATATTATATCGGTTTGCGCATTTATGAAATGAATACTCTTATTTCACAAAATAAATAACAAAACCTCATCCTTGATCCGGATGAGGTTCTCCAAAATACAGCTGAATTTTCATGTTTACTTGCGGTGATCAACGAACAGACTATCTCCGGCATAAGCATGCTGGTAGGCATTTTGCTGTGTACGTACTGTCCCTTTGCGCTCCAGCCACTTGCCAGCCTCATCTTTGAGAAAAGTCATCCGCTGCAGAATAATTGGATCACTATCAAGCAGCGTTGCAATCTGAACACGATGTCCGTCTGTAATATCATTACG
This sequence comes from Paenibacillus sp. Z6-24, assembly GCF_054161335.1. Classification (NCBI taxonomy): domain Bacteria; kingdom Bacillati; phylum Bacillota; class Bacilli; order Caryophanales; family Paenibacillaceae; genus Paenibacillus; species Paenibacillus sp. Z6-24. Next base: position 671,576 of record NZ_CP096398.1, on the reverse strand, counting down.
GTACCCTTCAAGCTTCTGTGTAAGAAGCTCACGCTTTGTCGCAAAGTCCTCGAACTGTTCCTCTGTCATTTCATGCAGTTGATGAAGAGCTTCTGTAGTCAGTTCATTCATCTGGTTCAGCAAAGATTGTATGATTTCAGCTGGCATTATACTTCACCAACAGCTATTTGCATTTTACTTGCTTCTACCCAGGCTTCTCTCAGTTCGGACAAATGCTCCAATACTTCACGTGCAGGTGCAGCATCTTTTTTCACATTAGCTTCAATCAGCAAGCGAAGACTGTAATCATAAATAGTAACCAGATCATTCGCAATTGGATAATCAAAGTTTAATGCAGAGACCAGTTCATGAACAATTGCCTGTGCTTTACAAAGATTGGTATTGGCTTTGCCATAATCACGTTCTTCAATACCTTCAATGCCTGCACGTACAAAGCGAATGGCTCCATCATACAGCATAATAAGCAATTTGGGTTTAGATGCCGTCTGTGCTTGAGTTTGCTGGTATTTCTGATATGGTGATTTAATCAATTTATGTCCCTCCTTGGGTTATCACATGCCCGCCAGGCTTGATGATGTGCTGTTATATTTATTAATGGCAGTTTCCATTGCAGTAAATTTCTTATAGTAATTGGTTTCCAATCGATTCAGACGGGCAGTCATATCACTAACACGACGGTCCAAACTATTCAGTTGTTCTCCGATCGTACTATTAGCGATAAAAGTGGATGTCAGATCAGAACTAACGCGTGACGTACCGGCAGTCTCTGCCATTCTTTGCAATGAAACATTACCGACTTTTTTAAGTTTAGCAATAATTCCATCCTGCTGGGTATAATTATTGGTCAGCTGGGTACTTGCATCCCGTGTACCAAAAAATTTGGATACCACATCCGGGTCCTTATCAATTGCTGCACGCAATTTATCTGCATCCAGAATCAACTTGCCTTTGGTCTCATATCCTCCTGTTGTAATACCAAGATCAGACATTGTCATTAGCAGTGGATTTCCTTGAGCATCCTTGTTACCTACGTCTACTCCCTGAACCATTGCATTACGCATGCTGGAGACTGTTTCTTGCAGTATACTGTCATTTTTGAGCATCCCGCTTTTGGCTTTGTCTGTCCACAGTTTGGCTTCCTCATCACTCATTCCAGAACGCTGTTCAGTCGTCAGCGGCGCATACTTACTGTAACGTTCTTCACTCAGCTTATTGTTGTAGGTAGACAATACATCATTGTATGCATCCACAAAAGATTGCACGTTCGCTACCAGCGCGTCAACATCCTTGACGACCTCAATATGAGTAGAAGCACCACCTGCTTTTTTTAGAGAAATTTCTACGCCATTTATAGAGAAATTATTCGACGTTTTTGTCATGGATAGACCATTAACCGTCAGCTCAGCATTAACGCCTAGATTAGAGGTGAGTTTAAATGCCGTACTTACATCGCTACTAACATTCATAGCCTGAGCACCTGTAGCTTTATTTGTTAAGGACAACCCAGATGCTTCATCATAGATCGCAGTCACACCTGTTTTGGTGTTATTGTTAATTTTATTGATAAAGGAATCAATAGTTTCTCCAGCATCAATTGTAATGCTTGCTGCTCCAATCGTTACACTGCTAGGAGCAGTCCCACCAAAAAGCGAGGAAAGTGAAGTACTGCTTGCTGTAGATGTCCAGCCACTGGAAGTGGCTGACGATGCTGTAGCCAGCTTATTGACGGTAATATCCATTACACCGCCGCTTGCAGAGGAAGCAGCTTTGGCAGTTAATGCATCCGTATTTCCAGTCACAGTAGCAGATTGCGCATTGATGGAAGCAGTACGACTAAGAGTATCCAATTTATTTTGTAAAAAGGACACCATTTTGGTACTGGATTCGCGGTAACTTTCGCGCTTCCATTGGAGCGTTTGCTGCTGCTGATTCATCTTATCAAGCGGTGCCTTTTCTGCTGTCATCAACTTTTTGACAATAGAATCAATATCCAGACCACTTGAGAATCCTGTAATTCTTGTTACCATGTGAATAGCCCCCTATACTTTCTTATCAACAATCAATCCAGTGACTTCCATAAGCTTGGCCACTGCATCCAGTACTTTTTCCGGTGGAGCTTCACGAATAATTTCCCCGGTTTCTTTATTTTTTACTTTAATCATGATGGCATGAGTTTCCTCATGAACAGACACTTCCAAAGATTTCTGAGGACCCTGAATGGCATTAATAGTTTTTTGCAATTCTTTGATAGCTTCTTCAGGATTTTTGGCAGGCAGTTGGTTAATCTGAAGCTGCGAAGCCAGCTCACTTACCAGATCAGGCTGTGGCGCCTCAGTATTATCCTTTTTGATGATTGGCACTGGCCCGGATAGCGGTACAAATCCGCCCGGTGTGCCAGAAGAGTTAATAGAACTCATTGGTTAGCCCCCTTTTATAAGGATTGGTTATGTGTAATTTATAATGGTTACGCGTATTCATCTGTTAGTATATATATCGGTCAGATCATAGCTTTTTTTAGATAATAGCTCCAAAATAAGCAAAAAGACCCTGCTGAAGGCAGGGTCTTTTACAAGATTCAACATATTTATGCAAATTATTAACGAAGCAGGGACAGTACGCCTTGTGGCGAAGAGTTTGCCTGGGACAGCATGGATTGGGAAGCTTGTACCAGAATGTTGTTCTTGGACAGTGCCACCATTTCTTTCGCCATGTCTGTATCACGGATACGGGACTCGGATGCTGTCAGGTTTTCTACTGTAGTTCCCAGGTTGTTGGAAGTGTATTCCAGACGGTTTTGCATCGCACCCAAGTTAGCACGTTGTTTTGCTACGTTTTTGATCGCGTCGCTTGTGCTAGCCAGAGTAACACCGGAAGTCATGCCTTTGAAGCCAACAGTAGAGATTCCTTTAATCGTGATTTTGAATTTATCATCATCCGCTTGGATACTGATGCTGGAAGTGATTTTGATTCCGTTGAAGTTCGTGTTGCTCATGATCGCATCAATTTGCGCGCCCAGTTGACCCAGTTCCGCTTTGATGTTCGATTTGTCGCCTGCGCTGTACGTTCCGTTTTCTTGCTGTACGCCCAGCTCTTTCATACGAGTCAGCATGGAGCTCACTTCGTTCATTGCACCCTCTGCTGTTTGTGCAAAAGAGATACCATCTTGTACGTTGCGTTGTGCTTGTTCCAGACCACGAATCTGACCACGCATTTTCTCGGAGATCGACAGACCTGCTGCATCGTCTGCTGCACGGTTAATACGCAGACCGGAAGACAACTTCTCCATATTCTTGCTTGCAGATGTGCTGTTGAGGTTCAAGTTACGCTGTGTGTTCAAAGCCTGGATATTATGGTTGATAATCATTGTTATTTCCTCCCTGAAATTGAATCATCCCACATCCATGTGGTTGATTATTTTGATTTAGCGATTGTTTGTACAAGGTCGGCCGCGCCCTTTTGCATTCTTTCGCCGTATATACTATATCGGTCATTACTCTTATTAATGTATAGTCATTGATTAATTTTATAATTTATATGTTAGTACCATATAACAAAAAGGCCCTGCCAAAACAGGAACCTTTTTGTTGCCAAGCGATTAAAATTAACGAAGCAGGGACAGTACGCCTTGTGGCGAAGAGTTTGCCTGGGATAGCATGGATTGGGAAGCTTGTACCAGAATGTTGTTCTTGGACAGTGCCACCATTTCTTTCGCCATATCTGTATCACGGATACGGGACTCGGATGCTGTCAGGTTTTCTACTGTAGTTCCCAGGTTGTTGGAAGTGTATTCCAGACGGTTTTGGATCGCACCCAAGTTAGCACGTTGTTTTGCTACATCTTTGATTGCAGCTGATGTAGCAGACAGCGTTACGCCAGAAGTCAGACCTTTAAAGCCAGCAGTAGAGATTCCTTTGATCGTGATTTTGAAGCTGTCATCATCTGCTTGTACGTTTATGCTGGAAGTGATTTTGATTCCGTTGAAGTTCGTGTTACTTACAATCGCATCAATTTGCGCGCCCAGTTGACCCAGTTCCGCTTTGATGTTCGATTTGTCGCCTGCGCTGTACGTTCCGTTTTCTTGCTGTACGCCCAGCTCTTTCATACGAGTCAGCATGGAGCTGATTTCGTTCATTGCACCCTCTGCTGTTTGTGCAAAAGAGATACCATCTTGTACGTTGCGTTGTGCTTGTTCCAGACCACGAATCTGACCACGCATTTTCTCGGAGATCGACAGACCTGCTGCATCGTCTGCTGCACGGTTAATACGCAGACCGGAAGACAACTTCTCCATATTCTTGCTTGCAGATGTGCTGTTGAGGTTCAAGTTACGCTGTGTGTTCAAAGCCTGGATATTATGGTTGATAATCATTGTTATTTCCTCCCTGAAATTGAATCATCCCACATCCATGTGGTTGATTGACTATTTGAGTTATATAATACTTAGCAATAAAGCTGCAAGACGGCCGTTCCTTGCAGCTCTCTTGCTCTATTATATATATCGTCCACGTAATTTAAATTGTTTATAGCATTTATTGTTTTTCCTCGAACATTTTCGCGACTTCATTTTCCTTATATCATAAATTTGTATAACAAAAAACCCCTGCCATAAATGGCAAGGGTTGAATAAGCAGATTGCAAATTGAGCTTTAAAATTAACGAAGCAGGGACAGTACGCCTTGTGGCGAAGAGTTTGCCTGGGACAGCATGGATTGGGAAGCTTGTACCAGAATGTTGTTCTTGGACAGTGCCACCATTTCTTTCGCCATGTCTGTATCACGGATACGGGACTCGGATGCTGTCAGGTTTTCTACTGTAGTTCCCAGGTTGTTGGAAGTGTATTCCAGACGGTTTTGCATCGCACCCAAGTTAGCACGTTGTTTTGCTACGTTTTTGATCGCGTCGCTTGTGCTAGCCAGAGTAACACCGGAAGTCATGCCTTTGAAGCCAGCAGTAGAGATTCCTTTAATCGTGATTTTGAATTTATCATCATCCGCTTGGATACTGATGCTGGAAGTGATTTTGATTCCGTTGAAGTTCGTGTTACTTACAATCGCATCAATTTGCGCGCCCAGTTGACCCAGTTCCGCTTTGATGTTCGATTTGTCGCCTGCGCTGTACGTTCCGTTTTCTTGCTGTACGCCCAGCTCTTTCATACGAGTCAGCATGGAGCTGATTTCGTTCATTGCACCCTCTGCTGTTTGTGCAAAAGAGATACCATCTTGTACGTTGCGTTGTGCTTGTTCCAGACCACGAATCTGACCACGCATTTTCTCGGAGATCGACAGACCTGCTGCATCGTCTGCTGCACGGTTAATACGCAGACCGGAAGACAACTTCTCCATATTCTTGCTTGCAGATGTGCTGTTGAGGTTCAAGTTACGCTGTGTGTTCAAAGCCTGGATATTATGGTTAATAATCATTGTTATTTCCTCCCTGAAATTGAATCATCCCACATCCATGTGGTTGATTGATCATTTTAGTTTTTCCTCATAGTGTTCAAAGTCCAAGTCGGCCGTCTCCTGAACTCCTGCTCACTATATATTATATCGACCATAATCCTAATTTTATTATAGATAATTAGATTTATCCTAAAATTTAATTTTTGTTTTCGGATTGCAGCCAACTTTTTAATTGAGCCGAGCTAGCTGCTGCATTCTGGTTATTTGACTGAATGGCTTCATAAATTTCCTTACGATGAATCTCTATATTTTTTGGCGCTTTAATACCTACTTTGATTGTTTCAGCATCAATCGCCAAGATCGTAATTTCAATCTGATCATTAATCATAATAGATTCGCCTTTTTTACGTGACAGTACCAGCATAAGCTTCAATCTCCTTTCAGATTAGACTGCTGCAAAGGATGACGGATCATATATGCAGGATTCTGTAGAATAATTTGTCTGGCCTGATGGTTAACCAGGTTGAATACAAGTGGTGCTACCAGATTAACCGTTCTCTTCTCCGGATCCTTATGCCAGGAAACAATATTGCGGATAACTACCTGATCCTCCGCTGTAATATCCAATTCATTTATAACTTCCTCTGGCAGTTCAATCTGATAATCAGAATGGATCTGAAAAGGATCGACAATAATAAAGCCGACTTCTGGCTGGTCTACAGCCTGTAATACGCTAAACAGATTATCATATTCAACAATTACATATTTGTTTACTTCTTGAAACCCCGGAATACCTTTTGCAAATGTAAATTCACTATCCTGCTCTACAACAGGACCGTTAGAATTGATATGTGAATCCGACATGACCCAAATTCCTCCTTGATTCAACAAAAGGCTACGGACAAACTGAGTCCATAGCCTTTTATCGTTAATTAAATTTCTAACGAATTACTTATATTGTAAATTTATTTCAGAAAATTCACAAGTGACATCTGCATAACAGACGCAGATGTCTGCAATGCCGCCTGATATACAGTTTGTGCAGTTGTTGTTCTAATCAGTGTATCCGAGATATCTGCATCTTCTACCCTTGCCTGAAGTGTAGTAACATTCAGACGGCGATCATCGAGACGATTATTGATCAAATCCACACGATTTGTCTTCGCGCCAATCTCTGCACGTGAAGTAACCATTTTATCTTTCCTGCTCTCAATGTTACTGATTTCTTTCGTGATTGCTTCATGATCACCTTTGGTCAAAGCATCATTCAGACGATCCAGTGTAGCAAATACATTGTCAGGATCTGCTTTACTGCCAAAAAACTCATTACCAGTAACATTAACGTCTATAGATACGCCTTCACTAATACCATAAGTTACTCCACCAGTATCAGTTACCACATCACTATAGGTGGGAACCGTGCTGGATAATTGGTAAGGTGGCTTGTCCAGTTCCTGACCGTTAAAAACATATTTACCATTCAATTGGCTATTACCGATATTAACCAGTTGATTTTTCAATTCTGTTATTTCACTTTGAACAGCTTTGAGTCCATCCGAATCTGTTGTGCCGGATCCGGCCTGTATAGCCAATTCTTTGATACGTGTGATTACATCACCGGCCTGCCCCATAACTGTATCCGAATAATCCAGCCAGCTTTTGGCTTCATCTGTGTTACTCAAATACTGATCATTTGCTGCAAGTTCAGCACGGTAGCGTAAAGCATACGTTGTACCTACCGGATCATCTGAAGGCTTATTAATTTTACGGCCGGAAGAAGCTTGGTCACTTAATTTATCCAGCGTCGCGCGGTTACTGTTCAGGTTACGCAGTGACTGCGAAGACATCATATTGGAAGTTATGCGAATCGCCATTATAATACTCCTTCTTAAATTAGAGTCCAACTCGTCCAGTGCCGTTAATAAGCTTATCAAGCAACTGGTCCATTGTGGTCATAAAACGTGAAGCGGCACTGTAAGCATGCTGAAATTTGATAAGATCAGCCATTTCTTCATCTTGAGAGACCCCGCTAACCGATTGTCGATTGGAATCAACCTGACTGGTTAACGTCGCTGCATTCTCTGCTTGGCGTGTAGCTTCTGCAGAATCCACGCCCAATTGCCCTACCAGACCATTAAAGAAATCTTGCACTGTTGTTGGCGTAGCACCACCAAAGTCGATTTTCGCATTTTTCAGTTCTGACATCATTAAAGCTAGACCGCCATTACCTGTTACAACTTTTTCATTTGTACCGGTACCTGTTGTGCGGAGAGAGAATGCAATATTACTGGGCGTGCTTTGAAGATCAGGATTAAGCGTAATATTGCCTGCAGTGATTGTAGCACTGCCTCCAGTTGCTGTGAAGAAGTCACCACCGGATTTGCCTGCACTATTATAACCCAATTGGTGTAACCCATTAATGCCTTTAACGGTTAAAGTCAGTTCAGATGTTAGCGTACGATTACCTGCTGCATCGGAATAAGTAACCCCATTGATTACTGTCCCTTCCGGAATTACAGAGCCTGCTGGAAGGGTGGCTGTGAATTCGCCATTAGCCAGTGTATTGGCAAGCTGATCCAACTCGGCTTTTTGTCCGGCTACATATTGATCACGAGAGTATATCAATCCATGTAACTCACCACCAGTGAGCGTACCTCCATCATAAGCAGCTTGTACTGCATCAGCAGTAAGAGCTGTTACCGTACTGCCTGTAACAAGTTGCTGACCGGCAAAATTGACTTGATAACCATCATTTAATTCAGTCACCGTAACATTACCATATTTAGACAACTGATCTACTGCATAATCGCGTTGATCACGAAGGTCATTTGCATCGTTACCTTGGGCTTCAATTTTCATAATATTCTGGTTAAGGCTGGATACGGTGGAGACGAGAGAGTTAATCGTCGACACATTCAAGCCTACACTTGAAGTCAAGTCTGTATTTAGTGCATCCAATTGTTTGCTCGTCTGATTCAAAGCATCAGTAAGAGCCAGCGTTGTTTCTTTCAGAATTTTTTGGTTGGTTGTACTTTGCGGATTGTTACTTAGGTCAGACCACGCACTCCAGAATTTATTGAGTACAGTCTGCATACCTGTCTCAGAAGGTTCGTTAATCACTTTTTCCAGCTTGGAGAGTGTATCTGCACGAACATCCCAACTTCCCAGCGAAGCATTTTCACCACGGAATTGTCCATCTAGAAATAAAGAACGAACGCGTTTAACTGCTGTGGCTTCTACACCGGTACCAATTTGGCCAGCAGAAGTTGAATTTTTAAAGGCTACTGCTTCGAGCGGGTTAGTCGCACTGGTGTGCACGACTTGTCGCGAATATCCTACTGTATTAGCATTCGCAATATTATGGGCAACAGTATTCAGCGATGTGCTTGTTGTATTAAGACTTCGTCTGGACGTTTCAATGGAATGAAATGTTGATGTCATAGGATCCTCCTAAATATTAACCTCTTGTATCAAACAATCCGGAACGAGTTGCTCCGTAGGCTTTTTCCGCCGGATGCTGGTAAGTTATATCCAACTCAGGAACAAGTGTCAACGTCTCCAATGAAAAGTCCACATAATCCAAAGCCTGCTGAATCAGCTGTTTATTCAAATCGTTGAGTTGCTGGAGATTGTGCAGCGTATTGAATAACTTGGAGCTAGCATCAAGGAGTAGTTGTTTTTCATTGGGATCAAATACCAGACGCGCCAGTTCAGTCAGGTTCAGACGCAGCTTGGATTTGATACCTCTTTCGAGCAGGAACGCATAAATTAGTTCTTCACGTTCTTGATCCAGCTGCTCGATATGTTTGGCTAACTTGGACTCCTGATTCATAATTCTAATCAGAGAACCTATATCGTTTTGAATTACTGTCTGCTTTTTGCTCTCTCCCAGTTCAATCATTTGCAGGTGGCTATCGTTTAGTTCATTTAGCTTAGCCACCAGCGGCTGCACAGTTCCACTCATTTTTTAATTCCCCGTTCCCTTTAAGAAAGGAAGTAGTTTGTCTGCAAGGGCACCAGCGTCTACTTTGTAAGTGCCTGCAGCTACTTGCTCTTTCAGACTTTGTATTTTTTGTGCACGTTCTGCATCGGCAGATGCTTGAGTTGCATTGGCTTGCAGCATTTCCATAGCTTCCGGCGAGATGGACACTTCGTCTTTACGACCTGCTTTTTTATCGTTAGTGACGGACTTGGCTTCTGCACTTCTTTGATATGGGTTAATTGCGCTTACACGTTGAGTATCGTTAATTTTCATGGTTTTTTACACACTCCTTAGTAAATTTGAGAAAGAGTTCCTACTTCTTACCGTCTATTGTACCCGCAAGAGGGACTGTCTTTTTAAAATAGGAAGTCCTTCAGAGGATACCAGGAAAGTTGGGTGATATCCAAATTGCTTCATTTCCTGGTATCATGAGGCAACCGATTGTTCTTACTAAGATTATCGACGAGTTTAGCTACAAATTTTATAGTCTTAAAGTGGCTAATTATGAAGTGTTTTTTTTCGCTGCTTAAGTCCTAAAGCTGCGTAGCTACGCAAGTTTCAGCCCTCTTATAGTACTAGGAAATGTCGTTATTTGACTAGGAATAGGAACAATTCCTAGTTATTGCGGTATTTGTCGACAATACGGTAGGCACCATGACTATTACTGCCCGATTCTTTGGCAGCTTCATCATCCTGATAGGCATTGCGAATATCCTTGGTGAGACGAGTACGACATGGCTCACACATATTGTTCTCACGAATAACCGTTCCGCATACCTCACAGGCATATCCCATATTCGGCGCATTCGCAATCGAGATGCGTCCTTCTCGGATAAATGTTGTAATCTGCTTAATGGATACATCCACAGCTTCAGATAAATCGGTAATCGTTGTTCCTTTGTGCTCGCGCAGATACTGGTTGCACCGTTCGTACTGTTGATCGATATTCTTGATACAATTTCCACACATTCCTCTAAGATTGGCCACGTATAATTTACCGCAATGCGGGCAGTTTGCTAAGTTCATTTGTATTCGCCTCCTGAAATGTATACCATCTATATGATTAAGCTTAACAATTAAAATGTTTGTCTATACTTATATCGTATAATGGAGGCTGTTTTGTTAGTAAACATATCTAAAATAAATAGTCATTTTAGCATTTTCATCTTCTGATTGCTCCGAATATGCCCATGAACCTTTATACATATAGCCCTATCTTCTTATTCTCAATTTATTTCCTATTTTTCTGTAATGCATATTACTAATCAGGAACGTGACCAGGTTAATGAACACACTTCAACTGTGATTCTGCTGCCTGCAACAGCTTGTTGCAGCGCCTGAGCACAGCTGTTAATAGTACTTCCTGTAGTATAAATATCATCTATCAGTAGAATACGGCAAAGATTTTCCCCATTCCCCGTTCCTATCGTTGAAGACGGCGAAGTATCGGAAAGAGTAGCTTCTCCCTGTAAAATGTGAAGCAGCCATTCCGGCGCCTGTGGGTGATAGGAGAATACTCCCTGTACATTTTGCATCCTGCCCCGGCGGTCCTGTGTACTCTGTTTGACGGTATGACGATTGCGGATCAGCAGCGGAAGACACGGAACCATGATCGCTTTTGCCAATTCATCGGCCATGACTCCGGCTTGATCAAATCCCCGGCTCACCAGACGATCCGGACTGGCAGGAACCCATGTAATGAGATCCGGACACCATATCTGCCGGTAAAAAGAAGTCATTTCCTGCTGCATACGGTAATATCCCTCTTTCAATATACCTCCGATGACCTCGGTGTAACCCTCATTCCCACTATATTTATATTCTGCCAGCCATCTTCTCATCTCGGTATCATATTGTACTGCACTCCGATTAAATGTGAAGTAACGATCTGCAAATGCACGACGGCGGCAATCCGGACAATCTATGGCACGTCCGCACACCTTGCATACCGACTGATAAATCCATGGAATCGCAGCAGCGCAACGGGTGCATAAACCAGATATTCTGCCGTTCATGGTTGTATGACGATGACAGGCAATACAGGCAGAGTGGTGCGGATACAGATAAGATAATACTTTCTCCCATAAGGTAGACAGCTGCTGAATAGACATATTTGGCTCCTTTCCTTGATGTGTTTATCTCTGGATAGGTTGGTCCTATACGAGTAGATCATGACTTTTATTCATCTCAAATACCCCTGCTGTTTCGCAGTTCGATTCATAAGCCTGATCTGACTCACAGCCCTCTTCTGTTCTAGCGTCCAATCCGATGAAGCAAAAAAAACACCTCCTGCCGGATCATCCATGGAGCGTCCTGCTCGACCAGCCATCTGGATAAGTGCAGCTGAATCATACAGCTTGTCATGCGCATCCATAATATATACATCGCTTCGTGGAATTGTAACACCTCGCTCCAGAATAGTCGTCGTCACCAGCAAACGAATGTGCTGCTGCCGGAAAAGACTGACTTTATCTGTACGATCGGGGTCCTGCGAGGATGTACCTTCTATATGTATATTCGGAAAATGGCTTCGGATCAGTTCAACTGCATCTTTAATCCAGGCAATACGGGGAATAAACAGAAATATTTGTGCCCCCCGATTGATGGATATATACAATTGACTTCGCAGAGCAGCCGGGATCTGCTTGCTGTGGATACACTTGGTTAGGGATGGTATTCTGAGATGTCTGGGTACAGGCAGCGGATGACGATGATAACGAACCGGCACCTTGGCATGGGCAAGGGTTCCCTGCTTTATTTCCTGCTGCAGTTCAGCAGATGGTGTGGCAGATAAATAAATGAATTTGCCATCCTCTCTGCATGCCTGAGCAGCTGCATAGCTGAGCATAGGGTTATTATGGTAGGGAAAAGCATCGAGCTCATCAATAATCACTAGCTCAAAAGCTTCATGAAACCGCATTAGCTGATGTGTTGTAGCGATCGTAAGTGCTGCTGCCCGCCACCTCTCCTCACTACCGCCATATAATACGGCAATCCCAATATCCGGAAATGCTCTGGCGATACGTGGAGCCAGCTCCAGGACCACATCTCGGCGCGGAGTTGCAATCACTGCCCTGCCACCGGTACGAATCGCATGTTCAAGTAGTGGAAACACCATTTCTGTCTTGCCTGCCCCGGTGACTGCCCAAAGTAGAAACCGCTCTCTACCGGTTGCGCCTATTTTACAGGCTCGTCGATGACTGGTTAAAAATAGCAACGCCTGATAAGCTGCTGCTGTCTGAGCTGGGCTTAGTCCCCAGCGCTGCTGGATCGTTTGGGAAGTATAGGACATTTCGCAGAATAAAAGTGAAACTGGATGACTGTGACCATTCTCTTGATCCTGCAGACTAGGAAGATTCGAGCATCCCGATTGTGCAGCCTGCTCATCGGGATGGACAGCCTGCAGCAGCAGCCCACACTCCCGGCTTCGTCCAAGAGTCAGACAGTCCTCGCAGTAACCGCACGCAGCAGAGCCACAGCTGGCACAGGCTGTATAGCGTATGCGTGTGCCTCCGCAGCGGCGGCACTGTGATGCGTTAGGACGGGACGAACGTAATCGATTAGCCAATCGCTGGTGTATCCATGTTTGCCGCTTCTGCTTATCTGCGGGATGAACCGCTGATAGCATTCGAATGTGCTGGCCGAGATAAGCGAGCTGGATGGAGCTTTTCCAACCTTTTTGTGGAGTTCCTGTCTCATGGAGCATCATAGTACATTCACTGAGCAGAAGGGAACGTCCGATTATTTTTTTGCTTATGTAAGCTGCTTCATCGGTAAGCTGTCTTTTCCACAGGAATGAGTCTGGATTGCCCGGCAGTTGATCTTCTTCCCAGCCGCTTAGTACATACTCGCCCGCAGTAGTCCAGCCTGTCTGAATATCCCAGAGTAGATGTCTCATCTGTTTGATATTTAGATGATGATATGGAATCTTAGCTGCAGAAGATAAGTTGGTGCGATACAAGTCTGCCAGAAAATTATGAATATGTTCCCACCATGCCTTCTGCTGCATAGAAGACTGATCCAATGATTGCATATGGGAACAGCACTGCAGAGCCCACCCCAGCGGTATACCGGATATTACCAGCCAGATTTGCTCAGTGAGCTGTTCCCGTTTTGCTGAAGCTGTCCACCACATAAGGTCTACCCTTAAATCGAGCGATATCTGGATCGACCAGCTTCGTTCCTCCTTTACCGTATACAAAGCCACCTGCATTTTTACTGCCTCCTGTCTGATTGAACTGTCTATCTGCTGCGCAATGATCCTGAAAGCAAAAAAAGCACACTCTCCCTTACAGGAAAGTGTGCTTCACTTGTTATATCTCTATTCGATTGGATTATTCAGCAAATGGATTACAGTGTAACCCATCCATGCTTAATGGAATTAATAACTGCCTGCGTACGATCGTCAACTTCCATCTTCTGCAAAATGCTGCTGACATGGTTTTTAACTGTTTTCTCACTGATAAACAAATATTCACCAATCATTTTGTTGCTCTTGCCTTCTGCCATCAGACGCAGAACTTCAGCTTCGCGACGGGTCAGCGGATTGTCATCACCTGCGACAAACTTAACGCCTGTCTCGCCATTGTTATTATTATCTGCCAGCGTGCCGGTCTCATTCACATACGTCATGCGGCGCAGCTGCTGAATCAGTTTGCCAGTTACTTTGGGATGAATATAGGCATGCCCTTCAACAACAGAACGAATAGCATTAACCAGAGATTCTGCTTCCATGTCTTTCAGCAGGTAACCGGATGCTCCTTTGCGCAGTGTTTCGAAGACATAGCTTTCATCATCATGAATGGAGAGAATGATAACCTTAATATCCGGGAAAAGCTCGCGAAGCTTCTCTGTAGCTTCTACCCCATTTTCAATTGGCATATTGATATCCATCAATACAACTTCAGGTGGAGTATGGTTACAAAACTCCAGCACTTGAATGCCATCTCCACATTCGCCAATAACTTCAAGATCATCCTCCATGTTAAGGATGCGCTTTAGCCCCTCGCGAAACAGTTGATGATCATCGGCCAGCAGTATTTTAATTTTTTTAGAGCCGTAATCATGGTTTTCCATTCTGTTGCCCCTTTCACTTTTCCACGTTCGTCGGAATATGAATTACAATTTTTGTTCCCTGATTTTCAGCAGATTCAATTTCCATTCTGCCGTCCAGTAATTCAACCCGCTCCCGCATACCGATTAAGCCAAAATTATTATGGTCCTTGGTACGCTGCTCTACTTTTTCCAGATTGAAGCCTTTACCGTTATCTTCCACAGTCAGCTTCACGATCTGTGCCTGGAATGTAAGAATAACTGTTACATACGTAGGCTCAGCGTGTTTGGAAGCGTTAGTAAGTGCTTCCTGAACCAGCCGATAGATAGCAGCCTCCATAGCTGAAGTGAGTCGGTATTCCTTGCCTCTCGTTTCGAAGATAGAACGAATTCGAGTTTTTTCCTCATAATCCTGCACATATTTTCGAAGAGTAGGAATAAGGCCCAGATCATCCAGTGCCATCGGTCTTAGATTAAATATTACTTTTCTCATTTCTTGTAAGCTTGAACGCACTTGTGCTTTCAAATCTACTATTTCGTCCTTAACCATCTGATATTCCTGCTTGGCAATCATTCTTTCCAAAATTTCCGTCCTAAGAACTAGATTAGCCAGCAGTTGTGCAGGCCCATCATGGATTTCCCGGGAAATTCTTTTGCGTTCATCTTCCTGAGCCAAAATGATCTTCAGACCAATCAACTGGCGGTTTTTGGCAGATTCCAGGATACGAGTGACCTGATTCAGCTCGCCGGACAGATATTCCAGTACGACCCCCATCTGCGAACCGATCGTCTCGGCCCGTTCGATGGAGCTTTCCACATTTTTAACCCGCTTCTGCAAATCGTCCCGTCTGGCTTTCAGGTACATTTCCTTTTCCCGGTATATCATCAGATCAAGCTGTAGCTGAGTCGCCTTCTCATAGGCTTGCTTGATATCCTCTTCATTATACCGCACAAAGTCGCGACTTACCTCAGTGAGTCTAATTCGGGAACTGCGATAACCGACTTCGAGCTGATCTACCTTCTCGATGGTCTCCGCTGTCTCGCGCAATACGAGTTCCAACTCCGTATTGAGAGAAAGCAGTTCTCGGCGGGAAGTATCCAGGATCTCAAAGATCTGATATTTGCTGTTTTCCATTACGTTTGTTGCGTTCTTAATGACGTGATCTATCGCATCAGCGTGGAACTCCACTTGATCTTCTCCATTTCTGTAAGTCAATTATATGATACTTTTATATCATATTATAACTTATCATGATTGGACAGTAATCGTCTTGGTTTTTTGATCCCATTTTACAGTCAGTCCAAGCTCTTCAGAAACCAATCTGAGTGGGACTAAAGTCCTTCCAGACATGACTAAAGGCGCTACACTGGAGTTTTGAAGCTTGCCGTTCATCACATATTGCTTGTCACCAACAGTCAGATCCATCAGTTCGCCTGAGCGAAGAATGGTCACTCGCTGATTTTTCTGATCCCAGTTCGCCTGTCCGCCAAAAGCGTCAATAATGTATTTTACCGGGATATAGGTAGCATTATTACGAAGCATCGGAGCCGCATCGACAGATTGGGATTTACCATTCAGTGTAGCGGTCTTTTTGCCAACTGTCATCGCCAGTGTTCCCGAAGGATTGGTAAAGCTTGCAGCCTGGGCAGCACCTGTCAGCTTGATATTGTCAATCTGGATGCTGCCGGTTGCAGAGCGCTCATCCTGTCCTTCTTCCACATTAACCAGATAGATCCGCTTCAACTTGGCTGGATAGCTGATTCCCAGTGAAGACAGATCTACATTGAGTGTTTTCCAGCCCTTCCAGTTTACGCTTTTCGCCAGATCAATATAGACGGTTTTACCGCTGGCATCTGCGACTTCAGCGCGCAGCCAGTTAAAGCTCTGATCGCCGTATACATCAACAGACATTGCTTTGGTGCCGGCATTCAGCGTTTTGCCCGCATTACCATTAAGCTGGACATAGGCATATTTTTTGCCGGTTCCATTGGTCATATCATAGGTGAGCTGCAGTACTTTGGAGTTGGCATGATCCTCCGCCCCTTGTATAATCGCTGCTGTACCGGTAACTGCACTCGGATTGCCGAGGAAGCTGACGCTGTAACCTGTATTTTCAAAGTCTTCCCATGTAGTTGTCGAACCACCACCGGTCGTAAGCACCATCATGGTGCTGAAGCCATCATAACGGGCAATAGCGTAGCCCACTGTAGTACTACTATCTACAGAATTGATCGTCAGTTGATCATTCTTGATAGTTCCTTTGAATCCGATAAATTCCCAATCCAGTGTCTCTGGCGAAATGGTCATGCCGGATCCGTTTTTCAGCTTGGCTGTTACAGGTACGGCAATCGTCGTGCCTGCTTTCAGCGTAGCTGTAGCGCTTGCTGGAGACAGGCTTTGAATGGCATCTGCTCCTACGATATTTACATTCATGCTGGTACTGATGCCATTGCTGGTAGCAATAACCTTGGCTGTACCCGAACCGGTCGCTTTGAACTCGCTGCCTGTCCATTTGATATTGCTGCTGCCTGCTTTCCAGGTAGGCTTGATATTTTCATTGTTAATCGGATTGTAGTACGTGTCATATCCGTTAGCTGTGTATTTCGCAGTCTGACCCAGCAGCAGCTGCTTCGGACCACTGATGTTGAATCCTTTGACACTGCCCTGAGGAGCTGTCGTATACACTCCCAGACCGTTTACCACGCTGCGCTGCGTTGTGCCGCCATACTCTGTCTCGAAGGTTAACTCCACTTCCTTCTCACCCAAAGGACGCGTTACGAGCGTCGTGGATCCGCCACCGTCCAGGTTGATCCCTTTCCATACTCCGATCGAGACCATAAAGGACTGCAGTTCATACAGCGACATACCTGCACTGTTATTATTATCCTGAACAGCGATAATATAAGCATAGCGTCCATTCTGAGAGTAACCTACTGCCGTACGCGCGCGGTTGCCGCCAATAGCATTAACGTTACGGGAAAAAGATGTCGTTTTCCCTTGATCCACCAGAATGGTATGACCGCCTATCATCATTTTTAGATCGGCCGGATCTACTGTTTTACCGGTAGAACGGACTTTTAACGCATAGTCGGTTGATACTTTTTGACCGACTGCCATATGCTGCTGAATATATTTGGCAGCTGTTCCATGAGCCCTTAAAATATATGCGCCTGCAGGAACAGTCTGTTTGATCCCTTTATTTAATGAAATCTGAGTAATTACTCCATCCTGTACCAGTACTTCGGTAGGCGTGGTAGAGCTGTTCGCCGGACGTTCTACTGCTTTCCAGGCATCTGTGTAAATATACAACTTATTGGTATGGCTGAAATTCTTATCCGGCTCGGTCATGTAGGAAGCCTGGTTGATACCTGCCAGATCAAACGTGGCACCATCTTCTGCTGTTACCTTGCCTTCAAAGGTGAACTGTTCGATCATTGGTGTTCCACTTTTGGTTACACCAAAAGCGTACATACCAGCTAATTGGGACGGACTGGACATTAACACTCCATCCGATGCCTGAGCTCCCATCGGGACACCTTCTGCGCTGGTATTAAAATAGTCACCATTCACGCCTGCGACAGCATTCGTTTCTTTGGCCATGCCTTCTACAGACTGACGGGTAGTAAATTTACCGCCTTGTCCGGTCATTACGTTCAGATTGACATAGGGGTTCTGCAAATCCACTTTTACCACGTCTGCGATAGCAGTCGCCGATTTGCCGGAACGAGTGGTAGTGTAACGGTATTCCAGTAATTGGGCTCCTGAAGTGATATTACTTTCACTCAACTTGGTAGTTGAAGCTGCTTCGGCCCGGTGTACAGGGAACCATGCTGCCGATGGTACACCGATCTCCAGTACAGGTTGAATCCACAACGTACCTGCAATGGTAAGTGCCATCCATTTGCGCATTGTTTTTGCTTTGCCAGTCATAATTTTGAACGCTCCTATTCCTTGGAATTCCAGGTTTTCTCTTTATCTATTCATTTTCAACAGGGATATCCTATTCATACGCCTCGGTTATCATCAAGTTTATCCATCCAATTGTCAAACGGTAAAGTTATCCTTATATCAGTTAGACTACAAAAAGGACAAAAAGTTACGGAACAATCATTACTTTATTGAAATATTGTCATCTTTTATTAGATTGACTTTATACCCTCCTGGAGATTTGTATAACACAATATCGGAATAAGATGTACCCTCAGTGATATAAGAAGCTAAATAATAGAATATTGACATTGAAAATAAAAAGCCGCCCGGCAGTTGGACCGGACGGCGTGAACACAGTTCATTATTTATAACCAAAAATGATATCAAAACCGACTTCCCTGCAATACAACTGCTATGAAAATCTCCAATACCTGTGGATATCAAAAGAATTCCATCACTGCTGTACTTCAAGTGTTCGATCAATAATATAAAATCGGTTGTTAGGCTTATATTACAGACCTGCCTGGGATTTCAGCAGTTCTGCTTTGTCGACACGTTCCCAAGGAAGATCTACATCTGTACGGCCAAAGTGACCATAAGCTGCAGTTTGACGGTAAATCGGACGACGCAGATCCAGCATACGAATAATGCCTGTAGGACGCAGATCAAAGTTGTCGCGTACCAGTTCTACCAGTTTATCTTCGTCAATTTTGCCTGTTCCATACGTATCTACGTTGATCGATACCGGGTTAGCAACACCAATTGCATAAGCCAGCTGAATCTCGCACTTCTCAGCAAGACCCGCAGCAACCAGGTTTTTCGCTACATAACGTGCAGCATAAGCCGCGGAACGGTCTACTTTTGTAGGATCCTTACCGGAGAATGCACCACCGCCATGGCGTGCATAGCCACCATAGGTATCTACAATGATTTTACGGCCAGTCAGACCCGCATCACCTTGAGGACCACCAATAACGAAGCGGCCAGTAGGGTTAATGAAGTATTTGGTTTCATCATCTAACAGTTCTGCAGGCACGACCGGCAGAATAACATGCTCGCGAATGTCTTTCTGGATTTGCTCCAGTGTTATTTCTTCGGCGTGTTGCGTGGATACAACAATTGTATCTACACGTACAGGCTTGCCATCCTGGTATTCCACAGTGACCTGTGTTTTACCATCCGGACGCAGGTAGTCCAGCGTACCGTCTTTACGCACTTCAGACAAACGGCGTGCGATACGATGGGACAGAGCGATAGGCAAAGGCATCAGTTCAGGCGTCTCATTCGCAGCAAAACCGAACATCAGACCCTGGTCACCTGCACCAATATTTTCGGTTTCTTTTTCCATTTGTTCCGGATCGCGAGTCTCCAGAGCAGCGTTTACGCCCTGAGCGATATCTGCAGATTGCTCGTTCAGGGAAGTCAGTACTGCGCATGTATTATAGTCAAAGCCGTATTTGGCACGAGTATAGCCAATTTCTTTGACGGTATTTCTAACGATAGATGGAATATCCACATATTCCGAGTTTGTGCTAATTTCACCAATGACAAGTACCAGGCCTGTAGCTACAGACACTTCACATGCAACACGTGCATTCGGGTCATTTGCCAAAAAAGCGTCCAGTACGGCATCAGAAATTTGGTCACAAATCTTATCCGGATGTCCCTCAGTTACAGACTCTGATGTAAATAGATGTTTTTTAATATTGGACAACAGTTTCCAACCTCCCATATGGATAATAAGGTGTGAGCGTTGTGCAAAATACCTCAGTGTGCATATCAAGAGTTTCTACACAAAAAATGAACCCTTTCCATAGGGGAAAAGGTTGCTTTACAAGCCTCAAAAGTCATAATAACGTATTTAATACCTGGTGTCAAACTTATTATTTGTAAGTTTGTACATTGAAATAACTGCATATCTGAAGCAGTATGATTAGCTGAATAAGCATCATTTTCATGGATCATAGTTGTGGGTTGCAAATTGTCTCAAAAAGGGGGCGCCATTATTGGTCTGTACAAAAAAATATAAAGGATCCGTAAAGTAGTTGTATTAGCTAATTGCATTACTTCTATTATTAATAGTGTACATTTGAATACAAAAATCGCCTGGACATACACAGCAATTGAAAGAGAATAGATTCTCTTATCCTTAACGTTTCTGCTCTTTTCGTTATATCGTATAATTGCTTCCATACTATCTTACAGACATGGCTACGTTTAATAACAGCATATTGAACTTATAGAACAGCTACTCACTAAAGTTATAACAGTAGAAGAAAGAGGCTTACAACTTCATGATCAATAAAATCAAATAAACTTTACTAAACTTCTATAAATCTTGCTTTATTATAAATAATTTAATTACAGCACCTTATAATTCCCAATGACCATAATTGTCGCATTATAACGCAGTCTGGAATCCACTTCTACGCCACGGCCTTCTCTCGGAAATAATAGCAGATGATTATTGGGTGCCGCCTGAGCACTTCCAATCTCGTTCCCCACTGTAATATCAATAATTCCATTCGTTCCCTCACTGTATACCTTCGCTTTGCCTGTCCGAACAATCAACTGTGTGCCGGGTTCAGCAATCAGCTTCTTGCCTGGACGCAGCTCTACAATGCTTACACCATTGCTGGCAGATGAACTCGAACCTGTCTGTGAAGCAGGAGTACTTGTACTTCCACTTACTGGCGGTGTAGTTGTCGTGCTGCCGGCACTATTATTTTTACTGCTTGCGCTACTGGATGTATTAGTGCTTGTAGAATTCGGAGAAATTGCGTTTTTCGAACTGCTGTTCGTTTTGGAATCGGTACTGCTGATCGTGCCACCCAGAGCTTTTTGGATTTGCTGATCGACGTAGCTTTTAGTGACGACTGGATCATCAGCAGAACCCAATTGACTGCTTGCATTACTGACTGTAGTAAACGAACTTCCTGCCCAGATACCTACCATGATTGTTCCTGCTGCCAATAACCAGGTTGAATGTTTTTTCATTGTTTTCCTCCAAGCAAAGTAATCATTGATTAGATCTCACTCCATATAGCCACTTAATAACACTATCCATATAGTATGCAGATACAGCATATAATGCTGCAAATAATTTGAGGATATATACTCTTGTAACTGAAATGGAAATGTATAAAAAAAACACCCCGGAGCAGTTGCCTACTCCGAGGTGTCTCAGTGAAGGTATGACTACCTTCTATGGTGTAGCAATAATATCAGGGATATTATTTGCTAGTTACTGTTACAGTTTTAGCAGCTGCATCATATTGTACAGTTGCATCCAGTGCTTTACCAACCCATGCGATTGGCAGTACAGTACGGTTAGCTTTAGTTACAGCTTTAACGTCCATGTTGATTGTGGAACCATTGATAGTCAATTGGTTAGTTTTCAGCTTCAGCTGAACCACGCGGTCGCCTTTGATCAAAGTAACCATAGAAGTTGCTTTGTCAAACAGGATGTTAGCTTGGGATACACCCAGAGCTTCAGCTACGTAACGAACTGGCAAGTAAGTGCGGCCGTTTTCTACATAAGGAGCAACTTCAGCAGTACGAGTAGTACCATTTACGCTATAAGCTGTGCTTCCGATTGTGTAGATTGCAGTTACAGCATTGTCAGTTTGGTCAGCTGGAGCAGTACCGATTGTAGCGATAGCTGCTTGAGCTGCGTAACGATAGCTGTCACGCCATACATCAGTTACGCCATTAACACCATGATAAGCAGTGTTTGCAGCTGCGTCACCTTGTACTTTAGCAATGATTTCACCTTGTGGTACAGTACGGTCGATACGCAGGTTTACACCGGTAATCGCTACAGTACTTGCAGTAGTACTTTCGCTATCTACGTAGAAACGCAGAACGCCTTGAGTACCGCTGTTGTTGTAAGTGTCTACGGATACGTTACGGATACGCAGGTCACCGGAAGTTACGGATACAGTTGGAGTGGATCCGAATGTTACGCCAGCTGGCAGAAGGATTTCAACCAGGCCGTTATCATCGTCAGTCAGGGCACCAGCAGCGCCTTCTTTCAGTGTCAGATCGCCGATTGCAGCGTTATCTGTACCGATAGCGATGTTGTAAGTTGCGTTAGTAGCAGTCAGGGATACGGAAGAAACTGCAGTTGCCAGTTTCACTGTACCAGTCAGACCTTGGCTACCAGCTACAGTTGCGTTCAGATCACCAGTGAATCCTGGTTGAACAGCGATCTCAACGTCACGCAGTGTAACAGAACCAGCGTTGTTGGAAGTGTTTTGAGCAGGGAATGTCATACGCAGTGTACGACCATCAGTACCAGTGTAAGTGATGTTTGGTGCTACCAGACCGTTTGCAGTGTCGATAGAACCAGTAGTACCAGTTACATTTTCGCCATCTTCGTAAACAGACTGCCAACGAGCGCCCTCAGGCAGTTGCAGAGTTACTGTACGACCAGCAATGAAAGAACCTGCTACAGCTTCTTTAACAACGATATCGCCAACTTGTTGCTCATCTTGACCAGCTACTACTGTAGTTGGGGAAGCAACAGTTACGCCACCACCGTATTGGCCATAAGTACCAACAACCAGGGAAGATACGTTTGCAGAAGAGTTACCGCTAACAGTAGCAGTTACATCGCCTTCTTTAGCTTTGTCTTCGTCTTCTACGCTATAGCTCAGAGCCAAGTCGAAGGAAGAAGCTGCGGAAGACAGCGTATCAGCGTTGCGTGCAGAGATGTTCAGTGTATCACCATCTACAGAAGTAGTGATATCGGAAGCGGAAAGATCACCATACAGAGGAGTGAAAGCTCCTACTGCATTCCATTCGAAACCAGTTGGCAGTTTAATTTTAACAGCGTTACCAGTTTTCAGAGATCTAGAAACAGATTCTGTCAAACGCAGTGTGAAGTTAAAGTTGTCGCTGCTGGATTGAGTGTCACGTGCTTCCAGAGCGATTTGGCCGGAAGATACCACGTTAGCAACTTTTACGTTACCAGTTGGCAGACCACTGTTCGGAGCAGCAGTGAAGCTCAGGTTTACGTCGCCACTGTTAGGACCAGTAGAACGGATACCGTTCAGGTTCAGAGCGATAGTGATATCGTCTTTTTGGTTGGCACCAGTAATACCGATACGTGCGCTAGTGTTGCTCAGACGTTGTGAAGTAAGGTCAATCACTTGACCGTTGAAATCTGCTTCAGCAATGTTAGTGCCGCTAGTGCCAGTGAAAGCATCAGCAGCAAACTCGAAACCAGTTGGCAGAGTTACTGTCATGTAAGTTGTTTCAGTTGCAGAAGTCAGTGTATATTGGTCGATGTTAATGTTAACGCGACCCAGGTTTACCAGTGTTCCACCAGTAGAAGAGCTCAGTGTTGGAACGTTGATTACTGTGAAACTACCGGATGCATGTGCTGCTGTTGGAGCGATAACACCTGCAACTGGAGCAACACCCGCCAGCAAAGCTGCGCTTGCTGCTACGTTAATAACTTTTTTAGTAGACTTTTTCATAACCTTTTGTTCTCCTCCTTGAATATCATAAACGTTTTTTTTGTTTTTTTGTTTGTTATGGATTTTGTCACTCATCAGTCGTTACACCCCCTTTCCGAGTTTAAGCAAATCCTGTTTTTGTATGATGATATCTGTGACAAAATCACAGAAAATCGTAACCGGAACATTCGCCAATCGAAACCCGCAGTGTCCAAAAGTATTATACATTGCGTCAATGATGCCGTAAAGACATTTTTTCACATTGAGATTGTTGAGAAGCTCCATTAAGGTTCATGTTCATTCAACAACCTGCCAGCATGTGTTTGCTGTCGTTTTATCAGGTTCATATATGTAGACGCATGTTTTCTCTAAAAGTTGCGGTTCTTCCAAAAAAAGTTTCAATTTTTTAATCGAATCCTGTTTTTTGGCTCAACCTTGTTAATTTTACTACACTTTTAGCAGAAATACCAATTTGCCTACCCTGACTGACTACTTTTTGGTAACTATAGTAGTACTAAACAGCTTGGATACTGTTTAAACAGGTTGGGAGCAGTTATTTCATCGAATCATTTGCTGCTTCCAAAACTATAGACGCAGGGGGTTGCGAAAAGGTTGCAGATGTTGCAAAAGAATTTTAAGTTTTTCTAAATTTATTTATTCTCGTATTAAAATCCGCCTATAAAAAAAACATTTAATCATTTAAAGAAAGGCAGATATTTGCTGGTTTAAAGCTATTTAAACATACAAAAGGGAGTACCTGGTCACCCAGGTACTCCCTCTATGGTATTAATAAAAGCCGGTCTTACATCTTAGGCAAAAGCTTCTGTCCAATCATGACTCTTGCCAGGATTACATCTGTATCCGAACGCAGCATTTTGGCTGTCGGGTCATAGGTGTACCCTTTGCTTGCATCCTTTGGATCAATTGCGGAACCTGTAATATAACCTTTTTTCGCCACAGCAAGTACCGAAGCACGGGCATAGCGGTCAATGGAGTTAAAATCTTTAAAGTATTTAACGAGACCTTTATTAATTTTGTCGATATCGGTCTCCAGTTTGAGATTGGTAGCACTCGCAATAATAACAGCTGCATCCTGACGAGTAATATTGTCCCCAGGGCTGAATACCTGAGGATCTGTACCACGTACAAAGCCTGCACGAGCTGCTGTCTCGATATAACGGAAATCATAAAGTGCATTTTGCGTAATCGAACTCATGTTGGTATTCAAATCAATGAAATGTTTGGTACCTTGATAGTTCAACGGGATCTGCAAAGCTTTTACAATAGAGCGTACAAACTCTCCGCGTGTAATATATTGATTAGCACCAAAAGCAGTATCCGGATCTGTAGCATTCATAATTCCTTTGGCAAACAAAGTCTCCATATAGTTACGTGCATAGCTATGCTGAACGATATCATTGTAAGAATAGCTAAGCTTCGCTACTACATAGTATCCAAAACGATCCAAAGGTACAGTAACCGTACGTTTGGAAGCATTGACCACTCCACCAATATTATCCCATTGTTTCAATTCAGGATCAAAATAGAATACTGTTACAAGTTTACCTGCATCTTCAGCCATATCCGAAAGATAGGATAATGTCATTGTTCCACGCTTGGAAGGAACCAATTCATTGTCCGGATCACGATTGTAGAAGCTTGGTGCTACAGGGTCACTAGGGAAAGTCACTGGTTGATACGGATTTTGACCATCTTTGATGGGATCAAATTTTTTCCCTGTAGAAATATCATCCGCAATACCGGGATCAATCCAGTAAACATCACTTGCTTTAACAAAATGAGAATTAAAGTTATTTACAAAATATTGTCGTCCAATTGTATATTGCTGCTCTACACCAGGTTTAGCATCTTCAAAGTTATAACGATCAGTAACACCATCAGTGCTATTTGCAATAGCAAACAACAGATTATGGTCAGTAAACACTTCTGTTTTCAGCTTTTCCGCAGTATCTGTATCACGACGAACCAGGCTGGTACCTGAAGGGAATTTGAGTGATAATTTTCCGTCAAATACTTTGGCAGAGTTTTTCATTACCTGCATGAATTGTGCACCTGGAATGTTTGTAGGCACATACTTGACTACTACCGTGTCTTTGAAAGTCTCATCACCGATCGTTACAGTAACCGGTATCTTTGTTTCTTTATTAGCTTTAAGATCTTTGACAGTTACTCGATATGCATTTTCAAATTCTGGAGTACCATCACCATTCATATCAAAAGAAGTTTTCTCAGCCTTGATTTTATTAATAGTTACTGCAGTAGCATTCTTGGAGTCAACGATTACATCAATAAAGTTGCTGTTCGTTACTTTTTGCGCAGTTAATGGTCTTACGATATTGTAAGTTCCTGTCAAAGGATCAATTTCAACAGTTGCAGTAGCTGTCGGACCACCGTCTCCAGCGTTGTAAACTGTAAAGCTGTATACAATAGGGCTGTCTTTCATCTCTTGATTTCTCACAATAAATGCAAATGACTGTTTGTCATAGTCATAGTACACAGTCAGGCGGTCTACCGTAGTACCAGAAGAGTTAATTACGTCTCCTGTAGGTTCCCCATTTTTAATACCTGTAAAGGTATTGGACAGATTCCATGAATAAGTCTTGCCTTCAGAGTCAACAACTTGAAGCTTATAATTGGTTTTAGTTGCCACTTTGCTTAAGTTTGCCTCTACCGCTGCCTTGTCTTTACCAAGATCAAGGAAATCGAATGTGCCATATAAATTGAAGAATTTTTCTTTTGTTGTATAATTTGCACCACTCATCGGGAAATTATCGTTATCTTTTGTTTTAGGTGGCGCGTCACTTCCACCGCTATACTTGAATGGGAATATTCCCAGATTGCTATCAGCAGGAATAACCGGAATATCTGTAGGAACCAGATTTATTTTAATCGTATTTTCATAAGTTGTCTTCGGAGAGCTCAGCACAAACTTCACTGTGTTTTCTCCCGAGAACATAGCCTTATAAGCATCAGCACTATTGACTACTTTGAAATGAAACTTGTCCCCCACTTGTTCCAAAGGTACCAGCGTATTATTGATATAGAAGAAAACAGTCTGTCCTGCTCCGCTATACACAATATCAGACTCATTCGCTACGTTGACAATTTGGCCTTTGAATGAATCCAAGGCACCTTCGATTACACTGGTAGCCACATTTGTATCATTTTGACCATACTGTACTACCTGACTATCGTAAGCTTTGGTATAGCTAACATAAGGACCATACAAGAAATTAACCGTTGCTGTCACAGCCGAACTTGTGGCTGTCCCTTTTTTAGCAGTGAATGAGAGTATAGTTGTTCCATTTATCGATACATTGGTCAATTTGTATAGAATTTTTTGCACATTGGTTCCCGCACCCTGAGAGCTTATTGGGGTAAGAGTAACAGCAACATCTTTACCACTGGCATCTTTGGCTGTGGTGGTGATTGTAGTGCTATCATCGCCATTTGCAACCAACAATTCTACTGCGGTTGGCAAAGAGAAGATACTGGCGCCATCCAGAGCGGAACTGCTCAATCCTGCTGCCTGGGTATTACTCGTAGAAGCTGAATAACCCGGCAGATAGTTCACTTTAGTAATATAAGGAGCGGAACTGTCACGCAGTGTGAATCCCAGACTGCTTGTAGAAGCAGAACCACCTTTTAATTTAATCGTTACGTCTACACGTGTGCCGTATTCAATCCCTGAAACACCGGGAATAGTATACTTCATTGTCATATAAGCAGAAGTACTTTCTGCTGCAAGCTTTTCTGGTGTAACAGATCCGGTCTTAGTCACTCCGTTTGCAAGAGTGTATTCAATATAATCTGTAAGAACAGGCTCACCTGCAGTTGTTAAAGGAATAACCACTTTACCTGTAATATCTACAGTACCTTTTCCATCGGCATCAGGAGTTACACTCACATCCGGATAGGTTGCCAAGTCTGCAGAATTAGTAGTACCTTTCACAGCATAAGTGTCATAAAAAGTAGTTTTACCGTTAAAGAAAGTCACTTCACGATAGGTGACCAATTTTTGGGTTCCGTTAATCACTTGAATTTCCAAAGTATTCTTTCCACTGATCAAAGTAAGTGGTGCTACTGTAAACTGATAGCTGTTTGTACTCGATACGTTGGCCGTTCTGCTGGCGCCGCCATTTACAGATACAATAACCTGTTTGGCATTGGGTGCAGAACCTGACAAAGCAATACTCGCTTTATCTTGTCCAAAGCTGATTCCACTTTGGGATGCTTTTAATACTGCAGGAACATTTTCATTCAGCGCTACAGTATCCCCATCCAATGTAGCGGAGAGGTTGTATACTGTTGGGCCATCATGATAATCGAAGTAAATCGCTTCGTTAACTGCATTCCCGCCACCAGCAGGACTGGCTGAAAACTCAACTTTATTCAAACCAGAATATAAAGGAATATCCGTTACGGTCATTTTAGAGTTACTAATCGTATAGTTTGTTAACCCTTTATTCTCGTTGGAAGAGTCTTCCACGTACTTGTCTCCGTTTTTATATACACGAACTACTCTATACTTGATGGTACTGGCATTTACACCGTTAAACGTACCGCTAATCGTAACACGGTTGTCTCCAACCACGTGTGGTGATGCAGGATCATAACTTTCGTTCGGGAAAATAAAGAAGCTCGCTGCTTGGGCCGTATTTCCACCAATCCCCTGCGGCAAAATACCAACCAACAAGACTACCGCCATGAGCATCGATAGTATTTTCTTCAAAATAATGTTCCTCCTTTTATTCCGGTCACCGCTCCAACTCTTTTTGGCGGGCTTAACCTGTCTACCTATTTTATCGGCAGATGTACCCCATATTTTAATAAAAACAGGAAATTCCATAAAAAAGCTCTCTTCCCGGAGGAAGAGAGCTTGGGATGATACTATTCAACTGTACCGTATTCGCTTGTTCAGTTGCCATTGTCTATAATCAATCATAGTCGTTATAGACACTTTGTTTCTTCTACATATTATATAGAAGAAACTCGATTAGACAGTTCATTTTTTAGAGGAATTATTGATTGCATCAAGAGGTTAACCTCCATCAACCAACCCGCTTTTATTACCTTTTGTCTAGGATTTGCTGCCTCTGGTCGGATCAGGTTTGACCCGCAGGCGTGCAATCAGACTAAGCAGCGGTCGTCTTGTTTTGCCAACAAGACCAATCAGTTCGGCACCGATCTGCATCACAAACATCATGATACAAATGACTGCGAACGTAACCCAGTTAGCTTCATTCAATGCAGCCGACGACTGGATAATCGCCAGAACACCGAAGAATGCTGCAATACCGTAAATCATCAATACGGTTTGACGATGGCTGAGTCCCAGTTCGCGCAGACAATGATGCAGATGACCTTTGTCTGGAGCGAAGATTGGCTTTTTATGTACCCAGCGGCGGATAATTGCAAAGAATGTATCGGACAATGGAACACCGATAATGATCAGCGGTGTAATAAAGGATACAACCGCGATCTGTTTGAAACCAAGCAGTGACAGCATGGCCAGACTGAAACCGAGGAATAACGAACCGGTATCCCCCATAAAGATCTTGGCCGGATGGAAATTGAAATACAGGAATCCGATAATGGCACCCAGCAGCAGTACACACAGCAGCGCTACAGGATAGTTCCCCATGATCAGTGACATAGTGAAGATACTGCCGATCGCAATCGCAGATACCCCGGCTGCCAGACCATCGAGTCCATCAATCAGATTAATCGCATTGGTTACGCCAACGATCCAGAAGATCGTAAGCGGAATGGAAATCCAGTTCTCGAGTGAGAAATAATTATCCTGAAAAGGAATATCCACAAAATCAACTTTGATACCGTATCCGAATACTACTGCACAGGCAGCAATGATTTGTCCTAATAATTTAACTTTGGCTGATAATTCAAAACGGTCATCCAGTACTCCAATCAGTACAATAATTGAACCGGCCGTAAAGAAAGCTTTCATAAAGTTAGCGTCGCGTGCAGGAAGATCAAAAGGCAAAAATGGTAAGACTGCAACGAATGCAACCGTAAATGCCAAAAAAATCCCGAGTCCGCCAAGCCGCGGCATAATTCGTGTATGCACTTTGCGGGCATTGGGAACGTCTACTGCTCCGATTCGAATTGCAAACTTTTTGACGAGTGGTGTGAGTGCCAGCGCTAAGGCAAGCGCCAGGACAAACCCGATAATACAAATAGTTAACATTTTGCTTTTCGACCCCCAATTTATCTCACGGAGCCAATTATACTCCGTTCGAATCTAAACACCAAGCTTTTTTTAAGAACTTTTCGACAAAAATGCGTAGGAAATTCAAGGGATTACTGAGCTTTTACTACGCTTTCTTTGTCTTTAAGCACTTTTAGAGCAAATTTGGGAAGAACAAGCATACGTTTATAACGATAAGGTTCTTTCATCAGGCGATAAAACCATTCCATCCGCATTTTCTGAAACGCGATTGGTGCGCGCTTCGTTTTGCCTGAAATGATATCGAAGCTGCCACCTACGCCCATCATAATCGGTACACCAAGTTCCTGCTTATACCTGCCAATCCATGGCTCCTGCGTATCTGCACCCCTTGCTACAAAAAGCAGATCCGGTGCTGCTTCCCGAATACCGGCGATGACTTCTGCATCTTGATCCGGTCCGAAAAATCCGTCTCTGTATCCGGCAATCACAATGCCAGGATATAAACTTTGTAACCGGGCAGCTGCAGCCTGAATCACTTCAGATGTCGAGCCGAGCAGATAGACCTTCCAGTTGTGCTTTTGACCGACATCCAGCAGACGGTGAAGCAGATCGAATCCGGTCACACGTTCAGCAACAGGCTGCCCGCAGGTAGCAGCGGCCCATACCAGGCCTGCACCATCAGGAACGAGCAGTTCGGCATTTTTCATAATATGCATGTACTGCGGCTGCTCCAGTGCTGTCATGATCATGATCGGATTAGCGGTAATGATCTGATGAGGCTTGCCTGTGCCCACAATGGACTCCAGGTAGCTTACGGTATCATTCATATTCAGTTTGGATACATTCAGACCGTAAATTGGCACGGTCGGAATAGATTGGATTTGATTCATTCGTTATCACCTTTTGGCCAGAAAATATTGAGCTATAAAATGAGCCGGTCTGGCAGCATCCTGTTGCAGTGCATGAATAAGCGGTAATTTGTTATGTTTCCATTCCTGCTCATGTTCCAGCAAGTATATCGCATCCTCCACCAAACGTGAAGGTTCGGTAATCGAACTCGTACCTGTCGGTTTGATCTGCATCCGGTTTAGGAACTGATCAATTTTGGGATCATAGGAGACACCCATTAGCGGGACAGACTGTGATGCTGCATAGATCAGACTGTGCAGTCTCATGCCCAGCAGTATGTTACAGCGGCTTACTTCAGCCAGCATCTGCTGTGGATCGGTGACCTGCTCAGCTGTACTGATTATACTACCATTTCCGCTAATGTCTCCAATTTTATCAATTACATAGCGTGAAGCCTGTTCGTCATCCGGCAAGTGGAACGGCAGGAAGCGCAGATGAACCGGACGCTGGGAGCTCAGAATTTTCAGCCCTTCGGAAATTCCATCCAGTTCGCGGCGCTGCTTGTCCCAGAATCGGACTGATATACCGATAACCGGAAGCGAAGCGGCTGTGGTATAGGATGTGCCGGTCTCTGCAACATTTCCATAAAATCCGGTGCTGCCGGATGATTGTGTAGGAGACGTATTTTCCGGTAAAGGAAGGCCCATTACCGGGTCGGCTACCACTTCGACGGAAGAGGCATCAATTCCCATTCTGCCGAGCAGTGCCGCCGATTCCTGATCACGTACGGAAATATAGGCACTTTTGCGGAAAAAATTACGAATCCATTTGAAAAAGAACGGACGCTGTACCGGGCCTACGCCCTGGGCGTAAATGAATACTGGCTTGCGTACCCACTGGGCGATATGGATAATGCCCAGATAATACGGGATGGTGAGCAGTCCGGTAGAATCCTGAAGCAAACTGCCTCCGCCGCTGATCAGACCATCACTTTCCTTGAGCAGCTGGCGAATCTCTCCCAGCTTCATCCGCTGAACGGAACGGACACCATACATACGTGATGTCCATTCGGGATCATTGGATAGGACAACCGGTACGATCCGGATGCCCTGCTCTTCCTCCTGGGCTGCCAATGAATTCAGTATGGATTTCAAGACTGCCTCGTCACCGCTGTTGCGGAAGCCGTAATAGCCTGAGATTACGATTTGAACAGAGACGGGAGCCATTTTTTCCAACACCTTTCAATGATTTGCCAGATTACAATTGCAACCAATCCCAGAATTAGACCGAGTCCCATACCCAGCAGACCGCGGGACAGGGAAATGAGCACCGGGGAATGGATATGGGCAAATGTATCTACCATCGACAGCTGACCAATTGAAGCAATGATCAGAATATAAATGGCATGACGATACTTGGCTGCAATGAACACTCCAACAATGAACAGCGGATGTGCCATCAGGAATTCCTTGTTACGCGGGCGGACATTGAACAGTCCTTCCAAGGCGTTACGGAACTGCATTTCTAGCGGAGATACGGCTCCGGCATTACCAGTACGTTCCAGATAATAACGGCCGACGATAAATACGACACCAATCACGATAATCCATGTTAGGGTAACCGGCGATTTGAGCAGTTTGCGAACACCTGCAAAGCCGAACCCTTCCTTGCCGCGATAAAAAGCAATATAGATGGCCGTCAGTGCAATCGGTGCAAAGTGCAGCAGACTAACGCCGCGGAATTGATTGATAACGAGCTGGTACGTAATATCATCCAGCAGACCGATAATGAACAGTGCTCCGGTCAATGACCAGAAGGATGTAATAATGAATAGTACCACTGCCTGAATAACACGTTTGCCTGTTGACAGGTTATGTCGGGACTCATACAGACGGTCCACTTTGCGTACGGCATAGATCATGGCAATCGTAGGAATGCTGATCGCTGCCAGCAAGGCGACTCCCTGCTCCAGCAGCAGTGCTTTGTGAATCAGGATCAATCCGGCGCTGCCGATCAGCCCAAGCACAAAAGCGATCAGTGTCAGTCGACGTATAAAGTAGTACACCAGCAGTGAAATGGCTGCGATGACTCCAATCAGTACGAGCAGTTTCGCATAGCGCTCCATGGCAAAGCTGCTAACTTCGCGTGCCACAGCCGGACCAATGGTAAAGCCATTTTGCTGAATATCCTGTATGGCATTGCCCCCAGCCTGAAGGCTGTTAATTACATTATCAATGGAATTCGTCATTTTCGCTTTGGTGGTATCACGAGACACCGCCAGATTCAGGTACATCATACGGATATTACGATCTTTGCTGGCCAGTACGAAACGATCAGCAACTGTAATCGGATCCAGTTGGGAATCTCCCTCACTCAGTGAGTAGAGACGAACCACATTGTAATCATTCAGATAGGCCAATTTGCTGAAGCCTTCCTGAGGTGCTTTGAGGTTCTCAATCGCTGCGATCGCGATATGATGTTCTTTCAGCAATTGTGCAAATCCAGTAATACTCTTTTTCTCAATATCGTCATTAAATCCTGTGACGGTACTGCCATCGAACAGAATAGTCTTTACACCGTAAGCGGTAAACTGATCGAGCAGTCCGCTCAGCATCGCCTGATTATACGGCAGTGCATCATTCAGACGCGGAACGATCTGGAAGCCCATATCATGCAGGGTCTTCATCGTGATCGGGTCCGGATCCAGCGGTTTGAGTCCCGCATCATCCGGTGACGTCTGAATCACTACCCCCGGCAGTCCCTGATACGACCAGGAAGACACCGGAATACTCAATGAACCGAACACCCGCTCAAGAACAGGCTTCAACATCTGCGCGTTCTCTTCATTGGTGAACTGGACATATGTAAAATTTTCGTTGAGTGGAATCGCCTGATCTTGGAGATTAGCCACATCCGCAGAACTATACACATGAATTCGTTGTGAGGTTTGCAGTTCACTCAAACTGCTCTGGTATACAGCTGCCGATCCAACCCCTGCATCTTTGAGCCGCTGTAATTGCTGTTGGATATAATCCTGGGGATGAGGCTGATACGACGCAATAGTAATCAGATTACGATAATTAAATACAAACTCCACATTTTTGGACGTTGCTTCTGTCTGGATACGATTATAGGCAATCGGCAAGGAAGCCACCATACCGAGAATTACGAGTATCCATAACCATTTTGCCGAAGCATTGTTCCAGCGCTGCCATTTCTGAACCACTAAAGTACCTCCTTAATAAGATCGTTATATCCGTCTCCCATAATGCTGTTAGCCGGGGCCAAACATAACGAATGGTTCCGCTGCTCAGATTGGACCTGGCAGCGGAACCCCTTCATTCATCTGCTTTATTATATACTGTACGTCAACCAAGTCCTACTACAAATTCATAAGATTTTATACTTTTTGCCGTGGTTTTTATGCCAATTCCGTCGTTATGAACAATTATCCGTCAACACGGCTCATTACAGCCTGCTTGAGAGTGTTCATGCGTGCTTCGGAATCGGCCTGGGAATCACCGCGTACGGCAAAGTACACTTTGATTTTCGGCTCTGTGCCGGATGGACGCAGGCAGAACCAGGAACCATCGGCCATCATGAATTTCAATACATTTTCTTTTGGCAGTCCGTTCAGTCCTTTGGAATAATCAAGGGCTTCAGTTACCTGAACACCATTGATTTCGGAAGGACTGTCTGTACGCCAGCTCTCCATAATCGCCTGGATTTGAGCGACGCCATCTTTACCTTTGAGCGTACGGGATTCCAGGCTTTCCTGGAAGTAGCCGAACTGCTCATACAGTTCCTGCAGTACATCATACAGTGTCTTGCCCTGCTGCTTGTAGTAGGCAGCCGCTTCACTGATCAGCAGTGCTGCAACAACGGCATCTTTGTCACGTGCATAGTTGCCGGCCAGGTAGCCATAGCTTTCTTCATAGCCAAACAGGAAAGTATGCTCGCCGGTCTCTTCGAACTGGTTCATTTTCTCACCGATGTATTTGAATCCTGTCAGTGTGTTGTATACTGTCGCGCCATAATGTTCGGCAATGGCTGCACCCATTTCGCTGGTAACGATCGTCTTCACCACTGCACCGTTGGAAGGCAGTTTGCCCTGCTCCTGCAGCTGGCTCAGATAATAGTGAATCATAATTGCACCGGACTGGTTGCCTGTCAGTACGAAATATTTGCCGGAAGGATCCTTGACGACAGCACCCATACGGTCGCTGTCCGGGTCGGTACCAATCAGGATATCCGCGCCGACTTTTTCACCCAGCTCAATGGCCAGTGTAAAAGCTTCGCGCTCTTCCGGGTTCGGAGACTTAACGGTGCTGAAGTTGCCATCCGGTTCCTGCTGCTGCTCTACGATCGATACATTGGTAAAGCCCAAACGCTGCAGACCTTCGCGCACGGGACGGTATCCTGTACCATGCAGCGGTGTATATACAATCTTCAGGTTTTTGCCGGCCTCTCCCTGCAGCAGTTCACGGTTCACGCTGATGGAAGTCACGGTATCCAGGAAAGCTTCATCCTCTTCATTGCCCAGCCATACAAGCAGTCCCTGACTTTCTGCTTCTTCACGGCTAATACGCTTGATATCTGCAAATGAAGCTACTTCGCGAATATTGCTGATAACCTGCTCCGCTTCATGCGGAACGAGTTGGCCGCCGCTTGCATTGTAGACTTTGTAGCCGTTATATTCAGGCGGATTGTGACTGGCTGTAATAACGATACCGGCTGTTGCATTTAGATGACGCACAGCAAAAGACAGCTCCGGCGTAGCACGCAGCGACGGGAACAGTTTGGTCACGATACCGTTGCCTGCCAGTACCAGGGCAGCTTCCAGAGAGAACTCGGGAGAGAAATGACGGGAATCATGAGCAATAACAACGGACGGTTTTTCCGTTCCTTTATGTACAGACAAAATGAATTCCGCCAGTCCCTGCGTCGCTCTGCCGACCGTGTAAGAGTTCATTCGGTTGCTGCCTGCTCCGATGACACCACGCAGTCCGCCTGTACCGAATTCCAGATCACGATAAAAACGGTCTTCCAGCTCTTGCACCTGTCCATCTAAGCTTTGCAGTTCCTCTTTGGTTTTCGCATCGATTGTCGTATCATTCAGCCATTGATCCAAATTACGTTGTGCCTGTTCACTAAGGGTTGTCATTATATCCTTCCTTTCTCCACTCGAATATATTTTCTCAATCCAATATCGTTTTATTTATCCCACGGTTCAGGCATTATCCCGCGCAGTGAGTGCAAACATAATCTCCCCTTCGGCCACTACATTGCCGTCTACGGTAGCAACAGCATGTCCTTTGCCGATCGAAGCTTTCATACGGGTAATCTCCACTTCCAGATGAAGCGTATCTCCAGGCACAACCTGGCCGCGGAAACGAATATTATCGATTCCGGCAAACATCGCCAGCTTGCTGCGGTTCGCTTCCACTTTGAGAATGGCAGCTGCCCCCACCTGGGCGAGTGCTTCAACAATCAGTACCCCCGGCATAACCGGATACCCCGGGAAATGGCCTGCGAAGAAAGGCTCATTGATCGTGACATTCTTGATCCCTACGGCGCGCTTGCCTTCTTCCAGCTCCAGAAGGCGGTCTACCAGCAGAAAAGGAGGGCGGTGCGGAATGATTTCCTGAATTTCTTGTACATTGTACATGGATAGTCTCCTCTCATTTTCCATTATTATAGATTCTTGACCCATATAATGGAATATATCTTTTGGGCATATTTCATTTGCTGCCAGTATGATATATCCATTTATACTCCCATATCATATGTAAGCAATTTTCAGCCATTTTAAGCATCCCCATCATTATAACGGTTTCGGCATAAAAAATAAAACTCCTGCCAAAGCAGGAGTCTCTTCTTTAATAACATCATCTATTCGTTTAGGGGGCAAAAATCAGCTGGAAAATGTGTGCCCATGTCTCCGGGTACAATATATCCGCAATACTTTTGTGCCCCAGCAATGCATAACCTACGATCATACCGAGCAAAATCGCTACGACAAATCCGGCAATCGTCAGCATGATACGCATGGTTTTGGTTCCCGCTGAACTGGAAGAAGGGGCTGGCTTCTTCTCCCGTTCTTTTGGTTCAGGAGCAGCCGGTCTTCGGGTTAGCTTTTTGTTTGGAGCTGCTTTCTGAGTCTTAGCTGCTTCCTGAATCGCGGAGCGGCGACTAGCCACGAAGCGTATTGGTCAGGTTCATCATTTGATCACTGGATGTAAGGGCACGCGCTGCCAGCTGATAAGCGCGCTGCACTGTCATCATTTCCGTCATTTCATTGCTGAGATCCACATTGGAACTTTCCAGATAGCCCTGACGAACTTCTGTAGATGCAGACATCAGTCCGATCACGTTAGCACGTTCCTGATTAGCCGGCAGTACGAATAGATTGCCATCCATCTGCTGCAGGCCTTCCGGATGGGTAATCCGGTCAATCTGGATACGCTGCGGAACAATAGTTTCTCTGCCTGTGTTAGGATCTACTGTACGGGTACCGACAACCGTTACTTTTCCTTTGCCGTCTGTAGAACGGATGACACCTTTGGCATCAATATCGATCTGTGTCTTGGCAGGTACTTTGACCGGTTGGCCATTGTCTCCGAGCAGCAGGTAACCCTGATCGGTTGCCATATAAGCGCTCTTTGGATCATTGGCTACAGGAACATAATGAAAGGATCCTTCACGTGTCCAGCCTTGCTGTCCATCTACACTTACTGCGAACATTCCGTCTCCCTGGATAGCCAGGTCGGTCGGATTCTGGGTACTCTTCAGCGCACCCTGGGTCATATCCATCGTCACATCACCCATACGGGCTCCAAATCCGATGTTATAACCAGGAGCAGTAACACGACCCGGCAGCTGTGATGCGGCGCCCGGCTGCTGTTTGACTGTAGTGAATACATCCTCAAACGTAGCCTGCTTGCCTTTGTAGCCTACCGTATCGGCATTGGCGATATTATCGGATACTACACCCAGCTTTTGCTGAATACCGGTCATTGCCACCATTGCGCTGATCATGGAGTTATTCATTATTGGCCTCCTTTGCTTACGATCTATTGTGCTTTATTATACACGTCCGATTTCGTTGACGGTTTTCTCAAGACTCTTGTCATAAAATTGTACAACTTTCTGGTTGGCTTCATAAGCGCGCATCGCTGCTGTCAGATCGACCATGGAGGCCGCTGCATCCACCGTAGAGCCTTCAAGGTAACCCTGGCGCACTTCCACATTATCGCCTGCTTCCAGCGCTCTTGCTCCGGCTGCCTCGGCATTGGCGATACGGAACAGTCCATCACCGCTGCGGGACATCTGACCTGGCTGTGTAACGACGGTAATACCCATACGTCCCACTTCATCGCCTGTTGCCCTCGCTGTAATCACACCGCGGGAATCAACCATGTAATCTTCCATGGAACCCTGCAGCGTAATCGGGTTACCATTCTCGCCAAGTACCTGGTTGCCGGTGGATGTAAGCAGATTGCCTGCCCCGTTCAGTTGGAAGTTACCATCACGAGTATAACCCGTCTCGCCATCTTTGCCGGTTACTGCGAAAAAGGCTTGTGGACGATAGGTTACCGTGCCATTTTCCGCGATATATTTACCAGAAGCATCGAAAGGAATATTTTGTCCGGTGGCCGGATCTGCCAGATTAATCTCCGATACCAGGGCGAAGTCGTCCAGTGCATTCGTCTGACGCATATCTCCCTGTACGTTCATGGAGATACTTTCTTCAGCCAGCACACCTGTATTCAGGCGGCCAATGTTACGGTTCGTTGCGCCATGGTCCCCGTGTGTCAGGGAAATCAGCATTTCCGGGAAAGACCGTTCAATGCTCTCTACCTGTTTGTAGCCGGGGGTATTGATATTTGCGATATTCTGCGTCACTGTATCATGGCGGCGCTGTTGAGTAATCATACCAGAAGCAGCAGTGTAAAGACCTCTTAACATTTCCGGATACTCCTCTCACGTTCTGAATCTAACCAAAGTATTGCTCTATGGATAAAAAAACCGTCATTTATGCATTATATGTTTTATATCGGCTTGGTCAGAACTTTTTTTTAGAGACTTTATCCAAATTATTTAACATAATTCCAGTTCCTTTGACTACACAGTGCATTGGGTCTTCAGCAACCAGTACCGGAACATGAAGTTCCTGGGACAACAGTTCTTCCAGACCGTCGAGCAGTGCTCCGCCACCTGTCAGGATAACGCCGCGATCAATAATATCTGCAGACAATTCCGGTGGGGTCTGTTCCAGAACCACTTTGGCTGATGCCACGATGGATAGGATCGTATCGGACAGGGCAGCCTGTACTTCATTGGCGGTAATGGTCACTGTCTTCGGCAGACCGGACACCATATCCCGGCCGCGGATATCCATCTCTCTCTGCGTTCCGCCCGGACGAACGGTAGCAATATTGATTTTGATATCTTCGGCAGTACGTTCACCGATCAGCAGCTTATATTCATTTTTGATATGACGCATGATCGCATCGTCAAATTTGTCACCGGCTACCTTGAGGGATGAGGAAGTAACAATGTCACCGAGGGACAGTACAGCAATGTCGCTGGTACCTCCACCGATATCGATAACCATATTGCCGCTTGGCTCATAAATATTCATGCCCGCACCGATGGCAGCGGCTTTGGGTTCTGCTTCCAAAAACACTTCTTTGGCCCCACTTCGCTCGGCAGCTTCACGGATTGATTTTTGTTCTACGGAAGTAATATTGGTTGGTGCACAGATCAAAATGCGCGGATGACTGTACCAGTTTCTCGCGCCCACTTTATTAATGAAATACTTAAGCATCATCTCAGTCACTTCAAAGTCAGCGATAACCCCGTCACGCAGCGGGCGGATCGCCACAATATTCTCAGGGGTACGTCCGATCATACGACGTGCTTCCTCGCCTACAGCAAGAACGCGCTTGGTATCCCTTTCCAATGTCACTACCGAAGGTTCATTCAGAACGACACCTCTTCCTTTCACGTGAATCAGTACGTTCGCTGTCCCCAGATCAATCCCGATATCCTTGCTAAACATGTCAAGAGCCTCCAAAAGTTGTATTTCCGGTAAAAGAGTCTCTTATCACCACACCGTCTGGGCGAATTCACCAATACAGCTGCCTGCATCCTGAGAACGTTACTATCTATAGTAGAATTCGCATTTCGTCCAAATGCTCAGATCGTCAAACTCTAATCACGGTCAATCTTTATTAAAATTAGCATACTTACCGGGTGTATTCAACGCCATTGTTCGTTATTTGCCGAAAATGAGATTCATTTAACCATACAAAAAGCCAGGCCCCGGAAGGTCTGGCTCTCTGTCTATTGTATTTGGCCGATCTGACCGTCTAACATAAACGGCCAGACAAGCAGGATTATTGAATGAATTAGACACCTGTTGGCTGTGCATTCAGCAGGGCAGCGCCTGCCGGTTTGGATTGGTCGCCCAAGGTAACCGTCTGCTCTTGCTCCGCCGCAACCGTTTTGGTTTCGGTTTCTTCCAGACGCCAGATATCTGCGCCCAGACCGGACAGTTTCTCAGCCAGATGAACATAACCGCGGTCGATATGATGAGTACCACGTACTTCGGTAGTGCCCTCTGCAATCAGACCTGCACAGATTAACGCTGCACCGGCACGCAGGTCGGTAGCACACACTTTGGCGCCTACGAGGCTTGCATCTCCGGTAACAATCGATGTTCTGCCTTCGATGCGGATGCCTGCGTTCATCAGGTTGAACTCATCGACGTGCATAAAGCGGTTCTCAAATACAGTCTCGGTAATGATGCTTGTTCCTTCGGAAGCCAGCATTAATGCCATCATCTGTGCCTGCATATCCGTAGGGAAGCCCGGATATGGCAAAGTTTTTACGTCTACGGCGCGCAAAGGATGGTCTGCAATGACCTGAACCCCATTCTCATCAGGAATGATCTCCACGCCCATCTCTTCCATCTTCGCAATAACAGGACCAAGGTGGTCAGCAATCGCACCTTCCACATATACATTACCGCCAGTAATAGCAGCTGCTACCATATATGTGCCTGCTTCAATACGATCCGGAATAACCGTGTGTTCAGTCCCCTGAAGCTTCTCAACACCTTCAATCCGAATAACACCAGTACCGGCACCGCGGACTTTGGCTCCCATTCCATTCAGGAAGTTCGCCAGATCCACAATCTCGGGCTCTTTTGCGGCATTCTCAATTGTAGTAATACCTTCTGCCAGTGTCGCAGCCATCATGATATTCTCGGTTGCGCCAACACTCGCTACGTCCAGATAAATCTTGGTACCACGAAGTCTGCCTTCGCATTTGGCTTCAATGTAGCCCTGTCCAAGATTAATCTCTGCTCCCATTGCTTCAAAGCCTTTGAGATGCTGATCAATTGGACGTGTGCCAATTGCGCAGCCGCCAGGCAGAGAAATGCGAGTATGACCCATACGAGTCAAGAGTGGACCCATCACCAGAAAAGAGGCACGCATTTTGCTTACCCATTCATAAGGTGCTTCGCATGAGGACAATTCCTGTGCGTTCACATGAATCGTCTCATCCTGGTATGTAACCACCGCTCCAAGCGATTCCAATACTTTGTTAATCGTCATTACATCGTCTAGGGATGGTGCATCATGAATAATACTTACACCGTTTTCTCCCAGTAGTGAGGCAGCAATAATTGGAAGAACAGAATTTTTAGCTCCGCTAACTTTGACACTTCCTGTCAATCGCTTGCCACCGCGGACGATAAATTTGCTCATTAGGGTTCCCTCCGCGCGTCATTTTGCTTATCCGGCATAATAAAGGAGGAATCAATAGTATAACAGGCTGGCGGAGACAAGTTTGTCTTGATGCAATGCCATTCGTATATTATCTATTCGCTCTGTATTATAATGCCCTATTGCATAAATTTTGATTTTTAATATTTGGTATAGTAGTTGATTATCCTGCGGTCGTCTCAACATAGAGAGGTACACTGTTACGCTGTTGATCTCGCATCTTCGGATGCAATAAACCATGAAATAAGTCTAAAACACTTATAACCATCCTCTTTACATTCAAAACATAAATCGCAGAGACTGTGTCCAGCGGATGTAATCGAGCAAAAAGGCAGATACGAAATGCCCAAGCACAATGGCCAGCAGCAGTTGAAGCAACTTACCGGCAGCACTCTTGGGATAACGGATCAGCAGGTCCAGCTTTAAGTTTTGCAGTGCCCAAAATGAAAGACCGATGCAAAGAAGCGAGATGAAGATGGATAGCAAACCGTTTACGCCGACAGCGGCTCCCGCATCTACTGTATTCATTTCAGCTCTTGCCCTCCTTACAAAAATTACTTAGCAATCAGCCTTAATACGGACTATTCTATAATACTTGCCCTTACCCAAAGAATCTAGTCCCAAATTTACAAAAATCACCGTTTTATTGACATAATCGTGTATTTACAGAAAATAACCAGCATTGGCGCTGTTTTTTTCTCATAACATGCATAAATTTACAGCATTGAGCGATCTATTTATATAGGTCGAAATACCTGACGTCCTGTCCAGAAAGCGGCTGTTTGGGCCGGTTAACGCTTTGTATTTCCGGGAAAGGCTCATTGGTCAGACATCGTTAATAGTCATGGTTAGTCGATAGGAATAACGTCAATAACGCAAAAAGCCGGACCGCTTTGGACGGGCCGGCTGCATACGTTTATCTATTTTCACCTGATGATGATACCTTGATCCGGTTCATCGCCCGCTGCAGAGCAAGCTCTGCACGACGGAAATCAGTGTGATCCTGACCTCGGTTGTTCAGACGACGCTCGGCACGCTCTTTGGCAGCACGTGCACGATCCAGATCAATCTCCGTTGCTTTCTCGGCACTGTCTGCCAATACAACGACTTTATCCGAACGGACTTCGAGGAATCCGCCCTGGATAGCGTACGTTGTACGCTGTTTACCGGCCTGGAAAACCAGTGGAGCGACTTTGAGCGGTGTAACCATC
This sequence comes from Paenibacillus sp. Z6-24, assembly GCF_054161335.1. NCBI lineage: Bacteria > Bacillati > Bacillota > Bacilli > Caryophanales > Paenibacillaceae > Paenibacillus > Paenibacillus sp. Z6-24. Next base: position 628,683 of record NZ_CP096398.1, on the reverse strand, counting down.
GGAACATGACCAGCCAGGATACCCAGCTCTCCGTCAATTCCGGTCGCTTTCAGCCGGTCTACCTGTTCGGAAAACACCAGGCGTTCAGGTGTAACGATCTCCAGTAAAAACGTGCTCACTTTCATCCCTCCTCACGTTTTGCAGGCATCTGCTTACAGTGTTTTCGCTTTTTCCACTGCCTCTTCAATTGTGCCTACAAAGAGGAATGCTGCTTCCGGAAGGTCATCATGCTTACCGTCCAGAATTTCTTTAAAGCTGCGCACTGTTTCTTTTACAGGTACATAACATCCCTTGATACCGGTAAATTGCTCTGCGACGTGGAAAGGCTGGGACAGGAAGCGCTGAATCTTACGTGCGCGTGATACTGTCAGCTTGTCTTCTTCACTCAACTCGTCCATACCCAGAATAGCGATGATGTCCTGCAGTTCCTGATAACGAGCCAGAATACGCTGTACGCCCTGTGCGACGTTGTAATGCTCTTCGCCTACAACTTCAGGAGTCAGGATACGGGAGCTGGAAGCCAGCGGATCTACCGCAGGGAAGATACCCATCTCGGAAATTTTACGCTCCAGATTCGTCGTTGCATCCAAGTGGGCAAACGTCGTCGCTGGCGCTGGATCCGTATAGTCATCCGCAGGTACGTAGATCGCCTGGATGGATGTAACCGATCCTTTTTTGGTGGAAGTGATACGTTCCTGCAATTGACCCATCTCGGTAGCCAGCGTAGGCTGGTAACCTACCGCAGACGGCATACGTCCAAGCAGGGCAGATACTTCGGAACCCGCTTGAGTAAAGCGGAAGATGTTATCGATGAACAGAAGTACGTCTTTACCTTCTACATCACGGAAATATTCGGCCATTGTTAGACCAGTCAGTGCAACACGTAGACGTGCGCCCGGAGGCTCGTTCATCTGGCCGAATACCATGGCTGTTTTGTTGATAACGCCGGACTCTCTCATCTCGTGGTAAAGGTCATTACCTTCACGAGTACGCTCGCCGACACCGGAGAATACGGAGATACCGCCATGCTCCTGGGCGATATTGTTGATCAATTCCTGGATTGTTACCGTTTTACCTACACCGGCACCACCGAACAGACCGATTTTACCACCTTTGGCATAAGGAGCGAGAAGGTCGATAACCTTGATGCCTGTCTCCAGCATTTCTGCCTGTGTGGATAACTCATCAAATTTTGGTGCTTCACGGTGAATCGGATTTCTGACTTCAGCGACAACTTCGCCCGCTTCATCGATTGGGTTACCGAGTACGTTAAATACACGTCCCAGGGTAACATTACCTACAGGTACAGAGATTGGACCGCCCAGATTGATTACATCCAGACCGCGTACCAGACCATCTGTGGAAGACATCGCAATACAGCGGACAAGATTATCGCCCAGGTGATTGGATACTTCAAGCGTCAAATCGATAATCGTACCATTATCCAGTGTAGTCTCGACTTTGAGCGCATGCAGAATTTCCGGAAGTTGACCACGTTCGAACTCCACGTCTACGACCGGACCCGTGATACTTACAACGCGTCCTTTGTTCATTATCGTTTTCCCTCCTACTGACTTGCTGTATAAAACAATTGGTTTATGTGATTGCCCATTTGCCGTTCATAACTGTTGCCTATGTGTAGACCGATCAGTTCTGTGCGCTGGCACCTGCTACGATTTCCGTAATTTCCTGTGTAATGGCAGCCTGACGTGCACGGTTGTACACCAGTTTCAGATCGCCGATCAGCTGGGAAGCATTTTTTGTTGCACTGCCCATTGCTGTCATCCGTGCGCCCTGCTCACTTGCTTTACCCTCAAGAAGGGCATTGTAAATGAGTGTCTGTGCATACCGCGGCAGCAGAACGGCGAGTACATCCTCAGCGGAAGGCTCGTATTCATAGCTGGCTTTGACACTAACCTGTTCGGCAGTCTCCATAGCGTCCATAGGCAGCAGACGTGTCAACGTCGGAACCTGAGTTAACGGGTTCACAAACTGGTTATAACATAAGTGAAGCTCGTCGTAACGCCCTTCTTCATATCCCTGTACAGCAGCCTGTGCGATCGTCTTGATATCCGCATAGGTCGGGAAATCGGACAGTTCGGTTACCGCTTCGGTTGTCGGCATACTGCGACGACGGAAATAGTCGCGTCCTTTACGGCCGATTACGAATAATTCATACTGGTCTGTTGACGTATGACGCTTGCGTATTTCAGCAGAGACGTGACGAAGTACGTTGGCATTGTAACCGCCTGCGAGTCCACGGTCGGAAGTAACGACCAGATAGGCTACTCTTTTGACAGGACGGGTATCGAGCATTGGATGATGAATCCCCTTGGTGCCGGAAGCGATACTTGCTACCACTTCACGCAGCTTGTCGGAATACGGGCGAGCCGATTGGGCTTTCTCCTGGGCTTTGCGCAGCTTGGAGGCAGCAACCATCTCCATCGCTTTGGTAATCTGACGGGTGTTCTGTACACTCTTGATCTGCCTTTTGATCTCACGCATACCTTTAGCCATATGATTTCACCACCTTGACCTTGAATCTACTTCAAAGTATAAGATTTGGAGCAGGCTTACCGGCAAATACTCACCGGACCTGCCAGATCCTGCTGCTGTTCAATCATCAGGCTGAATCGCATGATCATGAACAGCAATGGACCTTATATAAGAAAACTACTGATTTATATATCTTGGTTACCGATCAGCGGCTCAGCTGGTAGCAAAGCCTTTTTTGAATGCATTGATCGCATCAACCAGTGCTTTTTCGTTATCTGCTGTAATATCCTTGGTGTCACGGATAGATTGCAGAACGGCATTATGGTTGCTGGCCATGAATGCGAGGAACTCACCTTCAAAACGACGTACATCATTTACCGGAATATCATCCAGATGACCTTTGACAGCGGTGTACAGGCTGACTACCTGTTGTTCAACGAGCAGCGGCTGGTTGACACCCTGTTTCAGGATTTCCATCATCCGTGCACCACGATTCAGACGGGACAGCGTGGATTTATCCAGATCGGAACCGAACTGGGCAAAAGCCTGAAGCTCACGATATTGTGCCAGATCCAGACGCAGTGTACCTGCTACCTTTTTCATGGCTTTGATCTGTGCGGAACCACCTACACGGGATACAGAGATACCGACGTTAATCGCCGGACGCTGACCTGCATAGAACAGCTCGGATTCCAGGAAGATCTGACCGTCTGTGATCGAGATCACGTTGGTCGGGATATATGCGGATACGTCGGATGCCTGAGTCTCGATAAATGGCAGAGCTGTCAGGGAACCGCCGCCTCTTGCATCGCTCAGTTTGGCTGCACGTTCCAGCAAACGGGAATGCAGATAGAAGACGTCACCCGGGAATGCTTCACGACCCGGTGGACGGCGAAGCAGCAGGGAAAGTTCACGATAAGCAGCAGCCTGTTTGGACAGATCATCATAAATAATCAGGGCATGCTCGCCTTTGTACATGAAGTATTCGCCCATTGCACAACCTGCGTATGGAGCGATATACAGCAGTGGAGAAGGCTCGGAAGCGGATGCTGTAACGACGATCGTGTAGTCCAGTGCACCATGGCGACGCAGTGTCTCAACAACCTGTGCTACAGTAGATTGCTTTTGTCCGATCGCAACGTAAATACATTTTACGTTTTGACCCTTCTGGTTAATAATCGCATCAATGGCAATCGCCGTTTTACCGGTCTGACGGTCACCGATGATCAATTCACGCTGTCCACGACCGATTGGAACCATTGCGTCGATCGCCTTGATTCCTGTCTGCATTGGTTCATGAACCGATTTACGGTCAATAACACCTGGTGCAGCACTCTCGATAGGACGGTATTCTGTAGCGGCGATTGGTCCTTTGCCATCCACTGGTTGACCCAGTGCATTGACAACACGGCCGAGCATCGCTTCGCCTACAGGAACCTGCATGATGCGGCCAGTACGTTTAACCTGATCGCCTTCACGAATATTGGTATATTCACCCAGAATGATCGCACCGACATTGTTGGCTTCCAGGTTCTGGGCCATACCCATTACACCATTGGAGAACTCAAGCAGTTCGCCGGCCATTACGTTTTGCAAACCATATATACGGGCAATACCGTCGCTTACCTGGATAACGGTACCGACTTCAACGACTTCAATATCGCTTCTGTATTGCTCGATTTGACTTTTTATCAATGTACTGATTTCTTCAGGTCTGATACTCAAGTCAGTCCCTCCTGTCTACTTATGCTTGTCTTTGAAAAGACTTTTCCAAACGTTCAAGCTTGCCCGAGATGCTTCCGTCATACAATGTGTCACCGATCACGACTTTGAGTCCACCGATCAGCTTCTCATCGATAAGGTTTACAACTTTCAGGCGCTTGCCTGATATCTGTCCGAAAGTGGCTGCCACTTCGGCCTGTTCCTGTTCACTCAGCGGATAAGGGGTATACACTACAGCATCTGCAACATTCAGCGTACGGCTGACAATGTTGTTATAGCTGCTCAGCAATTCACTGAACACGCCCTGTCTGCCCCGTTCAATCAGCAGCAGTATGGTATTCAGCAGTACATCGGATACTTTGCCGGAAAGGACGTTCTTCAGTACATTTTCTTTATCCGTAAGCGATATATTCGGTGTAGCGATAAAGTTGCGCATCTCGCTATCCATTTCAAAAGCCTCAACGACCGATTTCAGTTCCTGTCCTGTCTCTTCTACACGTCCCTGATCGGACGCTGCGTCAAAAAGTGCTCTGGCATAGCGGGAAGATACTACCGAATCCCGGCTCATTGTCTGATCCCTACGTCTTTCAGGTAGTTATCCACCAGTTGTTCCTGCGCATTGGCATCGACTTCTTTTTGCAGCACTTTAGAAGCAATTTGTACAGAGACAGCACCGATTTCACTGCGAAGTGCAGCCACGGCTTTGTTTTTCTCATTCTCGATATCGCGTGCAGCCTCATCTTTGAGACGCATGGATTCTTCTTTGGCTTGATTCAGCAGCTGTTCCGTCTGGCTGTTGCTCGTCTGGCGAGCCTGCTCGATAATATCCTGAGCATCTTTACGAGCCTGCTGCAAAGCCTCTTTTTGTTCTTCTACATATTGAGTCGCCTGCTGGCGTGTCTGAGCTGCTTCATCCATTTGCTGTTTAATCAGCTCACGACGTTTTTCCATAACGGAAAATAGTGGACCAAACGCATAACGGTTCAAAAGCCAATACAGGATTAAAAACGCGATAAGCACAACGACAAGATTCGTCCATTCGAAATGCAAATCAAGTCACTCCTTCCTTAGAACTTCTGTTTGAAATATATCTGTTTTATGCCCATTCACGTCCCTACACTAGTACGCTAAAAAGAAGGCGCGGATGGCTGTGGCCTTCCCCGCCAATTGATTTGTTTTTTTGTTTACGCAGCTGCGTAGAAAATAAATGCAAGTACAACACCGATGATTGGCAGTGCTTCTACCAGACCTACACCGATAAACATAACCGTTTGAAGCGTAGATTTCGCTTCTGGTTGGCGAGCGATACCTTCTACTGTTTTACTTACAATCAGACCGTTACCAATACCTGCGCCTAATGCGCCCAAACCTACAGCGATAGCTGCTGCTAGAAATGCTAATGCTCCCATTGAAAAAATCCTCCTTAGAGATGTATAAGTTAGTTTATATGTTGAGTCCGGCACGAAGGTCCCCCTACTTCCGAACTTTGAAACCATGTACAAAACGAGAATAGTCAATACTATTCAAAATACGGCAGACGGAATCGATAATGAATTAGTGATCCTCTTCTGTCTCCAGCGATTGTGATATGTATACCATGGCCAGAATAGTGAAAACAAAAGCCTGGATGGTACCAACGAATATACTGAATCCCTGCCAGACAACCAAACCAAGGACAGAAACGATTGCTCCTGCTCCGAACCAAAGACCAGTCATTTTTACCAAAACCGAAATCAGAACTTCTCCGGCAAAAATGTTACCAAACAGACGCATTCCGTGTGTCAGCAATTTGGAGAATTGCTCAATCAGGTTGATTGGGAAAAAGAAGAAGAAGGGTTTAAAATAATGTCCAAAGTAATGTTTAGGATTTTTCACCATACCCAGATAATGGACAATCACAAATACGATTAATGCTAGTCCCATTGCTGATGCAGCATCAGCTGTTGGTGACTTCCACCACGCCACTTCAACCGATTCTCGGCCAGCTGCCAGACCTTCAACCACAGAGGTGATCGGCATACCAAAGAAAGTTGCCGATGCTGGATCTGTGTAATTCACTGCAAACAGCAAAGGCAGTCCAAGCATATTGCTAACAAAGATAAACATAATCAATGTCAGGCCGAGTGACAGAAATGGTTTTCCCTTTTTGTAGTCCATTGTACTTGAGATCAACCCCTGTACAAATTCGACAACCCACTCCATGAAATTCTGCAGTTTACCAGGATTTTCGACGGACAGATTGCGTATAGACAACTTAGCTAATAGGAAAACAATAACAGAACTAACAATAACGGTAATAATTAGTGCAAGATCAAAATGTAAACCTCCAACTTCAATAATCGGTGCTTCATGCATTTTTCTCACCCCTTTCGTTAGCAGAGTTCAATTTGCTTTCGTGGCGGGAAAGAAAAAAGCCGATTATGATCAAGGCAAAGGGTGCAAATACAAGACTTCCTGCCAGAGAATGAATCTCAAACAGATGTGGGAACTCAATCGCCAGTATGACCCCGCCAATCGATATAGCCGCCCGCTGCGCAAAACCTAAACCTTTAAATCTTTTTCCAGTACCGCTTGCTGCCTCGTCAGTCATTTTTTGTACTTTTCGAGCCAGATACTTTGTATTTACAAAGCTAACCATCGAACCTACTATAATCCCAAAAAAAATAGAACGATATTCCGGAAGCAATGCAACTGCTAAAAAGCAGAAAGCCAGAAAGACAAAGGTGGTCCGGGTCAACCAACAAATGTAACTTGGTATTTCATTCATTCGTGTCCCCCACTATTTTTTTGATAATAACAATGATGCCGAAAATACCTGCAATCAGGCCAATCAGCACACCGATACCAATCCATAATCCAGAACCGTTCCACAAACGGTCTAGCCAAGACCCGAACCAGAATCCTACGAGTGTACATACAGCCAGATCAAGTCCTATAGCACTCACCAAACTTATTGCTTTCCATGGTGATGAATTCGGCGGTTTATGCTTTGGTTGTTCTGTCATTTTATATTCCACCCTCAGAATCCCAGTTCATTGTACTGAATCGGTCAAGTCTTTGTCAAACCCTTTTGCTTTAATACGTTAACGCAATGCCCTGAAGGAATATCCTTGTTATAGCAAGGTTAATGGCACTAACCCTACAGTACCACTGTATACTGCAATCTGCTTTTTCACAAGACTGCTGTAGACCCTTTTTTGAACGTTGTGTGAAATTCTTCAGGACGCTCTTTCAAGACGCCATAATGATGCAAAATGGCATTGACAATTCGCTTGGATGCCTGACCATCTCCATACGGATTAGCCGCTTTGCTCATGGAATCATACAGTTCTTGATCGGTCAGCAGTGCCTGTGCACGCTCGTAAATTTTCTCTTCATCGGTCCCTACCAATTCCAGTGTGCCAGCTTCGATGCCTTCCGGACGCTCTGTCGTATCACGTAGTACCAGTACCGGTACGCCGAATGAAGGGGCTTCTTCCTGCAAACCGCCGGAATCTGTCAGAATCAGGTGGGTGTGCGGGTAGAAATTATGCAGATCCACGACATCCAGCGGGTCGATCAGCTGAATGCGCGGATGGTTGCCCAGGATCTCATGCGCAGGTTCCTTGACGGCCGGACTTGGATGAACCGGATATACGATGGCGATATCTTCGAACTCATCGGCAATACGTTTGACGGCACGGAAAATATTACGATGCGGTTCACCCTGTGACTCACGACGGTGTGCGGTCATCAATATCAGGCGCTTGCCTGCTGCCCATTCCAGTACTGGATGGTTATAATCAGGCTGCACAGTATATTGAAACACATCCGTAACGGTGTTGCCTGTGATATACACGCTTGACGCAAGCTTATTTTCTTTGTACAGATTACCGGCAGACCATTCCGTCGGGGAAAAATGAAGATCAGCCAGTACGCCGGTCAGCTGACGGTTCATCTCCTCCGGATATGGAGACATCTTGTTCCATGTGCGAAGACCGGCTTCTACGTGTCCTACACTGATCTGTTGCATGAATGCGGCATAACTCGCGAGGAACGTGGTCAGTGTGTCGCCGTGAACCAGTACGATATCCGGCTTGGCTTCACGCAGTACAGGCTCCAATCCTCCCAAAACGCGAATGGAAATCTCATTCAGCGTCTGGCGGTCTTTCATAACGTCCAGATCATAGTCCGGAGTAATATTGAATACTTCCAGAACCTGATCCAGCATTTGACGGTGCTGGGCGGTAACGCAGACAACGGATTCGATATGTTCAGGATGCTGCTGAAGCTCCAGGATGAGCGGAGCCATTTTGATCGCTTCCGGACGCACGCCAAAAATAGTCATTACTTTGATCTTTTTCATAATAGTGGTCATACCTCGCTTTACTTAGTTCCGTACAGACGGTCGCCGGCATCACCGAGACCAGGGACAATATAGCCGTGATCATTCAGATGATCATCCAGGGCTGCTACATAAATATCAACGTCAGGATGCACATCATGCACAGCTTTGACACCTTCAGGAGCAGCAATCAGATTCATCATTTTGATCTGGGTGCAGCCGCGTTTTTTGAGTACGTCGATCGCTGCGATCGCAGAGCCGCCTGTAGCCAGCATTGGATCGATCACGATCAGTTCGCGCTCCTGTACATCTGTCGGAAGCTTCACATAATATTCCACCGGCTGCATGGTATCGGGATCACGGAACAATCCGACATGGCCCACCTTGGCTGCAGGAAGCAGCTTCAGGACGCCGTCGAGCATACCCAGACCCGCGCGCAGAATCGGAATTAATCCGAGCATACGTCCGGAGATCACTTTGCCTTCCGTCTGAACGACAGGCGTCTCCACAGGGATCGATTCCAGCGGAATATCACGTGTAATCTCGTAAGCCATTAAGGTTGCCACTTCATCAACGAGTTCTCGGAATTCTTTGGTATTGGTGTTAACGTCACGAATGAACGTGAGTTTGTGTTGAATTAAAGGGTGATCGCATATCACCAGTTTTGCCATGGTTTGTCCCTCCGGTATGTTCAATAATAACAAATAGGTAAGTCCTGCGTATCCGTATGTAGTCACATGACCTGTCATAAGGGTAAGGACTGGGGAAAATGCTTTTCCCCGTAAATCTTGTCTATTATATCATTACCTCAGGGCAATTTCATCCGCAACTCTACTGATTTCACGCAATTCTCGAATCCTGTAGTATAACGCTTACATTTTCCAAATATAAGCGTATTCATCCTGTTTTCACCCAGTCCTTATTATTATAAGGGTAAATGGCTTGAATGGGGTAAATTATTTTAATTTTTTCAAAAAAATTTACTGGAAAAGTATACAAAAACCGGCAGAAGGAGATTCTTCTGCCGGTTTGCAAGTTCAGGCTGAATATAAGGACTGTATAAATGTCATATCCAGTCAGGTTTTCATAAGGATATAATGACATATAAGCTGATTGGACTACTGCTCAGCAGCTCGATGCAATGGTGAAATTTCAGGCTGAGTGCGGTTCATTTTACAAATGGTTGCTTAGTATTTGACCTGCTCATACAGCGGGAAACGATCTGTCAGTTCAGCAACAAGCTTACTTGCCTGTGCCAGTACAGCTTCATCTTTTGGAGACTTGAGGGTCATGGCGATAATTTTGCCGATCTGCTCCATTGCTGCTTCGTCCATGCCGCGGGATGTGGCGGCAGGTGTACCGAGACGGATACCGCTCGTTATGAACGGGCTGGTCGGATCGAACGGAATGGCGTTTTTGTTGGTCGTGATGCCGACGGAATCCAGTACATGCTCGGCTTCTTTACCGGTGATGTTAATATTGCGGGTATCGACCAGCATCAGATGGTTATCGGTACCGCCGGATACAATGGTCAATCCTTCGTCCACCAGTGTCTGTGCGAGCACTTTGGCATTTTTGACTACATTTTGGGCATAGGTTTTGAAAGAAGGCTGCAACGCTTCCCCAAAAGCTACCGCTTTGGATGCAATTACGTGCATCAGCGGACCGCCCTGGGAGCCCGGGAATACGGCTTTGTCGATAGCAGCTGCCCATGGCTGGCGGCACATGATCATTCCGCCACGCGGCCCGCGCAGTGTCTTGTGGGTCGTCGTCGTCACGAAATGGGCATGCGGCACAGGGCTCGGATGCTCGCCTGCAGCGACCAGACCGGCGATATGAGCCATATCCACCATGAACAGCGCACCTACATCGTTGGCAATGGAAGCCAGTGCTTCAAAGTCGATCGTACGCGGGTAAGCACTCGCACCGGCCACGATCAGACGGGGACGATGTTTGAATGCTGCTTTGCGGACTTCATCGTAATCGATCAGGAAGTTGTCTTCACGTACGCCATAAGCGACAAAGTTGTACAGCAGGCCGGAAGCATTAACCGGGCTGCCGTGTGTCAGATGTCCGCCGTGAGCCAGATTCATGCCGAGTACAGTATCGCCAGGTTTGAGTGCTGCCAGGTATACCGCCATATTGGCCTGTGCGCCGGAGTGCGGCTGCACGTTGACATGCTCCGCGCCAAACAGTTCCTTCGCACGGTCACGGGCGATATTCTCGACAATATCCACATGCTCACAGCCGCCATAGTAGCGTTTGCCCGGATAACCTTCGGCATATTTGTTGGTCAGTACGGAACCCATGGCTTCCATAACGGCTTCACTTACGATGTTCTCGGAGGCGATCAGTTCGATATTGGTGCGCTGACGCTTCAGTTCCAATCCCATTGCTTCCAGTACTGCCGGATCACTGTTTCTCAATTGCTCCATCATTCGTCGTTTCCCCCTGTAGGTCATTATTTATTCAAGTTAAAATCGCAGACTGGCTGCGTGTAAACACAATTGTCATCGGTCTTTCCCGGAATCAGTCGCATGTTCCGCCATCCGCATGTGGAAGCGGAGCATATACGGCACGTTCGCCGCCGATCAGCTTGGGACGGGTACGTGCTGCATTAACGCGGGCTTCGCCTATGTAGCGGATAGCCGGCCGGTAAGGGACAGCTACGCGTCGCAGATGCATACCGATCAGCGTCTCACCGATATCGATTCCGGCATGGGCTTCCACCGCCTCGGCCAGGCACGGGTTTTCCATCGTCTGGTACACATATGCGGCCATGGAGCCTCCGGCACGTGGAATGGGTACTGCCGCCACCTCGGTCCAGTTATACCGCTCCAGGGTGGAACGTTCAATGACCAGCGCACGGTTCAGGTGCTCACAGCATTGAAAGGCCAGCTGAAATCCCAGCTCCGCCTGTACTTCCCGGATTCCTTCTACCAGGGCTTCTGCAATATCGAGCGTTCCGGATGTACCAATATGCTGTCCCGCAATCTCGCTGGTACTGGCACCGATTACCAGCAGCTTGTGGGGTCCCAGATTCGCAGCTTCCGCCACTTCACGGGTAACCGCCGCAGCATCCCGTCGAATCGATGCAATCTTTTCCTGATCAGCCATTATTGTTCTCCTGCCTCCTTTGTGCTTTTATCACAATGTTCAACAGCACCGACATGATTCAGTTCCGCTTTTCATCATTATTATAGCGCAGGCAGGAGAGGTACGGCGACATTGATCCAAAAACATATACCGTTCCGGCATTTCCTGCTGCTTGTGGGCCGCAATGTATACTGCCGGACAGAAGACGATCACAAACAACAAAACATCCCCGACTCCCAAAGACCAAAAAAAGAGCAGGACACACATGCGTATGCGATGTGTATCTGCTCTTTGCCCAGGCGACCGGCCGTATATCCCAGTGCTCCATCGTGGTCAGGTTCCACTCTTGTCGCCAGTTACACCGGGTCTGTCTTGTGCTTACATCATAAGATATGTTTTTTATAAAATCAACACGTTCCTGCGATAAAATTAATTTTTCAGGAGGATCTGGGACGGTAGGCTTCCAGCTTGTCCAACAGCTTGTCCAGTGCAGCGCGAATATCGGCTGCAGCTACTTCATAGTCATCCCGGCTGCCGCCATACGGATCGACAATATCAAAGCCCGGGATACGCTGCTGAATCTCGATCAGCCGCTCATACTCGTCGGAGTCAATCTTTTCCCCGAGGGCACGGCGTATTTCCAGTGAGGCATGCAGGCTGTCCAGTTCTTCCAGATCAGACAGTACATAGGTGTCATTCTCCACATATTCCTTGAGTGTATACACTTTGCCCGGTGCTGTCGGAAAACGACTCAGCACATGCTGCTTGTGGCTGCCGGTCAGTGTCAGTACGAGATCCGCCCATTCCAGCATCTCTCTCGTAAGCGAGGAGGAGGTCAGACGGTCATGGATCTGATGATCTTTCAATACAGCTTCGGCATGATGGGAAACGGACATTCCATCGACCGCAGCCACCCCCGCTGAACGAACTTCTACCGATATTCCGCGTTCCTGCGCCAACTTCCGCATAAAAGCCTCCGCCATGGGACTGCGGCAGGTATTGCCGGTACATACAAATAAAATACGATGCATACCATGCACCTCCGTTCAATGGATTGGGATCATGCTACTGCTTAACCTCTATTATACCAAAAGACGTCTTATCGTTCACTTGTACAGGCAGATTATCCAGGAACACGATCATACGTGTATCATCCGGCCTCCGGCTGCTTTGGACAGGCGGTTCATCACGGCCGCGCCGACGCCTTGTTCGGAACAGCCTGTAGCCATGATAAAGGTAATTCCATGTGCGTCCAGCGTACGCAGACAGGCATACAGACGGCTTGCCGCCACCTCTGGCGTGTATCGGCTGCCAAGCGACAGCTGCAGCGCTGTTCCATAATCATCCTGATCCTCCTCAAACCGCAGCACCCCGGTGTGCTCTCCGTGCTCTTCTGCCTGATGCAGCTGCTCATGAATATGATGGCGTACCGCATCATGGTCCTCACCCAGCACAATGGTCATACTGCCGCGCGGAGCGTAATGGGCATACTTCATCCCCGGTGCACGTGGTGCCGTATCGGCTGACAGGCCAGATAGCCCCGGGTCCGTCATAACCGATGAAGCGACTGTGAGCAGCTGATCTTCCGTAATGCCGCCTGGACGGAGGATCAGTACCGCTCCATCCTCCTGCACCTGAATAACGGTCGACTCAACCCCGACACCCGCACTGCCGCCATCCACGATTCCCTGTATGCGGGAAGACAGATCTTCGGCCACATGCTCCGCTGTGGTTGGACTGGGCCGGCCGGAGCGGTTGGCGCTTGGCGCAGCCAGTGGACATCCTGCCGCCGTAATTAGACGCAGTGCGACCGGATGATCCGGCATCCGCACACCTACCGTATCCAGGCCGGCTGTGACATACGGAGATACCGCTCCCGGCTGCACCGGCATGACCAGAGTAAGCGGACCCGGCCAGAACTGCTCCATCAACTCCCGCTCCACCGGCTTCACATTCGTGACCAGACGATCCAGCTGCTCCAGCTGTGAAATATGCACGATAAGCGGATTGTCGGATGGTCTTCCTTTGGCAGCAAATACAGCCTCAACGGCTGCGGAATTGCCTGCATCTGCACCCAGCCCGTACACCGTCTCTGTCGGAAAAGCGACAATTCCGCCCTTTCTCAGAATCTCCCCGGCTTCTGCAATATGTTGTTCTGCTGTATTCACCTGCCGCGCATCCCAGATTCTCACCGGTTGATCCGCAGACAATGGAGAATAACCATTCTCCGTCCAATCGTTCATCATGTACTGCCTCCCTGTCTTGTATGCATTACCCTGCCTGTCATTCTCTATACATTATTTATACATCCATATCCCCGGTCATATAGAAAAGGAGCCCCGATGGCAAGCTCCCGGTTCTCCTTTTGTGTCCTGACGCCGTCTGCTGTTGGTTTTTGCAGTAGAATAAAATTTATCCTTCTGCGAGATCCTCAGATAGGATCACATCAGGACTGTACGGTGAGTACGCTATGTACTCCAATCTAGTTCAGTGTGTAACGACTCGACGCTTCCATGGGAAGATCTTCCGTATCCAGCTGATTATGAATCCGGATACTCATGACCAGACCCATACAGGCCATATTCATAACAAGCGAGGTACCGCCAAAACTGATAAACGGCAGCGTAATCCCGGTCAACGGCATCAGACCGATAAACATGCCGATATTTTCAAATATCTGATACAGCAGCATCGCCACAATACCAATAATCAGATACGGGCCGGCTCGCTCCCGGCATTCCAGGGATACCAGTACCAGCCGATGAATAAGCGTAAAATACAGCAGGAGCAGTACCGCTGCCCCGATAAATCCGAACTCCTCTGCCACCACGACAAAGATCGAATCCGAATACGTTAACGGCACGCGTTCCGCCTGTACAGAACTGCCTTTCATGAAACCTTCTCCGCCCAGACCACCTGAAGCGATGGCCAGCTTGGCATTACGTGTATGATAGATTGCCTTTGGTGTTGCTTCGTCCGGCATCAGCCACGGATCAATACGTTCCATCCAGTGATCCCGCTTGATATCTGACAGATACGTCTCAATCTGATCATGGTACGTTACATAACTGCGAATACCCACAATGACCATTACCGCTACCAGCGTAGTGAAAATAATCGCCTGCGTGTATTTGATATTGCCGATCCATAGCAGTGCTACCATGATGATCAGATAGCTCAGCGCATTTCCAAGGTCATTTTGCGCCATAACGATAGCAAATGGAACAAATGCTACGGCAATCAAAGGTGTAATGTCCTGCCAGAACAAAAGCTTGAGCTTTTTTTTGGAAGCCAACAATGTAGACAGGGCAATAATAAGCACCAGCTTGAACAACTCAGCAGGCTGTAGACTCAAACCGCCTATGCTCAGCCAGCCCTGGGCGTTGTTAAGCGTCTGACCGATGATCATAACGAGCAGCAGCAGAGCAATTCCGCCAATATAAATATATTTGGCGTACCGGATCCAGAGCCGGTAATCGACCAATGCAGCTATAAAAAAGACGATAAAACCGGCCAGATAGTACAGGGCCATTTTGCTGGTGGAGCCGCCAAAACGGGAACTGCTGTGGGTCGCGCTGTAAATAACCACCAGACTTATCGCCATCATGATCAGTAAAATTGTAAATAATGTCCAATCGATCCGTTTCAGCTTTGTGATCATGCCTGTCTCCTTTTCGCATTCAACCTGTACTGCTTCAGGTTAGGATTCCAATTACATGACGTTCAATACCGGCCAGGTCCTTGATAATATGAATCTGTTCATAGCCCGCTTCACGAACCATCCGGGCAACATCCGGGGCCTGCCCCTGGCCCAGTTCAAAAGCGACCATCTCCGGGCGGTTCGCCAGCAGACTCAGCTGGGACATCATAATCCGGTAAGGTCCAAGACCGTCCGGGCCGCCGGCCAATGCGGTCAGCGGCTCATGCTCTCTCACTTCCGGCTGCAATCCGGCGATGTCTTCATCGGGAATATACGGCGGATTGGATACCACAATATTCACACGCTTCCCGGCAAATGGCTCCAGCAGATTGCCCTGCTGCCAGCCAATCTCCGTGCCCTGCTGTCTGCTGTTATGCTGTGCGACCTGCAGGGCGTCCGCTGAAATATCACTTGCCCATACTTCCCAGTCCGGACAAAGACGAGCAATCGTGAGCGCAATGGCTCCACTGCCTGTACCGATATCGACGCAGATTGGACGTTTTTCATTTTCACTTGAAGGAAGCGTATGACCCAGATTCACCACCGCTTCGACGAGCAGCTCTGTTTCTGGACGTGGAATAAGTACCGAACGATTCACGTGGAACAATTCTCCGTAAAATTCCTGTTCCCCGATAATATACTGTGCCGGTTCACCCTGAGCTTTGCGATTCACTGCGCTCTCCCAGGCTTCACGCTTGTCCGCTGGAAACGGATCGGGCAGCGCCATATAATAAGCAGCTCCCGACAAATCCAGCACCCATTCCAGCAGCAGCCTGGTATTGGATTCCGGCTCCATCACCTGCTGCTCCCTTAAAAAAGAAGAAGCCTCAACATAGGCTTCCCTTATACTTCGCTGCGGCTGCATGACGAACAGCTGTTGATCCTGTGCCAACCGATCAGGCCTCTTTCGCCATCAGATCAGCCTGCTCGGCCAAGGTCAGCGCCGATACAATCTCTTCGATCTCGCCATTCATAACCTGATCCAGCTTGTGCAGTGTCAGTCCGATCCGGTGGTCGGTCACACGACTCTGCGGAAAATTATACGTACGGATACGCTCACTGCGATCTCCGGTACCTACTTTGCTTTTACGCTCGCCGGCGTATTTGGCTTCTTCTTCCTGGCGCATCATATCGGAGATACGGGCGCGCAGTACCTGAAGTGCTTTTTCCTTGTTGGAGTTCTGGGATTTGCCGTCCTGACAGGTGGCCATGATTCCGGTTGGCATATGGGTAACCCGTACTGCCGATTTGGTCGTGTTGACGGACTGGCCGCCGGCACCGCTGGAACAGAATGTATCCACACGGATATCGCGATCATGAATCTCAATGTCCAGTTCTTCCGCTTCCGGCATAACCGCTACTGTCGAAGTGGAAGTATGAATACGTCCGCCGGATTCTGTCGAAGGAATACGCTGTACACGGTGTGCACCGCTCTCGAATTTGAGTTTGCTGTAAGCGCCGCGTCCATTGATCAGGAAAGTCACTTCCTTAAATCCGCCCAGATCGCTGACATTGGTATCCAGCACTTCGACACGCCAGCCCTGTGTATCTGCGAAACGGGTATACATGCGGTACAGATCAGCTGCGAACAATGCTGCCTCGTCGCCGCCTGCCGCGCCGCGAATCTCCACGATGACATTTTTATCGTCATTTGGATCTTTTGGCATCAACAGAATATGAATCTGCTCTTCCAGTTCTTCCTTGCGGGCAGACAGTTCATCGATCTCCATCTTGACCATCTCGCGCATCTCGTCGTCGAGCTTCTCACCCTGGAGCTGCTTGGCTGCATCCAGCTCTTCGGTTACCCGGCGATATTCGGTATACGCTTCAAATGTCGGCTGCAAATCCGACTGTTCCTTGGAATAATCACGCAGACGCTTGGAATCACTCGCCACATCCGGATCACATAACAACTCGCTCAATTTCTCATAGCGGTCCGCTAATGCCTGTAAACGATCTAACACGGAAAACCACCTCTTCATATATTCAATAGTTATTTATAAAATTCAGGAAAAATACGATACCGCACATCCACTTGGAACTGTGAAATATGCCTGTTCCAACAACTTCCGCAAACAAAAATATAACGATAAAAGGAATACCCTGCCTCCAACCGCATCACAGATGTACGGGATACAGCTGCAATTATGCGTCAAATACAGGGTTACGACTCTTGATTATAGCATAATCAGAACCGCTTTCCTATCCTAAATATGCAGTTTTCGCCATTTTTTTGCGTATGGCTGACGAAGCATTTTAGCCGGATTTGGCTATTGTTCTGCTGGTTATTTATAATAAGCATATCGGAATGATCGACTTCGATGTCTGTTATGTGCAGCCATCCGATCATGTCCGGTACAGCGTATCTATTTCTCTATCGCCCGTCAGCCATTACATGAACCTCAAGGAGGAAAATCATGACCATTACTCAACGAACCATTGGAAAGCAGGGACTTATCGTATCGCCGCTTGGTCTGGGATGTATGGGAATGTCCGAGTTCTATTCGGGAAGGGATGAGCAGGAATCGCTGCGCACCCTGGAGCTGGCTTTTGAGAAAGGCATCACTTTTTATGATACTGCAGACATGTACGGAAATGGACACAACGAGGAATTTATTGGCCCCTTTATCCGTAAGCATCGCCGTGATGTCGTCATCGCCACCAAGTTCGGTAACGTGCGCGGTGATGACGGATCGTATCAGGGCATCAGCGGGCGTCCCGAATATGTGCGCGAAGCGTGTGAGAAAAGCTTGAAGCGTCTCGGCATCGATACGATCGACCTGTATTATCAGCACCGCGTCGATCCCGATGTACCGATTGAAGAAACGATCGGGGCGATGGCCGAACTGGTACGTGAAGGCAAAGTGCGCTATCTGGGAATGTCCGAGGCTTCTGCTACGACGATTCGCCGGGCGCATGATGTGTTCCCGATCTCGGCGCTGCAGACCGAATACTCTCTCTGGAGCCGGGATGTGGAAGACGAGATTCTGCCGGTGTGCCGTGAGCTGGGAATTGGCTTTGTGCCGTACAGTCCACTCGGACGCGGCTTTTTGACCGGTCAAATCAAGTCATTCGATGATCTGGCGGAAGATGATTACCGCCGCTACTCGCCGCGCTTTCAGGGCGATAATTTCCAGAAAAATCTCGATCTGGTCGACCGGATCGGCGAGATTGCCCAGGAAAAGAACTGTACTCCTTCCCAGCTGGCGCTCGCCTGGCTGCTGGCACAGGGTGAAGATATCGCTCCGATCCCCGGCACGAAAAAGACCAAGTATCTGCTGGAAAATGTGGGGGCACTGGATGTTTCCTTTACCGACGAAGAGCTTCAGCGGATTGATGCCGTCGCTCCCAAGGGTGCAGCGGTCGGCGAACGCTATCCCGAAGCAGGTATGGTTAACGTGAACCGCTAACCACGAGAAAAGACGGGTTATTCTCGTCGTAACCTTTTACGGCAAAACAAAAGCCTTATTCCGCCAGCCCGCTCGTATACCTAGCGTATACGGAGAGCTGTATGGAATAAGGCTTTTATACTTTTATAGTAGGAAAGATCCGGTAGATCCTTTTGATTCTTATACGTTGAAACGGAAGTGCATAACGTCGCCATCCTGCACGACATACTCTTTGCCTTCGAGGCGCAGCTGGCCACGTTCTTTGGCACCGTTCATGGAACCTGCATTGACCAGATCCTCATAGCTCACTACTTCGGCACGGATAAATCCGCGTTCGAAGTCCGTGTGGATAACACCAGCTGCTCCAGGAGCTTTGGTGCCTTTACGGATTGTCCAAGCGCGCACTTCCTGTACACCGGCAGTAAAGTACGTGTACAGACCGAGCAGACGGTAGGCTGCTTTGATCAGACGGTTCAGGCCAGATTCGGACAGACCCAATTCTTCGAGGAACATCGCTTTGTCTTCATCTTCCATTTCGGAAATATCCGCTTCAATCTTGGCACTGATCGGCACGACAACGGCATTTTCCGCTTCGGCGAATTCTTTGACTTTCAGAACATAAGGGTTGGTATCGGCTTCGGTCACGCCATCTTCGCTTACGTTAGCCGCGTACAATACCGGCTTCATCGTCAGCAGGTGCAGATCGCGTACGATCAGGCGCTCTTCATCGGTCAGCTCCACACTGCGGACAGGCATGTCGTTGTACAGAGCTTCCTTGATGCGCTCCAGTACTTCCACTTCCTGTGCGTACTGCTTGTTGCCGCCCTTCATGTTCTTTTTGGAACGGTCGATACGCTTCTCAACGCTGTCCAGATCGGCCAGAATCAGCTCCAGGTTGATCGTCTGGATATCGCTGATCGGATCGATTTTGCCATCCACGTGTGTGATGTTCTCGTCTTCAAAGCAGCGTACCACGTGTACAATTGCATCGACTTCACGGATATGGGCGAGGAATTTGTTACCCAGGCCTTCGCCTTTGCTTGCGCCGCGTACGAGACCGGCGATATCGACAAATTCAAATGCGGTAGGGACGGTTTTTTTCGGTTCAACGAGTTCCGTCAGTTTGTCCAGACGCTCGTCCGGTACTTCGACGATGCCAACATTAGGATCAATCGTACAGAACGGATAGTTGGCGGATTCGGCACCCGCCTGGGTGATTGCATTAAAAAGTGTGGATTTCCCGACGTTAGGAAGCCCAACAATACCAGCTTTCAAAGCCATTTATATGACAACTCCTATTGGTTGAATTGGTAAGCATTCGATCTGAATTTCCACACTATTATATATGAGAACAACAGACGTGGCAAACGAACTATACGATAAATTTATCCGATTGTCCCTTGAGCTCATGCGCCAGTGTCTTCAGGCTGCCGGATATCTCGGAAAGTTCCGAGACGGACTTTTGCTGTTCGAGTGCGCTGGCGGCCACTTCCTCGGTCATGGCGGACGTCTCTTCGGTCGCTGAAGCGATATAGCCCAGATGTTCTTCTACTTCATGACGGATATGCTGCATGTCGCCTGTTTTCTCCGACAGCTTCAGCGCCAGTTGATGCACTTCACCGGAAACCTGGCTCACTTGTTCAAAGGATTCCATACATTCCTCGATCTGCACTTCCTGACGGTTCGCCGAATCCATATTCGCTTCAAACTGTACATTGATCCGGCTGATCTGCTCCACAAACTGGTGAAGAATGCTGTCGATCTCGCCGATGGACTGCTCGGACTGCTGGGCTAGATTTCGCATCTCGCTTGCTACGACAGAGAATCCTTTGCCTGCTTCACCGGCACGGGAAGCTTCGATCGAGGCGTTAAGCGCCAGAATCTGTGTCTGCTTGACGATACTCTGTACCTGTCCGCTGATGCCGGAAGCTTTGCGGGACTGCTCTGCCAGAATCTCGGATTGCTGCTGGATCTGCTGTACCCGGGCGACATTTTCCTTTCCATGTTGTAACAATTGTTCATGTTGATGCCGTACTTTGCCGCTCACGCTGGACAGCTGTTCGGCTGTCGCACTGAACTGGCTCACATAGCTGCCGATTTCATCGATAATATGGCCCAGCTGGGTCGACTGCTGCACAGATTGTTCGGTCTGCTCTGCCTGCTGGGTAGACCCGGAGGCAATTTCCTGAATAGCCCGCGACAGCTCTTCCGTCTGGCGAAGTGTTCCTTCGGCGACTTCGGCAATATACTGGGAAGAATCCTGCAATGTACCGGAGCCAGACTGAATGCTCGTAATCATCTCAGTAATATGATGGATCATGGCGTTGTTCAGATCGCTGATCTCGCCCAGCTGATCGCCGGTAATACGCTGCGATCCTACGGTCAGATCTCCCTCAGTGACTCGCTCCATACTGTGCTTGACCTCTCCCACCTGGGTCAGCGTACGGCGGATAAACAGCATCGCACACAGCGCTGCCAATGCAACAACAGTAGCAAAAATAGGAATGACCAGCTTGTACGCCTGGGTCAATGTCTGTTCATATACCATGTTGACATCCGCTGCAGAAATATCGATTCCCAGATAGCCTACCGTCTGGCCGCTCTTGTCCTTGATCGGGGTAAAGGTAGAGAACAAATCTCCCCATTCCGGATCAGACACCACATCGGTAGTCACGCTCTGGCCGGCAGTCAGCCGTGCAGTCGTATCTCCATCAAAATCCATGGAATCATTATAGGAACTGTATTCCGCATCATTCCAATCGGCGCCATCCACTGTGTAAGACCATTTGTTATTCTTGTAGTTAAACATGTATACATAGAGCGCCCCGGACTGCAGTCTCAGATTATTAATCTGAGTCCGAAGATTTTTGTATACCTGGCTCTGTTCGGGATCACTGTACGTGTATAATTTACGGATCTCGTCCGTGTTCAGCTGTGCTGCGGTATGGGTAGCCAGCGTCTCATTGCTTTGCTGCAGCGTAGATAGCGCAGATTCCTGTATGAGACGCTGAGTCGTCCACATGGTCAGCGAGCCGATGATGAATAATGGCAGCAGAATAATAAGATATAGTTTGGGACGCAACCCCAGTCTGATGTGCTGAAGCTTTTTCAATTTCTCTTTCCTCCCTGCGATTATAATCATGTTGTGTAGTTCTAATTACCTATATGTTATCGTCTTCAGGGCGCGAATTTTGTAGAGTTTTGCAGAAACTTTCTTAATTTCAAAATGTTGTTTTCAGGTTACTTCGCTTAACTGCAGATTGTATGACTCCAGAGAACGCGCAAAAGCCCGGAATGAATTCCGGGCCTGGTGCGTGACTATTCTATTGGCGTCTGTACAATCGGTCTGTCTGCTGCAGCTCACTGATCCGGGCAGCTCCAACGCCGAACATGGCTGCCGACAGCTCGAACTCCACACGGGTCAGAACCTGCTCCAGTCCCTCTGTCGATTCGACCGCCGCTCCCAGCAGAGAACGGCCAAAGCCTGCCAGATCGGCACCAAGCGCAATCGCTTTGGCGGCATCGATACCATGACTCAGTCCACCGCTGCCAATCAGCGGCATCTGCGGCAGCTGCTCGCGCACGTCACGGATACACTCTGCGGTAGGTGTACCCCAATCTGCAAATGCCTCGGCAGCGGCGCGGCGCACCGGATCACTGCTGCGGAATTTCTCCACCTGGCTCCATGATGTGCCGCCTGCTCCCGCTACATCAATAAAAGCGGCTCCGGCATCTGCCAGCCGGCGTGCGGTACTTCCATCAATGCCCCAGCCCACTTCCTTGATACCTACCGGAACATTCAGCTGCCGGGCGATCTGCTCGATCCGGGACAGCAGTCCGGCAAAATTCACATTCCCTTCCGGCTGAAACACTTCCTGCAGGCTGTTCAGATGCAGCACCAGCGCACTCGCTTCCGCCAGTTCCACAGCACGCCTGCATTCGTCAATACCAAATCCGTAATTGAGCTGAACCGCTCCCAGATTGGCGATAATCGGAATAGTCGGTGCCTGCTGGCGTACATTAAATGTAGCTGCCAGCTCATCATGCTCAATCGCTGCCCGTACCGATCCGAGTCCCATCGCCCAGCCGCGGCTTTGCGCAGCTTCGGCAAGACGACGATTGATCTGCCCGGTCGCTTCGCTGCCGCCGGTCATGGAGCTGATCAGCAGCGGCGCACGCATCGGAATGTCCAGAAATGATGTACCCAGATCAATACTGCCAAAATCCGTCTCCGGCAGTGCCTGATGCCGAAAACGATAATGCTCCAGTCCGGAGGTGACGCCTGCTCCAGCTACGTCTTCTTCCAGACAGAGTCGTACATGTGCGCTTTTCCGGTCGGAAATATTGCCTGCTATAGGGTTCTCCTGATTCATGAGCCCCTTCCTCTCTGAAACCGGCCGCCTGCAGATGCTGTCATAATCATACCGATCAGCCCTCTGCGATGGACCGGCCACTTCCTTGTATTCATTTGGCTCATCCTTCAAGCCCATTATTTAAATATACCAGCATTCCATTGTAATCCAAACAGGAATAATAGATATGCTGCCTGCATTCCGAACAATGCTCACCAGAACTGTGTCTGTAGAACCTACAAATGATCGGCAATATGCCGGGCGACCAGCTGTCCGGACAGCGTCACGACCGGCGTGCCTCCACCAGGGTGCGTTGTGCCGCCTACATACCATAACCCCTTCACATCCCGGCTGCGATTGCCCGGCCGGAAAAAGGTCTGGCGTGGACTATTAGACGATATGCCATAAATTGCACCCTGATGCGCATACGTATCGCGCCGGATATCCTCGGGCGTATAATGCTCCCAGACCGGACCCTGGCGGATGCCTTGCAAACCGAATCCTTCCAGCATCTTACCGATCTGCTGACCATATGATTCACGCTGCTCCTGCCAGTTCCATTGATCCGATACATAGGGTGCATTAGCCAGAATAAACAGATTGCTGCCACCCGGCGGTGCAAGCTCCGGTTCGGAATAACCGGAATGGCAAATATACAGCGTCGGCTGCACTGGCGGCTTTTTTTGCCCGAAAATCGACTGGAACTCCGGCTCATATTGTTCCGGGAAAAAGACCGTATGATGCAACAGCTGATCGTACTGCTGCGGTACACCTGCCAGCGTGACAAATCCGGACAGGGAAGGTTCGTAGACATCAATCCGCCTGTCCGGGAGAGAAGGACGATACTCCTGTCGCAGAAGCATCCGGCTGGCGCTCAGTACATCCCCATTTACAATGACCAGCGGAGACTGCCAGCTTCCCTGATCCGTCTCCACCCCGGTTACCCGGCCGGAATTCGTCAGGATCCGGTTCACTTCCACACCCGTTCGGATCTGTACGCCCAGCTCCAGCGCCACCTTCTCCATCCCGCGCACAATCTGATGGGTGCCTCCGCGGACCCCATAGACACCCTGATTGGCTTCCACATGAGCCAGCATGGCAAAAATCGACGGCGCCTGATACGGGGAAGCTCCCACATAGGTAGCGTACCGTCCCAGCAGCATCAATGTATTGGGATGACGAAAATACTTGCGCAGCAGGGACTGCAGCGTCGTCAGCGGACGGACACGCAGCAGACTTTTACCCATGGAAGGTTTGAGCTTGTCCTTCCATGACAGCAGTAGTCTATTCAGGAACTGTGCATCCGCTTCACGATACAGTACCTCGGCTTCCTGCAGAAAGCGCGGATAGTTCAATGCATCTTCCGGACTGTAGGCAGCAATCTGCTGCGCTGTCACGGAAGCGTCCCGGCTCAGATCCACAACCGATCCATCAACGAAAATATTGCGTGTGCGCGGCTCCAGTTCATACAGCTGCACATAATCGTCCATCGACCGGCCGGCATATTCAAATACACTGCGGAATACATGCGGCATCGTAATCGTGCTCGGTCCCCGGTCAAAATGATAGCCGTCCCGTTCAACCGACTGCAGCTTGCCGCCCACGACAGGCTGCTTTTCCAGCATAGTCACTTCATAGCCTCTGACTGCCAGCGTAATGGCGCATGACAATCCGCCAAAACCGGCACCGATGATAATGATCCTGCGGCTGCCGGGCTGTTGATTGATAGTCATCCGTAGGTCCTGCCTTTCCATCTGTAGCCTTTGCCCTTGATGCCTGCGAACCAGGAATCGAGCAGAATCAGGATCAGACAGAGAGCACTGGCAGGCAGCAGTACACCCGTCCAAAGCGGCTTGCCGCTGTGATGATCGATGATTCCTTTGCTAAGCATCCCTGTCAGTACGGCTGCCGCCGACCAGCCGATCAGCTCTGTCTGCATGGTGATCAGACCATAGATCAGCATCAGCAGCGGCCATATAAACAGCAGTGTATACAATACAATAATTCCCAGTACGAGAAGCGGATTGCGCCCGGTACCGGCAAATATATTTTTCTTGTAGCCTTCCCATACCTGGGCAGCATTACGATACATGCGGGCGGAAGTATGGCGCTGTACATTCGCCAGTGTAACCGGATCACCAGCTTGTTTGACCGCTTTGGCCAATTCCATGTCTTCAACAATATGATTAAAAATATGCTTGTGACCGCCGCAGCGCATATAGCTGTCCCGGTGAATCATCAGCCACGCCCCGGTTACAGCCAGGTAAAAGGGACGCGGACTGCGCCGCACCATCATGATTGGCAGATGATAGCCAATCACAAAGGCCATCATCGGCACGACCAAACGTTCCAGCCAGGTTCCCGTCTCCATGCGCGGAAAGCCGCTGATCAGTCCGGTCTGCTGGGAACGTGCCGTTATCATGGCTGCCTCCAGCGCTTCCGGTCCCAGCCTCACATCCGCATCCACAAACAGCCACCATTCTCCCTGTGCATGCTGGGACAGCTGATGACAGGCATATGACTTGCCCATCCAGCCTTCGGGCAGCGGCTGCCCTTCGTACAGACGGACACGGGTATCGTACGCCATTACCTTTTTCACTTCGCTAACCGTCCCGTCCTCGGAATGATCGTTCATGACGAGAATCTCCAGCTCTATACTGTCGGTTCGGCAGGACAGCACCGATTCCAGGCATTCCCGGATATTAATCTCTTCATCACGGACCGGTATCAATATGGACAGCAGCGGCCGTTGTTTGCCGGTAGAAGCAAGTTCAGTCCCATGGGATGCCGCTAATCCATCCGCCGGGTCAGCAGCAGTGCCGCTGTATGTATGATGGGTAGTGGTATTGCTGTTCTGCTGGCTGTAATCATACTGCTGTTCCCATCCGTACGAATGCAGTCGACTGCCCAGTTTTGGCATTTGCCGAAGATTCCAGATTGTGAACAGCAGCTGAAGGACCAGCCAGAGCGTTATTGCCTGCAGCATGAACTCCATAGATTCACCTTTTTCTGAGGCTGCGATAGTGGTCGTACTTCTCATCGGTAGAGCGCTGGCGGCGGATCAGATCCTTGGCACCCGGCTGCTCTCCATCTGCGATAAGCAGCCGGTTACGCTGATCGTCCAGCTGGCTGGTGATGATCGCCTCCAGCCGACTGGCACAATCACGGGACGACAGTCTGCTCCAATCCTGATATACAGGTGCACCGACCTGCAGGGAAGCCTGCAGCCGGGCATGCTGATACAGTCCATAATATAATGTCACCGGAATGACCGGTACGGAACCAGCGGTCTGTCTTAGCAGCAGACCAATACCCGGACGGAAAGTGAGCGGCTGCATTTCCAGATGACGAATCTCCCCCTGCGGGAACATCCATACCCGCTTGCCCTGCTCCAGCAGCCCGGCCGCATAGCGCAGCGACTGCCGGATATCGCCCGGACTGCCTTTATCAATCGAGAAAGCGCCCAGCTTGCCAAAAAAGGCATACCGGTTCAGCTGACGCTCCTCCATCATCACATAGTGATCCGCAGCCGAGGTATGACGGAACGCATGATAAATAAGCAGACCGTCCCACCAGGAACTATGGTTCATAATATACAAGGCCGGCTGATCCGCCGGTACAAGATCCAGCTCACCTGACAGGGTAAAGGAATGAAAACTTCGGCGCAGCAGGTACCATTCGTTGTAACGGATAAACATCCGGTCAAACCAAAGCGACTTATGCGCGGGTATCATACCGGTAGCTCCCTTCCGCGAGCAGTATGCCAAGCGCAGCCGCCAGCATCGAACCTTCGATGCCCGCTTTCCAGGCCAGCAGTCCAAACAGCAGCAGCATGCCCTGATACAGAAAAGTCGCCTGACGGTGCACTTTGCGGGTGATAAATAATATCGGCAGTGTCAGCGAGAGCACTCCGCCCACGACAAACCAGGCGACAAAATTACTCCATGGCACTCCATAAAATCCTCCGCTTCCACCCCAGTGCCAGAATCTGCGCGCATGGGCGACAGGGTCCAGTACCAGATCCAGAATAAGGATCCAGATGCCGATTTTGACAGCACGCAGCAGACGCGCAGGCCAGGAGCGTACAGCAGCAGGCACCTGCTCGCCTGTCTCCACCCGGGCACTGCTGAGCAGCGCTCCGCCGGCTACTACACCAATCCAGGCAAATCCCAGCGTCCACGGTACGCCGAAAATCAGACTGCCCAGCACAGGCGTATATTCATACTCTCCAAACGGCCATACGGTATGTACACCGATCCATTCCAGTGACATCCCGCCCAGCCAGATCATAACGGTCGGCAGCAATAAACGGACATACGACTTGCTCTCCCCACTACTGACTGACTGGTCGGACAGTAGCCAATATACCTGCTGTCGCTTCATCAGATACAGGGCATACAGCGCGTAAAACACTAAAAATAATCCATTTGAGAAATCCAGCATTTCTGGTACGCCTATCGTTAATAGCAGGGCGGCTCCAATTGCGTACCAGATCCAGAATAACCAGCCCATCAGGATACCGCAGGCCGTTCAAGCATTTCCGGATTCACACCGTGATGCAGAGCTACCTTCATCAGCAGCTCACGCTTGCGCGCTTCATCCACATAGGCACGCTGGGAAAATACATCGTATTCATTATCTGCAATGGCATCCATAATGCCCGCATAAAATGTCGCCGCCAATTCCACCGTAAACGCACTGCGTTCCGGATAAGCATGTAAATCTCCAAGCCCTGTCGCAAACCACTGCTCGGCCAGCAGACGCAGCTCATCCATCATCGCCCGAAAACGATCATTGATCACGCCGTTTTCCAGCTCCTGCTCGGTATAGCCGTGTTTGTTCAGCAGCTCCAGCGGCACATAACGCCGTCCTCTGCGGCTGTCTTCACCGATATCCCGCATAATGTTCACGATCTGCATCGCTTTGCCCAGCGCAATGCCGGAATGACGGATCTGTTCGCTGTGCTCGCCCTTGAGCACCGGCAGCAGCATCTCGCCCACCGTACCGGCTACGAGATAACAATAATGCTCCAGCTCCCGCATCGTGGAATAGCGGGTAAAGGTCAGATCATATGTCTGCCCGTCCATCTGCCGCTGAAACGGCGTCCGTGACAATGAAGGAAACGCATCAAACAGCCAGCGCAGGGAAGGCCAGATAAAGTGTCCTTCCGCCTGTTCCAGATTGGCAAACAGGGACTGCAGCTCCTGAATCGTATAGGCGGATTGGTCCGGCTCGTCCACACTGTCGTCAATCATCCGGCAAAAGGCATAGATGACATGAACCGCTTCTTTCTCGGGACTGTTCAGCCAGCTAAAGGCATAATAAAAAGACGACGAACCGTGACGGATCAT
Organism: Paenibacillus sp. Z6-24; assembly: GCF_054161335.1. Classification (NCBI taxonomy): domain Bacteria; kingdom Bacillati; phylum Bacillota; class Bacilli; order Caryophanales; family Paenibacillaceae; genus Paenibacillus; species Paenibacillus sp. Z6-24. The sequence goes on along the minus strand of NZ_CP096398.1, from coordinate 600,253 downwards.
TTCTTCGCAGCTTTGCAGATCCGCTTCGCTTACATAATTCAAATTCCCAACTCCTTTACAATTTGCTGTACAGCCATTCTCGCTCCCTGCATCACAATCGGTACGCCGCCGCCGGGATGCACGGATGCTCCGGCTGCATATAACCGGCGTATGGTCGGAAAAGGTCTGGGCTGCGGACGATAGACGCCGGACTGACGAAGAATCGGCGCAATCCCAAAGCTGCCGCCTCCATACAAGCCGCTGCGCAGCGCATCCGCCGGTGTGCGTACTTTCATCCATTTCAGGGAATCACGCAGTCCGATGAATCCCCTCTCTTCGGCGGAATCCAGCACCTGCTGCACAAGCCGGTCGGTATCCTGTTCCCAGTCAATGCCTGCTTCATCCGTTACCGGAATCAGGAAATACAGAACACTCTCGCCTGCCGGAGCTGCATCTTCATCCAGTGCCACCGGATTGAATACATAAAAGGAAGGATCCCGCGGCAGCTGACGATTGCGGAAGGTCTCGCGCAGACTCGCATCCAGACCATTCGGCAGGAAAAATTGATGAGTCAGCATATCCGGCCATTGTCGCCTGGTACCCGCATAGATCAGTACACATCCGGTAGATGGCTGATAGGGCGTACGGCGCGGCTTGATCGGCGGCTTGCTGCCAGATAACAGGGAATGAATATAGGGAAAGTCCCCATTATACAATACAGCATCAAATGCCTGTTTTTCTCCATCTGCCCGAACACCCAGACAGACACCATGGCGAACCTCGATCTCCTCCACCGGACAATCCAGATGGACAGTGACACCACGCGCTGCCAGCTCTTCTCCGAGAATCTGCGGCAGCATGCCATATCCACCCTTGAGCATCCAGACACCAAAAGCATGCTCCGCATAAGGCAGCATCGTATACAGTCCCGGCGTCTTCTCGGGAATGCCGCCGATATACAGGCTCTGCAGCGAATAGGCTTCACGCAGCTGTACATGGCGGAAATACATCCCTGCCGCACTGCTCAGATTGCGATAGGCGCGCAGGCTGCGCATCAACGACAGATTACTTCCGCTAAAAAACTGCGTCCAGGCCGGAAAATCACGCTCCAGAAAAGAAGCCTGTCCCCGTGGAAACAGTGGATGCATCTCACGGATAAACCGCCGGAAATTCCGTCCTTCTCCGGGAAATACGCGTTCCACTTCCTCTGCCTGACGCTCCGGATCACGATGCTTGGTCAGCACTTTGCCATCCGGATAATGAATACGGTACAGCGGATCACATTCGATCAGCGGCAGGCGATCACGACTGACTCCCGCTTCCTCCAGAATGCTGTACAGCATCTCGGGCAGCAGGACAATCGTCGGTCCCTGATCAATCCGCTGCTCGCCCTCTTCTTCAAAGGCGATTCGTCCGCCCAGCCGGTCGCTCTGTTCGAACACCGTTACATCGACGTCCCGGCGGCTTAATAACAGGGCTGCCATCAATCCGCCAATGCCACCGCCGACGATGGCGATCTTTTTCCTGCGGCTCATGATGGTTCCGCCCCCGCCAGAACCGATCCGGCGTCCATTTTGGAAGAATGGGCTACCCCGTCCTGCTTGAAAATAAGCGATGTACTGATCCGCGCCGATTCAAAGATCGTCGGCAGTCCGCTGCCCGGATGCGTTCCTCCGCCAACCAGCCATACGCCGTCCACTTCCTCGAATTGATTATGTGGACGAAAAGCCATCATTTGTCCCAGATTGTGGGTCAGGTTAAAAGTCGCTCCCTGATACACATCCAGCTGTTGCTCCCAGTCCAGCGGGGTAAAGAAGCTCATCGTCTCGATTCGGTCACGCAGTCCCTTCAGCTGCGGAATCTGCTCTGCCCGATCCAGCATCTGCTCCTTCACCTGCTCACGCTTGGCTTCCCAGTCGGTCTCGCCCGTCAGATTCGGCGTCGGCATCAGAATATACAGCGCCGATTTGCCTGCCGGTGCCAGCGTGGAATCCAGCACCGAAGGGTTGTGTACATAGATCGACGGGTCCTCGGATAACGTCTTGAACTTGGTGATTTCATCTACATTTTTGTGATAATCGGCAGAGAAGTGAACAGAGTGATGCTCCAGATCGACAGCCCCGTCAATACCCAGATAGAGCATCGCGGCCGAACAGGAATATTTCTTCTGTGCCAGCTGATCCGGCGCATACTTGCGCAGCACACCGGGTTCGAACAGCTGGTTCATCGCCGAAGCGAAGTCGGCATTAATCACCACATGATCGGCATTGACCTGTTCGCCGTTGTCCAAGATTACTCCGGTAGCTTTGCGCCCCTGTGTAATTACACGCTGCACCCCTCTAGAGGTATGTACGCGTCCGCCGTGCTCGGAGATCACCTGTGCCATCGCTTCAAATACGGAATTCAGCCCGCCTTTGGGGTGAAAAAGACCATAGCGATGTTCCAGGTAGGACAGTATCGTAAATGTACCCGGACATTCCCAGGCAGACATGCCAAGATATTTGGACTGAAACGTAAAAGCCTGCTTGAGGCGCTCATCCTTGAAATAACGGGACAACCGTCCATAGACGGTATCATTCAGATGCAGCTTGGGCAACGCGCGAAGAACATCGGTGCGCATATAATCAGCCAGACTGGAGAATGGACGGCGCAGCAAAGGCATCACTTTGTCCAGCTTCACATCTTCCTCTTCCAGATAGCGATAGTATCCCTGCTCATCGCCAGGGAACAGGCGGGCGATCTGCGCTGCCGTATCCTCGCGATCCCGTGAAGGCTTGAATACCATATCTCCAAAATGCAGGCTGTACAGCGGTGTCAGCTCCTGCATGTCTACATAGTTATCCAGCGAACGGCCGGACATCTCAAATAACTCCTCGATCAGGTGAGGCATCATCAGGAATGTGGCTCCGCGGTCAAACCGGTATTCACCCAGATGCAAACGGGAAGATCGGCCGCCTACCACCGGCTGCTTCTCATACACGTCCACCTCGTACCCGTGACTGGCAAGGATCATGCCTGCAGCCAATCCTCCGGGTCCTGCCCCAACAATAACTGCTTTGCGGGTAGACTGAATTGCTTTCATTACATTCCCCTTTTTCCTCTATGATAGCGTTATTCAGGTATTACATGTAACTATGCTAGATACCCATGAATTATATATAAACGCGCGATACCCCGTTTGCAACTGTATGTCACAGATTTTACAAAATTAAATTTTATTCTTCTTAAAGACCCATTAATTTACATATTGACGTTTTGCGTCAAAAACCGACTTTTGTTGTTATATGGATACATATGTGACACTGTTGTCCATCCTGAAAGGAGCTTCACTGCTAATGAAAGCATTTTCCAAACATACACCACCTATTCACGCTTCGGGTCCCGGTAAACGCAAGTCCAGCTGGCAGGTCATTTCCCTTCGTTCCCTGCTTGGTTTGCTAATTATCTGGCTTATCGCCGTTATGATCTATCAGACCCATAAACCATTGCCTGCCGGAGTATCCTATGAAGGCCCGCTCTATAATGTGGACCATGTGAATTTTTATTACGATCTGACCTATGCCGCTCCGGGAACCGAGAACAGCTTTACCCAGAAAAGGCAAATCTACGATCGTATCATCAAAATGATCGGTGAAGCCAAAGACTACATCGTCATCGATATGTTCCTGTTCAACAATTACGTACATAAAGGACAAAAATACCCGCAGCTGAGCGAGCAGCTCACCAATAAGTTGATTCAACGCAAGCAGCAGGTTCCGGATCTGCAAATCGTCTTCATCACCGATGAGGTCAATACGGATTACAATTCCAATCCCAATCCACTGCTGGAGAAAATGAAGCAAAACGGCATTAATGTCGTTATGACGGATGTGGACCCGCTGCGCGATTCGACACCGGTCTATTCGGCGGTATGGCGTACCTTTTTCCAGTGGTTTGGTCAGGAAGGCAATGGGCATATTCCGAACGGCATGGCTACATCCGGTCCCAATGTGACCTTCCGCTCCTATCTGAAGCTGATGAATGTCAAAGCCAACCACCGAAAGGCCGTCATCACCGAGAACAGCGCACTCGTCTCTACCGGCAATATTCATGATGCCAGCGCATATCATTCCAATATCGCCTTTGAGGTGCAGGGACCGATCACGGCCGATCTGCTGCGGGCGGAGCAGGCGGTGATCGATCTGTCCGGCAGCAAGGTACAGCTGCCGGAATATGAAGAGACCACCCAGCCAAACAGTAGCTCTGGTGCAGCGGCAGGCCCTGCAGCCTCCACACCGGCTACGACCGGCAAAGGAGATATCCAGCTCCGCTATATTACCGAAGGCAAAGTATACGATCGCCTGCTGGAAGGCATACAGAGTACCCGCGAAGGAGATACCCTGTGGATGGGCATGTTCTACCTTGCCGACAAGCAGGTGACTTCCGAATTGATCAATGCCTCACAGCGCGGTGTGAAGATCCAGCTCATTCTGGACCCGAACCAGAATGCGTTTGGTCAGGACAAAATCGGCATCCCGAACCGTCCGGTGGCTGCCGAATTAAGCAGCGAGACCGACGGCAAAATCGGTGTACGCTGGTATAACACGACCGAAGAGCAGTACCATACCAAGCTGATGTATATTGATCGGGGATCAGGCAATGATCTGATTATCGGCGGTTCGTCCAACTTTACCCCGCGCAATCTGAAAGATTACAATCTGGAAAATGATCTGTGGATCTCCGCTCCCGGAGACAATGCACTGATGAAGGAAGTAAATGATTACTTCACTATGCTGTGGACCAACAATGGAGAGCAGTATACCCTGCCGCTGAGTGCCTATCAGGAAGACAGCACCTGGATCAAGGATATCGCTTACCGGCTGCAGCTGATCCTCGGCTTTACTACGTTCTGAATCGTTATCCATCTGTAGCGGCTGTACAGGCAATCTATACTCGCTAGTCGGCTCTTCATATATTATTGGCAAAGCGTCTGTCCTTCCGGGGAGCAGGCGTTTTTGTCGTATAGCCATTACAGGAAAATACCCAGTTGACAGATTAAAAATGATGTGAAATAATCAATTAAACTAACGACCGTTAGGTAGGTGTATTTATGAGTGTGAAGTTACAGCTGCTCCATATTGGATTGTGCCATTTTGCGGAGGATGGTTATGAGGGGGCTTCTCTCTCCAAATTGGCTGCAGAAGCAGGGATCAAGAAACCGTCGATCTATGCCCATTTCAAAAGCAAGGAAGACCTGTTCCTCAAGGTACTGAGCCGGGCGGCACGGGCGCTGAAGCATCAGATCATTCGCTATATGATCGCCCACCGGGAACAGCCGCCGGAGCAAAAGCTGCGCGGACTGCTCACCTATTTGCAGGAGTTATATACCAGTGATGATACGATCAAATTCGTGATTCGCATGTTATTTTTTCCGCCTGCAGCGCTTCGGGAAGAGGTCATTCCGCTGATTTATAATCTGCTCGATGTACTAGAATCCCGTCTGACCCGGCTGCTGCGCCAGAGCATGGATCAGGGCGAGCTCTCCCTCTGCCTATCTGCGGAGGCAGCTTCCCAGGCATACATGACCTGCGCCGACGGTATCCTGATCGAGATGCTGTATGGACAGTCCCATCGCTCGGTGCAGCGGCTGAATACCATATGGCCGGTATACTGGCGGGGGATTCAGGCCGTTCATCAATAACGGGAAAATCAAAAATTAAAGACACACAGGATGTGCATTACAAAGGGGATGAACAAACATCATGAATCGCAACTGGTTATATGTATTTATCGGTGGATTGATAGAGGTCGTCTGGGTATCCGGCCTTAAACATGCCGGAACTGTCAGTGAATGGATACTGACAGCGGCAGGGATTACCCTCAGTTTTTATCTGATTATCAAAGCTTCCAATCGGCTGCCGGTTGGTACGGTCTATGCAGCATTTACCGGGATTGGTACCGGGGGAACCGTAGCTGCGGAGATGCTGATCTTTGGCGAGCCGTTCCAGTGGACCAAGCTGCTGCTGATTATGCTGCTGATGGCTGGCGTGATTGGATTGAAGCTTGTCACGGATAATGAAAGCAAAGTTGCAGAAAAGGCAGGTGAGGTCTGATGTACTGGTTAGCTCTTGTTATTGCAGGAGGATTTGAAGTGGTCGGTGTCATCAGGATGAACCGGCTTGTACGTCATAAATCCGTGTTAAACGTTATGCTGCTCATACTGGCTTTTGCAGGCAGCTTCTCCTGTCTCACCTATGCGATGAACGGTATTGCCATGGGCACCGCTTATGCGGTCTGGACAGGTATCGGTACGGTCGGGGGCGCAATTGTCGGCATGCTTATGTATAATGAAGCCAAAAGCGGCTGGCGCATCCTGTTTATAGCGATGATCATCGCTTCGGCCGTTGGGCTGAAACTGATCTCCTGAGCAGACCATGCAGACCATCCGTAACTCTCATTCAGAGGCGGTGGCTTCATGATTACGACAGTAACACTGAATGCAGCACTGGATATTATTTACCAGATTCCTTCCTTACAAATCAATCACGTTCACCGAACGGCCGGACTGACCCTGCCCGGCGGCAAAGGCGTCAATGCCGCCCGGGTCATCCGTCAGCTCGGAGAACCCGTAGCTGCCGCCGGATTCACGGCAGGCTATAACGGACAGAAAATGCAGCATCTGCTCGCTGCCGAACAGGTCGACTGCCATTTCACCGAGGCCGATGGCGAGACCCGGCTGGCGATTACGATTCTGGAACAGCAGGAACAGACACAGACAGAGCTTATTGAGCCGGGTCCGCTGGTCACGTCCGCACAGCTGGAGCAGCTGACCCGGCAGCTGGAGACACTCGCTCACAAGTCCGACTGGGTACTGTTCTCCGGCAGTCTGCCGCAGGGATGCCCGGACGATCTGTACGCCCGGCTGATCGGCATCGTACGCGACTGCGGTGCCCGGACAGCGCTCGATAGCAGCGGTGCAGCCCTGCATCATGGTATCGGAGCGGCACCGGATCTAATCAAGCCCAATGCCCAGGAAGCCTGCGATTGGGCCGGCATAACGACGGGCGGTCTGCCGCCTTCAGCGGAGCAGCTGCGGCAGGCTCTGACCGCCATGCTGGATCATGGTGCCGCGATGGCTGCCATTTCGCTCGGCGCTGATGGCGCGATAGCCGCCGAACGGGCGACCGGACGCTTTTACCGGGTCCGGGTGCCCGAGCTGCAGATTACGAGTGCACTGGGCAGCGGCGACGCGATGGCCGCCGGTATGGTAACGGCAGCCAGTCGGGGCGGGGCATTAAGCGATATGCTGCGCCTTGGTTCCGCCTGCGGCAGTGCCTGTGCGCTCCAGCCTGCGGCCGGTCTGATTGATCTGGACGATGTACAGCGCATCAGTACGAGTATACAAATAACCCCTGAGTCCTAGGCTCAGGGGTTATTTGTATGTGTGGCAAATCGTACATCCATAAAAAGTTCACCTGTATCATCATCCCGAATCACGAAGTTAATCTCATGAGGAACCAGTTCCCGCAGCGCATACTGCCGGGCCCAGTCCAGTGACGGAAATTCCCTGACCTGCTCGACTGACGTGACGACAATTTTGGACTTCAAACATCGGTACGTATGCAAGGCGGTATTCCCCCTTTAACTATCATTGGACAGGAAATGCAGGTTTGACGCCTGTTTCGACCCATTTGGCAGACAAAATCATTCTTTTAACAGAGAATAGATGATCGATATGGTGGTCTACCCGGATTATCGGAATAAATGCTGCTCGGCTGCGTACACACGCAGGTTATACAGATCTTCGATCAGATAGGCGGATGCAGTCTTTGCCCACATCTGGTAAAGGTTATGCTCCGCTGCCTTATTCAGCTCCCGGCAGAAAGACGGCACCCATGGCAGCAGGTAATTTTCCAGAAAATCCGTCTGTGCCTGGATCATCGCATTCTGCTCCAGCACATTGCCTTCGCTCTCGGCCATACGCTCGGCCAGCAGTGACATGAATTCCAGTTCGATCCCGACATGATCATCGGTCTCCTGATCCATTTTTTTGAAAGCAATGCCTGCCCGCGCATAGATCGAATTCAGTGTAGCTTCATAGCTCCAGCGCTCCTGAGCGCCGGGCAGATATTCCGCTGCACGAGGACGATGTGGCAGCCGCTGCTCCAGGAACAGCTGGTCATACTGCACACACTCATCATAAGCATATTGAATAATATTGGTCAGCGGTATATTCTCCAGCATATGGATTAACGGGTTGCTCTGTCCGGATAGAATCCGGATGCGTCCGGCTTCCTTGCGCCATTCAATTAACTTGGACAGCGTAGGACGCCGCTGCAGCATTTCACTCAGCAAACGATAGGTCATGACCCGGCTGTACAACCAATCTGTCTTCATGCATGTTTCCATCTTTACTGTCATGAGAATACACCCCTTGTGATATTATTCACTTATCATATGTCAGCGCTTGCAACTTAGCGACCAATTACAGAAATGAACAACTTGGCAGCGCAGTCTATCAACCAAGACAATCTGTTGGACAACGTATTTCCTACCTGTATTGTACCTGAATTGGGCAGAAATAGGGGGCAAATAGCCCTAAGTTCATAAAATAGCCATGTTTGCCGGCGGCTCTGCTCCTTCTGTCTATGCCAAGTATCATATTCACTGCAAAAAGTTGCGGCTATCCGCCATTTGAAGCGCCTGCTTGTACGCTTCAGGATCATTCATATTGTGCAGACACCAGGAGGACAGGTCCCCTTTCCCCTGTTCGTTATCCTGCTCCAGCAGCTGTTCCAGCGGCAGCTCTATCGCACGATGCTGATACAGCCAATCCATTACCTTGAGCTGCCCCTTTTGCAAGGCTGCCTCCAGCGAAGGACGGACACTGTAATGATATACGGCATACAGCGGATGCCGGCGTCCCTGATAGGTCGGTAGCACAGCCTGTACCGGCAGTCCATCCACTGCTGCCGTACGCGCCTTCTCCAGCAGCATTTCCAGCAGCCGCGTACTGGCAAAAGGCAGATCACAGGCACTGAGCACATACCACTGTGCATCCAGCGCATTCATCCCTGCATACAGTCCCGACAAAGGCCCCTGCCCGGGAAATCGGTCTGCAGCTATCGGCAGCTGCAAGAATTCATAGCTGCGGTCTTCGGCAGAAGCCAGGCACAGCTGGGGGACACAGCTCCCCAATGCTGCTGCGACCCGTTCAATCACGCTGCGCTCCCCGATCTTGAGCAGTGCCTTGTCTGTCCCCATCCTCCGGGACTGCCCACCTGCCAGAATAATGCCCGCTGTATCCTTATACATGATGTTTCCTCCTGTTCATGCTCACTCGCTCCCTGTCTGTTCACTTCTGTTCCTCCTAACCAGTATACTGCATCCTGATTCTCCCCGAACCTCTGCTGCTGTAACCCGGCAAGGAATTCACAGATTATTACGAAAAGGTGACAGCAGAGTAATGACGAATCCACCGTTAGATGAATTTGGCTCAAAATGGTTTGTATCCCCTTTCAACAAATGATACAGTGAACTAAAAGTTCTCGGAAAGGGTTGGCCCGCCATGCGTTCACATTCGTCTCAGCCTGCATTCTTCTCCCTTCGTTGGTATACTTTTTTCATATATGGAACGATGGTCATTTTCACAAGTTTCTTTCAGTTGTACCTGCAGGATATCGGGATGAGCCAGAGCCAGATTGGTGCACTGATGGCGATTGGTCCTTTTATCTCGCTATTTGCCAATCCGTTCTGGGGCTACTACAGCGACCGGCTGCAGAATACACGACTGATTCTGCTGATCATGATGACCGGTACCCTGCTGCTCGTGCAGATGGTATTCCAGGTACATAATTACACGCTTATTTATATGGTAATGGCCTGCTTCTTCTTTTTCCAGACACCGATGTTTGCCCAGACCAGTACGCTGATTCTGAATTATATCGACGGGACGCCATACAAGTTCGGCGGATTCCGGCTGTATGGATCGATAGGCTGGGCACTGACTGCGGTCGCGGCTGGTCCGGTGATCGACCATCTGGGCGTCTCCAGGATCGGGATCGTCTTTACCGTGCTGCTGTTGGTCGCGATTGGACTGATGCTGGTCATGCCTGCGCAGACCCGTTCACCGGGCGGAGCTGCCGCACTCAGCTGGCGAGCGCTGCGCCAGTTCAGCGGTAATGGATACTTTGTCGGCTTTATCGTCCTCGGGGTGCTTGTGTCCATTCCGAATATGATGAACAGTACCTTTCTCTCGCTGTATGTGATTGAACTGGGCGGCAGCAAAAGCATGGTCGGCTGGGCGGTATTTGCTTCATCGATTTTCGAAGCGGCATTGTTCCTGCTGTTTGACCGTTTCCTGAAGCGCCGAATTTCCTTTATGCTGGGCTGGCTGGCAATTGTGAGCATCCTGTTCACCCTGCGCTGGCTGCTGATGGCGGAAGCGGTCAGTCCGCTGCAGGTCGTATTTATCCAGCTGCTGCACGCAGTGACATTTGGCGGTTATTTCTATGTCGGCACCCAGCTGACCATGATGTTCGTACCGAATCAGTTCCGCAGCTCCGGTCAGGCGATCTATACGATGACCTGGAGCGGTCTGGCCGGAGTCATCGCCGGCTTCCTTGGCGGCTGGCTGTTCCAGAATTTTGGTTCGGAGCATATGTATCTGGTCGGCATGCTGCTGTCCTTTGCCGGAGCGGTTGGATTTATCCTGATGTGGCTCAATGTGCGGCGGACAGGCTATCAGCTGCCGGATGAAGAATAAACCGATTGAATCATCTGTAGCCAAATGTCAGATTGCTGTTGCGGATACCAGGAATATAGCAAAAGCCGGAACTGTCTGCACAGTTCCGGCTTTTTTGATGGCTTATTATTTATATTCATACTTTATGCTTTATACCGCTTGATGCGGTCGCAGAAATCTAATTAGGCCTTTGGCATTTTGAACGAGCTCTTCATCGATACGACCAGGTTGAATACCGGATCGCCAGGCATGGTGTATTTCGGATCGGCGCTGAAATAGCCATGGCGGAAAAATTGGTAGCGGTCGTAGGCTTCGGAGTTTTTGAGTCCCGGCTCTACGAATCCGTGTACCACTTCCAGCGAGTTCGGATTGATGGAATCCAGGAATGTTTTCTCCGGAATCTCATCGTTGCCGCCGCTTGTCTCTTCCACGAGTTCTTCTTCCGCTTTGATCAGCGGCTCATACAGACGGAACTCAGCAGGCACAGCCTGCGTCGCTTCTACCCAGTGGATGGTTCCTTTGACTTTGCGTCCGGTAAAGCCGGTACCGCTCTTGGTCTCCGGATCGTAGGTGCAGTGAATCTCCACCACATTGCCGTCTTCGTCCTTGATAAAGTCGTTGCATTTGATAAAGTATGCATGCTTCAGGCGCACTTCATTGCCAGGGAACAGACGATGATACTTGCTCGGCGGTTCTTCCATAAAGTCATCCTGCTCGATATAGATCTCGCGGGAAAATGGAATCTGGCGAATACCCATCTCTTCGTTCTCCGGGTTGTTCTCCGCATCCAGCATCTCCACCTGTCCTTCCGGATAGTTGGTGATGACCACTTTGAGCGGACGCAGTACGCCCATCGTGCGCGGTACACGCAGCTTGAGATCTTCACGGACAAAGTGGTCCAGCATCTGCAGATCCACAATTCCCTGACTTTTGGAAATGCCTGTCTCGTACACAAACGAGCGCAGCGCTTCCGGTGTAAAGCCGCGGCGTCTCATTCCCGAGATCGTCGGCATACGCGGATCATCCCAGCCATCGACGATGTTCTCGTCCACGAGCAGCTTGAGTTTGCGCTTGCTGGTCAGTGTCTGGGCGAGATTCAGGCGGCCGTATTCATACTGATGCGGCTCGGCATCCACGTCACACTCGCGGATGACCCAGTCATAGAATGGACGCTGATCTTCGAATTCCACCGTACACAGGGAATGCGTAATATTCTCGTAGGCATCTTCCAGCGGATGGGCAAATGTATACATTGGATAGATGCACCATTTGTTACCGGTATTGTGATGCTCCAGATGAGCGATACGATAGATAACCGGATCACGCATATTGATGTTTGGCGAAGTCATATCGATCTTGGCACGCAGTACCTTTTCCCCGTTGGCGAACTTGCCGTCACGCATCTGACGGAACAGGTCCAGGTTCTCCTCGACTGTACGATTGCGGTAAGGGCTGTCCTGTCCGGGTTCGGTCAATGTTCCACGTGTCTCACGGATCTGGTCTGCAGACTGGTCATCCACATAGGCCAGACCTTTGTTGATCAGCAGCTCTGCCTTTTCATACATAAAGTCAAAATAGTCGGAAGCGAAATACTTGCCTTCCCATTCATAGCCGAGCCATTTGACATCGGCTTCGATAGAGCGTACATACTCTTCGTCTTCCTTGGCAGGGTTCGTATCGTCAAAGCGCAGATGCGTTCTGCCGCCAAACTCGTCTGCCAGTGCAAAATTGACCCAGATGGCCTTGGCATGTCCAATATGAAGATAACCGTTCGGTTCCGGCGGGAAGCGGGTTACCACTTTGTTGACCTTGCCGGACTTCAGGTCTTCGGTAATAATGGTCTTGATAAAATTAGAAGGAGTCAAATTCTCGTTCTCCACGCCTATCAACCTTTCGTCGTTCAGTTTCTGTTGCGAATAATTTCTATTATAACGGTTCTGAAAACTTAGGCAAGGACAGCGCCTTCATGAAGCGACTCCAGTCCTGCCTGCAAACGCTATAATTGCGGCTAAATGACTTTGACGGAAGGCAGTGAATACGGTAGCATATAAGTTAAATCGCCTGCAAGGAGGATCGCTTATGCAACCTTTACAATTACCACGGGACACCCGCGAGCTTCTGATCGCCGATATCCGTCAGTTTTTTGAAATGGAACGGGGAGAAAGCATCGGTGAACTCGCTGCGGATACGGTACTGGATTTCTTTCTGAAATCGGTCGGTCCCCACGTGTATAATCAGGCTTTGTCAGACTGCCGCACCCTCGTTAATGAGCGTATGGCCGGTCTGGAAGAAGACATTTACGCCCTTGAACAGCGTTCACCGCTGCGGCCGCGATAAGATGTCCATATCATCGTTATTTTATTCAGGAAAGAGAGGAATTCCCCGCATGTTTACATATATATTGGATGACGATACAGAGCTTCGGCCGCTGGAGCCGGCCCATGCCCGTCATATTTACCAGCTGATCGACCAGTCGCGCTCGTATCTGCGCCAGTGGCTCTCCTGGGTCGATGCCACCACTTCCGTGCAGGCAAGCGAAGACTATGTTCGTGCCGCGCTGACACAGTCGATGGAAAATGGCGGCTTCACCGCCGGCATCTGGTACAAGGATCAGCTCGCCGGCATTATCGGCTTCCATGAGATCAACTGGAATCATCGCACCGTCGGTATTGGCTACTGGCTCGGTGAAAATTACCAGGGGCACGGACTGGTCACCTCGGCGCTGCGCGTCATGGTCGATTATGCGCTGCTGGAGCTGAACCTGCACCGGGTCGAAGTCCGCTGCGCGACCGGCAACAAACGCAGCCGTGCCGTACCGGAACGTCTGGGCTTTATTCTGGAAGGCATCATCCGCGAGACCGAGCTGCTGCCATCCGGCTATGTGGATCATGCCATCTACGGCATGCTGCAGCAGGAATGGAAGCTCAAGCGCTGACCGGATACAGGACGAATACAAGACGCTATTCGCTATATTCAAATAGACCGGGCATGTGCTCCGGTCTATTTTTTTATGACTGCTTAATAAAAATAGTTCTGTTCAAAATAAATACTCTAAGGATAAACCACCTTGATTTCTGCTGCCCTTTGCTTGTACCGATTTACTGTTACATCCATAGATCTTTTCTCCGCACCGGCATCCCTGTTTATTTATTCGTATACACCTTGCTGAGCAGACGGCGAACCCTTGCTTCCAGTTCAACCATGCTGAACGGCTTGGTCATATAATCATCGGCTCCCGCACGAATCGCCTCTGCAATCCCGTGTTCATTATCGATACTCGTCAGCATCAGTACCGTATAGAGCGTAGAGGCACTGGATCGCTCGCGAACGCGTGCAAGCATTTCCATCCCGTTCATACGAGGCATCATCCGGTCCAGAATGAGCAAATACCGCCCTGGCTCCTGATTCCATAAATCTTCCATAAAAGCCAAACCATCCTCGTAGGCACGCAGCTCTATCGGCTGATCTCCTCCAATATCGCGCAGCTGACGCTCCAGTATCCTGCGGATCAGCGGATCATCGTCCACAATTGCCAGTCGAAGCGGCAATATCCTGCTGCCCGGCAGGACAGCAGGCACGGATGCCGCCATATCGCTGCTTCCCTGTTCATACTGCTCGGCTGCTGTCAGCATACGATTCACCTGGCTCAGCGCTTCGCTGACCAGTCCCGGCTGGGTCGGGTCTCCCTGCACCGGCAGAATCGCGTACTGTACCGCCAGCTGCACTTCCTCCAGCATACCGGTAATATCTCCGCTATGCAGCAGATTATCCATAAAGGCAAAGCTCTGCTCTCTCGTAAATTCCGGCTGCAGTAGATAGAAGTGCCCGGATCGTTCATGCACCCATATATCCTCCACCCGAAGCTGCATCCGGATATAATCCGAGAATTGGCGCAGCTGCCGGTCTCCGGCTTCATAGCCCCAGCGTTCATTGTATCCGCGCATTCCCTGCAGATGTACAGCAATCAGGTTGGCTCCGCCCCGCTGTCCGGCAAACCGGGGCAGCTGCTGATCGAGAATATTCATCGTAAAGGCTCCCGTATTCTCATCAAGCATCAGCAGTCGGTTCAACCTCCTTTTGCGGGCGACCAGCTTGCGGACGCGCAGTGAGAATTCATCCATTTCTAGCGGCTTGGCCATAAACTCATCCGCCCCTGCCTCATATCCGCGCATCCGTGTATCCTTGTCACTGCGTGCGCTGATGATGATTACCGGGATCAGATGCAGGTCGCAGAGCGCCTGAATTTGTGACAAAAAGTGGAACCCATTCGAGTCTGGCAGCACCAAATTCAGCACCAGACAGTCCGGCTGCATATCATAGAACCATTTCAGCGCTTTGTCCGGATAAGGAGTAGCCAGTACCATCAGTCCCTGCGTTTCCAATTCATCCTTGAGCAGGGTCAGGAGTCCGATATCGTCATCCAGCACCAGCACGGTACCTGTAGCTGATATATTGCGCTGTGGACTGGCTTCGTCATCCGCCTCTTCAGGAAGATTCGCCATAGTCAGTTCCAGTTCTGTCGTACGGGACAGTTCAATCAGCGGTTCCAGCATTCGGAACAGCTGATTGCTGGTAAACGTCCGTTCTCCTTCTTCATCAAATGCCATCAACAGACGAATAGCTTCCGCATACCATCCGGGCAGACCGATCGTTCCTGCTGTTCCTTTGATCGAGTGAATCATCCGGTAGACTTTGCTTTCCGGTGTCTCTGCCTCCGGTGCCAGCATTTTCTGAAGCTGTTCCTGCACCTGCCTTTTGAACAACAGCTGATATTTACGCATCCGCTCCATATCATATCCTCCATTTCGTTTCTTCCTGATCGGCCATGACGCGAACTTGTGTCCATACGGATACTTCGGTGAAGGTTTGGATGAAGAGACTACCCATTTACTTTTATGATCATTCAGCACCTGTTATTTAGTAAATTTTGGTATGTCGCTTGTTAAGTATTACTTAAATGGTTCTTCTGTCCTTTGAAACATGATCTGCAGCCGGGACAGGATTTATTTACCGATTATCAGGTGATTTGCGTAAGATGGGGACAAGTTTACATGATGATGCAGATGTTTTAGCTATTCTTTACATGCTTTTAAGTTTCCTTTAAGCCGGAGAGGGTAAGATGAGAAGGTAAGATTAGCAAGACAGCATGAAAAAAAGTGAGGTATCCATATGAAAAGCACGAACACCTATCGCCGAATCCGCAAAGGAAAAGCGATGATCAGCACGCTGCTGCTCGGTATTGCCATCAGCAGTCTGTTACTCGGGGAGCAAGCCAATGCGCAGTCAATTGCCACATCGTCCACTTCTTCCGTCACCCGTGAACAGCAGGACCCTTTCCTCGGCGCGCTTGGCGCTGCTTCAGATGAGGATGTCTATGATGACCTGTATGAAGGCCGTACACTGGCTGAGACTGCCCGCCGTAACAACAAAAACCCACAGGCCATTATTGACCTGCAGGTGGCACAAATGAACGAAATGCTTACACAGCGGCTGATTGACGGAACTCTTTCACCGGATACATACCGGGCACAAAAAGAGGAACTGACCGATATCATCACCCAGAGTGTCTATGGCCAGCATCCCTATAACCAGTAAGTCATAAAGATGTCATCCACATATTGTCCATTAATATAAAATTGTTCCTGAAGCCGTCCATTTTCGACGAATCCGTATTTGTCGTAAAAATGGACGGCTTCTGTATTGGTCGACAGCACCCGCAGCGTCAGCTTGCGGATATCGTTCGCACGTGCATGACCGCACAATGCATCCATCAGCTGTTTGCCGATATTTTGCCCCTGATGATGCGGATGCACGGCAATATGAATATCGTAGACATGACTGCTGATCTCCAGTGGATGCGGATGGCGGAAGCCGACATAGCCGCACAGCCGGTCCGACTGGACTGCCAGCAGCTGACTGCCCGGCGGCGAGGATTGCAGATACTGTCTGCGGGACGAGCAGCAGAGAATCGAGGGCGTATTCCGTTCATTCCAGACGAGCTGGTCGAGCGTCATCAGCTCTCTGGCATCTTTCATGGTGGACAGACGGATCGTCAATGGAACAGCAGATTGCATATTTATCCGACACACCCCTTTTCCCCAAAAAAAGTTATGCTGCGAACAGCGGTAATTCTGCTCTCATTATAACATTCGATCCGGCTGGAAGATCCAGTGATATACCTGGATCACTCTGCTTGCTGCCCGATTGTTTTTCATTTGAATAAATCAGGCATGATCCCGCGGACGCAGTATGACGCCGCGCTGGGCAATACTGTGCACGACATAGAATCCAAGCGACAGTACACCGGCAGCCACGGCGACCCAGCTGACCGGAATAATTCCGCCCTGGTCATAGAATATCCCCATCACATAAGGCCCGATGACCCGGCCGACGGCTCCAATCCCTCCAGCGACCCCAAGATAGAACGGCGCATACGCCCCGGTCCGCTCCGATACAAAGGAAGGAATTGCCGGTGACATCAGCATCTCGCCAAAGGTCGTCAGGATCATCGCGGCGATAAAAGCCGGATAATTGTGGAATCCCAGAATTACGATATAGCCGAGCAGGTAAAAGACCGCACTCGCTGTCAGCTGTGCCTGTGCTGTCTGGGCGACGAGCCGGCGTACCAGATTCACAAACGGCTGTCCGACAAAGATCAGCACCCCATTCAGCGTCCACAGCAGACTGTAATAGCTGATCAGCATGCCCGAGCTGACGATAAAGGGAGACACCCCCGTATTCCAGATCGAGTTGCCAAGCCAGAGAAACAGCGTAGCGACACCCATGAACAGGTACACACGTACCTGACCAAGCAGCCAGATAGTGCTTTCGCCTTTTTCCATTTTGGGGCGGCCCGGATTGTTCTCATCAATAGGAGCACCGGCCTCGGTTCCCTCGCCAATCCGTTTCAGATATACATAGAAGAACCCGGCAAACAGCACACAGCTGATCCCATTCAGCACAAACGACAGATAAAATGAAATATCCGCCAGTATTCCGCAGAGTGCTGTTCCGAGCGCTACACCGATATTGTTGGCGACATAGATAATATTGAACAGTTCTCCCCGGCGGTCGGCAAACCGGAAGCCGATAAACGCCTGGATCGCCGGCAGCGACATCGAGTTAAACAGACCGATCAATACCATCGTACCCATAAATAAATGCCAGTTATCGCTGACGATCGGCAGCATAAACAGCAGCAGCCCGTTCATGAGCAGCGAACCGACGATCAATTTCTTTACACCCAGGCGGTGGTACAACGTTCCGCCGAGCAGCTGTCCGACAATCCCTCCAAGCGATTGCAGCAGCACAACGAAGCCGGCATCCCGCATCGGACGGTCCAGCTCCTGATACACAAACAAAGTTACCAGCGGCCACATCAGTGACCCGCCTGCGGCATTGATCAGACTCGCAAACAGGAACACCTGTATTTCCCGCGGGTAGGTTTTAAGCCAGCGCATAATTATATTTCCTTTCTTCTCCTGCTCTGCTAATCAGTCCAACTCAAAAAACCATTCCAGAAAAGCATTAAAATCCGGCCACTGCGGCTGCAATGTACCCTCCATAAAATGATACCAATCCTCTCCCAGCCCCAGGCCGAGAACCTGTCCGGTGCTGCGGTTATAAAAATAACCGTACTCGCCTTCAAAGCTGTCCAGCGGAATATATTCTTCCGGGAGCTTTAACGTCTCATGGGTTCCCTGTATACTCATCGTATAACTGTCACTGTTCACGATAAACCAGCAGAGCTGGTACATCTGCTGATGATTTCTGCCACTAAACACAGGACCGTCTTCCGCATGCAAATAAAAAAGAGCACAATCCGAATGAAGATCCATCCCAATCGGCTGCAGTGCATCCATATACTCCTGCGTGATATCATCAACCCACCAGCCCTGATGCTTGCAGTGGTTGACTACTTTCTCCGACAACATAACGACTCTTCACCTCTTCATGCCCCGTCGGAATACCTCAGCTGTTCCGGTCTGCTATGGGCTGCGTATATTGATGTACTGCCTGGTTGTATTCCGCAAGGATAACCGGCATCTTGCAAGCCCCATACAGCATGGACTGCCGATCATCTGCTTTTGACATTCCACCCTAGTATGCTTTACTCTTTGCCGGGTGGCAAGCCATCCCTTTGATGCTTTACTCTGCTAATAGCACCTATTATTCAACATTAGTAAAGGAGCCATATATCATGAACCACCCTATGGAACCCAATCACATTTCTCAGCCAGCTTCTCCCCTACATACGAAACCGAAAACTCCATCCGGATCACCGATACCTACTGCGCCTAAATCGCAAGGAGCAGATACACTCGATCCTCATTCCGCCCATCCTGAACAGACAGCTACAGTTCATTCTCTTGACCAAGTCTACAGCCTATATTATTCCCGGCTGCTGGCTGTCGCCTACCGGATGACCGGGACTATGACCGACGCGGAAGATATCGTACAGGACCTGTTCGTCTATCTCAGCCAGCGGCAGGAGGAATTGCCTCGGATTGAGCATATACAGGCGTATCTGATCCGTGCCGTCACAAACCGCAGTATCAATCTGCTGCAATCCGCTCGCAAAAAGCGTGAACTCTACACCGGTCCGTGGCTGCCGGAACCGGCCTTGCAGTCTGCCTCTTCCCGGCGTTCCCGTTCAGCCGGATCTGGAAGCCATCATGACGACGATCATCTCCAGCGGTCCCTGCATCCGGCGGTCGATCAGATGCCTTCTTCCTCTAATGCCGATTCCGGTGCGGAACAGCTCGTTCTGCGTCAGGAGGAGCTCAGTTATGCAGTAATGGTTCTGCTGGATCAGCTTTCTCCGGTGGAACGTGTTATTTTTGTCCTGCGTGAATCGCTCGGTTATGACTACCGCGAGATTGCCGAATATGTGGACAAATCCGAAGCCGCCTGCCGCAAAATACTGAGCCGGGTTCATGCCCGTCTGGAGCCGGCTGCTGCCTCTTCTGCGGTCGCCAGCCGGCAGGGAGAGTCGCTTGTGCTCGCTTTTCTGGCGGCGGCACGGGAAGGTGATTTACAGCCGCTGCTGGAACGACTGCAGGAAGATGTGCGGCTGTATACCGACGGCGGAGGCAAAGTCCGCGCAGCTCTGCGTCCGATCCTTACCCGCAGCCGTGTAACGGCATTTTTCCATGGAATCGCCAGCAAGGGTTCACTGGACGGCCAGTGGTCGATGGTATGGATTAACGGAGAGCCCGGACTGCAGATGCAGCGCGATGGTCGTATCGTCTATGTATGTGCACTGCAGTGGGACAGCAGCGGACAGATTCAGAATATCTACATGGTGTCCAATCCCGACAAACTCCGGGAACCGATCTGAACCGGACGGCTTTTCCCTTTTCATTTCACAGGGTGTCACAGATATAATGCCTGCCCTGTCTTATATACTGAAGGCGACTTTTCCGGAAAAGAACAGCCTGCTTTGTAAAAAGATCCCATTTCCCAAGGAGGCATTACCATGCAAACCCGTATGAATCATTACCAGGCCCACCCTGCCGTCTACAAACAAATGATGCAGCTCGAGACCTTTATCAAGGAACAGGAACTTGATCCCGTTCTGTATGAACTGATCAAAATCCGTGCTTCCCAGATCAACGGCTGCGCCTTTTGCCTGGATATGCATACCCGCGATCTGCGCAAAATGGGCGAGTCCGAAGAGCGAATTGCCCTGCTGAGTGTATGGAGAGAGACGCCTTATTACACCGACGCCGAGAAGGCTGTGCTGCACCTGACAGAGGTAGTCACGGAGGTATCGCAGCATGGTGTTCCGCAGGACGTATATGATCGTGTGCTGGCGCATTTCAGCGAAAAGGAATACATGGATCTGATCATGGCGATTAATATCATCAACAGCTGGAACCGGATCGCCATTTCGACCGGAATGTTCCCTGGATGCATGGGCTAACAGCACATTCATAAATTTTTTCAGGAATTTATTCGGTGGGTGTTTCAAGTTCTATAGACCCGTTTAACAATAAGTAACGGCATTTGGCGAGAGTGATGTCCCCTTCATTCTCACCCTCTGTCATATCATGGACCACTCCCGGAATCCGCCATACTACGGTTTCGTTCCCCCGAACCGCATTATGGCGGATTTCATTTATATTCAGCCGTATATCGGCTGGAGACACGTACATGTATTCATATCAGCAGCCCTTGCCTATGCGGCAGGGGCTTTTTGCTTTGATTCAGCCCCACAGATACAAGCAGACCCACCCGTCGATTGGCGATCTGGCTATTGAGGTGACATCCATAAACCAAAATTCAACCAATTTTAGCCGCAGAAAAGAAACGGACAGGCACCTTCATATACCTACCAATTTGATCCCATACAAAAAGGACCTTTCCACGAGGAAAAGTCCTTTTTTATAGATGCTATGAGTGATCCTAATCGCATCAATAAAGTATGCTAACGCTGGCTCTGCTGAAGTGCCAGTATGCTGTTAAGCATATGAATTTTGCGAACCGGCTTGGTAATAACCGTATCAAAGGTATCCCGGAATCCACCATCGATCTTCTCCCCGAGCGGCGCCAGCAGAAACACACACTGCTTCTGGATTTTCATTCGGTCCTGAATCCAGCGCTCCCGATCAATCATCTCCAGGTCAATCAGTATCAGATTATAGGCATGATGATACATTTCATCAAAAAAACGATCATCCATGCCCGAGGATGTGGTGACCTCTGCTCCCCATTCAGTAAGCATATCGGAGATAATGCCTACACTCTCCCCGTTGCTATCCAGCAGTAAAATGCGAACTCCCTGCAAAATGTCATCCTGAAACGGAATCGACGGCAGATCGGTATACTGCTCAAAATGAAGAATAATACTCACTTCGGTACCTATTCCATGCATACTCTCCAGACGGATCTCGCCGCCCATCAGTTCGACCAGGTGCTTGCTGATCGACAGCCCGAGTCCAGTACCTCCATAAATATGTTCCTGCTCCGGATTCAGCTGGCTGTACACTTCGAAAATATGCTGCAGCTGTCCATCTTCTATCCCTATACCTGTATCTTCAATGGCAATCTTTACAGTCAATTTGTTATCCAGCATGGGTGGTAATAGAAAAAGAGAGACTGTAATATCTCCTGTATGCGTAAATTTAATGGAATTTTGCAGTAAATTCATAATAATCTGTCTGACTTTGAGCGCATCGCCGATTACAAACAGTGGAATATCCGAATGCACATTCAGATGCACTCCGACTCCTTTTTCAAAAGCGCGTGGAGCAAGCGCATACGTCAGATCCTCAATTGTATTAATCACATCAAACGGGTCCCTGTTCAGTTTCATTTTACCGGCTTCCATCTTGCCAATATCAAGCAGGTTATTTACCAATGCCATCAGGGAGTCACTGCTGGTCTGCAGGATCTGTACATAACTGTCCTGCTCTTCATCCAGCCGGGTCTTCTGCAATAGCTCGGTCATGGACAGAATGCCGTTCATCGGGGTTCTGACCTCGTGGCTGAGCATGGCGATAAAACTGGATTTATCTTTGGCGGCCTTTTCCACACGGGTTCTAGCCTGCTGACAATCATCCAGTTGACGGCGAAGCTGCTCTACTTCCATCTCGAGCTCCTGCTGCCGTCTCACTAATTCATCTACATTTTCCATGATTACACCTCTTGAGCCTTATTGGCGTATGTAGTGTATGTATTACCCAAAAGTCGGTTTTTCAATCAACAAAAAGCCCTGCCTCTGCGATAGAGAAAGGGCTGGGGACAAAAAACGTATGGATCAAGTCTGAATGAGTATATCCGTTGTTGTAGGTGTCAGCTCGCTCCTGCACTGCAGATACCGAATGATCAGTGAGCCTGTTCGCTGTGCTGCAGCGGCATCGACACAGCCGCTCCTGCACTCATACCTGCAGCAGCAGCTGGCTGTTCCACACTATGACCGCCTGCAGAATGTGATGCTGGTGCAGCTGTTCTCGGCTGGCGTACATAAGCGGTGAAATACGCGCAGGCCACGAACAATGCGCCACCGGTCAGATTGCCGAGCCAGACCGGTACAAAGTTCATCAGATATTCGCCCCAGGAGTAGTAGCCTGCAAAGATAGCAGCAGGAATCAGGAACATATTGGCTACCACGTGCTGAAAGCCAATAGCGACGAATGACATGGTTGGGAACCAGATGCCCAGAATTTTGCCGCTAATGCTGTCTGCGCTGTAGGAGAGCCAGACGGCCAGAGCGACGAGCCAGTTACAGCCGATCCCGGACAGGAACATCTGCAGAAAATTCCCTTCCAGCTTATGACCAGCCATCTCTACTGTCTTCGCCAGATACGGTCCGGTCTCGGTCAGTCCGACGATATGCCCAAAGAAATAAGCAACAAACAATGCGCCCAGCAGGTTGGCTACCGTGATCGCAAACAGATTGCGTACCAGCTCCATGGTGGAGATGCGCTTGGCCATCCGTGCCAGCGGCACTGCCATCATATTACCGGTAAGCAGCTCACCGCCCGCGACCAGTACGAGCACCAGACCGACCGGGAACAGCGACGCCCCTATAAAATTGGCAAAGCTGCCCCAGGATTCGGGGGTATTGGCGATCACACGAATATCCAGCAGAAACCCGATCGCGATAAAAGCTCCGGCGAGAAAGCCCAGCACCAGCATCTGCGTCCAGCTGGAGCGTGCCTTGGTCACGCCTGTCTCTATCGTATTCATAGCAATCTGCTGTGGTTTGTAATAAGCCATAATATGTTCTCTCCTCATCTATGGTCAATTTCTCATATTTCAATTTTAATGGATATATTTTGTGAAAAAAGTAACAAATGTCACGATATGCATAAAAAAAGCCCGTATGGCATAAAAACCATACGGGCAAACAAGAAAGCTTAATTAACCATTTGTGAACGTGATGTTCGGTGAATCGTGATTGGAGAGAAACCTTATCATTCATTTCTCCTGTGATCAATCCTTACGCTGGAGCATGAATATATGTTAACGGCAGAGAGCCGGAGCCACTGCTTCCGGATACAGATGCCGGAAGCAGCCGGGTTGCATATGGAATGAACTCTGATGAGCAGGCTCTGCTCCACCGCCGGAATAACCATTAAGCGACATTGTGTTACCTTTCACATAGTAGCGCAAAGATATTGATGGAATACGGATGACTGGCTCAGACGGTAACCGGCTGCTTGGCTTCGACCGGTGCCAGCGCCTGCAGACCTACACTGTTCAGGTAGTTCCACGGTTTGTTGTAATGCGGCTGGAAGAAGAAGTCGACAAAGGCCAGCTGATCCACCGTCATGCCGGTCTGGATACATACCGAGATCGTATTGATCGACTGGGTCAGATCCGCTTCAGACATAATCTGTGCGCCTAGAATCCGGCGGCTGTCTTTTTCATAGACCACTTTCAAAGTGACGGTCTCATGGGTTGGCATAAACTCCGGACGGTAGTGATCCTTGAACGTGGAAGTCTCTACATCCAGACCAGCCAGGCGGGCGGACACTTCGGTCATGCCGGTACCAGCGATATTCTGTTCATAGATCTTGATACCCGATGTACCCTGTGTACCCATGTACTCATTGGTTGGTGTAACCAGGTTGCGGGCAACCAGTGTACCCATACGTACTGCATTCGTAGCAAGCGGGATATACGCATGCTGACCCGTCGGATTGTAGAACACCGCACAGCTGTCACCAGCGGCAAAAACGTCTTTTTTGCTGGTCTGCATATACTTGTCGACGATGATCGCGCCGTTTGGCAGCATGTCCACTTGACCGGTGAGCAGCTCGGTTTGCGGGCGGAAGCCGATGCAGAGAATGACCATATCGGCAGCATGTTCGCCTTTATCGGTTACGACAGTGCTGACTTTGCCGTTTTCCCCTGCGAACTTCACGACTTTCTCGCCGAGAGCGAGCTGGATGCCTTTGTCGGTCAGCAGCTGTTCGGTACGGGCAGTGAATTCAGGGTCTAGGTATTTGCTGAGGATACGGTCTTCCGCATCGATCAGAGTCACCTGTTTGCCGTTCATTTCGAATGCTTCGACCAACTCGACACCGATATAACCGGCACCGACAACGACGATGTTACGGGCAGATTTGGCTTTTTCAATAATGGTATTGGAATGGTTAAAGTTTTTGGACAAGACGATGTTGTCCAGCTCAATGCCTTCGAACTTCGGAATGATCGGCCATGAACCGGTCGTAACGATCAGTTTGTCATAGGTGTCAGTCAGTTCAATACCGGTGTTCAGATCGCGTGCAGTCAGCGTCTTGGCATCGGTATCAACGGAGGTCACTTCATGCAGCATCTTGGTAGTGACACCCAGCTCGGCCAGCTGCTGTGGCGAAGAGTAGAACAGTCCCTGTGCATCCTCTACCACACCGCCTACATACAATGCAATCCCGCAGGACAGGAACGAGATATTGTCATTACGTTCGTATACGGTAATCTGTGCATCCGGGTATAATTTGGCAGTGTTCACAATTGCGGAAGTTCCGGCGTGAGTACATCCAATAACAGCTACTTTCATGGTTGTTTCCTCCTGAGTCAATCTGTATTTGTTGAAGCTTGTGTCTATCAGGTCATGGGTGTAAATGAAATAATAATCAGGCGATTAGGTCAACAACAGGTGATTCATTCACAGGCTTTGAATGGGATGAATCTATGCTGCTTTGTGCTTGTGAATCATTTCACCTTGTAGTCTTATTATATTGTGATTTTTATCACATTACAAGAGATTTTGGTAACGTTCATACTTTGTTCATAATTTCACAATTGTATAGTGATGTAGTGTATTGACTGGGATAGCTGCACCTCATCCACTACTGGGGTGAAAGATACTTTGACGAAATTGAAGTTCTTTGCATTCGATAGAGGGATTGAATTAAAAAGCCGCTTCTACTCGGTGAGTTCCGAGTAGAAGCGGCTTTCTCTTGTTATAGTGTGTAACTCAGTTCTGGGCAGCGGTGCGCAGTTGGGTGTACTGGCGGACTTCCTGTACCTGCTGCTCGGCAGCTACTGCAGCCTGTACATTGCCTGCAAGAGCGTACGGCAGACACAAAGGCACGCCGCTGCGCGGGTCGACGACGATATCAGCTTCGATGCCGAATACGTTTCGCAGAACGTCGCAAGTCATGACTTCGACCGGTGATCCTTCGGCGACGGCTTTGCCCTGCTTGATCGCGATCATATGGTGGGCATAGCGGGAAGCATGGTTCAGGTCATGCACGACCATGATAATGCTGCGGCCGGAGGTGGCGTTAAGCTTCTCCAGCAGCTGCAGCACTTCCAGCTGATGCGCCATATCCAGATAGGTTGTCGGCTCGTCGAGGAACAGAATCTCCGTATCCTGTGCCAGCGACATGGCGATCCAGGCGCGCTGGCGCTGACCGCCGGAGAGCTGGTCGATCGGACGATCGTGGAAGTCCATCATGCCGGTCGCTTCAATCGCCCAGGATATCTTTTCCCTGTCTTCAGCCTTCATCGAGCCAAATCCCTTCTGGTAAGGGAAACGTCCGTAGGAGACCAGTTCGGTCACGGTCAATCCTTCCGGAGCGGTCGGTGTCTGCGGCAGAATCGCGAGCTGCTTGGCGACTTCACGGGTAGATTGCTTATGGATTGATTTTCCGTCGAGCAAAACAGCACCTGCTTTGGGCTGCATAATACGTGCCATCGTCTTCAGAATCGTGGATTTCCCCGATCCGTTCGCACCGACCAGCGCAGTAATCTGGCCCTGTGGAATCTGGATATTCAAATCCTCCACAATCAGACGGTCTTCATAGGCAATGTCCAGCTTGGACGTCATCAAACGCACCATAGTTCATCCATCCCTTTCAGTCGGCAGCAGATCCGTATGCTGTGCCGCTTTATATAATAGTAGCAAATTATCCGGCAGTATCAGGTGTTGCTGAAAATGGCTCTGCCAGGCAGATGCCGTATATATGGGCTTACATGTAACGTTTCGGTCATTGTCCCATACTTCTGCAGAAGATCAGGCTCTGGAACGGGCCAGCAAATACAGGAAGTACGGGCCACCGATAATCGCGACCATGACGCCGGCCGGAATCTCGGCATTGTCCATCAGTGTCCGGCCGACCATATCGGCGATCAGCAGCAGCACCGCTCCGATCAGGGCAGACACCGGGATGACATGCTCATATCGCGGTCCAACGAGTCTGCGGGCAATATGCGGACCCAGCAGACCGATAAAGCCAATTCCGCCGCTCACCGCTACACACGAAGCGCTCAGTGCGACCGCGATAATCAGCAGCAGCAGACGCTGCTTGTTCAGATACGAACCCAGCCCTGTCGCCGTATCATCGCCGAGCGAGAATACATTGAGCTGTCTTGCCTTCCATAAGGCGGCTGGCAGCAGGACGACAATCCATGGCAGCAGCGCAAGCACGAATTTCCAGCTGCTGCCCCAGATACTGCCTGCCTGCCAGGTTGCAATAAAGTTGAATTCATTCGGGTCCAGCTGCAGGGTCAGCACGATCATCAGTGCGTTGATCCCTGCTGCCAGGGCTATCCCCGACAGCACCAGCCGCGAAGACGAGATGCCCTTGTCCTTTTTGTAGGCCATCAGATAAATAATCGCCGCCGCTGCAAAGCCGCCGATCAATGCCAGAAACGGCATAAACATCGGTGAAGCGGACTCGCGCATCGGGTTCGTGACGACGAACAGCACAACCGCAAGTCCCGCTCCGGAGTTGATTCCGAGAATCCCAGGATCGGCCAGCGCATTCCGGGATACCCCCTGTAAAATAGCACCCGCAATCGCCAGCCCCGTACCGACGAGCAGCGCGATAACAATACGCGGCAGCCGGAATTCAAACAGGATCAGATTGTCCCGTGGTGTACCGCCGCCAAACAGCGTTCGCAGCACTTCTATCGGTGACATTTTGGTAAAACCTGTATTCATGCTGAGCAGCAGTGTAATAAATGCAATTACGATCAGCGCGACGATAGTAATCGTCGTGCGAATCGTACGTTTACGGTTAAAAATAATCGGATTCAAAAGGTATCCCCCACTTTCTTCCGAATGACATAGAAGAAGTAAGGAACCCCGATCAGGGCAATCAGCGCGCTCACAGGTTGTTCGGTCGGCGGATTCAGCAGCCGTCCGAACGTATCGGCAAACACAAGCAGCAGCGCGCCCAGAATCGCAGAAGTCGGGATGACCCATTTGTAATCGACGCCGACCAGTGCACGTGCCGCATGGGGAATCATCAGACCGATGAATCCAATCGCACCGACCGTGGAGACAGAAGCTCCTGCCAGTACCATGACCACCAGTACCGCGCCGAGGCGCACCAGACCGGTACGCTGACCGAGCCCGGAGGCGACATCATCGCCCAGACTGAGAATCGTTATCGACCGGGACAGCAGTAGTGCCCCGATCAGAGCACCAGCAATCCATGGCCAGAGAATATCAACCTGTGACCAGGTCACCCCGGCCACACCACCTGCATACCAGAACGCAAGGTCCTGGGAAATCCGGAAATACAGCGCGATCCCTTCAGACAGCGCGACCAGCATCGCCGCTACGGCGGAACCCGCCAGCGCCAGACGAACCGGTGTCAGTCCGCCTTTGGCAATCGAGCCGATACCATAGACGAGTACCACGCTAATCGCCGCTCCAATAAAGGAAAACATGATCAGCTGGTTAAAGCTAAGTCCCGGGAAAAAAGCAAAGCACAGCGCCAGCATAAACCCGGCACCGGCGTTCACCCCAAGCAGCCCGGGATCGGCCAGCGGATTGCGTGTCATTCCCTGCATCAGCGCACCAGCGACTGCAAAAGCGGCGCCGACAAGCGCACCGGCAATCGCCCGTGGAAGGCGCAGCTCCCAGATCACCTGATGATCTTGATTGGCCGGGTTAAATGCGACGATCGCCTGCCAGACCACGTCCAGTGGGATCTGCCTACTGCCCTTTGCGACCGAAAAGGCCAGTCCGGCCAGTAAAAGCACAAGCCCGCCAATGATAATCAGCAGCGCTGCATAAGGACGCGACCAGATTTCTTCCTTCGGCGAGGTCTGCCGGCCTTTCACAAACGTACTGCGAGTCATAAGCAAGCCTCTTTCTGCATCAGTAATGGATGATAGTATGAAAAAATAGTTGATTGTCTGTTGGATTGTGAAAAAGTGTTAATTCTTCATGATAATTTCATCTATTTAAAGATACTGATAATCATTATCACTTGTCAACCGATATCGCGAAAAAGCCGCCTAAATTCCTACGGATTGCAGGGAAGTTGGGCGGCAGACTTTGGTGGTGGGGAATGAAGCGTTCCTATTATTTACGTTCCTGCTCGATGGGGAACAGTTCATTCAGGCTGTTCATATTTTTGTTCCATATGCAGTGTGCAGGACTACCAAATGAATTAGTGGTCCGCTTGTGCACTGTTTACCTTTTATATTTCAATCGACTCAGAACAGGCTCCAGCTGAATTCCTTGGACAGGCGCTCCAGCAGATGCACACCGGCGATACTGTTGCCTTTGCTGTTCAGTGATGGACCTACGACGCCGATGCCGTACTGTCCGGGCACCAGGGCGAGGATGCCGCCGGACACGCCGCTTTTCGCCGGGATGCCGACGTCGATGGCGAATTCGCCGGAAGCATTGTACATGCCGCAGGTGACCATGAATGTCTTGGCGATCTGCACGTAGCGGCGCGGGATCAGCTTCTCCCCATTGCACGGATCTACTCCGTCAAAAGCCAGAACCAGTGCCATCCGTGACAGATCCGCACAGTTAACTTCGATCGAACAGTGCTTGAAATAGACAGACAACACATCCTCCACCGGGTCCTTGAGTACGCCATTTTGCTTGAGGAAGTAAGCAAGTGATCGGTTCAGGTCACCGGTCTCCAGCTCGGAATGGTAGACGTCCATATTGTAATCCAGCCCGTTATTACCAGCGAGCTTGCGGAAAAATTGCAGGATGCGATCGGATTTGTCTTCCGGACTGTCTCCGGCAATCAGCGAAGAGACGGTAATCGCTCCTGCATTGATCAGCGGGTTAAAGGGAATGCCCGGCTCGACCAGCTCCAGCTTGATCATGGAATTAAAATCATCGCCGGTCGGCTCCTTACCTACATTATAGAAAACCGCTTCTTCGCCATGGTCCATCAGGGCGAGAATCAGGGTAAATACTTTGGAAATACTCTGCATCGTAAACGGAATTCCATAATCTCCTGCCGAAATCGTCTTGCCCTGGGAATCGGCGACAAAAATCCCCAGCGTATCGTGGGATGCTTTGGCCAGTTCGGGAATGTAGGAGGCAACCTCCCCCTGTCCTGTACGCAGCCGGCTCGTTTCCAGCCACTCCGGCAGCAGGGTCTCCATTTTCTCCATATGCTCTATACTCATTCGCAGTTCTCCTATCTGTTCAAATTTTATCTATCGTTAGCTTAGCATTGTATTCGGCAACTTCATAATATCTTTTCACTTCAATTCCATCCCAATGAATCAGTATTGCAGCAGGTGTCTCTGTTATCCGGCAGCCGGATCGATGACACGCTTCGTACGTTAACTGCCTGTATGACCAACCACCGCCTGTATGACAGACAGCAAAAATCTCCCGGCATACGAGCTGCCGGGAGACTTTTCGTCCTTATTTCCTCATTCCCAAATGCTTAATTCTGTGGCTGGGAAGACGGGTTGGTTTCTTCCACATGTGTCTTGCGTCTACCGCCAAATTTGAAGACGAGAATACCGGCGACCACGACCAGTACCCCGATAATTTTGCCGGGTGTCAGCGGAATCTGTTCCAGACCGAGCCAGCCGGCCGAATCGAACAGCAGCGCCGTTGCCAGCTGGGCGATCAATACGATTGAGGTGGAGAAGGTCGGGCCGAGCAGTCGGATGCCCTGTACCAGACAGAACACGACACCTACGCCGATCGCTCCGCTGATCCAGTACCACAGCTGCATATGCTGAAGCGAAAAGGTTCCTTTTCCCTCAAAAATCAGACTCGCTGTCAGTGAAGCGATAAATCCCATGCCCAGTACCAGCGTAGTCGTCGCCCAGGAACCTGCACGGGCGTTCACCTGATTGTTAAAAACGGTCTGCAGACTGACCAGTGAGCCGGCGACAACCGCCAGCAAAATACCTAAAATCATGAGTGTACACTCCTTATTGGTTCATTATTATGTCTTGATCCCCTATCATTTATGCCTGTGGACCGGTAATGCCATTGGTCCTGTTCCTGTCTATCCTTACAGCTTGAGAATGACCACGCCGCCGATCATCATCAGAATGCCGATAAACTGTGGTACCGTCATCTTCTTCCGAACCACGCCAAACCAGCCTCTCAGATCGATCAAAAAAGTCACACACAGCTGGGCAATCAGCAGCGCAGACACCGTCAGTGTCACTCCCACATACTGAATCGCCATCACTTCACTGTAAATAATAACCGAAGCCAGCGCACCGCCAAACCAGTACAGCGGCTTCACCTGCTTGAATCCCTGCCAGCTGCCGTCCCTTACAACGAGCAGCACCAGTGCTGCCAGAATAAATCCGGTCAGCTGGGTAATCGTAGCTGCCTGCCATGTGCCGATATCCTGACTGATCCGGTTGTTGGCTACACCCTGCAGGGTAATGCATGCGCCGCCCAGCAGGGCAAAAATGATTCCTTTCATGCGGTTATGATTCCTCCCATATTCCTGTATGATCGCCGGAACGGTCCGATTCCCTGTCTTCGGCTCCATCTCCTGGCGCTATCTATTTCTATTCTGTCCATAGCGGATCTACTGTCTATTATACGAACAGCTGCCTATCCGATGAAAAGGACATGTGTCCCAGCGGTGTATTTATCCCATTCGGCAAAAGAGTACCTGCGACGCAGTTCAGCTGCTGCCTGCCTGTTTACAGACCATTTATTCCACCCGGCATATCAAACAGCCCCTTATACAGACAAGGGGCTGCCGGGATACCTATTCAAATCAGCATATGCTTACCCTTTTGCAGGAGCTGCATGATCCTGTCTATCCGAATCATTGACGGCGATTAACGTTTGCCGCCGCGGCCTCTGCTGTCGGAACTGCGGCCGGATTGGCCTGGACGGCTGCTTGCTTGGCGACTGCTGCCTGGACGGGATGACGCGCTGCCACCTTTACCGCCGCTCTTGCCGTACTCGCGGGTACGACCACCTGCACTGGCGCCAGAACCTTTTGCTGCTTTGGTGGAATCACGACGGAATGAACCGGATTCATCGGTACGACGTGCCATAGCGCCTGTCAGCGTGCTGGTCGCTTTGGCTGGACGTGCTGAATTCTCGCTGCGCTTATTCTTGC
Organism: Paenibacillus sp. Z6-24; assembly: GCF_054161335.1. Classification (NCBI taxonomy): domain Bacteria; kingdom Bacillati; phylum Bacillota; class Bacilli; order Caryophanales; family Paenibacillaceae; genus Paenibacillus; species Paenibacillus sp. Z6-24. The sequence continues at coordinate 568,273 of NZ_CP096398.1, read as the reverse complement.
CGCCGCGTCCGCCGGTACCTGTGCTGTCAGCGCCGGAAGCCGGACGATCGGAAGGACGCCCGCTGCCGCGTCTGCCACCGGCACGGCCGGATGGCTCATCACGGTAACTGCCGCGTGCTTGACGGCTGCCGTTCTCACTGCGTTTGTTTTTGCCGGTACGACCGCCTGCGCCGCCGGTACGTTGGGACTTGGGACGAACATTGGACAGCAGTTCGCCGGAGTCTTCCGACTGTGCGGAGGTCTGGGAGATCTCGCGCGGCAGTTTCTGACTCGTCTGGCGTTCGATCTGTTCCAGTTCCTGACGGTCATGCGGCGTTACAAAGGTAATCGCACGGCCTTTGCCGCCTGCACGGCCTGTACGTCCGATCCGGTGAATATAATATTCCACATCCTGAGGGATATCATAGTTGAATACGTGGGTAACCCCTTCAACATCGATACCGCGTGCAGCCACGTCGGTAGCAACCAGCAGCTGCAGTTTGGCCTCACGGAATGCTTTCATAACCTGCTCCCGCTTGTTCTGGGACAAATCGCCATGCAGCTCGTCCGAGGCGTAGCCCATCTGCTGCAGCTCTTCGTTCAGCGCAGCAGCCCGGCGCTTGGTCCGGCAGAAAATAACGGCCAGATACGGACGTTCCCGTTCAATATATTCACGCAGTGCAGCCAGCTTGCCGCGTGGTGTACATTCCACGACCAGCTGACGGATCAGATTGAGCGGTACGGTTTCTTCCGTACCGACACGGAAATCGCGTGGTTTGCGCATATACTGGGCGGACAGACGGCGGATACCATCCGGCATCGTCGCAGAGAACAGCATTGTCTGGCGGGATGGGGATGTCGCCATAATGATCTGTTCCACTTCCTTGAGAAAACCCATATGCAGCATCTGATCGGCTTCATCGAGCACGAGCGTACGGATCTTGGTCATATCGAGTGTACCGCGGCCCATATGGTCGAGCAGACGTCCCGGTGTACCTACGACCAGATGACAGCCGCCTTCCAGTTTGCGCAGCTGACGTTCCACATCCTGGCCGCCATAGGCAGCGAGAATACGAACACCTTCGTAGGCATCTGCCAGCTTGCGGGCTTCGGTAGCGATCTGCAGAGCCAGCTCGCGTGTAGGTGCAACGATAAGCGCCTGCGGTGCGCCGGTTACATTCAGATTCAATTTTTCAAAAATGGGCAGCAAAAAGGCCAGTGTTTTACCTGTACCGGTCTTCGCCTGTACGATTGCATCTTCGCCGTTCATCAGCGCAGGGATAGAAGCTTCCTGAACTTCGGTCGCCTCGGTAATTCCGTTGACGGCCAGCAGTTCAACCGCCGCTGGCGAGATGCCGAATGAATTAAAATTTTTCAATGATTTCACCTGTCTTTTCATATTGTATACCATGCAGCATTCGTAAAAAGAAGCACCGGCGTGATACCGATGCTTCTGCATCTGTCCGTGACAGATACCATTATGATCATCCGCAGCCCAACACAGGCTGCAGCCTGAGATTACCGACCATTCTAACGACAGCTATAGCGTCAATATAACGTTTATTTCCCGCCGCGTCAATGCCCGGAAGGGGCAGAACGGCCGAGTTTTTCGTACAATTGGCGACTTTCTTCATTCAGACCGCGAATATGAACCTGCTTGCCCAGCTGTTCATATTTTTCCTTGAGCTTGCCGATACCGATGACCGCCGAATGATCCCAGATATGGGAGCGGGCAAAATCGATCGTAATCTCCTTGGAATCGTCCGCAGGAGCGAAGTGATCCACAAACTGGCTCATGGTGCCAAAGAACATCTGTCCACGCACCTGATATACCCGATGCGCAGCGGTGGAGTCTTCCGCTTCGGTAATGTCCAACTGTGACATTTTCCAGCCAAACCGCAGTGCGCTCATCACAACACCGACGCCCACACCGATCGACAGATTGTCGGTCAGTACGACGATCACTACCACTGTTACCATAATGACCGCTTCGGCGAGCGGAATCTTGTGAATCGTCACGAGCGAATTCCAGCTGAATGTGCCGATGGAGACCATGATCATGACACCGACGAGCGCTGCCATCGGCACTTCGCGGACGATCGTCCCGAGTACGACGAGCAGCACCAGCAGGAAAGCTCCGGCGATAAAGGTAGACAGTCTGCCCCGTCCGCCGGACTTTACATTAATGACCGACTGGCCGATCATGGCGCAGCCCGCCATTCCGCCAAAGAAGCCGCTCACGATATTCGCAAGCCCCTGTCCCTGTGCTTCGCGGTTCTTGTTGCTGCGTGTCTCAGTCATCTCATCGACAATGGTTGCAGTAAGCAGCGACTCGAGCAAGCCGACAAAAGCAATCGAGATCGAATATGGCAGTACCGTAATAAACAGATCCCAGCTGATTGTCACAACCGGCAGATGGAAAAATGGCAGCTGATTGCTCAGCTCGCCCATATCACCAACCGTACGCACGTCCAAATGCAGGAAGTACGTCAGCAGCGAGACGATAATAATCGCCACCAGCGGAGCAGGCATCGCCTTCGTGAACAGCGGCAAAATGTAGATGATCGCCAGCGTCAGCGCTACCAGTGCATACATCAGCCAGTTCGCTCCGACAAACTGCGGCAGCTGGGCCGAGAAGATAACGATTGCCAGTGCATTGACGAATCCGGTCATGACGGATTGCGGGATAAAGGTAATAAACCGCCCGATCTTGAGCCAACCGAGTATAATCTGGAAAATCCCCGCCAGAATCGTCGCGGCAAACAGATATTCCACACCATGCTGGGCGACCAGCGTACCGACCAACACGGCAATCGCTCCAGTCGCCGCCGAGATCATACCCGGACGGCCGCCTGCGAACGAAATAACAATTGCAATACAGATGGAAGCATACAGGCCGACCATCGGATCGACACCTGCAATAATGGAGAAGCCAATCGCTTCCGGTATAAGGGCCAGGGCTACAGTAATACCGGCAAGTACATCCGTGCGGATATTACCGAACCATTGTTGCTTGTAGTTCATGATTTTCCTCTTTCAGACATGTGACAACGATCCGATTGAATGGGTACAACTTCCGGACGTTACTGATCAGATGAAGCACAGTGCTTGTTTGATTTGAAATGGCTTTCCTCTCGCAGGAAACCCGGGTCCGTGGCAAAGATAGATTTTCATTATAACTAATTTTAAGCAATGTCTCTACTATTAATTGCTGTATCGCCGGATTAATTAAAATGTAAGCGTAACCAGTTTTGTATAACAAAAACGCCCTGTCCAAAAGGCAGTAACCAAAACATTACCGTCTTTCGGACAAAGCGCATGATAAGCCTACAGGCTGAACATATTTTCGCATTCAATCAGGTCTATCTGTCGGAGAGCAGCTGATCCAGCTGACCGCTCGGTCTTCGGGCAGCAGAGGATCTGTACTAAAATCGTCCTGACCTGAAAATGACGACCAGCAGCCAGATTACCATCAATGTGGCAATGGCAAAGCCGATCTCCACAACAGGCAGTCCCCATAGAATCGGTGTCTGATCCCTCAGGGACGAACCGATAATCAATCCGACCATAATGATGCTGAATGCCAGCAGCACGATGCTAAAGGCGAGCCGATTGCTGATCTGGTCCATCTTATGCAGCAGCTCCCCGAGCTCTGGCACGCTGACTTCCACCTTGAGCTTGCCGGAGCGGATCACCCGTGACAGCTCGGACGCCTGACGCGGCAGATCGGTGAGAATTTCTACCGCCTGGAATGCACCATCCGTAATCCGCTGGCGGATCTTGCTTGGACTGTAGCGCTCACTGAGCAGCCGGCGGCCAAATGGCTCCGCCATATTCAGAATGCTCAGTGACGGGTCTAGCCGCTCAATGACACCTTCCAGCGTGATTAGCGCCTTACCGAGCAATGCCAGATCGGTCGGAATATCAATCTTGTACTGGCGGATAATCGCGAACATCTCATTCAGCGCTTCTCCGAGATCGATCTGGGAGAACGGCAGATCATAATACTTTTCCCGCAGCCGCTCCAGCTCATTACGCAGCGCAGACATGTTAATATCCTCGGGCACAAATCCGAGCCGCATGACGGCCCGGACCATGCTATCTGTATTTTTGCGCAGCAGGGCGATGACAAAGCCGGCCATGCCGTTCTTCGTATCACTGCTTAGCCGGCCCATCATGCCAAAGTCCAGATAGGCGATCCGCCCATCACGCAGTGCCAGCAGATTGCCCGGATGCGGATCGGCATGGAAAAAGCCGTCGATAAAAATCTGCTGCAGCATCGAGTCCACGAGGCGCTGGGCCACATCTGGCAGCTTCAGTCCCTGCTCCACAATATCATCCGGCTTCCCCATATGAATGCCGTCGACAAATTCCATGGTTAGAACGCGGGCAGATGTGTAATTCCAGTACGTTTTCGGAATATGAATCCGGCGGTCTTTTTCAAAATTCTGACCGATCCGCTCCATATTACGGCCTTCAATATTATAGTCGAGCTCTTCGCGCATGGATTTGGAGAACTCTTCGATGATTTCTTCTACATTATACTGGGCGACCCATTCCAGATGACGCTTGGCCAGTGAGATCAGATCCTGCAGAATCTCCAGATCCCGCTGTACTACACGGGATACGCCTGGACGCTGTACTTTGATCGCCACCATTTCACCCGTATGCAACTTACCCAGATGCACCTGCCCAATCGAGGCGGCAGCCACCGGTTGTTCCTGAAAAGTCTCCAGCATCTCTTCCAGACTCATACCCAGCTCCAGCTCAATAATCTGGCGTGCCTCTTCTCCCGGAAAAGGCGGTACCTGATCCTGCAGCTTGACCAGTTCATTAATGACGTTCTCAGGCAGCAGATCCGAACGTGTACTCGCGAGTTGTCCCAGCTTGACAAAGGTAGGACCCAATTCCTCGAGCACAAGGCGAATCCGCTCCGCAAGTGTACGAATGCCGTGGACATCACGGCGTGCCAGCTTCAGCGGAATCGCCAGCATACGGTGAAGTCCCATCTCTTCGACCATATAACCAAAGCCATGACGCATGAGCGCCATGGCGATTTCCCTATACCTTCCGGCATGCCGGATATGCAGAGACATCTTATAACAATGGCGGCTGCTGCTGTTCCTGCTCAGCCAGACGCTTTTCCAGAACAGTAATCCGCTGCTGTAATTGTTCGACGGTTTCCTTGGTCGGAATATCCAGCTCGGTCAGCATTTTTTGGATCTGACCACGCATCCAGTCCTTCATCTGATTCTGTTCTTCCGCACCACGGTCCATCAGACGATCAACCAGTGCACGGGATTCGGATGGGGCCAATTCTCCGCGTTTGACCAGATCATTTACCGCTTTTTCTACCTTTTCCTTACTAACTACAGTAGCACCCAGTCCCAGGGATAACGCTCTTTTGAACAAATCGCTCATCTCTATTCCTCCTGACATGAAGTAAAGTACGGTCAAGGCTCAACAACAATCAGCTGCATATTGGCATACTCCGGTAAAATCATCTTTACCGGCTCATGGCAACATGTCCATGCATGGTCCATCTCTCTCTAGTATAACGGTTTGGCAGCCATATGCCTAATCCGGTATAACCTGAACTCCCGGTAGGTTTGTGCCCGCTCAATCGCAGCCTGCGACCCAGCAGATACTCTGCGCAATCATAGTCCGGCATTCCGGATAGGCAAAGGAAGCCGCATGGTGTCCAGGCATCAGATATACGGTGCGTCCCAAGCCATAATGGGAACACCAGGCTGCCGGCCAGGTATCGCCATTCATCGTGTATTCCATCAGAATGGTTCGTTCCACACCCGGCAGCAGCGTGAATTCATAAGGTTCCTCTTCCATGACGAAGGAATGGATTCCCTTCATAATCGGATGACCCGGTGAAGCGATGTGCATCTCCAGTGCACCGTATTCCTCATGGCCGCCATACTGCGCGCCCATCAGCTGCCTGAGCTCATAACTGGTCTCCTGGAGCGAGACACCGCAGTGGAGTATCATCAATCCGCCTCCATTTACTACATATGTAATAATGCCGGCTGTGTGTTTGGGGTTGATTTTCTTGTTAAATGCATCGGTGTAGACAATGCAGAGGTCATAAGCTTCCAGACGTTCCATATCCAGCATATCGTAATCATCCGATACATGCAGTTCCCAACCCTGCGGCATCAGTTCGCGAACATGGTTCTCGATCTGATCCAATGGATGGTAAGGGGCATCCTCCCCATAATCTCCGATCAAAATCGCCTGCCTGGCCTGCGATTTATCACCATTTTGTATGTTCATAATACGGACAACTCTCCTTCACTGCATAGTATAAACGCATCTGCCAAGGATCTGCCCCTGACTCTTTGACAACAGATCAACATATACCGTAATCTTATATGCCGGTGACAAAACCATTCTTCATACCTGACAGAGCCTTCTCTTATGTCCTTACCCGCATTTCCGTTAAATGGTACAGATTATTTAAATTTAATCTTTTTTCCAATCTCTCAAACTATCCGCACAACATAAAACACGGCCTCATCAGATCACTGACGGGCCGCTGCTAAAGGATCATCGTATGCAGACGGTTACTTGCGTACCGCTGGTTTTTTACGGGCAGGTTTACGGTTTTTCTCCTGTTCGGCAGCTACACGGATTGCTTCTTCCGCACGGTCCTGATCGAACTGAAGCTTATCGGCTGCCTGTTGTTTGCGCTTGGCTTCATACGCTTTGTAAAGCGTATCCTGTATCTCCGGCTTGTCAATTTTCAGATGAGTGCCAAAAGCATCGGGGAATACAAATACTTTGCGTCCCACTTCCTCGGAGAACATCACGGTGATTCGTTCATCATCGTTCTCCAGCACCTTTCCGACACCAAACTGCTCATGCATTACCTGTTCATCCGTTAAATTCATACGCTTGCCTCCTGTGGCCGCTGATCGGGCCTATTGATGAAGCTGCTTGCCTGGATTAATCCTTCTGTCTCCGGTGTGAAAATTTCAGCACAGAGGCTGCATTTCCCGAGCCGGACCTATACTAAAATTGCTATCTGCATACCGGCAGCAAGTACATGTGAGGATTGAAGATAGCAGCTGAAAACAGTGTGCCCAAACGGTGAAAGTGACGGCAAAAGGCCATCGTTGAGAGGTTAAGTGATGCAGGATTTTAGACGTGTCCATAAAAAAATGCAGATCAGCCGGAACCCATTTGAGTGAAATAAGCGGTCTTTCCTGCAATCATTAGAAGTGTATCTATTTAATTAGAGCACATATGTTCGAAGAAAGTCAAAGGATTTGTTTGGCTCACGCCCGGTAATCGGTCGGTAAATAGCGAATCCTCACAGCAATCTACAGATTCTTTTATTCGTTCTCCTCCTCAGGGCAAATCGATCAGCAGGAAAAATACCGCTTCTTCCGCCTGCAGCTGCAGACGGCTTTCCCGCTCCAGCCGGGCTGCATCCCTGCGACTGAGTACCTCTTCATTATTAAGCCGCAGGGCACCATGGATCACGAACAGATAGGTACGCCGATTCGGCTTTTGTACAAACTCGATCTGCTGCCCTTTTTCCAGACGGCTCAGGTAAATGGTCAGATCCTGGTGGATCGTAGCCTGATGCTCTCCACCCTGGCGGCTGACCACTGGCAGCAGACGACCGCTTAGTGAAGCCGGATTGTAGGAAGCACTCATATAGGACGGTTCCAGACCGCTCGCTTCCGGTTCAAACCATAGCTGAAGCAGATTGCAGGCCGTCTCGTTGGATGCATTATGCTCGGTATGCACAATACCTTTGCCTGCAGATATGCGCTGAATGCCTCCGAATGAACTGACCGTCATATTGCCGATATTATCCTCATGCCGCAGCTGCCCCTGCAGCACGATCGATACGATCTCCATATCGCTGTGCGAGTGCGCCCCAAATCCATAACCCGGTGCGATCATATCGTCATTAAATACACGCAGTGCGCCAAATCCCGTATTGACAGGGTCCTGATACTCCCCAAAGGAAAAGCTGTGACTTCCGCGCAGCCATTCCTCTTCAAAATGAAATCGTTCGCTTGCCGGATACAATGTGATCATATCTGTTCCTCCCCGAGACTGTCGCTTGTGAACGGTCGGACAAATGCCAAGCCGTCCTTTTCGCCAAATATTAACCATAGCTTACTATTATGATGCAATAGTTCTGCAAAGGGGCAGCTATACGCTGCAGCAAAAAGCAGCCGCTGCTCCTCATACATATATGGAGCAGCGGCTGCAAGATTAAACAACCAAGATCTATTTTGTTATGAGGTTACCTGTTCTTATAGTTTGAAACGTGATACGACGTGCTGCAGCTGTTCGGCCAGACGTGTCAGATCGGTTGCCGCGCTGGACACTTCCTCCATCGAAGCAAGCTGCTGCTGCGCTGCTGCAGAGATCGTCTCGGTATTGCTGGCGGACTGGTCAGAGATGCTGGCGATTTCTTCAATGGAAGCGACCACTGCATCGGCTTCACTGTTCAGCTGATCGGTTGTGCCGGACACATCATCCATTTTGCGGGATACGGCCTTGATCGAGCGGTTGATTTTGGAGAACGAACGGCCGGACGTATCGACCGCGATAATACCGCCTTCCACGTTCTGCTTGGCCTGTGCCATAACATCCAGTGATTGGGTAACCACACCCTGCATACCGGTAATCAGATCACTGATACGCTGTGCGGAATCGCCGGATTCGGAAGCCAGCTTGCGAACTTCCTCTGCGACAACGGCAAATCCCTTGCCATGTTCACCTGCTCTGGCTGCTTCGATCGAAGCGTTCAGGGCCAGCAGATTCGTCTGCTTGGCAATATTACGGATCAGATCGACGATACTATCAATCTCGGAAGACTGATTGTTCATCTGTGTAATTATTTCGCTCAGCTTGTCGACGGTAAGCTGAATCTCATATATTTTCTGTACCACATCAATTACGGATTCATTTCCTTTGACAGCGGCTTTGGCAGCGTCATTCATCGTCTGGCTGACTTCATTGACATGACTGGAAATTTCCGCTACCCGCTCGGACATTCGCTGGATAGCAGCAGCTCCCTGATTCACACTCGCCACCTGACGTTCGCTGCCGGTCGCCACTTCCTGAATCGCCATTGTTACATGCTCTACCGAGCGTCCTGTTTCTTCGGCACCGGCAGCCAGCTCTTCGGAAGCCGAGGAGACATTGTCGGTGGTATCCTTGACGTTCTCAATCATATCGCGCAGGCTGTTCACCATACCGGCAAAGTCCCGCGCCAGGTCTCCAATTTCGTTATTTTTGCTCTGATCGATTTCTACCGTCAGGTCACCGCCACTGATGAGTGTGGTTGTCTGACGAAGCCGCTGAATCGGCTTCATAATCATACGGATACAGAAGAAGACGATAATGGCAGCGATCAGAATAGAGATACCTACAATTAGAATGGCTTGGTTACGGACAGGCTCTACCGCTGTATCCACTTCACTCGTATACATGGTTCCGGCAATTTTCCAGCCCGTTGTCGGATTGGTCAGGAATACCATCTGTTTGGGACGGTTCTCAAAAGTATAATCAATCTTGCCATGATCCTGACTATACATGGTTGGCAAATAGCCACCTGTTGCTTTTTCACCTGGCTTGCCATTACGGCTAACCACATAATTCTGGTCCTTGTCGAGTACAATCACATATCCTTCAAGGCCGACCTGAATATCTGCCTGCTTGGCGATATTTTCCAGGTTCAGCGAGATACCCAGTACGCCGGAATTATCCGGGAGGGTACGCGCAATTACAACGACCGGCTTATTGCTGGAATTGATCACGACAGAAGTCATGACCGTTGTCCCCGGTGCAGCAATAGCCTGCTTGTACCAGTCACGCTCACGCGGATCATATCCATTCTCATTTTCCTTCGGAACACCACGGATCATCGTACCATCAGGCGTACCTACAAATACATCAATTGCTTCCGGATGCAGCTTAATATACTGCGTTAGCCGGGAAACAATCTGCGGACTCAGCCGCCCTTCGATCATGGACTCGTTAAATAAGCCCGACAATACTTCCGCATCATGGAACTTGGCATCCAGCGAGCTGCTTACAAAATTATTCGCTGTCTTCACCGTTTCATTGGCACTGGTAATCAGCTGGCTGGCTACCTGTGCCTTGGCATTATTGTACATACTGATACTGATCACAAGACTCGGGGCGAGCAGCACAATCGCAAACGCCACAATAAGCTGATTGCGGATTGACCAGCGTAGCTTAAGCCTTTTGAATTTCTTCCCCATGTATTTCACACTCTTTCCTCTAAGTAATATATACGGCTCTTCTATAAATAGAGCTGGCAGTACCCATAATAATGTATATATCGCCCAATCCATGTTAATTATTTAGATAATCACCGAAACGAATCGAAATTTGGTGAAAGTTCGACACATGTATGATACTTACACCTGTATCTTTTCCATAGTGTTTCCACAAAATTATCAGATGAATTTGGACACGACAAAAGAGGACACGGATAATCGCGTCCTCCGAGTATACCTTCTGTTATGCCTCGAATCATTCATAGCGGAATCAACCGATAAACAGCTGAATGCTATCGTTATCCATTCTCTGCCAGGCGGCGGTTCTGACTGCGTTCTCTGCCCCAGAACATACCGTCCAGCGACAGCAGTGCGCTGCCGCTGATCGCCATCTGCAGACTCGTAATCAGCAGCAGATAGTTGAACTCGGTACCCATCAGGAACGGATCCCCTTTGTGCGCAGTAACGAGAGTACCCACAATGATGCAGGCTGTTACGACACCGGCGATCCGGGTGAACAATCCGACGATAAGTGCGATCCCTCCAGCAATTTCCAGTACAGCTACAACCGGAGCCAGCCAGCCCGGCAATCCCATCCCCTGAAAGAATCCCATCGTGCCGCCGATTCCACCCTGAAACTTGGACAGGCCATGCAGCAAGAATATTAGTCCTGTCAGCACTCTCGTAATCAGTATTCCCACTTCCACATTTCTTCTTGTCATATTCATTACAACGCCTCCTTGATAGCTTTACACTACATACTGTAGTGTTATGGTATAAAATAAAACCGCTGCGCCGGACATGCCTTACATTCAGCATGTCCGGCCTTCATTTTACTCATATCAGCGACCATAATAACAAAGTACTGAGCAGAATCAGCACCGGCAGGGAGACAAGAATCGACCACCATGGAAATCGGGGCGACAGTCCACTCTGCGGGTCGATAATCCGTTGTATCCGGTAATTCAGCGATGTGTCTGCAAAGGACGTATAGATCATACGTGCCGACACTTCCATCCGGGAACGGGAGCGTTTGACCAGCTTCAGCAGCGCGCCGCCAAGGCCTACAGGCGTACCAAGACGCTCAATCGCATAATTATCCGCCAAAATTTCGCGTGAGATTTTGTAATGCAGTGCCAACGTCCGAACAACCGGCAAAAACCACAGCGCACAGGCTGCCTGTCTCAGCAGGAACGCCGTCAGCGGATCACGCTGATGATAATGAAATAGTTCGTGGTGCAGTACCGCCTGCCGTTCATCCTCATTTAACAGGGATAACAGTCCTTCGGACAATACGATGCGCCGGTTCACAATACCGATCGTCAACGCTAACGGCTGCTCACACGAGACGATCAAAAATACATCCCGACCATCCGGGCTGTAGCGCTTATTGTAGTCTGCCGACAGCCGGTGATTCTCCAGCTGAAGGAAGCGCCGCATCGCCCGAAATGATCCATACCACTGATCCAGTCCATAACCAATATACAGCACAAATGTGCACAGGACCAGCGTCTCCAGCAGATGGCTCACCGACAGCCAGCCATGTGCCTGCATCCACTGATTGCAGATGCGCAACAAGTCAAACGGAATATTCCAACCGAAAAATACATGCAGTGCGTACATCACCATCAGACCCATCGTAAACAAAGTGATGAACAGCCCTGTCTTCAGCAGTCTCACGGAACGACGTTGCCACCATTCTACCCGTTGTTTTTCCATTGTCTGATCTTTTCCTCCAAGGCTTGAATAAGTTGAGGATCCACCTCTTCCAGTACATCCACCATGTGGTTTACAGCGAGTGATCCGAACTCTTCCATTAATTCATGAGTTAATTCCCTGGATTGATTGTTCAAAAATTCTGCGCGACTTTCCGACGGAATGTAATGAAAGCTTCTGCCTTCGCTCTGTTTGAGGAGGGCGCCCTTGTCGACGAGACGGTTCATGACCGTCATCACCGTATTGAAGCTAAGCGGCTTGGCCGACTTGAGCGATGTCTGTACTTCCCTGATCGTCATCGGATGGTCCATGTCCCACAGCACATTCATAACCTGTGCTTCCAACGGGCCAAAAAAGCGATCCATCCCTGTGGCACCCACTTTAAAATTTTGTATTTTCATCTTGATCTACGCCACCTCACACTACACATTGTAGTGTAATCATTAAAATGAAGTCAAATTTCAGTACTTAATTGTATATTATCATATTATGCGTATCAGTCCATCCTTTTTTAACAGTTATTTAGGCGATATAGGTATGATAATAAAGAACATCTTCTTTTACTCATTTCATTGCTCATTGTTATGCGCATGAATTACATCAAATAAAATTTGTGTTTATTACCATATAAACCATATGAATATAGGTCGTTATTTACAAAAATACGCGGAACCCGGAAAATCAGGTGTCCGCGCTTCTATACAATCCGGTACGTACATCACAGCCACTTTACTGTATACCGGCACCATTCATCTATTATGATTGATTTGCTCAGCGTTCATCGGTCCAGACGACCGTCAATTCTACCTGTCCATCGGTGGATGCGACGGGCACTGCAGTCAAAATCCAATTTTGGCGAGCCGCCTCGTTGGTCCCCTGAATGACCATCTTGCGCTCGCTTATCGTCTCGATCGCATCCTGCATATCGTGCTCACGGAAATACTCGCTGTAGGTCTTGGCCAGCGTTTCCATACTTAGCCGGGTCTGAAACGTGAACAGAACAAACTTCTCCTCATCAGTACTATTCTGCACTGCTGTAACGGTCTGCGCATCATCGGGAACAGGGAAGCTAGCAGGCAAATTAAGAGGCCGCTGCTGAATGGGCTGCACATTCGAATCCGCCGCTGCATAACCTGCTGTACTCCACAAACCAATTGTCATGAACACTACTACCATACCGCATATCCCCAGGCTCCATGATTTCCTCATGATATACCTCTCCTTTGCTGTTGCAATCGCAATCTTGGGCTTACAGCATTCCGGCAAAGTATGGTCTTTACCACAGTGTCCTTATCCACTTGTATCTCCCTGAATGGAATTGATCCCGGCAAGCAGCAGGGTAGTAAGGAAGAAGAAAACAGAAGGAAGCCCACACTATATCCTGCTCATAGTATTGCTTCCTCCTGCTGTATATATGATGGCCAGATCGGCCTTGTCCGCTGCGGCTTACGGGTTCAGGCAGCATGTACGGGGTTCGTCATCCTGCGTTATTTCCCGGCTGAATGCGCCGCAGACAGTGAAAAGTATGAGCTTGTTGAACAGCTCCGTATCCTCTGCTTCCGGGAGAGCGATTCAACAGGCTGTATATAAAAGCATCCTGCCTTTTGGGTGATTATAAAATCATACCCCTTCAGGTTACAAAAGCAGGCTGCTGGATAACGTTACTACGAATCAGGAACGCATCTGGGACATGAATTCACTAATATCCACATTCAGTCCCTGAGCGAGACGCATGCCGTATTCACGATCTGCACGGATAAAGTTACAGATCGCGCGCAGCTGGATATCCTTTTTCACTCCCTGTAAATCATTAACCAAATTTTGAAGTAAATTATCTCTTTGTTCGGCTGTATAGGAACGATATTGTTCACCCGCCTGGGTGAAGTCATCGGTTTTCTCGATTTTCTGACGGGTCACCTTGCCTTTGATCTCTACTTCGCTGTCACGATAGGCTGGATCTTCAACAGGTCCATCCGTATAACTGTTTGGTTCATAGTTGAAACGGGAATTATCCTGGTTCACATTCATCAGTCCATCACGCTGGTGATTGCGCACCGGTGCGTACGGGCAGTTGATCGGAATCTGCAGATAATTCGGTCCCAGGCGGTGGCGCTGTGTATCCGGATAGGAGAACAGACGACCCTGCAGCAGCTTGTCTTCCGACGGCTCAATACCGGGTACGAGCGCGCTTGGAGAGAATGCGGACTGCTCCACTTCGGCAAAAAAGTTGTCCGGGTTCTGGTTCAGTGTCATCGTGCCGACCAGATGGAACGGGAACTGCTCTTCCGGCCATACTTTGGTAGGGTCCAGCGGATCAAAGGAGTAGCTGTCGATATCCTCCGGCTTGATGAACTGTACTTTCAGTTCCCACTCCGGGAACTTACCCTGTTCAATATGGTCGAACAGGTCGCGGGTCGCATGGTTAAAGTCTCTGCCCTGCTGCTCACGCACTTCATCAGCGGAGAAAGTACGTACGCCCTGCTTGGATTCCCATTTGTATTTGATATAAGTCACTTTGCCCTCGGCATTAATCCACTTGAAGGCATGAACGCTGAATCCGTCCATCTCGCGGTAATTGGCCGGGGTACCGTGATCCGAGAACAGCCAGGTCATCATATGTGTCGATTCCGGCGTCAGAGTCATGAAATCCCAGTAGCGGCCCGGATTCTGAATATTGGTCTGCGGGTCGGGCTTAAGGGAATGTACCATATCCGGGAATTTGATCGCATCACGGATGAAGAATACCGGCAGATGGTTGCCTACAATATCATAGTTGCCTTCCTGGGTGTAGAACTTAACGGCAAAACCGCGCGGATCGCGTGCCGTCTCCGGAGAACCGACGCCGTGGATAACGGTGGAAAAACGTACAAACACCGGTGTCTCAAGTCCTGCTTCCTGCAGAAAAGCGGCCCGGGTGTATTCCTTCATGCTGTTGGCCACGCGGAATACGCCATGGGCTCCGGCACCGCGGGCATGTACGACACGCTCGGGAATACGTTCACGGTCAAAATGGGCAATCTTCTCGATAAGGTGGTAATCCTCCAGCAGTGCAGGTCCTCTGCGGCCGGCTGTTCTGGAATTCTGGTTATCTCCTACAGGAGCACCCTGGTTGGTGGTTAGACGGTTGTCCATCGTTAGAATCATCCTTTCAAATCGGACAGAATCAAGTCTGCTGTCTTACCGGTCTATTCCTGATCTATTGCCCATCAATGAATTAGACTTGCAATTAGACTTAATTCAAAATCCGTAAGTTTAGAATCATTCTAACATCGTCAACCTTTCGATTCATGAGGTACACATGAGCCTTGGGTGAGTCTTGTATGAGCCTTAAATGAAGAAGGGGTGAATATCCTTTCATCCCGCTCATTATCCTTTTATTTCTCAACAGATCCATTCACCTGTTAAAAGAGAACTTTCAACTAAAAAACCTTCAACTAGCATAGGGAACAAACATTGTCCAATTAATCCGCCAGGCGGTAACCGACGCCGCGGACGGTCGCAATATACTGAGGTGCGGACGCATTGTCGCCGATTTTCTTGCGCAGACTCTTCACATGCACGTCGACCACATTGCTGCCGCCAAAAAACTGGGTGCCCCAGATCTCGCTCATCAGTTGTTCACGGGACAATACACTGCCTTCCCCTTGGATCAGCATGAGCAGCAGATCATATTCCGTCTTGGTCAATTCGACACGCTGCTGTCCGCGGTGCACCGTCATTTTCTTGCGGTCGATCCACAGATCCTTGAATACCGTACGATGCTGGGTATCATCGGCAGCAGGCGCAGCGGGACGGCTCGCATTGGAGCGAATGACACGTTCCACATGATACAGTCCTTCCTGCGGACGCATTGGCCAGACGAGCAGTTCTTCCTCGGTCCACTCCTTCATACCCAGGGCCAGCATCTCCTCACGAACGAGGAAAATGGACGGTACATGAGAATTGTTATCATTTATACGCAGCTTGGCGAGCTCAATATCGCTGCTGCCAGCAGAGGTAATCATATCAAAAATGTACAGATCCGCACCGATTGCGCCGGCACCGTTGTTTTCCCAGCGGTGGAATACCATCACATCAAAGCAGCTGTCGGACAGCATGCGTGTCAGTTCATGAATACGGCTCGGAGCCGGACTGATAATCACGACGCGGCGTGTTACCGGGCAAGCCTGAATCCCCATCTCCATGTCTGCGTAGCTGTTGTCCGGAGCCCAGTTGACGCTGGATCTTGAATCAGAAAGATAATCATTCTCAATTACTTTTTCGATTTGTTTTTGCATTCGGTACACACTCCTTTAAATACAACATGTGCATGATGGACATCGTACCCGGTCTCCTCCGCTACATCAGCGTACCATTGCAGCGGTGCATCGGTCATGACTTCATCCACACGTCCGCAGGTTTCACATACAATATGCTGGTGATCGTCCATTTTGCCATCATAGCGGCTGGCCGTCTCACCAAGCTTGAGTTCACGGATCAAGCCGTTATCTGTCAGGTATCTAAGCGAGTTATATACAGTACCATAAGCGAAATTATGACCACGCTCTACCAACCGGTTCATTACGTCAGCGGCAGTCGGGTGATCCTCGGCGTTGCAGACGATTTCGTAGACAGCTTTGCGCTGCGTCGTCAGATTGATAGTTTTCACATGGATCATTCCCTTAATTTGATTTTAGAATAAGTATAAATCCATTTCAAATGTCGGTCAATAGGTTTACGAATAATACGAGAATCATTCTCATGGATTTTAATTATTTACTATATAATATTCATTAAACGGTTCTTTTGTCCGTGAACAGTTATTCCGCAGTGTCGTATAATGTAGAATAAATGATCGGCAGATATAGGTATTCCAAGTTATGTTTGCGAATCCCTGCAATATAACATGATAAAGCGCAAAAATAGTCGATCCTATACGTTAAAGAAGCTTACTTCAAAGCCGTTTTTTGTTGTGCATAATGTTAGTATTCGTGGTCTTCACTTACACTACGCTATAAAATGGATTGCTCACTGCGCCTTCATCCGCTATATTTTAGTTAAAAACCGTTAACTTTTGCGGCTTGTAAAGCATCCTTATCATGGACCTTACACGAAACGATTCGGCTATACTTCTCTATCCAGCTATTCCCCTGCTTATTAATTGCCTAATCAAGTAATTACACAAAGGAGGTGTGCCCTTTGGATAATCTCCTGCTAATCCGGGATAGACTGGAACAACGTATCCAGCAAGAAGAGATTTCCATGAGCCGTTTTGCCAAGAAATACAATATTAATGTAGGAATCATCAGTTCCATCCTCAATGGCAACCGTGTACTCAGCATCGAGCAGCTCGACAAAATCACCGAGATTCTGGAGCTGGAGAAGGGCACGCTGTATGACCAGTACATTAATGAATACCTCAACGATGCGACACCGGACTGGCGGCGGATCAAACCCTTTCTGTATCGCTGTGTAGAGCTGGACAAACTGGATTGTATCCAGAAAATTGTCAGTATGCTCGCAGGCAAGTCCCAGTATCCGGGATTCCTGTTCGAGACGGCCGAGGACTTTTTCAAGGAAGACAAAAAGGAAGCAGCCAGCATGCTGTATGAAAGTGTAGCCGAGAGTGAGAACAAGCAGCATTCCGAGCGGCTGGCGATCTGCCACTACCGTCTGTTTATGGCGAGGCAGGGCGACGATCAGGAAGAGAACTATCAGCTGGCGATCCGGTTCGAACCATTCGTGGAACGATTGAATGAAGTGGAGCAGCTGGATGCGTATACCGATCTCGCCAATACGTACCGCTCCCTGCGCAACTGGAAAAAGGTCGAGAAAATCGCCGAGATTCTGCTGAATAAAGCCAAGGTGCTCTACGACCGCAAACAGGCCGGCGAGCTGCCCACTGACCGCCAGCCGCAAAAGCCGTGGTTCTTTTACATATCGTATGCGTATCTGCTGCGCGCTCATGCCAATGAGGAGTACAAAGATTACGAACAGGTCGCCCATTACCTGAAGCTGACTACCGAGCTGGACTGGGTGCAGGAAGAGGATGAAGATACTTTATTATGGAAAAACCGGTTTGAAGAATGGGCACGGGCCAACAGCTATGCAGCACGGCTGTATGCCGGTGAGCCGGATGTGCTGGAAGAGTATGTGCAGTATGCGGAGCAGCGGCCGGAAGAACTGCTTGTGTTCCTGCTGAACGTGGTCACTGCGGCCAACCGTCATCGGCTGGACCTGAGTACGGTGCTGCCAAAGTTCAAACATGAGATCGACGATCTGGAAGCACAGGCACTGGATGATGAACTGTATACGCTGCAGCTCAACCTGGAACGTTATGCCCGGCTGCTGTACGAGCTGGCGACGTATTATCTGGAGCATGGGCAGTACGGGCAGGGATTCGGGTATTTGCTGGAGTGTATGCAGCAGTCCCAACAGTGGAATTACAGCCTGCTGCTGCTCAAGTGTACGAATCTGTTCGAGCGGTTCCGAGGCAATGCGATGAAGGATGTAGTGGCAAGGTATGAGGAGCTGTATATGTATACGCAGCGGCTGCTGCATCTTTGAGATGAGTGTGACGGGTTAGGATTGTAGCAAGTTTCTTTTTTGAATTTATCCATAGCTAAAAGACCTTGAGGAGTATCCTCAAAGTCTTTTTTATTGGAAAACAATATGACACAAAAATGCTTTTTGACTATCCATGGCGGAAAGCAAGTAATATGTACAATAATTCTTTTCATCTTCTTTTACATAGAATGTCGATAAGTATTCTATAAATCGTACTAATGAAGTGAATAGACTCCTGGCTTCATTTATATTGAATATGTTCAGTTTAATCATGATATTATATTGGCCGTCTTCATAATGAATAGAAGAATCCGAAATACTATTCTGTCTTTCCAAACTCCCAGTATGATTGTTTTTTGGAAGTCTCTATGTACCATCGACTTTCTTTATTCACAACTTCTTGTTTACCATTCGTACTATTTTTTGAAATACCATGGGCTATATATTTCACTATTAGGTATACCAGGCCATTCTCCGCTACCGGTATCCCAATTTCTCAATAACTCGGCATACTTTGAATCTTTTACTAAGGTTTTAGTCTGTATTGTATATGCATAATATATATTACAAGGGAAACATTTAAGCTTATTAGATACACTTCCAAAACCATAAAGCCCTTCTGTACCTCTATACTACAGAAGGGCTTTTCAGTTAGCGTTATTTCGTCAATACTTCTTCAATCGCATTCACTACATCCTCACTCAGCTTCACACCTGCAGCTCCCGCATTCTGCTGAATCTGTTCCGGACGGCTCGCTCCAACCAGCGCGCTGGAGACGTTGTCTTGACGCAGAATCCAGGCCAGTGCCAGATGGGTCAAAGACAATCCGGCTTCGTCGGCGATACGCTGCAGCTGCTGTACCTGACTCAGGCGCTGTGCATCCAGCTTTTTCTCGTCCCAGCCGAGCTTGGCGGCGCGGCTGTCGGACGGGATTTGGCCGCCGGAGGTGTATTTGCCGGTCAGCAGACCCTGTGCCAGCGGGGAGTAGACAACCTGGCCGATGCCGTATTTCTCGCCGAGCGGGATCACTTCTTCTTCTATATAACGCTCGAACATATTGTAGATCGGCTGGTTGACGACGATCCGATCCAGCAGATACCGGTCGGCTACCCCGACAGCCGCCTGCATCTGTGCAGCGGTCCACTGGCTCACGCCGACGTACAGAATCTTGCCCTGGCGCACCAGATCGTCGAGCGCACGCAGCGTCTCTTCAATTGGCGTCTCCGGGGAGAAGCGGTGGCAGTAGTACAGGTCGATATATTCATGACCGAGCCGCTTCAGGCTGGCATGGCACTGCTCCATAATATGTTTGCGGGACAGGCCTTTGTCATTCGGACCATCTCCCATATTGCCGAATACCTTGGTCGCCAGCACATACGATTCACGCGGATACGATTTCAGTGTCTCGCCGACTACTTTCTCGGCTTCGCCGCGTTCATATACATTGGCGGTATCGAAGAAATTAATGCCCAGATCGTATGCGGCACGGATCGAATTGACCGCATTCTCTCGTTCTACATATCCACCATACGTCAGCCAGCTTCCCAGACTAATCTCACTGACCTTGAGTCCACTTCCACCCAGTCTGCGGTAATTCATCGTCATCGGTTACAGCCTCCTCGTCATATGTATCATGCGTCTGTTCCCTCCAGCAGATATACTGGAATGATACAGCCATCCCTATCGGAATAGGCGCATCTGTGTTCCATTATATCGCCATAAGAATCCGCTTCCAAATTTTTATTCCGAAAATGATTCGGTATCTCCCTCTCCTGCTGCCTGTCGGGAATCCGTATGAAAAATCCGGCATAGCGATTGAGCAGGCTATAATAGCGTTTATATACAGTTATCAGCTCTTTTAAATAGCGAAGTTACTTGAGTTACCATACATATAAGCAACTAAGCCGCATAGAGTTGTACTATTTTTCGGGAGGAACCTGTCTATGATACAAAACCGCTTTTTTCGTATTGGCGCGGGCATCGCGCTGGTACTGCTGATCATCTATCTCGGGACGCTGGTTGATTTTATCTTTGTGCCGATCCGCTCGCTGATCAGTCTTACGATTGTACCCCTACTCATTACCGCTTTTATCTACTATCCGCTGCGTCCGCTGGTGAATTGGCTGGAGCGCAAGCGCAAGGTCAAGCGCTCCATGTCCATACTTATGATCTATGTAGTGATTATTCTGGCTCTGGTCATTTTCTCCATGATCGGCTGGCCAACGCTGCGTGATCAGGTGACGAGCTTTGTGCAGAATACGCCCGAGTTCACTAACAGCATTATTCGTCAGATCGATGCGCTGCAGCACAATTCCTTTATCCAGCAGTATCTGCCGGATCAGGGTGGCAGCAACGATATGCTGTCACGGCTTACCGAATATTTGAATACGGTATTCACCTGGCTGTCGGATCATATTTCCAGCATGTTCTCCTTTGTATCCAATATTGTGCTGGTTATTGCTACCGTTCCGCTCATGCTGTACTACCTGCTTAAGGATGACAAAAAGCTGTCCGAGCGTCTGGTACTGCTGTTCCCGCAGAAGTTTCGTGAAGACGGCAAACTGATGCTGGCCGAGATTGACGATTCCCTGAGCAGCTTTATCGCCGGACGCGTTATCGTTAACTTCGCGCTGTGTGTACTGCTGTATATCGGATTTTTGATCATTGATCTGCCGTATTCCCTGCTGCTCGTATTCCTGGCCTTTTTCCTGAATTTCATCCCGTATATCGGGGCGATTCTGTCGGCTGTGCCTGTAGCGATTGTAGGCTTTATTGAATCGCCAATGATGGGCATCTGGTCAATCGTAATTGTGATTGTAGCCCAGTTGATTCAGAACAACCTGCTGGAACCGATCATTTTTGGAAATCAGCTGGATATTCATCCGTTCACCATCATCGTGCTCCTACTCGTCGGGGGAGACATGGGCGGTATCCTCGGTATGCTGCTCGTTATCCCGATCTATATGGCAGCCAAGATTACGATTGTGCATATTTACCGGATGTATCTGAAACAGAAGATTGGTAGTGACTTCCAGTAGAAAGTACCCCTTTACCAAATCTTCATCTGCATTCAAGCAGCCAAAGTTCGTTAATATTATAGAGTGTGGCAGATCAGTGATAGGCGAAGCAGGCATACTCTGATCTGCTTTTTATTTCCAGATAAAAACATGCTTCTTCCTATTTTTTATTTGCTTGATAAATAACAATTTTGTAATTTCTCTATTCAAAAACAGGTTATATCCAATATGAATTGGTTAATAGTTGTTTGCGATGGCCATCGTATCATTTGGGACACTTTTCATATTGGGCTGCTATGCAGATGTGGATTCATCATCCTGATAGAGCCTGTGCAAAGTGTGACTACTTAACTTGAAGTGAATATGTACAGCGTTACGAATCCCTATGCATCCCGGTTTTATTTTCAAACACAACAAAGGAGGAGTTACATTATGTTCTTTCACATTAAAGAGTTACAGTATACTGCCAAGCCAGACAGACCAGATCCGATTTATGCCAAAAAGCTGCAGGAAGTACTCGGTGGACAGTATGGTGAAATGTCCGTTATGATGCAGTACCTGTTCCAGGGCTGGAATACTCGCGCCGAGAGCAAGTACAAAGACATGCTGCTGGATATCGGTACCGAGGAGATCGGTCACGTGGAAATGCTGGCAACGATGATTGCCCAGCTGCTCGACGACGCACCATTGGATCAGGTAGAGCAAATGGCCAAAGACCCTGCGATCGGAGCTGTACTGGGCGGTATGAATCCACAGCACGCGATCGTATCCAGTCTGGGTGCCCTGCCATCCGACAGTGTTGGTTATCCGTGGAACTCCCGCTATATTGTAGCGAGCGGCGATTTGCTGGCTGATTTCCGTGCCAACCTGAATGCCGAATCTCAGGGACGCCTACAGGTTATCCGCCTGTATGAGCAAACGACAGATCCTGGTATCCGCGATATGCTGTCCTTTATGATCGCCCGCGATACGATGCACCAGAACCAATGGCTGGCCGCTATTTCGGAGATCGAAGCGAAGCAGGGTCCTATCACACCAGCCTCCTTCCCTCCAGAGCTGGAGAAGCGCGAAGTGGTTCACCAGTTCATGAACTTCTCCCAGGGTGAAGAAAGTGCAGCCGGACGCTGGGCCAGCGGTCCTGCAATGGACGGCACAGGCGACTTTGAATATGTACAGCAGCCAAAAGCCTATGGCCAGGCTCCGATCCTGAAGCCGGCTCCAGACTTTATGCACTCCCGTGCAGATCAAGCGCCAAGCATCGTCAATGTAGGTACTTTGAATAAATAAGATCATGCATCACATCTGCCACTATGGCAGATCTGCAAATAAAATAACAGGCCCTGCTCATCTCAAGCAGGGCTTTGTTATCATCATCACTGCATAACGTCTCCCGGACAATCGGGCAGGCGCCACTCAGTCAGGCTGTTATCCGACGAATAAGAGCAGGACGGATAAAATAAATGACCTGATTGCCAACATAACTGGGATAAATCCGCAAATGTGGGTAATAATAAACAAGCACTTCACTACGAAGGGAGTAATGAACATGAATACAGAGACAACAAAGACACTAGCCATTGGTGCAGTAACAGGTGCGCTGGTAGGTGCAGGTGTAGCTGTTCTGGTCGCCCCGCAGCAAGGTGCAAAAGCACGTGCCAAACTGACTCAGGTTACCGAACTGGTCAGAGAAAAAGGGCCGATGATTAACGAAAAAGGTCATGAAATCGCCGAGAAAGGCCAGGAAGTTGTTGGCGTTCTCAAGGAATCCCTTAGCACTGCCAAAGACTTCAAAACCGAAGCACAATCGGCAGTAGGCGAAGTGAAATCCGAGATTCAGGATTTCAAGCAATCCTATAACAGTACAGGCAGTGGCCCGACCACTATGTAACAAGCCTGATGTCATCTGCTGCGAGACAGCCTATGACAATATACATTTCAGTTTAAAAATGCCCCGATTCCGGTGTTCCGGAGACGGGGTATTTTGTTGTGTTTACGTTTCTGTTTTGCATTTCCTTCTATATATATAAAGAACATCCGGAATCCTGCGATTCTTTCCTTTCTGCATTTCCCCTCTGCCCCGCTTACATTTCTCAAACAATTTCGTGAAATTTTAATACAGAGTTTACAAAACTAAGACTTAACTCTAACACTGCACCCATAGAATAAGTCATGTAAGAACAAAACACATAAGAGTATTGCGCCTTTAATTAGGGGGAGGAGACTTTACAAATGTTTAAAAAACTGCCAATCATGCTTCTTACGCTGACAATGGTCCTCGTGCTTGCTGCCTGCGGATCAAACGGCGGAACTACTTCGGGATCGGGTGCTGGTGGAGATACCGGCAACACAGGAGAAACTGGTTCTTCTGAGCTTAGCGGTTCTATTCTGGCTGTAGGTTCCACAGCATTGCAACCACTGGTTGAACAAGTGTCACAAAAGTTTATGGCAGATTCAAAATATGCTAACGTATCCGTTCAAGTACAGGGCGGCGGTAGTGGTACGGGTCTGACTCAGGTGTCTGAAGGTCAAGCCAACATCGGTAACTCCGACGTATTCGCTGAAGAAAAACTGGATGCTGACAAAGCAGCCGAGCTGAAAGATCACCAGGTAGCGGTTGTGGCTATGGCAGCTGTTGCCAACACTGCTGCTAACGTGAAAGACCTGAAAAAACAACAACTGGTTGATATCTTCACTGGTAAAGTAACGAACTGGAAAGAAGTTGGCGGCGCGGATCAAAAGATCGTTGTCATCAACCGTCCAAGCAGCTCCGGTACACGTGCTACTTTTGAGAAGTACGCACTGGGCGAAAAAACGGAAGATCCAGCGGGTTCCATCCAACAGGATTCCTCAGGTACAGTGAAAAAGCTGATCGCTGAAACTCCGGGTGCTATCGGTTACCTGGCACTGTCTTACCTGGATGACAGCGTAGCTCCACTGAGCTATGACGGCGTAGAACCTACGGTTGAAAACGTTGAAGCTGGTAAATACCCAATCTGGGCTTACGAGCACATGTACACCAAAGGTGAGCCGGATGCTGCAACCAAAGCATTCCTGGATTACATGCTGAGCGAAGACGTTCAACAAAGCGATGTAACTGAACTGGGCTACATTCCAATGTCCGGTATGCAGGTACAACGTGATGCAGAAGGTAAAGTTAGCCCGAAGTAAGATTTCAATCGAATATAATGGATGAAAAGATGCAGCTGCTGGCTCGAACGCCATGGCTCGAAGAGGCGGGAACCCCGCCTCTCTTTTCACGTTTTTATACAGAATCATATGTCATCATTCTCCCTTGAATTGTTGAGATACCGGCAAGACATTTATTTTAAAGCATGAAGAAAAGAGGTTATTACTTATGGAGCATTCCAAAGTTACTCCACGGGAAGCACAGCGTCGCAGGCTGCCGCTTGAGAAGCACCGTTTGGAAGACTGGATCGGCAGAATTTATACGTCTATCTGTGTCGTATTCCTGATCGCAGTCATCGTATCCATCGTATATTTTGTTACATCCAAAGGTGTCGCTACCTTTGCTGTAAACGGCGTCAGCCTGACCGAGTTCTTTTTCGGCACACACTGGGCGCCGGATGCGGCTGAGCCTTCGTTTGGTGCACTGCCGGCCATCTCGGGTTCCTTTATGGTCACCTTGCTGGCTGCGCTTCTCGCCAGCCCGCTCAGTATTGCAGCTGCACTGTTCATGACCGAGATCGTGCCTACTTTTGGCAAGCGAATCCTGCAGCCGGCCATCGAGCTGCTGTCCGGTATTCCTTCCGTTGTCTACGGCTTTATCGGTCTGACCCTGATCGTTCCATTCCTGCGCGATAATGTCGGCGGGCAGGGAATTGGTGTGGGTGCCGGTGCACTCGTACTGTCGATTATGATTCTGCCTACCATTACAAGCGTAGCCGCAGATGCGCTGGCCTCTCTGCCGCGCGGTCTGCGCGAAGCTTCCTATGCACTGGGCGCCACACGCTGGCAGACGATCTACCGTGTCGTACTGCCGACGGTTCTGCCTGCACTGCTGACCGGTATCGTACTCGGTATGGCCCGCGCATTTGGTGAGGCACTGGCGGTACAGATGGTTATCGGTAACGCCCCTTACATCCCAACTTCCCTGCTGGAATCCGCATCCACACTGACCAGTGTAATTACACTTGGTATGGGTAACACGGCGATGGGTTCCATTCAGAATAATGCATTATGGAGTATGGCACTCGTACTGATGTTGATGACATTCGTATTCATCCTCATCATCCGCCTGCTCGAAAGGAGAAACCGGATATGACAACGAAAACCGTAAACACCAAAGCCAGAACACGGGCCAGAAATGCAGACAAAATAGCCACGGTTATCATTGTTGCGCTTGCTCTCTCCATTGTGGTGATTCTGCTGGGACTGCTCGGATTTATCCTGTTCCGCGGACTGGGACATATCAGCTGGGACTTCCTGACATCCAAGCCGCAGACGATCCGCGAGGGCGGCGGTATTGGACCGCCACTGTTTAACTCCCTGTACCTGTTGATTCTGACAATGATCATCACCATCCCGCTCGGTCTGGGCGGCGGTATCTATATGTCCGAATATGCCAAACCGGGTAAGATTACCAGTTTTATTCGACTGGTTGTAGAGGTACTATCCTCTTTCCCATCGATTGTTATCGGTCTGTTCGGTTTGCTCGTCTTTGTCAATACATTCAATATGGGCTTCTCCCTGCTGGCAGGTGCACTGGCTCTGACCATTTTCAACCTGCCGCTGATGGTTCGGATTACGGAACAAGCCTTCACTGCTGTACCTCGTGAACAAAAAGAGGCCGGGCTGGCACTGGGATTATCCAAATGGAAAATCATCACTTCCATCATGCTGCCGGTCGCGATTCCTTCGCTCGTTACCGGTACGATTCTGGCCGCCGGTCGTGTATTCGGTGAAGCGGCAGCCCTGCTGTTTACTTCCGGGATGACGACACCTCCGCTGAACTTCTCGGACTGGAATCCACTGCATCCGCGTTCACCGCTGAACCCGCTGCGTCCGGCCGAGACACTGGCGACCCATATCTGGAAAGTCAACAGTGAAGGACTGGCACCGGATGCGATACAGGTTGCGGCTGGCGCTTCGGCTGTACTCGTCATCATGGTACTGATCTTCAACCTGCTGGCACGCTGGTTCGGACGTACGCTGTACCGTTACATGACGGCTTCCAAACGCATGAACTAGATTTCCAGGATCATTTTCGGGACAGATGGTTTCTGTCCCCATGGCAGTCCACTCAAGGAGGATTTTATACTATGGCAATGCCTTTCAGTACTGAAGATCTAAGTGTCTATTATGGCGAATATCAGGCCATCAAAAATATAAGTCTCGGATTCCCGGCCAAGACCGTCACTGCGCTGATCGGTCCTTCCGGCTGCGGGAAATCCACCTTCCTGCGCTCACTGAACCGGATGAACGACGAAATTGCCGGAGCACGCAGTACCGGTCATATCTGGATGGATGGTATTGATCTCGCTGCTCCAACCACCGATGTGATCAAGCTGCGTCAGCGGATCGGCATGGTATGGCAGCGTCCGAACCCATTTTACAAGTCCATCTATGAGAATATCGCATTTGGGCCGCGCTATTACGGAATCAAAAACCGTAAAAAACTCGATGAAATCGTCGAGACCAGTCTGCGCCGCGCTGCGCTCTGGGATGAAGTCAAAGACCGCTTGAAAGAGTCCGCTCTGTCCCTCTCCGGCGGTCAGCAGCAGCGTCTATGCATCGCTCGCGCATTGTCGGTCAATCCGCAGATTCTGCTGCTGGACGAGCCGGCTTCCGCACTGGACCCGGTATCCACCGGCAAAGTCGAAGAACTCATTTCCGAACTAAAAAGCGACCTGCGGATTGTTATCGTTACACACAATATGCAGCAGGCGGCACGGGTATCCGACTACACCGCTTATTTCTACCTCGGCAATCTGGTCGAACATGGGGAGACGAACAAGATTTTCACAAATCCCGATAAAAACTCTACCCAGGAATACATTATGGGACGCTTCGGATGAAGCGTCTTTTTTTTATGCGTGAGTATCTATTCAAGCTCTACCTTTCAACGCTGTAAGCTTTCCGTAAGGTGAATCGATAGTGCCCGGCTGGATCTTCTTTTATGCTGGGTGTATGGAGCGACTGTATGTGATGGAGGAGCAGTAAGCCTGTTCCCTTCTATGCTGTCTTTCGTACAGAGATTCGCATGAAGGAGGAGTTATATTGAGACGTTTGGCCAACCTGGATATTCTGCGGGGATTTGCCCTATGCGGAATTATTCTGATCAATATCATGCAGCTGGTGAATTACAATCTGGACAAGACACCGCTGGATGAAGGCATTCAGAAGTTTTTGTATTTTGCTGTGGAACAGCGGTTCTATGTGATTTTCGCTTTTTTGTTTGGAGTAGGATTTCATATTTTTATGACTCGTGCAGAGGCTCGCGGGGAGCGGCCGCTGCTCCGTTTTACCCGCAGGCTGGTCATTTTGCTGATGATCGGTATTATTCATCATTATTTTCAGCCTGGTGAAGCGCTGCTCGTGTATGCCATACTCGGTTTCTTCCTGATGCCGGTTCACCGGGCCAAGCCGTGGGTGAGTCTGCTGCTGGCACTGTTCATTATTGGGGGTAGTGCCTTCTGGCTCGGAATTGCCCAGCTGGAGACACTCGGTATGTTCTTCCTCGGGAAGTGGACCGGACAGATCGGACTGTTCGCCGAGCCGGAGCGCTATCGCAAAGGGCTGCGGATTACGCAGGTTACCTCGCTGCTGCTGATCTGGCCGCTGCATCTGCTAGGTAACCGGATTCTGGATCAGACCGGGCTGGTCGATATGGCCTCGACAATGAGCGGATTACCAGTAAGCGTTTTTTATGTAACGACACTGACGCTGCTGCTTCGTCATCAGCGGGTAGAGCGTCTGCTGACACCGCTCGGCAATCTCGGCCGCATGGCCCTGACCAACTATTTATCCCAGACTGCGATTATTCTACTGCTGTCGCATCTGCTCCACTGGCCTTTTCAGGTACATATCACGGTGCTGATAATATCAGCTGTATTCATTCTGATCATTCAGATAATTATCAGCAGCTGGTGGCTGAGCCGATTCAGCATGGGACCGGTCGAATATGTATGGCGCCTCGGCACTTATGGAAAAAAGCAGCACCGGACCGTAACGCAGTCCTGAAGAAAGGAATGACCCGGCATGATCCGCAAAGCTCTGTGTATAGGAATAATTGCCGTGCTGTTAATCCTTGCTTTCTTCGTTGCTGTTCAGCTGCCTATTCACCAGTTCAACCAGGGCTGAGCGCGAGTCCATCCTGCTTTATCACAGGTGATACATCTGATTGCATCAGACCCGACAAATGTAACGATCCTGCCTGTTGCCCGGCAGAACTTGCCAAATACAAAGACAACTGCATATATAGCCAAAAAAGCGACAGCTCTCTCTTAGGAAAGCTGCCGCTTTTTTCATTACTACTTGTTTGCTGTTGCTTGTTTAATTATTATGCTCTGTACGGCTTCAAAATCAAACAATCGTTTCCTGAGTGTTAATCCATCGCACCTAATACCTGCCTGCTAGTGCTGAACGCCGAATCGGAATTCACGGATACGGGTTCCCTGGCTGAGTACCAGATATACATCATGGCGTCCTGTAATGTGCTGCACATTGATCCCTGTATCCTGCCAGTTCTGTGCTCCAGCAGCTGATGCATCCAGAGTCAGCGTCCCCGCCAGTTCTCCATCCGGTGCATCCAGGCGAATCTGGATCTCTCCCTGCTGTCCGGCAAAGGCTGCCCGTGCCTGGAAGTGCCCTGCACCTGCTGCGCCGAATTCCGCATCGCTGAACAGAACCCATGCTCCATCTTCCCGCGCTTCCACCGCAGCTCCGCCTTCTTTGGATTCCACCAGATGGACGTGACGGTAATCATCATAGTTCTCCGCCAGCACGGTCTTGTACAGGTCCTGCGGCGGAATCACTTCTCCATTTACCCGGACTTCGGCCTGCCGCTGGATATCTGCTGAGGAACGTCCGATCATGAATGTGTAGCTGCCGGACTCTACGCAATACCGGCTGCGGGTCACATCCCAGATGGCCAGTTCTGCAGCCGCCAGCTGGAACGTTACTGTCTGCGATTGCCCGGCTGCCAGATGAATACGCTGGAAAGCCTGCAATGTACGCAGCGGCCGCTGGATACGTGACTGCTCCAGTTTCGTATACAGCTGCACCACTTCATCACTGTCGATATCACCGGTATTGCTGACCCGGACAGACAAACGAACCATGCCTTGAGCATCCACTTCTGCCGTATCCAGTTCCAGATCGCTGTATTGTATCGGTGCATAGGTCAGACCATGACCAAACGGATACAGTGCCTTTCCGTCAAAATACTGATACGTCCGCTGTGAACGGATGATATCGTAGTCTTTCAGATCCCCGAGCTGCTCCTCCGAACGGTACCAGGTCATATTCAGACGTCCTGCCGGAGCATAATCGCCATACAGCACATCCGCTACGGCACTGCCCAGTTCCGGACCCGCATGGGACAGATAGAGAATTGCCGGAATATGCTCTTCCACCCATTCCATTGCAAATGGATAGCTCCCCACGACAACAACCACGGTACGCGGATTGGCTGCATATACTTCCTGGATCAGCTTCAGCTGCGAAGCAGGCAGTTCCAGACCCGGACGGTCATTCTCTTCCTTGCCGTTGATCAGCGGATTGTTGCCTACAAATACAACAGCCGTCTCGGCTGCCTTCGCCGCAGCTACTGCCTGCTCCAATCCATTTTCCAGTACGTTCTTGTCAAAATATATCTCTTCGACAAGTCCATCTTTCTCATCCGCAATGACCAGCTGGCCCTCGTCTCCGCCAGCATGCACAGTGCGTCCGTTCCATGTGCTGATAGCCACCCGTCCGTCTTCCTGCTGATCCAGACCGAATACTTCTTTGACGAACCAGCCATAGGCCTCGTCGGCAGAAGCGGTAATCTGCTGGCTGTCATCATCGGCCGTCCAGTACTTGCCATTTGCGGCCGAACGAATCGTGTAACTGCCAAATCCCCAGTCGGATACGGTGAATACACTGTTGTCCTCTTCACCGGATACTCCTGCCGCTGCATCGTCTGCCGATTGTACAGCAGATGAAGAGACAGTCATACCTGCCCGAACGGCTGGCTTTTCCTCTGCGGAGGTAGGCTGCTGAACGGATAACAATTTTGCGTTTCTCGAGGAAGTGAAGCTCACCCGGTCATTCCCGTCATGATAATGCACATTGCCCTGTGCCTTGGAGCGAATACCCTGCAGGCCGGTAACTGCATAAGGCAGGGTGCCCGAGTACCAGTCCCGATAGACGATATCACCGAGTTCGCCGATCACGGCTATATCGCCGGTGCTTTTACCGGACAATGGCAGAGTGCCGTTATCATTTTTGAGCAGGACGATTGATTTACGTACAGCTTCCGCTGCGATCGATTTGGCTTCATCGGTCATCATGGATTCTTCTCCGATCGCCGCATACGGGTTTAGTTCCTCCGGATCAAATTCGCCAAGCCGGAAACGCACCCGGAATGTGTTGAACAGTGCACGATCAATATCTTCCCAGCTCAGCAGCCCCTGCTCCAGCGCTTCACGCAACGCAGCTTTGGAGAGATCGGCATCATCGGTAATACTGTCGATACCGGCTTTGACCGATTCCGCGACGCCTGGCGTATGCGAATCATAATATCCGTGATCATTCATAATGCCCATTACATCACCGGCATCGCTGACGATAAATCCGTCCATGCCCCATTCGCCCTTGACCACTTCATGGACGAGCGGATGCAGCAGTGCGGGTATACCATTGATGGAATTGTAGGCTGTCATCATCGATTGGGCTTTGCCCTCGGTAAATGGCTGTTCAAACGCCTTGAGGTAATATTCCCGCATATTGCGCGGATCGATACTGGATGAGCCGCTGCCACGATCCACTTCATTATTGTTGCCCAGAAAATGCTTCAACGTCGCTACAGCCTTGAGATATGTAGGATGGTCCCCCTGAATGCCCTCTACCAGACGAGTTGCCAGCTCACCGGTCAACCGCGGATCTTCACCATAGGCCTCTTCATTGCGTCCCCAGCGCGGATCACGCTCCATATCGACTGTAGGCGCCCAGAGTGTCAGCCCGTTCACGGCCGGATTGCGCTTGTACATCACCCGTGCTTCATCCGAGATCACCTTACCGATTCTGCGCATCAGATCGCTATCCCATGTGCATGCCAGTCCGACCGGCTGCGGGAAAAAGGTCGCTTCGCCCAACCAGGCAATTCCGTGCGCCGCCTCGGTACCGTGCTTGTAAGCTCCTACACCGAGCCGCTCGATCGCAGGCTGATACTGCAGCATGGATTCGATTTTCTCCTCATCAGTCAGGCGGGATACCAGATCATGAACACGCTGATCCAGCTCCTGGGTATGATCCTGAAACAGATACTTGGTTGTTTGTTCCATATTGTTATATCTCCTTTAACTTTAGTGTCTGTAAGGGTGCATTATACCGAATAATGTTTTTCTGCCTTCGTTTTCTGTGCTGCTACATTTTTATGGTAATGCAATCATTTACCAAAAGAAAGCCCTTACAGTCTGAATTGTCAGGTCATAATTAGCGTAATAATTAGTGAAGATTTCTATGGCTCCTATAGCTGCTGCCGTCACTCCAACATGTTCTGATTCCAGACAAGTCGGCGTGCCTGTTCCCTGCTTCCTGCTCCCTATCCTGTTACCATGAAAAAAAGCCCTCTGCATCGGCAGAAGGGCTTTATATATCGGATGTTATTCCTGTTTCCGGCTCATCTACCGCTTTCCCGCCAAAGCGGGAAAACTGCGATTACCGTAACAGATCAGCCAGCGGATCACGGCTGGCAGTAGAACCGGCAGCACTGCCATTCAGCGCTGCCGATGATCCGGCAGAAGTCTCTGCCTTTTCCAGACCAAGGCGGCGGGTCATCTGTTCATTTATGGTAGACAGCTTGGTCGTATAATCCTGGCAGCTGTTAATAATCTCACGGTTGGAACGCTCGGATGTATCCAGCGCAGACATCAGATCGGAAATCGCCTGATTGACTGATTCAAGCGACATCGTCGGTTTTTTGAGCAGTTCGGCAGAGCGTTCGCTGTTCGTTTTCAGCATCTCGGCATTGCGCTTGAACTGATCCTCGATCGTCTGGTTGACGCTCTCGACCGCATCGGCTACCCGTTCCTGATCTTCGATCGCCAGCGCGATCATGGCGGAGATTTTGATCAGGTTGGCGGCTTTGTACACCGAGTCATTGACCGAATCAATCAGCTTGTCATTCGTATCGTTGACAATATCGGTGGCAGCAATCGCCTGGTTGAACAGCATAATATTTTCGGTCATCGACTGGGTGCGGGTCATTACCTTGCGCAGACCGCGTTCCAGATAGACTTTGCGATGTTCATTTTCCGGCTTTTGAATTTCGGCTTCGAACAGCTTTTTCAGCTCGCCGCCCATGGCGATTTTGTACTGGAGATTATAGATCTCCTGCAGGGAATTGCGCTTGAGAGTACGCATGCTGATCATGTTCTCTTCCAGTGTATCCTTGCCGTCGCGCAGACCCTGTACGATAGCATCGACATTTTTACTGACAGACTGGTATTTGTAAACGTAATTTTTGATTGGGGATTTGCGCAGCAGTTTGCCAAACAGGCTGACATTTTTGCTCTGCTGCAGCGCTTCGCATTCATCGCGCAGGGACAGGATCAGATTGGAGACCTGCTTGGACTTGCCCGACATCAGATCATTGACCGGACGGTCCAGCATCTGCAGGGTCTGGGTAGCCCGCTCCTGCGTCTGCATGCCGAGCTTGCCGACTTCATCCATCAGCATATCAAGGCTCATGCTGTCTGCCTGAGCCACCTTCTGGATGATGACAGTAGCTTCCTGGGTAACCTTTTGTTCATCTTCTTTTTTTAAATTTAACGGTGGAGTTGCCATCGCACTCTCCCCTTTCATCTATTTCAGCGATTGTCGGACCGGAGCAGGGCAGCTGCACCGCACCTTCATTTCGGGCATCAGGAGTAACGCTGATGAATGATTTCCGCTCTGGATTGCAGTTCGATCAGGTCTTTATGTTCAATCGTTTTGACGATATGGGTAATGCGGTTGTTGACGTCCCGCAGCCCATCGAGCAGGATGCGGCGGTTTTTCGTTTTGGCTTCGCCGCTGAGACGCAGGAACGGGTTGATCACGCTGTTCAGGTCTTTCAGCACCAGCCGTTTGACCGTATGGTTGATATCGTCATTATGCATCTCGGCCAACATCGGGATTACGCGCTGCAGGCGCAGGAACAGCGAACAGGATTTTTCCACAATTTCGTTATCGAGATTGTTCTTCTGGCCTTCGGAAATGATCATCTCTTCCAGCACGCTCAAATACTCCATTACCGGTTGAAATACCGGCGGAATCTCCTGGAGTTCCTGAGCCGGCACACCGGCGGCGGAAGCTGCTGCAACAGGCTGAGGGATTGGTGGAGCAGCAGTTCGGGCAGAGCGTTCAGACACAGTGTTTCTCTCGGATACAGGCAGTGGATTGCTGCGTCCTGTCGGAAGTTCCGGCTCAGGCTGTGTAAATTCCATCGACGGACGCGCTTTGCGCTCCGGCCGTGTAATGCCATAGATGGAGCCTGCCAGCGGAAACAGAAGAGTGATATATTCCGGTACATCCCACACACCCAGCACACATCCGACTACATAACCTGCACCTCCGGCCAGTAACGTTCTGCCTATCATTCTGCTTTTACTCATCCATATTCACCTGCCTTTTCAGCTGATCTATTTATTGCGCAGGCTGTCCCTGCATCAGAACAGGCTGCTCTACGTAACTTGTTAACAATCCATATTCCGGCGTTTGCGGATCGACTTTGTAGCCAAGAGCCATTTTAACGGCCAGATAAGGGAAATTAACACCGCTCAGGCAGGTCATATGCAGACCGCCGGACATACGCGGGTTAATCTCCAGCGCTTTGGGAACAGTGCCCTGATAAATCAATTGTAGATTATAATTATACGGAATCTTGTAAAACTGCGCCACTTTTCGGGCGATTTCCAGTAATTCAGGCACTTCTTCCAGAAGACGGGAACGTCCGCCGGCTTTGCGCCTTGGGACAGCAGCAAGCAGTTCTCCTTGCGGAGAAGCCAGACAGTCGATGCTGTATTCATGACCTTCCAGCAGCTCCATCACCATCAGTTCCGGAAAAGATTCCACCCGGGACAGTGCCGCATAGGCCTGCTCATAAGATATTCTCGGACTCACCGTATCGAACAGCGCGCCCAGTGCATCATAATCCGGGTCGATGATCCGAAAGCCTGCCCCGCCTTCCATACGTGTCGGTTTGAAGCAGACGCTTAGCCCCAATTCACGCAGTTCTTCATACGCCTGCCTGAACTGGTCGGCTGTATTCACCAGCCGATATGCCGGCACGACCATCAGCCGATTCTGCTCTGCCGACAGGAAAAAGTTGCCCTTGTCCTCGATCTCATTGAGCAGCTCCATATCCGTACAGCAGACCAGCTTCACACCCATTTCGGCAAAGGAAGCTGCCGCCGCGACCACATAACGCATCCCCCAGCGCGGAACGAACACCTCAATCTGGTGACGCCGGCAAAAGTCCAGGCAGTACGCCGCATAGGCTTCACCTGTTAATACGGGCTCAACCTCCGTATAGTCGCAGGCACGCAGGGATACATGCTCGGGATCACGGTGTGTGCCGTAAATCTCAAATGCCATGCCGTCTTCATTGTGACGTACCGCATTCATATAATGATATCCTACCGCAAAGCTGCGATTGAACCAGATTCTAACTTTCCGTCCGCTCATAGTTCATGATTCCTTCCCTGTTCATGATGTCCAGTACAAACTGCAAAATATCCTCTGCCGCCCGAATGCCGGAACGCGCTGTAAATCCGTATTTACCCTGCTTCTCACCACTCTGGAAGCCGCGGTAGAGCTCGCCGTGCGCAGGAGCAATCGCTTCATCTGCGTAATCCAGCAGTCCGCGGTCCAGCAGGGAATCCCCGGAAGCAATGACCCGATCCGCACCCGCCATGCATTTTACATGCTCGATCGCCCGATTTTTGCTGACCGGGAAAGGAACCAGATATACCTTTCTCCCCTGAATGGAGAGACCCCAGCCCAGCTGCGCCAGTTCCGGCAGAATCGCCATCACCTGCTCATCCGGCATCATCTCCCGGTCCACCAGTACGGAGAAGAACGTCTCTTCCCAGTAGCTCTCCCGGATGATCCATGATGGATCGGATACCCGGTGGAAGACGGAAATGGCTTCGGCAGGCGGCGCTGACTGACGACGTACGTCCAGCATAATCTGCTCATGCCATTCCCGGTCCACCTGACCGTTGATCAGAATATGAGCGCCATTGCTTGTAATCGCATACTTTGGCACAACCTGTTCCCGGAAAATATGAATGCGATGATACAGTTCCAGCACCCGTGTCGTCACCGGTACAAAGGGAATACTCCCGGCAATCTCTCTCAGCTGTTCCAGCGCCCGGATTGAAATATGGGAGATGACACGTCCCTCCACCATTTCAGCCGGTATCATCACTCGATCGTCCACATCCATCCCGCGGGAGCGTTCCGAATAGATCAGTGTCTGGTCCAGATCACTAGCATACAGCAGCATCAGGATTGCTCCTCTCTTGGCTTAATAATTCCGCAGCAGGAATAGGTTAGCTGCGGACAGACTTCGATCTGTGCCTGACGCTCACGAGCCAGCAGCAGAATATGACGCAGATTCGGATTGTCTTCCCGGTCGATGAGGATTTTCCAGGGAACCCGGCGCAGCAGGACACGCGTCGTCTCACCGACACCCGGCTTGATCAGATTAATATCCCTGATCTGATACTCCTGCTGAATCCAGCGAATATCTTCAATTCCCTGCCAGTTCGCCGGTACAGGATGCTCCAGCAGCTCCCCGGCCTGCTGCTCCGCCAGCTGCTGTACCGCGGAGAAATATTCACTAATATGATCGACAAATGTATTGGACAGATCCTGATCCAGCCACTGTCTGTAAAATTTGGACCCGTGAAAATCATTCTCCCCGACCAGATCATCCCGTAGAACGGTCCGGCTCATCAGCCCGGATACCGTCGAGTTCAGGCACGCACTCGGAATGAGAAAATCTTCCCTCGTCCCGTATGTATCCGAAGAACCGCCGGGATCGGCCAGTACCGCCAGATCATCATTCAGCGTAACACCGTATCGTTCTTCGAACTCGCGACAGGACTGTATAAGTACATTACGGATCGCACCCTTGCCGGTCCATCCGTCGACAAACTGAATCTGCTTGCCGACCCCGTGTTTTTGCAGAATATATTTAAGGGCGTTCCTATCGATGCCTTTACCCCGGATAATCGAAATGCTGTAATGCGGCAGATCCAGATTGTACTTGTGCAGCAAATAGCGCTTGATCAGGATACCTACCGGCGTACCTGCCCGGGCGAGAGAGACGAGCACTGTCTGAGGTCCCCGCTTGTGCAAAATCAGTTCGCTGACCACACCGGCAGCCAGCGCCACTTTCTCCGCCGAATCGGCCAGTGTACGCTGGAACAGCTCCACATACTCATCGGTCGGCTGGTATTCCTGCGGAAGCATCTCCGAATAGTGGGTACCGGTCTGGATCGCTTCTTCCCGCTCCTCGGTACCACGCTCCAGATTCACATCGCTCAGATCCTTCAGCAGAAATACCACATCGGCAGGCGAATAGCTGCCCAGCTGTACAGGATCGGCCAGCTGCGGCTCGTTCCAGGCGTTATGCGTCTCAGTTGTCATGTTATTGACCTCCCTGACTCAGCTGGGTACTGCCGCAGATCACAATATGAATCTGCTGGAACATGCCGCCTTGCAGACTGTCAATTAGTGTATCCAGATTCCCTTCCGGTACCTGCCGTTCCAGAAATACGAATACTTCGTCATACACATCCAGGATGAGATTATAGACATAATTGGTAACACTGCTGTCTTCAGGCGAAGTAAATGTATGCCCTGTACGGATCGGATAGCCCGAGTCGATCGACCGGTATACCGGACTGCGTGTCGTCGAATGATAGGAGATCCCTTCCCCCATCTCTGCGCTGATCATCATCGGGATGTACATGAATTCTTCGGTGCCCAGGCATAAGGTACGCTGGCCCTTCCGCTGTCTGCTCAGTATGTCAGCTGCCTGAAGGATGCTGGCTGCTGTCCGCCGGTTGTCCTGCTCATCAATGCCAAATCTGCCGGTTCCCATCATAAATGGCCCGTTATGCAGTACCCCTGCGCCATCGACAGACTGTCTGTTTTCCAGCAGTTCGAACACATTTTCCAGTTCGATCCTGTTTACTGGCGCCGGGGATGCCGTCCCAGCAGGTACATAGGCCGGATGTGACAGGTCCGGCTTGCCTTCCACTTCAATCTGGCCTTTGACCAGTGAAATAGGTGTAATCGCGATACCCAGCTCCCGCTCCAGTTCGGCGTATCGTCGTACATTGTCCTCGCTTCGCCAGTCCAGCAGAGAAGCGACATAGTAGGCTTTACGTGGATGCTGTTCATGAATCGCCCGGATAATATTCAGCGCCGTCTTGCCGGTTGTGATCTCATCATCGACTAGTACAATCGGATGATCGCCGGCAATCATGCGCGCTTCACGTGCATAGCAGCGGTGGGATACTGCATGGGAATGCTCTTCTTCGAACTGGATAAATGGCTGCTGACCTACAATCTGATGCCGGGTTGTATGTACATAGGTCGCTCCCTCGCTAAATGCACGGTACATGCTGTGTCCAAGCGCAGTTGCCGTCTCCGCAAACCCGATAAAAGCCACCGGCTCCGGCAGCTTCAGCTTTAGCCGCATCAGCTGCTCATATGCACCGGCCACTCCCATGCCAGAGGACATTGCCTCGATCAGCCCGGGCAGCAGCTGTTCGACCTCCGAGTCCATCTCTGTGTCCATTCCACGGTACAATAGCAGCGACAGAGCTGCTCCGCTCAACAGGGACTGGTACGGATTCACCGCCAGATGCTTGCCCAGCACCTTGCTGACAAACAGAAAGGACCGCTTCGGATTGACCCGCGCTGCCATTTCAAACAGCTGCTCCAGCGGAAGCTGGAACGGATTGTGCTCGACCGTTACATGTACTGCCAATCCATCCAGAATCTTATACGTAGACGTGCCGTTCTTGCTCTGAGAGTAAAGAGATGAAATGTTGTTGTTCATGCAGCACCCCGTATATTTGTGATCGGGCCATAATTCGTCTGGCCCAGTTAAGATGTGGTTTGATCTCGTTCATTTTGTTGGCATATCCGCTTTTGAAGACGCCGAGTTCGCCTGTATTGTTGGCGATAATCCCCTGTGCATCTTCGTATTCTTCCTGTCTGACCGTGTAGAGTGACTGCACAAGTCCGATATGGGAAGGGTGAATAATTGTCTTGCCGATCATTCCGTTTTCCTTGTCCATAATCACTTCCCGGATCAGTCCATCGACATGGTGGTTGATATATTCATTGCGCAGCTTGCGCCCGTCCGCCCCGAGTGCCTCCTCAAAGGGAGACTGGCGAATCTGCGGCTTCAGTACCCGTTCTCCGCTGGAAAAGTATTCCCATACCGGTCCCGAGATGACATACCCCGCATCCATCCGGCCGAACAGGTTGATAATATCCGAAATGCAGTCCCGGATCGTCGTAATATC
This sequence comes from Paenibacillus sp. Z6-24, assembly GCF_054161335.1. Classification (NCBI taxonomy): domain Bacteria; kingdom Bacillati; phylum Bacillota; class Bacilli; order Caryophanales; family Paenibacillaceae; genus Paenibacillus; species Paenibacillus sp. Z6-24. Next base: position 528,976 of record NZ_CP096398.1, on the reverse strand, counting down.
ATAGATGGTCATCTCTGAACTGCGCCGCAGTCCGAACAGACTGGAGAAGTCCGTAGCTCCAATGCGCACGTTCAGCACATATTCCCTGTAAGTATCCAGCACCTGTTTGATGGCGATCAGTTCATCCATCCGGCTCTCCCGGTAGATGACCGCCGCCGTCTCCAGGATCGGCAGACCATACAGCACCGGAGCGCCTTCACGTCTGAAATCATTATACTCTGCAATGACCTCCAAATACTGCTGACCGACCGGAGCACTGAACTTGGGCAGCATAATGCCGGCAATACGCTCCATACCGCCTGCCATATGGCGGATAATCCGCTGCAGCTGCTGCACATTTCGCACTCGGATAAACAGAAGCGGGATAATCGGCCGGACCGAAGGGTCAGTCGCCATGACTTCCTGCAAATAATGGACCTGCTCCACCAGTGAACGTTCAGCCGCCTCTACCTGCTGATCTCCGATCGCATCTTCCAGATCGAACACCCATGAAGTCAATCCGCGGTGCTTCTGGGTGAGGATGTCCCGGGCGATCGTCGACCGGGTCGCCGGACAGTACAGCGCCGGTCCGATCGCATAAGCCAGCAGATCCCGCTCGGAAGAGTTATCATAGTGAACCGGTACCGAGTAGAACAGCTCCTGCTCTTCCGCCTGTGACAAATAATTAAAGTAACGCATAACACCCCTCCTGAATGGGTCCCGCCCTGGTTGCCATGATGCTGTCATCCGGCTAACCTTCCAGATAAAATAAGCCCCTCCTGTATAGCCAGCAGGAGGGACGACAATAGTGCTCTAACAACCGCACACAACAACAGAGGTGAATCACAAGCTTTTCGGTTTATTTTCTTCCGGCTGTCCAGCGCATTCCCCAGCGGAATGCTTCATCCATCTGACGATGTCCTGGGAAATACTGTACAACCCGCTCAATACTGAACGTCTCGTTACCCACATTCTGGATCAGCGCAATCGCACACATCGGCTTGCCATTATCATGTTCATCCAGACGCACGATAATATCGGGACCGTCCTTCTGGTAAATGGTGACGACGCCATCTGCTTCCGTCCAGCGCGAGATGCCTTCATAGATAAAGGAAAAGACCAGGATGCGCTTGATCTGGGCAATCTTGTTGCCGTTGATGCGCATATTCTCGCCGCCCGCACGGGCACCGGTACGATCATCCGCATCGAGTGCGATATAAGGATCGAATTCCATATGACCAAAGCTGTTGCCCAGCGCCTGCACGACGCCCTTGCTGCCATTCTGGAGCTCATACAGACAGCCCAGATCGAGATCCGTCCCCCCGCTCCCACGGCTGAACAGCCCTTTCTTTTGCACACGGTTCCAGTTGAGGTTAATCAGCAGTTCACCGAGTGTACCGCTGGCCTTTTTCTGGAGGTTGATTACATCGCCCTTTTTCTTGAGTTCAATCTTGCGCAGATTCAGCGGCGCTGCCTGCGGAGCGGGAGCCGGTGGTGCAGCTGGCGGTGGTACCTGTCGCTGTACAGGCGCTGGTGGTGCCGGAGTCGGCGGTACAGGCGCTGGCGGTACTGGAGTTGGCGGTGAAGGTGCAGCCGGAGGCGTATCTTCCACCTCGACCCCATAGCTGCCGCACAGCTCTTTCAATCCGCCAAAATAACCCGCGCCCACAGCGGAGAACTTCCACTCCGACTGGTATCTATACAACTCTCCAATGACAATAGCCGTCTCGTTGGAGAAATGATTTTCAAGATCATAACGAAAAATCTCCGCTCCGGTGCGTCCATCTGTACAGCGCAGATACATCCCGCTGGCCTGACTGAACGTATAATGACCGGCGCCACTGTTATAAATGGTGAGCGTCACCGCTATTTTCTGAACATTGTTTGGAACCGCATTCATCGTAAGCTGAAATTGACGCTGATCACTACCGGCAGGATTCTCCTGATATGTAATAAAGGAGTTGCCGGGATTGCCATAAAAAATCAGATCGTTGTCACTGCTGACACGTCCATCCTGCTGCAGCAGAAACGCCGAAGTATCCAGTTCCAGCGCTGCAGGCGCCTGCCATCCCAGCATCATATTCAGCTGGCTGAGCCCCGGATTGGTTTTGGTTACATCTGTTTTCTGTCCTTTGACGATGGATACACTCATCCGTAGACCTCTTCTCTGGAGTCTGACATAGGATTACTCAATCCTTACCGGCAGATTGTAAAATGGAATACAAGGCTATTATGCACCCTGTATTCCATTGCATGATTCTATTTGGTCTTTTATACGTCCAATCCATAATTACGGCACAATGCAGCCAGGCCGCCTGTAAAACCACTGCCTATCGCCTGGAACTTCCAGTCGCTGCCGTGCCGGTAAAATTCACAAAATACAACCGCCGTCTCCGTGGAGAAGTCTTCGCCCAGATCAAAACGCAGCAGCTCGCTGCCATCCGCTTCATTCGCAACCCGGACAAATGCAGAGCTCACCTGACCGAAGTTCTGGCCGCGGCTGTCTCCATCGTGAATGGTCACCGTAATGCCCACACGCGAAATGTTTGGCGGTATCAGACTGAAATCAACGACGATCTGCTCATCATCACCGTCGCCTTCACCGGTACGGTTATCACCGGTATGCGCAACAGCTCCGCCATAGGCGACCAGATGATTGTAGAACACAAAGTCTTCTTCGGATTTGGCTTTGCCATCCTCATGCAGCAGGAAGGCACAGGCATCCAGATCAAAGTCGGTGCCGCCGCTGTATTTGTTAATATCCCATCCGAGACCGACTACTACTTTGGTCAGCCCTGGATTGGTTTTAGTCAGATCGATACGCTGCCCCTTAGCCAGGTTGATCGTCATATGAAGTTCTCCCCCTGCTCAGAAAAGTTACCATAAGATAGCCGTTTGGACTGCTTAGGCCTGCAGACCGTAGTCGCGCACGAGTCCTGCCAGGCCGTCTTTGTAGCCGTTACCGATCGCGCTGAATTTCCATTCGCCGGAATGACGATACAGTTCGCCGACCACTACACCTGTCTCGATAGAGAAGTCTTCTCCCAGATCAAAGCGGATCAGTTCTTCGCCGCTCTGTTCGCTCAGAATGCGTACATAGGCATTGGATACCTGACCGAAGTTCTGGTTGCGGGTATCTGCTTCATAGATTGTAATCGTGAAAGCAATTTTCTCTACTTCTGCAGGTACGGATGGCAGATCTACTTTGACTTGCTCGTCATCGCCTTCACCTGCGCCCGTACGGTTGTCACCGCTGTGCACAACAGAACCGTTGGCATTTTGAGGATTGTTGAAATAAATGAAGTCTTTATCGCTGGCTACTTTACCAGCAGCATTGGCACAGAAAATGGACACGTCGAGGTCAAAATCTCCGCCGCCATCGTATTTGTTGGTATCCCAGCCCAGACCGACGATTACTTTGGTCAGCCCCGGGTTTGTTTTCGTCAGATCTACTTTTTGACCTTTGCTCAAGTTAATTGCCATTGTGAATTCCCTCTTTCATTTAAGTATAGGTTTAAAGTTATCTATCGACTCCCGAAAACCACACATCCCGTTTTCAAAGGGCCGGCTTATACATATTGATTCGCGAGGATATCAACATGGGCTGCCTGTTTGCCTTGTCCAATCGCATTAAACTTCCATTCGGAACCATTGCGGTAGATTTCACCGGTAATCAGTGCAGTCATGCCGGAATAATTGTCCGTCAGATTGAAGCGGACCAGCTCTTCACCACTTTGTGCATTGGCTACCCGGATATACGCGGAAGCGATCATGCCAAAATCCTGTTTGCGCTGCTCGGCCTGATAAATGTTGACGACTACTAATACTTTATGAACATCTGCCGGTATTCTGGACAGATCGATGGAGATTTGTTCATCGTCGCCATCACCTTCACCTGTCAGATTGTCACCGCTGTGCTCTACCGATCCACACTCACTGCGCAGATTGTAGAAGCAGACGAGATTGCCTTTTTTCGTCAGTTTGTCATTCTCATTCAGCATCAGGGCGGAAGCGTCACAGTCAACAGCAGCTTTGGCTTTTTTCATGCCGAACAATCCACGAGACTGCGTCTGTACCGGGTCCCAGCCCAGACCGACTGTCAGCCTGGTAAGACCACTTCTGCCTTTTGTCAGGTCGATTTTCTGTCCTTTGACCAGATTAATACTCATAAATGGATTAGAGCCTCCTCTTCGTTGTTTCTATGTAATACTATTCCTGCGCACGTAATGTTTCATTATTTTTAAATTTTATACTTTTTTTAAAGGTAATCCCTGGCTTGACGGTAAGTCACATGAGGACCAGAAGATAGAAATAATTCTATTTATTAGGTCATTTGTATTATAACGTCATGGGTATTACCAAGTCCATTTTCACACACGTTAGTAAAAAGAAGATCATCGTCTTTTGAGTATACAGTATATGGTTTAGCTGGTAATTATACGCTGGATCAGCTGCTTCGCCGCCTTGCTCATATAGCGGTTTTTCAGCCAGACGAGTGCAGGCCGGGTACGGATCACCGCCTGCTCCAGCGGAATCACGCACAACCGGTCGGCATATACCTGCTGGATCTCCGATTCCGGGATTAGAGTCAGCCCCATTCCGGCAGCAGCAAAAGAAAACAGCGCCGAGATATCCGGACAATCCAGGATTACCCGCGGTTGCAGCTGACGCTGCTCAAACTCCCCGATGATATTCTCATACGTGCCCTCCCCGGACATCCGACGGGCCAGCAGCAGCGGATAATCGGCAATCTGTTCCAGTGTCAGTGACTTCGCCTGACACAGTTCCGTCCACTCCCTCGGAATAACAGCGACAAACGGATCATCGCTCAGCGGCATTATCTCGTAGATCAGCTCATTGTCCACCGGCAGCAGCAGGAGGGCAAAATCGATCTTGTGCTGCTGAAGCAGTTCCTCTAAATGAGAGGTATCCCCGTACAGAATCTTGTGGTAGATCTCCGGGTAATCCTGATGAAATTCGCTGATATGCCTGGATACACGCGAGATACAGATCGAGGACGTGCCTATCGTAATCGAGCCGGTCAGACCCTCGTCCACATCGCTGATCTCCTGCTGTATATTATTCATCTCCCGCAGTACATTCCGAGCGCGTTCATACAATCGCTGCCCGGCCTGGGTAACTTCCCAGCGCTTGCCCTCCCGGTGAATCAGCGTTACACCCAGCTCCTCTTCCAGCTGCCGGAGCTGCTGACTCAGCGGTGGCTGGGCCATATGCAGCGTTCTCGCAGCCCGCGTAATCTGTCCTTCTTCTACAATGGTGCAGTAATAATGCAGCTGACGAATATCCATCTCTCCGCCTACTTCCCTTAAAATGTTTATTTAACCATTAAATAGTTGATTATAACTAGGTTAGCGCATTTAATGTATGAATGATCTTCAGTATAGCTTTGCTATATGAACAGACTGTACATACGCCAAAAGTATGCAATTTATACCATATATATATTTTACGTATATCCATTATGAACGTACACTATGTATATGACAACAATGACACAAGGAGATGCAAAAATGAAGATTATTGTAGGCATTACCGGTGCGACCGGTGCAATCTTCGGTGTGCGCATCCTGCAGATGCTCAGGGAAGCCGATGTGGAGACCCATTTAGTAATGTCTTCCTGGGCAGCTGCCACGATTCAACTGGAGACTCCTTATTCGGTCAAAGACGTGGAGCAGATGGCGGATTACCATTATTCCTACAAAGATCAGGCAGCACGAATCTCCAGCGGTTCCTTCCGTACGGATGGAATGATCGTCGCTCCCTGCAGCATGAAATCGCTGGCTTCGATCCGGATGGGACTGGCCGATAATCTGCTCACCCGTTCCGCTGACGTCGTGCTCAAGGAGCGCAAAAAGCTGCTGCTGCTCACACGCGAGACACCGCTGAACAATATTCATCTGGAGAACATGCTGGAACTGTCGCGCATGGGCACGATCATCATGCCGCCGATGCCGGCCTTTTACAATCTGCCGGCCAGCATCGATGAGATGGTCGATCATATCGCCTACCGGGCGCTGGATCAGTTCGGTATTCACCGGGATGAAGCCAAGCGCTGGGATGGCATCGGCAAATAAACTGTTCTTATCCCAAAAATGTATTCTCACCTTGTCTAAAGCGATATATCTGCAAACCATACTATCTGTCAAAGGAGCAATGCATGATGGCTTATCAGGATTTTCGTGACTTTTTGAACACACTGGAAAAGGAAGGCCAGCTGCTGAAGGTCGAGGAACAGGTCAATCTGGAACCTGACATCTCCGCAGCGACAAGAGCGCTAAACAATCTGGGCGACAAATCACCGGCACTCCTGTTCAACAACATTAACGGCTATGAGAAAGACCAGGCACGTATCGCCATGAACGTGATCGGCTCCTGGCCGAACCATGCGCTCATGATGGGCATGCCCAAAAACACACCGCTCAAAGAGCAGTTTTTCGAATTTGCCCACCGATACGATCAATTCCCGATGCCTGTACAGCGCGAGGAGACCGCACCGTTTCATGAAGTGGAGCTGACCGAGAATATCAATCTGTTTGAACTGCTTCCCCTGTTCCGTCTTAATCAGGGCGATGGCGGCTTTTATATCGATAAAGCCTGCGTGATCTCCCGTGACCAGGACGATCCGGAGCACTTCGGCAAGCAAAATGTCGGGATCTACCGCCTGCAGGTCAAAGGCAAAGACCGTCTCGGTATCCAGCCGGTACCGCAGCATGATATCGCCGTTCATCTGCGTCAGGCTGAGGAGCGCGGCCAGAACCTGCCAGTCGTAATCGCACTCGGCTGCGAGCCGGTTATTACTACGGCGGCCGCTACACCGCTCAAATACGATCAATCCGAATATGAAATGGCTGGCGCGATCCAGGGACAACCTTACCGCATCGTCAAAGCCAAAGATGCCGATCTGGACATTCCATGGGGTGCCGAAGTGGTACTCGAAGGCGAGATCCTGTGCGGTGAACGCGAATTCGAAGGTCCATTCGGTGAATTCACCGGACACTATTCCGGCGGACGCAGCATGCCGGTCATCCAGATCAACCGTGTCTACCATCGCCAGAACCCGATCTTCGAACATCTGTATATCGGGATGCCATGGACCGAGACCGACTATATGATCGGAGTCAATACGAGTGTGCCGCTGTACCAGCAGCTCAAGGAAGCTTTCCCGAATGAAGTGGTCGCCGTCAATGCCATGTATACCCACGGCCTGGTCGCCATCATCTCGACCAAACGCCGTTACGGCGGCTTCGCCAAAGCGGTCGGTATGCGCGCTCTGACGACACCGCATGGTCTTGGTTACTGCAAAGTCGTTATCGTCGTGGATGAGGATGTCGATCCGTTCAACCTGCCTCAGGTGATGTGGGCGATCTCTACCAAGCTGCATCCGAAGCACGATGCGGTCATTATCCCGGATCTATCCGTCTTGCCGCTTGATCCCGGCTCCAATCCGGCCGGTATTACGCACAAAATGATTCTCGATGCGACTACACCGCTCGCGCCGGAACAGCGCGGTCACTACTCCCAGCCGCTCGATGCCCCTCCAGGTGTCGACCAGTGGGAAAAGAAAATCATCGATCTGCTGAACCGTCAGCAGTCCTGACGGCCATCAACCATCTTCCAATAGGATAAGGAGTGTGTTCATATGAATATTTGCCCTCGCTGCAGTTCGCAGCATACTGAACAGGTTGCCGCCTCTCCGGTAGCCGGCGTATGGACCGTGCATATGTGCTCGACCTGCATCTTCACCTGGCGTTCCACTGAACCGGAGCATATTACCAATCCGGACAAATATTTGCCTGCTTTCAAAGTCGATCAGGCGGATATCCCCAAAGCCGCTCATGTGCCGCCTATTCCCGCACGCCGCGTCTGAGTATGAATTGGGATTCCTAACCATATGCCGATTGAGCATATTATCCGTATCATGCATATCATCTGTATCATGTACAACATAAAAGCACCTGTCCGTATGGAACAGGTGCTTTTTGTCTATATATGCCTGTATGATAATCAGCCCGTGTGACTGATGACATTTGCTTGTCTGTTATCGCATATGCTCTCCACTAATCATCTGCAATTGGTGAGTATAACCTTAATTGACGATTCAGTGGTTAGCCTACATGCTTTTTATGTTTGGTTGAATTCTCGAAAAAGTACAGGGACACCATATCACCGATCGACAGCAGGATAAACGCGACGAGCGCTGTACCAATCGAATCTTCCATACTGGCCTGCAGTCCGTAGAACCAGAACAAAAGAATAACTACCGCCGGAATGACATTGCCAATCAGACGCTTTCTCAAAAATGCTACAAAGGCTACAAACAGCCTATTCATGGTGAACCCTCCATAAGATGTAATGTGCTCCCGAATTCTCTTTTACCCCAGATAAAAGGCGTATAAACAGTAAAATATGGTTTTTACAGGAAATTGAACAAAAATTCCAATCTTCTTTATTACAATCGAATCAACATCTGTACGTACATTCATCATCACGATCCAGCAGACTTGAGTTCCTGATGCCAGACCGCAGCCTGCATATTTACCGGAGAATCTCATTATTATGTATTTCATATGGTAACACCAGTGCATAATTGACTAATCTGATTGCTGCCCTTCTGTCGAAACTTAGCCGTTTGCGTAGAAATACATATCCACAACCCAAAACAGACCCTCTCCAGTTGTAAAAATACTGGCGACAGCCTGCTGGTACGGATCATACATCAATCATTTACAGGCACAACTGTGCCAGAGAACGGACGTCATAACAACACAAATCCTGCTTGCTTATTAGTGAACAAAAGCATGTGCACAGTTAAACTGGGGCGCGTAACCGGGCAGAGCCTTATTCCGTGGAATTACTCTTATAGAGAATTATGCCAGAGGTTTGCAAAAAACCGGGTTTTCAAATTTTATCAACAGCAATTATTTTTTTGTATAAGCTGCTATTATTTCCCGCTATACGATAATGCCGATTAGTCTGCATACAGGCTGATATATAAATGGAAAATAAATAGAACGCTTTGGGCTGCTTCTGCGTCTGTATAGTAGAAGGACTCTGTACAAGTATTGCTATCACTTATCCGTCGACACCTGCTGCTGCAAAAAGAAAAGGCCTGATCGCTGGGATCAGGCTTCACTCGGTACTGCTCTATTATTCAGGGAATGTTATTGGTGTTCTATGATATAAACTGCTGTACGACTTATGTGATAAGGCTGCTTGTACTGCTTACTTGCTACATGAGCTATACTTACTATGGTCTTGCTACGCTTGCTGAGTGCTGCTTTTAACCTGAATTTCACCGCTATATCAAAAAGCTGCGTTCTTGTGTAGTTCACCCTCTGCTGCCCCCGCGGATGCATCTGGTGCGGTGAAATTATGGTGGCAGGTGAAACGTTACGACAAGCAGAGTGACAAGTCGAAGGAATCAGATTCTATCTGTCTACTGCCTGATTACCATCGCCTGTATGTCTATTATTACAGCAGTTTACAAAAAACCGACTTATTTTTTTTGTAATCACTCCCTTTTTTTTCATGTAATGATTCTATTCTGGGATAAACTTGCGCGATGATATAAAGTTACCAAAAATGAGGATTTATCCTTTTGAGTAACCTGTATAATAATAAAAATTATCTTTTTTTGGTAAAGTTAGGGGGAGTTGGTTCGCCGGTATCTCCGCTAATAACGAGCCGGTACTCCAGATGAAGAACGTTAGATTACGCATGATATGTATAAATTAACGGATTCGGCAAATCATTTACGAAACGTATTGGATAGGTCATTACGTAAAAGATGATATAGGCCGTACAATAAAGTGCAGCTTCGCATTTATAACATTTTATGCCAATTCAGGATAAGAGGTGATCCGCATGGATAATCTAATCACACTACGAACCGAACTGGAGCAGGAGATTGCCCGGCAGGGTTATTCTCTCAGCAGCTTCAGCAATGCCTCCGGCATCAACCGCGGCATTCTGAGCGCTACCCTGAACGGCAACCCGCCCAAGCCGATGTCCATTAACCAGCTGGACCGGATGGGAACCGCTCTCGGCAAGCCGGAAGGCTGGCTGTATGAGCAGTTTATCGAAGAAAGCTTCATCGATGGCAAAGCGAACTGGCGCCGTATACGTCCTCTGCTGCTGCGCTGTATGGAGCTTCATCGAAACGATTTGATCGAACGTACACTCTATCTGCTCATGGAAGACCCCAACCACATCGGACACGTCTTTGAACTGGCTGAGGAACAGGTTCAAGCTGGCTTTGCAGTGGAAACGGTTCCTTTGTATACATGTGTGGTTGAAAATGAACGCAATTACCAGTCCGAGCGGCTGGCGATCAGCCAGTACCGGATTTTCCGGGCATCGATTGGGCATAATATTGAGGATAATTTGAAGGCTGCATTAATCTTTGAGCCGTTTCGGAACCGGTTACCGGATTATTTGAAGCTGGATGCGCTGCTTAAGCTTATTAATGTAAACTATACCGTCCAAAATTGGGATCATGCGAGCCAGTTAGCCAGAGAACTCCATAGTCTGGCCAGTCATATTCACCAGCAGAAGCTTCAGGCAAAAGCGAAGAATAAACCTTTTAAAATGCCTGCTGCGGAACGCCCTCTTCTTTTGTATTATGGGCAAAGTTTGCTCATGCAATTTGTCGCTAATGAATATCAGGAAAAGTATGAGACTGCGCGCACATATCTGGAGCAATTTTCTGATTTGCACTGGTTTGAAGACGATCATCCAGAGAACAAGAACTACATTGAATTTTTCAAGTTTTTTGGCATGTTCAATGCGCTGAATCTGGATATATTAACAGGCAATGAACATAAGTTAACCGATTATTTTGAGCTTTTAAAAAAGCATCCCGAGGAAGCATTGCCCAGTCTCTTAATGATTATAGGAGCAGCCAACAAGCATGGTTACGACATTGACCATTTTCTTGCTTATTATGATGATATTATCTATCCTGCGGATATTATGGATTATCTGATTAAAGGCAAGAGCATCAAACATAATTATCAGGACATCCCGATCGGGATCAGTCGTTATGTGAATATTTATTACCAGCTGGCGACTTACCACTGTGATCGAAAAATTTATGATAAAAAACTGGAAAAAGTTCTATATGCACTAGAATCCACTGTTGAGAAATACAACCGCGGACGCATTATGGATTGCCTGAATTTATTCAAAAAATTACGCAGCTTGAGATAAATATGAGCCTGCCGAAAATAATGTCAGCTAAAAAGATTTGGCGCACTTGAGCAAATTCGGCTTATTTCGTAGAGATTTAAGCTTTAATCAACTGCTACACAAATGAACTAAAATCTTTAGGGACTAAGTTACCTGATACACAGAACGACAAATAACATAGTAAGCTTAGACTTTTATTTCTGCCTAAAAGGATTAAATAACGATTTTAAAGAAAAGCGGGGATTATATTGGAAACAGCACGTGCGTTAATCAAACCGATCAATCTGGAAATCACCCGTCAAGGCTATACTTTAACTACATTCAGTCAGGCTTCAGGTATTAACAGAGGTGTACTAAGCGCCACGCTTAATGGCAATCCTCCCAAAAAAATGTCGATCAATCAATTGGATCAAATGACTAAAATACTGGGTAAACCGGCTGGTTGGCTGTATGACCTTTTTATAAAAAATTGCTTTCCGGAGAATGGCAAACCAAACTGGCGAAGAGTAAAACCACTGCTGGTACGCTGCCTGGAATTGAATCATATGGAGCAGGCTCAGCAGATTCTTTCGCTTCTCGCTCTTGATCCTTCGTGTCTGCAATCCATATTTAATCTTGCTGAACAATTAAGTGAACACATCGCTAACAGCCAGTCTGCTCCGTTGTACACACATATTATCGAGCATGAGAAAGATTACCAATCCGAACGTCTGTCCATCAGCCATTATCGAATGTATCGTTTTTCTGTAGGAGAGGATCTGGAACAGAATGTGAAGTTATCGCTCTGTTTTGAACCATTTCTACAGCATCTTCCAACTTCTCTGGCTATGGAAGCCATCATGCATCTGGCCAGTAATGCTTACGTGATGCAGGATTGGCCCCGTATCAAAGGTTATGGCAAAAATTTAAACCGGATAGTAACTGCCGTCTACAAAGAAGAATGTCGAAAAAGAGCTATTGATCCGGATTATATGTCAATACAAACAGAGCGCCCGTTGGTCGCTTATTACGGACAAAGCTTTCTTATGAGATGCATTTCATTAGAACATGAACAACAGTATGAAGAAGCCGAAAAGTACCTGGAAGGATTTGCTGATCTAAGCTGGTTCGAAGGGCTGAATGAAGAGGGATGGAAAGAAGTAAACAAGCTAAAAAAGTATGCCATGTTTAATGGCTATAATTTAAAAATACTAAAAGGACATCAGGAACTGCTGCCTCAGTACTTTCAACTGCTTGAACAGTATCCTGGCGAGGTGCTGCCTACAGTATTGATCGCTCTCAAGGCCAGTAATGCACATGGTTGGGACATTGACCATTTTTTACAAAAATATTCTTCCATCATTTATCCTCCCGATATGGTCAACAGCATCCTTACCAATCGTTATTACAGCCTTCAGTCTGCACTCAGCCGATATATTCATATTTATTATGAACTTGCTTTATACCATTGCAACCGCAATCGCTACAGTGAAGAGCTGGCCAACATATTATCAGCACTGGAGATAACACTTGAAAAGCATAAGCAGTACCGTATTATGGACTGCCTAACACTGCTGCAAAAGCTGCGGAAGCTCACAACATAAGTATAAATACCAGATCAAACTGCCGGAAACTCTGCAGTCTGCGATGAGCAGGAGGTGAAATCATGACAGAGTTAAGAACCATCCGTCACGAACTGGAAAAGGAAATTGCCAGGCAGGGCTATACTCTCAGCAGCTTCAGCCGACTGTCCGGCGTGAATCGTGGGGTATTGAGCGCCACGCTAAATAGCACTACGCCCAAGCCAATCTCCATCAATCAGCTGGATCAAATGAGTGCAGCTCTTGGCAAACCGGAAGGCTGGCTGTATGAATTGTTTATTGAAGAATGCTTCGCTACAGAAGAAAAAATCAACTGGCGCCGTATCCGTTCGCTGATTACACGCTGTGTAGAGCTGCAGCAGGAAGACCTGCTCGAACGTACACTCTATCTGCTTCTAGAAGCACCTTCCTATACCGATGAGTTATTCCAGCTGGCTGAGAGTCTGATTCCGACAGGAGCACCGCTGGTCATGATGCTGTATAAATACATTATTAAATATGAACGTCATTCCCATTCCGAACGGCTGGCGATCAGTCACTATCGGTTATTTGGCGATATCATTGGGGCAGATGTCGAAAACAGTTATGTTTACGCTTTGAAAATACATGATTTTATTGAATACCTGCCTCTGCCTCTTCAACTGCAGGCTTGGCACAGATGTGCCAACAGCTATTACTGGGTACAGCAGTGGGACAAAATGGAGTATTGCGCGGATCAAATGATTGAAATCACCCAGCGAATCTACCGGGAATACGTGGATAGAAAGAATCGTCCTCCAGTTCTGTACATAGGTACGGAACGGTCCTTTGCAGCCTATTACGGTCAGGCGCTGCTGATCAAAGGGACATTTTATGAACATACAGGCAATTATGCCAAGGCGTTGGAATATGCCCATAAATATTACGACCTATCCTATTTGAAAGGACTGGACGAAGAAGGACAACGGGAAATTCAAAAGCTGCGAGTATTTGCAGAGGGTAATATATATGGAATGAACATGTACCTGGGTCATTTTGACATTTTGGATAAATATGTTGATTATCTGCATACGTACCCATCGGAAATCATTCCCGGCTTGCTTGTTATTCTTACTGTCGCTAATAAATATGAAGTTAATATTGATGACGTTCTGGATCAGTTTGCCCCCGATATCGATTCACTCCTTCAACCTAATGAGCATTATAGGGAGTTTGCGTTGAATGCGTATTATACCAATGCCATTTACCAGCTTGCGCTATATCAGGCCAAACATAAAAAGCCCAATCAACAGCTGCAGCATACGCTTATTCACTTTGAAAGTTCGCTTAATAAATACAATATGAAGCGTACGATGGATATTACATCTTTACTTCAGGAATTTATCCGGTCTTCTCTTTAACAGAGGGAATATATTTATGATGAGGTGAGGTCTGTGCATCAGCCTAGTTGTTTGGCAGCTATACTCGAGCAGGAAATTCGGCGGCAGGGTTTCTGTTCCATCAGCCAGTTCAGTAAAGTCTCTGGAATTAACAGAGGTGTACTCAGTGCCACGCTAAGCGAACATTCTCAAAAATCCATGTCCATTCAGCAGCTGGATCAGATGGCCAAAGCATTGCAAAAACCGTCAGGGTGGCTGTATGACCAATTTCTCACAGAATATTTTTCGGCAAAAGAAAAATTAAACTGGCGCAAACTTAGACCCTTCCTGATCCGCTGCATCCAGTTAAACAGGGTGGATAATATTCATTCTCTGCTGGAACGCCTGGCTCCTATTCCGGGACAGCTCCAGCATATTTTTGATCTGGCTGAGGAGCTTGTGCAGACAGCCGATTATCCGGCTGTACGCGACCTGTATGAGGCGGTTATTCAGTATGAGAAAGATCATCATTCCGAGAAACTCGCAATTAGTCATTATCGTATATTTATGATGGAAATTGGACTCGATCTGGAGAAAAATTATCGAGCGGCCATTAGCTTTAAAGCCTTTTATCAGAAGCTGCCGATTCATTTCAAGCTGGATGCACTGCTGAAATTGGCCTTTCACTCGTATATATTGCAGGATTGGGAACGTGTTCAAAAATATGCGGTTGAGCTTAACCAACTATCCGTCTCCCTTTACGACCTGCTGTATCAACAGAAATCGGTATCCGAGATAGCTGTCATTCCGTCTTTGCTTCGTCCTCTGGTCGTGTATTATGCACAAAGTTATTTACTGCGTTTTGGTGCTCTCGAACGTGATGGGAAATATGAAGAGGCTCGAGAGTATTTACCCTTTTTCAAAGACTTGAGCTGGTTCAGAGGGCTGGACGAAGAAGGGAAAAAAGAGGTGCGGAATTTCAGTATTTATGCTGATTTTAATGAGTGTAATATTGAACTGCTGCAGGGTAATAGAGATATCCTCCCCCGCTATTTCAAACTCATGGAAGCGTATCCTAATGAAATTCTCCCCAGCCTGTTTATTCTGCTGAAAGCAAGCAATATTCACCATTGGGATATCGATTATGTATTGGACAAATATAATGATGTGATCTATCCCATAGATATGCTGGAAAGCATTAATATGATGCGGTCTTATGCCGCTCAAGCGAGTCTGAATCGCCATGTTCATATTTATTACGAGCTGGCTCTGTATCACCTGAATCGCAGCAAGCCTTTGGAGCAGCTGGATGTCATTTTATCGGCGATGGAGACGACAATCGAGAACTTCAACAACTCCAGAATGGTCGATTGTCTGGCACTGCTGCACAAGTTGCGGACGATTCCTAAAATGGAAACCAAATAACCACTTTGATGAGAGCTGTCTATCCTCCGCGATAAGACAGCTTTCTATTTATGATACCTAAATTTGGCTAAAACCATTAAAAGTAATTGACCGCAGTTCAAACCCTAATATATAATGTAATAAATTTGAAGATCATGGGTTTACTGGGGCGCAACAAACGGGAAACTTTCGGAACAAAGGGGTGTGTTCGGTTATGATTACCAACACCACAACCATACGACTTGAGATTGAAAAAGGTATTCGACAAAAAGGCCATTCACTCAGCAGTTTTGGTAAGCTGGCTGGAATTAACCGCGGTATCATCAGCGGCATTTTGAATGGCAATCCGCCCAAATCGATTTCCATCCGCCAACTGGATCTGATGGCCGAAGCACTGGGCCACCCGGAAGGCTGGATGTATGAGTATTATGTGGATGAATGCTTTATCAATGAAAAGGCTGACTGGCGGCGGATTAAAGCATTTTTATTAAGGTGTACAGAGATTGGAAGATATGACTGCATTCAGGCGGTATTGGATCGCTTGATGGAGGATTTATCAAATACGGTTTCTGTATTTGGTTTGGCTGAGGAGCTGTATGAAGAAGGCAAAGTAAAAGAATCTCTGCCTTTTTATGAATGCGTTATCGAGAATGAGAAGCATCAGCATTCGGAGAGATTAGCTATTGCTCATTATCGTGTATTTAGAGCTTCTATTGGGGAAAACACCGAGCAAAATTTGAGAGCTGCTGTACGTTTTGAAGCATATAGAGATAGACTTCCAGAAAATTTTATGCTTGATGGACTTCTAGCACTTGCAAATGTTTATTACAACTTAGAAAGTTGGTATTATTTCGAACGATATGGCGATGAATTGAATAGTATAAGTAAAGCAATTTATAATGAAAGACAACGATTTTTCAAAGAAAAAGGATATTATGAGCCATTAAATACCGAAAGACGACTCGTAGTATATTATGGACAAAGCTATGTTATAAAATCAATAGCGTTGGAATGTATGGGAAAATATGAGGAAGCCAAACAGTATGTGAAAGAGTATATGGATTTAAGCTGGTTTGGCGAACTTGATGATATCGGTAGACAAGAAGTTGATAAATTTAGACTATTCTCTATAGCCAATATGCACAATTTAAATCTATTATCTGGTGATATTACTTCTCTTCTTGACTACGTTGATTTCTTGATTAAAAATCCAAACGAAATTTTACCTAGTTTATGTATTATTACGCAATCTGCTAACAAGTTTGGCTTTAAAATTGATGATCTAGTAGAGAAGTTACTAAATTCTGTGTCATCAGATAAAAATTACTATCAACCTGCAATATCCACAAGTCATTATATTGATTTCTATTACTATTTTTCTATTTATAAATTTAACTCCCAAGTGTATGATGAGGGTATAAATTATTTGCTCAAAAGTTTAAAACTATCTAGTGATATCTTCAATAAAAATAAGATGTTGGAAAGAATGTTACTTTTCGAAAAATATCGCGAGTTTGCAAGTGAAGAAGAATTGCTGCTTTACAATTCCATTATAAAGGAGATATATAATTATGAAAAAACATCTGTTTTCTCTATTAATGTCCTCTAGCATGTTTTTGCTAATACTTATAAGTTCTAATGAGCAGTTTCAAACTTTATATGATACTTTAATCAATGGCGTGGGTGCATAATAAATTAAATAAAATATAAATCAAAAATGGAATTCAGAAAAAGAGAATATTCTTTTTTCCTGAATTCCATTTTTTATGCTAAATTTTTATAAATGTTCTTTGACTACATAATCCTCATAATTCCCCAGCGTCACCTTCAATTCCCCATCTTCCAGACTCCAGATCTGTCCCGCAATCCGGTTAATAAAATACCGATCATGCGACACCGTCAATATCGTTCCCGGAAACTCTTCCAATGCCTCTTCCAACGCTTCTCTTGAGGAAATATCCAGATGGTTCGTCGGTTCGTCCAGGATCAGCAGATTGGGACGCTGGTGCATCAGGATCGCCAGACGCAGGCGGCTCCATTCACCGCCGGACAGTCCGGAGACTTTCTTGAATACATCGGGTCCATAAAATAAAAACTTCGCCAGTTGGCCCCGGGCCTGGCCTTCTTCCATCCTCGCCTCCAGCTTAAACCATTCCAGTACGGTCTCGCCTCTATCCGGCGGAGCTGCTTCCTGGGCGAGGTAGCCGACATCTGTGCGGGAACCGAGAGTCAGGCTGCCGGCATCGGGTTCTTCCTGGCCGAGGATCATACGCAGCAGGGTGGTCTTGCCTGCTCCGTTACCGCCGATGATGGCCGCGTTCTCGCCATAGCGCAGCAGTGCTGATGCTTCCTGCAGCAGGATTCGGTCTCCGTATGCTTTCCATACCTGATCCAGCACCAGTACACGTTCGCCGGAGCGTTCGCGCTGGCGCAGGTCCAGTTCCATCTGGGCGCGATCCATGACCGGGCGCTTGACCTTTTGCATACGGTCGAGCGCTTTTTGCATGGAAGCGGCCCGGCGGTGGAAGGCGGGACTGGGTGGATTGGAGCGGTTGCCCCATTCGATCAGGCGCTTGATCGATTCCTGGATGCGTTTGATTTCCTTTTGCTGCTCCTGATAATCTTCGAACTGGCGGACGAGCCGCCGCTGCTTCTCCTCCCGGTAGGCGGAGTAGTTCATCGGGTAACTGGTCGCTTCACCGTCCTCCAGCTCGATGATCTCCTGCACGACTTTGTCCAGGAAATAACGGTCATGGGAGATGATGACTACTGTAGCAGACGAACCGGTGATGAACTGCTCCAACCAGACGACGGCGTCCATATCGAGATGATTCGTCGGCTCATCCAGCAGCAGAATCTCCGGACGGGTGAGCAGCAGTGCTGCCAGACAGACTTTGGTCTTCTCTCCGCCGGATAGGGCATGGAAGCGCTCCTGGTGGCGATCCGGGCTGATGCCAAGGCCATTCGATACGGCCTCGATACGGGCGGACATCTCATAGCCTCCCTCCTGCTCGAATCGATCCAGCGCTTCGCCATATTGCTTGAGCACTTTCTCCATTTGCGGGGTGGACAGGCTGCTGTCTCCCATCTGTACGGTGAGCTGCTCCATATGCTGCTGCAGATCCAGCAGCTCCCGGAAGCTGCCGCGCAGTACATCCAGGATGGTCGTGTCCCCGGTATATTCGGGCACCTGGGCCAGATAGCCGATACGGGCGCCTTTCTGGATATGGAGGCTGCCCTGATACGGGCGCTCCAGTCCGGACAGCATCCGGAACAGGGTCGTTTTGCCGGCGCCATTGAGGCCGATCAGGCCGATTTTGCGGCCGCTGTGGATTTCGAGAGTGACACTGGACAGAACCTGTTCGGCTCCGTAATATTGTTGAACCTGCTGACAGGCGATCATAATAGACATATTGTATATTCTCCTCTACAAGCTGCAGCGAAGAGACCGAGATAACGGAATGTGCCGTCTCTGTTCACTATGCAGCTGTTTGTATTTTTTTGAGGGGAAATGCGCTGCTGCCTGTCAGCCCGGCGGGATCACCGGAATTTCGCCTGTACCTGCCGCTGTGAGCCTGTCACAGCTGAATGGGTACACGAAAAAGCCGCAGGGAAATGTCCCTGCGGCTGTACTCTGTGAGTCAAGTCCCCTGATAAACAGAGGAGTCTCCGAGTGCAGACGCTTCATGCGCCGGCGGATCTCAGAGATACGATATAGACCGGATCGGAAGACGTACAGGAAATAGATGCAGGGAGACACCGAAGTGTGGTTCTGCATATCCATCTGTACGGTTCCTGATCCGCTATACTGCAAATCCGACCGAGGCTGAAGGCAGGAGCGGCATTTCGCCATTGTACGAGTATTCATTTTTGGACAGACTTCTCCCGTCTTTGCCAAATGAATGTACAATACTACAGCTGCCCAGCGGTCTGCGCTCCAGCGTAATAAATAATGGGAATGTTAACATCCTGCCTCACCTCCTTGGTTGGAACGAATCCGGAATAGCCCATGCTCCTTCCCGGGAGCGGTGGATTCATGGATTCGTTCGTATTATTTCCTTTTTAACACATCCGGCAGCCAGCTGGCAAGGCTTTTCTGACCAAATGGGGTACGCAGCAGCAGACTCACCAGCCCCCAGCCGATCATGGCACCGGTAAAATTAAAGATAATATCGTTGATATCGACCGTCCGGTACGTATAGCCGAGCAGCAGATTCAATATCCCCTGCAGCGTCTCAACGGCTACCCCGATGCCGAGTCCGAGCCAGACCATACGGAGCCGATGGTGCTGCACCGGTACGAGGAATGGCAGCAGCAGACCGTAGGGGATGGTCATCAGAATATTGAGATAGTTGGACTTGTCGTCCAGGATGGAATCATAGAACTGGGAGTGAAACGGTATTATGTTGAACCGCACCATCCCCGGCTCGCTGCCGGCCATGCGCATCAGCGTGAGCAGCTGCGGGTCGACCGGGAACGGGAAGAACGTATACCGGATCACATTTAACATATAAATGCCGAAAATGCCTGCGATCAGCAGGTAGATCCCGCGGCGGCGGTGTATTCGCCACAGGATCAGCAGAATCAGGCCAATCAGGATCGTTCCGATAATCCATAGTCTCGTATCAAATAGCAGCATGGGTGTACTCCTGTTCCAGTAAGAATGCGTACGATGCAATCAGTGGTATGATCACTACATACGGGTATTATGATTTTACCTGTTCCACCTGCTTCTATGCAAAATGCCATATCGGCTGCAGGGCGGGACACTTTATGCTATAACAGATGCGAAATTACAAGAACAAGAAATGGAGTGAATTACCATGGAACATACTACACTTACCCCTTCCCTGATGCAGCTGCTGAATGGACAGGACCTGCAGCACAAGCAGCATCTGGCCATGCCGCTGCTCACGATTGGCGAAGATGGCTACCCCCATCAGGCGATGGTCAGTGCCGGTGAAGTGCTGATGCTCGATGAGCGGCATGTACGGCTGGCTCTCTGGCAGGGTACGACAACGACAGGCAATCTGCAGCGCAGCGGCAAGGCACTGCTGACCTTTGTCTGGGAAGGCGTATCCTACGCACTGCGGCTGTCCTGTACACCGCTGCCGGAGCTGGAGGAGGCTGTCTATCCGCGGGCACGATTCGAAGCCGTGATCGAGCATGTACGCGAGGATACGGCCAAGTATGCGGAGCTGACCTCCGGCATCACCATTCGGCTGCATCAGCCGGACGATGTGCTGTCCCGCTGGCAGGAGACGCTGGACGAGCTGCGGCGATAAGACGATACTTTGTACACTCTTCGATTAACCCCCTGCTGACAGTGGTAATGAAAGGATATGCTTAGTTACCTATCGCTTACGATCTGACAGGAGGGACATAATGAAAGAGGATACGAACAAGGACATTACCCGCAAAGCTGCCGAAACGGAACTGCCGGATCATCCCTACTCCTTCTGGCGCGCTACGACCGAACTGCCTTCCTTTCCCCCGCTGCGTGAAGAATTGGATGTAGAGATTGCTGTCGTCGGTGCCGGCATTACCGGGATCACGGCTGCATATCTGCTGGCTAAGGAAGGCAAGCAGGTCGCCCTGTTCGATGCCGGCAAAGTACTCGACGGCACAACCGGCTATACAACGGCCAAAGTCACTTCCCAGCATGGTATGATCTACGACCATCTGCGCAAGCATGTGGATAACGAGAGTGCCATTCTGTACTATGAAGCGGCCGAGGAAGCCAAACGGTTCATGCAGCAGCTGGTGAAGGATAACGGGATCGACTGTGACTGGCAGGAAGAGACGGCCTATCTCTATGTGGAATCAGACGATGACGAACTCAAAAATCTGGAAAAGGAAATGGATGCATACCGTGAACTTGGTATTCCCGGGGAATGGGTAGATACGCTGCCAATACCGCTTCGGGTCAAAGGCGCGATTGCCCTGCCGGGGCAGGCCCGCTTCCATCCGCTCCAGTATCTGAAATTCCTGCTGATGGAGTTCCGGGTGATGGGCGGTCAGGTATATGAGGACACGATGATCGAGGAAGTGGAAGACGGCGACCGTCCGCGGCTGCTTGTGCAGGATCAGGAATTTGGCGTGACCTGCGACAAAGTCGTATCCGGCTCGCACTATCCGGTGACCGATCAGAACGGGTTTTACTTTGCCCGGCTGCAGCCGCAGCGTTCGTATTCACTGGCGATTCGTACAGAGACGCCTTTTGAAGGCGGTATGTATCTCAGTGCCGATGAGCCCAAGCATTCGCTCCGCTCCGCTACCTTTGAAGGACAGCAGTACGTTATTGTCGGCGGCAAAGGGCACCGTACCGGCCAGGAAGAAGAGACAACGATGCATTATGCGGATCTGGAGACCTTTTCCGGTATGCTGCTCGGGATCAAGGATATTCCGTACCGCTGGTCGGCGCAGGATCTGTATTCCCTCGACCGGATGCCATGCATCGGCTATGTGACCAGCGACAAACCGAATATTCTCGTCGGTACCGCTTATGCCAAATGGGGGATGACCTCGGGCACGCTCGCGGCCATGATAATGACCGATCTGATCATGGGCCGAAATAATCGGTACACCGATCTGTTCTCTCCTTCCCGCAAAATGCCGCTGCTGGAGCGGATCAAGACCGCTGTCAGCCATAACGCGACAGTCGCCAAGGAGCTGGTGACCGGCAAGCTCGATTTCAACCGCCGCAAAGCGGAAGATCTGGAGCCGGATCAGGGCGCGGTCATCTGGCATCATGGCAAACGCACCGGCGCCTACCGCGATCCGGAAGGCAAGCTGCATGTGGTCGATACAACATGTACCCATATGGGCTGCGAAGTAGGCTGGAATGAGGCTGAACGTTCCTGGGACTGCCCTTGTCATGGCGGACGTTTCAGCTACACGGGCGAAGTGCTCGAAGGCCCGCCGACCGATCCGCTGAAGAAGATCAAGTCCTAGTCGGTTACGACAGCTGAATGAAAATGAGGATGGTCAAGTCATACTTAACTGTGCTGCCGCCGGATAGAGGACACAGGACCGAATAACACTGCAAACCATGACATTGGCCAAGATCTTCTTTTCTGTCTCAATAACAATACAACCCCTGGCTGGGATAGCCGGGGGTTTTTGCATAATAACAGGGTCAAGCAAGCTGGCGGATACTTGAGCAATATTGTCTATGCAACTAATAAATTTTCGGCTGCCCTTTTTCTATGCAGCCTATATCATTCTAATGCTCCAATTATGCTCGTACATTCCACGACTGCTCCCAGTCTAGCTATTTCTCACTCGTCTGCCCTTGTTCCGTCATCCATTCCACATGGAATTTGCGTACTAATGAAAGAATGGCTCTAAATAATGTGTTCGCATTGCCGATAACAAACATAACTGTTCCGGTTTTGGTCTGATTGGTAAAGAAAAAATAGCTGCCCACCAGAAAGCAGACGGTTGTAATCATATCGTTCAGCAGACTGATCAGCTCGTAGCGGTTCTCGGCTACCAGTCGGCGTTTTCTGAATTCGACCGCCAGTTTGTAGGCGTCCGGCTTGCGTATGCGCATGCGGCGACTTTTGACAGCTGGCCGCAATGATCGGGCTGCCCGATGTTTTCTCACGATGTATCGCCTCCCTCTGTTGCACTTACCCGGTATGCTTCCATTGACAACAATAGAAAGGAAATTGATCTACATTTGTAATATTTATCTGCTGCGACCCCGATTTTATGTAAGGTAATGGTTTTAATGATATATTATGGATTCTTTGTGGTACTGTATGGATAAAGGTATTTTTATTCTAATGTAAAGGATGACTCTATGCGATCCCGAAAAAAAACACACCAACGCTTAAACCGTCCATTGATCATCGCTGTTGTGGCTGCGGTTGTCGTTATTGCTGCCTTTTCCTTCTGGCTGCTTCGCGGCAGTCCGGCAGACCAACCCGCTGCCAAGACGCCTTCCGGCCCAGGCGGCCATTCGTATACCGTACCTGTCGTCGACAAAAACGGGGTCAAGCGTACCTCTACCGTGGTCGGCGAGCAGCTCGCTGTGTATGACGGCAGCACCTGGCAGCCTTCCTTCTGGGCAGGCATCAATATGGGTGCAACAACGCCTGGCCACTATCCCGGAGAGCTGAGCCCTACCAAGGAAGACTATCTGCGCTGGTTCCCGGAAATGAAAGCGATGAATATCCGGGTACTGCGGATTTATACGATCCTGCCTCCTTTTTTCTATGAAGCGCTCAAGGAATACAACGAGACGCAAAAGGAACCTCTGTACCTGATGCAGGGGGTCTGGTCACCGGAAGAAGAGCTGATCGGTGAAGACTCCAGAGGCCGCGATGCCTATACGCCGGAGATCACACAGACATTTACCAAGGAAATTCAGGAAGCGGTAGGAGCAATCCATGGGCAGATTACGATTGCCGAGAGTCTCGGTCATGCACACGGGCAGTATACGGCGGATGTCTCCCCTTATCTGCTCGGCTGGATCCTTGGGACAGAATGGTTCCCGTATACGGTCGATGTCACCGACAGGGCCCATCCGGATCAGCCGCCTTATAAAGGCAAGTACTTCAGCGCAGACGCAGACGCTACTGCCTTTGAGAGCTGGTTGGCCAGCATGCTCGATGTTGCGGCGGAAGCAGATATGAAATACGGATGGCAGCATCCGATGTCCTTTACCAACTGGGTAACGACCGATCCGCTGGAGCATCCGAACGAACCGCTGGAGCAGGAAGATCTGGTATCGGTCGACCCGATGAACATCAAGCCGGTAGCGAATAATTGGCAGGCCGGTTACTTCTCCTCCTATCATATTTATCCGTATTATCCGGATCTGCTGCGCCAGCAGCCGGAGTACAGAAAATACAAAAAAGCCGATGGTACGGTCAATCCGTATGCCGGTTATCTGCATGATATGCGGAAGCATCACAAAGGCATCCCGCTCATCGTCGCCGAGTTTGGGATGCCAAGTTCGCGCGGGATGGCTCACTATGGACCACTGGGAAGAAACCAGGGGATGCATACCGAAGAGGAGCAAGGCAAGCTGAATGCCGGAATGGTCAAGGATATTTATGATGAAGGGCTGGATGGTGCCCTGCTGTTCGAATGGCAGGATGAATGGTTCAAGTTCACGTGGAATACAATTGATCTGGAACCTGCCGATCGCCGGGCCATGTGGCGCAGCCGTCTGACCAATGAAGAGCATTTTGGCGTGATCGCTGTGGAACCGGGTGCCAGTGCGGATGATATGATCCATCTGGATGGCAAGACTGAAGACTGGAACAAAAACCAGACAGCGGTCACCCATGATTATCCGGATATGACGATGCAGATGACGCACGATGCCGCCAATCTGTATATCAAACTGGAGAAAAAACAGGGTGATTGGGATTTCAGCCAGAACAACCTGTATATCGGCTTCAATACGAATGGCGAAGGCAGCCTCAAGTCCGACAAGGCGCCTGGCGTGACCTTTGACCAGCCGATCGAGTTCCTCCTGAGCCTTCAAGGCAATACGGATAAGGACGGTCATCTTTATATCAACAGCGCCTACGACCAGCATACGTATCTGTATGGCGCTTCCCGTAAGGAAATCCCGTATGATCCGAAATATGCCAATGGAGCGGCCGGTTACTTCCTGCCGTGGAAGCTCGCGCTGAACCGGGAGCTGTATCTGCCGCAGACCAAAGTCACCATGCCGTTTGAGGAACTGGAGGTTGGCAAGCTGCACCACGGTATCAACGATCCGGCCAGCCCGGAATTCAACAACCTGTCCGACTGGTATGCCAAGGACAATGTGATCGAATTCGCGATTCCGTGGATGCTGCTCGGCTTTATGGACCCTAGCTCCCTGACAGTCTGGGAGAATCCGTATCAGGCCAAAGGCATCGCCCCGCAGAAGACCGATGGTGTCAAAGCCTCACCGATACTATTGCCAAAAAACAGCCAGACCGTTGTTAATGCGCCGGCATTTGGCAGTTACACCTGGGAACCATGGAACGAACCGGTCTCTCATGAACGTCCGAAAAAGAGCTATCCGATTCTGCAGGAAGCATATGCCCAGTATGCCAAGCCTGCCAAAAAAGAACAGTAATTCATGTCTAACAGCCGCAGCGGTGTCACGCTGCGGCTATTCATTGTATTCAATTTTCCTATAGAAGATAGAATATTCCAAATTGATATTTGCCGCTTGAATATTGAACAGCCCCATGCGAGAATAGTACAAATCAATTTCTCACACTCACACACCATGGCACTGCTGACATCATGATGGATGGAAACATTGTTGTATCACAACCTCATCTTGTTCAAAGGAGACTGACCATGACTGAACCTAATCCTTATTTTTTGGAAACGCTTGCGATTCACGCCGGACAGGAGATCGATCCGACGACATTTTCCCGGGCTGTACCGTTGTACCAGACTTCCTCCTACGGATTCCGTGACAGCGAACATGCCGCAAATGCGTTCACAGCTGTGTTATAAAATGATGATATACTCCGTATGAAAAGGATATCGATCGTCTCCGAGAGTACGCAGAACCTAAAGAAAGAGGGCATTCCGGCAAAACTGGGATGCCCTCTTCTACTATTTTATTCGTAGCTATTGTGATTGTTGTACTCAGCTTCCCTTTCCTGTCAATCTGCTGGAAAGCATTCGACTGCGCAGTGCATACACACCCAATCATAGTTACCGATACACACCCTTGCGCCCTTCGCGGAAATCAGCCAGCATGTCCACATTCTGCCGGTTGAACAGCGGCGGGGCCGACTCCGGTGCAAAAAAGCGCAGTTCCCTCGTCTCTTCATTCTCCGTCAGCGGCGAGCCGCCGGTGATCCGGCAGACAAAAGCGGTCAGCATCGTCTGGGCGCTGTCTCCGTTCGGATACGTATAATCATACCGGGTGTAGACACCCTGAAGATAATGGATCTCCACTGCATAACCGGTCTCCTCCATCACTTCCCGTTTAACTGTGTCTTCTGCCGATTCACCGAGTTCCATCGCTCCACCGGGAAAGCCCCACTGGCCGTTATCCCGGCGCTTTTGCAGCACAATCTCGCCCCGTTCGTTGGTAATAATCGCTCCGGCAAAGTTGGTGAAAATATGCTCCTTGCCGACTTTGGACCGAATCCAGCCGATATAGTTTGCCATCTTTGTAATCTCCCTCCGTGTCTGGTTCACCTTTGTCAGTTTGATATGGATATCATTTCCTTTTACCATACCTTATCCGGGATCATTCACCAAGCCCGAACCGGAAAAATGGCAAAATAAAAGACAGATCACCGTATGATGCACTCAGCAATCTGTCTCTAATCTATAATCATCATTGTCCAATTAACCGCAGCAGCACTGGGCTGGACCGCAAAGCCAGCTGCCATGGAAACACTCCATCTCAGCGGCATCAGGCGATCACTTCCAGGCCGGTACCTTCAGCAGCAGCACGGTCAATTGCGTCATAATAAGCTTCCAGTGAGCAGTCCACGATCTGTTCGAATACATAGCTGTTCACCTCGGGGACGAGCACACGGGCAAATTCCCATGCATTTTCCTCGATCCGCAGCGCGATGCGTGCACGCAGCAGCGGGTCGGTACACTCGTCGAGATCATCTGCCAGCTGTTCAAGCATCGGATCCTCGGCATGTCCGAGTTCGTGAGCGAGGATGATGGTGAAATAGTCATTCACATGTTTTAAGGAACCGAATAAGTTAAAGCACTGCTCTTCGATTGCATGGAGATACAACGTGATCATTCGGCTGTTCATGCCGAACTTGCCACCCACGGAACGTGGTCCCGGAAATCTTTTTCTGGTGCGAACCCGTACATCACTGTTAGCGCGATGAAGAAGAGTCTGAATGGTTGTTTTGACGTGACGTTGATCCACAGGCATCCCTACACTTTCCTGAAATTTAGTTCGGTCATTTCAAGTTTATGAAATTATTGAACTATTATACAAGAATATGTCGGAATATGTAACCAATTTGATTACCCTTTTGTGAATATCATGAAACATTTTTTTTGCGGGAAAATTAGTAGTATACTATTGCAGTAGGATATTATCGTGAAAATGGAGGTTATTTTATCATGGAATTACGCAATAAAACAGCCATTATTACTGGGGCCGGCAAAGGAATCGGTAAAGCAATCGCCGAGGCACTCGCACGTGAAGGCGTCAATCTGGGTCTGCTCGCGCGCACAGCTGCCGATCTGGACGAACTGAAAAGCACACTATCCGAACAGCACGGTGTACAGGTATTTACCGCTGCCGCCGACGTATCCAACTCCCAGGAAGCCCGTGCAGCCGTGTCCGAACTGGCCTCTTCACTCGGTCATGTGGATATTCTGATCAACAACGCCGGTACGGCTTCCTTTGGCAAACTGGCGGAGATGGACCCGGAACAGTGGGAACAGATTATCCGTGTTAACCTGATGGGCGCTTATTATGTGACCCATGAGCTGCTGCCAGCGATGATCGAACAGGGCAGCGGCGATATTATCAATATCGCTTCTACTGCCGGTGAGCGCGGCTTTGCGACAGGTTCGGCGTACTGTGCATCCAAGTTTGCCCTGCTTGGCATGACTGAAGCGCTGATGCAGGAAGTACGCAAGTCCAATATCCGTGTCACTGCGCTCAACCCGAGCACTGTGAATACGCCGCTGGCGGTCAATGCCGGTCTGCCGATCGGTGACGAAGACCGTATGCTCCAGCCGGAAGATGTGGCTGAACTGGTACTCGCCGGTCTCAAGCTGCCTTCCCGTGTCGTACTGAAAACAGCCGGTATCTGGACCAATAATCCACAGTAATCCTTACCTTTTCCACCCTGCTATCCCCTGCCACGTATAATCCGGCAGGGGATTTTTGCTGTCAACTTGACGAGGAGTAAGCGTGCAGCGGAGATCCTGCCTATGTTTATTTTGTATAAAACATTATTTATTTTGCATAAGGCTTTATTTCCCAATGAACTGCGTAAATAAAGGTTATATATACTATGGTATACTGTAAATTATTCCCTTGTAAGGAGTGAACAGCATGAAGTCGATCTGTGTATTTGCAGGATCAGCAGCAGGACATCATCCTGATTACCTTCAGTATGCTGCACAGCTGGGTACCCATATTGCCGGCCTCGGCTACCGCCTGATCTACGGCGGGTCGCGTCTGGGTCTAATGGGTGCGGTAGCGGATGCGGCACTGGCTTCCGGCGGCGAAGTGACCGGCATTATGCCGGGCGGACTGCTGCACGGTGAGCGGGTACATCAGGGATTAACAGAGATGATACAGGTAGGCAGCATGCATGAACGCAAAGCCATGATGCAGGAGCAGGGAGATGCCTTTATCGCACTACCCGGCGGGCTCGGTACCCTGGAGGAACTATTCGAAGTATTATGCTGGTCCCAGATCGGCATTCACAATAAACCACTCGGCCTGTACAATATTCGCGGCTACTACGATCCGCTGCTGGAGATGGTTCGGCACAGCATGAACGAAGGCTTTACCGGGGAATCCTGTCTGAGCCGGCTGTTCGTCTCTGACAATCCGGAGGAGATTATCCAGGCGGTCAGTCATGAACTGCCGATCACCTCAGATCTGCGCTGGAATCCGACCGGCTGCCAGTAAGCTGCCAGCTGCTCTTTTACTGACCAGTACCGATAGGCGGATTACGCATATTGGTTACTGCATCAGGCAGTAGACACTGCCTTGATTATTATAAATGCCCGCTGACGCACGGTGGTAATTCCACCGGTTCAGCGGGCATTTGTATGCTCAGGATAATACTTTGGATACGGCCGACTGCAGCTGGCTGGACATCGCGTCCAGTTCCTGCGAACCGGCGGCCAATGTCTCCAGTTCACTCGCTGCCGTCTCGGAAATTGCCAGCACACGATTGGAAGCGGACAATGTATGTTCCATCGTCTCTTCCAGCTTGCTCATCATGCTGGTCACATGCTTGGCATGTTCTACCTTTTCACGGGCAATAACGGATACTTCCTGTACGCTAGCTGCCGTTGTACCCACCGCCTGCCAGATCGCTTCCAATGCTTCTCCGGAAGACTGGGCGGCTGCACGTCCGGTATCCAGATGCGTTCGACCCTGCTGGAGCATTTCAACTGCCTGCTGGAGCGAATCGCTCATCTTGCTGGTAAATTCTTCGACCGAATTGGCTCCCTCGCTGGCCTGTTCTGCCAGCTTGCGTACCTCGGAAGCAACTACGGCAAAGCCTCGTCCTGCTTCCCCGGCGCGTGCCGCCTCAATCGAAGCATTCAGCGCCAGCAGATTGGTCGAGCCAGCAATACCGGAGATGGTATGGGCAATCGATTTGATTTCCTTGGAATACTCCGCCAGCTGACCGACGATACGAGCATTTTCCACCGAAGAACGGGCAAAGCTGTCCAGCGCATCAATCGTCTGGGCCATCGTTTCCTTGCCCAGCTGGGCGGTCTCACGGGTATACTGTGAATCCTGGACGGCGCCGTCCACACGTATCGCTGCACGCTGGATCAGCTGTGACAATGCATTCATCGTCTCCATCGAATCATGCAGTACCCGGCTGCCGGCTTCGGCATTCTCATTCATTTCCTTGTTGCTGACAACGACCTGGCTGTACGAGCTGCTCATCTCTTCCAGAGAGCGCGAGAACTGCTCGGACGAGAAACTGATCTGATTTGCCGAGGAATACATATTTTGGCGGATATCCTGCATCAAATGGGACAGATTATCCATCATCGTACGGATCGAAGCGGACAGTCTGCCAATCTCGTCCCGGCTGTGCACTTCCGGCAGTTCCACCTGCAGGCTGCCGCCGGCGACCTGCTCTGCGGCACGTGTGATCATGGTGAGCGGACGCAGCATACGCTTGGTCAGCAGCCAGATCACAACGATCGCTGCGAGGACTTCACAAATAATGAATAGAATAATGCCGCGCTCAAATTCATTACTGGCCTGCTCGTACGGAGCATTCGGCACACCAACATACCAGATGCCGATAATATCACCTGCTGCATTGTGAAGCGGTACATAGGCAGCCTGATTAACCTGGCCCACGACTTCCGCTTCTCCGGTATACGGCTGTCCCTGCTTGAGCACCACATTTCCCACCTTATCGGAAATCTGCGTGCCCACCGCGCGGCTGCCGTTCGGCTTGATCACATTGGTCGCTACACGCGTATCCTGCAGAAACAGTGTCGCGGTATCGCCTGTTTTCTTGCCAAAAGTATCCAACCAGTCAAAGTTGTCGTTCATGACGGTAGTGCCTTTGTACAGCTTGCCATCCCGTGCGGACCACTCCCCCGGATACATGGCATCAATCAGCAGCATACCGGTGTCCAGATCACTGAGCAGTTTTTTCTGCGCAGCCCCCACGATCTGATGATCCGCTTTCTTCACGGCATAGTACCCGAGCATTCCACTGCCGATAATAATCACCAGACTGATGAAAATCACCATTTTCTCCCTAAAACCCAATCTTCTCATAAACCCCTGATTCCCCCTCGGACATGGCTCTGTCCTATGATCCATAATAGTGCCAGTTTCTCATGAACCCGCATATATTCTGTAGATTCTATTGTCAGGATGCTGTATTCGATAGCAGGTTCCAAAGCTACTGGTCAATAACTAGCTCAACAATACCTTATCGGAGCTGAAGGTTGATTAGTTAATATTTTTTACTTAAAATTTGAAATTCGGCAACTATACACCTATAGGTCCAACAAAAAAGCAATGCCTCAGCTTTTCAGGCCGGGCATTGCTTGGTGTTGTAGAATCTATGGCAGACAGAACATCCAATCAGCCTTCCGGATGCTCCATCAGGTAGTAATAGATCAGGCACATATGAATGATAAACTGCTGGTGCGGGTCGTTCAGGTCGATGCCGGTGATATCGCGGATTCGGTCGAGCCGGTACTTGACCGAATTGCGGTGGATAAACAGGTGGTTGGCTGTATCCATCAGGCTGCCGCGACTGTCCAGGTAAAAGAACAGTGTGCGCAATAGATCACTGTGATGCTCTTCATCGTACTGCCGGAGCCGGCCGAGCTTGCGGTCGAACAGTTCGCCAAAACCTCGCTCATCGACCGAGCCGCGCAGCAGGTGGTAAATCTCCACATCCTTGAATGCGGTCAGTGAACCGCCTCCGCTCAAGCGGCGAGAGATGGTCAGTGCGCTGCGTGCCTCGCTGTATCCATGATGGATGTCCCACAGCCATTTCGGCCGGCCGATTCCTGCACGGTAGCCGTGCAGATGGCCCTGACGGTCATTTAACCAGCCAGCGATAATGGTATCCCACGGGATCTCCTGCTCTTCGCCTTCTGCAGCCTGTTCCTGCTCCGGAGGCGGGGTGGGCAGGAACAAAATAGCACGGTTGCTGCGGAATTCCACATGGGGACGGACTCCATATTTGTCCGCCTCGATGGACAGCAGATGATTCATCCACTCTTCCTCCGGGGCGGTCTGGCCTTCGATCACGACAATCTCCCACTGCTGCGCCGGATTCATGCCGAGCTGGCGTCCGCGCTGCTCCACTTCCTGGCGCGGTGGAACCGGCGGGGTCATCAGCTCATCGATAAAGTTGCCGCGCAAACGGCTCTCCGTATCCTCGATGATTTTGTTGCGCATCAGCTCCAGCGCCAGTACCAGCCGTGCCTGCTCCACACCGACCTCTTCCATCGCGTCCAGCTTTTCCTTATCCACGATCAGGCGGGCAACGCTGCGCCGGTCGACATTGATGTTCCAGCTGAGCGGATGATCTGCCTGCCGGTAATCCCAGCCCACCGGGGAAGAGACGATAGTGACACCGGTGTTATCAATCACGGCGACCGGTGCCTTGAGCAGATCGGAGACATGGTCATTGACCGCCTGGATGCCGATATTCTCCAGCACCATCATGGTCAGCTTGCGGTACACTTCATCCGACCGCCGCAGCATGGAAGCCTGACGATCCAGTACCTGTTCCATCACCGCCTGGGTGATCTCCGTATACGGAATATCCGGCGGCAGCTCGATCAGCGGCAGTCCGCATTCTTCACTCAACCGGATCGCCTCCTCCGGTATGCCCTGGAGAAAATGCGCCGGCTTGATCGCAAGACCGGCTGCCCGCCCTTTTGACAAGGCGACGATCATATCGGACAGCCGTCCCGGTTCATGCCGGATCGGATAGGCCGTCGTCATCAGCAGCACACCTTCTCGGACCCAGCCTTCCAGATCCGGCGTCTCCATAATATCGATAAATTGTACCGAACGCTCCAGTCCGCGCTCGCCGCTAATGACGCTGGCGCTCCGAAGGAGCGGAATCTGCAGCAGTTCGCGCAGTGTTACTCCTGTTGTCTTCATTTCTGTTCACCGCCGTTATCGCAAATTGGTACTCTGTATCCGTCCGTTAGTCCAGCAGCTCGCCGGCACGCATGATCAACTGATCATCCAGATACACATCCGGCTGCTTCACCACGATATCGATATGTACACCTGCCGCTACCGTACCGCCAAATGTATTATTGCTGCCAAAGGCCACATGGATCGTTCCATATACCTTCTCGTCTTCCAGTACGATGCCGGTGATACGGGCTTTGTCATTCGTACCGATTCCGAACTCGCCCAGCATGCGCCCCTGGTCATCTCCGAGCATACGCAGCAGTTCATCGCCTTTGTCTCCTTCAGCGGCCGTCAGTCTGCCCTCCGCAACCGTCAGCAGCAGCGGACTGCTCAGCGCGCCAAGGCCTGCCACTGAACCATCTGCCAAAATTTGTCCTTCTGCGGTGCCTTCCAGCGGTGCGATATACGCTTCACCGGAAGGCAGATTGCCGGATTCACCGGGATTCAGATACAGCCCGGTACTCGGTACGCCTTCTCTGCTGTCGATGGAGAAATTCAGGCTGTAGCTGTCCTTTTCGATTCGTACGGTGGAAGCGCGGGTCAGCATCGCTGTGACTTTTTCCGTCAATTCTTTGACTTTGGAATACTCGGCAGTGATTGCACCGTGGGTGAACATGTCTTCGGTAATGCCCGGCATGGTC
Organism: Paenibacillus sp. Z6-24; assembly: GCF_054161335.1. NCBI lineage: Bacteria > Bacillati > Bacillota > Bacilli > Caryophanales > Paenibacillaceae > Paenibacillus > Paenibacillus sp. Z6-24. The sequence continues at coordinate 495,474 of NZ_CP096398.1, read as the reverse complement.
GCCACACGTGCACCCGCAGCAGCTGCCTGCTTGCGGGCAGAGGTATGGGTCAGGGAGTAGCGGGTGACGCAGACGGCTACCGAAGCATTCATCATCGCCATGGCAATTGAGGCCGGCGGTTCTTCGCCTGATTTGCTGCGTTCCTGCATGACCATCAGCATCGATTCGGCGCCGAGGCGCTTGCCTGCTTCATACAGGGATTCTGCCAATTCCTTGCGGCTGTCATCGGTTACGACAAGCAGGGTTTCGCCGGGCTGAAGACCCAGACAGTCGGTCAGTACGTTTTTGCTGATTTCAATCCGTTGTTCGTTCATATGTCTCCATCCTTTTCGTTCTTTTTCTCCGGCTCTTGGGAGCGGGTTGGGTTATACATATATTGTTCCATAAGTCCGCTCAAAACGCTAATCATTCAGCAGACTTAGGCTGATCCGGATCCACTGTGCAGAAGTGCCGGAATCGAACCGGGAATTTGCATCCATGACGATAGCCCAATTTGCGGTATAATGGATGCTTGTTACATACTTTACCATGCTAAAGAGAGGATGATTCACCATGAAGCAGGCACTGATTATTATCGATATGCAGGAGATTTTTTTCATGGGTGAGGAAAATGCATTATACCGCCGTGAACCGCTGGTTGCGAACGTGAATGAGCTAATTGCGGGAGCACGCCGCCAGCAGGTACCGGTGGTCTTTATCCAGCATACCAGCTATACGCCGGGTGAGGATCTATACGTGGATACGCCGGAATGGCAGATCTGCAGCCACCTGTCCCGCATGTCCGAAGATACGGTTATCCGTAAAACCCGCTGGGATTCCTTTTACCGGACCGAGCTGCTGGAATGGCTGCAGCAGCATGAGATCGAACAGCTTATCTTCGCCGGAGCCCAGACCGAATTCTGTCTGGACACGACTCTGCGCGCAGCCTACAGTCTCGGTTACCAGCATAATATTGTAGCAGCGGAGAGTCACAGCACACTCGATAGCAGGACACTGACTGCCGAGCAGATTATTCTTCATCACGAAAATATATGGGATGGAAGATTTGCTGCACTGAAATCTGCTGATATCATTTTTAATTCCTAGTAAAAAAGATTTTTTCATATTTATATGTAAAATAAACTGACACATATCACATATTTTCATTGTTATCCCTTATATTTCTTGCTAGAATCTCTAATATACATTCAAATATTAGGGGGTTACATAGTGAAAAAGGGGTATTTGTTAATTTTCCTAACATTGTTAATAAGTCTGGTATCTGCCTGCGGGCAGCCACCTGCACAGGACCCTGCTCCTGCTGCCAGCAGTGAGACCGGTGAACCTGCCGCAACCAGCGGACCTGTCAAATTCGCTACCGACGCTTCCTATGCACCGATGGAATTTATGGATCTGGATCAGGTCAAAGGATTCGATATCGACTTTATCGCAGCAGTCATTAAGGAAGCCGGACTGGAGCATGAAGTGACCAATGTCGGCTGGGATACGATGCTGGAGAGCGTACGCCAGGGCACCGAGTATCAGGCAGGCATCTCTTCGGTATCGATTACCGATGAGCGCAAGGACAGCTATGACTTTTCCCTTCCCTATTTTGAATCGACCAATATCATTATGGTCAAACAGGGCAGTCCGATAAAATCCGCGCTGGACCTCAAGGATAAAAAAGTCGCTGTCCAGAACGGCACCACCGCCGATATTCTGATGACAGGCATCATGGGCGACAACAATGCCGGTCTGAGCAAGTTCGAAAGCAATGCGCTGGCATTGATGGAGCTGGACAGCGGCGGAGCCGATGCGGTCGTCGCCGATATTGCAGTGGTGCGTGAATATATCAAAAACAACCCGGATAAAAATCTGGTGAGCATCGCAGACTCCCAGAATTTCGATTCCGAGTATTACGGCATTATTTATCCCAAAGGCAGTGACCTGAAAGCCAAGCTGGACCCGGCGATTCAGAAAGTGATCGACAATGGAACGTACGCAGAGATCTACAAAACCTGGTTTGGCGAAGAGCCGGATCTGACCAATCTCAAAGCAGCCATGGCCAAAGGCTAAGCCATGCAGGAGTTTCGTTTTGATATCATCCTGTATTATCTGCCCATGCTGCTGCGGGGAACCCTGCTCACGATCGGGATCTCCATTCTCTCCATTATTCTTGGCTCTCTGCTCGGTTTGATCGTCGGCTTTGGCCGGATGTCGCCACGCGCCTACTTCTGGCTGCCGGCGGCCTGTTATATCAATTTCTTCCGCGGTACGCCGTTGCTCGTCCAGATTCTGATCGTGCATTTTGGCGTCGTACCGGCGCTGGTCGGTCATACGGATGTGATGATCGCAGCGATACTGTCAATGACGCTCAATTCGGCGGCCTATACGGCAGAGATCTTCAGAGCCGGTATCCAGTCGGTGGAAAAGGGACAGACCGAAGCGTCCCTGTCACTTGGTATGACACACCGTCAGACGATGCGCTACATTATTCTGCCTCAGGCGATCAAGCGGATGGTTCCGGCGTTTGGTAATGAATTTATCGTGCTGATCAAGGACTCTTCCCTGCTCACCGTAATCGCTGCCAAGGAACTGATGTATTATGCCAACGTAATGCGCGGACAATATATGCGCATCTGGGAACCATATCTGACGGCGGCGATCATTTACCTGATCCTCACCTATTCACTGAGCAAGCTGCTCAACTGGTGGGAACGGCGAATGAATTGAAGCTGTCCTGCCCACCATGAACGAATGATGGGCAGACTAACCAGCCCTTCTTTTCACGGCAGAGCCAGCCTGTAATTTCTCTATTCTGTCTCCAACCGAAAAAGCCTGTTGTCCTGCCGGAGTTCACAACCTCCAAGCAGGAAAACAGGCTTTTATTCTATTCGCTCATTCTGTGCGTATCAACCGATCAATACCTTTTCTTCCGGATAGCTGTACTTGGCCGGACGCTTCGTCTGCGCCAGTGCAAAGGCCAGTGCCAGCGGACCCAGACGTCCGATGAACATCGTGATAATTATAATCAGCTTTCCGGCAGGAGACAGATTCGGCGTCAGGCCCATCGAGGAACCTACCGTACCAAACGCGGACACTGCTTCATAGAAAATCGCCAGGAATGTAACGCTGGAACCACTCTCCGTAATCGCCAGCAGGATCGTCAACACACACACAATACCAAACGAGATCATAATAACCGCCAGCGCCCGGAATGCCATTTCGAAGCTGATTTTCCGCTGAAAGGCATGAATCTCCGTACGCCCGCGAACAACGCTGTACAGACAGAGGGTCAGGACCGCAAAGGTGTTGATTTTGATGCCGCCTCCCGTCGATCCGCTGGCTGCCCCGATGAACATCAGAATAATAAAAACAAATTGGGTCGCAGCCATCAGGCCTCCAATATGGATAGTGTTGTACCCGGAAGACCTCGGCATCATCCCCTGGAACATCGCCGCCCAGATCTTTTTCCCTGTACTCAGCGGTCCCAGTGTCGCCGGATTGCTCCACTCTGCTATCAGTACAAAGGAAATTCCAAATACGGTAGCGATCAGCGACGCTGTCAGTACCAGCTTGGTATTGAGCGAGAAGCGGCGCCAGCGGCGCTTTTGCAAAATATCCGTCAGTACGATAAAGCCCAGGCCACCGATCACAAACAGGGTAATCACGACGGTATTTACGACCGGATCACCGACATGGTCGGACAGACTATCCGGACTCAGCGCAAAGCCCGCATTGTTAAATGAAGAAATCGCATAAAAGGCACCCTGGTACCAGGCATGTTTCCAGCCAAGCTCCGGTGTCCAGTGCAGCGCCAGCGTAATCATCGCTACCGATTCCAGTACAAAGGCGATCAGGAAAATGTTCAGTGACAGCTTGACCAGTCCCTGCGTGGAGAAAGCATTGGTCGCCTGCTGAATCATCAGCCGCTGCTTGAGCCCGATCTGCTTGCCCAGCAAAACGGCAAATAATACCCCGAATGTCATAAAGCCCAGACCTCCGATCTGGATCAGCACCATAATCACGACCTGTCCAAATACGGAAAAATCCGTGCCGGTATCCAGTACAGCAAGCCCGGTTACACATACTGCAGACGTCGCCGTGAAAAGGGCATTCAACCAGTCAACAGACTTGCCGTTAGCGCTGGACAGCGGCAGCCGGAGCAGCAGCGTACCGATCAGGATCATAACTGCAAATCCCATCGGTATCAACCGGGCCGGATTCACAAAGCTCTGCATCTGCTGGCTCATCCGGTGCGAGCCCTTGCTTTTTCCGAATCCTAGCATGTTCTAATTAGTCATCCTCTCAATGAAACGGGCAGCCGCCTCCATCCGTGGTTCCGGTCTCGCTCCGCTCATATTTTTTGTCCTGATAAAAGAAATTCGGCGTGACCGTCCGGTTGGGATACGGACGATGGAAAATATGCGTCGTGGCCGGAGACATGGGCGGAATCAGCCATACCCAGTTCCCGGTCACTTCACGCCCGGCTGCCGCCTCACGCTGCTCGAACTTCTCAAATTGCGAAGCTGCCGTATGATGATCCACGATGCTTACGCCGGCCTGCTTGTATGAATACAATACCGCGGCGTTCAGTTCCACGAGTGCACGATCCTGCCACAGTGTCGACTTGCTGACCGTGTTCAGCCCCATGATCCGGGCCATCGCCGGCAGCAAATTATAACGGTGCTCATCGGCAAAGTTGCGGGCGCCAATCTCTGTACCCATATACCATCCGTTAAACGGCGCAGCCGTATATTGAATCCCGCCGATATTCAGCCGCATCTCGGACACAATGGGAACAGCATACCATTTCAACCCGAGCTCTGTAAATTCCGGAAAATCCGGATGTATCATCGGTACTTCGAGCACATCCTGCATCGGAATATTGTACCACTGGGGAGCGTCGTTATTCTCACTTATAACCAGCGGCAGCACATCAAAATCAGTGCCTGCTCCCTTCCAGCCCAGATGCTGACAGAATCGTGTAAAGGACAGGGAAGAAGAGTCTCCTTTTACCCCCTGTTCCGTCTCATAGCCGGCATACCGGATCAGCTGATGATTCCAGATGCGCGTCTCACGCCCCTGTGCATCACGCGGACGGAAAATGGTGATCGTCGGACGGATTTTGCCGCCATTGGTTGCATACCGGATATGTTCCAGCAGCTCGGCAGCAATCTGGTCGGTACCTTCCACCTGCCGGGCATCGCGTACATCCAGATGATCCCAGAACAGGCGGCCGATACAACGGTTGCTGTTGCGCCAGGCCATTTTGGCACCGTGACTCAGCTCTTCCAGCGTATGGGTATAGATGCCCTCACGCTCAATTTCTTCATATATTGCTTCCAGCCGCGTGGCCGTCTCGGCTTCACTTTTGCCAAGTTCTTCATAACACACACGGATAAAGGATTCTGCTTCCTGAACAAGCGGATAGGTTACCGCCATCTCGTCCACCTCATTATTTTATGGATTTCATTAAATCTATCCTGTACATACGGATAAACGGCGCTTCCGGATGAAGGCCGCTGATGGTCCTGTATCTTCGTCAAATGAACTTACTTAATATAAGCTTCTACCCATTATACGTGAAGCAGAAGTGATCTGGCAGTAACAACAGCAAACTGTCACAAAATCAGCACACAAAACACAGCAAAAAGCCTGCCAGGTAGTAGATCCGCTACCCGGCAGGCTGATGTAAGGCCATGCATAAATCAAATAGTATTCGTTATTGTTCATAAGGGGGTATGAACCGGACTGCCTCAGCAGTTATTACAGGTCAAAAGGGGTGGATTGCTGTATACGGCTGAGCTGCAGATTAGCGGCCCAGGTAAGCGTTGAGCATCCAGGCAGCTTTCTCCACTTCACCGCGGATACCTGTCAGTAGGTCGGCAGTTGGGTGGTCAGCCAGCTCTTCAGCCAGTGTGATCGCTTCGCTCATCTCACCGGACAGGGTAGCAAAGTCTTCCACAACGGAAACGACCATTTGGTTGGCAGTTTCATTTCCTGTTGCTTCCAGCAGTGTGGACAGCTCCAACTGTTCCTTGATGGTAGCGACCGGACGTCCGCCGATAGCCAGCAGGCGCTCTGCCACATCGTCCATATGACCGGTTACCTGATCATACAGCTCTTCGAATTTGGCATGCAGGGTGTAGAAGTTCTCGCCTTTAACATACCAGTGGAAATTGTGCAGCTTGGTGTACAGTACGGACCAGTTGGCGATTTGAATGTTCAGTGCGTTATAAAGGGAATCGATCTGTGTATTCTCGGATGTATGGGTTTGATTATTTACAGTTGTCATGGTTAATTCCTCTTTTCTTTATTTTAAATTTAGACTTATTCTAATTCCTGATATAATCATAACAGAATATTTTGGATTTGACTAGTCCTTTTTTATATTTTCATACCTGTTTCTGAAAAAAGGTCTTTCTCACCGTCTGCGGATTAGCTGTATGCCGCCAGCGGGGCCAGCCAGACCATACCGGTGCCGCGGTATACATTGACCAGTCCTTCGCCGGAAGCAGCCGAGCCCAGACGGGTCTTGCCGGAGCGTTCCACAGTAAAGTTCAGCGAGTTCGACCACATCATCGCAAAGTTGCCGTCCACCTTGAGTTCATCATTTTGCAGTTCCACCACAACTGCTTCTTCCGACGGAATCGGTGCTTCCAGCGCGATGACGCCCTTGCCGCGGGCGCTCATATTAAACAGACCTTCCCCGCCAAGCACGGCAGATGACAGATTGCTGCGTGCAGTTACGCCGATGCGCAGTGAAGTCTCGCATGCGAGGAACAGTCCATCTTCGATCACCACTTCGTCGTTGTCCACATCGATCAGCCAGATGTATTTGTAGGTAGGTTCCAGCAGAATGGTGCCTGTTCCTTTATAGAGCGGCTTGATCGCACCTGTCCCGCTTGCTGCTCCGCCGAAAAAGCTGCGAACTGCTCCTCCCGCATCCTTGATCCCGGTCGTCATTTCCATCCGGCCGACGGTGTACTGCATCGCGCCTGCCTTCATCATGATCTCACTGTTGTTCAGTTCGATCATTAGCTGCTTGCGGTGCATATTGCTGTGGGACATGTAATACTGCGCTGTAGCGTCCATTACCGAGGTGGTGCTGAGATCCTTTATGTATTCCAGCACCGTAAAGCTGCCCAGTTTTTCCTTGATCACCGTATTGCTGTTATCTGTCAGATTGTTAATTACAAAAGCCATGATAAATCACTCCTTTTGGTAATGGGTATATGCCGGGATTGTATTCGGCCCTTGTCTGCAGATGTTTGCCAAAGAGCCTGCACCTATCTTAACGGAAGCGCGTCAGTAAGCAATGTTCTCTTCTTATATACTACATATATTCAATAAGGGTTCTGAATTTCAACATTTCTATCGGTTTGTCACAAATAAATTAATCGACAGCTTTCGACCGCATTCCCATCCCAAAATAACCCTAAAATCCGATGTAAGCGATTCCTTTTGGTTGGTGGCTAACCTGTCCTAGTCCTTTCAGTTCAGAACCCAGCCAGGCAGCCCAAAATCCGCTCCTGTCAACGGACAGACGGCAAATTGACTGGTGCCTACTTTTTCTCATACTATGGTAGAAGCGTGGTTTGCTTTCTGCAAACCGAACATCATGTTGGAAATAGGCGTCATTGTTTATGTAAACCAAGTCAGGTATTTGCTATCCATGCAAATACACATCCAAAGGAGGTCCATTCGTGGATATTATTTCAGCCATTATTATGGGTATTATCGAAGGGCTCACCGAGTTCCTGCCGGTGTCCAGTACAGGTCATATGATTCTGACCGCTTTTCTGCTGGGACTGGACGAGAATTCCGAGCAGGTCAAATCATTTGAAATCGTCGTACAGCTCGGTGCCGTACTCGCCGTTGTCGTTCTGTATTGGCGCAAATTCATCGACATCCTGATGACAATTCCCGATCTGTTCCGCGGACGGCTTAAACAGGACAATCGTCCAGGCGCTCCACACCGCCTCAATATCTTACATATCGCACTAGCCATGCTGCCGGCTGTTGTTGTGGGACTGCTGCTGCATGATGTAATCAAAAAATACCTGTTCGGTCCGCAGACGGTTGTATACAGTCTCGTGGTCGGCGGTCTGCTGATGATCTATGCCGAGTGGCGCAAAGGTCGCAGCGCAGGCAATATGACGGTCGATGATATTACGTACAAGCAGGCTTTTGGTATCGGTCTGTTCCAGTGTCTGGCACTGTGGCCGGGCTTCTCCCGTTCGGGTTCAACGATCTCCGGAGGGATTCTGCTCGGCGTATCCCACGTCGCTGCCGCCGAATTCACCTTCCTCGTGTCCGTACCCATCATGTTCGGTGCAACCGGCTATGATCTCTACAAGAGTGCCGAGTTCCTGAGCATGGATGATTTCGGCTTCTTCGCTGCCGGATTTATTACGGCCTTTATCGTGGCCATGATTGCGATCAAAACATTCCTGAGTCTGCTCAAACGTCTGTCGCTGACCGTATTCGCCATCTACCGTTTTGTGCTGGCAATCGTCTTCTTTATTCTGCTGGCCATGTAACCCGCAAAAAAAGAACATTGGTTTTTGAAACGATATCCTGTAAAATACGTATAACTTTAACTAATGTCATTTTTGTGCCTTAATGGTACAGGGATTACGATAACGGACGGCTCTGCCGTCCCGACAAATGGGAGATGCTACTTGGATAATTTACCTTCACGAAGGCGGCAGATGAGTGCACTGCTCTTTAGCCTGGTCATGCTGCTGTTCTGCCTGCCGTTTCAATCGGCGGACGAAACAGATTATGACTTTGCCGTTACGAACGGTATCAGTCCGTGCAATATGTCATTCGGCTCGGCACGCCATGCCTGCAATACAGATGACGGCAATGATCTGCCGAATCTGCCGGCGCTGATGTCACTGACGGCTTTTTTTGCAGGCCAGACACGGATTGTGGCGATAGATCGCGCTCATCTGCTTTCCTCTATACCCCTCTTGCTTAAGCGTCTGCTCCTGGCTGCGCTCAAGTACCGGTCCAATTATATGGATAATGTATCCGTACGTTGTTCTTAGCGAGGTTTCTCGTCGTCACGGAGCTGCCATACGGCAGAATACTATCATCCAAATTGTATCGGTGCGCAAACGCACGAAGGGAGAGAATTTTTTTGTCAGACGGTGGTATAAATATAGGTCTTAATCTGACCTTGTTCGTTATTTTGATTATTTGTACGGCGTTTTTTGTTGTTGTGGAATTTGCAATTGTAAAGGTACGTCCGAGCCGGATCGACCAGCTCATCGCCGAAGGGAACAAAAGCGCAGTCGCGGCCAGACAGGTCATTTCCAATCTGGATGCCTACCTGTCCACGTGTCAGCTGGGGATTACCATTACGGCACTCGGACTTGGTATGCTCGGGGAGCCTACCGTTGAAGCGGTACTGGAACCGGTATTCCATGATATGGATGTACCTGCAGCGGTGTCGCATATTTTGTCCTATGCAATCGCATTGATTCTGGTAACGTATTTCCACGTGGTGGTCGGTGAATTGACACCAAAAACCGTAGCCCTTCGCAAAGCGGAGCTGGTGACCCTCTATACGGCACGTCCAATTATTATTTTCAACCGCATCATGTACCCGTTCATCTGGCTGCTGAACGGATCGGCGAACGGCCTGTGCCGTCTGATCGGTCTAAAACCTGCCAGCGAGAATGAAGAAGCCCACTCGGAAGAGGAACTTCAGATCATTCTGAACGAGAGTTACGAGAGCGGCAAGATCAACCAGAGTGAATTTGGCTACGTGAGCCGTATCTTTGCCTTTGACGAGATGATCGCCAAGGAACTGATGGTGCCGCGTACCGATATGGTCTGTCTGTTCACCGACAAGACTCCTGCCGAGAACCGCGAGATTATCCGCAGAGAGCAGTACACCCGTTTCCCGGTTGCTGAAGGCAGCAAGGATAATATTGTCGGCATGATCAATACCAAGCAGTTCTTCCTCGCGGCTGAAGAGCAGGCGAATCTGAATGTTGCTTCCCTGATCCATCCGGTCATGTCCGTATCCGAGACGATTCCGGTTAAGGATCTGCTCAAGCGGATGCAGCTGGAAGGCACGCATATTGCGATTCTGGTCGATGAATACGGCGGCACTTCGGGTATGATCACGATCGAGGATATTCTGGAAGAAATCGTCGGTGAGATTCGTGACGAATTTGATGCGGATGAAGAGGATGAGATTCAGCGGATCAATGAAGATCATCTGATCGTGGATGGTAAAGTATTTATTAACCGCGTGAACGATATTCTCAATATCGAATTGGATGATGAAGAACTCGATACAATTGGCGGCTGGTTATACGGCCAGCGTCCCGACCTTCCGGCCGGTGCTGTGTATGAATTCGAGAACCTGAGCATTCGTGTTCTGCGCCGCGGTGTGCGCCGCTATCGCAAGCTGGAGATTACCCGCAAACCGGTAACTTCCAATGATGAAACCAACGAAAACAATCAATAACAGACTGTGTACCGATTCAGTGACAGGCTTTGATCGCCGAATCATGGATACAGCGTCTGTACCGAAATAGCATGCCTAGCAGCCGCTTCCCGGATTCCGGTGAAGCGGCTGCTTTTTTGTATATATTCCGCTGTCTTTCAGTATACACTGCCGGTCGGCAGCATATTCGGCTGCTCACCGCGCATCAGACTGCCCCACTGCAGGTACAGCTGACGGGCCTGTCCGCTCTCCAGCAGGGCTTTAGCATCATAGACGCCCTGTTCGACCGAACCGGCTCTGCCGGCAAGGTAGAGCCGGTAGGCGCTATTCAGCAATACCTGGTGGGTAAAGGCCCGGTCGGCGGTGCCAGCAAGTACCTGCTCGGTCACAGCGATCTGCGTCGCCGCGGTCCAGTTCATCTCCGGTACAGACATATCGAGAAAGTACGCTTCCGGATCAATAATCTCCAACCGGGCTTCCCCATTCTCTACGCGATACGTACGGGTCGGACGGTCGATGAACAGATCCTCCGAGCCTTCCGGCCCCTGCACGATAAAGGCCCGTTCATAGTCCAGCCGCAGCAGCAGCTTGGACATGCGCTCAAAAAAGGTATTATGAAATACGCCGTATACTAGATACGGCGCCTGACTATAGTTCATCAGCTTCTCGGCCGTATTAAGCACGGTACGCACACCGATCTCTTCGCGCAGCTGGCGCAGGTCGCCAAGGGGCGGACACCACTGCTCGGCCGCCACGAACAGCAGCCCCGTCTCGGCCGCCGCATGCAGTGCCTGATCACGGGTGAGATGATGGGTATCCACACCCATCTCACGCAGCAGCAACGGCAGGGTCACTCCCCATTTGGGCGGCAGCGGTTCACTGCCATGGAGCGTCACCGGCACACCTGCAGCAGCCAGCACAAAGGAAGTGGCAAACCCGGCGATAAACGATTTAACCCGTCCGTCATACGGCCCGGCGCAGTCTACTCCCCCTCCGCGAAAAGGTGTCCGCCAGGACAGCTGGCGGCATACATCCACAAATGCCTGCATCTCGTCCACATTTTCCATTTTCATGCGTTCAGCCATAAAAAAGGCACCGACCTGTACATCGGAGGCCTGCCTGTTCATTATCATACTGGCGACATGCAGCGATTCTTCGTAATTTAGATCACGGGAACCGCGCTTGCCGCGCCCGACTTCCTTGAGTATCTCGGTCATGTTCATGTCAGATTCCTCCTCTGGCTCTACGATTGCAGCAGCTGATGCGCTTTGACGATGGCGGTCGCCACATCTACCATGCGTTTACGTTCATTCATGGCCTTTTTGCGCAGCAGGTCATAGGCTTCCGCTTCGGAAATATTTTTCATGTCGGCCAGGATGCCTTTGGCCATGTCGATCCATTTGCGCTCTTCCAGCCGGGACTGCAGCTGGCTGCGCTCACTGGCCCACTGCTGCCGCTCCATGCACTGCCTGGCTGCAAAATGCAGAGCCCAGTGCAGCTCACGGTCACACATCGAAGGCGTAAGTATGCCGTCTATCGCAATCTCGGTCTCACAGGCTTCCACAGAGGAAGAGGCGGTCTGCTGACTGCACCACCACAGCAGTGGAATCGGCCGGGACTGCGACAGCAGCTTTTCCCATTCGGGGATCTCCTCAATCGGCAGGTCCAGCACGGCCGCATCCGCTTCCCCAAGCAGCCGGAGCACGCGGGTAGAGCTGTCTCCATCGGCGACCTGTACCTGATAACCGTTCTCTTCCAGCATCATCTCGGGGAATAGGCCCGCTGCTGCCCGATTCGGATCATCCATGATATTTTCCATTCGAATAACGAGTAAGGAACGCATTATACAGATACTCCCTCCTGTCCTGGTCCATCTGGTGCAGCAGAAAAGCTCACATGTTATTTGGGAATAAGCTTTTTTATGGATAAATCACTGGTAAGAATGAAATAAAATACAGTTTTTGATATTTTTCATGTAAACATAATTAACTTATAATTTCAAATAAAATTTTTATGTTATTTATATTGACACATATTTATACATGTCTTATAGTTAGCGCATAAGTAACGAGAGGATACAACGATGTATCTGATAGGACGGCAATGAAGCCTGTTCCGTTATACTGCAAGCTGCGCTATTGCTGCGCCCTGCCTGCTGTGTAACCGGACAGGCTTTTTCTATTTTCATCATCTATTGTCTGTTCTGTCAGCAAACAGCCGCTCCGTCATATACAAGAGATGAATGGATACCTGGAGGGAGAGATTCGGATGAGAGAGAACAACCAACCGATCAAAAAGCTGGTACTGGCCGGCAACGGAATGGCCGGTGTACGCATGCTGGAGCATCTGCTCAAGCTGGCTCCGCAAGCTTATGAGATTACCATTTTCGGTGCAGAACCGCATCCCAACTATAACCGGATACTGCTGTCGTCCGTACTCGCGGGCGGAGCAGATATGAATGATATCATCATCAACCAGCTGGACTGGTATACCGACAATGCCATTACCCTGCATACCGGCGATCCGGTCGTGCAGATTGATCCAACCGCCCGTCGGGTCATCTCATCCAAAGGCATCACCGCCGACTACGATGAATTGATCCTGGCGACCGGCTCCAGTGCCTTTATCCCCCCGCTGCCCGGCGCGGACAAAGACGGAGTGATCGGCTTTCGCGATATCCGGGACTGCGAGACAATGATGGAGACAGCCCGAACGCATCAAAAAGCCGCTGTCATCGGCGGCGGGCTGCTCGGACTGGAAGCGGCTCGCGGGCTGCTCAATCTGGGTATGGACGTCACGGTCATCCATATCAATGAGCATCTGATGGATCGCCAGCTCGATCGTCCGGCAGGACTGATGCTGCAGCAGGAGCTGGAAGCACAGGGTATGAAATTTCTGCTGAGCAAGCGCACCGTCGAACTGACCGGCAAGCGCCGGGTACAGGGATTGCGCTTTACCGACGGTACCTCGCTGGAAGCCGATCTGGTCGTCATGGCAGTCGGCATTCGTCCGAATATCCAGCTGGCCCAATCCGCCGGATTGAATATCGGACGCGGCATTCTCGTCGACGATTATATGCGCACCAACGTACCGGGCATCTCGGCGGTCGGCGAATGCGCAGAGCACCGGGGAATCGGCTACGGACTCGTAGCTCCGCTGTATGAACAGGGAACCGTACTCGCCAAGCGGCTCGCCGGTGTGGAGACGCTGCCGTATGAAGGCTCTGTCACCTCTACCAAGCTCAAAGTATCCGGCGTGGATGTATTCTCTGCCGGTGAGTTCCAGGATACACCGGATACCCGGTCGCTGCGGATACAGGACGATATCGATGGCATTTACAAAAAACTCGTTATGCGGGACGGACGGCTGATCGGTGCCGTACTGTTCGGAGACACATCGGATGGCGCCTCCCTCTTCTCCCTGATCAAGAGCGGTGAATCGGTCAAGGGCCGTGAAAAAGAACTGCTCACCGGCCAGCCAGCCGCCGGAGCTGCTGCCGTCTCTCCGCTCCAGCGGCTGGAAAGTATGCCGGATGACGAGATTATCTGCGGCTGCAACGGAGTCAGCAAGGCTGCTATCGGCGATGCGGTTCAGAACAAAGGCTGCAATACGATGAAGTCGCTCAAAGCCTGCACCAAAGCATCCGCTTCCTGCGGCGGCTGTGCACCGCTCGTCGAAGGACTGCTGCAGCTGTACGCCGGCGACAATGCCGGGGCCGCGGTCAAGGAAGGCATCTGCGGCTGTACCTCACTTGACCGGGACGAAGTGGTGTCCGAGATCCAGCGCATGGGACTCAAAACCGTACGTGAAGTGATGCATGTGCTGGACTGGGCCGAACCGGAAGGCTGCTCCAAATGCCGCCCGGCCCTCAACTACTATCTGGGCATGCTGTGGCCCGGCGAATACGAGGATGAAAAGGAATCCCGGTTCACCAACGAACGCTATCACGCCAATATCCAGAAAGACGGCACCTACTCGGTCGTGCCCCGCATCTATGGCGGCGTCACTTCACCTGCCGATCTGATGAAAATCGCCGCTGTCGCAGAGAAATACAATGTACCGCTCGTCAAATTCACCGGCGGACAGCGCCTCGATCTGCTCGGCATTCAAAAGGAAGACCTGCCGAAGATCTGGGAAGAGCTGGACATGCCATCCGGCCACGCCTACGGCAAAACGCTGCGTACCGTCAAAACCTGTGTCGGCGATACCTTTTGCCGGTTTGGTACCAAGGATGCGATGGGTATGGGGATCAGGCTGGAAAAAGCATTTGAACGCATGGATGCTCCTGCCAAGGTCAAGCTGGCGGTCTCCGGCTGTCCGCGCAACTGCGCCGAATCCGGTATCAAGGATGTGGGCATCGTTGCCCTGGACGGCGCCTGGGAGCTGTACGTGGGCGGCAATGGCGGTGTGAAGATCCGTGCCGGTGAGCTGCTGCGTACGGTGAAGACAGAGGATGAAGTCATGGAGTGGACATCTGCCTTTCTCCAGTATTACCGGGAAAGTGCCCGCTGGAATGAGCGTACCGCCGCCTGGATAGAACGTGTCGGTCTGGAGCTCATCAAGGAAAAGCTGGCCGATGCAGATACCCGTCAGGCGCTGGTCAGCCGGATCGAAGAGACACTGAGCTATACAACCGATCCATGGAAAAAGATTATCGAAGACGACAGCCTGCGCAAAAATTTTGAAGACCTGAGCGGAGCAGCAGCACTGAGCGGAGCAGCAGCACTGAGCGGATCGTCACCGGCACGCCACTAATCCAAGGAGGAATCAGCGATGAACAGAATGCAAATCGCCCACATTTCCGATATCGATGTCAAAGGGTCACGCACCTTCACCCTGGGAGAGACGGAAGTCGCCCTGTTCCGGCTCAGCGACGGCAGTATTCACGCTGTCGAGAACCGTTGTCCCCATAAGGGCGGCAAGCTGTCGGAAGGCATGGTCTGCGGCACCACGGTTCACTGCCCGCTGCATGACTGGAAAATCGAACTACGCAGCGGCAGAGTGCAGGAACCGGATGAAGGCTGTGTGAATACCTTTGCGACCGAGATCGACGAGCATAGCGGGTCCATCTATATCACACTCCCTTCACTGGCAGCCAGGTAGGATGCAGCAGGCACGTATTTCATCATGATAAGGAGGCCATGCGATGAACAGAGGACAGGGAATGGTAAGCATCATCGGCGCAGGACCGGGCGATCCGGAGCTGATCACGGTCAAGGCGCTGCGGCGGATCGAGCAGGCCGATGTGATTCTGTATGACCGGCTCGTCAGCGAGGAACTGCTGCAGTACGCAAGGCCGGAAGCACGTCGGATCTATTGCGGCAAGTCTCCGGGTCTGCATCATATGAGTCAGCAGGCTATTCATCGTGCACTGCTGCAGCATGCTTCGGCCGGACTGCATGTGGTGCGGCTCAAAGGCGGCGATCCGCTCGTCTTTGGCCGCGGTGGCGAAGAAGCGCTGTTCCTGCAGGAGCATGGCATGGACTATGAAATCGTGCCCGGTGTGACGGCAGCGATCGGCGCTGCGGCAGGTGCGGATATTCCGCTGACGCATCGCGGGATAGCGACTTCCTTTGCCTGTGTGACCGCCAGCCGTGCACAATCGGAAGCTGGCAGCGAATCCGCCGGAGATGGAGTACGCTGGGATCTGCTCGCCGGCAGCGTGGATACGCTGGCCATTTACATGGGCGTCAGCCAACTGCAGCAGATCTGTACCGAACTGGTGCGCTATGGACGGCCTGCCGACACGCCGGTCGCCATTATCGAGAATGGCACGACCGCTGTCCAGCGGGTGCTGACCGGTACGCTGGAAGATATCCATACGATTGCACAGGCCGCCCGGCTAGGCAATCCAGCGCTGATTATCGTCGGCGAAGTTGTGCGCATCCGTGAACAGCTGATGCAGATCCGGCAGCAAGCACAGACCATGATCGGGTGAAGTCCAATATAATCATTTTATACCGGTGTTGAAGCTGGCATACCGGACAGGCTGTAAACCATCTGCCATTATGCAAAAAAGCTGTTCCCTGCGTACCCAGATGGATACGTGAGGAACAGCTTTTTTGGGATTGGATTGTATATGGGGATGTATATGACAGCATGCTTGTCTTTCATATATCTTCATCTCAACACAGTCAGGTTCCGTCTGCCAGGGGCTTCAGTAACGTGCCGGTGCCGCCTTTTGAGCCAGTGCGATCATATAGTCCGAAAACGCCTGCGGATCGGTATCATATACCAGATTCACTGGACGTCCGTCTGCCTGTTCTACCGTTCTGCCCTGGGAAGGACCATCCGGAATGACGATGCAGTTGATCGTTTTCTTGCTCACCAGCTCCGGCTTGCCGATCGATAGTGTCGTCAGCACATCCCAGAAGTAGTAGGTGGAATTGTTCTCCATATGGACGAGCGGCGGGCAGCAGGCATAACAGTTGCCGAGGAAATCGACACCTTCATACCGGCGCTCGGATGCCCAGCGCTTGCGGATCTTCAGATCCAGCGGCACTTTGATCGTGCTCTCCAGGGCGACCAGATCAATCTCGATGCCACTTTGCCATACACGGTGAGCGGCTTCCGGGTCCCAGAACACATTCCATTCTGCCGTACCGTCATGCTCGGGCTCATCCACATTGCCGCGCTCGAATCCGCCGCCCATCCAGACCAGCTTGTCGATCTTGTCTTCGATCTCCGGCGCTTCATCCAGCGCGCGCGCCAGATCGGTGAGCGGTCCGGTAAACAGCAGCGTCGTCTTGCCTTCGGTCGCCAGCAGCTGACGAATCATATGGCGGTGAGCCGGCAGTTCGGACAGCGGTGCTTCCATCGTACCGGATTCATTCAGAATCGGCAGTGCATCTACATAAAAGGTATGCATCCGCCATGCCGGCGGGAACGGATTTTTGCCGCGTGAATTGGATTTGGCCGTCTCCGGTGCATAGGTACCAAAACGGTCGATAATTTTGCGGCTGGCATCCGCTCCCGGCTCCAGATAGCCGTCAGCCGGAATAACCGAGACGCCGGTCAGGCGGACATTATCCATCTGCAGCAGCATAAACAGCGATACCAGATCATCGACACCGGCATCATGGTTAAAATATACGGATTGAATCTGTGACATGTTATTCCATTCCCCCAATTTCATGCTGATCGGCGAAACGATTCTGCCTTATCCAGGCCAAGAGCGCTTCCCTCTATGGAAGCGCTCCGGCAGCTCTGCGGCTATTCCTGCTGTGCATCCTCGCTTCGACTCTACCTTGCTCTCTCCTATTATGGGGGATAGCATACCAAATCGCTAGAGTTAGTTGCCTGATCTGTCGTCTCAGTCACCTGTCAATCAGCCCGAGACCGGCTGTTCGCCAACCAGAAAAGTCAGCTTGCCTGGTAGCACGCCCAGCTCTGCTGGCGTCTCCAGATAAATTTCCCCATCCGTATCCGCCGGCATCGGCTGCTCGGTCCGGATATTCAGGCGGCTCGTCTGGATATACTCGATCGTACTGCTCTCCGGACTCCACTGGCCCGGCGTCTTGCGACTGAGCAGCTCTCGCAGCAGCGGCAGTCCCGCTTCCCGGATAATCAGCACATCCAGCAGTCCGTCCTCCAGTGACTCATCGTGAAATGGCAGCGGATTGGTCCCGAGATAGCGGCCATTGGCAGCATAGATCATCACCGCTTCACCGGCAATCTCTCCTCCGTCATGACTCAGTTCAAACCGGAATGGCTCTGCTGTCCGCACCGTCTGCAGGGTACTGAGAAAATATCCCAGCTTGCCGAAGGCCCCTTTGATATCCGAGTTAATATTCTGGGACGTCTCCGAGATCAGCCCGATTCCATAGAAGTTGGTAAAATAGTGCCCATTGGCAGTACCGATATCCATTGTACGGGTGCGCCGTTCATTGAGCACCTCCGCCGCTCTCGGCAGCTGCTGAGGCATCCATAATGTACGGGAAAAGTCATTGCATGTACCGCCGGGCAGTACTCCGATGACCGGAGGCGAATCCAGTACAGCCAGCCCGTTCACGCATTCATGCACTGTTCCATCTCCGCCCAGAATATACAGTACATCGTACTGCTCTCCCAGCTCGCTGCAAATCTGCTGGGCTTCTCCCGGCTCGCTCGTACGCCGTACATTCAGTTCGGGCAGCTCCGCAGACAGAATACCAAGCACCGCTCCAACCTGTGCGCTGTCTACCGAACCCGCATTGCCGTTATAGATCAATAAGCCTTTGCTATACATGATGAATTCCTCCTGTCGATAATAGGGAATAATCAGCTGCCATAGAATACTTTTCAATCGCTCGCAAGCGATTTCAGGACATTCCGGTATATTTTCAGTGATTGGATGAGATATAATAGGAATTAGTCGTGAAATCTGCCCTTTTTGCAATTAATTGACTAAATTTTGCTTTTTATTGGGTTTGCAGCTTGTTTTATGATATAATTTATATAGGTAGCTTATCATTTTCAATTTGAGATAAGTAAATATTGTTGAATAGTTCGATACAGGCGCTATCCGGTTACAGTATATTTACGTATAATACAGGGGCTTTCAAACACCTGGACTGTATTTACTTTATAACTGTCTATAATCCGGTCTGCGATCCGGATCGTGATCGACAGGAATGCTATTGCAGCGCGTATGGAATTAATCAACAATCCTGCCTACATTACTGGAGAGAGAGGATTGCGTATGCCAAGAAGACACCGTAAGCTTACCTTTGCCCAATTGCTCGCCAAGTTCATCTTTATCACCACAGGTGCCGTGATGATGGCGGTTGCGCTGGAGATTTTCCTGATTCCGAATAGTGTAATTGATGGCGGAATCACCGGTATTTCGATTATTTTATCAGAGCTGTCTTCGATTCAGCTCGGGATATTCATTTTTATCATTAACGTACCGTTTCTGATTATCGGCTACAAGCAGATCGGTAAGACGTTTGCCTTTTCCACCTTATACGGTATCGCCGTCATGTCATTAATGACTGTCTACCTGCACGATGTGCCTGCACTCACCGATGACAAGATGCTCGCCAGCATGTTCGGCGGCGTGATTCTCGGCTTCGGGATCGGGCTTGTTATCCGGTTCGGCGGCTCGCTCGACGGAACCGAAATTGTCGCTATCCTGTTGTCCAAGAAATTCCATATGCCGGTTGGACAGATCGTTATGCTTATCAACGTATTTATCTTTGCGGCTGCCGGATTCGTCTTCGGCTGGGATTCCGCGATGTTCTCCATTTTCACCTATTACATCGCCGCCAAGGTAATGGACATTGTGGTTGAGGGTCTGGAAGAATCCAAATCCGTCACCATCATCTCCCAGGAATACGAGGAAATCTCCCAGGCGATCATGGACCGTCTTGGACGCAACACAACCTTCATGTATGCCAAGGGCGGTTATTCGAAGGAAGACACACAGGTAATCTACTGCGTGGTCAGCCGTCTGGAACTCGCCAAACTGCGCAATATTGTGCATGATATTGATGAGACAGCTTTCCTCGCAGTCGAGCATGTGAGTGAAGTCATTGGCGGGAATTTTGAAAAGAGGAGTATTCATTAAAACAGCGGTTTGAATGTTATATGATGGAGGAAGCCACCTGATGAGTCATCATGGTGGCTTTTTCTTTTGAGGACTTCAGAGTAGCGTGCTAAGGGAGTGTGCGGCATTTATTCAACGTTTAGCTTAGTGCCGTGGCGGGGATTGCAGCATTCACTCCAGAAAGGAATAAGAGCACGTCCTCCGGTTAAGCCGGAGATCCCTGAATTGGATCTTGGAAATGGGGATCTCCAGGCTTAAAGGTCGTCCTTTGCTCTTATTTCCTTTCTTGCGTTACGTGGAATGATGTCATTGGCTGCTTGTTGATTTACTTCGCGTTTAGCTTTAGCTTCATAATACCTCAGTATTGGTGGAGCAGCTGTATTTCTTCGTCGTTAGTGGGTAAATTAGGGTGGTCTCTGTAAGACAGTTTGGTTGGTCGATGGATCGGATTTTTTAAATGTTATTCTCCGAAGATCTACATTTGCGATTTGAAGGAAGGGTTCTCTTCTGTTGGTTAGCTGGTACAATACATCTATATCGCTGTCATGGCAGCTAGGGGAGGGTTATTTATGAGCAGTTCTGATAGGCAGTCATCGGATCGATCCAGGGCGGTGCGGATGGTGCTTCAGTTGGAGGGGGCGAATATGCGTGAGCTTAGGGAGGCTGATCCGAGGCTTGGGCGGTTGATTGAGTTGATTGGGCCGCTGGAGATTCCGCTGCGGGCTGATCCGTTTGTGTCGTTGGTCTCCTCGATTATTTCCCAGCAGCTGTCGGTCAAGGCGGCGGCGACGATCTGGGGGCGGGTTACCGAATTGTGCGGACCGGAGATGAGCGCGTGTACGATGGCTGCATTATCGGATGAGCAGCTGCGTTCGGTCGGGGTCTCGATGTTCAAAATCCGCTATATCCGCGATCTGTGCGACAGGGTCATGAGCGGGGAACTGCCGCTGGACCAGCTGGATAACCTGCCTGACGAAGAAGTGATGAAGGCGCTCGTCGCGGTAAAGGGCATCGGGCGCTGGACAGCCGAGATGTTCCTGATCTTCAGCCTCGGGCGCACCGGCATCCTTGCTCATGGCGATGCCGGACTGCAGCGCGCGGCCCGCTGGCTGCATAACATGGAGGAACGCGACGATGCCGGCTATACCCAGCAGCATGAGCTGAACTGGGCCGCTTATCCGACTGCTGCCTCCCTCTATCTGTGGGAAGCGATCAATATCGGCTGGGTCAATTCGGGAAAAAGCTTCGACGAGTACAGCGCCGGCTTATCCGCGAATACTTCTGCCGATCACTGAGAAGTATAAGGATTTGCAGTTTCTATGCTCACACACAGATATCCTGCGTACACGGATTTTCTCCAATTTGTCCAAAAAAGCCCGTTAACCGGATACCATCTGGTATTATCCAGTCAACGGGCCTTTTCATCCTTTCACTATTACATCGCTTGGTATGCTGAATCCCTGCAGCCCCGTTACCGATCTCAGCCGGCTTCCTGTCCGGAGAACTGGCTGTTGTACAGGTCGGCATAGAATCCGCCGCTTTCCAGCAGTTCCTCATGGGTTCCCTGCTCGATCACTTCACCATGGTTCATCACCAGGATCAGATCCGCTCCGCGAATCGTGGACAACCGGTGCGCAATGACGAAACTCGTCCGTCCCTGCATCAGCTCGTTCATCGCCTGCTGAATCAGCACTTCGGTACGGGTATCGACACTGCTCGTCGCCTCATCCAGGATCAGAATCGACGGATTCGCCAGTATGGCGCGGGCGATCGTCAGCAGCTGCTTTTGCCCCTGGGAAATGTTCGATGCTTCCTCATTCAGCACGGTATCATAGCCTTCCGGCAGTGTGCGGATAAAATGGTCCGCCCGTGCAGCTTCGGCTGCCTGCACAATCTCCGCCTCGGTCGCATGCTCGCGTCCATAAGCAATATTATCGCGGATTGTGCCGCCGAACAGCCAGGTGTCCTGCAACACCATACCGAACAGACTGCGCAGCTCTCCGCGTGACATCTCCCGGATATCCTGACCATCGACCAGGATGCGTCCACCATTCAGCTCATAGAACCGCATCAGCAGATTGATCAGCGTCGTCTTGCCAGCGCCGGTCGGACCGACAATGGCGACGGTCTGGCCGGCTTTTACATGAATGTTCATATCCTGAATGAGCAGCTGATCCAGCTTATAGCCGAACTGTACATGCTCAAAATCCACATTGGCCTGGAATCCCTGTCTTGTCACAGGCTGTGTCGCCTGATTAGCTGCGACTGAACCAGCAGCTGTCTCATCTGTATGTCTGGCTGCGGAAATGGCAGCTGCAGCCGGAGCAGCAAATGTGCCCGGCATCTGATCTTCTTCCTCCTCTTCATCCAGCACCTCAAATACCCGTTCTGCCGACGCAATCGCCGACTGGATAATATTTGAGATATTGGCCAGCTGGGTGATCGGCTGGGAGAACTGGCGCGCATACTGGATAAAGGCCTGAATCCCGCCGATCCCGATACTGCCGCGCGTCACCATAATCCCGCCGACCACGCAGATCAGCACAAAGCCGATATTGCTGACAAAGTTCATCAAAGGCATGATTGTACCGGAAATAAACTGTGCTTTCCAGCCGGAATCATACAGATCATTATTGAGCGTATCAAATTCCTCTACAGCCTTGCGCTCCTGTCCGAACGCCTTGACGATCGAGTGACCGGTATACAACTCTTCCACATGCCCGTTCAATCGTCCCAGGGCCGCCTGCTGCCCGGCAAAATGCTTTTGCGAACGCTTGGCGACAACGATAGTCACGATCAGACTGAGCGGAATGGTAAGCACGGTAATGAGCGTCAGGATCGGGCTGAGCGTCAGCATCATGATAATGACGCCTATCAGCGTAACGATCGACGTAATCATCTGCGTAAGACTCTGCTGCAGGGTCGTACTGATATTGTCCATATCATTGGTGACACGGCTCAGCACTTCCCCGTGCGTATGCCGGTCATAGTAGCG
Source organism: Paenibacillus sp. Z6-24 (assembly GCF_054161335.1). Classification (NCBI taxonomy): domain Bacteria; kingdom Bacillati; phylum Bacillota; class Bacilli; order Caryophanales; family Paenibacillaceae; genus Paenibacillus; species Paenibacillus sp. Z6-24. The sequence goes on along the minus strand of NZ_CP096398.1, from coordinate 472,503 downwards.
CAGCGGCAGGCGGGTCAGCTTGCCTTTGACTTCGCGGCGCATCTCGTAGACGGTATTCTGGGCAACCCCTGATATAAAATACTGCTGCAAATAAGCGAACAGCGAGCTGAACAGATACAGCCCGCCCAGCATGAGCAGCAGCCGGAAAATGTAATCAAAATTAATCTCGCGCCCGCCGGTAACACTGGTGAACAGCTCATCTGTCGCCAGTCCCAGAATACGCGGCGAGACAATGCTGAACAGTGTGCTGAGGATCGCCGCGGCCAGTACACCAATCAGCGGCACCCAGTGCGGCTTGAGGTAGGCGGTCAGACGACGCAGCGTTCCTTTAAAATTTTGGGGTTTGGCTCCCGGCAGCGACATGCCGGGCGGGCCGCCCGGACCACCCATGGGTCCTCCCTGAGGCTTCGCTGATGATCGGTTTCTCGATAGTTCACTCATGCGATTTCCTCCTCGGACAGCTGGGAAGATACGATCTGGCGGTATACTTCACAGGTGTCCATTAATTCACGGTGTGTGCCGATACCAGCCATACGGCCTTCATCGAGCACAATAATCTGGTCGGCATCCATCACGGTGCTCACCCGCTGGGCGACCATCAGTACAGTCGCCTCGGTCGTCTCCTCGCGAAGGGCAGCGCGCAGCCGGGCATCCGTCTTGAAATCCAGTGCCGAGAAGCTGTCATCGAAAATATACAACTCCGGCCGCCGCACCAGCGCCCGCGCAATCGACAGACGCTGCTTTTGCCCGCCGGATACATTGGAACCGCCCTGGGCGATCTCCGACTGATAGCCTTCCGGCATACCCGAGATGAATTCATCCGCCTGTGCGATACGGGCAGCATGAATTATCTCTTCATCGGTCGCCGTCTCATGACCGTAGCGGATATTGTCCGCAATCGTGCCGCTGAACAGCATCGCTTTTTGCGGGACATAACCGATCCGCGCCCGCAGGGCAGACTGCTCCAGCTCACGTACATCGGTGCCGTTCACTTCGATCCGGCCGCTGCTCACATCATAGAAGCGCGGAATCAGATTGACCAGCGTCGACTTGCCTGAGCCGGTACCGCCGATAATCGCGGTCACTTCACCCCGTCTGGCTTCAAAAGTAATATGTTCCAGTGCAGCCTGCTCGGCGCCCGGATAATGAAACGTCACATCGTCAAACTTCAGCGTCACCGGCTGCTGACGTTCATTGGACAGCTGTACCGGTTCTGCCGGATTCACAATATCCGGCTGCATGTCCAGCACCTCATTGATCCGTGTCGCCGAAGCCGAAGCTCTCGGTACCATGACAAAGATCACTGACAGCATCAGGAACGAGAACAGAATCTGGGTGGCATACTGAACAAAAGCCATCAGATCACCGACCTGCATCTGTCCGTAGCTGATCTCCACACTGCCAAAGCCGATAATCGCGATAATCGAAAAGTTCAGTACGATCATCATGACCGGCATCATCAATGCCATCAGCTTATTGACACGGATCGCCGTATCGGCCAGACCGCGGCTGGCAGCGTCGAACCGTTTATTCTCATAACGATCCCGGTTAAAAGCACGGATAACCCGGATACCGGTCAGATTCTCGCGAATGACCATGTTGAGCTTGTCCAGCCGGGTCTGCATCTCTTTGAACAGCGGCATTCCTTTGCGTCCAATCAGGAAAATGGCCAGACCGAGCACCGGAACGACCACGACAAAGATCAGCGACAGCTGAGCCTGCTTGGAGATCGCCATGATCAGACCGCCCAGCATCATCAGCGGGGCCATCAGCATCATTCGCAGCATCATCGTCAGCACCTGCTGCAGCTGGGTAATATCATTGGTCGTACGTGTAATCAATGAAGCCGTACCGATACGGTCAAATTCCTGGAGCGAGAAATTCTCCACATGCGCGAATACGCGGCTGCGCAGATCACGTCCGAACCCGATCGCGACTTTGGCCGAAAAATAACTGGCCGCGATCGAACATAACATCCCAACCGCGGCGAAAATAAGCATATAGCAACCGATACGCCAGATATACGGCGTGTTACCGGCCGCAATCCCGGTATCCACAATATCCGCCATCAGCGTCGGCAGGAACAATTCCGACATCGTTTGCAAAAAAGTAAGCACCAGAATAAGCCCTATTATTGGATAATAAGGCCGCAGCTGGCGGAGCAGTCTAGTCACCCAGACCATCTCCCTTATGGGCAGGTTCTACCGGTTCAAACACCCGATCCTGGAAATACTCAAATACGCGTCCCAGCAGTTCGGACAATTTGCGGCTGTCCTCTTCGCCGAGATAATCCACCAGTCCTTCAAAAGAAGTCTTGAAGACGGCCAGGGATTGATCCATAATGGTCTCGCCTTTATCCGTCAAGGTTACACGAACAGCGCGGCGGTCAGTCTGATCCATATTGCGCTCCACCAGGCCATCGTTTTCCATGCCCTTAATTAACTGGGTTACCGTCGGGGACGTTACACGAAGCATACGGCTCAGTTCGGATACCTGAATTCCGCAGCTTTTGCAGTCTTCCTGATTACCGATACAGATCAGTGCCATAATTTCACTCGGCTTATACCCTGCGACCGGCTTTTGGCGCCAATCCGCTCTGCGGAACAGACGGAATGCACGCAACAATTCCTCACCCATTGGTGATATTCCTTCAAATTTCAGTTCTTCATCCACAGTCATTCACCCCGAGATCTATATACTATTATTTAGTTATGCTATTTATTAGGTTACCTAATTTTATATCTCTCATTAAATCCTTGTCAATCATTAGTTATATCATACCATTACTTCACCACATTTTAAGCTTATTCTTACAAATTAAGAATATTTGTTACCAAAATATTTACAAATGAATAATATAATTACCATATAATGTAATTAAAAACGGCTAATTTCGACAAATTTATTTTTTTGCCAGATAAATGTTAAAAATAACAAATATTTTACGATAAATAGTAATAGAGGATTTGCAGATTTATGCAACTCTCAAGATATAAAGGAGGTTAATTGAATATGAGAAGGAGCAGACTGCGTTCGCAACATCACGTATCTCTCAAACCCCACGTCTGCGGTTGGCTGGCTGTCTTGCTATTGCTGCCCTCTCTTCCTGTAAATGTTCACGCCGATGCACTGGCCCGACATGAGCAGGTAGGCAGAGACACGTATTTGGGCGGTTCGTATATTGAGCTGGGCATCTCCGGAAGTGGTACACTGGGCACATCCAGTGACAGCCCCGCCGGATTCCACCCTGGTCCGCTTCGGAAAACGATTGGACTGAATACGGATAGCGACGGTTATGATACAGGCAAGGAAATGACCAGCGGCGATTATGTGCTGCCGGGCAGTCCATCCGAGGGATTCACGGTCGGCTACCGTACCGCGCCAAAAGCCAGTCCACAGAGTTTTACCAATGAAGAGCAAAACGGCAGTATCGAAGTACCAGGCACTACAGAAGATATTTCTACCGAAGAACAGCTCGCCGCTAAAACAACCGGCGCCACGCTGGACAAAGCAATCGGAGTCGAACAGACGATTTCATTCAAACCAGGAGACCCCTTTTATAAAACGACCATTCATCTCACCAACACCAACGTAACCGCCTCCGTCTACGATGTTCATTATATGCGCTTCCTTGATCCCGATATGGATGCTGATCTGAATGGCGATAACAGCACCATCAACTGGGTACCTTCCAATCCACCACAAGATCCCGATGCGATTGCTGCGGCAATTGGCAACAAAAGCGACAATGTATTTATGTATGTAGCCAGCGACCCGCGCGCCCAGGCTTCGATCGGCTTTAGCCGCAATCCGTACAGTGAACCGGCATTTCGTGCAGCCGGAGGCATCCACGTGGCGGCAGCAGCTTCGGATGACTGGCTGACACTGGCCTTTGACGCCGGTAATCTGGAGCCGGGCGAGACAACAGAACTGGTATTTTACAGCAGTTTGGACCCGGATATGAACGGCGCACTGGCTGCGATCCACGCGGATTACAACACTGCTCTGAATGATGCGCCAGCCGATGTTACACTGTCCGGCGATACGCTCACCTGGGATGCACAGCCGGGAACGGCCGTTGGTCAATTCTCTGCGGTGACCGAGGATACGTATGCACCGATCATCTATACTCTTGTCAACGGCGAGAATGACCGTGACAACAAGTTCTTTGCCATTCGCAACAATCGTCTGGAAACCAATGCGCCATTGACGCCTGGCGTAAGCAGCTATTCGATCCGTGTACGTGCTACCGGACCAAAAGGCGGCATGCTGGAGAAAGCATTTACCATTCATGCCCAGGCACCAGACCGCAAGACCGAGCTGACTTCACTGTCATTGGTAAATGGCTCACTTACTCCCATGTTTCAGCGGGATGTGACTTCATATGAAGCCAACATGAACGCCGGAGCAGAGGAAATAACCGTGTTTGCCAGCGTATATGATCCGGATACGACCCTGTCGGTAAATGGTGTAACTGTGACCGAGCAGGTATACGGCACCCAGCAGCTGAAATATTCCGAACCGCTGAGCAGCAGTCTGACTGCGCTTGACCTGCAGGTAACCGGTCCGAACGGCAAGTTCAAAACGTATACGATCAAGGTAAATGCCGCTGCCAAGCCGGAAGAAACTCCTGCTGCAGATACGCCAGTACAATCAGAACCTGCACTGCCAGAAGCTTCGGAACCGGCAGCTTCCACACCGGTCACTGCTGTTCCGGCAGGACCCCAGCCTACTGTACCGGCACCTACACCAACTTCGGACACCTATATCGTACCAGGACCACCGGTTACGATTACGTTCCCATTCATCCCTATCGTTCCTGTAGACCCGGGCGCACCGGCGCCTGTATTTGCCGGCGGCGGTGGAGGCGGAGGCGGCGCTTCCCGTTTGGATGATATTGTTCCAACGGGTTCAGCGTCCTCTGAGACAGCAGCACCTGCTGCAGACAGCAAACGCAGCAAATCCGGCAATACCGCCAAAAAGTCCGTAACAACCAGCGGATATATCCAAGGGTACGCGGATGGCACATTCCGTCCGGATCAGCAGGTTACCCGTGCTGAACTGTCTGTCATGCTGGAGCGTCTGCTGAACGGCAGCGAATCAGTCGGCACAGCAAGCACTTCATTCAAGGATGTTCCTGCCACGTACTGGGCTTCCGGCGGTATCCAGCTAATCCAGTCCTACGGCTGGATGAAAGGCTACCCGGACGGCAGCTTCCAACCAAGCAAAGCCATGACCCGTGCCGAGCTGGCGTCTCTGATCGCCCGCTGGAAAGAACTCGATACAGCAGCGGACAGCAATTCCTCCGTACAGGCATCCGATCTGAATGGTACATGGGCTGCCGCTTATATCCAGCAGGTCGTAAGTGCCGGATGGATGCAGGGCTACCCGGATGGCAAGTTCTACCCGGACAAGCCAATCACCCGCGCAGAGATCGTTACTGTACTGAACCGTCTGCAGGATAGCTCTACAGACAATGCCACAACAGCCGCTTTATGGAAAGATGTACCTGCAAAACACTGGGCCTATGATGCGATCAACAAGGCATCCCATTAATATCTTTTCCATCTATGATTGATTGCAATCTTAAATGCACAATCACAAAAACCTCCTTTTCCCGCATGAATCCATGTTGGGGAAAGGAGGTTTTTGGTGGGTGGAGCTGCTGCCTTACTCGGGGCGCCATTCCGGTGGCAGCAGCTGTACATACGGACGCTGGAGGAAGCGGTCATCGACCAGCATCAGCAGGCCGCGATCCTGCTCGGTACGGATCAGTCGTCCGCCGGCCTGCAGCACTTTGTTCATACCGGGATACACATAGGCATAATTGTACCCGCTGTGTCCGCCCTTGCTAAAGTGCTCGCGGATCATCTCCCGCTCCGGTCCAAGCTGCGGCAGACCGACGCCGACGATGATGACACCGGTCAGCCGGTCACCGGCCAGATCGACCCCTTCACTGAAAATACCGCCCATCACGGCAAACCCGGTCAGTGTACGCTTGTTGTCACTCTGAAAAGCATTTAAAAACCGGTCGCGCTCTTCTTCCGCCATATTGGACTGCTGAATCAGCACATCCGTATCCGCACCCAGCGTCTCGAATACGGTCACCACATCCTGCATATACTGATAGGACGGGAAAAAGGCCAGATAATTGCCCGGACGCTCATTGACCAGCTCGGCCAGCAGCCGGGCCAATTCATCCCGGGTCTTTTCCCGGTCACGATAGCGTGTCGACAGCGGCACAATCCGCACCTCCAGCTGCTCTCTGGAGAAAGGCGACGGAATCGAGATATTATAATCTTCTTCATCCGCACCGAGCATATCCCGGTAATAGCCAATCGGCGACAAGGTAGCGGAGAAGTGGATGACCGAGCGGTATCCTTTGGCCGTCTGATGCAGCTGCAGGGACGGATCGATGCAGAACATGCGCAGCATGACATTGCTGCCGTCCATCTCGGCATACGTAATATGGCTCTCCATATCGTAGATCCGCCCGATACGAAGAAACGCCTGTACGGCAAAATACGTCTCCAGCAGCTGATCCGTCTCACCGCTACCGCCCTGCTCCAGCAGCGTCACTTCCGCGCGGATCGTGAATTCTTCCAGCAGCTTGAAAATCTCCTCCGGCGCCTCCCGGCTCTGGATAAAGTTCTTCTCGCCCATCTGCTTGCGCAGCCGGATAAAATACGCGTTGACCGCACTGGCAATCTTGGACAGCGATTCCGAGGACTGCTGATAATCCCTTTTCAGATCGAGAAAGTCCGACTTGTTCAGTGCTGCCGAGAACATGCTGCGTCCTCGGTCGACCAGATTATGTGCCTCATCCACGAGCAGTACGGTACTCTTGCGCTGATCATCCGTTACCCGCTTGAGCGACACACGCGGGTCGAATACATAGTTGTAATCACAGATAACCGCATCCGAGGCATACGACGCATCCAGCGATAGCTCGAACGGGCAGACATTATGCTTGCGTGCATACTGCTCGATAATATCCCGGGTCATCATCGTCTCTTCGGTCAACATATCCAGAATCGCCCCGTTAATCCGGTCGTAATAGCCTTCCGTGTAGGCACAGTTCTCCCGTCCTTTGATCCCGTCAGCCGTGCAAAAGCAGACTTTATCCTTGGCTGTTATGGTCACCCCGTGCAGATGCAGCCCGTTATTTTGCATCCGCATCAGCGCATCTTCGGCATTGGCCCGGGTTACGGTCTTGGCGGTGATGTACATGAGACGCTCGGCACGTTCATTGCCGATACTTTTGATAACCGGAAACAGGGTCGAGATCGTCTTGCCTGTACCTGTCGGCGCTTCGGCGAACAGGTTGACCCGCTCGCCGATCGTCTTGTAGACCGCTCCGGCAAACTGCCTCTGCCCGGACCGATAGCCCGAGAAGGGGAACGCCAGCTGTTCGATGCTGGCATTGCGTCTGCGGCGGTGTTCGGCCAGCATCTCGGCGTAGGGGGCATACCGGGCAACCGTATCCATGGCAAAGTCGACCAGCTGCTGGCGGGTACGGATACGTTCCAGCCGGGTTTCTTTGCCGCTGCTCTTGTGCACATAGGTGAGCTGGATACGTACCTGCTCCAGCCCACGATCCAGAGCCAGCATGTAGCCGTACATCTGCGCCTGTGCCCAGTGTACCTCCCGTCCGTCGCCGATATCCTCGGCCGAGATGGAGGTGGACTTGATCTCGTCGACAGTCAGCAGACCCTCCTCGTCGATCCATAGTCCGTCACAGCGTCCCTCAATCCGGAACAGCAGATCATGATAGGGGATCTCTGTCTTGAGGTGTACCTCCTTCTCGCCCTGTTCTCCGTAGCCCTGCTGGATCTGCTTGTGGATGCGTGTACCTTCCTGCATCGACTGGGCGACCCGGAATCCGGACTCGATGCTGCCTGTACGATAGACGTACTCCACCAGCGGACGGACAGGAATATCGATGATTGTTGTCATGTTGGTGTCTTCCTTTCATGGTGCCTGCTATATAGGTTCAGATTATCTGTTTATGTTCGCGCTGTGTTCATGGTTCTTATTGTACTGTACCCTTTATTATCTCACAAAACGTCAATGCCGGGGCACAGGCAATCATTTGTCATTATGAATCGGCTGCTGTTCGACCGTACCGAATGTTTCTTATATAATAGCAAAAGATGGATAATATGGAATCGGGATCGATTGTGGATGGAAAGAGCGTATGGCCGGTATCCTGTCTGCGGCCTGCAGCAGTCCGTCATGCCTGTATTACATGCAATACCGATGATATCAAGTACAGATTATATACAACACCATGGTGTATTATGTAGCAAACACAATCAATATCGGTTCCAATCCATTTACAATTGTAAGCGTAATCTTAAAACAACAGGGAAGCATTTCCATACATATTACGGTATCGGTTTTTATTGAAATAACCGATGCCCTTAGGGAAGGATGAAGACTGCTGCATGTTCCGACTTCGACTAAAGTTCCTGCTGCAAAACAAACAGACGCGGCTTATTCTGCTGCTGACCCTCTGTCTGTCGCTGCTGATTACCGCTATTGGATTATTCTCATATTCCCGCTACCGCCAGGAACTGGACAGTGAGCTGAATACACCCAATATCGAGCTGCTGCAGATCAATCTGGATGTGACCAACCGTGCCTTCCGCGAATCGGACAACAAGGCGGTCGATGCTTCCTTTCAGCCGGATGTGCTGCAGTATATCCGGCTGGGTGAAGAGGCCAGCCCTGCACTGACAGCCACAATACAGCAGTATCTGCGTACCGCTGCCGCCGACCGGGAGATCCGGTCAATCGATTTGATCCGGTTCAGCGATCACAGCGTGATCTCCAGCGAATCCGGCTATAGCAGCTGGGACAAGGCACCCGACCGTACATGGACCGACTGGATTGAACAGGTACGCAGCAAGCCGTTGCTGATCGAGCGCAGATGGCAGGGCACCGATCCCGATCAGAGAGAAACCGAGCTATTGTCGCTGGCACGGCCCGTACTTACCGGCAACCAGGTCACAGGAGCGGTGCTGATCAATCTGGATTATGACCGGTTTTTCTCGAACTTTTATATTCATTTGTCCAGCTCGCAGTATGTATATGATCTGGATGGAAGACTCATTTATCCCAAGCTAAGCAGCTCTGTTCCGGCGGATGGCATGCAGCAGGTACTCGCAGAACTGGGTGTACAGCCGTATGCCTATGTGGAGTTGAACGGGCAGAGCTATATGGCAAACCAGACGTTCTCCGATGTGACCGGATGGCGGCTCGTCTCCCTCGTCCCGACCGAACAGCTGCTCAAAAATGTAAAGCTCGCCCGCAATATGATGCTGCTGCTCTCACTAATCTCCATCCTGATCGGCTGTGCAGCTATCTATTCCTACAGCTATGCGGCTTTTCGTCCGCTGCGCCGGATCAACCGATTGCTGCATCCCGAAGACCCGGACGGTTCCAGGCAGTCGCTGTATGATCTGGAACCGGTGATTCACAAGCTGGTCGGTGATTTTCACAGCAAGGCACTCGTCGCCGAGCGCAGCCTGCCGGAGCTGCAGACCAAGTATGTGCAGGATGTGCTGCACCGCAATATCGGGCCGCAGGAGATGCACAGCAAATGGGGACAGTATTTCCAAGATTGGCAGCCGGGTCCGTCAGTGATCCTAGTCCTCTCGATCGACCGCTATTCGGAATGGTCTGCCGCCTACTCCGAGTCCGACCGGATGCTGCTAAAGTATGCACTCAATAATATGATGGCCGAGATTCTGCAGCCGCACTGGCGGACGGTCGGGATTACCGGAGAACAGGACAGCTTTATCTGGATGGTACAGTCGCGTCTGGCACATGCCTCGGAAGAACGCCGAACGCAGCTGCAGCAGGATGTGCAGCGGATGATGACGATCGCCAGCGAACATCTGCGGCTGTCGCTGTCTGCCGGAATCGGTACGGAGATGCCGCATATCTCCGAGGCTCCAGCATCCCATCAGGAGGCAGCAGCGGCATTGTCCCGGCGTCTCTATCTGGGATATGGAGCGATCCACTGGCCGGACCATGAAGTCCATATGACGCAGGATGGACTGCCGGATGATAGCTGGCGGCGGGAACTGCTGCATGGTGTGGAGCAGGGGGACAGCGAGACTGCAATGGTCTGGCTGCACCGCTGGTGCGAAGAGGTGCGCGTACATCAGCCGTCCCCTTCCGCTGTCCGGCTGCTGATCCATCGGCTGCTGGAACAGCTCATGGATAACGCTGCCCGGCAGCATCTGTCTCTGCCCCCGGATATGGTCAATTACCATCATCATCTGTTATCCACGATGAATCTGGATGACATGGAACAATTGTGTGCCCGCACGATTACCCATCTGACCGGACAAATGGATATCCAGCGCAGCTCCCGCGAGCATCTGCTGGTGGAAGCGATCAAGCAGTACATGCAGCAGCATTTGAGTGAAAATATCGGTCTGCCGGATGTGGCCGAGCATGTGCAGCTGAGTGTGTCTTCGGTCAGTGCCCTGTTCAAGGAACAGACCGGCAGCACAGTCTATGATTATCTGACCCGCTTGCGGCTGGATCATGCCTGTGAACTGCTGCGTGACAGTAATCTGCGGATTGCCGATATTGCCGCCCAGGTCGGCTACCAGAACGAGAACAGCTTTATCCGGACCTTCCGCAAGCACAAATCGATCACCCCCGGCAAATATCGTGAGCAGGCCTGAAAAGGTCTGCTCCGGTTTGATCAGCGGCATGATATACATTCAGAGAAGCTGCCGCGAGGCAATATGCAGATCGGCCAGAACATATGCAGATCGTCGAAAGCCGCGCGGCTCCGGGATTTTTGCAGATGATAACGAAGATTAACCGATAGATGCTTCCCTTCATGGTGCGCTAGACTGAAGCTGTAACAGACGGCAAGATGGGCTCGCTGCTCTTGTCCGGATAGATCGGATGAAGTGGCAGCAGCCTGTTTATAACGGACCTGGCATACCGGACTTTTCCTAGCGATGATCGTTCGGTCAGCGGCTGACGATGCCGACGGTATACTGCCGCCTGTCCGATCCGTACAGCGCGCATGGAGGTGAGCAACCAATTCTGCATACAGGTTCGGTCGACTGATTGGACCGATTCAGGACTTTGTCCTTAAGAAGACGATACTGGAAATAATGAACAGAACGATGGAAGCAACCTCTGCTCCCTTACCATAAGCCTGTTCTGCGTATCCGCTTCCTGAATCGGCAATTAGAACACCGACCTGCAGCGAAGAGAGGGAGTTTGCCGTGACTACTGACAATCGCAGATGGCACCGCTGGAAAAAGTACAGCAGCCTCGCTGCCGGATTGATTGTTGTTGTTGGACTGGTTACTTTTTTTACCGGGCATTGGTCGGCTGTTCCGTTCTATGCCAAATCCGCGACCGATTATCCGTCCAAGCCGATTACGCTGGTCGTCCCTTATGCTGCCGGCGGCGGCACTGATATTACGGCACGCGCACTGGTCGAAGCTGCACAGCCGTATCTCAGCCAGCCCGTGACGGTCGTGAACCGTACCGGTGGCGGCGGCTCGATCGGCCTGATGGAAGGCGCCAATGCACGGGCAGACGGCTATACGGTCACCTATCTGGTCGCCGAGCTGACGACCCTGCCGCATATGGGTCTGCTGCCGATCACATATGAGCAGTTCAAGCCGATTATCCAGACCAATTACGATCCGTCTGCCATCACCGTGCGGGCGGATGCACCGTGGAAGACTGCCGAAGAATTTCTCGGCTACGCCCGTACCCATCCCGGTGAAGTGAGAATGGGCAATGCCGGTACAGGCAGCATCTGGCATCTCGCTGCAGCTTCGCTGGAGCAGGCCACCCATGTCACTTTCACCCATATTCCGTATGAAGGAGCAGGTCCCGCCGTATCCGCGTTGATGAGCGGATTTGTCGATGCTGTGCCGGTCAGTCCGGCCGAAGTGAAAACCTATGTCGATCAGGGCAAGCTGCGCGTGCTCGCCATCAATGGCAGCGAACGTTCACAGGCACTGCCGGATGTGCCTACCCTGCAGGAAGCAACCGGTTATACGATGAATTTCAGCGGTACATGGCGGGGGCTCGCCGTACCGGAAGATACACCCGATGAGATTGTCCAAATACTTGCCGATGCCTTCACCCGGGGCGCCGAGCAGCAGGAATTCAGACAGATGATGGCCGAACACGGACTCGGACTGCGTATCCGTGACAGCGAAGGCTTCCGCCAGCAGCTGCAGCAGAGTCATGATCTGTATGCTGAACTGATTCCCGAACTCGGGCTTAGCCGAAAATGAAAACGCTTCAGTGACAGGTCGGCAATCAGGAGAGGATTGGATTCTTATGAACATCAAGAAAACGATTGATAAAATACCGGGCGGCATGATGCTGGTGCCGCTGTTCATCGGTGCGCTGGTACACACCTTTACCCCGGGAGCAGGAGAGTATTTCGGTTCCTTTACCAAAGGACTGATGACCGGCACCGTGCCGATTCTCGCGGTATGGTTCTTCTGTATGGGCGCTTCAATTGACATACGCGCTACCGGTACCGTCCTGCGCAAGTCCGGTACCCTCGTACTTACCAAAATTGCCGTCGCCTGGGTCGTAGCGATGATCGCCGCCCAATTCCTGCCTGCCGGCGGCGTACAGACCGGATTCTTCGCCGGACTATCCGTGCTCGCGCTGATCGCGGCGATGGATATGACCAATGGCGGTCTGTATGCCTCGATTATGCAGCAGTACGGCACCAAGGAAGAAGCCGGTGCATTCGTGCTGATGTCGCTGGAATCCGGTCCCCTCGTCACGATGCTGATCCTCGGCAGTACCGGTCTGGCGGTATTCGAGCCGCATGCTTTTATCGGTGCAGTGCTTCCGTTCCTGGTAGGGTTCCTGCTCGGTAACCTGGATCATGATCTGCGCAGCTACTTTGGCAAAGCGACCCAGACGCTGATTCCCTTTTTCGGCTTTGCCCTTGGCTGTACGATTGACCTGAGTGTCATCGTTCAGACCGGTATGCTCGGCATCCTGCTCGGCGTTGCGGTAATCATCGTTACCGGTATTCCGCTCATCCTTGCCGACCGGTTTATCGGCGGCGGCAACGGTACCGCCGGTCTCGCTGCTTCCAGTACGGCAGGCGCAGCCGTAGCCAACCCGGTCATCGTCGCCAGCATGAAGCCCGAGTTCCTGCCGGCAGCACAGTCGGCTACCGCACTCGTCGCCGCTTCCGTAATCGTCACATCTATCCTCGTCCCGATCCTGACCGCTTACTGGGCCAAACATATGAACAAGAAGCGACAGGACAAACAGCCGCTCTCCAATCTGGAGGCGGATGGCGAGATGAAGCTGCGGAGTGCGAAGGGTAACCTGTAAATTATTCTTATAACAACGTATTAATACTATTAAGATTTGAGGATCATCGATCCGCTGGTTACTTCTATCTGCCAATCGGCCCGATATGGACCCGGATCGCCGTCTCCTTCCTGTTATCCAGAGAGCCTGCCTATCCAGCAGGCTCTTTTTGTAATGCATTGCCTCTGCTATCACTCTATTATTATCGTCATTCATGTTTTGCGTAAACTTCTGTAAACAACCTTAATTTGATATTTTCACATCCACATATTCATATAGACAGTTATTCTCCCAAACAGGATAATAATCCCTGGAAATAGAAATGGAGGGAATACATATGAAAAAAACATTTGGCAAAATTATCGTCACCGCTGCGCTGACAGCCTCCGCTTTCTCGGCAGTTATACCAGCACCATCAGCTCATGCAGCTGTGATCAATCATGATGCCGTCATCGGCTTCAGCGAAGTAACTCCGGTAAACGATTCCCAAAAAACGGCCAAAACTTTTCAGCCCTATCTGAAAGTATATAATGGCAGCGTGCCTTTCCCGGCTGTTGACGCCCAGGGCAATACCAGCGGCGGCCTGGAGCCAACCGGATCTCCCAACGGACAGAGCAGCAAAAGCCCAGGACAGGTGTATGTACGATCGGCATGGTATAACGGCTCATGGGCAGTAATGTACTCCTGGTACTTCCCCAAGGATGAAGCGTCGCCTGGCCTTGGGCATCGGCATGACTGGGAATGCATCGTCGTCTGGCTGGATAATCCGGCTGTCGCCACTCCCAAAATCCAGTCCATCGCCTATTCCCAGCACGGTGGTTTCAAGCAGGCCGCACCGAGCAGCAGCAATACCAGCGGCACCCATCCGCTGATCGGCTACCGGAGCGTCTGGCCGCTGAACCATGCACTGTACAGTGTCAGCGATATGGGCGGCACTCAGCCTCTGATCAGCTGGGAAGATATGACTCAGGCGGCACGTAATGCATTGAATACGACCGACTTTGGCAAAGCGAACGTTCCTTTCAAAGATGCCAACTTTACCGGTAATCTGCAGAAGGCATGGTATAAATAATTTCCTATCTTCCAGCGAAACAAAAAGAGTCTTTGCATATCGCAAAGACTCTTTTCTTCGTGGTTGGTATCCAACTTTTGCAGTTCTTCTTGTCACAGTGTGCTCTGACCCGTTATGAATCAAGGCTGTACTGGAATGGTAAAGTTCAACTCCGGCAGATAGACTTTTTTCCCGGTTTTGCTGTTGCCGTAGTAGGGCTTGAACTTCACCGTGTTGGCTCCCTGGGAGATCTCACCGCTCAGCAGGGACACACGGTAATGAATCGTCTTGCCGTCTGCGCCCAGTTCGCCGCCGCCGATACTTTTCCATATCTTGCCTTTGCTGTCGACTGCTTCAAAGCCCAGCCATTGATCATTACTACCCTTTGGCTGGTAGGCGGATGTCCATTCGGTACCGATCAGCATTGGAGAGTAATTGACCTGCTCCAAAGTAAGATTGTGCTGCTTGGTTGATTTGGTCTTGCCGTACTCCTTGACCGTTCCCTGACCCAGCTGCTCGGCAGTGATGGTATAGTCAAATGCCTGCGGCTTCTCCATGCTGCCCGTGATCAGGCGGATCTTCAATTCTTCGCCCGCAGGCAGAGAAGATAGCTGGATCGCACCGGTCTCAAATACGCCTGTCTTCAGTGAAGGACTGCCCATAGTCATTACGTCATTCAGCAGATTGCTGCCCTGATACGTCACGCTGTACAGCGCAGCCTGTTCCAGCGTCTTCAGTGAATCTCCTTTGTATTCGATATGCAGATGACCATCCACGAGAACGACACGGGTGAGGGTCAACGTCTGCTTGCCGTGGGTGACGCTCTGGTTGATTACTGGCGCTGCGGCGAGTGTACGAGCCTTGTTACTCTGGCCGGAGGAGGATTGTACCTTGGCTACGACAGGATGCTGTACGGGCGCTGCCTGTGCCTGCATGATATAACCGGAACTGAGCGTCACGCCTCCTACCATGGCTGCAGCTGCCAATCCCCATGCGCTGCGTTTCAGAATGTCTTTCATTGTATTTTTGTTGGATGTATTCATTATCATTGCCTCCTGTATCGTTGTTTTTGTGATGTTACAACCGTTAGATCATTCTCCTTCGGCAAAGGTTACCGGATACAGAAAAAACTTTTTTCTATCGTCTCCATTTGGTCTCTATATCGTCTGCATATGCATAAAAAAGCCGACCCATCGGGGTCGGCCTGGCAGCTTACTGGGTAGCCGGAATCGTGAAATTCAGTTCCGTCAAATATTTGTTTTGTCCGGTTGTCGCATCTTGATAATACGGCTTGATCGTAATGGTGCGGGCAGAAGGTGTAATCTCTCCATCCATAAAAGCTACCTGATAATGGATCCGATTATCGGCAGCATCCAGTTCGCCGCCGCCGATACTTTTCCATACATGTCCCTGATCATCTTCCGCTTCAAAACTAATCCACGGATCATTGATGCCAGCCGAAGACAATTCCACACTGACCATCAGCGGCGTATAAAGCACTTTATCCAGCTTCAGGGAGTGTCCGGTTTTGGATGCAGAGCGGGTATCCCCTACATTCAGCACTTTGCCCCGGCCGATCTGCTCGGCAGGAATCCAGAAATCAAATACAGGGTTATTGGAAGTATGGTCAGCATCGGCTGCAGTATTACTGCCAGGCGATCCGGTAGTAAGGCGGATCTCCACAGCGGTCTGGGCAGGAAAAGAATCCGGCAGATCCACTGCTTTGGCTTCAAACACACCGGTCTGTTTGACCGGGTTGCCAAACGTCATGACACTGTTGACGTGCCCCCTGCCTTCGTACCGGATCGAATCCAGCGATACCTTTTCCAGTACTTCCAGGCTGTTCGCCCGGTATTCAATCTGCATATCTCCATCGATGAGCGAAGCTCTCGTAATGGTGATCGTCTCATCGCCATGGGTCACACTCTGATTAATTTCCGGTGCGACCGCTGCCGGATTGGGCGCCGGCACATTCTCCGCCGGACTCTTCGGTGCAGATTCAGGCTGTATCCAGCTGCCCAGTACCGGTACATTGCCGAGCGACCAGCCGGAGCTGCCACCGAGTCCGGCGGCAAAGATCATCACTGCTGCCGCGGTTCCGATACCTGCATACCACCAGCGGCGGGCAGCAGTACGTCTTCCTGAATGCTGTCGGTTATGACGTTTGCCTTTGCCATGTGTGCCTGCTGCCGAATATCCTGTGCTTGGCTCCAGTTCAGCCGGTGTATGGCTCATGCTCTGCACAGCAGCAGGTTGATCCACATTCTCTTCTGCAGGCTGCTCCGGCTGTGCAGCTGGCATCTCCATCCCCTGTATGCGGGCATACGTCTGTTCCAGACGGGCACGGGATTGCTCGCTCAGCGGACGGTCCTGCTTTTGCTTTTCCTTATTCAGCATACGATCCAGCTCATCTGGTCTCATAATGTTGTCCCCTTCCCGGCTCATCGCTGAGCCAGTCCATTAATGTCTTGCGTGCCCGGTGCAGCCGGGTCTTCACGGCTTCCACCGACAATTCCAGTACATCCGCAATCTGCTGTACCGGCATATCCTGAAAATAATGCATGGCGATCACCAGCCGCTGTGGTTCCGGCAGCTGGTGCACCGCCTGCTGTACATCGATTCGCTCGTATTCATCGGTCTTCGCAGGCAGGCTGCTCCATTCATCCGTGACGACGACACGGGCGCCTTTGCGGGCGATATTATGACATTCATTGATCAAAATCCGGAAGATCCATGTCTCGAAATAATCCGGTTCACGCAAAGTGTGTATATTGCGAAATGCCTTGAGCATCGTCTCCTGTACCGCATCATCGCATTCATCGTCACTTCTCAGCATGGAGCGGGCCATCCGGTACAACGGCCTCTCCATTTCACGCATCAGCTGGATAAACGCATCCTTCTCCCCGTTACGGGCAGCGAGTACGTCTTCCTTACGGGCATATTTCATATGGGCTATCCTCTCTCGATCCGCCGCGAACCGGTATCACCTGGGATAGTCGGTTGTGGCAGGATTTTCTGTACGGTAGTCTGCTCGAATGGCAGCTTGAATACCGGTTAGACTGCCCACCCCGGCGAAAGGTTACCAGGAGCAGGTAAATAATTAAGCTGAAAATGGGTTACTTCTATAATAAGAGCTGCTGCTGCTCCTGCAATACATGTCATTCTTTCAGGAGGTTATATGGATTATGTTGAAATGATTCTGCTCGTTGTCTTTATTGTTGGTATTCTCATCATGGCATTCCAACGCATACGGCCAATATATTATTTCGTGTTCTTTCTGGCAATTTCAGCAGGTTTATTTATTTATCGTCTGTTCACTTATGATAATGTCTGGTCTGCTTTTTCGGATTCATTTGGCATTGTTTCCCTTATATTAGGCATAGCTGGTATTGCCTTCTGGGTACAGCATCGCCGGACAACTCGCCATAACGGTTAATACAAAAAGGATGCTCCTGTCTGTGCAGGTACATCCTTTTGTGTATTTATATTCATATCAGCACATAAGTGCATATTCATTCCACTACCATTTCAGGATGAAAAAGGCCAGGCCATCTTTGCTTGTACCCATACATATCTGCCTCGTCCTCTACCTGGTCTCCATCATCTCTCTTGTAAACCGCAGCCACTCCCTCGCTGCAAACGACAAATAACGCTCACGATGCCAGATCACGCCAAGATGCCAGGGAATCACCGGCTGGACATTCGAGATAATGTGTATATTCCGCGGATTGATCTGATTGCAGATCGTCTCCGGCAGCAGCGCAACACCAAGTCCGGCGCCGACCATTTCGCTGATCAGATCCCACTGAGAACTTTCATAGATGATACGCGGCTGGAATCCCACCCGGATACACGCCTCAATAATCCGCCCGTGCAGCGTAAAGTCCTCACGGAAAATAATAAAGAAATCCTCAGCCAGCTCGCTCATCTGCACTTCGGTCGCTCCAGCCAGACGGTGATTGTTTGGCACGATCAGATTCAGCTTCTCCTCGGTAAACGAGAAATATTCCAGTATATTCTCTGTCACCGGCAGCACGGTTACCCCGATATCGAGCGATCCGTTCACCACATCACTCTCCACCTTTTTGCCGCCGTCTTCGAACAGTTGGATCGTCACATTGGGATACATCTGGTGAAACCGGCCGATGATCTGCGGGAAAAAGCGTGACCCGATCATCGGCGGCAGCCCGATACGCAGATGACCGCTTTTGAGATTGCGCAGATCATCCAGCTGGGAAGACAGGCTCTGAAAGGACTTGACGATATTCTGCGCCTGCTGCTCAATCACCTTGCCTGCATCAGTCAGCTCAACCGAACGCCCGACCCGGTTAAACAGCGGTGCCCCCAGCTCCTCTTCCAGGGAACGGATCGTCTTGCTGATCGTCGGCTGGGTGATGAATAGGGCCTCCGCCGCCCGGGTGAAGCTTCCAAGCCGGGCCACTTCAATAAAATACTGCAAATGACGAATATCCATGCGCACACGCCTCCTATAGCCAAATGGAATACATTTCATGCCATATATGAATTTTACCTATGAAAGAAAGAGATGTAAACTTTCATATATAAGAAAAAGTTGCAAATGAAAGAAGGATCTCTTCTATGAAAAATATAGGGAAAGGCATTTTGCAGGTCGCTGTTCTGATGGCTTTCTCCGAACTGCTCAACTGGTTTGCGGACTGGCTGCATCTGCCGGTTCCCGGCAGTATTATCGGCATTGCACTGCTGTTCATCCTGCTGCAATCCGGAGTGATCAAGGTCGAATGGATCGACCTCGGAGCCAGCTGGCTGCTCGCCGAGCTGCTGCTGTTCTTTATCCCGTCTGCAGTCGGTGTGATGAATTACATCCCGATGCTGGAGCAGGACGGTGTCCGCATTATTACTATTGTTATCTGCAGTACCATTCTCGTTATGGTCAGCTCGGGACTGCTGGCCGCCATTATGTCCAGACGAAAGGAGCGTCACGCCAAATGAATTCCATCCTGTTTTTGCTTGCTACACTGATCGTCTATATGGGAGCCAAAAAGCTGTACCGGCGTTTTCCGCGGGTCTATCTGTCCCCGCTGCTGACGACTCCGCTCGTACTGGTCATTGTTTTGCTGAGTATGCATGTACCATATACGCACTACAACGAAGGCGGACAATGGCTGTCCCGTCTGCTGCAGCCGGCGACTATTGCTTTTGCCGTACCGCTGTACAAAAATCTCAAAACCCTGCGCAAGCATGCGGTTGAGATTGTAGCGAGCGTACTGTTCGGTTCGATCGTTGCGGTCAGCTCGTCCGCACTGCTGGCCCATTTGATGCACCTGAATCATGACCTGATGGGCAGCATTATTCCGCGCTCCATCACTACGCCAATTGCGATGAACGTATCCCAGGCGATTGGCGGCGTACCGACCATTACCGCCATCTTTGTAATCATTACCGGATTGATTGGCAGTATGATCGGACCTTATATCGTCAAATGGCTGCGGATTGACGGCGAGATTGCGCGCGGTATTCTGTTCGGTACCGCCGCACATGGAACCGGTACTTCCAAAGCGTTTGAGCTGAGCTCACTCACCGGTACCATTTCCAGCATTTCGATGATATTGTCTGCATTATTTACACTGGCTGCCACTCCGATTCTGGCATTGATTATGCTGCCCTGAGCAAGGGCGGCTTTTTTTGTATACCACATACACAATGTGATGCCGAATTGACTGATTCCTAAGAATTATCCTTCTTATTATACGTAATCATGTATATTTATACTAAATTAGAAAACATAAGCTTCTAACCCACAACTGCTATTTATGTCCAAAATTAGCAAGTAAAATTTGAAATTATTAGGAGGTATTGCCGGAAACATCGCAAATTCCTCATTTTTCCTCTTTCTTTACGCGCATATATTTGGACTTTTTCGGTTATACTTATACATATCCATTTGCCAAAGATGAATTTGGTGCCCATATTGTTGTATATTTATATAAAGGATCTTACAGACTGATTCTATTACATTCAAACTGAACAAGCGGAGGACCTTTATTATGAAAAAAACCGGTATGGTACGTCAATTGGATAGTCTGGGACGAATTGTGATTCCCAAAGAAATACGGGATACGATGGAAATTGGCATTAGCGATCCGATGGAATTTTTTATTACGGAGAAGGAAATCATTTTCCGCAAACACAAAGGCATCCAGTGCATTTTCTGCGGCAGCTTCGATGATCTTGTGTATTACAAGGACCAATTCATCTGCGGCGGCTGTGCAGACCAAATGGGCGACGAGTCCATGCATACACCGCTGGACGAGATGACCGAGCCGCCTGCTTCCCAGCACAATCTCCATTCATCTCTGCGCAAATCGCGCAACAAACGGGGAGAGATGATGAACAAGGTGGAAGCCGCCATGCAGGAAAATCCCGGCGCCACCCAGAATGAACTGGCGCGTATTCTCGGTATCTCCCAGAGCCGGGTCTGCCAGATTCAAAAAGAACTGCGTGCCGGCCATCATCAAGAACACTGATGATCCGGCATCTGTCGGCAGCTTTACTTCGGCAAAAAACGGATTGAAAAGCGTCAACCCTCTTTTATCTGCATGAAAGAGGGTTGACGCTTTTACATGAATATGAGAATCGGATTCGGCATTAATGGTTTTTTCGCCGTTATTATGGACAGATACAGCATACTGCCGCAGTGCTAATCTTACTGCTTGACCCAGTATTCGCTGCCGTCTTCCTTGCGGTCCATATATCCGTATTCGATCAAATAGCGGCGCAGGGTGACATAGTCGGAGTAAGCCTGCTCCAGCAGCTCGTTTACCTGCTTTTCCGTATAGGTACGGCCGGGTTCGAACCTTTTCATCAGATGGCGCAGAATGACGATTTTCCGTTTCTCCCGGCGCGGGAAATCGGTCAGCGGTCCATCCGGTCCTTCCGGAAAATACTGCTGAAGCAGCGAGTCATTCTCCTGCTCGGTAATCGCATACCGTTCATCCAGCATCGTTGCCGTCCGGTGAATCGGTATAAAAGGCGACGGGTCCTGCTGCTGCTGTTCCATCAGCTCCATGATCGCCAGGAAGATTCTCGCCTGCTTGGCTTTCTCCCGCAGTGCGAAACGATGATTGCGGATCGTCGACTTGCTGCTGCCTGCCTCTGCAACAATCTCCGTATCACTCTGACCTTCGTAAAAAGCCTCCACCAGACTGCTCTGCAGCTCGGTCAGACCGGTCCATTTCTTGTCCAGTGTCAGCAAGTAGTGGAACATGGACCCATGCTGGCGACGGATATGCATCTGCATATACCGCTCCGCTTCGTAAAAGCAGCCGTCCTCGGCATAGATCTGCCCTTTCTCAAATATCTGACCGTCGATCAGGCACACAAAACCGCCAAACGGCCCGGCCTGCGCATCTTCCACATACCCTCTTTTTAATTCGTCCAGCGAAGCTTCCCAGAAGCGCTCCGATAATTCCTTGTCCTTTTTCACTTTGTTCATCTGTTTGTTCCTTTCTACTGCCCTCTATTACCTATCCATGATATCCAACAAATGGAGAATTCATCTATTTATTTCTTAGACATTATATAAATACGTACAACGATATTCAATCCCCCTTTTCTATCAAACGCATGAATGTGCAAGGGCATTCTCGGCTGCCTGTTCATTGCCTCTACCTGCCAAATCCCCATCCATGCCGGTCTCTGCCGATGGGAGATTCGGGCGCCTCCTCAGGCTGCTCTCTTCTCCTCATCGGATTGTGTAGTGCGAAGAACGAACGGCAGCAGCACGAGTGCCCCTATAACAATCAGACCGCCGCTGAACAAATATACCGAAAAGAGAGAAAACGATTCCTTGAAATAGCCGGAGATCAGCATGCCTGTGACCATCGTACCCATAAAGACCGGCATCATCGTACCGGTTACCCGCCCGATAAAAGCAGTCTCTGTATTCCGTATCATCAGCGTCTGAATGCCACCCTGGATGCATGGATAAAAGAACCCGCTGATCGCCAGCAGCGCAAATGTCAGAATCATTTGCCGGGAAGCTCCAATCCCTGCTGTACAGACTGCACTCACCAGTAGGCCGACGATCAGCATCAGGTGCGGCTGCATCTTACGAGCCAGACCGGTAATGATAATACCGCCCGCCAGCATGGCTGCTCCATTGACCATCAGAAACCACTGCAAAAAGGATTTGTCCAATCCAAGCTGCTCAATAACCAGAAAAATCTGCAGCGGCTGCGTGAGTCCCGAAGCAAGGCCAACCGCTGCAAAAGTCAGACTCAGCGTACGGAGCGAACGACTGGAGCGGATATAATGCAGTCCGTCTCTCAGTTCATGCCTGAATCCCTGCTTGTCTGACTGCTCCACCTGCTGCTGATCTCGCGGAAGCCCCAGCAGAATACAGGAGGAGCCAAGAAACAGCAGCGCGGTTACGATCAGCGTTACATCAATTCCAAACCGGATAAAAATAAATGTACCGACAGCCGGTCCCAGAATGGTAAATATGGCAATCAGCGACTGGGACAGCGACATCACCGCCTGCAGCTGTGCTTCGGGCACATGCCGCTTGTACAGCTTCATCGCGGAAGGCTGGGATAACTGGGACAGGCTCGCAGAGATAAATGATCCGACGAGAAGCATGACCCACCCGCCTTGGAGTACGAGCAGCCATACAGCGACTACGGATAAGGCAGACAGCAGATCGCTCCAGACCATGGTACGTCTCGGCTGCCAGCGATCCGCCAGCGTCCCGCCAATCAGGGCAAATAGAAAAATCGGTGCAAATTCAGCGACCGAAATCAAAGAGACATCTATCGGATTGTTGCCGGTCGTCTCTGTGACATACAGCAGTACTCCATAATTGCGAATCCAGATCCCCAGCTGCAGCAGCAGCCGGGACAAAATAATAGTGCGGACATAGCGATTGGCTAACATATCAATACCCCATCTCTTCAAGAAGCCGGGCGAGAATCCGCAAACGCTCCCCGATGAGATATCCGTTCTCTTCCAGAGCACGCTGGAAATCCTGTATGTCCCCGTCAATCCCGCTGCTATCCGTACAGATTCCTACCGACAGTGCCGCTCCCTGCAAAGGAATACGGTCGAACACCGGATGCTCCGGGTCATACAGCTGCTCCTGTCTG
Source organism: Paenibacillus sp. Z6-24 (assembly GCF_054161335.1). Classification (NCBI taxonomy): domain Bacteria; kingdom Bacillati; phylum Bacillota; class Bacilli; order Caryophanales; family Paenibacillaceae; genus Paenibacillus; species Paenibacillus sp. Z6-24. Next base: position 448,986 of record NZ_CP096398.1, on the reverse strand, counting down.
TATGCTTCCTGAAAATAATCAAGCGACCGGCAGATCAGAATGGATGCATCCAGAATCCGGTGAATCGGCCACTCCGATAAAGGCCCCTCCTTCTGTTCTGTGACATCACGCCATAGCTGCGCCACAATATCCGCCCTGCCGTCCATGCATCCTGTCTGCAGACCAAGCGATAGCTGCTCTACCTCATGCTGACCAGCCAGCTGTCCATCCACCTGGTCATAATTAGCCGACAGAATGACCGGTCTGTGCCTTGAATCCTTCATCTCATTGATATCCTTCATATTGCTCTCCTCCCTAACGCTGCATACGACAATAAATCCAAACACAATTGTCATTCGTCTATTTATTAAATAGATTAATAAATTATAATCTATTTTATATTAGACATTATATTCAACGATCTACCAATTTACAAGACAAAACAAAAAAATACCCAACCACAGCGTTTACGTCTGTGATCGGGTATTGGGAGTTGTGAAGATTTATAAAGAAACGATAGGAAGATTCGCAAAGCTTAGTCCTTCCGGATATAAAGGTCTACATTATGTTTGCAAATGTTTTGGACAGCATCCAGCTTCATGCTGCCAATCAGGAAGTATGCACCGAGCGGTTCGATACGCCTTCGGATGCGCCGGACGGTCTGGACAGTGAGTACAGTGCACAGCAGAATGACAATACGACAATCGCCGCGCCTACCCAGGCATTCATGGTAACCGAATCGGTATTTTTGATTACGATACCGCCAAAGGCCGAACCGAGCGCAATCCCGATCTGCAGGGCAGAAAAGTTAAAACTCTGCTGGATATCCGCCGTCTCCGGCGCATGCTGGATCAGATAGCTCTGCTGTGCAGGCGACAGCGCCCAGCTGAGAGCCCCCCAGATGAACAGAACAACCGGGAATACCCAGATCAGTTTGGCCGACATCGGCAGGACGAACATCGCCAGAGCGAAGACGCCAATTACGATCAGTATACTCTTGGTACTGCCCAGACGGTCGGACATTACGCCGCCGATCATACCGCCGCTAACGGCAGCAAGACCGAAGACAAAGTACACTACGCTGATCCAGTACGCATTCAGATGCATCGTTGTCTGCAGGAACGGCGTCAGATACGCATACATCGTATAATGACCGGCCAGCATCAGCAGGGTCACCAGATGGGCACTGATAACTTTGCTGTTTTTGAGAGAAGCGAACTGTGCCCTGAGCGGCATGATCTCCTCGACCGGGATATGATCCAGGAACATGTAGATCACGACCATCGCTACCAGCGTCAGCAGGGCGATCACGAGAAACAGAATGCGCCAGCCGAGCGCTTCTTCGACCAGTACGCCGATCGGTACGCCCAGCACGATCGAGGAGCTGATCCCCATCGAAATAATACCGATGACTCGTGCGCGGAACTCCGGTGCGACGATTTTCACGGCAATCGTCAGCGACAGGGTCACGATCAGCGAACCGCTGGCTGCGGTCAGCATCCGTGAGAAGAATAATACTTCATAGTTGGGACTCCAGCAGGCGATCAGACTGCCTACGGTAAAGATCAGCATCGACCAGAGATACAGCGATTTGCGCTCGACTTTGGAAGTGAATGCGAGCAGAGTCGGTCCGGCAATCGCATACACCAGCGCATAGATCGTAATCAGCTGGCCCGCTGTGCCGATCGACACGTTCAGGTCACTCGCAATCTCCGGCAGCACACCGCCGATGATCAGTTCAATCAGGCCGACCGTAAAGGTGGCAATAGTGAGGATAAATACTTTGAAATTCAAGCCGTCTCTCTCCTTTGTGTAATAGTAGGTTGGCTGTCCGGCAGGTGAGCGCCAGCGCAGCGGCAACGAACGAGAACACTGGAACAGTGCGAGCCGCAACAAAAAAATCCTGATTACAACAGGACACGCGGGCTGCGCATCATCTTGTAATCAGGATTGTTCGGTTCCTGGTAGAGACCCTCAAACCATATTATTGAGGTTATACAATGATGTATCATCATTTATTCCAGTCGTCATTCAGTTGGTGGTACATGATGCACGTGGGCATCAACGTTATATACATTAACAGATTGAAAATGGTATTTCAACAGGGTTTTCGGTAAAATTGAAAATAATGTATGGTGAGGGCGTTATCGTGCTGCGAGTTATGGATTGAAGTGATTTTATTTAACAATGATCGTCAAATATTTATCCGTGATGGGAGTCTATCCTTGCTGATTATCTTTATCGTTCGTTTGGAAATGAAAATTCCGATATGGTTCGGCAACCATGAAAAAGAGCTTTAAATCCCTATAACTACAGCCTCCTAGTATTTTCATCATGAAAATGCTCAATTCGTCTTGACGATGACTGGCTTACGTTATATGCTACGTTATGAAACCGCAACCAATATATAAACGACCGTACATCGGCGTGTTACCAGTAATGGGCATGAGCCAAGCAACGGACGATATCAGGATACGTTTGTCGTATGCCTGTGTCTCCTTGTCTTGGCTCTTTTTTGCGTTATTATGAACGGCCAAGACCTATTGTAGCGGTTACATGAAAAAAAGTAGGGTCGCTTTGCCCTTTCTGTCTTTTCGGATGACACCTGCCGTGTTATTCTGCAAGCAAGAGGTGATTATCGGAATGAACAGAGACCATCGGATTTTACATGTGGAGCGCGTAGTCGGCAACAATATCGTCATGGCCTGCGATCAAGTGACCGGCACCGAATATGTCCTGCTCGGCAAGGGGCTCGGCTTCGCCGCCAAAAATATGCAGGAACTGAGTACGGCAGACGAACGGATCGAAAAGCGGTTTCGGTTGGAAGACCGGGAGCAGATGATGAACCATCCGACCTTTTTTGACGATATCGATGCGCCGGTGATGGAAGTCTCCGACCGGATTATCCAGCTGATCGGACAGACATTTCCCGAGCGATTGAACGACAAGATCTATCTCGCACTGCCCAGTCATATCCAGTTCACGGTCTACCGGGTGCGGCACCGGATCGAGATCGTCAATCCGTTTTTGCAGGAGACCCAGATCTGCTTTCCCCAGGAATATGAAGTGGCACTGCAGGCGCTGAATATGATTCGGGAGATATTCGGACTGGAGATCCCCGAGGATGAGGCCGGTTTTCTGACGTATCATATTCATTCGGCCATTACCCACGTCCCTGTCGGACAGCTGGTGAAAATGTCTTCCCTGCTCGGCAAGCTGCAGCAGATGATTGAGGACGAGCGGCAGATGACGTTCAAACAGGGCAGCATGAGTCAGGTTCGCCTGATGATTCATCTGCGGTTTGCCCTGGAACGGATCGTACAGGGATCGATGGTCGACAATCCGCTGATCCAGCATATTCGCGACCAGTACGCCGATGAGTACCAACTGGCTTCACGGATGAAGCTGGTCATGGAGCAGGAGCTGCAGCTGTCGGTACCCGAAGATGAGGTCTGCTTTTTGACCATGCATCTGTACCGGCTGTTCCGCACCCACAGGCCGGACAGCTGAACCCGCTGTCTGATTCATTCCTGCCGATAATCGCATGTACCCGGACAGCAGGCCGCCTCTGACACGACTGTCCGCTGGTACAGGCTGCACACTTTCCGATCTTTCTCATGAAAATAATTTTCATGATTTGGATAAACAGCTGAAATAAATGCTGCATAGAGTACAATACGAAAACGGATAATTTATTTACCAAATGAATGATCCAAAGGGGGATTACCATGCTACAATTTTTGCAAAAAATCGGACGCTCACTGATGCTTCCGGTAGCCACACTGCCTGCAGCCGCCATTCTGCGCGGATTCGGCCTGATCAACTATGAGACGGATATTCCGCTCGGCTCTGCGGTAGGCGGCTTTATGAACCATTATATCGGTCCGCTGCTCACAGCCGGCGCCGGTGCCATTTTCGATAATCTGGCATTGATCTTCGCCGTAGGTATCGCCATCGGGATGGCCCGTGACGCGGTTGCCGCTCTGTCTGCTGTACTCGGTTATATGATCCTGACAGCGATCCTCAAGGAAATTCCGGGGATTATGGGTTACATACCGGATGATGTGAAACTGAATATGGGCGTGCTTGGCGGTATTCTCGTCGGTCTGTGGGCAGCCTACATGTATAACCGTTTCCACAATATCAAGATGCCGGACTGGCTCGGATTCTTCTCCGGCAAGCGTTTTGTTCCAATGATCACGGCGGCCACAACGATTATTCTGGCGTCCCTGATCGGGATGATCTGGAGTCCGATCCAGGATGCCATCTCCGCATTTGGCATGTGGGTCGTTAGTCTGGGCGGATTCGGTGCCTTCGTCTTCGGTACCGCCAACCGTCTGCTCGTTCCAATCGGTTTGCACCATGTACTGAACTCGATCGCCTGGTTCCAGATTGGGGATTATACCAATGCAGCCGGTGAAGTCGTTCACGGCGATCTGACCCGTTTCTTTGCAGGGGATAAATCGGCAGGCATGTTTATGTCCGGCTTCTTCCCAATTATGATGTTCGCGCTGCCGGGTGCGGCGTTTGCCATTATTCATACGGCACGTCCGGATAAACGCAAAGCGGTCGCTTCGATCTTTATCAGTGCGGCGGTCGCTTCCTTCCTGACCGGTATTACCGAACCATTGGAATTTGCCTTTATGTTTACAGCACCGCTGCTGTACGTTGTTCATGCGCTGCTGACCGGTCTGTCGGGACTGATCATGTATATGCTGAATGTGAAGCTGGGCTTTGGCTTCTCCGCTGGTCTGATCGACTATCTGATCAACATGAAGCTCGCGACCAACCCGCTGCTTATGATTCCGGTCGGTCTGGTATTTGCTCTCGTGTATTATGTACTGTTCCGCTTCCTGATCGTGAAGCTGAACCTCAAAACTCCGGGACGCGAAGACGATGACAGTATCAATAGTTCGTCGAACGTACCGGATAAAAACAGCCCTGCTGCAGCCATTACAGCTGACAATGGCGACAGCAAAGCGGCTCTCGTGCTCAGCCAGCTCGGCGGATCGTCCAATATCGACAGTATCGATGCCTGCATCACCCGCCTGCGTCTCGTCGTCAAAGACGATCGTCAGGTCAACGATGGCGAACTGCGCAAGCTCGGTGCTGCCGGAGTCATGCGGCTGGGCAGTGGAGCGGTACAGGTCATTTTCGGTACCCAATCCGAAGCGCTCAAGGATGATATCAAGGATATTATGGATCACAAAGCGTAAATAACGGTTCTTCTGGAACTGTGGTATTAGTGAACCGATCGGTTATCCTACAAGCAGATCAAAGCGTACAGTTGTCCTTCATGGCAGCTGTACGTTTTTTATTTTGCGTAATATTTATCTATGCTCTAGTACCGGAGCTCTCTGCATCTTCTGCATGTTTCGCATATAATTATGATAGAACGACTCATTTCTTCCCCGAGTTGGGTAAATACATATCGTATCTTATACGGAACGGAGGCTGTACATGCATCACTTTAATGAAGTATTTATTGAAATTCTGATTCTGCTCGCAGTGTCCCTGGCCGTTATTGCTGTCGCCCGCAAGCTGCGCCAGCCGGAATCCATTGCGCTCGTACTGGTCGGGCTGCTGCTCGGTACGGTAAATATTCCGGTACTGGAAGCGGCCGAGACGTATATTACCCAGTCCAATGTATTCCAGGCGATCATCATCTCGTTGTTCCTTCCTGTACTGCTCGGAGATGCTACGCTGAAGATGCCTTTTTCGCATTTGCGTGCACAATCACGACCGGTTATCGCTCTCGCACTCGGCGGGACTTTGCTGTCCTTCCTGTTCGTTATGCTCGGTTCCTATTATCTGATCGGGCTGCCGCTGGTAATTGCATTTACCTTTGCTGCCCTGATGAGCGCGACCGATCCAATCAGCGTAATTTCCATTTTTAAATCGCTGGGTGTGTCGGAGAAAATGGTAACCACGATGGAAGGCGAATCGCTGCTGAATGACGGTATTGCTGTCGTTTTGTTCCAGATTTCCACCGTTTATCTGCTGACGTACATCAGTATGGGCTGGCTGGGATTTGGCAGCGGGATCCTGTTGTTCCTGCAGTTTGCTGTAGGCGGTCTGGCTGTAGGAGGTATTCTCGGCTTCCTGTTCTCACGGTTGATCAGATATTATGACGACTATCCGCTCGAGATCGCTTTCTCTATGCTGCTGTTCTTCAGCTGTTACTTTATCGGAGAGCATCTGCAGGTATCCGGCGTGATCGCTGTCGTTACCGGTGGACTCGTATTCGGTAACTATGGTAAAAAGATTGGCATGTCCGCGGTTACCAGTCAGAATATCAATACATTCTGGGATGTCATCACCCTGATCGCCAACTCGCTGATCTTCCTGATGATCGGGCTGGAGATCCGCAATATCAGTTTTGCCGATAAATGGGGCATTATTGTACTCGCTATCGCAATTGTGCTGGTCGCACGTACTCTGGCCCTATTCATCAGCCTGTCCCGGTCCAAAGATTTCTCCACTCCAGCCAAATGGGTGCTGAACTGGGGCGGTCTGAAAGGCAGTCTCTCCATCGCACTGGCACTCAGCCTGCCGCTGGAATTTGAAGGCCGGGAGACCATACTGGTGCTGACATTCAGCGTTGTCCTGTTTTCCCTGATCATCCAGGGGCTGACGATCAAGCCGCTGATTATGAAGCTGGGACTGATTCCCGCTCCTTCGCCTGCTTCAGATTCTGCCGGACAGCAGAACGGACAGCATTGATCCGATACAGATAACAGACATTGCCGGCAAAATGAAGTTTACAAAAACAAACAGCCTCGGTACTCCCAATGGAGCGCCGAGGCTGTTTGTTATCTGATCAGTATGATCTGGTGGTATATCAGTATTCCGATTTCCATTCCGGTGAGTGCGGGCTGCTCCTGCTTATTAGAACTCATCAGATATAGCCCCAACTGCATAGAATGACACTTGCAATCTCTATCGTCAAAGCTTGCATAACTTTCCAGCTCCATCATATCAGATAACGGTTAATAAGCTGTAGAGCTATTATGCAAAGGAGCGATAATTATGCCAGAAAAATTCGATTACGATATCGACTATTCCACACTCAATCTGCGTGAACATCCCGAATTGTACCGCGTCGGCAAAGGAGAACAAGGTGTGCTGATGGTCGAACCGTACAAAGGCGAGATCCTCCCGCACTGGCGTTTCAAGACGCCGGAAATTGCTACGGAATCTTCGGAGAAAATCTATGCCATGTTTCTGGAATACAAGGAAAAGGGCGACTTTGTCGGCATGGATATGGCGCGCAAATTTTTGCAGATGGGCTATACCCGCGCCCGCCGCTACACCAACCACAAAGGCGGCCGCAAGTATGATGAGAATGGTGAGGTTCTTCCTTATACGAGCGACCCGGTCAAAGCGGAGTCGGCGCGTATTTTCAAGGTGAAATGGGATGAAGCCAAGCAGGACCCCGATTACATCCGCATGAAAAAGGAGCATCAGCAGAAGTATGGCTAAGTCTGTTAGCTTTAGCGCGGTTTCCATTATTTTTATGTTATTCTAAGACATGAATTTTATCGGATGGGAGGGGTTTTATGTTTTAACTTTATAACTCAAAAGAAACAAAGTTAAATTTCACACTACCACAATTACGGAATGAAGTATGGCGAAGGAGCACTATGAACAATGTACCTAAAAATAAAAGGAAATATTTTATTATTCTGTTGATCCTTATTATTGCTGTGTTTTCAATCATATTCATTGCTACAAAGTTGAACACGGACACATTAAAAGATACAGATTTATCTAATGTCACAATATACAATATCAAACCGGGAGAGTCGCTAAATCAATTAAAAAAGGATCAATACGGATCAAGGCAGGATTTATTATCTCAAAAAAATAACTACCATTTCAAAAACTTCTCAGTCACATACAATGATCAAAAAATTATAACATCCATTCAGACGACTACAGACGAAGGAAACCAACATTTTAAAATTAACAACAAACCAATATCCAATCTGGATACAGCAGTAACAACCTTGGGAGAAAATTACAGAGATATAGAATATGACAGCGAACAAGGTCTATACTCCCGAGAGTATAATGACCAAAACCATGGAATTCAAATTTCATTGATTCATAGCAAAAATCAGGGGAACTATAATACTTTAGTTTGGGTGATTATCAAAAGCGTTGATCAAAATCAATGAGTTTGTATTTCGTATAAAGTATCTCCGAAATTCTTGTTTAATATAGAGTTGTATAATAAAAGTATTTACGTTTACTAAGTGATACCCGGTTATCACATAAAAAAGTCATCCTTTTGAAGAGCATGCCTATGGCTCTTGAGGATGACTTTTTTATTTTTTCAATATTTTATCGATTGTTCCCGCCAGTTTTCTTGTATTACAGAATCAGGAGGACGTTTTTTCTTCATAAATAACGACCGTTTCGCTCACAGGCTCCCACTTCACCGTAGCGCCCAGCGCTTCGCTGATCACGCGTACCGGTACCTGAATGGTACCCTTTTTCATCACCGGGGCGGCCTGCAGACTTACCTTTTTCCCGTTAACTTTGGCAGCCTTTTGGTTTACATATAGTGTAATTGTTTTTCCGTCCTTTACTACGGTAACGGACTTGTCCTTGGCATTCCATGTCACATCGGCAGACAGCGCTTCGGAGACGACGCGGAAAGGAACCAGTGTGGTACCGCTCTGTACAACCGGAGCAGCACCGGTCACCTGCTCGCCGTTAATGAACAGATTCAGTTCATTCGATTTGTCTGCTGTCCGGTTTGTCAGCTCATCCAGACGCTGGTAGCTGTCCAGATCGGCTGGATCTGCCTGGATCACCTGTTCCTGCAGGCCAGCTGCCTCTTCTACATTGCCGCCTGCTTCCAGCAGGTCAGCAGCTTTGGCCAATGCTTCCTTGGGCTCGCGGATCTGTTCCAGCTCGCTCTGCATCTCCGGGGTAAGCTGCGCCTCATAACGGGTCAGCAGCAGATTCGCCAGCACCTGACCGGCCGGTTTATCCTTTACATTATTCATGGCGTTCAGCAGTCCTTTGTAGCCCTGCTTTCCTTTGGAACTGCCATATACATCATCGGTTACACCTGCGGCTTTTGCGGATGTGTTATCTTTAGCGTGACCGTTGGCATGACCATTTCCATTATTCGTTTTTTCCTTTTTCTCTTTTTCCTGCTTGTCTTTGTCCGGCTTGTCTTGCTCTACAGCTTCGGCATTATCCGCAGCGGGTTGGTCTGCTGCTGGAGGTAGTGTTACCGTCGGTTCAGTCGCAGGAGCTGCAGGTACCTCTGTTATAGCTGGTGCTGCAGTCTCTGCCTGTGTACCGGTTACGCTGCTGTTGCTGTCCTTCTGCTTTTCGCTGGACTTGTTCTGTTTGCTCTCCGATTTGGAGCTGGACTTGCTGCCCTGATCGGACTTCGCCAGTACCGGGCCTGCCGTCATGCCGGTAAGCAGCAGACAGGTGAGCAGCAGGATGGATATTTTTTTCATGCCTGTATCCCCTTTTGTTTATAATCAGGCTTGGTGTATAACTTAGATGCCTATAACATATAACGGCAGCACACATCCATTTATTAAGGTGGTATGACATCTGATGAAAATTAATGAACTGGCCCGTAAGCTGGGGGTCTCTGCACGAACGATCCGCTTTTATGAACAAAATGGGCTGTTGGAACCTGCACGGGAGGAAGACAATCGGTATCGCGTATTTCATGAAGAGGATATCTGGCGGCTGCAGACGATTATCGCTCTGCGGGAGGCTGGTATGCCGGTCAAGGAAATACGGGCTGTACTGGAACCGGAAGGCATGCCGGACAGCACGCGGCTGCGCTATTATCTGGAGCTGCAGCATTCAATTCTGACGACCCAGTGGCTGGAGATGAAGCGCATGACCGAGACGACCGCCCAGATGATTGAACTGCTGCGCAGCCGTCAGGAGCTGCCGATCGGGGAGATCTACCAGCTGGCCGAGCATTCCCGGAATCTGCGGGAGATTCGCCAGAACTGGCAGGATCACTGGAACTTTGACCAGCGGGCACAGGATCATGATGATTACGTCAGACAGAGTACCGCGGAATATCCTGATTATGAAAAAGCCCTGGACAGCACAGTGCGTGCCGTCCAGGCTATTGAGGGGGAATATGGACTGGATCTTGGTACAGGTACCGGCAATCTGGCCGGTCGGCTGCTGCTCCAGGGCGTTCGGATGTCCGGTGTGGATCAGTCCCAGGAGATGCTCAAGCAGTGCCGGGCCAAATTTCCGGATATGGATCTGCGTGCCGGGAATCTGCTCGCTATTCCGTACCCGGATCAGAGCTTTAACTTTGTCGTCTCCAGCTTTGCCTTTCGGCATCTGAATGCAGAGCAGCAGCTGCTGGCTCTGCTGGAGATTCGGCGTGTGCTCAAGCCGCATGGCCGGATCTGCATCACCGACCGCAGCAGCGTTATTCCCGAGGAAGGCGTGTCCCATGCGGAGCTGCTGCTGCACTGGCTGAATGAGCACGGCTGTATTGCCAGCCACCTCAATCCTCAGGGCGACTGGTTTACCCTGCTCGCCGTCTCGATCCGCTGAGCAGTCATTTTCGTTACTTGTTCATGCCGGTTTGGACCGCTTTCCAGAAAGAAGCATCTTCCATACCGAGTGCCCAGACGGAAGCGCCGCCCAGCTGATAGACAGGAACCAAATGTGCTTTTTCTTCTATACTTCTGGCATTTTCATACCAGACGACATGCTTGCTGCCCTGGCTGTCCGTATAGTTAAAGTATGGTGAAGAGGTGGCTGCATCCCATTTCACCGTTGCGCCGGTCTTCTGCAGCAGGGCTGCGATATTTTTGCCGGCGATCTGGTGGTGATCTTCCTCACGATTCGTTGTCAGGTTCCAGTCATACCCGTAATCCGGCAGACCGATCAGCACTTTGGAGGCGGCGACCTGGGAGACGGAGAATTTCAGTGAATCTTCGATCCAGCCTTTGCTTGCTACAGAGCCCGGTTCGGACCAGGGACCATGTTCGTCGTAGGTCATCACCTGGAGGAAATCCACATACCCGCCAAGGGCCGCATAATTGTACGCACCGGACCAACCGTTGGACGGATCATCCTCAGTCTTGGCCGGGACGGATACGATCACCTGATAGCCCGCCGGACGCAGTGCATCCGAGACGGATTTGACGAAGCTGGTCAGCGCATTGCGATCACTGGCCATTACACTTTCAAAATCAATATTCGCTCCGGTATATCCGTTCTTTTTGACGGTATTAACGATGTTTTGTACGGCTTTTTGACGTACGGATGAGTTCGTCAGAATGACATGTGCCAGATCGGGATCAAAATCACTTGTACCGAAATTTGAGAAACAGGCATAGGTCGCGAGCGCGTGCGATTTGGCGTACGATAGTGCCTGCGTTGGCACATCCCCGACTACCCCGCCTGCAGTAGTCATGTTGAATGAATCCGTTGATACGCCGGTCAGATAGTCATGATAGGTCGTGAGTGCCTGATAGGATGCATCATCCGGCGTATAATACCCGAGTACGCTGGCTGCCTCCGCTCGTGCCTGGTCCCCTGCAAATCCTACCGTTCCTGTCAGCAGCAGCGCCAATGCCCCGGCTGCTGCCCATTTTCCAAATGCCATGTGTATTCCTCCATTCTACGAGTGATGAAGCAGACAAAAAGAAAACCGCCCTTTCGGCGATCCTGTGATAAGGATACCTTAAAAGGGCGGATTTGTAAAAATATAGATATCTTATATGAATAATTGGAATATGATCGTTCAGCAGGATCAGACCGGTGCAGCCATTGGCACATTGTCCGGCTTTTCCGGTTCTTCGTGCTGTACGAGTGCATGTTTCTCCCAGGCTCTGCTCTTCCAGCGGAAGTACATAATAACGGCACGCATCCATTCATCCGCAGCAATCGCCAGCCAGATCCCGGCCAGTCCAAGGTTCATTTTGAATACGAACAGATAACCAAGCGGCAGGCTCATGCATACCATGGAGATTAGTCCCATATACACCGGGAACTTCGCATCGCCCGAAGCACGCAGCGAGTTGATAATGACGATGTTGCAGGTTCGTCCGGTCTCCAGCAGGAAGCTGAGCAAAATGACCTGTGACGCCATCCGGATAATCTCCGGATTGTCGGTGAACATACCGATCAGCGGCTCGCGCAGCAGAATAATGAGCACGTCCATGACCAGTGTGGCACCCATCGCCCATTTCACACTGTTCCACACGCGGTGGTAAGCTTCTTCCTTGCGATTCGCACCGACCAGACGGCCAACGATGATCGCTGTACCCATACCGATCGCAATACTGAACAGATAGATAAAGGTCGAGATATTATTGGCATACTGGCGGGAAGCCATCGCTTCACTGCCCAGATACGTTACATAGAAGACGAAGACCAGCTGGCACATCTGGTAGGTGACCTGCTCTACTGCAGAAGGCACGCCGATTTTCAGAATTTTGAGAATGTATTCCTTGGACATGCGGAAGTAGTCAGCGATCTGAATACGTACTTCCATCACGCGGTACATCAGCCAGAAGAAGATGACCACGCAGACCAGGCGGCTGATAATCGTGGAGACAGCTGCGCCCTGTACGCCCATTTGCGGCAGACCCCAGTGACCGAAGATCAGCAGGTAGTTCAGCCCCACGTGCAATACGTTCATGAAAACAGAGACAAACATCGTTTCTTTGGTAAATCCGTACGTACGGATAACCGCCGCCAATGTATTGATAAGGGCCTGCAGGAAGATGGCTCCGCCGACAATAGCAATATAACTCTCGGCCAGTGCCAGAATCTCACCCTGCAAATGCATGGCTTCCATCAGATGTCCACCAAAGAACAGGAAGGTGATACTCAGGAGCAGACCAACCGACAGGTTCAACGTAATCGCCAGTGCCGTGATCCGGCTCGCCTCCAGTACTTTGCGTGATCCAAGGTACTGGGCTACGACGATAGCGGCCCCGTTGCCGATTACCTCCAGGATCAGTATAGCGATTGAAATAACCTGATTGGACGTACCGACGGCTGCTACCGCATTATCGGATACGTCGCTCAACATTAATGTGTCGACGATTCCCATTAACATAAACAGGAATACCTCGAGGAAAATCGGCCAGGTCAGACGGAACAGGTTGAATTGTTTGTCAGCTGCCGGGCTGTTATCGTGCGTAGGGTTCATAGCGCTCATGATGTCACCTTCCTTTGTGTTCATAGTGAGTGTAATTATGGCAGTTCATGACTGCAAAATCTTCACGTTTTTACATGAAGATAAAAGACAATGTACGACGGGTATCTGTAAAACTCTACGTATCTTAGCATATCCATTTTCCGATTGCACTACTAAAATTGAAATTTTCTGAAAAATTTACAAAGTTTTTGTTTCATACTTATGAAACAAGGGTATGTAAGGGTTTTAACGCAAAATGCATGATATTTTTTACATGGATTTTATACATATTTTCACAAGCAAGCAATATAGCAAAAAAGCGCACTGTTCATTTTCCTGTCGGAAAACGGTGCGCTTTTTTTGAATAGCGGGCTGTCTGCTTCTTAATGTTCTGCCAGTGTAACTACGACTGCATTGTACCCGGGCTTTAGGGACATGGGATTCCCCTGGATCGATACACCAAACTTGTCATCCAGTGTACCTGCAATACTCAATGCGGTCTCCTCGACCTGATTGTTGAACAAATCCAGCTTATGCGGAGCATAATAGGTCAGATAGGCATTGCCTACCTCTTTCAGGCTGGCCTGGGTCGTGTAGGTGAGAAACAACTGCTTTTTATTGCCTGCCAGCTGCTCACTGACCTTGCCTTTGACTGCGTCTGACGGAAACGGGAAATCTGCCGGCAGGTACTTGCTCGTAATGATGCCTGTCGTCATGCCGATCGATGGAACTGCCGCTTTCTCTTCCACAATGGGACCAATCGGACCATTCGTTACATTGCTTGCGGCAATCTCGGCTGCATTCTTCGCAGCTGCGATATACTGGGAAGCTGCAGATGGTTTACTGCTTGGAGCTGGTGCCGCCGCTGCGCTGGATGTATCTGCTTCGGTACCCGAAGCGGCTGCTGCACTTTTGTCCTTGCTGCCTGATTTGGTTGTGGTCTGAGTGGTGCCGCTGTCGGATACTTTGCTGCTGCTTTTGGTTGAAGTCGCTTCACTGCCTGGCTTGATCAATATTTTATTGTTAACCGGGTCAAACAGAATGCTCGTATTCAGTGTCTCTCCAATGGAACGGACCGGCAGATAGGTCGTACCCTGGTACGTAATCGGTGCCAGCTTGTCGCCGTTGGAATTGACCGGCGTATACGCCTTGCCATCCATCTCGATGCTGATTCCGTAGTTTTTGAAAGCGGAGATTTTCTCCATTTTCGCACCTGCATATACACCTGCCGAGCCGGTGAGCAGCATACCTGCAACGGCGGCGACTACAATCCATTTCTTTTTACTCATTATCATCATTCTCCTGTCTGTTCTTAGGTTCGTCGGCATCTATGGGAGACGGATCCATTCTGATCCTGGACTCGCTGTTCTGGTCAAACCATTGCATCCCTGCACATAATGGCTCAGGTGCTTTGTTATATTATCGGTTAAAAGAAGGCGGACAATTATATTCTATAAATGGATAATATTACTTTTGTTATTCTTTTTACGACAATTGGGATGGATGTGATGTGAATGCTGGGTTAGATGCAAAAAAAAACCGCCTGCTAGGGGTGGCAGGCGGTCATTATGTAGTTGGATTTGGATAGGGACGTAAGGATAGCAGTAGTAGCTCTTGCTGCAGCCACTCCGAAAGGAATAAGGGCCTGTCCTCCGGTTAAGCTGCCAGTCTTTCATCAAGCTTTTTTGAATAAAATGGATTGGATTATCTGCAGGGTGATTGTACTCAGATATATCAGCAGCACTAATGCCTGATTGGCGGTCATCGGTACAAGTGAAACCATCGTCAGCGTATATATAATTGCGATATAGCCAAGCATGAAGTAAAAGGTCAGATAAATGGCTCTGTGCCGGATGGCATCGATACGCTCATCACCACGGATAAAAAACTGCTTATTAATAAATGCCCATGTCAGGAAAAGAAGGGCCATTCCAATATTGGGAACATAGTCTAACCAGTTAATGGATCTGCCTATCTCCCGATTAACATGAATACTGTCAATCATCACGCAAATCTGAAACAAAGCCACAAATATAAACAGAATTCTTGTGACCAGGGGATGCTTCCGCTGCTGTGACACTTGCGTTTTACTCATAAAGGCTCCTCCTCCATACTTCCATTTTTGTGGAAAACAGTTCCAGTGTCAAGTTTGCTTTACATATTCCTGCTGCTTGATGCTCTCTCTATTGTGTACTTTTCGGTATAATCATCGATCGTTATGTACAAAAAACAGCTGATCCTCCGCGGGAACAGCTGCTTTCTTCTATATAAGTGCAGGTAAGCATGTGTGCAATTATTATATTGATGCCAGCTAGCGGTCAGAGGCTCATTGATCCGGCAGCTGTCTTCTCTTGTTCATCGGCGTATTCGTTCCCGCCAGGGCAGCTGTCCGTGTCTAATCTTCTCGATCGGAGCGATAGCGGTCGGTCTGTTCGCGGATATGACGGTCATAGCTATTCTGGTGCAGCCAGACATTATTATTAATGCTCGCTACCTGTCCCATACCGAACAGTACGGCAACAATTAGGAAAATCATACCGTACGCATACATAAAGTACCCGAAATAAAAACAGGCTATAATCCCCATCAGCAGAGCCAGAGACAGGATGATCAGCAGACGGAGCATGACTTTTTTCATAGGTTTCTCCTTTATATTTAACTATGATTCGATAAGGAATCTCAGGACATGACAGCACTTGAATTACTTATGACTTATTTATGACTTAATTTTAACAAATTTTCGTAAAATATAGCATGACTTTTTTCAAAGCAGGAGTATAATGAAATACGCTTGCCCATATGTCCATATGGGCACAGCCCTGACAAAGCACTGCTTGAGATATGCTGAATAGGTGTATACAAAATTCAACATTTTTCCTATTTCTATATCTACGTATCCATCCGCTGTATATATCCTATGGCAGCCCCTCGGCAGGCAATGATTTGTGGCAACCAACTAAAATCCATTTAATTGATGAAACGAGGGTGTAAGATGTTTGGCAAGGTAAAGCGTGTATTAATCGGAAGACCGATGAAATCAGCAGAATTGGAAGCCGAAAAGCTGGGTAGGCTTAAAGCGCTCGCGATCCTGTCTTCCGATGCGCTATCATCGGTGGCTTACGGGACCGAGCAGATTTTGCTGGTACTGATGGTCGCCGGATTTGCAGCATTGTGGTATTCCGTCCCGATCTCCGTTGCAGTACTGGGACTGCTCGTTATTCTGGTCATTTCGTATCGCCAGACGATTTTTGCCTATCCGACAGGCGGCGGCGCATATATTGTCGCCAAGGATAATCTGGGGCAGGCATCCAGTCTGATCGCCGGCGGCTCGCTGCTGGTCGACTATGTGCTGACGGTAGCGGTTAGTTCCTCGGCCGGAACGGATGCGATTACGTCGGCATTTCCGATCCTGCATGATCATCGGGTAATGATTGCCCTGGTCATGATCGTCTTCCTCACGCTGATGAATCTGCGCGGGGTGACTGAATCGGCCTCTGTACTGGCAATCCCGATCTATCTGTTCGTTATTTCGATTTTTTTCCTGATCATCAGTGGGGTGATCAAGTACATGACCGGCGGCATCGAAGCGGCAGCGCCGGAATTCGGCACGACCGTCTCCAATGTGAGTCTGTTCCTGCTGCTCAAGGCATTCAGCTCGGGCTGTTCGGCTCTGACTGGGGTTGAAGCGGTATCCAATGCCATACCGAACTTCCGCCAACCGGCAGAACGTAATGCCGCAGCGACCCTGCTCATGATGGGTCTGATCCTCGGCAGTATGTTTATCGGAATTACCCTGCTCGCGTACTGGTACGGTATCCGTCCATCCGGTACCGAGACGGTCATCTCGCAGATTGCCCGGATGACCTTTGGCAGCGGGATCATTTATTTCATTATACAGGGTGTAACCGCATTGATCCTGTTCCTGGCCGCCAATACGGCCTACTCGGCTTTCCCGCTGCTGGCCTTTATGCTCGCCAAGGATAAATACATGCCGCATATGTTCATGGTACGCGGCGACCGTCTGGGCTTCTCCAACGGTATCATTTTCCTCAGTCTGGCTTCGGCTCTGCTCGTCATCGTGTTCCATGGAGAGACCGACAGTCTGATTCCGCTCTATGCGGTCGGTGTATTTATCCCGTTCACGCTGTCCCAGCTCGGTATGATGGTTCGCTGGATCAAGCACAAGCCTGCCAACTGGATACTGAAGTTTGTCATTAATACGATCGGTATGCTGACGACGCTGTCGATTACACTGATCTTTATTTTCACCAAGTTCTCGCAGGTGTGGATTATCTTCATCTTCCTGCCCATTGTGGTGTACGTGTTCTACAAAATCTACATTCACTACCAGAACACGGCCGAACAGCTCCGAATTGATATCACTACAGACAAGCCGCAGATCAAAGGCAATACGATCATCATTCCGGTCGCCGGCATTACCCGTGTCGTGATGAATACGATCAGTTATGCCAAGACGCTGTCGCCAAATGTCGTTGCCGTCTATGTCGGCTTTGACGATGAAGCGATCCGCAAAATGGAAGACAAATGGGAACAGTGGGACCCCGGTGTACGCCTGATCGTGCTCAAGTCCCGTTACCGCAGTATTCTGGGACCGCTGCGCCGGTTTATTGATACGGTGGAATGGAAGACTTCCGCTACCGATCATATTACGGTCCTGATTCCGCAGTTTGTCACCAAGCACTGGTGGGAGAGCATTCTCCATAACCAGACGAGCCTGCTGATGCGTGCTTATCTGATTAATTACAAGGATGTTGTCGTCGCCACTGTGCCTTATCATCTCAAAAACTGACCATGGATCAGCCGCAGTACATTTCCATTTGGAGCCCCTTGATTACAGAGGGGCTTTTTGCTGTTCTAAAGCGCCCATGATAGCGCTTAAATTCCTGTTTTACATTTCCGGTATTTTGTTGGATAATGCAATTGTACTGGGTATTATATCCATAAGAATTAACCTATCGCCTGGAGGGATATTAATGAATATGAAAAAGAGCACAGCGGTCATTGCTGCCGTCATGCTGGCTTCAACTCTGGCTTCATCCGCTCATGCTGCATCTGATCTAACGGTACCGGCAGCCGAACCTTCCACCATAGCGACTCCAACTGTACCGGCTGTGCCATCTGTACCCAAGACGCCATCTACACCGCAGAATAGTTCATCCGGTGGGACCAGTTCGGGGACATCAGGCAGCTCTACCAATCTGGCGACTTCGCTGGTGAATACGGCAGGATTCAGCTCCGCCAAGCAGTTCACCGGATACTTTGCCAATCTGAAGCGTGCTGTCGCCAACGGCAACCGCGAATCTGTCGCCAAACGGATCTCGTATCCGCTGGTCGTGAATGCTGCCAATGGAACGAAGCGCTCCATCCTGAACCAGAAGCAGTTTCTGAATGAGTATACTTCCATTATGACGTACAATGTCCGCCGGGCACTGTCCAATCAGAATGTAAACAACGTCATGGTGAGCTCTCGCGGGGTCATGATCGGCAACGGCCAGATCTGGATCGGCGCAATTGATAACAAACCGGGCATCTACGCGATTAATCTGTAATTGTACCAGAGCTATACCGTAGTCCTGTTAAATACAACGCTCTGTCATACCGCTGCATATGCAGCGCGCAAAGGCGGCCTATCGCCCTCGGAAGAGGAGAACGGGCCGCCTTTTTTGTCATGCTGTGATGGGATGGAATCTATATGAATCATCCAGATAGTCTGCCGTAGAACCGGACTTATTTGGGGACAGCAGGCTTCATGCTGCGTGAGCGGCCGGTTGTACGGATACCCCGGGATTGCCATAGTCCCTGCAGGGCTTCCAGATTGGTTAAGATGACGCCGATCAGTACCACCGCTGCCCCCGCAGCCATGATCCAGCTCAGTGGTTCGCTGTACAGCAGCCAGCCGAGCAGCAGGGCCAGCACCGGTGAGATATAGAGCCATGTTGAAGGAAATACCGGATTGGTGCGCGAGATCAACCAATAGAACAGCGTATGTCCGGCCATCGAGCCGATAACGATCAGATACGCCAGTGAACCGAGCGCTTCAGGAGACAGAATCACATCCAGATGTACCTGTCCCCGCTCGGTGATCAGCGACAGCACGAGCAGCATCCACCCGCCATGGATCAGCTGTGCAGCATTCTGGGAGACCGGCGAGATATCATGCAGCGCTGTCGATACCTGCTTGGAATAGACGGCTCCGCCCGCATAACCGATCTGTCCGACCACGACGACGATACAGGCCATGATCCATAATCCGTGATACTCTCCGGCACCCGACAGTCCGGGCAGCATGAGTAATCCCACACCAGCCAGACCTATCGCAGCTCCGGCAAAAGCCAGCACAGGCACCTTTACCTTTAACACCAGTGCGCGGATCAGCAGCACCATCGCCGGACCGGTTGCGGAGAGCAGTGCACTCACTCCGGAGGTTACATATTGTTCCGCCCAGTACAGGCAGGCAAACATTACAAAAGTCATACTGGCACCCGTGATCAGCGTCTCCCGCCGCCACAGCACCGAGAAACTCGCCTTGCCGCGTGCACGCATAATGAGCATCAGCAGCAGACCTGCCAGCACGAAGCGCATCCCTCCACTCCAGAATGGCGGCAGCCCCGCGTCTACACCTATCTTGATGGCCAGAAAGGTTGTGCCGAAAATAACGCACATAATTGCATAGCCAAGCATAATCATCTGTCACTCCTCCTCTTTGTTCTGTTATTGTAAAAGAAACACAACAGAACAGATGGACATGGACAGAACAGATTTATAAAAGCAGCCATTCGCAAAAGGTATGATAGTTCCAGCAAAAAGTTCACGATCCATGAATCACCAACAGGAAAGGAAACCGGCGAACCATGACCCATTTCTCTTTGAAGCCCGATATTTCACTATCTGATCCGCACCACGTTGAGTCGATCAATAATTCCATAAATTTTTATAAAGAAAAAAACTCGTTTCAGCACATCAGCGATTATATGGAAGCACGCATCCGGCGCGGAGACTGGCAGGCACACGAGAAGCTTCCTTCCGTACGACAACTGTCCCACGAGAGCGGCATGCACCGGCTGACGGTACTTAAAGCCTATCAGCAGCTCAAGGATTCAGGCATCATCTATTCACGTCACAAATCCGGCTATTATGTGAGCCCACCCGCAGCCGGCACACTGACCCATGACAGCGAACTGGAGCCATCCCTCTTTCAGGGCAATATGGGCGAGCTTCGTCATCTGCCGGCACGCTATCAGTTCTCTCATGCGCTCATCGATCCAAACCTGCTGCCCAATCATTATTTTGCCGAATATATGAAAAAGGTATTCGATCTGTATCCCAAGCTGCTCGGCACCTATGCCCATATCCAGGGAGATATGGAACTGCGGGAGATGCTGGCCCGCTACTTTGGGCGGACGGCTTCCTTTCATATTGATCCCGAGGAGCTGCTGATTACAAGCGGTGCCCAGCAGGGGATTTATATCGTCGCCGAGACCTGGATACGACCGGGCGATCATGTGCTGATCGAGTCTCCCACCTATGCTACCGCGCTGGATGTATTCCGGCAAAAAGGCGCCCGGCTGCTGCCGGTTGGCATCCACAGCGGAGGCTATGATATGCAGGATATCGAGCAGAAAATGCAGCAGTACCGGCCGCGAATTTTCTATCTGAATCCGACTTTTCACAATCCGACCGGGATCTGCATTCCGGCCGAGCAGCGCAAGCAGCTGGTCGATCTGGCCGCGGAGTACCAGTGCCTGCTGATCGAGGACGATACATGCAGCGATATTTATTTTGACCGCAAACCGCCTGCTCCGATCTTCGCTTATGATACGGAAGGATATACCATCCATATTCGCAGCTTCAGCAAATACATCTCACCCGGTCTGCGCATCGCCTGTATCGCAGCCCGCAAACCGTGGATGTCCCGACTGCTGACAGCCAAGTCGCTGGCCGATGGCGGTACTCCGCTGCTGAACCAGAAGCTGTTCCTGCACTACTTTATGTCCGATCGGCTGCATCGTCATCTGGATAAGCTGCGCATCGCTCTGCGGATTCGCATGGAGATTATGCAGGAAGAGCTGGACCGGGCAGGCTGGCAATATGAGCAGCCGCAGGGCGGGCTCAGTCTGTGGGTGAGAGTGCCGGAGCATCTGTCTGTCCCGCATCTGCTGCGGGAATGTCTGGCCCGCCAGATCAGCTTTGTACCGGGCTCGCTGTTCGATGCGGCAGAGCAGTCCGGCCAGTATATCCGGCTCAGTTTCTCCTTTGCCAGCGAGACACAGATCCGTGAGGGGATGCGTGAACTGCTGACTATTTCCCGGGACATAAATGTGCAGCGAAGCTCCATAAAACGATGAATAAGCTTGTGTTATGGCATATCCATAGCCAGCTGGCCGTTCTCAATGGAAGCTTATTTATCGTCCTGCCGGTCTATCGTTGGTGCTGATCAAGATACATTTTCAGCACTAAATAGCATTAGCAGACAGCACAAAAAACCTGATATTTTGCATTTTTGAAAAATCAGGCTTCATGTGCTCTCCAGGCGGTCTTCCGTGGACCGCCTTTTGCTGTGCAATTGTGCAATTATATATGGTTATGAAGATACATTATTGGATCTATCCATGCATTACAACAGGGCATAATAACAGGTCTTATTGGGCTTTGGGTGCTTCACGATAAGGGTCGTCCAGCTGCAGGGTTAACGGCTGGAGACGCAGCATTCCTTTGTCATAACGATAGACAGCGTCGAGTTCACCGATGAACTCGGTCGTACCCGCCTGCAGCGAGTAGGCGGCATGAATCTGATTATCCTCTACCGTATACTGCTGAACATCTCCGCCATGAATATAATTCTGCTCATCCGCTGCCGGCGGCTGGGTAAATCGTTCCAGCGGAATGGTGGTCACCCGGTCATTCACATGCAGCTGAATCGAAGAAGCCCCCAGCTCGGTCGTAAACTGGCGCTGGACCGAATTGCTGAGCGGCTCGACCGGTATCGATTCGCCGTTCTGGCGGAACACCTGAATCGCATTCAGATACGCACCGGTGCCATAGCCATACGTCAGGTTAACGATAATCTCCTGCTGTCCGTCTCCATCCAGATCCGCCTCACTGATCAGCGGCGCATAAGAGGGGTTGCTTACCTGGGTTCCCGGCAGCATGCACTGGAACAGCGGGGTGTGCAGGGAAAGATTATGGTAATTGCCATCCTTGCCAAGCGCACCTTCAATCGTAATACCGAGCTGGTCATCGGTCATGATGGTCTCCAGCAGTCCTTCCGGTTCCCCGGGATCGACAGGCGCCACCTCCTGGCCTTCTGCATGGATAGTGCTTACGAGTACTGGCGAACTGGTGGCGGCGGTCTGACAGGAATGCAGACGGGCTGCAGACACCGTTTCAATACAAATAGCGCTCAAAATGACAGTCAGAAATACCCATTTTTTAATATTCTTTTTTATATTCAAAGGAGTGCCTCCCGGTATAATATGCTTTAGGTTGATATTCAGATGAGACATGTCAGTGTTACAGGCTCCGCTTCGGAAAAATCAGATACAGCGGAGCAGGTATCTGACTGGATTATTCGTGTTCTCCCTTTATGCTACGCGTTGAAGCACAGAATTACCAGTGAAAATTGAATTTTTCCGAACATCGTATTCAAATCGTTGGAAATAGCAAGAAGCAGTACATAAATATTACCTGTACAGGAGGACAAATAAACATCATTAGGCCTCCTAAACGAAAAATAGATGCTGTTCATAGCACAGTAAAAATCAGCTGTCATTTGTCTGTCATGGAACAGGGCAGGATATACGCTCTACAGAAAAAAACCAGCTACAAATATGTAATAATAATCATATGAATAACAAAAAGCCTGTTCGATCTGCATTCTTTTCTTTGCAGATCAGACAGACTTTGAGATGATACGGATGCTTCACTTCCAAATTAGCTGCGGCGGCTGCGCATCATACGAACCATCAGCACAACGAGCAAAACCAGAAAGACCAGTGCCACCAAGATAATGGAACCGGTGATGAACAGGTTGGACCAAACAATATGCATTTCTTTCCCTCTTTTCCAAACTGCTGTTATGTAAAAAACATCTACATTTATTTACCATGCTGCTCGTTTGTGAAACAATTGCTCTGCTGCTCGCTCTTCCTCTCTATGGAAAAATTTACTTTTACGGGATGGTCATTTACGATATGATAATTGCTAAAAAGCAGTACATAAGGGGGACCCGGTTATGGTAGATCAGGCGATTACAGAAAATGTAATCCGTACACGTACCAAGCTGCGCAGAGACACACTGGTATCGGTGCTGGATGAATTTGACGCGAATATTATGAATCTGAGTCCGCATAAGCGATCCGAGAAATACAGCAAAATGAGCCAGACGGCCTTTTCCTTTTTCCGGGGAAGTGCGTATCTGTTCTATTTTGATGCGACAAGGCATTATTTTCCGTATCATACACCGGCAGAGCGGCCGACATGGATTCAGGGGGACCTGCATTTTGAGAACTTTGGCGCGTTCCGTAATGAATCCGGTGATATCGTCTACGATGTGAATGACTTTGATGAAGGGTACGTCGGCTCATATCTGTATGATATCCTGCGCATGTCTGTCAGTATCGCCCTCGTCTGCCGTCAGCTCGGTTATGATACCCAGCAGCAGTTGAACATGCTGGAACATTATATTCTGTCTTACTACAAGCAGATCCGCTGCTATGCCGAAGGTAAGGAGAATCCCGCCAAGTTCATCATGGATGAAAGCAATGCCAAAGGCCCGGTCCGCAAACTGCTGCGCAAGCTGGAGAAGCGCCGTCAGGGACATTTCCTCGAAAAGGTAACCGCCGTGATGCAGAGCGACCGTGTCTTTCTGGAAAATAGTGAGCTGGTCATTCCTTCTGCCCGCGAGCAGGAGCTGCTCGAACAATCATGGGAATCGTATCAGCAGACACTGCTCTGCTGTGAAGACGATGTGAATCACTACAAGATCAAGGATATCGCCATCAAGCACGGCTCCGGTACCGCTTCGATCGGACTGGATCGCTATTATGTGCTGATCGAAGGCGGCGCGACCCAGGAAGGCGAAGATGATCTGATCCTGGAGGTCAAGGAAGTCCGTGCACCGGTACCGGCGTATTTCCTGCCATATACGGAATCGTTCTGGAACACTTTTGGTCACCAGGGCAAGCGTGTGACTACGACCCAGCAGGCGATGCACCACAAGGCCGATCCGTATCTCGGCTACCTGACTCTGGATGAGCGGGACTTCTACGTGCGTGAGCGTTCTCCATACAAAAAGCGGCTGAAGCTGGAAAATATCCAGAGTACCGACGATATGCAGAAAATCCTGTCCACCATGGCTAAACTGACCGCCAAAATGCACTCCCGCGCCGATCAGGACGTCAGCGAAGGTATTCTACCCTACCACAGCGAACGTGAAATCTACAACGCAATGGGCAGCAAGCCGGAAGCATTTGTTCACCATATCTCCCGCTGGGCGTATGCGTATACCGATCAGGTGGAGCGGGATTACCAGCTGTTCTGCGAGTGGGCAGCTTCCTTTTCAATCCGGACAGCCGAGCCTGCTGCCAATGAAGTCGAAGCAGACCGTTAAGCGCCAGCTGCTCTGACCGACCCATTCGGATGATACACTATGCGCTTGTACCATAATTCCGTACATCCATCCCGTATATCATCAATATGCAGTATACCAACCATTACAGATAACTTTTGTTCCATAATAAAGAGACCGTACTCCCTGTTGGAAATACGGTCTCTTCTCTATTCACTTCATTATTCGCTTCATTCTTCCGGTTATCTCATTCACCCGTCTTTATTTTACCGAGCCGCGTGTTACTCCGCTAATGATCCACTTCTGTGCAAACAGATAAATGATGATCATCGGCAGCATCGCCAGCAGATACGAGGCGAAGGCCAGATTATAATCCGTATTGAACTGTCCCTGGAAAATATACTGTACCAGCGGCAGCGTGTACATATCCTGGTCACTGATAATAATGAGCGGCAGCAGAAAGTCGTTGTACGTGGACAGGCAGACCAGAATACCGACTGTCGCATTGATCGGGGCCATCAGCGGGAAAATGATCCGCCAGAACGTCCCCCAGGTAGTCGCTCCATCCACGGTTGCCGCTTCTTCCAGCGCTACCGGAATCGAGCGAATATAGCCGACATATACAAATACGTTAAATGCCAGCGCATACACCGTATGCAGAATCGTCAGACCGACCAGATTGGTCATATGCAGCGATGCGGTCAGCTTGACGATCGGCAGCATAATGATCGGGAACGGAATGAACATCGCGCTGACAAAGTAGAAATACAGTCCTTTGAAAAACTTGCTGCGCTCCATATTGCGTCCGATCGCATACGCGACCATCGAGTTGGTCAGCAGCGTCAGCACGACCGTCGCTGTCGTTACCAGCGCACTGTTGCGGAATGCCTGGAAGAAGTTCGTCACCTCAATCGCATTGGCAAAGTTATCAAACCGCCACTGTTTCGGCAGGCCGAACAGCGACTGGGCCATCTGCTGCGGGTCTTTGAGTGCAATCGTGAGTGCCATGTAAAGCGGGAACAGAATGATCAGCGTCCCGATGGCAACCAGTATATTAATCGGCCAGTTGATGCGTGCATTTTCCTTCATTACATGTCCATCTCCCTTCTTTGCAGGAAGCGAATCTGCAGAATCGAGATCACGGCGATAACGATAAAGTAGATAACCGAGTTCGCCGACTGATACGCGAACTCTCCACCTTCAAATCCGCCGGTATAGATCAGGAAAGAGATCGACTGGGTCGCCCGTCCGGGTCCGCCATTCGTCAAGGCGACGATCTGGTCGAACACCATCAGTGCATTTTTCATCGCCAGTACCATATTGATCGTGAAGAACGGAGCGATCAGCGGGAACGTAATGCTCCAGAATTCGCGCCATTTACCGGCCCCATCCAGACTGGATGCTTCGTACATATCCTTGGAGATCGTCTGCAGACCGGCCAGATACAGAATCGTATTCAGCGCGATACTCTGCCAGACCGCTACGATCACGATGCCGATCCAGGCCAGATTTTCATTACCGAGTATGTTCGTGGACAATGCGTTGATGCCCAGAGACTGTCCCCATACGGTAAATACGTTGGAGAACAGATAGTTGAATATGTAACCCACGATCAGTACGCTCAGAATATTCGGCAGGAAATAAATACCCCGGAAAAAGTTCCGGAATTTGATGCTCGCATTCAGCCCCAGTGCGATCAGGAGGCTGAATACGTTAACGAGAATGGTGACCACAACCGCGAACTTGATCGTAAACCAGTACGCATCACCGACCACATTATCCGTGAACAGGTTGATATAGTTGCGCAAGCCGATAAAATCATACGTTTTACCGAATCCGTTGTAGTTCGTAAATGAATAATAGACCCCCTGAATCGCCGGCAGCGTCAGGAATAGAAAGAATAGCAATACGGCCGGAATCGTCATCCAGTAATAGGTGGACATCCGTTTGGACATGTGTCTTCCTCTCCCTTCTTGGCTTCCCATCATTACATTGCATCATATGGCAGCAGATCAGCTCGCCCTGCGCGCAGCTACCTTGTCCCATTCCTTGTCCAGCGTACCGAGGAATGCATCGATATCCTTGTTCTGCAGGAACGCCTGCACATTCGGGTTCAGCTGTACTGCACTCGGGATATAGTGATCGACAAAGTCGACAATTTTACCCTGTTCAAAATACGGCAGCAGTCCGGTTACGCTCTCATCCTTTTGCTGTACACCGTCTACCGCGGAGAACAGATTCTGTTCATCGATATACTGCTGACTGTTCTCCGACTGCAGCAGAAACGCGATAAACTGCTTGGCTTCTTCGGGATGCTCGGTCTGATTGGAGATGGCGAGCAGCGTATCCACACCGGCCGTCAGCTTGTTCTGGGCTTCATCATTGCTGGCAGGCAGTGGGAAAAATCCCAGATCGATATCCGGATTGACTTTGCGGATCTCGGAGATCGCCCAGCTTCCCTGGATATACATAGCCGCTTCCCCGTTACCAAAAGCACGGTTACCATCGGCATAACTTTTACCAAAATTGTCGCTGTGTCCGTAATTGAGCAGCTCCAGCTGCTTTTTGGCCACTTCCTGATAGGCCGATAGGAAAGTCGTCTTGTTCTCGCGGCGTTCCTTGTAGAAATCAATACCGACCAGGGTACCGCCCATATCGTTGAACGGCAGGTTGGTCTGCCAGTCATCCTTGTAGGTAAAATAAAACGGGATGACATCGGCTTCCTTGGCTTTTTTGGCTGTTGCGATCAGTTCGTCCCAGGTCTTGGGTACGGACAGGCCGAGCTTCTGGAAGATTTCCTTGTTGTAGATGACGCCGCTGGCATTAAGGGCAAACGGAACACCTGTCACTTCCTGCATACCGGTCACATCGGTCAGCATCTGTACATATTTGGGATCAATATTCTGGAGTAGAGGGTCATTCGTGAGGTTAAGGAAAATTTCGCTTTGGGCCAGAAGAGAGTATGTATCGGTCGCGCCCAGTCCGATAATGTCGGGAATATCATCTTTGACGACACGTGTCTTAAGTACGGTCTCGGCATCCGGCGGATTCACCTGGGAGACGTGGATATTCGGATGCTCTTCGTTAAACTTGGCTACCAGCTTGTCAAAAGTACCCTTGGCTTCGGGCTTGTTCTGGAAAAACTCCAGTTCCACCACGCCGCTGGCATTGTTGCCGCCGCCACTGCAGGCTGCAAGGGTCAGAATGATCAATAAGCCTGCAAGACATGCACTTCCCCATTTTCTCATGCTAACATCCCCTTCAAGATAGATACCTACTGTCTGATCGCCGTCGTCCGCAGGACCGGAGCACACAGCTTATCAGTGCTTTGCATAATATACAGTTCTGTCGGATAATAGAATAGCTCTATCATAAAGCGCTTACAATATGCTTAAAGTTGGAAAAACCAATTTGCTTCTTGCAAGAGCTGACAGTTTTGCATATTTCATTCAAAGCCATTTATCATAATTAAGGATACCCTTTTCGTCAAAAAAGTAAACGTTTTCTTTTAGAGACTCTAAATAAAGCATAATAATATAGAAGTGTATTGCTAACTAATATTTATTGTTAAAACCTATTCAAAAGGCATTTTCTGGAATTTAGAAGAATAAAATACGATTATACGGATATGTTATTATAAAATATTTATAAATATACTAACTATGTAATAATCAGCGCATTTTCCTTTTCAAAAGTGGATGATTTATCCTTTCCAATTCATTCCGTATACTGTGATATACTTAGGGATACATATTAGGATTTTTTTTACATTTTATCATGTATCTAAAAACATAAAGGAGGATAATCATGCAACCGATCCATCAACTCGTATACGCAGGGATAGGCGCCGGCGTACTGATCTATCTAATCGAACTGCTGCTCACGAGAATTGCTCCACAGCCGCGCTTTTTCCGCTTTTGTCCGGGACTGCTTGCCCTGGCTGCCAGTATGATTCTGTTATGGATGATCGTTCCTGCCGGTAATGATGAGAGCTGGACAGGCATGCTTGCCTTTTGCCTGGCGCTGATCAGTACATCGCTGATCGGACTGGTGGTGCTGCTGTTCCAGCTGTTCTATCGTCTATCCAAAGGTTATACCCGCCCGTAAAGCGGCGGCATAGATAATCTGAAATGAATAGAGGTGTCACTATTGATACAGCTTGTCTATATGGGAGCAGGTCTGGCATTGGTGCTGTTAATTATCAGCATTGTGCTGATTCGCCGCCGGCCCTCTTCTGCAGGTGCCCGTTATATCCCCGGCCTGATTGGCGTGCTGATCGGCGCTCTGTTGATGCTGTTCAGCCTGTTCCAATACGGCTGGGATGCACTCGGCTACCTGGTTCTGTCGCTCATTATTATTATCTCTTCATTGATTGTACTGTTTATTATACTGGTGGTCGGCAGACGGATCGCCGGGTAGCACAAAGTCTATCGGCGGTATGATCCATATGGAGTGTGCCATATTATTATATCCTTCTGTCTGCAGATAATTGGTGCTCCCTAACCGTTTGCTTCTCCCCATCGTTCCTAAGTCAGGGACGTATCATGAATCAAGCAAATGCGAATCACATTTACGGTAATCAATTTGCAGTAATAAAACAAAAAGAGCCCGTATAGGCTCTTTTGTTTTATTATAGTATATTTCATAAGAATATAGTCCATTTTCCCAATTACATCGCAGACTGCGGAAAAGATTCATCGTTGTAAAAAGTAATCCGGTTTTTGCCGGCACGCTTGGACTGGTACAGCGCCTGATCGGCCATGCGCACAATCTCGATCGGATTGTCGCTGTCGATCGTGTAGATCGCACCGCCGATACTGCAGCCGATATTAATTTTCTGGTATTCCAGCACAAAAGGCTTGTTCAGCAGGCTGATGATCTGCTCTCCATAGGTCCGGGCTTCATCGTATGGATGTTCCGAAGAGGCGTGCAGTACCACGAGGAATTCATCCCCGCCCAGACGGACGGTAATATCATTTTCACGAGACAGACTGGTAAGACGCTGGGCGACTTTTTGCAGCAGTACGTCTCCGGCCTGGTGACCCAGACTATCGTTGACTTTTTTGAATCCATCCAGATCGATATACAGGAAGCAGAGCTGCTGTTCCTCATTGCCCTCATGCACCGCTAGTGTATGCTCCAGATACGTCTCCAGCGCATTACGGTTCGGTAGTCCGGTCAGATGATCATAATGAGCGATCGCCTGCATATTATCCAGCTCGACATCCTTTTGCACAAGCGAACTCACCATCGTCCGCAGCGAGCGGGACAGGATCTCGATCTCATGGAAGCTGCGGCGGACCGGAATGTCCACCATCTCCCGTTTGCTCAGACGATCTGCCCGTCCGGTCAGTTCACGAATCGGCAGCGAAATTTTGTTCGCCAGGAACCAGCCAATCAGAGCAAATACAGCGGCAGCTATCACGCCTGCAATGATTGTAAATGTATTGATATCCGCGACGGCTGCCAGCGCTGTTAATTCCGGCTGACGCACCAGCACAGTCCAGCCAAGTCCCGGATAATCCATATAACCATCGCCATACGCATATCCGGTCAGATAAGAATTGCCATCCGGCCACTGCTCCAACTGCCAGCCGGATTGTCCGGACTGGGCTTTTTGCACACTGCTGAGCGGCAGCGTCTGGCCGACCAGACCATCGGGTCCTAGCAGTACCACCTGATCTTTCTGACTGACGATCAGCACCTCAATATCCTTGTCGGATTGGCGGAAAGATTCCATGACCGACTGCTTGACTTCACGTGCCCAATCCCAGCTCATATGAGCAGCGAGAACGCCGATCTTCTGGCCTTGATTATTCATAACCGGAAGACTGATATCCACGAACTGCAGCGGTTCACCGCTCGGATTGGGCAGCAGCTTGGCCAGCAGTACTGCATCATGTACGTCTCCGATAAATTTCCTCTTGATCCCTTCCTTGTAGACCGGACGTTCGGACAGGTCTGCACCGAGCAGAATATTATCCGTAGAAGCCAGTACCTTTCCGTGAATATCCGTATAGCCGATCCAGGAAAAGGATGGAAAGCTCGATTGCAGTTGATCCAGCATCTCATGCACTTCGTTCGTGTTGTTCGAATCGTGGAATACCGGCAGCTTGGCCAGCAAGTCCATTTCCCCTGATCGTGACCACATGAAGTTGTCCAGCTTGTCTGCCGTATTATGCGCAGTACTGAATAAAGAATCCCCTATTTCTTCTTTCATACTGTTAACGGCATAACGGTTCATCACCCAACCGAGCGTACCGGACAGCACCAGCGATAATACAATAAATACGACAACCAGTATGGTCCTCAGTTTGAAACTCATTGACAGCTCCCCTAAACAATTCGACTTAATGTTTAAGTTATCGGTTATATGGTCACTCGGCTACACATATCTAAAGTCCTATTTTATAAAAATATCAATTATTTTGTCGAATTATGGTATATTTTCTTTTAATATACAATTAATAATAAGGTAAATAAATACTTTTAGATCATTTTTAGTTGCTATACAGGTATTTATATGGGGGTTTTTATACCTAAAATACTTTTTACGCCCGAAAAAAACCGGGATTTTATGATATCTAAACTTTTGGACAAATAAATATCTTTTTTTTATATGACTCAATAAATCGCTGTGAGCACGTCGATCAGCATCTGCTTGAATGCATCACGGTCGATCGATTCGCAAACACGCACATTCGGCTGCTGTCCGAGACGTCCGTTAATATCCACCACACTGTATCCGCGTGTCCATTCGCCCTTCGTCTCCACATCGACAAAGTACTCATGTGATTCCGTCATGACCGCTTCATTCGCAGCCACCGCCATCAGCAGCGTATCCGGGTGGGTCGTGCCGTTCAGCCGGTGCACTTCTTTGTTAAACTTCATGACGACCTTGTTCACATCGGCAAAAAATTGCGTACCCGCGGTGCCAAGCGCCTGAATCTCCGCATGATCGTTATCATCCATCAGGGAATAGCGCGTACACATCTCCCAGCCAACCATCGTCGTCGGAATGCCGGAGCGCAGCACGATATGAGCTGCTTCCGGGTCTACATAGAAGTTGTATTCCGCAGCAGGCGTAATATTGCCAAGCGCATTATTCGTACCGCCCATCACATACAGATGCGGAATCTTCGGTACGATGGTCGGGTCCTTTTGGATCGCCATCGCGATATTGGTCAGCGGCGCGATCGCCAGCAGATGAATCTCGCCCGGATAACGATGCACCGTCTCAATCAGAAAATCCACCGCATGGCCGTCTGCCGGACGCTGCAGTGCTTTGGGGAAATTGGCCCCGCCCATGCCGTCACTGCCATGCACATCCTCGACCGTCCGGTGGGACTCCGCATTCCATGTCATCATCAGCGGACGCTCGCAGCCTTTGTAGACAGGGATGCTGCCGTTTGCTCCGCCTTTGCCGGCTACCTGAATCGTATAAAGCGCATTCTCCACCTGCTGGTCAAACTGTACATTGCCACCGGTCATCATAATGCCCTGCACATCAAAATGATGCAAGGCTGTCAAAATGGCGATCGTATCGTCGCCTGCCGTATCCGTATCAATAATCGCTTTGCGTAGAGTTGTCATCAAATCGTCTCCTGTCATTGAACATTTGGAATTTGGAATATAGCATATGGATTGCTTGATCAGGCATATTGCTGGTTATGGACTACCCAGCCAGACATGAACAGCATCGCGGGATGAGCCGCATCCCATTTCATGCTGCTTGCTAAAAGGGTAATGTTCTACCTGTCCGCAGAGCAACCGCCCAGTCGGGACGCTGTCTCTGCTCGGCCTGCCGGGCGGCGGATTCCCAGTCATAGGGAACGAGGTGATGGGTGATTTTCCACTGTCCCTGATCCTTTTCCAGGGTGGCATACCGGGCATGCGGAGTATGGGATTCCATCACATGGGGATACGGCAGATCATCTTCGTAAGCAGGCAGTCCGACACTGCCGGGATTTAGAATGAGTCGCCCGTCCGGCAAATAGCGGGTACACGGCACATGGGTGTGGGCGCACACAATAATGTTCTGCCCGATACTCTGCAGCATCTCCATCAACTGTTCATCCGAACGCATATGTACGCCTGCAGCCGTAATATTTTCCAGCAAAGGCACATCATCTGCCTGCGGTGTACCATGACAGGCATAGATCTCTTCACCTATTACCATATGTTCCGGCAGACCCATCAGCCACTCCATATGGGCAGGCTGCAGATCCTCCAGCACGTCGTCAAAGGTGGAATGCGGCGATGACTGCCGGGGTTCCAGCATAACCCGATCCTGATTGCCGCGAATGGACACAATGCCGCGCTCAATCAGACGCTGCGCAGTCTGTGCAGGTTCCATCGGGCCATATACACTGTCTCCCAGGTTATAGATGTGCCGAATCCCCTGTCTATCGATATCACGCAGTACCGCATCCAGTGCCAGAATATTGCTGTGTACATCGGCAATGACGGCAATTCGCTGCTGCTCTGTCATCCTTTTTCCCCCTTGTGATCATGGATACATGCTTATTTCAGCCACTCCGAGTAAAAATTGCGGTATCCTTCTTTCATAATGCTGCCCGAGAACGTCTCAAAGGCATAATCCCGGTTGTCCTGGGAATAGCGGCGCGGCGACGCCACCGCCATATTGACCAGTTCGAACCAGTTGCGCTCATTGCCGGCAAAGGAATGCGCCGAGCTGATATGGTCATAGCATGGATGCTCGGGCTTCACGACAATTTTGCCCATTGCCAGCGCTTCGGTCAGCGGCATCGCAAATGTATCGAACCGCGAGCTGCTCCAGTACACCTTGGCCGAGTTCATCAGCTGGAATACTTCATCCTGGGACAGGGCAAACTGCAGCTTGACGTTGGCAGGAATGTCGTATTTCTTCATGCTTTCCCGGTACCGTTCGCCTCCGAATACCATGAACACTTCCTTATCCGGGTTACGACGTGCATATTCAATCGGCAGATCCGGGCGGCGATTCTCTTCATCCCGTCCGATCCACAGTACCCGGTTGTCCACCACTTCATCCGGATTAAAGTGCTTCCGGGCCAGCTCTTCGCTGAATCCGATCGGAATCACATCCACATCGGTAATGCCGAACTGGGCAGCCATCTGTCTTTTGAGAAACGGAGTCTGTACGACCGCTTTGTCCACCATCGTGTAGAACGGC
This sequence comes from Paenibacillus sp. Z6-24, assembly GCF_054161335.1. Taxonomy (NCBI): domain Bacteria; kingdom Bacillati; phylum Bacillota; class Bacilli; order Caryophanales; family Paenibacillaceae; genus Paenibacillus; species Paenibacillus sp. Z6-24. The sequence goes on along the minus strand of NZ_CP096398.1, from coordinate 415,077 downwards.
TTCATCATCTCGTAGCCGGTCAGCGCCGGATCGGGGAAGCTGTGCGGGAACAATACACTGTTCGGCAGGAACATTTTGAGGAAAGTAAAGCCGGATACCGTGTAGATCACATGGTCGATGTTGTGGCTGTGAATCTGGTCGAGCACGATATCGTAATTGACCAGGTCGCCTTTCTCGTGTTCATAGCCGGGCAGCCAGTCATAACCGCTGACATGACGCTCCGGGGAAATAAAGACGATCTCCACACCCAGCTCCGCACTGAGCGCCTTGAGTCGCTCTGCAAATACGCGGGGTCCCTGATTCTCGGTGAATTGAATTTTACGCATGATGAGTCCGATTTTGGTCATTGCTTTTGCTCCTTTTTCCTATGGAAACGAGCCGGGTCATCGTTGCTCCGGCTGTATATTTTGTCGGCGAATCCTTGGACCGCCTTAGATCATATGAAAACAAATCTTTATCCATTGTAGACCCTTTTACCGGGATTGTCTTGACATGAACCGACAGCAGCAGACAAAGAAAAGACAGCCAGACGGCAAATGCCTGCTGCAGCCTGTCATAATATACACATCGATCAGAGCGGACGACCGGACAGCTTTTCATCCAGCATTTTGTAATACAGATTCGTCGCATCCAGCGAACCTGTCTCCGAGCGGGCGAAAAAAGGAATCTGTCCACCCTGAATGTATCCGAGCGATTGATACAGCAGATTGGATGGATCGCCATCCCGTGTATCCAGTACGAGCAGCGAGCGATTCGCAAGGCGTGCTTCCTGTTCCGCTTCCAGCATCAGCTGACGGGCGATGCCATGGCGGCGGTAATCCGGGTGCACCATCAGCTTGGCAATCTCGGCGCGGTGGCTTCCGTTGGGCTTGGTACACAGATGAACCTGCACCGTTCCGGCTAACCGTCCACCGGAGCGGGCTGCCAGCAGAATCACTTCCGGGCTGTTCACGCTCTGCCAGTAGACTCTCGCTTCTTCCCTGCCAAGCGGCGGCAGGAATCCGATGGATGCTCTATCATCCACAACAGCTACCAGCAAGTCCGCAAAATGATCCAGTTCTCCCTCCAGTGTATCCAGCTTTTCCATATTTACCTGATTCAGCATAACAATCTCCTCCTGCACTGTGGCTGCAATTCTTTTAAGATCAGTATAGCGGTACCCTATTTTACGAAAAAGGGTAAATCGTGCAGCTCAGGTTTCCACTTTCCGCTCTATTTATGCGGCTTTCCCTACCTTTCCGTCTTTCTTTCTTCCGATGTCATCCACGATCCATCTATTCGGCAAATGCTATATCATACATTCCGCTTATGGATTGCCGCAAAACCACAGCTGCTGGAAGTTCGTCCAGCCCCGTTCATTGATCCTGACGCCGCGCAGGGAAGGGTGATGCAGCAGTATGGCCGAGCGCTCCACCAGCGGGACGATACTGCAGTCATCCAGCAGTACCGTCTCGATCTGCTGCAGCCATGCTGTCGACTGCCTGATCTCCTGCTCTTCGGATGATTCGCTGGTCGTACCGGTATCCGGGCGGGAATCCGGGCATGAGCATAGCCATTCCCTGCTGATCCCGTCGACCTGCTCTGCCGCCCCATCCCGAAGCCGGCTGCGGAGCAGGCTCTGGGCAGAATGCACATATTCCAGCTGACGCAGCATGCCGCCGCTCAGCACTGCTTCGAACAGGATCAGATCGGCCTGCTCCCGGATATGCGGCTGATTCAGCTCGGCCCACGGCACAATATGTACTTCGATCCGAATCCCCAGTTCCCCGTACGACGCCTGCAGCCAGCAGGCATCCCGTTTATGCCGCTGAAAGGTATATAGCTGCAGCAGCTCACCTTCATAACCGGAATGCTGAAGAGCATGAAACGCCTGCCGAAGCTCATACAGATCATCTGCATCCATCTTCGCTTCTCCCTGCCTATCCTCGTATGTATGCAGCTGGTGCTGCCTGCTCGTCAGATGCAGACCCGAGGCGACAGCGACCCGTGTATCGCCCAGTTCATGCATCATGCGCCTCCGGTCGATCCCCTGCACCAATGCCTGCCGCAGCCAGCGGTCCTCCAGTATCCCCGGCTTGCGCCTGTTCACGGACAGCAGGGATACACCGGTAACATTTTGCTGGCGCAGCAGGTCTGAGGATGGCTGGATACCTACTTCTCCGGTGATGACAGTCAATGTTCCCGGGGCCGGACCGATCGCGTATTCCGCTTCCTGCTCCGGGACGATCATAATCTCGATCCGGTCAATCAGGGCATTGCGGCCGTAATAGCCGGAGAATCGTTCCAGCACGCATCTCCCCGGCTGACGGCTGATGATCCGGTAAGCTCCCGAACCGACAGGCAGCTCTGCTCCCGGATGGCTGCCTGTCGGTATAATCGAGGCTCCGGTGTGGCTCATATAGAGATCAAAATACATATTCGGACGATGCAGCACCATCTGTAATGTATAACGACTCACTACGCGTACTTCATTGACCTGTTCCACCAGCCAGCTGTGTGCATGGGCATCGGTACGCAGGCGTTCCAGACTGACAGCTACATCCTCCGCCGTCAGTTCCTGTCCGCTGTGAAAGCTTGTATTTTTGAGCAGGTAAAAGGTCCATATGGTCCCCTCCCCGCTGCATTCCCAGTGATGCGCCAGCCCTGCGGTTACACGTTCTGCAGCGGTATCGTAGCCGGTCAATCGGCTGTACAGCTGCTCTACCAGTTCCGTATCAAAGGCAAATACCGCATCTGCCGGGTCCAGACAGACAATCGGCCGGTAAATGGGCAGGCGCAGCGTCTCCACCATCTGCTCCGAATCGCTGCGTTCTGCCGAATATCCAAAATACGACGTCAGCCACGGCAAAAAGTCCTCCCGCACAGCAGCGACCCACTCATATTCATGCACCCAGTCAAAGGCAGCCTGTACATCACCTGCGGTCACCCGGGCTCTGGCCTCCTCCAGCATTACATCTGCTGCAGGACGGAGGAACATCAGCGCAGATCGATTACCTCGGCCCCGTCCCGGCTGGAAAGCAATCCATCCCGCCTCCGTCATCCGTGACAGGATCAGCCGGGCATTGCGCGGTGTACAGAACAGCGCTCCGGCCAATTTTCCCATCGTAATGCTGAACATCTGCTCGTCCCCGTGCGCTGCAAATGACCGGCGCAGCCTCATATAATCCTCTGCCATACGCACTGCGTCCTCCCCCTCTCCTGTTGATCAATACCGTAAATACCGTTACCTCGTAACTGCTATTCGTACCATGACTCCATACACTGCAGCACATGTTCCATCGTCTCCCGGCGCTGGGCCAGCAGCTGCGGATGCGGCCAGATTGCCTGGGGTTGATGCAGATCCCGCTCGATCAGCATCAGCATCCACAGCGAATACACAATGGCGTACAGGTAATAGTCCCGGATGAAGCTGGAACGATCCCATTCCATTGCAGCTGTATGTTCCTGCCCCGGATGCTGCCATCTATTCGACCAGTATCGGTGCAGCAATTGCTGCCGCAGTGTCCGGTTCATTCTTCGCGGGAATAGTGGATGCGACAGATCGAGCAGGTGGTACAGATCCCAGTAAGGCGAAGCGCTGTGCGCATGTTCCCAGTCCAGAATAATCAGCCGACCTGCCGGATTAAGACCGTAATTGCCTGCATGCAGATCGCCATGAGCAAGCACTTTGGATTCAGGAACAGTGAAATGACGCAGCTTGTCCTGCAATACGTTCAGCTGATGTTCATCCGGTGTACGATGCTCTGTTCTCCCGTTATCCCTGGTAGTGCATCGTATAGTGCATTCGCTCTGAACCGAGGTGATCAGCTGCACCACCTCTTCCCAATCCCGCAGTACTTCATCTCGGACGACAGACAGCGGCGGCTTTTGTCCCTGATCAGGCAGTTCCCGGATCTTCCCTGTCGGGATGCTGTGCCACTGTGCCATCAGGTCCACGACGTCCAGCAGTACCTGACTCGTATGACGATGATTCAGTTCGCCAATATCCTCCAGGATGAGCCAGCAGCCGGGCTGTGAGACCGAGCGAGCTTGCTGCAGTCCTGTTTGCTGATCCTGCCTCCCGGCTTCAGCATCCGCTGCCAAACCTGCCGAATATCCAATCAGCTGCGGGTACACTTCCGGCAGCAAAGGCATGATCCGCTCATAGACGCCGACTTCACGTATCACATCATCCGCTGTGGCGAACGGCTTGTAGATATAGTGCTGCTCGTCTTCCTTCAGCCTGAAGCGCTGTACCGACAGTCCTTGCAGGCCGGTATACAACACCTCGATATCACTCGTCCACTGTCTGTCCAGCTGCCCCTGCCGGGTAAAAATCAATTCCCATTTCACGATATATCACCTGACTTCCGATTGATCCCCTTTTGTTATAAATTCCACTATATCATGCGTGAACAGCAGCGGCGAGCCATCCTGCCGGAGAGCGGCAGCAACATGGTAGTAGGATAAATGCACAAAAAAGCAGCCCGCGTCCATAATAAGAGGAAGCACGGGCTGCTTTTGGTTATAGGAGATATAGAGTAGTATCCTGCAGTGCAGGTACAGTTATCATTTATCAAAAAGATTATTTGGATTGCAGCGGTCTGCCGGCACGAATATCGTCAGTCATGCCCGGATATGGAGCGATGGAGATCAGCTCTTCGTTATTCGCACCTGCATTCTCGATAAACGTAATATCGGCAAATTCCGGTACAACATATTTGGGATACGTTTCGTATTTGAGACGGGATTCTTCCATTAGAGCGATATGGTCGTTCTGGTAGCAGACGGTAATCTCCGGATGTTCATGCACCCATTTCGGGAAGAAAATAATACCATGCATTCTTTTCTCATCTGGCATAAAATTAAGGGATACGTCTGTGCCGGTAGGTTCGGTCCAGGATACTTTGTAGACGCCTTCGGTCAGTTTCACCAGATCCACTTCCTGATCGCGCACCCAGCGTCCTGCGACCATACCAGAGTGAATACGATAATCGATCGTACGGTCATTCTTGATATAAATCTCGTATTCCCAGCCGTTCTCATACGTATAAATCATGTGACTGCCAACAAATTGGTCCATGTTCAAAGCACCTTCCTCAAGTTAGTATATACTGTCCAGACGCCAGCTGACCTCTCCATGAACGTGCAGGTTCGGATAGGCAGCGGCAAACATAAATCATTTAAAACATGTAATTGTTTACATGTTTATACTAACACTATAAATAGACACAGTCAAACCGATCAAGGGGGATTATTGCCTTATGCGAGTATTAAAATATGCCATTCTCGGCCTGCTGAACCGTCACGAATGCAGCGGCTACGATATTACCAGCCAGTTCAAGGAAGAGATCGGACAGTTCTGGAGCGCCAAGCACAGCCAGATCTATCCCGAACTCAAGAAACTGGTCGATGAAGGACTCGTCCAGTTCCGTACCATTATCCAGGGCGAAAAGCTGGAGAAAAAAATGTACACCATCACGGCAGAAGGGCAGCAGGAGCTGCTGGAATGGGTGAGCGCCTCCTCCCCGCTGCCGGAGACGGAAAAAGATACGTTTATGCTGAAAATGTACTTTATCGGCAATTTGCCAAAAGAAGAGGCCCGTGTGCTGTTCGCTGACCAGCTGCGATTGCGGCAGGAGAAGCTGAAAGATCTGCAGCAGCGGTATGAAGGGTTGAAGCCGACATTTGGGGCGGAAGACGCAGAGATGACATTTGCCAATCCCCAGCTGGGGCATTATCTTGTGTTGACCAAAGCGCTCGTACGCGAGCAGAGCTATGTGGACTGGCTGGAACAGCATCTAAAAATATTCGCGTAAAGATATCTGTTTTTCCAAAGCGCTGTTAACACCAAAAGGCATCCTGATATTGGGATGCCTTTTTGGCATATACCCGATGTCGGTTGAACCTGATATCGCCCATCCAACAAGCGGCAAGCACAAAGAAACCCGTCTCCCTGTGGAAAAGACGGGTTGTACAATTAGAATAGCCGGCAGCGGCTGGCCTGTCCGGTATAGATTGAATGTAGGCGATTGCCCGATAATACAGTACCTGATACGTGATATGCCTGTTATCGCTTGATCGCTTTAGTCCAGAATCCGCCATGGAATTCGCGGGGTTCGACCATAATGACAAATGCTTTCGGATCGACGGCCAGAATACTTTTGTACAGATTATCCTGGTTTTTGCGCTTGGCCAGAATCTCCATCATGATCCGTTCGCCGTCGCGGCCCTGCCCGATCCATGAAGTGACGCCATAGCCTTTTTCCCGCAGCACTTCAACCAGATGGTAATTGGGTGCATCGCTGATTACTTTGACAGTAATATAACCGAGTGCGATCTTCTCCTCAATCCAGGAACCGAGCAGAATCCCCATCCCATAGCCGATCGCGTACACGATGAGGCTGACGACCTGATCCAGGTAGCTGAGCACCATGTTCAGTCCCATGACATAAATAACGACTTCCACCGTTCCGATGCTGGCGGCTACATACTTTTGCCCTTTCAGCGTCAGAATCGTCCGCAGTGTATACGCCGTAACATACACAATCTGAATCAGAAAAATAAACAGCAAAATTTTCAGCATAATGAGGTAAAACACCTTTCCGGGAAAATCCCTTCGACTTCGAACTCTTTACTGCCAACCTGAACGTCGTAGCAACATGATGCAGCCCAAAATCGTCTCTTTTTCCGCTGCATATCCGGTGTATGACCTCCGCCGATGCTTATGCTTATTGGTAAAATAAGAACATAAGTTCCCTTAATTGGAAAATATACCACAAAGGAGTTGAACTTCATGTCTGTCATTTTACCACTGAGCGAGCAGTACCGGCAGCGACTGCGGCAGGCGTCCTGGAGGATGCAGTACCGCACCAAAACCAGATTATATCATGAAAAATTCCCTCTGAACGAGCAAATCAGCTCTTTTTCGGTACAATCTGATGACATCAACCTTATTTTGCTGCAGGAATGGATCCATACCCTGCCTTCCGAACAAGGCCGCACTATCATTACCGGACTGTATCTGGAAGGAAAAAGCGAGCAGGAACTGGCAGCCCAGCTGCAAATCAGCCAACAGGCGGTGAACCGATGGAAACGCAAAAGTCTGCAATTCCTCTCCCGGACGAACAATTTATAACCCTGCTGGAAAAGGCCCGCGGCCCACATGGACAGCAGTATATGCTGGAACTGCTGTCCTACTACGAACCGGAGATGCAGCAGCTCAGCCGCTATATGCCGATGGATCGTGAAGATGCGATGCAGGCGCTGCGGCTGGAACTGATCGAGCTGCTGCAAGAAGCTCCTTAACCGCTGCGAACCGGAACATCAACAATTTGAGGTTCTGGCTGCAAGCAAAACCTCCTGTACGAAGAAAATAGAAGGTATAATGGATATATTTCCAAATTCCAGAATACACAGGGGGCTTTAAACACCGATGAGATTGAACAAATCCGGCGTATTTACGTTAATCCTTCTATTGGTGATATGGATTGCCCTGGTGATGATCTATGGGCTGTTCACCCACTTTTCACTGGGAGCATTATGTATGCTGGCTCAAACGGCATGTATCCTGCTGTATGATGAGATCCAAATCAGATATCCGAACAAATGGACTACCTGCCTGCTGCTCGGCTGGCTGGCTCTCGGCATTACCGGAGTCAGCCTGTTCAATGCATGGTACCTGGAGGATACAGGCATCTGGTTCAAAATATATGTTTTTCTGTTTTCTCTTGTCGTTGCCTATGTGTGTATCAAAATGCTGCGGGAGACGATTCGGCAAATTTCTGCTCGATAATGGTGGCATATATACGCAGCAGCATATCCGTCGTTTTGTCCTTTTCCGTGGGATGATCGGGCAGATGCAGGTCCCATATCGCATAACCTTCTTCTGTATTCATGTAACCGGACACAGGGGCACCATGTTCTCCAACAACATCATTTAGCTCAAAATTATTGTCTGTAAATAAGGGAACCATCAACTTCTCCGCACCAAAAAAGAAAACGGGCGTCCTGGTATGGATAAAGAAATACCTGTATTTTTTCTGGGCAGCATCTGCCAAATGATCCGCTGTCACGATAATGCCGTCAAACGCCTGGCTATCCTGGACCGACAGACGATCCATATCCACTCTGGTGTAGGTCACGTTATTGACGGGTTCCAGCGCCTCTTGTCCGATGACGGCGATCGAAAGGTGGCGGGACGGCGTTCTGTATTTTTCTCCTTCGGGATCATATTCAGTAATCCTGGTACTGCTGCACCCGACCAAAAATAATAACACCAGCATAATCCAATACTTCATCGCATTCCCTCCTTAGTAAGTGATATCGAATCATCCTCTGGAGATATGAGCTATATGAGCCGCAATGTATAACAGGGATTACGAACGGAGCCATGATTACAGACCGAATAGTGAAAAGAGGACATTCACCGAATGCCCTCTTTTTCTGATCTTTTATAATAACCTGCTGCTTATTCATTTCGCTGCCATGCCGGAACTTCTCCGTACCATCCGATCCATAGACTGTTTTTACTTCTGCGGCTGCAATACTTCCTTTTCCACTTCTTCCGGCCAGTGCAGCTGTACACCGCCATCGGTCAGTATCTCCTGGTAGCGGCTCACATGTTCACTGGATTCGTATACTTCACGCGGCGTCAGATTATGCTGGATTGCGTAGGCGGCCAGATAACCGGCAGCTTCTCCGATATTCCATTCCACCGGATGCAGACGGTAGCAGCCGCCGGCGATCTGGGTCATGCTGATATTTTTGCATGCGGGCAGCAGGTTTTTCATCCGTACCGGAATCAGCGAACCGAGCGGAATCTCGAACGGATAGTTCGGAATATAAAAGGTCCGGTGCGTCTTGACGGTCGGATGCAGATCGAGCGAGTAGCTGCCGATACCGATGCTGTCCTCATAGCGCTTGATCCCCTGCTCTCCGCGCAGTTCCTTGCTGACATCGTGTTCGGTAATCGTGTACATGCCCTTAATTCGGCGGGATTCGCGGATATATGGTGCTTTGGCAAGTCCATCTGCAGTACCGAGAATATCGCCTCTCAGCCGGATACCCGGGTAGCCTTTGCCGCCATCCAGACGGGGCGCCTCGGTCTGCAGCCAGTATACGAGCGACAGGGTGAGCTGACGGGCACTCTCCAGATTCGGAATACGCTCCTGCAGCGGCACTCCGGTGACCGGTCCGGCATAATAGTCATTCATCGCCCAGTTAAGCAGGGACACCTCGGCGCTCAGCTTCTCGGTCCAGATTGACGGATCGACGATGCGGCGGTAATCCCACAGCGATGTCACGCCCTGTTCATTGGGCAGCAGGGTGAACTCCTTGAGCTTGGTCGTATCGTTCGCATCGGTCGCATACCAGCTCAGGATCGGGTACTCGGAAAAAGATGGCGTATACTGCCGCCAGAACTCGTACTCCTCCGGCTTGTCAATCGTAAAGTCGCCGCCTTCGATATAATCGACAGCCGCTACATGTGTAATCGACTGCATATCCAGCGGATCGGCCTCTTCCAGTGCATGAGGCTCACCAGTCTCGGATCTGGCTTCGGCGCCGCTCACATACTCGGTGCCGGACATCGGCAGCAGATCGCCTTCGTCGGTGCCATCGAGATAATATGTACCGATCAGGGTCATGTATTTCGGACGGTAATGTCCGAGCCGGTTTACGGTCACAGAGCGGATCATATCATGCTCTACATTGACCTCGACCGGTACGGTCTGGTACAGCACTTCGATGCGCTGTGTATTGATATATACGGCGAGCATATCTTCGAGCACCTGTAACGCTACCTTTGGTTCATGAGCCAGTCGGCTCACCCAGCCGTTGCCGGGATTGAGGATCGGATTGGTCAACGCTTCTTCGGTGAGCGGATAGTTGTTGCGATAATATTCCCGCACTCGCTCCCGGAACTCGATAAAGGTACCCGGGGCACCGATGCCCTGCTCAATCCAGCGATGCTCATCAGGGGGAACCGCCTGGGAAGTGAGCTGTCCGCCGAGCCAATCTGTCGGTTCGGTCAGAATAACATGCAGTCCCTGCTTGGCAGCTGCGAGTGCGGCAAGTGTTCCTCCGAGGCTTCCTCCGATGACGATGACGTCAGCTTGCAGTGTATGTTGGTTCATGACTGAAATCTCCTTTGGGTGCGAATTTGGCACGACGATGATGTAGGTAGGTGCATTTACGGCTTCGTTGATGCAGCCATCTGGCAATGGAATGCAGCGGATAATAACATCAACAGCCACAAGCTGCTGGTATACGCTGGTTCATTATGCAGGCTCCGCTGCGGAGAGGGATTATGCCGGCGGCCTCCGGTTAAGAATGGATATTTTGAAATACCGCCTGCAGCGGTAAATATCCATTCTTAAATGTCGGCCTCTGGCATAATTCCCTCTCCTTCGCTTGGAGGCGTGCAGGGCATTGAGTACATGGTGTTACTTTCAACTTCTGCTTCTGCTTTAGCTTTTGGGATTCCATTTGGATTTTGGATTTCCTTTGGGATGGAATAAGGATAGGCATCGCTTGTTTGCTTTTTCTCGCGCCCATCCTTCATCATCTTCCTTCCATCTTTGTATCATTTATACCAGTTAAAGGATGCTTGGTTCAAGTTTACTGCTTTTCGGAGCTGGTACGACATCTCAATCGGCGTGTACGGTCAGGCCGACTTCGAACATTCGGTTCCATGGCATGTAGCAGTCCATGATGCGGATGGAATGTCCTTCCTGCTGCAGATGATCGTGAATGAATTGTTCCAGTCCCTGGCGGACCATCCGGGATACCTGGCCCCGCGGGCCGTCGAGCAGGAATTTGTCCAGACCAAGTTCCTGGATCGGGCCGCTGCTGAGTGCTTTGCGGACGACAGAGTCGTAGCCGAAGTCCTCCACATACCGCAGGGCCAGGAAGTTCAGATGCTCCGGGGTCATGCCATAGTGTACATGGATCATCGACTGGGCGATCACGGTGCCAAGCGTGTTGGAACTCGTATTCCAGCCGGCATATCCGGCGAGACGGTACAGGATACCCCGCTGACGGAGCAGGCTGAGCAGTTCCAGATCTCCACCATTGGCGTAGGCGATATCTGCGATCGCCACAGCAGGCCGGCGATTCCGTGCCGGGGAAGTAGCGGAACCGTTATGCTGCGAAGCAGCAGGGGGATGCTCTGGAGCCTGTTTGTCGGAAGATCCCTTATCCAGCAAGTAACCGGCATATTCGACCAACTCGACAAGCGTACGCTCGGTATCATAATTGGCGGATGGCTTGCCCTGGTTGACGGCTTCGCCCATTTTCTCGCCCGGTGTATTCAGCAGCAGCACCAGATCGGCTTCGGACTCGGAAGAGACGATCATGCCACCAGCCGCAATAATCTGGTACTTGAGCGTCTCGTATAGACGACGGTCTTCATAAGCCGGGATAATATGCGGTCCTTCGACCGAGCCGAAGCGTACATACACCGACGGCACTGCCGAGCGCAGATGGTTCACCATCCGGGCGAGCAGCGTACAGCCAACCTCATCTGCACCCGGGTACATGTAGACGCGCAACCCCAGGTTTTTCTCACGGATCGCTTCGCGGACCAGCCGCTGGTCTCTCGCTGTATATCCATACGGAGCCGAATCATCCTGCGGGAAAATAAGAAAATCGATAATCCCCTCTTCGACATACCGGAGAGCGAGCCGGTTCGCTTCGCGATTCACCGCGCGCCGTCCCAGATAATCGTCCAGCACTTCCTGCGGCAGACGGGCATTGATATCGCTTAATTCCTCTTGTTCGGCAGGGTCCAATCCCTGTTCCTCATCCCGATGTTCCAGATAACCTTTACGGAAAATCTCCCTGCCCCAATCGGCGTAATAGTCCGGTTCCTCATCCGAAGAAGAGTACTGCGGACAGCGCATAATCAGCTGAAAAGCATACAGCTTCAATCCCGGATTCTGCTCCTTCAGTTGGCGCAGCTGATCCATCCGCCGGGCAATCTCGGCCTGATCCAGTTCATGCAGACGGGAAGGTACAATGCCTCCATACAGCAGCGTATCCAGCGACAGAACCGCTCCCTGGGCACGCAGGCATTCCAGTTCTGTCCATGTCCAAAGACGCGTAGTGTCGGCAGGCTGCTTTTTGTGACCCATCCATTCGAGCGGCGGACGGACGACTTTGCAATCGGTGCTTTTGCCCAGTTCATACGGGAAGTTATAATTGCAGGGCCGTTCGTCCAGCGGCATAATTACGATTTTTCCATCTTTTTCATGGGAAGAATTCATGATGATCCATACTCCTTTGAACTATGTATTGATCTGTATACTGAAGCGGATCATACCGCCACAGCATACAGATCGGTTAGTGATTTCATCCAGACTTACCTTCGTCGGGCCATAGCGGACAATATACTTTTCTGCATCCGGTACCGGATCCCGTCGAAGTGCAGCATTATTCGTATTTGCAGGCTCAGCAGCCAGAACGGCAATATAAGGATGACCGGAAAACATATGGATTGTAGAGATCTCGATCGTTCTGTAAGGCGGACCTTCTACATTCATAGCCGAGTAAACAAGCCGGATAGCGTCATAGCTGCCTGGCGTAACGGCACGAATATGCCCTTTCTCGCTGCGCTGCGGCTTCATCTCGTCGATGTTTTTCCATTTTCCACCATTTGTCTTTCTACAGGTAATCCACATTGTCATTGGCTGATTTGCTGAAATATCGGGTAGTCACTGCCTGAAGATGCGTTTTTTGTGGAAAGCGCAGCGTGATAATGGCATTCTGTTCATTGGTAACCCAGCCGCCACCGATTGCCAGGCGGGTCCATGCTTCCCCGCTCAGTTCCCCCTGCGGCTCGGTGGTGATGCGTGTCTACATCATCATACGGATTCACGATAAATGAATATGCGCCTACTGAATATACGTATCTCCGGTAACGCTATCCCTTGCTCCGTACGTATCATCCGTAACACTGGATGGAGCTTGATTGTCGCCGTAAATCAATTTGATATCATTCAGATCAATACTGCCCCAGAATCCATCCTGATCGGCCTCACCGACTACCAGAAGTCCTTCATATTTGCCTGGTTTGACTGCGATAGGGTCCTGTAGCAGATCATAAGGGTCACTTTTGAATCGGTACATTGGGGTCAATGTGCCCTGACCGATCTTGATCCAGCGCTTGCCCTGCAGTCCGTAGATGGTGTAGTGATGCATGGATGGAGCCATCGAAAAGCTGGAGATCTGTACACCTTTCAGACTGACCGGGGATGGGAATGACAGACCGAATGTCCCGCCAGCCCACAACGAATAGCCGGTGGTCATATAACTGTCGATGACCGCGTAAGGATCGTAAGCTGGTATGGGCTCTGCACTGCCGCTCGCAATCGTTCCGACAGGAACTGCTCTGCCGATATTAGGCGCAGTCGCGCTGCCAATGACCTTTCCTGTCGGATTGACCAGCTGACCGTTTACGCTGGCATTCACCCGGAACGTATACTCCTGTCCATTGACGAGTCCGGTGACCGGATATCCCTTGTAAGCTTCCGCGTTCACCTGCATTGTTCCGCTGACCGGATAGATTACCGATTCATAGGTGACCGTATAATAGTCCGCGTCCGGTACCGGATTCCAGTGGAGTGTGACCTGACGATCCCCGCGTTCGGTCCACAATCCTTCCACCGTAGACATGCTGGAGTCCCACAGAATCTCGTACGTCTCTACCGCTGTATTGGTCGAATTCACATGGATAGAGAGACGATCATACCAGCCCGGTGTAATCGGGATTGGATCCAGTAAATACGGACCAATCCGTGCAGCCAGCTTATACGATTTGTGCCCGATCTCGGTCGCTACTCCATCCTTCCATCCATAGGCGGTATACGTAAGGGTGGTATCCGCCGGCACGGCAGGCAATACCTGCAGGGAAGTCATATAGGTCGTGGACGGCATCTGGATATAGTAGTTAAGATCTTGTACATATCCATAAGCCATCGAGCCCCAAGTACTGTTCATATTGCCGTCACCCATTTTGTTGTACAGCCAACTGTTGTCCCATTCATTAATGCCGAAGCCCGTTCCGCCCGGGAAAAAGCGCGAGCTTGGGATAATAATGGACATATCGACCGACCGATTGCCTTCCCGGCCGTTTACGACCGGTACGACGATCGCATGGTAGACCCTGTCCTTTTCCAGGCCCGGAATAATAAAATAATTACCCGGCTGCCGGTCGGACGGCTTGAGCTCGATCTGATCGGTATACTGCCCGAACTCCGGTCCGTATTTGACGATATATTTATCGGCACCCGGCACTTCATCCCACTGCAGGGCAGCCCGTGTATTCTGCCCTGGCAGTACATTAGCACTGGTTACCCGTGGCAGCTCCGACATCAAATAGATTGTCTTCACATCGACAGCCTTATTCGGATCTTTATTGAAAAAGTTGATCCGGATGCTCTTATACCATCCCGGCGTCATCGCCCGCATATAGTAGGCAGAAACCCATGGCTTGTCCCAGGCAGACTGCATTTCGTCGATATCACGCCATTCTCCGTCAACCAGCCCTTCCAGTCTGAAATCAGTGGTATTGCTCTCACTGTTCAGCAGCGTTCTGAATCCGTTCAGATAAATGGGATAAGGAAACTCCAGTGTCATCGTAGCCTTGTTGGTATACACATCCCAACCGCCGTCTGCTGTGATCCGTTCCCAGTCATCACCATGCAGTTCGCCTGTCGGTGTAATGATCCGGGTAACGGCCGGAATCGGCATCACGTCCATTTTGCTAAAGTCCTGCTGCCGCTCCGCTGCGTGGATGGCTCCGGCAGGAATCAGACTGCCCAGCATTGCCCAGATCATCAATATGGATATAGAACGCCATAACCCCTTGTTACGCTTCATTTGATAGCCTCCTGGCTCATATGGTATAGGTTTGTTATTGCTTGCCTTACACAGATGCATGAATTGTACATCCTGCGATACGCGTCACAACCCTGTTCTGCCATTTCTCTTTGTTGGCGAGAGTACCTGCCGGAGATATTTTTGCCGTGATGCTGCCTGGAGTGCCGGACAGACTCTGTATGAATTCCCCCCTTTCCTGATTTCAGTGTGGTTCGTGTCTGCCCGGCCATTTTAGCGAGAACCGGGAACAGACGAAACCCTGTTGGAGCAGCTGGTTGAAGGTATTGTTATGTAAACGGCAGCACAGAAAAGGATAAGCGAAGCGCTTATCCTTTAACTGCACCGGCCAGACCTTCCATGTAATACCGCTGGGTGAACAAGAATACCAGAATAATCGGAATAACCGAAATGATGGTACCTGCTGCAATCCAGCCAAAATTATATGAAAACTGACCATTCAAATAGGTGAGTGCCGAAGCAAGCGGATATTTCTCCGGATCATCGAGGACGACGATCGGCCAGAGGAAATTGTTCCAAAAAGCCATCACTTCCAGCAGCATAATAACGGCGATGCCTGGTTTGACCAGCGGAAGGACGAGCTGCCACCAGATCCGCAATTCGGATGCGCCGTCCATTTTACCGGAATCCCGGATCTCGGATGGAATGCCCTGGAACGTCTGGCGCATCAGGAAAATGTTAAATACCGATACGGCAGCCGGCAGGACAACGCCCAGATAGGAATTGCCCAGATTCAGCCACTGGATCGTCAGATAATGCACGATCATCGCTGTCGAGGACGGGATAATCATCGTCGTAATCAGCAGCGCGAACACCATATCCCGCCCTTTAAAACGAAACAGGGCCAGCGGATAGGCGGTCATGCAGGACAGAACAATATTGAATACGACCCCGAGCACCGTAATAATGAGCGTGTTCATAATATATTTGGGGAAGTTCATGTAGTTCCACACCTGCACATAATTGCCAAAGTCGATAAACGTCGGCCAGATCGCCGGCGGGTTGGAGAATACGTTCCGGCCCGGCATGAGCGAGACGCTCAGCAACCACAGAAACGGCCCTGTCATGAGCAGCGCGAGCAGCAGCAGCAGTATATAGGTAATGGTGTAGCGCACAGTCTTTTTGAGACGGCGGGCCATTACCCCGGATGACATGGCATTACTTCTGGAATGTTCCATCGCTTTGTTCATCAGTAGCTCACACCGCCTTTCCGGTTCAGACGGAATACGAATATGCTCAGCGCACCTACAATTACACTTACAATCAGCCCCAGAGCAGAAGCATAACCAAAGTTAAACTGCTCCAGACCTTTTTGGTAAATATACAGACTCGACGTCAGCGTAGCATTGCCCGGCCCGCCCTGGGTCAGTACGAACATCTCGTCAAAGACGCGAATCGCCCCCATGAGCGAGATCAGTGTACAGAACAGGATATGCGGACGGAGCAGCGGCACGGTGATCCGCATGATCACCTGCCAGCGGCTGGCTCCATCGATCATCGCCGCCTCATACAGCTCGGACGGAATGCCCTGCAGACCGGCCAGATAGAGCACCATATAATAACCGAGGCCTTTCCACATCGTAATAAACATCAGCGCGTACAGAGCGGTACTGCTGCTGGACAGCCAGCCTACCTGCTCCTGGATAATGCCCAGCTGGATCAGAATATAATTAACGACCCCATTGTTGCTGAACAGCCAGCTCCACATGAGCGCAACCGCGACCATGGAAGTGACAACAGGGATATAATACGCCGCCCGGAATGCCTTGATCAGCGGCAGACGGGTATTGACCAGAATCGCCATCAGAATCGAGAACACCTGAATAAAAGGGACAATCAGTACATAGACCAGCGAGTTCCACAGCGAGGTCAGGAAGCTTTTGTCCTGAACCGCTGTTACATAATTTTCGAATCCTACATAGTGAGTCTCGCCAATTACCGAGTAATCGGTCAGAGACAATGGAATTCCGTAGATGATCGGCCATAATACAAACACAGCGACAATCAGCAGTCCGGGAGCCATGAAGGCCCACGCGGCAAACGTCTCGGTTCTCATCCATTTCATTATGCTCGTCCACCGCCTTTGGAGGGTCAGTATCTTGCCTTCACCGCAGGATCCTATCCTGCACATGCGACCGGGATTTAACGGAAAATGATTTCGCCTATATATGTTTATGCCTATGTTCCTGTCGTTATTTTATTGTTTGAGTACCTGATTGACTTCCTGCTCCGCCGTATCCAGTCCCTGCTGCGGATCTTTTCCATTGAGGAAAATCTCCTGCAGCTGCAGCGCAATCGTGGAGTTCACATCACCGGCATTCGGTACACCGACCATGTAATCGACCGCTTTGTCCAGACTTTCAGCCGAGGCGACTTTGGCTTCGGATTCCAGCTTGTTATCATTCTGGGTAAAGAACGGGTCCTTGATCGATTCCTTGGTACTTGGCAGCGTATTGGCCGCTTTGGCAAAGGAAGTCTGGTTCGTCGCATTGGTCAGGAACTTGGCGAACTCCGCTGCCTGCTCCGGTGCTGCCGATTTGCCCGGCACGACCAGGTTCATCGTATTGGACAGGCGTACATCCGCTTTGCCTGTCGGCAGCGGTACAGCTACCGTATTCTCATATACATCCGGAGCTGCTGTTTTGATAAAGTTAATAAAGGTAGGCCCGGCAATCTCAAAAGCCGTTTGTTCACTGGAATAGTACTGGATCTGCTTGTCAAAGTTGGCATCTTCGCCAACCAGTACACCTTCCTGAATCAGCTGCTGCATACGCTGAATCATCGACAGGCCTTCCGGTGTATTGAACGCGGCTGCCGTTTTGTCTTCATTCAGAATCGAGATGCCTTCGACCGGGAACAACCGGGCAGCAAAAGTCAGCGCGTAACCGCTTGCTCCTGTTTTTGCTTTGACCTGACGGGCCCATTCATTCAGCTCGTCCCGTGTCTTCGGAGGATTCTCGGGGTCCAGACCGGCCTGTTTGACCAGACGGGTGTTCATGTACAGCACTTCGGTACCGGTATACCAGGGCAGGGCATACGGCTTGTTATCCAACACCGTGGAATTGAAGATCCCTTCAAAATAGGAACCTTTCTCTTCATCGCTCAAATAAGGGGTCAGATCGGCAAGAGCTCCCTTGGATGCCATCTGATTAGCAAATTCGGTATTCAAATTTACCACATCCGGTACGTTGCCGCTGGCAATTCCGGTTAATAACTTATTAGATATGGCATCGTATGGATAATCGCTCCATTCGATCGTGACGCCGGGGTGACTTTTTTGGTATTCTGAAATCAGGGTATTAAAGTATTCATTAAATGTGGGCTGAAGTGCAATTGTCCAGAATTTAATGGTTACCTTTCCCTTTTCCTCTTGATTACTCCCGGTATCCGATCCGCACGAACTGAGCACAGAAGCGACCAACACAACGAGCAGACACAGTATCGTAAAGCTTTTGATCTTCTTGTTCACTGTCTTCATTCCTTTCATATGTTATCCAGCTTCTTTGGCTCCACCGTTTCCATACTCTCGATATGTAACACATAACGGCAAAAAAAATAATTATTATACTTTTTTTCTACCCTTGACACGCATTATAGCAAATTAGGCAGTAACAAAAAAGGGATGTTCAGGAATTAAAAGGTAATATAATAAGGAGTATCTCTATCCACCATGTCCAATACTCAGCAAAGAAGGTGAATCGCATGCAACCTGCATGGATTATCGTAATGGGGCTTGTCATTGTTATTCTGGCAGTGATCAGCTGGATCGTTCACTCCTCCAAAAAGAGGGCCAACCCGACAGCCGAAGAGCCGATATCTCCGTCTTTCACGGCCAATGCGCCTGAATCCCATAACGGCAGTCGGCCGCCGGCCAAATCGCATAATGTTGTTGATCTGGCAGCTTTTCGCGAGCGTCGGCCCGGTACGCGCAGCAAGTCCGACACCTCCGTCAAGCCGGCAGAGACGTTCGGGCGTCCGGCTGTTGTACGCCCACTGCCGCTGTCCCGAACCGGCCATCCGCCATCCAAGCTGCGTATGCAGAAGTGCTCCTACTGCAAAAAAGAAGTCAATCATCTCACCTTTTATGCCAATGATGACGGCAGTCTGGTCGGAGTATGCAAAGATTGTGAACCAATTGCCAAGCGACGCGACCTTTTACCGTTATAATAGAAGGAATCAACCACGACACTGATACAATCTGAATTTATTGGAAATAGGTGAAATCTATGCAGCAATCTCATCCGGAATACTTGCCGGAGACTACCATCGCACCAACTATGGCAGCCGATCCGCCCGCTGAAGGAACAGACAGCCCCGGCTCCAAAATCTGTTCCCGCTGCGGAGAGCTTCATCCGCTGTCCCATTATGCCCGGCGAACCGGCCGCAAATCCGGAAGAAGCCAGCGGCGCGGCACGTGCCGAAACTGCCGCAAACAGCTCAAAAACCAGGCCAATGATACGGAGGCAGCAAATACGGCCGACACGGTTCATGTACAGCCGGTATCCGCCCATGCCTCCCATACGGTTCCGGCCGCTATCCAGCCTTCACCAGCCCCGGAGCTGACGACAAGAACAACGCAGATTACAGCAGTGCGGCCGAACCGCCAGCTGCCCTCGATTGACCAGAAAGACATTCGCGGACAGGGGCTGGATCTGTCTGTGCTGCGGCCGACTCGCAAAGGGATCGTCTATATGCGCGGACGTACCGACAAAGGCCGCCGCTGGCATCAGGAGAGCGATCTGGAGACGGCGATTGTACTCGTCCGGGAATATGCGGCCGTCGTCGTGAACAGGCATACGATCCGCCGCCTGTACAGCAATCGTTCTTTCCGACGTTACATTCTGGAGCGTGACCAGTATACATGCTATTTCTGCGGCGGCTATGGTGATACGATCGACCATCTGCTGCCGCGGGCACGCGGTGGACACACGACGCCGCTGAACTGTGTATGTGCATGCAATTTGTGCAATCAGGCCAAGGCCGATCATGATCTATCCCATTTCATCCAGCCGGAAAATGCAGAGCTCTGATCAGTACCTTTCCAGCAGCCGAACTCGGCTTAGCCGCCAACAAGAAAGCAGCCCGACTCCGTACCATTGGTACGAAGCCAGGCTGCTTTTTGCTGTTTCTGTACAGTTTTCCCATGAGTTTATTCCCACGGATTGATCGGATGCAGAAAGTCTACCGAATCGGTAGAACCAGTGACCGTATCGAGCCGGATTAATGGTTGTCATCCGGATGATTCTTGAAAAATCTCATCGGCTCTGTACGCGGACGCTCTGCCGGCGAATCCAATTCTTGCGCCTGCGCCGGGTCTGTCATTCCGGTCAACTCATGCACTTCCTGCAGAAACACATCCAGCCGCGCTGCCGCCAGGTTCATCGCTTCCTCCAGCTCCGGCAGATGGAATGGAGGATTCATCAATCGGCGGTGAACCTGTTCCAGCATATGAAAGCTCTCATTCTGGGATTGCTGCGCAGCCATTCCATCCTCATGAAGAGCAGTCAGCAGCTGTACCCCTTCGCGGTGGCGGGCACTCATCATTTCCCAGCGCTCCATGAGCTGCTTTTTGTATAGATCCAGTTCATCCCTGTAACCGAGAAGGGCGCTGCGATGCTGCCGCATCTGCTCCAGCATCACTCTTACCTCGGTGCATAGCGCATTCGCCTGGCGGTACTGCTGGTAATTCTCATCCAGTGCAGCGGCGATTTGCGGCAGCAGCTGTTCAACCTGCAAATGCAGTTCCTGCAGCTTCGCATACCGATCACGCTGTTCCTGCACATGCACTCTGGCATACTGCTCCCGCAGCAGCTGTACTTCCTTTTCATACCGATCGGGCAGCAGCTTCAGTTCATCCAGCTGCTGCGGAGCCAGATTCAATAGCTCGCTGGATTGTTCCCGGAAGCGGATCAGATCGGCGACCAGACCGCGCGCCTCCCGGATATCCTGCTCGATCCGCCGGATACTGTCCACGCAGGAACCTCTGTCTCCCTGAGCCAGCATTTCCTGCAGACGTATCGCTCCCTCGCGGGCATGACCAAGCAGGGCAAAAGGATTGTCGTTATTCACCATCAGCCGCTCCTGCTCCACGATCATATGGAGCTCCCGGTCGGTCCGTTCGATCATATCCAGCAGCTGCCGGCTCTGCTGCTCGGGAAGCTGCTCGGACAGCGCGTGTACCGCTTCAATGTTATCCATACGTTCCATACCGGGTACAGCGGCTTCCAATTGGGTGTAAGACATGTTAGGGAGTCCATCGGCCTGCTCATACTGATGCAGCAGTTCCTCGATCTGGCCGATCTGTACATTCAGCTGCTGCTCCAGCCCGGACAGTTCTCTCGCCGGCTTTGCTGTGGAGAACAATGAGATCTGCCGGGAATCAATATGTCCTCGCAGCGTGTGCAGCTGGCTGGACTGGTACTGTATTTGCTGTACCCACGCATTTACCCTGTCGGGCGTTGATCCACTAATGGAACCATTCTCCTGCAAAATGGACACATCGGCGACTGCTATGCTGTCCAGCCGTTCATTCCATTCATCCACCTGCGCACGAAGTCTGGCCTGACGACGGTGCAGCTTCTCGGAAGCGACAGCCCGGACAATGAGCAGGGTCAGCAGGGCTGCCGCAAGACCACCTCCCAGTACATAGAATGTCACCTGACGCAGGGAATGACTGATCTGGTCAGAAAGAGCAGCCGACTCGTAACCGGAAGGCGGCGAATTCTTGTTGTCGTTGGAGAGATCGCCCAGCCCATTGAGGTAATCATTGACCGCAATTACCCCGCCCGCCAGATCGCCCTTTCTGGCATAGGGGACAAACTGGCTGTCGGTTACGCCTTCGATGCTGCCTGCATTACTGCGCCCAATCCGCTCCCTCAGCTCCTCGTTATCGAATACCAGATGCACATAATTGGGATCGGTCGTTATGAACAGCAGCAGCTGGTTACCCGAGAATCCGGACTGGTCATATATCTGGTTGGCCAGCTTCATGCCTTCGGATTGGCTCATGCCTGTGTCGGTGATCACGTACAGATCATATGTATGATGATCCAGTCTTGCATTCATCCGGCTAATATCCTTTTCGGAAAACAAGCCGGCATTATCCATAATATGGCCCTGCTGCTCCGCAGCCTGTGCGGTGCCTGCCTGGATACAGATAGTTACAGTAAGCAGCAGAACCAGAGTGACCAGTATATACCGGTTCCTTTGTAGCTTGTTGTTATTCATGATCGTTCCTTTCTTCTCAGAAGCGTCCCACAGGGAAGACTTTCACGGGAAGAACCGGCTTCCGAATTGTCTGTATACGTTATTATGATACAATTATCGGTATTAATGAAGAAAATCGTTTGTGAGGAGGACTGTATTTCCAATGTCGATGGAGACTACTGCTATTTTACCAGAATTATTATTCCTGAATGTCGGACTGCCGGTCAATATGGAATGGGACGGCAAAACCGTCTTTACCGGATTCATCAAAAAGCCTGTGCCTCATTCGGTCGGTATCTCGGCAGACGGATTGGAGCAGGACGGACAGGGCGATCTCAAAAATCACGGTGGCCCGGACAAAGCAGCCTGCGTCTACTCGGCCGACCACTATCCATGGTGGAGCGAGCAGATGAATCGCCCGTTCGAAGCGGGTGCGTTCGGGGAGAATTTTACCGTCAGCGGACTGCGGGAAGATCAGGTTCAGATCGGCGATGTGTACCGGATTGGGACAGCGGTCGTGCAGGTCAGCCAGCCGCGTCAGCCGTGCTTCAAGCTGTCTGCCCATCTGGAGCGCAAGGAAATGATTCTGCGGGTGCGGGATACCGGGTTTTCCGGCTTTTACTTCCGCGTTCTGGAACCGGGTCAGGTCACGGCGGGTGACCGGTTTGCCTTTGTACGCCATGAAGGCCATGGCTCGACGATTGCCGACTGCAACCAGGTACTGTACCATGAGCGCGGAGATACGCCGCTGCTGCGCCAGCTGCTGGATGAACCGGCGCTTGCTTCATCGCTGCACAAGCACCTCAGCAAGCGGATCGGTTAAATGGGCTGTTCACATGCAGGTGTGACTGCTGAACTGCTGGCTGTCTGCCCTCGAATGCTGCTGATCACCTGTACAGTCTGCCGGCGGTGAACGAGCACCGAACGCAGACAGGATCTGCCCGGATGGAAGGAGAGCAATCATGATTATTCACAAAGGCGAGACCCTTTTCCGCCAGGGAGAGAGCGGACCGCTGTACCGGATCAAAAGCGGGCTGTTCAAGATCGTACGGCTGCATGAGGACGGGAGCATGTTTTTATTTAATATTATTGTACCCGGGGAGATGATTCCGCATCATTCCCTGATCAGCCCGATGAACTATCACGGCACGGCGATTGCGCTTGTAACCGGGGAAGTCGAGATTATTCATGCGGCAGATTGGTATGATCAGCTGAGCCGCGACCCGGCCCGCTATCATGAGGTGGCTGTACAGCTGCAGGACAAGCTGCGGATGATGCAGCAGCGCATCGACCAGCTCACCCGGGTTACTCCCGCCGACAAGCTGGAGCAGCTTCAGCACTGGTTCGCCACCTATCTCAAAGACATTCCAATCACCGAGATTCTCACCCAGGACGAGATCGGCCAGCTGATCGGACTCCGCCGCGAGACGGTGAACCGGCTGCTGCGCGCCCAGGTCAAACAGCAGGACTCTTTTTTTTCGTAGGATAGAGAAATGTAATCGTATATAACCAGACAGAGCCGGAACCCGCATCACACAGGGTTCCGGCTCTTTGCCTATCATTCAGTTTCTTCTATGTCTATTGCCCTCTCCCTCTTACTTCCCGCTCGCCACCAGACTCGCCGCCGGGCCAAAGAATTCATAATGCCGCTGTTCCACCGGCACCTCCAGCTGATCCAGCGCCGTATTCACCGCCTGCATGAACGGCAGCGGACCGCAGAAGTAGTAGTCGGCGTTCAGATCGGGCACCATGTCCTTCAGCCAATCCGGCTGCAGGTAGCCTTCGTAATGAAAAGCCGAACGCTGCCGGTCGAGATCGGTCGGTGTGCTGTAACAATAATACACCGACAATCCCGGACACTCACTGGCGATCTCTTCCACCTGGCGCCGCATCGCGTGCATGTCACTGTTGGCTGCCGCATGGATAAAGGTAATGCCTGCCCCCGGCTGCTCGGCTGCCAGTGAACGCAGCATGCTCATCATCGGCGTCAGCCCCACTCCCCCGCTGATCAGTACCACCGGACGACCCTGCTGGCGCTGCAGCTGGAAGTCGCCTGCCGGAGCGGACAGATACAGCACATCCCCCTCCTGCACCTGCTCATGCAGATAGACCGACACCTGTCCGGCCGGACGGGCATCGTCGCCGTCCTCGCGCTTGACGCTGATCCGGTAATACGGCTGTCCCGGCGCGTCCGACAGGCTGTACTGGCGAATCTGCTCATACGGCTGTCCCGGCACGTGCACCTTGACGCTGATATACTGCCCCGGTTCGAATGAAGCCAGCTCCCCGCCATCCTGCGGCACCAGGTAAAAGGAAGTAATAACAGCACTCTCCCGCTCTTTGCGCTGTACGGTAAAGGCGCGGAAATCCTTCCAGCCGCCCGGCTGCTGCTCCGCTTCCCGGTACATCTCCTGCTCCACTCCGATAAAGGCATTTGCAATCACTCCATATGCACGGGACCAGGCTTCCAGAATCTCCGGTGTTGCCGCTTCACCCAGCACCTCCTGAATCGCCTGCAGCAGATATTTGCCGACAATCGGATACTGGTCCGGGCGAATCCCCAGACTGCGGTGCTTGTGGGCAACCTGCTTGACTACCGGCAAGATCTCTTCCAGCCGGTCGATATGCAGGGCGGCCATATAGACCGCATTGGCCAGCGCCGTCTGCTGACGCCCCTGCTTCTGATTGGCATGATTAAAAATGTTCAACAGCTCCGGATGAGCCTCGAACATCATCTGGTAGAATCGTTTGGTAATATGTACCCCTTCGGTCTCCAATACAGGTACAGTCGATTTGATCACTTTAATGGTATGAGCATCCAGCATCTTGATCTCTCCCTTTGTTTCCGGCGGTTCTGCTTACTTGGATCATCTGTCTGCAGCAGATGCAGCCGGTATGCAGCCGTCCGGTTAATAGTTGCAAATTAATATTAATTTTAGATATCTCAAATTCTATTCCCATTTTTCAGGGAGATGAGTGATTGAGGTCACAGTAAACGTTAACGTTTGTTCACAATTCCGAATCATCCCGCACCCGGGATGCACCAAAAAAAGCCGTCCCCAAGGTGGACGACTGATCGCTGTGTACTCCAAATTCGGCATCTTGTACAACATCTGTGCATAGCTGCGAATATATGATGGTGACTTCAATACAGATTCAAGTCGAAGATGTGGAAGAGGAACTGCTGCCGGATGAACTGGAGCTTTGGCTCGCCTGGCTGATCTGACGTTTGATCTGCTGGATTTGCTGTTCGCTGTCTGTGCTGTCTTTGTCTGTACTGGATTGCAATTTGGTCAGCTGTGCTTCCAGCGCTGTTTTCTGTTTTTCCAGCGCGGATGTATTACTGGTGGATTGGGTTGACATATAGTCCACTGAAGAAGTGGAGGAGATTTACATGGATAAACCCCTCTGGTCCGTAGATCATCCCTCTCCTTGTACCAGTATTCCCTTTTCATCCATTGGCAGAATATATTAATTTTTATATATGATCTACAGAAAATGACCATACGGTCCAGAACAATGTCCAGACAGTATGGTCATTTTTAATTTAAGCCGGTCTCTGCAAATGGATTACGGATACTGCAGAGATGTATTTTGTGCACCTGCATAGCTTAACGCATATTGTTTGGCAGCAGTAGGGCTCAGTACAGAATACGCGTAGTTGCTGGATGGCTTCCAGGTAGTAACCGGCAGATTGGAGTTAATAGCCGGTGAAGAACCTGTATCCTTGAATTGTCCACTCCGTTTGGTACTCGGATCGACATTGATGATTGCGCTGTTGCCATCTCCATTAAATGCATTGCCTTCGGAATAAATTTTGGCGTTGGTTGCTACAGTAAAGCCCAATTTATAGTTTTGAATCAGATTGTTTTTGACATGGAAGTAACCATAGCGCATCAGGCCGGGTGCGCGTGTATAGACATTATTAAAATAGTTGTTGGTCAATGTTAGATGCGGCAGGCCGGTATATTGTTTTACACTTGCATCGTCATCATTGGGCCATCCCAGAATCAGACCATAACGATGATTCGTGAATTTGCTGTTGGAAATGGTAATATAATCTGCGCCACTGCCTACATACATCAGTTTATCAAGGTCATGACCATTAGGATCGTATCCATGGCCTTCAAGTGTAACATGATCGACCCAGTAATTCTGCCCATTGTTAATGTAAAGTGGAATATCGTTATTTTCATTAATGTTTGCGGTATGGGCGATAACCAGATTCTTGATGATCACATTGTTGGAATTGCCGGTTGTCGTCAAATATACATTAGTCAGCTTGTTATTATTATAAGCGCCAACAATTGTTTTATTAGCTCCCAGATTAACAATGGCTTTGCTGGAAGAACTGATATTTCTGCCTACAACAACTGTCTTTCTCTGGGTATCACCTACCTCCCGCTTCAGCTCATCCAGTGTATTTACCGTAACAACAGAGCCACCGTTACCACCTGTAACGGATGACTTGGATTGTCCATATTCATTTTTGGCAGCACCTGCAAATCCGGTCAGACCTTGCATAGGGTCGGGATAATTGCTTGCAGCCTGGGTCGCAGGTGCGCTGAATACGCTTCCCAAACCGATACAAAGAGCGGCAGCAAGAATCCACCGAGGGGTATGTAGAGATTTAACACTTAATTTTTGTACCATCAAATTTCCTCCTTAGGTATGATGCACAATAGATTAATTTTTTGTAACAGTAAATTTATGCATCCATTGAATTTTAAAGGAAATAGTACATATTGTGAATGACAAAATACCGAAGCTCCTCCACCAATTTGTATAGTTAAAAATAAAGGTTTAAATTTGAGTATCAAAAGGGTTTAATCCATATGTTATTAAGCTTGATATAAATATTGCGAAGTGAAGAATGAAAAAAGACACTCTGTATCTATCAGAGTGTCTTTTCCTGTATGTCTACCAATCTACTGCTGAGTGCAGACTATTGGAATACACAGATCATTGTACTGATTAATCGGCATCATCTACCGATCAGAACTTGAACTGGCCTACCAGCGCACCGAGACGTTCGGCGCTTTTGTTCGTTTTGATCGCTTCGATCGATACTTCATTGGCTTTGTCGAGTACAGCCTGGGCGGCGTTGGCAATCTCTTCAGTGCCGTCAGCGGATTCGTTGTTGGAAACGGAAATCTCGTTAATCGCCTGTGCCAGATTCTGCACGGATGCGCTCAGTTCTTCGCTGGTTGCGCTGAATTCGCTGACCATGCGGTCGATATAACCAGCATCCTGGAGATAGGATTCGCTCGTTTCCCGCATCATCTGGTAATCCGCACCAATCTCGGTCACCAGGAATTCCATCAGTCGTGCGGTATATTTCTGCAGGTTGTTGACCGAATTGACGACCTGCTCGGTAATGCCCTGAATCTGGCCAACCGTATCCTTGGAAGCATCCGCCAGATTGCGGATCTCATTGGCTACGACGGAGAATCCTCTGCCTGCTTCGCCTGCACGTGCCGCTTCGATCGATGCATTGAGCGCCAGCAAGTTGGTCTGCTTGGTAATCTGCAAAATGGATTCACTGAGCGACTTGATCATCTCGACAGACTGGGACTGGGCCAGCGCTTCGTCCAGACCGGCTTTGACATCGTTGTAGACAACCGTGGTCGCTGCAATGGACTCATCCAGCTTGCTCTTCAGCGAGCCGGCACGTTCGTTGATCACGCCTGCCTGCTCCGCACCTTCCTGGGCGCCGACAGCGATCGACTCGATCGCTTTTTCAAACTCGGTCGTCGAGGCGCTGATCTCCTGTGACGAAGCTGCCGTCTCTTCCATCCCGGCAGACATGTTCTGCGTCGTGGCCGATACATCCTGCAGCTTCTGGTTCATATCCATAAAGCCTACCCGGGCCTGCTCGCTCGCCTGGCGCAGCTGGTTAATCTCGGCATTGACGGCATTGATCATGCGGTGGGTGGACTGCTGCATCGCATCCATGGAGCGAATCAGCACGCCGGTCTCGCCGGAACCCTGCTTGTACTTATCCGGCAGGGTATGGGAATAGTCGCCCTGGGACATGCGTTCCAGCTGCTGGGAAGCCAGCTGCACCGGACGGACGATCGTGCGTACGACCAGGAACAATACGATCGCTGCCAGGATTAGACTGATCACGGTAATGATGATCATGGTCGTAATCATGGAATGCACACGATCCATATAGATGCTTACCGGCTGCATGGAGATAATGCTGACATTCAGATTTTTATCCTTTACAAACGAAGCCATGTACCGTTCACCGTTGATGGTGATAAATCCGGTGCCCTGGTCCTGCGACTGGATCTGCTGGTACAGCGTACCGGAATCCAGCTTGCTCAGGTCTGTTTTCATCACCTGGTCCTTATTCGAAGAAGCAATGATCAGACCGGCCTGGTTGGTGACAATCGTATTCAGCTGATGATCTCCATCCTGCTGTACCACATCCTGCAGCAGTGTATTCACATTCAGCGGTGCGCCGAAAATAGTACGCGCATTGCTGTCGGCTGCGGCATTCTCCTCTTTTGCATCATCGCCGCCGAGCACATTGCCGACAACGATAACCATGCTGCCGGATACCGGGGACAGCATAATATCACTCATAAAAGGACCCGGTTGCTGTTGTACTTTGGAATACCATGGGTCGGTCTCGGCAGTCAGTACGTGACCGACCGAAGCGCCGTTGATGCCATCCATATAGATCTTGCCATTGTGAGAGAAGAAAATATTTTCATACAAACCATTTGATTCTTCCAGTTTCTTGGTAATGTTATCCTGGATACGCTGGAACTGCTCCGGATTTCCTTTGCCGGTCGTCTCCAGACTGTTGAAAAAATCCATATTGTACGGATCTTCCACGATTGTATCAGCGACCGCTACCTGGGATTTGACCGCCATATTCAGTTCTTTTGACTTTTCCTGGGCAAGCACGGCGATGGCCTGGGCATTTGCCTGCTCATAGGACCGGGTTACCGTGTAACCCACCACAACCATCGACACTACCATCGGGACAATAATACACAGCGCGGCAATGCCCAGAATCCGGGCAGACAAGCTCTCCATACCTTTTTTAATAGCATTCATATCGTAAAGTAACTCCTTATTCAGTAATAGTATTTAAAAAGACCACAACATCTTGGATAACAGTTATCTAGTTATTTTTATCTTATTTAAGTTATATTAGATCAATACTCACAAAATAATGAACAATCACATCCTTTTATGCAACTTAGGAACCAGTTACTTTTACCTATCTAAGTAAGTATATCCTATTTTTCGACATATGAATCAGCTAAATCTCCATTTCAAATAATATTTTTTGAAATTAAATTGCTAGCAAAACAGACAAACGTTTTATCCTGTTTTTTGCAAAAAAAAAGCGAAACCAGCGAACAATCCGGCACGTACGTAGAGGATAAGAAAACGGAAGGAGGTTACTCGGATGGGTCTTATCAAAAGTATTCTTAATCAGGTACTCAAGTCCAAATCAGGTTCAAGCCACCGCCGTCACCGTTCGTATAGCAGCAGCGATAGATCACACAGTCGCAGAGGACACTCACACAATCAATATGGTCATGGACACTACAAGCGCAAGCGTGGCAGCAGCTCTTACAGCAGCAGCTGATATGGAACAGCCCGCCATGGATACAACGTATACAATAAAGCAGCACAAACAGCCCTTTCATATCCGTGAAGGGGCTGTTTTTTGTAGATGGGATAGGCGGTTCAGGCTTACTGTCTGCTCACAGTTCGGCCAGAATTGCCTCAATCTCGGCAATGATCTCAGCTGCATTGGTGTAAGGCGGATCGATCAATAGCAGTCTGCGCAGCATCTGCCGGGTCCGGGGATGCATCTGCAGTTCCTGTTCCCAGCTGCGTTCCTGCTGGCTGTTCGGATCATCATACGTGCTGTAGAGCAGATACAGCAGCAGATGACCGATCCCATAAAAGTCGCTGCTCGCATCAAGGCTGCGGCGGATCTTCTTCTCCTGCTCATCGCCGTTGACGAGTTCATCCAGTTCATGGATAAGCTCCGGGGGCTCTTCCTCCCGCCAGGTCAGCCCAAAGTCGATCAACTGCACCGTGCCATCATTCCAGAGCACATTGGATAGGCTGATATCCCGGTGGATCAGTCCCTGATGATGCATCGTCTGCACAATATCCAGCAGCTGATGCATCAGCTGCAGCGATTCCCGCTCGGTAAAAGTACATTCCTCTTCAAACAGCAGCTGCCCGATGTTCAGTCCCTGCATATATTCCATCGTCAGACACCGCTGGCCTTTATAGGTAAACGAATCCAACAGCGTTGGTACCTGCTTGTGCCGGAGCCGGGTCATCGCCTGCAGTTCCCGGTCATAGATCAGCTCTGCACGCTGGCGGCCGCCGCGCAGAGGGTGCACCCTTTTCATCACACAGAGCTCGCCGGTGAACAGATCATCGCACCGGTAGGTGACGCCGTAGCTGCCTGTTCCCAGACGCCCAATTATCCGGTAGCGCTCTCGAATGATCTGTCCGGGTCTAAAGTTCCTCTCCTGCAGCCAGCGCTGGATATGCCCGTTCATTCGCTGTAATGCTCTCAATCCCTAAACCAGCCTTTCGCCATACATGATCAGAATGCTAATTAGTATACTGCCCCGGAGCGGCACAGGTTTCAACCGAATTGGCATACAGACACTCTCAGTGAATAAGCAGGCTGATTATCTGCGTTTGCCTTTGTCTTCCTCGATGGCAGGCAGATCGTCCTTTTTCTTGACTTTGTCGCGGAACTTGCGGTACAGACGGCTGATGCTTTCCGGGGTAACATCGATGCCGCGTTCATAGGCGTATTTTACCGAGTAGCCCAGTGCGAGTGTCACTGAACCGGCGACGCCTGCACCGACGACCGAACCTGCACCCGGGAAAATCTTGCTGATCTGGGCGAACAGGCTTTTGCCCATATTGCCGACAATCGAGGCGATGACGATTTCCTTGGCGGTCTCCCGGCTGAGCGGGCGCTCGTACAGTGCTGCCAGGCGGGTCAACAGACCGATCTGGATCGCAGTCAGCGGAATAATGTCCGCTCCCGGGATCGGTGCTGCTCCGATCGCTCCGGCAGAAGTAGCGGCGCCAATAATCCATTTGTTGGCGGTAGAGGACTTTTCCTTGATCGTACGGGCGAACAAAATGTCCTTACTTTTTTTTTTGAGCATGTCGAGGATGCTGCCGCGCAGCTTGTCGATATTCTGTCCGGTGCGCGACGAAATTGGAATGACCTCATACCGGTCCCCGGTCTCCTGACGGATGCGGCGTACGAGCCGCTCGATCTCATCAGCGGCATCAATTTTGTTCAGTACAATCAGGATATTGGTATTGATCTTTTCCAGCGCTTCCAGTGACTTTTTCTCCGCTTCGGAGAACACGGTACCGGCCGCATTGAGGAAAAACAGCACCACATCGGTCTGGCGGTAATAGTCACGGGTGACGCTGGAATTATTGACATTAACATCATTCAGTCCCGGTGTGTCGATCAGTACGATCTTCTCCCGGTAAGGATATGGCCGGATCTCGGTCGTCTCTCCCGGCTCGGCACCGACACCGGCCACCTCGTCTCCGATAATCTGGTTGATGGTGGACGATTTGCCGGCATTAACGTCACCGACCAGTGCAATCATTACCTCTTCTTCCATCTGACGGTTGATCTCATCCATTTCCTGGTCAAACGCCTGATCGGCGGCTTTGCGGATCGTTGCTTTGAGCTGCTGGTCTTTGCTGTTCATTTCAGTCCTCCTTATTTGAATTGATAGATCAGTACACTGCGGTCATGATCAAACTGCCAGTCCAGATAGAGCGCTTCGACTTCAAGGCCGAGAATCTCGGGAATACGGCTGTGATACAGAAATTCATTGCGCTCCAGTACACGTTTTGTTTTGCGCAGCAGCTCCTTGGCCCCTTGCCGCAGCAATTCCTGCTCCAGCGGAATCAGCAGGCCGTCACGGACGATCACCAGCAGACGTTCATCCATCCAGAAGCTGTATATGCGGTCTGGAACCCGCTGGACACCATTTGTAATCTCACTGGTTCGTTCATTCACTTCATACTGATGGGGAAAACTCTCCGCCGTCTCTGCAAAAGCATCCCCTTCCAGCAGACCCACGATCATCCCGGAGAAATCCCGTTCTTCCCAGTCGTAATACATATCCTTGATCCGGATACCAAACTGCTCCTTCATATCCCGCGTGAAATTCTGCAGCGTATATTCCATCATCAACTCCCGCAGGGTGCGAAAAACATCCGGGTCTTCCTTTTGCCGTACGATATTTTCCATGCGGGACCCAATGAAATCTTTTAAATGAAGAATAATACAGCGTTCGTCCAGCCAAATGCCGACTTCCGGACACTGGCTCTCATAATATTCATTGATTCGCTTGGTCATATATACAGCAACAGGATGATCTGTAGACATCCTTTTCATAAAAAAGGCTCCCCCTCTATCTATTCGTATGCTCTACCGGACGAATCAGGCTTTCTATTCCCACCCCGCCAGCACCAGCTTGCCAATCGTGCTGCCGGATTCCAGCTGCTGATGAGCGTGACGCAGATTCGCCGCATGGATGGGCTGCAGGCGCTGCGACTCGGTGGTCCGCAATATGCACTGATCCACCAGACGGGCTACCATATCCAGAATCTGCTGCTGCCGCTGCATATCTGCCGTACCGTATTTGGCCCGGGTGAACATGAATTCCCATGTAAAGGAAGCACTTTTGTCTTTGAGCAGATTCAGATCAAGCGGCTGCTCAGTCTCTACAATCGAGCAGATCCGGCCCTGCGGCGCAATTACATCCGCCATGGACTCCCAATGCTGGTCGGTATGATTCAGGCAGAAAATATAATCCACTTCCGGCATCCCCAGCTGCTCCAACTGCGGCCGGAAGGGTTCCCTGTGGTTGATCACATGATGAGCGCCATGATCCAGCGCCCACTGTCTGGTCTCGCTGCGGGACGCTGTTCCGATAACGGTCAGACCGGCCTGGCGAGCGATCTGGGTAGCGATCGAGCCGACACCTCCGGCTGCATTGATAATCAGCATGGATTTATCTTTATTCTCCGCCGGTTCTGTCGGTACTCCGAGCCGATCATGGATGCCTTCCCAGGCCGTGAGAGAAGTGAGCGGCAGGGCGGCAGCTGCGGCGTAGTCAAGCACTGCCGGCTTGTGCGCGACAATTCGCTCATCGACCAGATGATATTCGCTGTTGCCGCCCGCACGGGTCACACTGCCAGCATAATACACTTGATCGCCGGGTTTGAATCCCTGAACCTGCTCCCCGACCGCTTCGACAATGCCGGCAACATCCCAGCCAAGAATTACAGGCTCCGGTTCTATCCTGTCTTTGGGGGCACGGAGCTTGGTATCGACCGGGTTTACGGAGATCGCCTGTACATGGACGAGCAGATCATGTCCACTCGCCTGCGGCCGGGGAAGCCATAGATCCTGCAGACTGTCCGGCTGTTCAATTGGGAGATAGCGCGTGAGTCCTACTGCTTTCATTTCTGCCATTAAGGGTTCCTCCTCTGCATCGGTTCATCCGGGTCAGGACGTATCCGCTACTCTGTCTATTACTTTTAACTTTTAATATAGTACCCCTTTTCGGCAGCATTGATGTGCCCGGATAGCGGTCATCCCTAATTTATTCGCATTTCCTGTCCTGTTCCGCATATTTATCTGGTATTTATCTGACAGTATGGCATTGAACCGGTTATTTATCTGCCGTTCCACTGTTAGTGAGATTCCCTGTCCGCCTGCATAGCGCCATGCTACAATGCATTTGTATGAAAACGATTTCAAATTAAAGAATTATAAACTCTTTATACAACAAACGATAACAAATGCATACTGAACGAATAGTAAATGAGCAGCAAACAAGCGGCGACCAAGCCGTGGACGAACTGCGGCTGAACGGCTGGTTTGCAGCCGAAAGATGCATACCCAAGAGAGGATGATAGATATGAAATTATCCGTATTTACCGTATGTACGCCCGATCTGACACCGGAACAGCTCGTGGCTGCGGCGGCAGGCGCCGGAATTGAAGGAATCGAGTGGCGCTATGCCGGTATCCCGGCCGATGCCATTCAGGAAGCTCCTTCCTTCTGGAGGCACAACCTCTGCTCTATTGATCCGAAGACTTCTGCAGAGCAACTGCAGACGATCCGCTCGGCTGCCAAGCAGCGGGGACTGCGCTCGATTGCACTCGTTCCCTATCTGAAGTGCGGTGATCTGGACAGTGCCCATCAGGCATTTGATACGGCGCAGCAGCTGGGCGCGTCGATGATGCGTGTCGGTATTCCGCGTTATGACAGGCAGCGGCACTATGAAGATCTGGAGATCGAAGCGATCCGTTATCTGTCCAGCATCCAGGAGCTGGCCAGCCAGTATGGCATCAAGGCACTGGTCGAGACTCATCACGAGACGATTGCGCCCAGCGCCTCCATGGCGATGCGGCTGGTCGGACACCTCAATCCGGCTCATGTCGGCATACTGTATGATCCGGGCAATATGGTGTATGAAGGATATGAGAACTACCGCATGGGTATTCAGCTGCTCGGTCCGTACCTCGCGCATGTCCATGTCAAAAATGCCGGCTGGCTGCGCAGTGAGGAACGCTGGCAGTGCCAGTGGCTTCCCCTGCTGGAAGGCAGCGTACCCTGGGAGCAAATTATCGCCGATCTGGCAGCTTCCGGATATGAGGGTTATCTGGGCGTTGAAGACTTTAGCGGACAGTTCGGTTCGGACGAGATGCTGAACCATTTTGCCGGAGTATTCCGTGAACAGCTCCAGCAACATGGAGAGGAGGCACAATCATTATGACCTCATCCATACGTGTAGCCGTGATCGGCATTGGCAATATGGGCAGTACCCATGCACGCACCCTGCTGTCCGGCACGATTCCCGGTGCAGAACTGACAGCCGTATCCGATGTACGGGCATCCATGAAAGCCTGGAGCCGGGAGAATCTGCCGGAATCGGTCATATTCTGGGATGATCCGGAGCAGCTCATGCAGTCAGGTACAGTCGATGCTGTGCTTCTGGCTACGCCGCACAAGGATCATCCTGGCCAGGCGATCACCGCTTTGCGCCATGGTCTGCATGTGCTGGTGGAGAAGCCTGCCGGAGTGAGTACCCGTGAAGTGCAGCAGATGAATAATGCTGCGGCTGCCGCGCCCGGATGCGTATTTGCGATTATGTACAATCAGCGGACCAATCCGGTTTACCGCAAGCTGCGTGATCTGATTGCTGCCGGCGAGCTGGGGGAGATCCGCCGGCTGAACTGGATCATTACCAACTGGTACCGGGCGCAGAGCTACTACGATTCCGGCGGCTGGCGGGCGACCTGGAGCGGCGAAGGCGGCGGTGTGCTGATCAACCAGTGTCCGCATCAGCTCGATCTGCTGCAGTGGACGACCGGGATGATGCCAGCGCGCATCCGTGCCTTTTGCCGGTTCGGTCGTTACCGGAATATCGAGGTGGAAGATGATGTGACCGCATATGCCGAATACGATAATGGGGCCAGTGCCGTATTCATTACGACCACCGGCGAATATCCGGGGACCAACCGTTTTGAAGTGACCGGGGACCGCGGGAAGATCGTGATCGAGCAGGACAAGCTGACCTTCTGGCGGCTGCGCGAACCGGAACCGGTGTTCAATGAACGTTATGAAGGCGCGTTTGGACATCCGGAATGCTGGCAGTGCGATATTCCGATCGAAGAGACCGAGACCGGACATCCCGGCATTATCCGCAACTGGATCGAGGCGATTCTTCACGGCACACCGCTGATCGCTCCCGGTGAAGAAGGCATCCGCGGACTGACACTGTCCAATGCGATGCTGCTCTCCACCTGGGAAGATGACTGGGTCACTCTACCTATAGATGAAAAACAATTTGAAGATCATTTGGCCCGGCGGCGTGAGGAATCGACCTTTTCCGGGTATATTACGGATAAAGAATCAATGCCAGCGGATATGAGCAAAACGTACAAATAACAACTAAATACCAACCTGCATAGCAGTGTGAAAGGAAGATCAGAATGAGCAAGGATGGAATGTTTTATGCGCCGACAACGGAGTATCAACGTGAACCGATCTGCGGGCCGGGGGAATTCCCGATTGCAGTCGCGGCAATGGATCACGGGCATATTTACGGCATGTGTGCCGGTCTGGTCGAAGCCGGAGCAAACGTCAAATGGATCTATGACCGCAATCCGAAGCGACTGGCTTCCTTTCACAAACATTATCCAGAGGCACGGATCGCCTCGTCCATAGCGGAGATTCTGCAGGATGATGCCGTTAGGCTGGTCGCCGCAGCAGCGATCACTTCCGAACGCGGGCCGCTCGGCGTGCGGGTGATGCAGGCGGGCAAAGATTATTTTACCGATAAAGCGCCCTTCACAACGATGGAACAGCTGATCGAAGCCAGGATCGAGACCGCCCGCACCGGACGCAAGTACATGGTCTATTACAGTGAACGGCTGCACGTGGAGAGTGCCATCTATGCCCAGCAGCTGATCAGCCAGGGAGCGATCGGAAGAGTCGTTCAGCTGATGGGCACCGGGCCGCATCAGCTGGTCGCGAACAAGCGGCCGGACTGGTTTTTCCGCCGGGAACAGTATGGCGGCATTCTCTGTGATATCGGCAGCCACCAGATCGAGCAGTTCCTGACCTTTACCGGATCTGCCGATGCGATGATCAATCACAGCCGGGTCGCCAATTTCAATCATCCGCAGTATCCGGAGCTGGAGGATTTTGGCGAGATCTCCCTCACCGGGGACAGCGGGGCTTCCGGTTATATGCGGGTCGACTGGTTCACACCGGACGGACTCGGCACCTGGGGAGACGGACGGACCCTGCTGCTCGGAACAGACGGTTATATCGAACTGCGCAAATACATCGATATCGCCCGTGATCCCATGCGGGATCATGTGTATCTGGTCAATCACGAGGGAGAGTATCATTTTAATGTATCCGGCAAAGTGGGCTTTCCCTTCTTCGGTCAGCTGATCCGCGATGTACTGGATCGGACCGAGACCGCGATGACACAGGATCATGCCTTCAAGGCCGCCGAGCTGTGCCTGCTTGCCCAGCAGCGTGCCTGGGATCAGCCGGATGGTCTGCTCGGATTTGGCACACCGCAGGGAATCACAGGCAGATTGCATTATAACCGATAGTATCCGGCGCCGGATGGTCTGCAGAGGCAGGTCAGCCGGCGCTTTGTTTATTGGCATCACAGGCCCGGCATCGGTAGTCAGGCTGCAATCAACGTAATTTCCGTTTCCCCTGCCTGCTGCCTCCTCTATTATGTATCTTCGGACTCTTTATAATTTCTTTCCGGTAAGAAAGCAATTCTGCTGATTCCCTTTTCAAAGTAGTGATACAATGGGATCAAATGATGTAAGCGCTACCGAAAAGGAGAAGATTGCCCATGCCGGAGACGATGCAGATGGATCATGCAATTACTTATGGATACCGCTCTGCCAAACCTTTTCACCCGCCGGCAGTCGACGGGTTTCATTCTCATCTGCAGTATGAAGTCTATTACTTTCATGAAGGCATCTGTACCTATATTATTGGCGAACACAGTTACCATCTGCGTCCGGGAGATGTGCTGCTGATGCATGGACGGACACTGCATCGGCCGCATCCGCAGCCGGATCATCCGTATGTGCGTTCGACGCTTCATTTCGATCCGACCCTGCTGCATGAATATATCCGGCAGGAGCATGTCAGCGGACTGCTGCTGCCTTTTGAACAGTCCGGCAACCGGCGCATATCCCTAAGCCGGGAAGAACAGCCGGAATTCGAGCAGATGCTGGCTCAGCTGGCCGCGCTGCCGCTGGAAGAGCAGGGCAAGGTATCCTTTCGCTTTATCCTCAAGCTGTGTGAGCTGCTCTCCATGCTCGCCAGCCGCTGCCGGGAAGAGCAGAGCGACAGCAGCAGGGCCGGCAAGGAGCTGTATGTGCAGCATATTCTCGATTATATCGAGGCCTGCTATATGCATGAGATTACCCTGGAGCAGATCGCGGATCATCTTCATTTATCCCGTGCCTATATTGCGGCTCTGTTCAAGGAATGGACCGGCATGACCATTTTTAAATACCTGTATCATCGCCGAATCAGCCAGGCTCGGCTGCTGCTCCATTATCAGCGCGAACTGTCGATCACCGAGATCAGCCGGTTGTCCGGCTTCAAGCAGCCGGCTCACTTCAGCCGGATGTTCAAGCAGATGGTCGGCTGTTCGCCGGAGAGTTATCGCTCCCGGCCGGATCACGATCCCTTCTGATCCAACCGTTACCCCCTGATTCCACCCTCGATTGCTTCGTCGATACAGAGATACCCCCCTTCTGTATCCCTGTCGGCACTTCATCTAAAAACGCACTTAGGAGTCTCTTCCCGCTGGAGGTGCGTTGGCAGGCCGGCAAAATGGGTATGTGATATAGAGAGAATACTGTATTACCATTCCCATCACTACCGAGGAGGCCAATTTATGAAAGCCATCGTCATTGAACAATATGGAGATAAAGATCAGCTCAAACAAATGGAAGTTCCCGATCCTGTTCCCGGTGAACATCAGGTTGTCGTCAAACTCAAAGCGACCTCCATTAATCCGATTGATTGGAAGCTGCGCGCCGGATATCTGAAAGGCATGATGGACTGGGAGTTTCCGATTATTCTCGGCTGGGATGCCGCCGGTATCATTACCGAAGTCGGCTCGGCCGTCACCGAATGGAAAATCGGCGACAAAGTATTCGCCCGTCCGGAAACGACCCGATTCGGTACATATGCCGAATATACACTTGTCGATGATCATCTGCTCGCTCCACTGCCGCCGGCTATCAGCTATCAGGAAGCGGCTTCGGTACCGCTGGCCGGTCTGACCGCATGGCAGGCACTTTTCGATCATGGACAGCTCAAAGCCGGGGAAAAAGTGTTAATTCACGCCGGTGCAGGCGGCGTCGGCAGCCTGGCGATCCAACTCGCCAAAAATGCGCAGGCCTATGTCATTACAACCGCCAGCGCGCAAAATGCCGAATTCCTCAAATCACTCGGTGCGGATGAAGTGATCGATTACAAATCAAC
The DNA here is from genome assembly GCF_054161335.1 of Paenibacillus sp. Z6-24. Lineage (NCBI taxonomy): Bacteria > Bacillati > Bacillota > Bacilli > Caryophanales > Paenibacillaceae > Paenibacillus > Paenibacillus sp. Z6-24. The sequence goes on along the minus strand of NZ_CP096398.1, from coordinate 375,896 downwards.
CAACTTTGCCGAAGTACTGTCCGATATCGATCTGGTATTCGATACCATGGGCGAACAGATTCAAAAGGACAGCTTTAAAGTGCTCAAGCGCGATACCGGTCGCCTGATCTCCATTGTGGGTCAGCCTGATGAGAACATCGCCCGTGAGATGAACGTTACCGCCAAGTCGATCTGGCTGCAGCCGGATGGCAAGCAGCTGCAGGAGTTCGGCCAGCTGATGGAACAGCGCAAAGTCAATGCGATCGTCGGCACCGAGATTCCGTTCTCCGAAGAAGGGCTGCGCAAGGCGCATGAGCTCAGCGAGACACACCATGCCAAAGGCAAAATCGTCATTACATTCGAAGATTAACATTGCTGCCGCTCACCAGCCTGCTGGCGATTGGTTATATATCCTGTGATCCGGCGGTTCATTACAGAGCCGCCGCTAATATATAATGAACGGTAACATTACTCCAATCCCGCAAGGAGGTGCAGCCTGTGTGGCTCATTAATCCATCGACTGCGTTCCCTGATCCGCTGTTCCGTATCATCTGGCTGCTGGAGCTGATCGTTCTGCTGGTGCTTGTACTGGCTGCATTCCGGTGGTCACGCCGTGCCTGGATCGGCAGTATCGTCCTGTTCGTCATCGGTCTGGCTGCCACCCTGCCCGGCTGGATCTATCAGCTGATCTACCCGGACCCGATCGGCGCGCTGATCGATATTCCGCTGCTGCTGATGTTTCCGCTGATGGCAGTCAGTCTGATCTGGGCAATCGTCGCCTGGATCATGCGACTGACCTCTGGTCGCCGCAAGGCCGGCTCCATGTCCTAATTGAAAGCAGCTGCAGTCCGTACGAATACAGCGGGCTGCAGGGAAATATAAATGATCTGTATCCAAAACAACCGCCTCGCATGACCGGTAAAACATAACCGGTGATACGGGGCGGCTGTTTGTTGTACTGCTTTACAGTATGCTTGTTATGCTGCTTTTCACTGCGCTTTTTGTGCTTCTTTTATAAAAAAAGACAATCCGTGATATGCCATGCATCCCAAGCTTATTGGCCAATAATCTGACGCAGTGCTTCAATAGTCGGTGTCAGCGGGCGGCCGAGCAGCTTTTCAAAATCACTGTGGTCGGTCTCCAGATAGCCTTCGCGGATACCCTGCTGAATGCCTACCAGCATCGGCAGGATAAATTCCGGCAGACCGGCGGCTTTCATAATCTCTGCATACGTCTGATCATCCACATGCTGTACGGTAACCTCCTTGCCGAGAACCGTACCGACAGCGGCGGCCAGTTCATCCTGGGTGAGCAGCGGCCCGGACAGTTCATACGTCGTATTCTCATGTCCGGCTGGAAGTACCGCTGCTGCTGCAGCAGCGTAGTCGTCCTGGGTCGCCCAGCCGACTTTGCCGGAACCGGCGGAAGTGACCCATGGCGCACCTGCCTGAACCGCCTGGATGGTGGACAGTTCATTTTCCAGATACCAGTTGTTGCGCAGGAAGGAATATGGGATACCAGCAGCCAGAATTGCCTGTTCTGTTTCTTTATGGACAGGGGCCAGCATCAGCTTGCTCTCCTGGGCATTGGTTACGCTCGTGTAGGCGATAAAGCCGACATTGGCGCGTGCTGCCGCAGCGACTGCGTCTTTGTGCTGACGGATGCGTGTCTCGTTATCGCCGTCGGCAGAGATGATCAGCAGACGATCCACTCCGGCAAACGCCTGATCCAGCGTATCCGGCTGGTCGAAATCACCGTGACGCACATCGACGCCCAATGCGCGCAGATGCTCGGCTTTGGCCGGATTGCGCACGCTGACAGCCAGCTCGCTGGCGGGTACGGTCTGCAGCAGTTTCTCAACGATTTTGGAGCCCAATTTACCGGTTGCACCTGTTACTAAAATAGTCATTCGTATTCCTCCTGATATGTTGTAATAGTTTTCGTTATAACACGTATAGTTACAACAAATGTACAAAATAAAAGCTCTGTGAAGAGCCTTTATTGTTTCCTGGTTTATATCTCGGCAAGCTGCTTGTTCAGCTGGTCCAGTGTGGTTTGTGCCAGTCTCTGTTCCATTGCATTCTGCGCATCACGCAGCTCCTGCTGCAATACCTGCTCGATATTGCGGCCAACCTGACAGGCAATATTCGGATTATCATGAATGCCGAACAGCTGGTTCTCATCAGCGGCATGTACCGCACGGTAAATATCCAGCAGCGTGATCTGTCCAGGCTCCTTGAGCAGATAGGCACCGCCTACACCTGCACGAACCTCGATCAAGCCTGCCTTTTTGAGCATACCCATAATGCGGCGGATTACCACCGGATTGGTATTTACACTCGCTGCGATAAAGTCACCGGTACATTCCAGCGGACACATATCGATGAGCGACAGGGTATGCACCGCCATGGAAAAGCGTGTACTGATTTGTTTCATTTGTATCACCACCGTTGTAACCATTCTAGTTACCACCCGGCAGACTGTCAATATTTAAAAAGGCAGTACCGTATTCCAAAAAGAATGTCTGTCTCTTCTATACGGAAGCGGCGTCCGCCTGCAGCTGCTCGGCGGTCGTACGGACGATCAGCTGCAGCGCACGGGACATGAGGCTGATCGGCAGTGACGGCAATGACGGCTTATGCAGTGCCATCTCGGTCGATGCCGGGAAATGAACGAATCCGGCCAGCACTTCCGGCCGCTGCTGCTGCAAATAGTCGAGAATGCCATACATCGTATTGTTGCAAATAAACGTACCGGCGGTGTTGGAGATCTCGGCCGGAATGCCATTTTCCACGAGACGGTCGGTAATCCGGCGAATCGGCAGCGTTGCAAACAGTCCATCCGGACCGCATTCATGAATCGGCACGTCGATCGGTCTGGCGTTGCGATTGTCCGCATAGCCGGCGCTCGGCTCTACACTCTTGATATTGACAGCGATCCGCTCCACGCTGACGGCAGTCCGTCCGGCAGCAAGTCCGCAGGCAATAACCGCATCCGGCCGGAACTCCTCTACCGCCTGGATCAGCAGCTCTACACATTCATCATAATGCACCGGCAGCAGCAGCGTACGCAGCTCCAGCGTCAGATCGGACCATTTGTGATCCGCGATCACTTCCAGCAGATACTCGGTCGGGTTGATTGTATGTCCACCAAACGGTTCAAATCCGGATATCAATATTCTCATCAGTGCATCCTCCTTGGTCATAGGTACGGGTACATCACTAATTCGCAGCGGAGCGTCTGTATTCCTCTTTTTACCAGTAAACTTCTGCTGACATACCGATCCGGATTTCTGCCAAATATTGTTGATCTTCCATTTGACTTTGAAGGAGATTGCGCTATAATTATAATATGTTTGATAAAATATAATTTTGCAAAATAAAAGATGCGGGGAGATGGAATAATGTCTGTTTACGATTATTCTGCTGCAACGATTGATAAGGAAGAGAAATCTCTATCCGATTACCAGGGCAAGGCGCTGCTGATCGTCAATACAGCGAGCGGCTGCGGTCTGACTCCTCAATACGAAGGATTGCAAAAGTTATACGATACGTACAAAGATTCCGGATTGGAAGTGCTGGGCTTCCCGTGCAACCAGTTTATGGGCCAGGAGCCGGGCACCGAAGAAGAGATCAAGGATTTCTGCCAGGTGAACTACAGCGTCAGCTTCCCCTTGTTCGCCAAGGTCGATGTAAAGGGCGAGAACGCACATCCGCTGTACCGTTATCTGGTCGATGCTGCACCTGAGCCGTCCCGTACCGGTGATATCGAGTGGAACTTTGCCAAATTCCTGGTGGATGCCAAAGGGAATGTAGTCAAACAGTACCCTTCCCGTCTGGACCCGGCCGAGATTGAAGCCGATATTCAAAAAGTACTTGCTGGAGAAGCTGTTTCCTGACTTCTCTCTCCCATTTCTGGGTAAATATACTTGGTTCAACGTCACTGTCACATAGTCAGGTAATTTATACTTATATTCCATTTCAGGAGGATGATGAATTATGGCATTAACATTTACAGACATGGTCACACAGGCAAGAAACAACGTTCCGGGTGTTACTTCCCAGGAAGCACGCGAGAAAATCAACAGCAACCCCAACACACTCGTTATCGACGTACAGGATGCGGCTGATGCCGGTGCCTGCGGTCTGATCCCGAGCGGCGTGAACATCTCACTGGGCATGCTGCCGATCCGTGCGGATCTGGGCGTTCCTGCCGAGCTGCGCGACGAGCGTCTGAGCGATCGCAGCCGTCCGGTACTGGTAACCTGTGGTGCAGGCGGCCAGGCAGCTCTGGGCGCATACGCACTGAAGATGATGGGCTTCACCGATGTGGCTTACATCGATGGCGGTACAGCAGCATGGAAACAAGCCGGCTTTGAAGTAGAAGAAGCGTAAACCCCTTGCGCTCTGCATTACAGCATCCCTTTCACCCCCTTATATAACCATAACGAATCCCCCTGCAGAACACGACTGCAAGGGGATTTTTTGATAGATATCTTTTTGAGAGCTACCTTTTTGATATATACAATCCATTTCCCTCTGTGCCTGGGGCAAAATGCACATTATCAAGGAGTACGGCGACACTACCGATGTGCTCGAAGATACGTATCTCAATACGAAGATCTGAACCCCCAAAACCAATGGATGCGTGAATGCGTAATATTGACGTTTTAATTGCATTTTCTCTCCGTTAGCAGAAATTCATATTAAAATACTGCTATATGTTTAGCCGTGATAACTAAATGGGTAATGTTTCTCACAGCCGTACGCCATCTACGACAGATCTGCGCTATGAGAGTAATCCGCTCTCTATCTCTTGCCTGGTCGGCAGATCGTCCGCTTGAATAGAGGAAAAAAGGGGATGTATACATGAATCGCAATGTAACAATGATGCAATTTTTTGAGTGGCATGTCGAAGCGGATGGTTCACATTGGAAGAGGCTGCAGGATATCGCTCCCGAGCTGAAGCAGGCCGGAATCGGCACACTCTGGATTCCTCCTGTTACCAAAGGACACACGCCGCAGGATACCGGTTACGGCGTTTACGATTTGTATGATCTCGGCGAATTTGATCAAAAAGGCGCTGTCGGCACAAAGTACGGTACCAAAAAGGAACTGCTTGACGCGATTGCCGTCTGTCATCGGCTTGGCATGAACGTGTATATCGACCTGGTAATGAACCATAAAGCAGGTGCGGATGAGACGGAAGTCTTTCAAGTGGTCGAGGTCGATCCTAACAATCGGACAGAGGTCATCTCTGAACCTTTTGAGATTGAAGGCTGGACCAAGTTCACTTTTCCCGGACGCGGTGATACGTACTCTGCAATGAAGTGGGATTACCGGCATTTTAACGGAACCGACTATGATAACCGTGAGGGACGGACAGGCATCTTCCGTATCGCTGACGGGGACAAGCAGTGGAATGAAAATGTCGATAACGAGTTCGGCAACTATGATTACCTCATGTTCGCCAATATCGATTACAATATGCCGGAAGTGCGCGACGAGATGATCAACTGGGGCAAATGGATGATCGATACGACCCGCTGTGACGGTTTCCGTCTGGATGCCATCAAGCATATTAACTATGAGTTCATCCGCAACTTTGTCGGTGAGATGATCAGCAAGCGCGGACAGGACTTCTACATCGTTGGCGAGTTCTGGAATCCGGAGCTGGCGGCCTGCCAGGAGTTCCTCGATACGGTCGATTACCAGATTGACCTGTTCGACGTCTCCCTGCACTACAAGCTGCACGCAGCTTCCATATCCGGCAACTCATTCGATCTGTCGACTATCTTCAACGATACGCTCGTACAGACACACCCGACACATGCGGTCACCTTTGTCGACAATCATGATTCCCAGCCCAATGAAGCGCTGGAATCCTGGATCGAAGACTGGTTCAAGCCTCTCGCCTACTCGCTGATTTTGCTGCGCCAGGAAGGCTATCCATGTGTATTCTATGGCGATTACTTTGGGATCGGTGGCGAGAATCCGATTCCAGGCAAAAAGGAAATGCTGGACTGCCTGCTGTATGCCCGCTACCACAAATCCTATGGCGAGCAGGATGATTATTTTGATCATCCGAACACTATCGGCTGGGTGCGCCGAGGCAGCAGCGAGATCGAGCGTTCCGGCTGTGCGGTCGTTATGACCAATGGCGAAGAAGGCGAAAAACGAATGTTTGTCGGAGAAGAACGTGCCGGCGAGATCTGGATTGACCTGACCCGCAACCGTCAGCACCATGTACAGATCGAGGAAGACGGCTGGGCCAACTTCCCGGTCAATGGCGGCAGCGTATCCGTCTGGACACTACCGGAGACCGATCTGACCGAGGATGAAGTGGAGAGCTATTATGCGTCGCAGCCATGCCTCGCGATTCCGGAAAGCGGCGTACTGGAGGAAGGCTCCGATCTGCTGAACATCGAGCCATCCGAGCATGATCCTGCTTCCAGCGCAGAAGAAACTGCTGCGGACACGTCCGATACACAAGAGGACGAGCCAGGAGAAGATGATCCGGGCGAGGCGAATCCAAGTCCGTCCTGATCACCCCTGAATTCGTAAATCTGTATTATCAAAAGCGTTCCCCTTATACAGCCAAACAGCCGGAAGTCTTCCCTCCTATCAGGAAAAGACTTCCGGCTGTTTGGCGTAATAGAACCACAAGATTTCTGCATGGCAATTATGGTATGTTGGTAAGGAAGAGAACGATGCATACATACGATTATGGAAAATGGGGTGACCTGATTGGAAACGTTCAAAGAGCTTTATAACGATACCTTTTTGCAGGAGTTCTCGGCAAGAATGCAGCGGTATGCAGCGGATTTCCGGGAGCAGGAATTTTACGATCATGTCCATGCTGCCGGATGGGAGCAGCTGGCGTTCAAGCAGCGCATCCGACGGATCAGCGAAGCGCTGACCGCAACGCTGTCTCTTCCCTATGAACAGTTCATTCCGATTCTGCTGGAGGCGGCGCCCGAGTGCACGGGAGTCCAGTATTTATTTCTCCCGGACTATGTGGAGCTGAACGGGCTGGATCATCATGAGCTGTCCATGCATGCACTGGAGCAGCTCACCTGCTACTCCAGTGCAGAGTTCGCGGTGCGTCCTTTTATCCTGCAGGACCCGGAGCGGATGCTGGAGCAGATGAATCGGTGGGCGGATCATGAGAATGAGCATATTCGCCGGCTCGCCAGCGAAGGATTTCGTCCGCGGCTGCCGTGGTCGTTTCAGCTCAAGATGTTCATTGCCGATCCGGAGCCAACGCTGCGAATACTGGACAAGCTAAAACAGGATCCTTCCCTGTATGTACGCAAAAGCGTCGCCAATCATCTGAATGATATCGCCAAGGATCATCCGGACCGGATAGCCGCTATTGCACGGGAATGGTATGGCAAGCATCCCCATACCGATTGGATTGTTCGCCATGGCTGCCGTACCCTGCTCAAACAGGATCATCCGGAGGTAATGGATCTGTTCGGTTACCTGCCGAATGAACAGGTTCGGGTCAGTGATCTGATGGTGAGCACGCCGGAGGTGGAGATTGGCGGGGAGATCGAGCTTACCTTTACCCTGTTCAACGAGACCTCATCTGCCCAGAATCTACGGATCGATTATGAGGTCGACCTGATGAAAGCCAACGGACGCCACGCCGCCAAGCGCTTTCGCTGGGTATCCCGCGAGTTCGCTCCCGGAGAGCACCTGATGCGCAAAAAACATTCGTTCAAGCTGATCACGACGCGTGTGTATTACCCTGGCGTTCATCATATCCGGCTGTATGTCAATGGCGCGAACCAGGGCGATGTTTCCTTTGTACTGACGGCACCGGAGAGCTAGACGTATAGCGCATGCTGCACAGGAATTGCTGTTGCAGCATACAGCGTGGTTACCCTAACCAATTCGGGAGGGATCATAATGCCTTATATTCAGGTAGAAGAGCTCGTAGATGAGATCCGCAAACGCTATACTCTTCTGGATCAGGAATTTGATGACGTAGATGAAAAAGATAGACATCTTCGTATCGAAGATGTGGATCGTACTCCGTATGAGATGCTCGCCTATCAGCTCGGCTGGCTGCATCTGCTGCTGGGCTGGGAAGCGGATGAGCTGCGCGGACAGTCTGTAGTCACCCCCGCTCCCGGCTACAAGTGGAACCAGCTGGGAGGACTGTATCAGCAATTTTATGACGACTATCGTGACTGTTCGCTTGCAGCGATGCGTACCCTGCTGCGTCAATATGTGGATCAATGCTGCGATTGGCTAGAGACGCTTCGCGAAGAAGAACTTTTCCAGCCCGGACAACGGCAGTGGGCAGCAAATCAGGCCCAGTGGCCGATCTGGAAATGGGTACATATCAATACAGTCGCTCCTTTCAAAACATTTCGTACACGGATACGGAAATGGAAACGCCTTGCTGGCGGTATATCAAAACAGCAGTAAGCGGCTCCATTCCGGCCCCAAAATTCTTCTAAACACATCAAAAAAGCAGGCACCCTCTCCTACAGGTGCCTGCTTTTTAAATCTATATGCATATACGGTTATTCGTTATTTCAGTACTTTGATCCGTTCTTCCAGCGGCTTGAATTCCTTGTCTCCTGCCGGAGCGGTCGGTTTGCCGAATGGCATCTGTGCGATCAGCTTCCAGTTCTCCGGAATGTCCCACTCGGCTTTGATTTTCTCGTCGATCAGCGGGTTGTAATGCTGCAGTGATGCGCCGTAGCCTTCCGCTTCCAGCAGTGTCCAGACCAGATACTGGTGCATCCCGGAGGATTGCTGTGACCAGATCGGGAAGTTATCCTGATACGCTTTGAACTGTTCCTGCATCCCGCGGATCACAGACTCATCCTCGAAGAACAGGATCGTACCGTAACCGGCTTTGAAGCTGTCCATTTTTTGCTGGGTCGGTGCAAAGTTCTCGGCTGGTACGATTTCCTTGAGAATATTCGTGGTGAACTCCCACAGCTGGTCATGCTTCTCGCCCAGCAAGATCATCACCCGGGCGCTCTGGGAGTTAAACGCAGAAGGCGTATACAGCACAACCTGCTCCACAATCTCCTGAATCCGCTCGTCAGAGGTAACTGCCTCTTTGCTGATTCCATAAATACTTCTGCGGTTCTTCATTGCGCTAAGTATATCAGTCATGAAAATCATCCTCCTTCATATGTGGGTGGATATCATTCCCACTTCATACTTAACCAGTCCGGTAGAAGAAATATCAGCCGCTTACCAAATTAAAGAATTATTGCACAAACAGACACATGCCGATAGATGGCATATGTCTGCTTCTTGTAAAAACGAATCCGCAATCCTAGCTGCTGCGCATGGCTTTGATCATCATGATGACTTTGACCGCTTCGGCCCGTGTCGTCTGACCGGCAGGATCAAAGGTATTAGCTGATTTGCCGTTAATAATTCCGGTCTGCTGCATGGCCGCTACTGCCCCCTTCGCCCATGCAGGAATCTTTTTGTCATCCGTAAAAGCAGTCTTCGACTGGGACATACCATTACTATCCAGCGCTGCGGCTGCCATCACAGCCATTTCGGCGCGCGTTATCCGATCATTCGGACGGAAGGAACCATCCGCATGGCCGCGAACCCAGTCCTGTCGTACCGCCTCGGCAATCGCCGGACGGGCCCAGCTGCCGATGGTCTCTTTATCGGTAAAAGTAAGCGGGGTCTCGCTTCCCGGCAATCCCATAGCCTGAAGCAGCATGACCGCAAATTCGGCGCGGGTCACCGCCTGCCCCGGTTTGAAGGACCCATCGGCATAACCTCTGACAATACCGGCATCTACCGCCTGACGAATGCTCTCTTCGGCCCAGTGTCCGCCAATATCGCTGAGTGTCACCGGTGCAGCATCCGCTGCTGTATCCCTGCCTGTAGTCGGCTGTGGTGTGACAGTACCAGTATTCGTATCAGCTGCAAGCACGGCGAATTTGGTGAAATGGTCCACTTGCGCCGTAATCTGATTGCCACTCATCCGGCTGCCTTCGACCAGCGTCCAGACGCCTGTACTTTCGTTCAGATAATAGATGCCGGGGGTCTGGCTGCCGGTTAACCCGGACGGATCAAAAGTCAGCGTCAGCGTAACCGGAACGTTAAAATTTCGGGAGACATTCTTGAGCAGCTCATACACCGGGCTGACCGGCTTGATTCCACTCGTCCATAATCCCTGTGTATCGCTGTCGGCAAGACGATTGATCGATATCTTTAGTTCCTCTGCTGCCGCATGGGCAGGGATCTGGAGCCGGATACCGGAGCCGATGCTGACTTCCCCGGCACGTCCGATCGGAAGGGTCAGCTGTCCGTTCGTGGAGCTTGCTGTGATCGGTGAACCGGCTGGACGATCATTATCGTCATCGTCCGTTACCGGATTGAGCTGCCATCCGGCATACAGCGTCAGATTGCCGGTGAGTGGTGTCACGCCAAAGCGAAAGCGCTCCGACAGCGCGCCATCGGTATACCAGCCATCGAACCGGTAGCCACTTTTCACCGGCTGCGCAGGTTCTGCGAGTGTATCACCATATTCCACAAACACATCCGGCACGACTGTACCGCCATAGGTGTTGAACGTTACGGTGTATGCTTCGGTTACCCATTTGGCGTACAGTATAAGATCTCCTGTAATCCGCGTCTGATTGAAATCAAATGGCTCTGTCCGCTCCCGGTCTGCGTACCAGCCGGCGAACAGATAACCTGTACGGGATGGGGCAGCCGGCTGAACGACCCTTTCCCCATAATTAACGTTCAGATCCGCTACCGCTGTTCCTCCCTGGCTGTCAAACGTAATCGTTCGCGGAAAATACACACTAAAATCCACCGTGCTGACATTGCCTGCCGAATCCGTAACGACAAGCAGATGCGAGCCTTCCCTCATGACTGTCGTGCCGCTGACAAATGGAATGCCATCCAGCGTGGCTGTACCTTCATCAAAGGTAATCACCGGACCGGTCGTATAGGTCTGTCCATACGTTACGCCCGTCACTGCAGGTGGGGTTCGATCAATCGTGAACCGGACAACCGTACTGCCAATAGGGTTGGTAACGTTCAGCGTATACGTGCCCTCTGCCGTAATGGCCGTGCCGCTGGTGTACGGCTGCCCATTCAATACCGCCGTACCACCTGTAAATGCAGGCATTACCGCTGTATTGTACACACCCTGATCCTGTACTCCGCTGATCACCGGTGGCTCCGTCTCATTCACTGTAATCGTCACGGTCGCAGCAGCAACGCCGCTGTCGTTGACAGCTTCATAAGCGAAACTGTCCGTACCTGTATAATCCTGCTCAGGCGTATATTGAAAGCTGCCATCGCTACGGAAGCTCACTGCTCCATGTGTAGGCTGTCTAATCAGACGGGCTGTGGATGCATCCATATCATTGGACAGCACTCCCCTTCCGGTAACGTTCAGCACCCCGTTTTTGTCCACGGTATACTGATCGTTATTGGCATTCGGCCGATAGAATTCCACCGAAGGAAATATGCCTGTAAGTGCAGTGTAATAGATTAGCCCCGCTTGATTGTCCTTCAGATCCGGCAGCTGGAAATTGGTTCTGCCGTCCCCGCCAAATCTCGTGCCCAGCAAGCTGAACAGCGCCTGATTCTGTATGATCGGAAGAATCGTTCCTTCGGCTTTGCCAAGCCCGTTTACGGATACCGGAACAGCAAATGGAATGGTCTCCCCTATATATTCCGCACCGGTCATCTGATTATAATGGGAAGGATCCGTGGATATCAGATAATGTACATTTTCCTGAGGATCCGGCAAATCGGGAAGCCGGAACGTAGTCACCCCGTCCCCGCCAAAGTTCGTGCCCAGCACGCTGTACAATGCAGAATGATCCGCGATGTTCAGCATCTGCCCACGGGCAGCCATCCATCCGGAAGGTGCAAAATGGTATGGAAACAGACGGATCTCGCTCAGCATGGCGTTGCCTATTCCGTATTCGCTCTCCTCCCTGCTCGGGAAATTCCCCTGTATCGCTATGTAATACCCCATCCCTTCAGGCGCATTCGCACGCAGATCCGGCAGGGCAAATGTCGATTTGCCATCCCCGCCAAAATTGGTGCCCAAGAGGGCAAATAATGCGGTATTGGACTGGATGGATAGTTGCTGTCCTGCAGCATACACCCAGCCTCTGGACGCCCTTTCATAAGGAAAGAACTGGATCTCCCCAAGATACGGTTCCACTCCTGCTGCAGAGGCATACTGCGGCAGTAAAGGCTGATTCAGTACGCCGCCCGAACATAGCAGAAGCACCATCACCATCCAGATTTTGCCCAGCAAGCCAAGCCTTTGTTTACTCATTCGTTCATCCCCTGTTTTCTTTAGTTTTATTTATCATTTCATCACAGCCGTATGCCGCTTCGCCTGATGCCGAACATGTATGACAGTTATGATGATCTCAGTGTAAACGAAGCTCTGCTGAAAGAGAATGTATTTAAATTTTTACATAAAATCAAGTACAGACGTATTCCTGCTTGCCGGTTCGGAGGTATGAACAAATCGCCAGCTGTTTAGGGTTTGACAGCATTCGTTTAATAATCGGTATCAAGTGGATACCCGCTTGCCCAGATCAACCTGCTCCAGCAGCAAAGGAGGCGAACCGCCATGATTGAAGTCGGATTAACCGGGTTCGGGGATCATCCCGAACTATATGGAAAAATCAAAGCGCCCGAGCGGCTGCCTGCCTATAGCCAGCATTTTCCGATTGTAGAGATCGACAGTTCCTTTTATGCGGTACAACCGGTCAAAAATGTCACCAAATGGGTCGAACAGACACCAGAGCATTTTGGCTTTATTTTCAAGGCGTATCAGGGCATGACCGGGCATCTGCGCGGTAAAAAGAACTATTTTGATACCAAGGAAGAGATGTTCGAGGCGTTCCATGTATCGCTCAAACCGGCGATTGATGCGGGCAAGCTGAGGATGGCACTGTTCCAGTATCCGCCCTGGTTTGACTGCAATCGGGACAATGTGGAGACACTGCGCGAGACACGCGAACTAATGAAAGACGTCCCATGTGCGCTGGAGTTCCGCAACCAGACCTGGTACATGCCGGAGTTCCGTGAGCGTACGCTAGAATTCATGCGTAAGGAAGGCTGGATTCATACGATTGTGGATGAGCCGCAGGCCGGAATGGGCTCAATCCCGATCATTACGGCTGCCACGTCCCGGCAGGCGACCTATGTGCGTATGCACGGCCGCAATGTGGACGGCTGGCACAAGAGCAGCCACCCGGACTGGCGCAAGCTGCGTTATCTGTACAACTACAATACCGAGGAACTGACCGAGTGGCGTGACCGCCTGCTGCAGCTGCAGGAACAGACGGATCATATCTACATCGTGTTCAACAACAACTCGGCAGGCGATGCCACACCTAACGCCCAGGAGCTGATCCGGATGCTGGCGGAAAAGGAAGCCTTGTCGGAGAAGCATAATATCAGCAGCAGCTGATCGAGGAATCTGCGTCACTGTCTGGCAGACAGCGGATAAAGGGTTCATTCGTTGCAAGTATACTTGGATTACAGATTATCCAGTCACATCAAACAGCCGATTCTTTGGGAGATCGGCTGTTTTTGCTGTATTCTGTACTGCTGCAAGGATTATTCGCTTATACATACACAATATTATTCATTTATGTATAATTATTCATCCTTGCATGAATATTCATTTATTCTCGCGGACTTATGCATCCGCATAACTTGACCGAATGCCTGGGGATAGGCTGTGGATAATTTTATTGAGAATAGCTTAAATAAGTATAAATTTCAATTGATCAACAATTACTTTATTACGTGTTATTCGTTCATTACTGCTATTTGTTCTTTTATGCGTCTACAGGCAGTTCCCGGTTGCGGCGAATGCTGTAGCCCGCTGATCCACCAGGTACACCTTTTATTTCAAGCACGCCGCTGTAGGCCAGTTCCCGCAGACGATATTCCCAAAAGGCATCACCTGTAAACTGTTCATTATAGGCCATCGCCTCAGCAATCAGCCGGGCAGCAATAAGGAAATCATTATTGCCGGAAGTCGGCGGCCGAAGTTTATCCAGCTTGTCCAGCAAATAGACATCATGGTAGTCCACCGGAACTTCCTGCACCTGGTGGTTGTTCCATATGCGCAAGACACCGTTCTGCTGCGTAAGTGTCTGCCATTCAGCAGATAGCTGCCCACGCTGCCCGGCATCGAGATAATGTGTATCGTTTCCGGTCATTTGCAGTACCTGCTGCAGTTTGGCGGAAGGGATCTCGCCGGAATGATGATAATGCTGGGCGGTATCCTCACTGTTGTACAGCTGCTCGCAGATAGCACATGGATTATATACCGCTATTGGTTGGGGCAGACTGCGCAGCAGATAAAGGGCATGCCGCAGCCCCATTTGCTCACAGGCATTATCATCGGCCCAGATCATAATACGGGCCTGCTCCGGAATCCGGGCTATATCATCCAGCAGCTCGGTGTACTGCTCCTCGGCCGGCTCCCTTTCATTCGCGCAGCCGGCGATATGGTCCCTGAACCATTCACTTCGCGCAGCCCTTCCCGCTGCCGAGTCCAGATGCTGCACCGGTCCAATCGCATAATTCTCGGTCAGTACAATCAGCTTGTGGGAGCCCGATGGGTCTTCTTTGGCCAGCGCGACCTTCATACTGCCGGCTATGGAAGTGCCGCAAACGATATGGACATGGGTGCAGTGATCATCCGGTCTCCATAATTCCTGTCTTTCCCTCACGCCAACGATCTCTTCATACACTTCGGTCAGTTCATCCGGTAAGATATCCGGCTTTCCAGCCTGTTCATCCAGCTGCCTAATCCGAAGGAGCAGCGTCGTCAGATAATGCCGAACCTGTTCATTGTTCAATTCCTGTACAGCCTGCTGAATATACAGTGCATCCTGCCTGTTCAAATGGAATCGCCTCCTGGCTGTGCTACACAGCGCGTATTCATTTCCATTGTAACAGGCTGTACCCCATCAGGACAAAATGCGCTTCTGACCGCTCACATCACCTGGGTAGGTCCGTGAATGCCGTACTTCTCCAGAAACGGAAACAGCAGTTTTTCCTTGCGGCTGTAGTGCTTGTCCACGTCATACAGCAGCTTCATATCCTCCAGCTGCTGGATGCGAAAGAATTAGAACCGATTTAATTGAAGATATAGTATCAGAAACAGCCATTGTGCCTTTGTTTTGATTACAGCCATTAAATGTCTGAACCCTCTTTTTTTCAATGTTTGTTGCACCTGACTCTAATTAAAGCTTAATCTCGGTAAATATTATTTTACTTTCAAGAACTGGTTAAATACAAAGGTGTAACTAAATGTTTAAAAATGTAAGTAATATGTAAATAATAAAAAAGATTTTATTGTTATCATTAATTGTATGATACGAAAGGTGGAGTAAAAGTGAATAAAAAAATTTTGATTGTAGTTTGTAGCATGGCAATATTATCAGCTTGCGGGAACATTAATTCGAATGATCAAGGCAGTAGCACAGCAGCTCAAAAACCTACAGATGTAAAAGAAATGAAAACTGAGAAGGCCAATGAGAGAGTAGACGTTGTTGCGAGTCCAAATAATGACATAAAGTTATATCCATTAAATAAAAAAGATGGTACTTATAATGGATTTATATTAGAAGCGAATGGCCAAAAAAAAGAGTTTGATTGGAAATCATCTGCACTAATAGAGGATAAACCACAAGTCATATCTAGTGATTTAACGAATGATGGAAATCCGGAAGCTGTTGTGTTATTAAGTCAGGGAAGAGGAACTGGTTTACACATGGAAGAAGCTCATGTAGTTGATTTAAGCAACTTTTCCGAAATTAATATCGAAGATCCAGAAGAGATCATTTCAAAAAATGTAAAATCAGAAATTAAAAATAAAGGAAAACATACAGAAGTTATAGTAAAAGTGAAAGATAAATCCACAAATCTTCAATATAGCAATGTGAGCAATACCATGAATTTAAAAGAAGTAGGATTTGGGGCTGTTAATTATTATAGTGTAGACAAAGGGAATTTAATCTTTAAAACTGATGGAACTATAGGAGCAGAGCAGTATGTGGGTAAGATTGAAGTAACGTATGCTTATGATAAAGAGCAAAATAAGTTAGAGGCAAAAACGACGAAATTCATACCAGAAGCTGAATAAGAAAAAAACTCCAGCCACTAAGTAGCTGGAGTTTTTTTCTTATTGAATAATATTGAAGAAGGTGTGGGCTCCAAGAGCGATTTTCGAAGACACTTGGAAGGTTCCTGTACCCGGCATACGATAATACAATTTACCGTTTTCGGTATAAGAAAGGCTGGTAAACAGAGACGTCACCGTATAGTACAGTTTGTCTCCAATTGGATTGCTGTAGTTGCTCAAATTAGAAGCGAGAGCTACACAGTTCTTCCATGCCGCATCGTTGGTATTGGGTGCGAGAACAACCGAGAGGTTAGGGTCATTTGGGTTAAAGCAGCTGAATGCATTTTTGGCCAGGACAACATCAGCGATGGTGCTTTGGCTTGCGAATGGCGGAATAGTACGGTTGTTTTTTCGGTTGAAAACAACATAAGCTACGCCCACACGCGATTGAGAATCACCTCGTGATTCACCGTAAAGAGTACGAGCGAACAGATCTACGCTGCTAATGTTGTAGAGTTGATCCCGAGAAGTAAGTTTAGCTCCGATTGCCATAATTGAAATCCTCCTAGAATAGTTTGTATTTTAAGAAGCTGACCGGTCCTTTTCGCTTCTCATTAATAAAGGAGGGATTACAAGATATTTAACAACCAAGTTTTATAACAAAAATGAAAAAATAGAACGAGGTAGTAGAAAAGAGAACTTTTTATTAGGATTTTTTCGAATTATCTCGTGTATCCGATAAAGGAACATCTTTTTGTAATAAATTATTTAGAGAAAGCTTATTCACAGCATCTGTAAGTTCTTTTACAGTGTTTACTAATTGACTGATTTGTTTTTCCATATTTTGGATTACGTATTTTAACAGAATAAAACACAGAGTGGCTGGGAACCCCATATTAGCAATTATATTCATAATATTTGAAGTGTCCAAATCCTTCAAAACCCCCTTTATATAAGGATTTATTATCTATAGTAAAGGTAGATTTCAAGTGGTATTAACAACCAAATAGAATGATTTTAGAGGTGAAATGCGGTATAATTAATAGGAACAAATGTTTCTTTTTAGTTGTTAAATAGTGTGATTTTGCTCCTTTATATATAGAAGAACTTATTAAGGAGGAATTACAATGAACCTATTCGCACACTACCAAACAGAGTTAAAACGTATTGCTTGGAGAATGCAATATCATGTTCGAAAAGAAAGGAAGAAAGAAACGCTAAGTGCTTTGGAAATTATTGTTCCTGTAGATGATTTTTCTTTCCGATCCATTGAGAACATAACATTACAGCATTTATTGGATAATCTTTCTTCTCCAATAGGTCAAGAGATAATTTACCAGATTTACATATTAGGAAGAACAGAAAAGGAGGTAGCTACATCTTTAAATATTACACAGCAGGGGGTTAATAAATGGAAAAACAAAATGTTAAAGGAACTCAGAACAATGAGCAATTAATACTTTTACTTGAAAGAATTAAACAGAAAGATAACCAGGCTCTTTTAGAATTTTTAAATTTATTTGAAGATGATATGCAAAAACATACTCGTTTTATGCGTATGCCTCAAGAAGATGCGCTTCAGCATATGAAATTAGGATTGATTGAATTATTAAGAAATGAACCATCTGATTATAGTTTTACAGATATATGTTGAATATTTCTGAAACAAAGTTAAGTTGCATAATTACTTAAATAGAAGTTAGATTTTGAGAAGTTGAGGATATTAAACTTGAAATGATCAAATATCTAGCAGTCTTGATCTGGAAGAAAGAATAAGATTAATGAACGAATAGTTCAAAATAATAAGTGGGGGATTTAGCATAAATAAAAAAGCTGCCGGCATCTATAATGCCGGCAGCCAGTTCAGCAATGGGAAGATTCATGGCAATCACTTTGCTCATTATGCTGTCCCCTTTCATTAGGACATATGCGTTTTGAAGCGCAATATGCTTATAAATGTACGATAGTATGCCGGGAAAACCGACTTAGTGATTGTAATCACTACCTGCAGCAGCAGACATTTTATAATGAAACTATAGCCGCCTGTATGAGGCGCGCTGCCTGCCTATACTGTAATCACAATGAAGTTAATGAAGGGATAGAGGAAGCATGGAACATACCTCATTAAGCCAATTTCAACCGTACGAGAGCGAGCGCTTCACCAAGCGCATTATATTCAAGCAGCCGGAAAGCACCGTATTTACACTGAACTTTGCACCCGGCCAACAGCTGCCTGCCCACCGCCATCCCGGAGCCGATGTGTATATTCTGGTGAGCGAAGGAACAGGAGTGATCGATTGTGATGGAACCGAGACTCCGGTAGCCGCAGGGGATGTAGTGCATGTACAGGGCGATGAGCTGATGTTGTATCGCAGCGGGGATCATGATCGGTCGAGCCTGTATGTTATGCTGGTGAATATTCCAGATCCAGGGTATGCGCAGGATCTAGGGTAATCAGTAGTTCGTCCATATATAAGCAAACAAACGGCTTGAACCAAAGCTTTTCATTCACTTATTCAAATACAAACCTATCCATCTAGCTGCTCTACACCTTGCGTCGGACACTGTAATATCGCATCCCCGCAGGTATTCCCTGCACTTCCAATACGCCGCTGTAAATCATTTCCCGGAGACGATATTCATAATACACATCTCCGATAAAACGATCCGAGCATCCATACACCTCACCAATCACACGTGCTGCCCGGCAAAATTCATACTGTCCATCTTCAGAATGCTTGCTCACTGTATCCAGTCGCTGGAGGATGTCCTGATCGAAATAGTCAGGCGCCACCTGCCGGATCTGTCCCTCATCCAGAATACGCAGTACGCTCTGCTGGCTGGAAATTTCTCTCCACTCTGCTGCCAGCTGCTGCTTATATTGACTGCTGAGTACGGCAGAATCATTCCTATGCTGTAGTGCATATTCTATTTGTCGTAATCCCAGTTCACCCGAATAACGGTATTCACATTGGGCTCCCGGATGATCCAGAGCATATTTTTCCTCAGCGAGCGCACACGGATTACATAGAACTATTGGATTGGGCATTTCCTGTAATAAGGAGACGGCATGACGAAGGCCTATCTCCTCCACCTCATTGTCGTCTGCCCAGATAATTATTTGGGACTGCGGTGGAATACTGCCGATCTGATCCAGCAGCCTGTTGTATTCCTGCTCCAGATCGGATTGCTCACTGTAATAATCCCGGTGCTCTGCGATATTGTTTTCCAACCAGGTACTGCGTAATGCTCTGCCTTCTTCCGTATCCAGATCAAGCGGCCCTATCGCATAGTTTTCACGCAGAACGATTATTTTCTGCCGTTCCGATACACCGGTCGATTCCAGTACCATTTGCATAATGCCTCCCTGGGAATCGCCGAAGACCATATGAATATGCGTGCAAGCCGGATGGATCTGCCGGAGCTGACGTCTTTCAGTACGATGCAGCAGATCTTCATAGAGGTTCACATAACCGTTAAGCAGATCTGCTGCAGATACCTCTCTATCAGCCGTTTGCAGGCGGTTCGTCTGGGCGAGAAACTGGTGCAGATAATAATCCCGCTCCGAAGGACTTAATTGTGCCACCATTCCTTTAATCCGCAGTATATCTTCTACCTCCATCTTTTCTTCTTCCTTTCCATAAAAATAAGCTGTTCTTCGCTAAGCATAACCCAGCGGAGAACAGCCTGTAAAACAATCCCATCTCACATCGATCTAACAACTATCCAGCTTATTACATCAGGTCAATTGCCTGCTGCGGTACAAAGACTTTTTCCCCATTGAAGATCACATTGCCTTCCAGACGTACCGTCTCGCCGTTCAGCTGGGCTGTGTTTTTGTAGACAGGCAGACGCAGTGTGTCTGTGCCTTTGGTAACGACGATGACAGGGTTCTTCTCGTCGCTCTTATCCCATGTCACAGTAGCGCCGCGGGCTGCAAATCCTTCTTCTGCCGGAACGAACAGACGGTTCGTCACCGCTGCCAGATCCAATCCCATCGCGGATTCCATATAGCGGGCGATGTCCGTATTTTCCACCAGACCAGTCAACTGCTTGCCGCCTGGAGCATAAGAGTACAATACGACATCACCGCCGGTATGTCCGCCGCTCGTCCAGCCGATATGGGCGCGCTTGCTGATCATCGGGCCGACGACGGCGTTCATGCCGCCTGCTTTGGCTGCACGGATCGCTGCCGTTTCTTCAGCCGTCAGGTCGGTAATGCCGAAGAATTCGCTCATCACCTGCTCGATATTGCTGCGGTCGCTGTTCAGCTTTTTCTCCAGGCCTTCACCGGTTACTTTGGCCTTTTTCAGCGGATCGATAAAGGTCGACAAAGGCAGTTCATCGTACGTGCTCGTCGTCTCACGGTCACCGATGGTCAGACCGCCGTTACCATGGTCTGTCGTCGCAATGACGAGTGTATTCTGGTCTTCCTTGGCAAATTTCAGCGCTTCCGCTACCGCTGCGTCAAACGCATTTACATCACTGATAATGCCCATTGGATCGTTGGCATGTGCTGCCCAGTCCACTTTGCTGCCTTCGACCATCAGGAAGAATCCATCTTCGTCCTTGGACAGTACTTCAATCGCTTTAGACGTCATTTCGGCGAGACTCGGCTGTTCGTCTGGATTGCGGTCCATATCGTAATCCATCGCTTTATCTGCGAACATGCCCCATACTTTTCCGGAATGGGAAGCTTTTAGTTCGGCGGTATTGGTCACTACGTTATAACCCTGGGAATGAATCACATTCAGCAGGTTTTCACCGTCTTTGCGGCCTGCCGGGGTAAAGTACTGCGCGCCGCCGCCGAGTACCACGTCGATGCCTGCATATACCTGCTGCTCGCTCAGTGCGTCATAGTTGCTGCGGTCCGGATAGTGGGCGCTAAAGTCGGCCGGTGTCGCGTGCATGATTTCGGAAGTAGCGACAATGCCTGTCGATTTTTTGGCCAGTTTGGCCGCTTCCAGCACATTCGCAACCGGTTTCTTGGCATCACCCGGAGCCAGTGCAGGAAGACCCGGCATCGTGTTCTGATCCGGCAGTACACCGACATAACCGGTGTGGGATTTGTATCCTGTTGCAAAGGCAGTGCCTGCCGGTGCGGAATCCGCAATCGCTGCATCTGCCGAATATGTACGTACCAGTCCGCTCGCCATCTCGTCCAGTGCCAGCGCTTCTCCGCCATTATACCAGCGTGCCAGCGTTGTACCGTCCATGCTCATGCCATCGGGGATCAGTATAATTACATTTTTGGCCTTGATCTCTGGCTGCTCCTTGGCTGCCGCTTCTCCTGTGCCTGCCGGCAGTGCGCCCAGCAGCATTGCCGCTGTCAGTACGCCTGCACTTACAGGGGACACTATCTTACGCAGACCGTTTTCCCGGATCTTGTTCAACATTAATGATCATCTCCTCATAATTCGCGGTCATTATCCAATGCCGTCGTATGTATTCAACGAGTTGATTGTAACAATCAATAATCAGCACAATGTACGCGGTAAACCCTGCGGAATGTAAAAAAAGAAGCAAATTGTTAACCGAAAGTTAAAAAATTCGCTTCTTTATAGCATATGTTTCATATTCATTACGTTCATTTTTACAAAGGCTGAACAATTCCCTTGTACGTCTCGATCGCTGCGGCCCGAGAACGCTTCAGATCCACAATAGCATCCGGACGGGGCTGATGGATCTCCTTGATCGACAGATCTTTCAGTTCCGGCAGCCAGTGACGGAGATAATCGCCCTCCGGATCGTATTTGGCCGACTGGGTGACCGGATTCACGACCCGGAAGTACGGTGCCGAATTGGCGCCCAGTGAAGCGCACCACATCCAGTTGCCCCGGTTGATAATATTGTCGTAATCCAGCAGCTTGCGGCGGAAATACTGCTCCCCGAGCGTGAATGGACACTGCAGATTTTTGGTCAGGAACATCGCCGACAGAATGCGCAATCGGTTATGCATCCGTCCCGTCTCGTTCAGCTGGCGCATCGAAGCATCGATCACCGGGATACCGGTCTGCCCTGTATACCAGGCTTCAAAATAACGATCATCCAGCGCAGACAGATCGTACCGGTGCTCATACCGGAAATAATCCTCATCATAGATCGCCTGATACAAATAAAAGTCCCGGAAAGCGATCTGGCGAATCCATTCCTCGCTCCCCTGCTCTCGTAGCGCCCGGTCGTACAGCTCCCGTACCGAGACAGCGCCCAGCACGACATGCGGGTTCAGTCCGCTCGAAGGATCGATCGCATAATAATCCCGTTCTTCACCGTAGTCCGCGATCAGCTCTGCCAGAAAATGCGCAAGCAGCGGCTCCGGTTCGCCGGCAGGTTCATACTCATCCAGCTGAAAAGGCGGCCGAAAACGCTCCGACCAGTCCATCTCCTGACCGGACATCTTCAGTTCTCCCAGGCTGGTGGAAGAGACCGGGTTCGGATGCTGGCCGAGAAAATCCAGCCATTTCCGGTGAAAAGGGGCAAATACCTTATAATACCCGTCTTTTCCCGTAAATTCGGCAAAATGTTCCACGTGAATCATCATATGATCCACCAACAGGGTAAAAGCTACTCCCCGCTGCTCGGCTGTCTGACGCAGCTTGCGGTCACGCTCTCTCGCATATGGCGTAAAGTCACGGTGAACCACCACTTCGTCGATCTGCTGCTGTTCCAATACATAATCCAGCACCTGCTCCGGCTCACCATAGGCGATATGCAGTCTCAGACCGTGCTGTTCATACAGATGCACGAGACGGCGGACATGCTGCAGGAAATTCAGTCCGCTGTGTTCCTTCTCCCTGCCCCCGCGCAGCAGAAACGGGTCCAGAATCAGCAGATGCATGCTCTCGGCCTGTGCTTCACGCAGGTAATCGAAGCCGGCGAGATCATGGATACGCAGGTCTTTACGATGAATAAATAATTTCAAAATAACATTCCTCCCGGATATTAACCATCAATGATGCAGCGTATATCGATGGATCTGCCTGTCTATGGATATCGGGCATTCCTGCTCATACATATTAGTTCTTCTCTGCTGCCAGTCTCTCCAGTACGGCCGCAAGCGGCATCTCGGCCATCGAATCCAGCCTTAGATCATAATGCTCAAACGGCAGCAGCGAAGTGACTGGATTGGGTACAATCGTACAATGCAGTCCGGCCGCCTTGGCAGCACGCAGACCATTGAGCGAATCTTCAAAAGCGAGCGCCTCCTCCGGCTTCACTCCGAGCTCATCCGTTGCACGCAAATACAGTTCCGGATCGGGCTTCACCGCAGATACATCATCACTTGTCTTGATGACTTCAAAATATTCACGCAATCCCAATCTTCCGAGAAAATGCTCAATCCAGTCACGATTCGAACTGGTGGCAAGGCCGATCCGCAGGCCCATCTCCCGGGCGGTATGCAGATAGTCGGCTACCCCTTCACGCGCCTGGATCAGCTCCATTTTCTGCTGATGCAGCTTATATACTTCCCGGTCAATTATGCTGCCGATTCCCGGCTGACCGATCGTCTCCTCTACATAATCGAGGAACTCGGTGCCATGCGTACCGATGCTTGGAGCGAACCGGTCCAGCGTCAGCTCCATCTCATACCCGCTCAGCACTTTACGATAACACTCGAACCATACACTTTCCGTATCCAGAATTAATCCGTCAAAATCAAAGATGACTGCTTTAATCGTCATTTACCTTCCTCCTGCTCTGCTGAGATGCTGGCTTTTATTGTGCCGACAAGCCCGCTGATTGTCAACTAACTGCCGTACTTGTTTAAAGCAGGAGGCGGAAGGGTAATAAAAGACATACCCGGTTGCTTTCTATCGATGTTACCGGAACGAATGTACAATCAGAACAGGAGATGTTAACTATGGATAATCATAAAGATAACGGTCTGGGCGATAAGATCAAAGGTGCAGTTTCCAAAGTAAAAGGCGAAGCCAAAGATCAATACGGTAATGCTACAGATAATGCCTCCCTGCAGGCTGAAGGCAAACTGGACAAAGCCAAAGGCGGAATCCAGCAGCGTGTCGGCGAAGCCAAAGATCACCACTAATTTTCTTGCTACCATCATATAAATAAAGAGGAGAGCGCCAGCTGTACTGGTGCTCTCCTCTTTTGCTTTATCGTAAACATGGATCAGTTAATCCACTGTACCACTTGTTCTGCGGTTCTTCTTGCTTTTGGACGAAGCTCTTTGTCTGTACGGTAGCCAAAGGCAGCCATGACACTTACGCCAAACTCTCCATTTTCCAGCAGGCCTTCGTCATTCAGGATTTTCTCTACCGATTCCATATGGAATCCTTCGATTGGGCAGGAGTCGATACCGATCTCTGCAGCTGCGGTCATCATGTTGCCGAGTGCGATATACGTCTGCTTGGACGCCCAGTCGAACAATGCGCGTTCGCTTTCCAGCAGTTTCAGGTCATTTTCCTGGAACTCTCTGTAGCGACCCAGTACCTGATTGAACACTTCTTCCGGCATCTGTTTCACTTCGATCATCTGCTCACGCAGGTAAGCGGAGTCGTAACGTACATTTTTGCGGGCCAAAATAACGACAAAGTGGCTCGCTGTAGGCAGCTGCCCCTGTGCGCCCCATGTCACTTCACGCAGTTTGTTGCGCAGGTCCATATTCTGAATCACGAGGAATTTCCAAGGTTCGGAACCGACGGAGCTTGGTGACAGGCGGCCTGTCTCCAGAATAAATTCAAAATCGTCCTCGGAAATTTTTTGTTCCGGATCAAATGCTTTGGTCGCATGTCTGGCTTCATAAGCGGCCAGGATTTCCTGTTTTCTTTGTTCTTTATTCATCTATTTCATCCTCCGAATTAACACTATTAATAATATACTTACTTTTAATAACAATGATTAGTATAGACGCTTATGCGGCTCCAGTCAACTGCTGTTTATTATTTTCATTACTACTCTATAGAGACAGCCTTATGAGTAGGATGGTCTTTCATATCAGTCGGTTCGTCTATTCTCCATCTTCCTAAGTGAACTTTTTCATGTGGAAATTTACAAAATGACAATCTTTAGTTCCCAAAAAGGTAGAGCATGGTGCCCTTTTGTACGATGCTGCAGAATTTCTCAAACTGTACAATAACTTTATATCATACAGTGGGAGAGGAAAATTAATATGAAAAAAAACAGGATTAAGACGTTTGCGATGAGTATGACAGCTATGGCCATTCTTATATCTGGTGTAGGATGTGAAGCAAAAACGAACACAGCCTCGAGCATTACGAAGGAAGTAGCAACCACCAACTCGACTGAATCTGTGGTAAATGTCTCTGATTCCTACGATAACACGGAAGAATTAGCAGCTAGTTTCCCGATCGTCAACCCTACCCCGATCGAAACTGAAATGGAAAAAAACATCCAGAATAGACTGCTTAACGGATTTGAAAACTGGAACAAAGGATATGATACTTGGGAAGCATGGGGCGACATTCTCTACACCCCAGATTCTCTTTATAATGTTCATGGCGTTAAACTCACTTTGAAGGAATATCAGTCTTCCATGAACGCATTGCTGAAGTCCAGTGATATACAGATGGGGAAATTTAACAACATGATTATTTCCGGCGACTGGGCCGCCATTCGATATGACATCTCAACGACCGACCGACAGAGCCAAAAGTCATCGGATGGAAGTGTAATGGAATTTGTCCACTTCAAGGACTATGGAGATGAGCTGGGCACTCGAGTTGTAGAAGGCTGGGCTGGAACAAAAGGCGCAGATTTCGAGGCTTTGACAAGTTTCCAAAATGACGATGAAAAAGCAGCACAGCAGGCTTCGTTAGATGCCATTGTCAATGCAAAGATCCCTGATACAACGGATCTTGAAGTCAAGTATCCCGTTACCAATCCTACGCCAATTCAGACCGATATGGGCAAGAAGATTAAGAACGTTATATTGAATGATTTCGAAAAATGGAACCAGGGTTTCGATTCCTGGGAGAAATGGGCAGATACCTATTACGACAGCAACCTGCAGTATCATACGAATAGCGACACATTGAGCCTCTCCGAATACAAAGCTTCTATGAAGGACGTTGCCGATTCGACCGATACAAAGCGTATTCATTTTGATAATATGCTGATCAGCGGAGATTGGGCGGCCATTCATTACAGAATTACCAATGAAGACAAAACGACAGGAGAAAAGACTGCCGGTGATGTCATGCAGTTCCTGCACTTCGCGCAGGATGGCGATAACTTAAAAGTGATTGAAAGTTGGACAAAATAAGTCAAGTGTGTGAAATTCCAAAATAACGATCTGCTTGGTGAGTACAGAAACATATCAGCTGATAGAAGTTCATTTTGGATTATATTTTTTTGAAATTATTGTTAAAAAAGTTTGGGTATATGCGCAGACGGGTAAAAACAAAGGAACTCTCTTTGAGGAGGTACTGCAATGGGATTTATGGAAAATTGGAAAGCACTTCAGAAGTACTCTGCCCAATCGGCAGAACGTTTCCTGACGATCTATCTGAACACTGAGCCAACTGCCAACACCCAGCCGGAATGGAAGATACGCCTCAAGAACGGTTTCAAAAAGCTCGCCGAGTATACGCAAGCCGGAGAAGATCCGAGATATCTGGACATGCTGCTGGAGCTTCAGGCCAAAGTCGAGGAAAAGGTGGAAAACAGCCGAACCGAGATGAAAAAGGGCCTGATCATTGTAGCCGATTCGTCCGGAGGATTATTCTTCTGCGAAAAGATACAGACCGGTGTGCCCAATGCCTTTTACTTTGAGTCCGAGCCGCATCTGGAAGAACTGCACGCCCTGATGTCACGCTGCCCGGCTGCCGGAATTCTGCAGCTTAGCAACGATACGGTTACCGTACTCGACAGCCTGTTATGCGAGATTAACAAAGAATATTACTATGAATGGGATATGGTCAATGATGATTGGCGGGAACGTGCCAGTCAGAATATCAGCGATCTGAAATCCACTGTGAACAAGCAGCGCGAAAATTACACGGAACAATGGGATGTTATCCGTCCCCGCTGGATCAAGCGTTTGACACCGATTATCGAGAAATTGGCCCGTGAGCATCAGTGGGATGAGATTATTCTCAGCGGTGAGAAGCAGATCGCTTCGCAGGTCAAAGAAGCACTGAACAGCCGTATCTCCGTTCACGTCGTGCCGAAGAATCTGAGCAATATGAAGCCGCAGGAAGTATTGCAGGAAGCGTACGCGGTACTGCAGGCCTGATGCCACTGTCCTTGTCATTTCCATAAGAATACAACAGCCCTCCACAAAGTCGCAGTCGATTTTGTGGGAGGGCTTTTTTGGTGTTTCCGATGTGATATTCCCTTCTATACACTCAAAAACAGAACATTTGTTCCTATAAAAGGATTATGATATGCTAAGGTTATTGGTGTATCATAAAAGTACATTTTCATGAAGGAGAACGGTCATGCTGATTTACGTAACGGTCAAAAGTTTGGGACGCCGCAAAAACTGGCTCACCCGGCAGCCGCTGGAGCTTGCTGCGACTCCTGCTACGCTGCGGGAATTGATTACCTTTATCGTACAGGAAAATGTACGGCAGTTCAGGGAGAAGCAGACCGATGCTTCGTTTATCCCTTATCTGACAAGCCATGATATCGAGCAGCAGGCACAGGTCGGCAAAGTCGGCTTTCAGGAGATTCATGATGATCGTCTGCCGGAAGAGCGGCAGGCTGTGGATACCGCACTGCTCGCTTTTGAAGATGGATTATATAAAGTATTTCTGCGGGAGCAGGAAGTCACCGGTCTGGACGAGAACGTACAGTTGGCTCCAGGAGATGAAGCGGCCTTTATTCGCCTGACCATGCTGGCAGGCAGCATGTGGTAAGACCAAGTATGGAGAGGAGAATGAATAATGAGCACCATGGATGAACTGTATCAGCAGTCGATCAGCCGGATCGAGGAGCGTGCAGCAGCGATGCCCGGGCCGTGGAAGGAACTCGCAGACAGCTGTGTGAAACTGTATCAGAGCAGATATATTCACAATCAGCAGGAGGAGATTGCAAGACTGATGCAGTGTCTGGAGCAGCTCGCAGCAGAAAGCGGGGGATCGCTCTATGAACCGCTGGTCGGAGTTGTGGCCGTGTTGACCGATGAACAGACGGCAGCGATCTTCCGCTATATTACCGCCCATGCGACCGAGTATCCGTACAGCAGCGGCTATTACCGTCGTCCCTATCGCACCCAGGATCTCACATTACATAAGGAACAAATTTTGAGCAAAATGATCTCCCTGCTGTCTTTGCATGGTTTTGGATTTGATCTGATGACCATGCTGGCCGATCGCAGCTACCCACTGATCTCAGACTACCGGGTAAATCAGGAAGCCATTCCCGATCTGATCGCCTATGAGCTGGACCGAGATAACGAACAGGTGCGGCAGGCGCTGCACGAGATCATTTATGGAGATAATCAGACTGCACTGCTGTCCTATCCGGTTATTCAGGGCATGCTCATGTCCCATCGCTCCGACGCTCACCGGATGATCAGCGAGCTGCTCGTGGCTGCCAGACTTCAGGAGGGACTGCGTCAGTCGATCGCCGAGATGCTGGATCAGGGTACGCTGGAAGCTTCCATGATGCTGATCGATACGATTTTGCAGCATGATCTGATCCGCTACAGCGCTATCGTCAGGGCGCTGGGTACGTGGACAGGACTGCCGCTCGAGGCAGCGAATACACGTGTAGCCGGACAGCTGATCCGCCAGGCGTACGAAGCGCTGGCAGACCATTCCCTTCGCCGGGAATGGCTTGGCGACGAAAATGCCAACAAAATCTACATCAGCCTGTGGGCGACCGCTGTACATGAAGAACAGGAGCTGTATGACCATATCCAGTACCTGATGGATACCGGAGTGCGCTATCAGCAAATCGTCGCCCTGTATGTGCTCAGCAACAGCCAGAACAAGGAATTGCGTCTGCGCATTGCCCGTCCCCATCTGCAGGAGCATGATGGAGAGCTGCTGTACTGGGTGCTGAACAACTACAGCTATCAATGCGAATATACGTGGGATTTCGTCAGCGGCATGAGTGACTCGCAGCGTGTGATGCGGGTTCCCCGTACTCCTCTGCTGGAAGCCAAATCTGACCGGGTGCAGGATTTCGAACGGATCAGGGAAATTTACCTGGGACTGAATGAGCGCGAGATCACCTTTTCCTCGAGCGTGCTGGATGGTGTTACGATCCAGTACTCTTCCGACCTGCTCCTCCATAAGCTGATCTATCTGGCCGCTTATGATATGGATGCACAGCTGATCGGGGAGATTCTGCAGCTCAGGGATCGGATGAGTCCGGATATGCGCGGCACCCTGCTTGATTATGTAGTCAGCAAGGATGGCCATGATCCCGAACAGCGCCAGTTTGTATTCGCAGCGCTGACCGACAAAAGCATGTCCAACCGGGACAAGGCCCTGGAGCTGACTAAAACCTTCGTATGGGCTGAAGTGGAACTGGAACTGATCGAGGATCTGCTCAA
The DNA here is from genome assembly GCF_054161335.1 of Paenibacillus sp. Z6-24. Classification (NCBI taxonomy): domain Bacteria; kingdom Bacillati; phylum Bacillota; class Bacilli; order Caryophanales; family Paenibacillaceae; genus Paenibacillus; species Paenibacillus sp. Z6-24. The sequence continues at coordinate 346,303 of NZ_CP096398.1, read as the reverse complement.
GCTGAAGACCGGATCACTGCGTCAGAGTGCCATTCAGCTGCTGCTGGGCCAACCGGGAGAACTGCTGGAACCGGTCATTGCACGGCTGCTGGGCAGCAAAAGTGAACTGCAGCGGCTCGCTGCGCTCGAGACGATCACCGAGCTGCAGGGCAAACCGGAGCGTCAGCAGCAGTATGACCGGCTGGCTGCAATGACCGAGTCGCTCACCAGCCCGACTCCCAAGGAGAAGACGCTGCTGGCAAAGCTTAACCAGACGGCCGAATACACGGCAGCTAACGGCTACGGCCTGTGCGATCCGAATCTGGTCGAAGACTGGCTGAACATCCCGCCGGACACAGGCCATTTCGATATGAATACACAGGTATTCACGCTGGAGCAGGACAAGATCATGTCGGTTCTGCAGGGATTGAATGATCTGATACATGAACACCGTGACCATGAATACGAGGTCGAATATTACAGCAATTACAAGGATACGCTGCTGCTTGGCAACAAACTGCAGCCGCTGTTTTACCGGAACCGGGTCGTGGAAGAAGATGATCTGTCCAAAGAACTGGAACGCTATCCACTGACCGGGGTATGGCAGGAATATCTGGATCAGAGCGGTCTGGATAATCTGGGATTAATGCAGCTGTTTCTCTATACACAGACGGATCGCCTGGATCAGAACTTGAACCAGCTGTACCGATACTTCTCCGATGCCATGGAATATAACGAGCTGAAGAACCATATCCTGTTGGAAGGCTGGCGGGGCGAATTCATCCGTTCCTTTTATCCGGTAGAGCAGATGATCGGGATCCGTGACTGGTATGACCGTCTGCCTTACAACGAGCAGATCGATTCGCTGCTCGTTGCCTATCTGGAAGACAGCGATAAGCAGGACGTATTCGATATCGCCCATCTGGCTCTGAACCGGCTGATGCAGGATTTCCCGGCCGAACGTCTGGAACCCGATGGCGGTGTGCTGATGCTGCTGGCAGATCCGTGGGTCAACCTGCTGCGCAGCCGTTCATATAATGAAGACTCCGCCCGGCGGCGCTTCCATACGCTCTACAACTTGCGGCCGCTGGATATTCATCATATCTCCTATATGCATCTGGGAGTCGATGATTACGCCAGAATGTACGAGATGGGCATTATCCAGACCAATGAACTGTACAAGCAAATGCTGGTGGGTGAACGTGCGCAGGACTTTATCCGGCTCATGACCAGTCCGTCCAGCCAGTATAATCTGCTGGAACAATTCCCGAGCATCCGCCCGCTCGCCGAACAGGCTATCGTCCGGATTATGGATATCGAATTACAGCGCGGGGAACTGCCAACTGAAGTCACACGGCTGGCGATGGCGATCCAGCGGATCGATGGTATGGAATATTTCCTCTCCATCCTGTCCCATCTGCAAAAAGAGACCTTTGTCCGGGGCTATATTTACAGCTATAACAATACCACCAAGAAAGAAACATTCAGCCAGCTGCTGAAAAATAGCCATCCGCTGAAAGAAGAAAACGAGCAGACACTCGCCGAACTGCTGAAGACCTATCCGGTCAACGAGAAGCGCCTGCTGGAAGCGGCCATGTATGCTCCGCAGTGGATCGAGATTATCGCTGCTCATCTGAACTGGCAGGGACTGCGCAGTGCAGCATGGTATTTCCATGCTCATATCAACGAGACCTTCTCGGCCGAAAAGGAAACGATCGTCGCCCACTATTCGCCGATCACACCGCAGGAGTTCAATGATGGTGCCTTTGACCTGAACTGGTTCCAGCAGGCTTATCAGGAACTCGGTGCAGAGCGGTTCAAGCTGCTGTATGACGCAGCCAAATATATCTCGGCCGGCTCCAATCACCGGCGCAGTCAGCTGTTCGCGGATGCGGCGCGGGGGCAGCTGGATCTGGAGCAGACCCGGCAGAGTGTAGCGGCCAAGCGCAACAAAGACCAGCTGCTGGCCTACACGCTGATTCCGCTGGCACAGAAGCAGCGGGAGCAGGATATCCGCGGACGCTACGAATTCATACAGCAGTTCCTCAAGGAAAGCAAAAGCTTCGGCGCTCAGCGCCGGGCAAGTGAAGCGGCCGCCTCTGCCATCGCTCTGGACAATCTGGCACGCAACGCCGGTTATGCCGATGTCACACGCCTGACCTGGGATATGGAAGCACGCAAAGTCGATGAGCTGCTCGCTTATTTCAATCCGCATGAAATAGAAGACGGACTGTATGCCCGGCTGGAGATTGATCCGGAAGGCAAGACCAGCATGACAGCAGTCAAAGGCGGCAAGCCGCTCAAATCCGTTCCGTCCCGGCTGAACAAACACGAATACATCATCCGGCTCAAGGAGCTGAAGACCGAACTGACCGATCAGTACCGGCGTGCGCGCAGTGAACTGGAACGCTCCATGGTGAATCAGACGGCCTTCACTGCCGAAGAAGTCAGACGGCTCCAGCAGAATCCGGTGCTGGCGCCGCTCTTCCGCTCTCTCGTCTTCCGAAGTGGACAGACACTGGGCTATATTAACAGCGAAGCTTCCTGCCTGCTTACGCCGCAGGCAGCCGGGGAGAACCCTGCCGGTACAGCTATGGATGGGGAGAGCAGCGAGTCTGCACCTATGCTTTCCGGCTCCGACACTTCCCCGGCAGCAGTGGCAGGTTATACCGAACACAGACTGCAGCCAGGAGATGAAGTCATTATCGCCCATCCGCTTCATCTATACCAAAGCGGACACTGGCATCTGTTCCAGCGCGATCTGATACAGCACCAGCTCCATGCCAAGCAGATTGACCGTCCGGATCAGCGCAATCGGGAACCTTTCAAGCAGGTATTCCGCGAGCTGTATCTGCTCAATGACGATGAAAAAGCCAGCGGTACGGTATCCCGGCGTTATGCCGGTCATCAGGTGCAGCCGAATAAGACGGTCGCCCTGCTGCGCGGACGCGGCTGGACCGTCAGCTATGAGGACGGACTGCAGAAGGTGGACTATCGTAACAATCTGATCGCCAGCATCTATGCCATGGCCGACTGGTTCTCTCCGGCCGATACGGAAGCTCCGACACTGGAGACCGTACAGTTCCATGACCGGACGACGTACAAGCCGGTTCCGCTGGAGCAGGTGCCAGCCGTCCTGTTCTCCGAGGTGATGCGGGATATCGATCTGGCAGTCAGTGTCGCCCATGTCGGCGGCGTTGATCCGGAGGCCAGCCTGTCCACCATCGAGATGCGCCGGGCAATTGTGGAAGAATCGCTGCGTCTGATGAAGATCAGCAATGTGCAGATCAAGAATAATCACGCGCTTATTCAGGGCAGTCTTGGTCATTACAGCGTTCATCTGGGCAGCGCGATCGTGTACAAGCAGGCTGCCGGGGCGCTGAATATTATCCCGGTACATTCCCAGCATCGCGGCCGGATCTTCCTGCCTTTTATGGATGAAGATCCGCGTACCGCCGAGATCCTGTCCAAGATCGTCATGCTGGCTCAGGATACCAAGATCAAGGACCCGCTGATCCTGAAGCAGCTTCAAAGCTAAAGCTATCCTGCTTTTCTTTATAGCCAATCAGGGTAGTCGCACGATTTTGTATATAATAACAAAGCACCATCATCTGCCTTTACATTCAAAGAGCAGACGATGGTGCTTATTTGGGTAGCGCCATTATATCTCCATCTTGCTTATTTTGTATCATATCGTTACATCTCCATCTCGTTCCACACCATAACTGCTGCTCCGGTCGATACGGCGGTCTCCTGCAGAATCCCGCGGGAGAATTCCGGCTGGTAGCTGTCCGAGTAATAGATGTTCTGCTCTGCTACCGCGATTGCGGTATTGTAAAACAGATCGCTCGCACTGATCATCACACCGCCGAGAATAATGCGCTCGGGATGCAGTGTATTAATCAGATTGGCGAGCCCGATACCCATATAGGCCGCCGACTGGGTGAAAATCTCCCGTACATACTCATTACCTTCCTCCAGCGCCTGAGCGATAGTGGCAAAATTAATCGCCTCCGGCTTGATCGCCAGATTGCCTCCGCTCCACTGCTCCCGGCTCATCTTGCTGCGTGCGCGGACCTGCTGCTCCACCGCCTGCACCGAAGCAAAAGCCTCCAATGCTCCATAATTGCCTGTGCCATGCAGCCGGGGGCCATCGGTCTGAATGATCATCTGTCCGATCGAGCCTTCCATATCGATCGCTCCGTGAACGATACGACCGTTGGAGATCATCGCAGAGCGCAGACCTGTACCCACATGCACATACAGCATATGGCGGATATCTTCTCCGCGTACCATCCAGTGTTCACCGGTGAGCGCGGTATTGGCTCCATTTTCCAGAATAACGGGCAGCCCGGTCGCTTCGGCCAGCCAGCTGCGCAGCGGCACATTGTACCAGCCCGGCGCTGCAAAATAAAGCGGATTCAGTATCAATCCCTGCTCCCGGCTGAGCGGTCCGACCGCGCCGACACCCAGACCCAGCACCATCTCATGGGGAATACGATGATGGGCAAGCAGCTCACGGACCTGTCTGCCCACATGCTCTACGAGGCGCTGCGGAGTCATCTGCTCATCCATGTTCCAGCGTACCAGTTCCAGCGGCTTCATCTCCATATCGTACAGACCAAGCACCGAATAGATTCGCGAAATATCCAGCCCCAGTATATACCGGAAGCCCGCATTTACCTGATACAGAATCGGCCGCCGACCGCCTGTGGATTGTCCGAAGCCGGATTCCATAATCCAGCCTTCCCGGGTCATCTCATCCAGCAGACGGGTCAGGCTGCTGCTCGTCAGCTGAAAATGCTCCATGATCTCTGCTTTGGAAATAGGGCGCCGGGAGGCGATAAGATCATATACCGCTTTTTTGACAGAGGGTATCCCTTTGATGTGCTTTACCATATCGATTCACCATTCCCTATAATTCTGATCGGAATTATTTTTCATCATTATATATGGTTTTTTGTGGGAATGCTATGTATTTGTGAGAATTTTACAGTTGAACTATTTTTCCAGATGTCTCAGAGGTTCACTGTTCGCAGGCCTGCTGATTTCTCCATCGGTGGGCCATACATCTGTCTGGATAACCGGTCTATGCGCATAGTAGATATAGGTCGCATACGGCTCATCCCGGAAAATGACTTTGACGTAAAAGTCCGGTATCTTCATCTCCCATACTCCCTGCACGGAGGCGATGTCCTGCTCGCGGTAATGCTTCTGCTGGATCAGATATTCCTTGACCCGGTCAGCGTAGATGAGTTGGTTCGCCTGTACATAAGTGACGGGTACAAGAATCACCAGCAGCACCAGCATGATCGCGATGATATTTTGCCATTTCCGTTTGTTCATGATTCCTCCCTTGGATCGAATGGTGTGGCATGGCTTCGGACAGCAGGAGATCTGCAGCAGAAACACCCTTTTCCCTGCCATCATTTGGTAATTATAAAGGGTCATGCTTCCGTTCAGCAAGTATTGCCTTGAAGGCAGTTGTATACAGCAAAAAGCCCTGTCTCCCGAGGCGGAATATCCTCAATCGGGAGACAGGGCGGTCTATATTGATGCTTATTTGGCTTCGGTCACTACGCTGATGCGTTCGTTCACATGGGCTGCTTTTTCCGCTTCGTCCACGATAGCGATCGCATAGTCGGCATAGCTGGAATAGCTGTTGCCTTCACTGTTGACGATCATTTTCTCGCCGCCCAGTGTATAGGAACCGGTACGCGGCCCCTCGGCATCAAAGAAAGCGCCCGGGCTCACATATGTCCAGCGAATGCCGGAAGACTGCTTGAGAGCTTCCAGATTGCGGCCCATATTGGTCGCGGTAGGCTTGTATGCATCCGGGAAATCCGGTGTATGGTACAGCTGTGTCGTCAATTCGTCATCCACATACAGACTGCCTGCGCCGCCGACAACGATCAGGCGGGTATCCGGAGCGCCGCTCAGAATATCGATCAGATGACGACCCAGAGTGACATGCAGCTCTTCCTGTCCCTGCGGTGCAGCAAAGCCATTAACGACTACATCATACCCTTTGATATCTTCTGTAGTCAGTTTGGTAGCATCCTTTTCTACGACATTCAGCTTGTCGTTCTGTACTTTGCCGGCGCTGCGCACCAATGCGGTTACTTCATGTCCTCTGCGCAGTGCTTCCTCTGCGATCAGTGATCCTGCTTTGCCTGTGGCTCCGATAACTGCAATTTTCATTGTGGTTTCCTCCTGGAAATGGATTATTTATCATGCAACAGCAGATGAGTCTGTTCATGTTCTACATGTAACAATTATAGTTACATGTAGACGGATTGTCAATCCGATTTTTTTTCATAACCTGTTGTCATCGGAAAAAGTCAACTTCATATCTCGCAGCAATGAGGCCCTGCACCGATCTTCTGACTGTTCCGGCAGAAACGATATGATACAATCAAGCAGGATAAGCGCTGGTCTTTAGTGGTTATTAACCTATATAGACCATGGCTCAAGCGTGCCGCATGCAAAAGCGGTTGCACTGGCAAAATAGGCAGATGTTATGCTTTGTTGTGCATGATTGATGACCACAATAGAGCTGGCGGCTGCAGATAATGCCATGCTTGAGTCCTACTATTTCGATACAGGTAAAGGAGTGTAATCAAATGAAAAATCTGGCATGGATCGGTACAGGACATATGGGACTGCCGATGGCCCTCAATTTAGTAAAGGCAGGTCACACCGTTCACGTATATAACCGGACTGCGGACAAAGCAGCTCCGCTGCAGGCAGAAGGCGCAGTACTGCATCCCTCTCCGGGAGCCGCTGCTGCGGAAGCGGATGCGGTATTCATCATGCTGACCAAGGGCGATGCAGTTACCGAAGTGCTGAGCGGTGATGAAGGGATTCTGGCGAACATTCGCCCCGGAACGGCTGTTATCAACATGAGCACGATCAGTCCCGGCGAAGCTCGTGAGCTGGCCGAACAGACCCGGCAGGCAGGAGGCATCTATATCGATGCCCCGGTATCCGGTTCAGTCGCACCTGCAGAGCAGGGACAACTCGTAATTCTCGCAGGCGGCCCGGCAGAGGCAGTGCAGCAGAGTCAGCCTTATTTTGATATTCTCGGCAAGCATACGATTCATTTTGGAGATGTCGGTGCGGGCAGCTCCGCCAAACTGGCGATTAACCTGATGCTGGGCGTATCCATGCAGGGGATTGCCGAAGCGCTGGTCGTCGGGGAACAGGCCGGACTGCAGCGGGAGCAGATTCTGGAGATGATCAGCCAGTCGGCCGTAGCCACACCGATGCTGAATGCCAAAAAGGACATGCTGCTGAATGAGCAGTTCCCGGCGGCCTTTATGATCAGCCTGCTGTCCAAAGACCTCGGTCTGCTGATGGACGAAGCCCGCCGTGACGGCATCGATCTGCCGCTGGCCGCTGCGGCGGACAAGACTTTTAGTGAAGCGAATCATCATGGCAAAGCCGATATGGACATGGCAGCAATCTGGCTGGAACTGCAGGAACGGAATCGGAAGTAAGCAGAGCCATCGATATTCATGGGCTGAGATGAACTCATGAAAATGGCAGCATCGTCATCGACCGGTCTAACCGGAATACACCAAAAAACGGCACTCTATTATAGAGATGCCGTTTTTCATCCGTCTTGTCTGGTATCCTGCGGCTGTTATGTGCCGGATGGTTTTTTTTGAATGCCTTCGCGGATGTAATCGATGATCGTCTCCGCGGTTCGCAGCTGACCATCGCCGTTGCGGATAATCAGATCACACTGCGAGAGCGCCGCCATTTCCTCGTCAAAGGAAGCCATTCGCAGCTCCTGCTCTTCGATACTCACCTTGCGTTCAAACAGTCGGCGTGCCAGCTGCTCGCGGCTGGCCGAGACACCGATCAGCAGCGCCCGTTCACCGAGCAGCTCCTTGACCAAACGGGCTCCCCGGGCATCCATCACACTGGATCGTACCTGGCTGCTATGGCCGTCCTCCTCCAGTGAACGGATTGATGTGCCGTACAGATTGCCCCGGTATTCGCTGATCTCCAGCATCAGTCCCTGCCGGTGCATCAGCTCCATCTGCTCTCTTGTGGCAAAATGATACTCCCTTCCATCCTGCTCGCCCGGTCTGGGCGAACGCGATGTCCAGGTCACGACGCGCGGCAGACCAAGACGCGCCTGCAGGGTACTTTTGCCTGATGCACTTGGTCCCTGGAATATAACGATGCTAAATGACATATGCGTTCCTCCTGATCTATGGAACACAGCGCACAACCGAAGCACTGTATCCTGTCTATTCCTTTTGATCATTTTTGTACAATATGCTGTATTATACAAATGAGCCATCGGTTGTACAAGCAAGCTGTATATTTTTGATCCTGTCAGCTTCGCTTAAGATATACCTGTATGGATTCGTATTCTATTTTATTATTTCGGAAAGGTGTCCCTTCCTATGAATTCAGTGACTCCCGCGCCCCTAGCGGTGCAATTTCAAAATGTCAGCAAAAGCTTCCCCGGACCCGATCAATCCGCACCTGTACCGGTGCTGCGACAGATCAGCGGCACGATTCCGGCAGGCAGCATCACCACCCTGATCGGTCCTTCCGGCTCCGGCAAAAGCACTCTGCTCTCGCTCTGCAATCTGCTGCTGACGCCGGATGAAGGCAGCATTCGCATCCAGGGCCAAGACATACATAGCTGGCCGATCACCCGGCTGCGGCGGACGGTCGGCATGGTCTTTCAGGATTCCCCGATGCTGCCGGGCACCGTACAGGACAATCTGCTGACCGCCAGCCGGCTGCATGGAACAGACAGCGGCGATCCCGCCCGCTGGCTGGAACAGGCCGAACTGCCATCCAGTCTGCTTTCCCGGCCGGCCCAGGAACTATCGGGTGGTCAGCGTCAGCGTCTCGCCCTGCTCCGTACACTGGCCGGCCAGCCGGATATTCTGCTGCTCGACGAGATCACTTCGGCGCTCGATCCGTCTTCGGTCAAAGTGATCGAACAGTTGCTGCTGCAGCTGAACCGAGGCAGGGGAACGACGCTGATCTGGGTAACGCACCAGATGGAGCAGGCCCGCCAGGTCAGTCAGTATACGTGGTTTTTACAGGATGGACGGCTGGTCGAGTCCGGTCCGGCGACAGCCTTTTTCGCACAGCCGCAGACGACGGAAGCGCAGCGCTTTTTGCAGGGGGAATCCTCATGAGCATACTCGCATTAAGTCTGTCGCTCTGCTTTGTACTGCTGGCTGTGGTGCTGTCCCGCTCGTTCAAGCTCGGACTGGAAAAGGATGTGCTCATTGCCATGATCCGAGCTGCAGTGCAGCTGTTGATCATCGGCTATGTGCTGAATGCCATCTTTGGCCTAGAAAATCTGTGGGTCGTCGGATTGTTCGTCATACTCATGATCACCGTTGCCGCACTGAATGTATCCAAAAAAGGCAAAAACATTCCGCATATTACCCTCAAAATCTTCGCCACGCTGGTCGTCGTGGAGATTATTACACAGGCGATCATGCTGGGACTGGGTATTATTCCGGCACACGCCCGCTATATTATCCCGATCAGCGGCATGATTATCGGTAATTCCATGGTGCTCAGCAGCCTGCTTGTCACCCGGCTCAAGTCCGAAGTGCAGCTGCGCCAGCGTGAGATTATCGTGATTCTGTCGATGGGCGGCACGCCAAGGCAGGCGATCCTGCCGGTGCTCAAAAGCGCCGTCCGCTCCAGCATGATCCCGACGATCGATGGCCAGAAGACAATCGGACTCGTCCAGCTGCCCGGCATGATGACCGGCCAGATCATCGCCGGCGCCGACCCGATTACCGCGGTAAGATTTCAGCTGCTGATCGTCTTCACCCTGATGACCTCGGCGATTATTACGAGTATTCTGCTCGGTCTGCTGATCGCGCCGAGCCTGTTCAACAAGCAGCAGCAGCTTCTGTTGAAGCCGCTGGAGTAGGATTATTTGCAGGTTCACTCCTAACTACAGCTGTCCAGCATCATATGAAAAAGGCCCGGAGTGATTGCATAAATATCACCCCGGGCCTTTTCTGTTTATTAATTATTTAATTCCAATGATCCGTTTACTTCTTTGGTTTTGGGCGTCCGGTTCACGAGCAGAATGCTCACAACGATCAGCACCAGACCGATTACCAGGTTAACCGTCACCGATTCACCCATAAACAGCACGCTCAATATGATTGATACGAGCGGAATCAGGAACGTATAAGACCCGACCGTACTCGCCTCACCGGAACCCACCAGACGGAAGAAACACAACCAGCTCAGCGCAATCGCGAAAATCGAGATAAACAGCAGTACCCCGATAAATGTCGCATTCCATGTAATATCCGCCCAGCTCTCTGTCCCGCTGCCGACTGCAGTCATGACGACGCCACCGATCAGCAGCTGAATCGTCACGAGCCAGATCGGATCGACCCGCTCACCGACTTTTTTGACATAGACGGTACCAACGCCCCAGCTCACTGCCGAAGCCAGTGCCAGTACGATACCGAGCACCGAGATGCTGCCGGTAAATCCGCCTGCACTGATCGTGGCTACGCCTGCACAGCCGAGCACGAGACCGATCGCTTTGAGCGGATTCATGGACTCACCGAGCCACAGCCAGGACATAATGCCGACCAGTACCGGCTGCAGGAATACAATCGCCGAGAACAATCCGGCTGGCATGTAGGCGATACCGATCGTCTGACAGCCATAGAACAGAATAATATTGAGCACTGCCGAGATCACATAGATCGGCCATGTCTGCCGCCAGCGCAGTTCACGCAGCTTGGGCAAAGCGACAACCAGCAGCAGCACCCCGGCGATCAGCGTCCGAATACCCGAAAATAAAATAGGCGGAGCATACTGCAGACCGTATTTGGACAGTGGCCAGTTCACACCCCACATCAAAATAAGAAACGTCAAAAAGAGGGCAGTCTGCCCTTTCGATAGTGCTTTCAAAATAATCTTTTCTCCTTTAAGCGTCTGCTTCATTTCTTCCCAAATGAAGCGCTTTAATGATGTAAGTAATGAGTATACATCCGTTTTAACAATTGTTCAATAAGCATTGCACCTATGTTCATTTAATAAAATGGATTTTGTGAATTCTGTAAGGGTCTACATCAGGCCGGAATCACACTATTTTTATCAACTATCTGTATTTTGCTGTCCGCCGTATCTGATTGATTTCAAAGTCAGGTCGTCAATTGTTTTGATATTCTAATGTCTTGCACTCTACACAAAAAGCACCGATAGGGAAATCGGCGCTTCATCATCTTATTCTTCGCTTATGGTTTCCCTGTCTTTAAGGTTGCAGATAACGTTCCTGTATTCACGACCCGACGTATGTCGGGTGTCCGGCGAATGCCAGACCAAGAACGCATGTCCGCAGCGTGAATATTATGTTAGACGATAGATTCAACTTCTTCGAACTACAATCATTGATTGAATTTTTATAATTGTTTGCTTTCATGGCTTTTAAACTGTTAAGTAGTATATAAGCAGAAAGCTCAATATCATCTTATAAATCCTCTAATTTATTGCTATATAAGTTGAACTAAACAATTACACGTTCAAACAAAGTCGATCAATCACTTCTTGCGACTGCTGGTTCACACGGTTCATCCTCATACAACCTATGTATTAGATAATTCCCTCAAATTCTAACATAAGCAAAATCTTCGAATCACTCTTAAATCCACTCCCACCTTTGCTTCCAAGTATATCATGCACTGGGAATTGCGAGAATATTCCGATATGTAAAAAGGACTTAGAAATGATCGCTTATCTAAGTCCTTTTTGCATATCCTTTTACTTTTCCCTAAGCTCTAATCTTCGTCCTGCAGCTGCATAATTTCTTTGCCGACTTCTTTTGTAAGCAACATCCTTGACGAATCAGGAAGTCTTTGAAAAACGTTGGATCAAAATTTCGGCTGCTTCGCGAGCATGCATCGCAGATTCTCGGTCGGTCTCCAGCATATTGGCAGTTATCGCCCCCTCTAAGAGCAAGTACAACGTGTTCGAGACGGTTGTTGGCTGCTGGAAATCGCATTGGGCTGTAAGCTCTGCAATGTACTCTCGCAGATAAGACTTATACTGGTGAGACGCCTTATGATATGGATGACTGCTGTCCGAAAATTCCGAAGCTGCTTTGATAAAAGCGCAGCCGGTAAAATTCGGCTCTGCAAACCATTCCCCCAACACATCGTATACAGTCAGCAGACGAGCCTGCGGCGTTCCGCCACGATTATCGATAGAAGATTTGAACCATCCCATCCACTCTTCAGCCTGCCTCTTCAAGTAAGACAATACGAGTTCATCCTTGGACGGAAAATGATTATATAAAGTCATTTTGGCAACCTGGGATTCTGCTACAACCTGATCGACACCTGTTCCGCGGATACCCTGTTGGTTGAATAGCTCTGAGGCGACCCGAATGATTTGTTCCTTTTTGCTTTTATTCGCCATCTGATGATCTCCATTCCAAAATTATTCTGTTTATTTTCAATGTATACAGCTCTGTATAAGTATAGTACGGGGAGCAAAAGATAATTGCAAATAAAAAAACACTTGTAACTATACAGACCTGTATGTATAGTTACGGTAATACGAGATTCGTATTGTACCAAAATCCAAAACCGAGGTGATTTAAATGAATGTCAAAAACAAGTATGCTCAGGTAAACGGCTTAAACCTTTTTTACCGGGAAGCCGGAAACAGAAAGAATCCAACTGTTTTGTTACTGCACGGATTTCCTTCTTCCTCGCATATGTATCGGAACCTGATCGTTCGACTCGCGGATCGTTACCATGTCATCGCGCCTGATTACCCGGGATTTGGCAGCAGCGATCAGCCGACTATCGCCGAGTTCACGTATACCTTTGAAAATCTGGCCAATCTGATCAATGCCTTCGCCGAGCAGCTGAATTTGGAGAAATACAGCATTTACGTGCATGATTACGGCGCTCCAATCGGGTATCGCCTGGCCGTTATGCATCCGGAACGCATTCAAGCCATCATTTCACAGAATGGCAATGCTTATGAATCAGGTCTTGAATCCGCTTGGGCTCCGATTCAGGCTTATTGGAAAAACCCTAATAATGCGGAGATCCGTCAGGGAGTAATCGACCTGTTATCGCTCGAAATTACGAAGTATCAATATGTGAACGGAACGCGTGATCCTGAAGCAGTCAGCCCGGACAATTGGAGGAACGATCAAATTCACTTGACCCGGGAAGGCAACCAAGACATTCAACTTGCGCTGTTCTATGATTATCAGAATAACCTGCTGGAGTATCCGACCTGGCACGAATATTTCCGAGAACATCAGCCGCCGGTTCTGGTCGCTTGGGGACGGCACGATATCTTCTTCGGCTACAAAGGGGCTCTCGCCTACACCGAAGATCTTCAGAACGTTGATGTACACTTGTTGAACACAGGACATTTTCCGCTTGAAGAAGATCTGGAGATTAGCGTTAAGCTGATTCTGCACTTCCTGGATACTCAAGTAGCGTCTCGTTAAGCCTAGTAATTATACAGACCTGTCTGTTTATTTAGGGGTAACTCTCTCTATTGGAGTCTTGTTCGCTGAAACCGAACAAGCTGCATGAGAGGGAGTTTCTTTTTGTACTTATCCGAATAGATTATGAATAGGGACAACAATACTGCCTATTCTGTATATGAGTTTAGCTAACGTTCCTGTATTGAAGACTTATTGGATGCTGGGTTCTAGTAAATATAGGGTTAAGAACGAATATCCAATGCGTGAATGCGTTGTTAATCGAATGAAGTTCTGGATGCAGCTATTGTATTCAAGGCCTTCTCAAAATAGCTATATACTTCATCTGCAATTTCCAGAAACTCTTCAACAATCACATTATGACTATCCAAGTAACAAGCATACAGATAATTAACTAAAGCGGAGTCAATCTCACAATAGTTGATTATGGCATTCTTCATCTTAATCATGTCATCTTCCCATACACCTGTATCTTCTAAAACCAAAGAGTATAATGCACGAACTAATCGCTTAGAGTAACCTTTAATTAATCCAGTTTTCACTGTGTGATCACTAGCATTAGAAAGTAAAAGATGTCTATGATCTACTTCCTCCTTGGTCTCTCTATTTAAGTCCAAAATAAATTCTGGAGAAATGATGATTGGTGGGACTTTTTCACCAATGTCTTGACCATATATGCAAACGCAAATGATCTTAATCCAAAAACCCCAATCATTTGGTCTACTTCGTACATCGTCAATCGAGCAAATTGTCGTATCAATCTTAGTTACTACTGGATATTTTTTCAAAAACCTGTCTTTAATATTTGACAATCTTTCATAATCAATATCTTTGGGATTTGCACATACAATCGTAAAGTCTGCATCTGACTTAAAAGGTTGAGCCGTTCCTTTTGGGATCGAGCCACACATATAAAGGCTATGAATTTCACCTTTAAACTCAGTAAGTATATGATCGATGTACTTATCAACAAAATCCTTATATTCATTTTGTATGACAATTTTATTTATAACTTTTTCCAAGATCATATAGACTCCTCCTAAACTAAGAACTTCTTTCGGGTAACGTTCTTGTATTCGCGACCAGACGCATGTCGGGTGTCCGGCGAATACCGGGCCAAGGGCGAATGCTTCTTCAATAAAATGAAAAACCACCGATGCCTAGCCACTCGTTACAATAAGACAGCGAATATGCTCGAGGATTTTCGGCTTTGATTTCGAATGAAATCCGGCTTAAGTAGGTTTGTGTACATGCTTTAAAGCAGGAAATTTTTAGTCGAAAGTACAACCATCTAAACAAAAGTATTATTCAAAAATCAATCAATAGACCCTAGCTTCCAGGTGCCATTTTTATCGGTTACGAAATATAACATCTTATCAGTAGGTTTGTCGCTGCCACCAATCGCAATGGTATACTTCAACGGCATCTCAATTCTGCCTGATTGTTCAGTAACCTTGCCAATACCCGTAAAGGTAATACTATCCTCAGATTGAATGCCAAAAAGCTTTTGCTCAATTGCATAATCAGAATCACTAGGAGAAGGGAATGCACTTGCATATAAATCGGTATCCTGCTGGACGACACCGTCCATCAAGTTTTGAAGCGAAGTTTTAATTTCATCGTTTAACAAAGGATCTTCAATCTTTGAAAGATCAAAGTTAATCTTTCTAACGGGTGCCTTTTGACTTTCTTGGTCATTGGCTGCCACTTCGTTCGATTTTTCTGGTTGTTCAGCAGTGGTAACTAAAGAAGTAGTCGCTGCTGATTCTTTTTGGCTGGAACAACCAACCATAGCAATCACGCACAAAGCAGCAGCAAAGCTCGCTAGTATCCTTGGGTTCATAACATCATTCCTCCTCTAGATCAGTCTACTGTAGACGTTACGATCGTAAAGCAGCTTCAAACGGCGGTTTTGCTTGCTAGGAATCACAACGATTGCGGTTTGCATACAGAGCCTATTATGAATTCATCACATAGGTAAACACTAAAGATATTAATTGTTTATACGTTATTCCTGCTGGCACGTCCACAGCAACAGCTTCCCTAGAGACGCTTAGATAACGTTCCTACATTCACGACCCAACGCATCCAGACCCAGAGCCTAAGACCGCAGCGTGAATATTATGTTATCTGATGTGCGTTCTTCTTCGGGATTACTATCAAAATTCACTCTCTAAATTCTTATCTAATTCTTTCAATCATGGTATCTAGAATTTCACTTATGCTTTCCATTTCAATTCTTTTTGTTATTCGAGCAAGTAGTTCTGTTTTTATTCCTTAAATGATTCTCCATTAAAGTTGAATAACATTTTGTAGTACCCAATGTCTCTCTTTGAATACTCAATTCGAAGATAGATTTCCAAATACTCTTTATTGTCAATTTCATTCTCTTTACCAAACATTCTAACTGCATAGTTATCAAAAGAGATCTGCATTTCCTCTTTGTTGTAACTGCCAAAGAGTTCTTCGAATTCGTGTAGTTCTTCTTCTATGTAATGATTCATAGAGATCCAGAAACCTTGAAACGTTCGATCCAATAAATTATCTGTGTTAATCCAATTTCTAATTTCACTCGTCCTCATTTCTGCTAACGTCCTTTTCTTATATAAGATTTAACGCATTCAGAATCGTTTCTGTATTCACAACTCAGCGTATGCTGGGTGTCCGGCGAATGCCGGACTCAGGACGACTGTCCGCAGCGTGAATATTATATGCTGTCGAGGCTTTACTTGAATAATCTACACTACTTCATAGCTTAACTAATCCTTACATTCAAAATCCTAACGCGATTCTCAACCCTAACAAATATCAGTTTGGAAAAGTGACTATCCACTAAAAAATCAAGCTGCCCCTTTACTTAGGAGGCAGCTTGATTTAATATTCGTCGGTTTGTCAGACGTTTTATTTTCCGAATTTGATATTAGTTCTTAAAACTATAATGAGTACCATAAATAATGCCGATAGCCCCATCCGAATCTGTAGCGCAGCAATATCACTAGGTTCTACTGGTTTTTCAAACATTCCAAAATAGCAGAAGTATAAAAAAACAGTAATTGAACTAATTAATAAGACATTCAAAAGTCTTTTCAAAGATCGTTCCTCCTTTAATATTCTTGAATAGTGTGTAGCCAGTAACAATTGAACTTATCAATCCTATAAGACCAATTAGAAACAAAATCAATTTCACAAAACTACAACTCTCACTGGAATTTCACTTAATTATGTAGATTTTTCCCTCTCATGACGCGATAACCTTGAAGTTGAGTCATATTTAGCTCTCCTTGTTTCTTGAAATCTTTAGTGGCATTGCGTATAACGTTCCTGTATTCGCGACTCGACGTATGTCGAGTGTCCGGCGTATGCCGGACCAAGGGCGAATGCCGGACCAAGGGCGAATGCCTGCAGCGTAAATATTATGTTAAGTGAAGTTCCTGTCCTCTTGAAATACTCACATCTTATCTTCTATAAATTCAGTTTTGTTTGCTTTAATCCACCCATTCATAATTTGTATGGTCGTTTTTGAATTGTTCTTATACTTCTTATGTAGCGCTCTTACCCTATCCTTTAGCTTGGGATCGTTTTCTAAATCTGTTGGGCTTATTTCTTTCCCCTCTTTCCCTTGCTCCATCATGAGGATTTCGATATCCTCAAGTCGTTTAGACAGGTCAACCGCATTGAAGTATTTCAACCCTCTCTTTATTCCGTTCCATGATTTCAATTCATTGATGTGATAAGCCGAGAACCAGTAAAACTCTTCTAAAGTTTGGGTATGGTTGTGAAAAGAATAAAACAAATAGAGCCCCTTTTGTCCTTCACTTAATTGATTGTACATCTCGGATTTGGCTAAAAAGTCTTTCCCTCGAACAGCTAGGAGCATAGGTTCGATACAAATCCAACTTAGTGATTCACTTTCTAGGTCTGTTTGATTAAGTTTTACTTTCATTGAATTCTCCTCTCATAAAAGCTTTTCAGGAATTTCACTTAACGTTCCTGTATTCACGACTCGACGCATGTCAAGTATCCGGCGAATGCCGGATCAAGGGCGTATGCCCTCAGCGTGAATATTATGTTAGTCAAAGTTATTCTGCTTCTTCGCGCACTCTTTCAAATTCTTCTCGAATTAATTTCTGGCATTCATTGCACTTCTCCATTAATTCATCCGTATTCAAATTCATGTTTTTCAAAGAAATATATAATACTATCCTTGAAAGTTCACACGACTTAGACAAAATATCAGTTGCTGAAAAACTTAGGGGGCCTACGGCTACTGATAATTCATCATTTTCGTCGAACATAAAGCCTTTAGATGCCGTTATATTAGAATGCACATAACTTGAATCAAGTTTATAAACTGCTTCATACCAAAAATCCATATTCACGTCTTTAGCCATATCTGCAATAGAAGTTTCAGACCATTGAGATTTATTCTTATAATTGCTTTTAGTCGCTTCATAATTTTCTTTGATTTTATTGCGACGTTGTTCATCTATTTTAGAACCACCATAATGTTTCTCAATAGTTTCAAGCAACCTATGTTCTGCTATATGCCTATATTCAATAAATCTATCCAATCTTTTTTCTGGTTCTTTAGATATGTATGCAATAACAATGGCGATTTCGACCATTGTTCTGAGAATAACGCTTGCATCCTCATTAAATCCCGAAACTACCAGTAGCCGAAATGACAACATTGATTTATGGAACTTAGCTAGAAAATAAAGAGATGTATGCGATAACAAGTTATTTGGAACTTCACCTCCTAACAAATATTTATCTAGCTCTAAGACCATTAGCTTATGAGCTTCTAATGATTTTGAGTGACGCATTTCCATATCATTTACTACTTCTTTGATATACATCTATAGTCCTCCTCAAGAATAATTTCGACTAACGTAATATTTACGAACTTCATACAACTTGAACTTTTCAAGGTATTTACAAACTTCTTTTTTATTGTAATTATATGCCAAGTCACACTCAAAGTTCCATCATTATGTAATTCCTAATTACATGCCTTTTCGAACATAACCAAGTTAAGGCAGTATCCATCACACTCTGAACATTATATACGGGAACCACATCGCCTTCCTCAATTCATCGCGAGTAGAATCGAGCTGCCAGTCTTATTTTGGTAGTCCTAACCGTTTTAGGATACTTGGAGTGAAGCCTGGAGCAGTCATAACTTTTACGAACAAGGATTGTACATCTTATATATAGCTCCATCCTTCCTCCTCTTCTATAAACGCTTCATTCCCCATTTACAAGCATGATATAATAAATCTGGCGCGGTATTGCGCCCATACTCACTACTTTATAAATAAGCGCACCTATCGATGCGCAGGAGGTATACATTTGATGGAAATCACAAATTATCAGGTAGAATGGATCCGTGATCCATTTGGCATTCTGACCGGCAAGCGTTATGAGTTCATGCTGGATCTGAATGTTGACGAAGAAGACGATCTGTACACGCCAAACGGCGTCTATATCCGCGCAGTGTACGGTGTAGACGGCGAACAGGGCAAGCTGGTTACGTACGATCTGCTGGAAAAGGGAACCGATCGTCTGCTGGAATTCGATCTGGAAGACGATGAGGAAGCTGAACTGGCCGAGTTCTGCAGCCAGCACTGGAACGAAGCTGAAGAATAATCCATGGGGCAGGAGTGATCATTCATGAGAATTCTGCTATTGGGGGCAACCGGCCGGGTAGGAAGGATCGTTCTGCAGCATCTGCTGCGTGAACAGCACGAGGTTCATGTGCTGGTACGCTCGCAGGAGAAACTGCAGGAGCAGCTGACCGAGGCGGACGCCGATCCTGAACTGTCGGAGCGGTACCACCTGCCGACTGCGAATGGAGCAGCGACGCAGCAGGAACGGCTGCACATGTTTACCGGCAGTGTACTGGAGCCGGATAATCTGGTTGCTGCTCTGCAAGGAGTGGACGCAGTCATCAGCGCTATTGGTACAGATGGTACGGATACACTCTCTGCGAGTACCCGGATACTGATTCCACTGCTGGAGCAGCAGGGTATCCGCCGATTGATCACGATCGGCACCGCCGGCATTTTGCAGAGCCGGACCGAACCCGGGCTGTATCGCTACCAGTCCTCTGAATCCCGGCGGCGAAGCACACGCGCTGCCGAGGAGCATCGCAGCATGTATGAACAGCTGCAGTCGTCGTCGCTGGACTGGACGATCATCTGTCCGACCTATCTGCCGGATGGGAACTATACCGGTAATTACCGGGTGGAGAGGGATATACTGCCGGAAGGCGGTTCCCGGATTTCCACGGCGGATACTGCGGGTTTTGCCTGCCGGCAGTTACAGGATCAGCAGTTCCTGCGCGTCCGTGTGGGGATTGCCGATTAATCAATAGAATCATGATGCCTTAACCAACAACAGGGCCACGGAAGAGAAGTCTCTTTTCCGTGGCCCTGTTCTCCTATATACAGCTATTTCTTCTTCACTTCACAATCTGAAAAGTTTTGCCAATCCCGGCCACTTGATTCGACATCTGTTTATACTGCTTTGTCTGTTCGGGACTGGAAGGATCATACTGGACATCTGTCGGTGTAAAGAGCAGATATACCTTACCATTATATTCTCCGAGCTTCTGCACAGGAACCTGCTCTTTCACTTCTTTTTGCTGATCCTGCCACTGCTTGGCTGGCCAGATCGACACGGTAAAGACCACCCCGCCCCATTCTTTTGCCTGCTTGTCCACAAAATCAATCGCCATGGTCTTGTTGCGCTTCACCGGAATCACTTCATATTTGCCGGACCAGCTCTCTGGCAGCTTCAGGGAAAAGTGATGATCCACATTCGTATATCTACTGTTCCCACTCGTTTTGTCACCTGTATCCTTCTCATTTTGTCCAGAAGTATATTTCTGCTCTGCCGCCGGACTCGCTTGAAGCTTATCAACGTTCTGGCGAAGACGCCGGATCATAGTGATCGCCTCGGCACGTGTAACCGGATCGTTACGATGAAATCCTTCTACAGTAGCTGAGGTTTTGCCCTCTACCAGATCTTGATCCAGCAGATAACGGATCGAATCCGTCTCACTGTAATTTTTACCGACTGCATTTGTCATATAGACTGCTGCCTGTCCTCTTGTGAGTACATCCGTACCATTCCCGGATGACGGAACACCATTCCAGCCCAGGCTGCTGGCATACTGCAGGTAAGGAGCTGCCCAGTCTCCGGATACTTTGCTTGTGTCCAGATCGGACGGCTGATAAGCACGCAGCAGCATCGTCAGATATTCCTGCTTATTAACCTTTTCGGCAGGATGAAAATTCTGATCCGGATATCCCTGAACGATCTGCTCCTGCACTCCCCACTGAATCGCTGTGTAACCCCAGTGCTCGCTTGGTACATCCTGGAACATGCTCGTCTTGGCTTCCGCCCATCCACTGCTGAGCGGCCAGCTCAATCCAGCTGCCAGCGCAATACAGAGCCCTTTTCGTATGTAATTATTCATGATCCCACTCCCTGACATAAGATTTAAATAAATGACGGTCAAGCTTGTAGCTTAACCGTCATTATATAACTTTTTGTATAATTTTTACAGGTACGCTGGATTGATTTTGTAGTATGCATATTCACTGTCTTTAAAACCTGCAAATGAAGATTTCAATCGATCATTGGTATGTGCACTGTAAAGCATAGTTACTCCATCATTGGCTACAACGAACATAACATGAGAATAAGTACGGGCAAAGATAAACCCGCCTGCTGCTGTTGTTGCTTTGGTGCCCTGCTGGAAATAACCTTTGTTGTCCACCATGTACTGTTTCAATCCATTGCTGCCATTAAAACCGGTAGTGAGCCATGACTGTGATCCTGATTTCCATACGCTATCTGTAGGTATACCTCCAGCACGGATAGCCTGTGATACAAAGTTGGCACAATCATTTGGATAATAAGGATATGCCGGATTATATGTCTCTGGATGACTGTTACTCATATTATTTGTCCACTTATTAGCATAGTCTCTGGCCGCAATACGATTATACTTAATAGCCGCCAACGCTGTGAGTGATGCTGTTGGACGGTCCAGCATATAAGTGTTTTCTTCTACACTGGCAGCTTCCATACGGATATCCTGAGCTGCCTGACGGTCGACTGACTGATTGGAATTGGGAATAAATGCTTCAGCAGGTACAAAGTCCATATAGTCTTTGAATTCCAATGTTATTGTATCTGTATTCAATGCTGCCTGCTCAATTGAACCCGAAATGCGAAAAATATCATTCTGATCTTGTTCTACTCCGATATACTGGTCAAATTCAGCCACCTGATCCTTGACGATCGCTTGAACTTCACGATAATCATTAGCAGCTATAGAGGGTCGAATCGACTTCATTTCCTGATGGAGTGCCTGAACATATGGAAGTTCTTCTGCAGACTGAGCCTTCAACTCTTTGACCATTGAGACATCCGCCAGCGCTTGAAAATGATTATCCTGAAGCTTTACTTCTTTTAATGTCACTTGAATATTATGGATAATATAGTAAGGATCATAAGCCTCTCTTACAAAATGTTCTACGTAGTTACGGGCAGTCTGCTCATAATCAGCTGTGTTCGTTGCATTTCCAGTCTCTTCAGCAAATACCTGAGCCGGTAAACAGATAGACAACATGAGTACAAAAACCATCAATTTTCGAATTGACATTATAATTCTCCTCACTCCGATGATTTAATAGGTACTTTTCGTAACTTGTAAGACTTTACTGCTCACTATTTCAATCTCATTCAGACCCTTCACGCCAGCAATCTGCTTTAGCCGTGAAAATAGATATGTATTTCAAAACACCTCCCACATAAATACATTTATTGTAATATAAGTATTTTGGCACATAGATAATATAGTACTTTTTTCAAAAATTATCCATATATTTATTTATATTAATCATTTTTCCATCAAAAAAGACAGCTCTATATGAGCTGCCTTTCCCGTTTTCCTGCTGGCTTCTTAATGATCCGCCACATTCCGCTGCAACCGATATTCGGTCGGAGTCAACGTAAACTTCTTGCGGAACACCTGGGTAAAGTGTCTTACACTGCCGTACCCGATCTGCTCGGCGATATCGACCAGCCGCAGGTTCGGGTTGAGCAGCAGCTGCTTGGCCTGCTCCATGCGCAGGGAGATGACGTACTCCTTGTACCCCTGTCCTGTCTTCTGCTTGAACAGCTGGCTGAAATAGATCGGATTGAGGAAGACGACAGCTGCGACCTTTTCCAGTGATAATTCTTCATTAAAATGGGTCTTGATATACTGAAGCGCCACATGGATCGCCGTCTCGCTGCCGCGCGGCTCGCCCTGCTCCTGCACACCGGCGTCCTGACGTTGGCGCAGCTGACGCACTTCCCCGGCAATCCGGTCAAAGTCCCGGTGCGGACCGGAATGGACGCTGCGAAAAGGCTGGGTTTTCATGCATTTATGCAGATGGGAGCGAATCTGTTCCTGCAGTGCTCCGATCTCTACGCCGCTATCCGGCCGGATCAGACCGAGCAGACTATTCCGGTCAAAGCTGGTCACGAATCCCCGGCCGTACCGGTCAATCAGCTCGGTCAGTACATTTTCGATAATAAAATGTTCCAGTGGACCATGCTGCTGCTCGTTCTCCAGTTCGACCAGCAGCAGATAATACTCCGGGTATTCCTCCACCAGCGGCTCCAAGCTAAGCTTGCCGATACTAAGCCCGGCAGCCAGTCGCTGAAAGGCCGCTTCCCGCAAATATTTCAGGCCTTCCCGCAGCGTCTCTTCCCCGCGGGAATGAATCTGCTCCTGGCGAATCTCCTGGGTAAGCGATTCCATAAGTTCATTCAGCTTGGTCTTGCCGATCGGCTTGAGCAGGTAATCTCGTGCACCAAGGTGAACAGCCTGCTGGGCATAGCTGAACTCGGAGTGCGCCGAGATGACGACCCATTTGGCCTGGGGCTGCTTGTGCCGTGAGATGCGCATCAGCTCCAGTCCATTGATACCAGGCATCAGGATATCGGTCAGCACAATGTCCATCCGGTGCTCGCTCATCAGCTGTACGGCTTCTTCGGCAGATGCCGCCAGATGCACATGATATTCAGGATAGGCCGTCATGATCGTACGCTTGATGCCTTCACGGATAAAATTCTCATCGTCTGTGATCAGAATATGCATATCAGGTTCCCCTTTCAAATTCATTTCGTCCTGTCTGTCCATGATCGAAATGGCCGTCCGGATGATTCGGATAATGCAGCTGTCCCGGGACCGGCTTGGGTCCGGCGGGCTGAACGGGCAGCGGCAGCCGCAAAGTAACGATTGTTCCTTCATCCTGTATGCTCTCGATCCCAATCCCGTATTCTTCGCCAAACATGTACTTCAGCCGCTGATGCAGATTCTGCATGCCAATGCCCTGACGAACACCGGATGCCTCTCCTTCACCTGTCGGTTCGACCGTATACGTATCCAGTGAACGGCGCAGCCGCTCCAGTGTCTCGGCTGGCATCCCGGCTCCGTTATCCTGCACACGGATATTGAGATAATGCTCATCCGGTACGGCACGGACGGTGAGCAGTCCGGACTTTTGCGCTTCCAGTCCATGCTTGACCGCATTCTCGATCACCGGCTGCAGCAGCATCTTGGGCACCGGCAGATCCATCCACTGCTCGTCGATGGCAATCTCCACAGTCAGCCGGTCTTCCAGCCGCATCTGGATAATATTGAGATAATGACGGATCTGCTCCACCTCTTCACGCAGCGTGACTTCGGCATTGCCTTCCCAGTGGCTGCTGTAGCGGAACATATGGGACAGCGACAGCACCACTTCACCGAGCCGATCATTGCCTTTCTCATCCAGCATCCAGTAGATCATATCCAGTGTATTGTACAGAAAGTGCGGATTGACCTGCGATTGAAGCGCATGCAGTTCGGCGTTCTTTTCACTGACCGAGGAGATTTTGACACGCTCGATCAGTTCCTCCACCCGCTTGACCATATGGTTAAAGGAGGCGACAACAACATTGATCTCCTGATACGAAGTCACCCGGACCATCCCGTGAAAATTGCCGTTCTCCACCTGCTTCATCTGGCGGACCAGCCGCTGAAGTGGCAGTGAAATCGTACGGGAGACGATCAGCGCCACTAATGCGGAGACGAGAATCAGAATCGTAACCATGATGAACAGATAGCGCTTGGTCTGGGTCAGCTCCACATTCAGATCCCGGGAAGGTGTCGAGCTGACGACGGTCCAATCGGTTGTGCCCAGCTTGGAAGCCGCGATCAGACGGTCGCCCATCTGATCAACGATAACTTCTCCCGGATCGCTCGGCGTCTTCATATGCTCCGGCAGCAGGGTAGTCACCGGACTCGCTTCCAGTGAGGTTGGTACGGTCTTGCCTTCGCCGGTAATAATATCCACATCACTGTTCGGCCCCAGCTTGAGATTGCTCATCGCGGCCAGCACCGTATCCGCCTTGGCTTCGAACAGGACGATGCCGATCTGATGCTGTTCATTCAGATCGAAGATCGGCCGGCCAAAAGCAAACACGGCATCATCTTCTGTCTTATCGATCAACGAATGCGGAAACACACCGAGCCAGACCATTTTGCCGGAAGAACTGTTGATCCGCCGGTACCAGTCCGAGCTGTCGTAGCGGGGGTCCACGACCGTCGTATAGTTGCCGTAATTATAGATTTTGCCGTTCTCTCCGATAATGTGAATCCCGACCAGATCATCGCGGGAAAAGTAAATCGCTCCCATCATCGTCGTAATGGCGTGCTGGTTGATATATTCGATCTGCGGCGGAAGTTTCTTTTTCTCGCCTACCAGCCGTACGATATCGGCGTTGGTGCTGATCGACTTGGACAGGCTGTCATAGCTGGCAAGCAGCAGATCGAGCAGCCCTGCGGTCTGGGAGACGTTTTTCTGGGCGATCTCCCCCAGCTTTTCATGAAACTGTGTGGTGGTACGGTTGTAGAACAATGCGCTGACGATCAGCAGAATGGCCGTCATACAGAACAAAAACAGAATAAACAGCCGATGGTGGATGGAACGGAACCTGCGCGGCAAGGCAGCTCCTCCTTTCTGCATGTTCTTCAAAAAAAGCCAAAGGGCGACAGCGGCAGAAGGCTTTTTGCACCTCCTGCCCAGCTGCCGCCAGGCTCCTATATCTTGGATAATACCAGCTAAGGGATCTTTTTACAAAACAAACCGTAGTGGAACACAACGCCCGTCAGCCAGCATCATGCAGCTGCCCGCTTCGGCATCCCAACATCAGATACAGAGCGTCTCCATACTGTGATCGGATCGTCTTCGGTACACTTACTTATCTGGGTGTCTAGCCTTTAACCGCACCGGCAACCATGCCTTTGGTAATACGCTCGGACAGCAGGAAATAAATGATGATCACCGGCAGGGCGCCCATGATCAGGAACGCGCCGATGTTGCCGTAATTCACCGAATACTGACTGACAAACGTATACACCCCGAACGGCAGTGTCTTGAGATTCTCGGACGAGATAAATGTCGCTGCCACGATGTACTCATTCCAGATATTGATAAAGGTCAGGATACATACCGTCATCACCGGCGGCATAGAGATCGGCAGGATAATACTGCGGAAGATCCGGTACACACTCGCTCCATCCATGAAGGCAGACTCTTCAATATCCGTCGGAATCGAACGCATAAATCCGCTCAGGATAAACACGGCAATCGGCAGGGCAAATGCCGTATACGGAATAATAATCGACCAGCGGGTATCCAGCAGGTCCAGGTTTTTGAAAATGATCATCAGCGGCAGCAGCGTCGCCTGCATCGGAATCATCATCCCGAGCAGGAACAGCAGCAGCACATACGGTCCGTATTTCCATTTGAACCGGGAGATCGCATAGGCGGTCATCGCACTGAGAATAATAACAGCGACCAACGTCACACCGGTGACGAGCACGCTGTTGCCCAGATACTTGAGATAGCTGCCGGAGGTGTAAGCCTCCGAATAGTTATGCCACTGCGGTATAGTCGGCAGGGAGAAAAAGCTGCCGCTCAGAATCTCCTCGTTCGTCTTCAGGGAATACATGAGCAGCCAGAACAGCGGGTACAGCTGGGTAACAACCAGGATCGCGAAGAGAAGATACACGAATCCTTTTTTTGCTTTTAGCATCTCGCTCTCCTCCTTTAGGTTACCTTGCGTTCGACTTTGTTGAAGATAAAGTTAATCACAACCGTGACGATCAGACAGAACACCACGAGGAACGTAGCCACCGCACTGCCATATCCGTATTTCTGGGACAGGAAGGACATATTGTACATATGGGTCGCGATCGTATCGGTCGCATGTGCCGGTCCGCCGCCGGTCATAACCATAACCAGCTCGAACGCCTGCAGAGACCCGATAAATGCCAGTACAATCGAGATTTTGAAGATCGGCACGATCATCGGGAACGTAATATATCGGTCTGCCTTAAAACCATCTGCGCCATCGATCTTGGCCGCTTCGTAGATTTCATCCGGAATATTCTGCACGCCGGTGAACTGGATCAGCAGATGGTAGCCAAAGTACTGCCACAGCGAGACAAAGTACAGTGCATACATCGCGGTCGCCGGTTCGGTCAGCCAGCTGTGTGTCCAGTTCTCCAGTCCGAGCTGGATAAGGATACCATTCAGCATACCGCCCATTGAAGTCGGATTGTAGATCGTTTTCCACAGCTGTCCGAGAATAACGTTGGACAGGATAACCGGGACAAAATAAATCGTAACAAGCCGGCTGCCTTTGCGAACATAGCGGTTCAGCAAGATGGCGAACAGCAGACAGAACGGAATCTCAACCATGGAGAATACCGAATACATCAGCGTCCGCTTGACCGACGGCCAGAAGTTGGTATCTTCAAACAGCAGCGTATGGAAATTGGCCAGCCCAATGAACTTGGCATCTCCGATTCCGTTCCAATCCAGTGTAGCCGTATAAAAGGAAACCAGAATCGGCACAAATACGGTGCCTATGTACAGGAGCAGACACGGCAGTACAAAAATGGCGATCGTGCGGGCAGGTACTTTTAATACATTCATGGTTTCTCCCTCCTCTCCAGTGGTGGAGCCTCTTTTTGTATGGTGCAGCATTGTTGCAAAGTTACTGAGCAGATTGTGCATTAACCGCTCCGGCAAGAGATTCTGCCACGACCTCCGGTTAAGAATAGAGATCCTGAATGACCCCTCGCGGTCGATCTCTATTCTTAAAGGTCGGTCTTTGGCAGAATTCTCTTGCCTTCGCTAAGTGCTTAAAAAGCCCATGCATGAATAAAGGGGCGCTGGTGGGCGCCCCCCTGTTAGAACTTGCGCCTGTATGGTTGTCGAGTTATTAGCTGGTAGAATTCCTTGACGGAGCGCTGCTGCATTTCAAGCTTTATTCAGCATATTTGCAGCTATAAGCTAACATCATCAAGCAGAATCGCTTTCCTGTTGCTTAAGGATTCGCTTCGAATGCTGCCTGGTGCTCTGCTGCTACCTGCTTCGGATCAACCTGCTGTACAAACAGGTTCTGAATGCTGCTCAGATGGACCTGCGATACGGCCGGGTTCATCGTGTTATCGAAGGACAGGTCGCCGCCTTTAATGTTTTTAAACAGGTCGAGCACTTCAATTGCGAGTGGGGAGTAACCCGCTGCCGAGAAATCGCCTTCCACTTTCTGGCCCAGGCCCACTGCGTTTTTCAGTTCAAAGGATACTTTTGGATAATTGGTTGCAAAGTACTTGAGGAAATCTTTGGTTTCCGCCAGATGTTCGCTGTTGGCGGATACGGCAAACGCGCTGCCTGGTGCCAACATGAACTCATCCGGGTTGCCTTTGCCATTGACGGTCGGGAACTTGAATACGCCTACGTCCTTGCCTACTGTGGAAGAGTCGTTCGCGCCGGTCTCCCATGTACCGATAAAGAACATCGCTGCCTGGCCGGTACGGAACATGTTACCGCCTGCTGTAGCGTCGATGGATGTTGCCCCTTCAGGGAAAGCGCCAGCCTGTACAAGCTGCTGGAAGGCATCTACCGCTTCGATAAATGCCGGATCGTTAAATGTTTTCTTGCCGTCTGCCACGTCCTGCAGGAAGCCAGGTCCGCCGTTTGTGCGAAGCAGGATGTTCATGAACAGGAATGAACCGGTCCAGGAATCCTTTTCTCCGATCGCGATTGGCGTAATGCCTGCGGCTTTAAGCTTTTTCACATCTGCCAGCAGTTCTTCGAAAGTGGCTGGTGGAGCATCGATGCCCGCTTTGGCGAACAGGGCTTTGTTGTAATAGCCGACTTCAATGTTATTGCCGTCCGGCAGTGCATAGACTTTATTATCTTTGCTGTAGTAGTCGAGCAGGCCTTCCTGGTATGTATCACGGAGGCCGTCTTGGTCCAGAATGTCATCCAGTGGTGCGAGCAAGCCTGCATCCACATAAGGCTTCATCTGTGCAGAAGGATTCACGATCGTAATATCCGGGATTTCGCGGGAAGCTGCCTGCGTTTTCAGCTTCAATTTTTGCTGGTCGGTATTCAGGGTGTCGAGGGCAATCTCTACGTTTGGATGTTCTTTCTGGTAGGAATCCACGATCTGGCGGATCATTTTGTATGTCGGCGTCGTCGGGTCCGGATAGATGTTCTGGAAAGTGATCGTGACCTTGTCGCCGCCGCTGCCACCGCTTGCACCTTCACTGCCTGTACCCGAGTCACTGTTGCCGCACGCCGTCAGGCCCAGCGCCAGCGCGCCGGTCAGCAATAACGAAAGGACTTTGCCTGTTTTTCTCATATTGTGTATTATCCCCCTTGGTTGAATGATCAATATTATTATTAACATTACATCCACATTATGCTGTAAACGCTTACTTACAGCAATACAGAAATTCAAGGTTTGAGGTTCGTGTTTTCAAGGTGTTGTAAAAATAAGGAACTTGATGTGCGGCGGATTGTTCCGGAAGTTCATATGGGCGGCAAATACGAACATTGCTTGCTGACAGGGTAATCAAGCGTGTGGAAATAGCGAAAAACCTGACCAGGGTGCGCTCGTGTAGTGCGCTGGTCAGGCTGTATCCGCTATGGAAAGGGATAAGGGCACGTCCTCCGGTGGAGCCTGGCAATCTACGAAGGGGGAGAAAAGGTAGATTCCCAGGCTCCAATGTCGTCCTTTGCCCTTATTCCCTTTCCGCCGCTCTGTGCTTATAGCCGTCCTTCCTTTTTCTAAAATATCAATAAACCACTCTCCACATGACAGAGAATGGTTTATTGATTCAGCTTGCTTTTCTAATATTGTTATTCAATATAGTGTAATACACTACCTTGATACGCTAATCGTAGCGCTATTACCACTTACCGTAATATTGGCGTAGTCTTCCTGGTCAACTATCGGTGTGGCAGGAACGCCATCTATATTAATATTGCTAAATCGCGCATAGTTTTTCCCTGTTACACTTTCACTGCCTGCAATAGTGGCCAACACTTTCCATTGGCTAACACTGCTTACCTTAGTTGATGCAACTTCCAGAATTGAAGTCAGATAAGTATCTGCTGTATTCGTGCAGTTCATATCCGCACAGACTCCATACCCACTCTGGGATAATCGTGTATTGTTATTAATATTACGATATACGGAAAAATTAACATCGCTGCCTTCCACGAATCCATTCCGATATTGAAGTTTGTCATAACCAGTAAGTGGATCTCCATATTTCTTATCCCCATTGCTAAATCCAATATGTGGTGTCCATTTTACATAACCGTAAGCCTTACTGTACTGAAGACCCATATCAGCCTCAACTGATCCAATACCTCCACTGGATCTTACGCCTGTACCGCTAAACCCTGAATACGTCCAGGCGATACCGTTTGCTGTATTTCCCATCTGGCTTGCTGTCGCAGTTCTTACAGTAGTATTCAAATAGGAACCATTTTTGCGGATAACGGCTCTACCACCGATACCATCCGGCAGCCCTGTGTTTGCTGCTGCCAAGGAATTCGCAGAGGGGGATGTAGAGTTCTGTTCCACATCTTCCAGATCCAAAATGGTCAATGACTCTTTTTGATCGGGGGTAATTTCATAAAAATAGCCCTTGTCTTCTTCTATACGGTAATAGTCGATCACCTGCTTGGTCTCAGAGGCCCCCAGCGTACGAACATTACTTTGTTTATATTCATCTGCCACCTGTCTGGAAATGTCCAAAATCTCGCTTATTTTGGCATCTGAAATATTTTGATCTGTCTGATTATTAATGCTTAACTGATCTTCAACATTAGCTGCTGCGGCAGACGTAGAGGATCCCATAGATAAAAACAAGGCGAAAGAGAGTCCTATAGAGGACAGCTTTACAATTTTAAAATTCATTGTCAAAACATCTCCTTTAATTATAAATATAGTATCCGATTTATCCGATTGCATGCGAAGAAAATATTCTTTGTACAACCTGTAACTTGTTCATACTTATGTAGTTGATTCTATGTTGAATATTCTTACCTCTACCCTCCTTTCATTTGATGACAATAATATCATATTAATGTATATTTTCAAATATTTTCTATAAAAGTATTAAAAATAACCACTTTATACAGTTATATAAAGTGGTTATTTCGATTATTTAGAAGTTGTAATATTTACAGTCAAATTACTTTTATCAAAATTCACCTTAGCGTTCATGGCTTCACTAATAAATCGCAGGTTAACAAGTGATGTATTTCTAGCCATATACGGTGTCTGAGTCAATTTGATTTTTTTGTTATTTACGTACGCATCAAAGCTATCCAGTGTTAATTTGATGGTTGTATCTTCTTTTACAGCGGTAATCGTTTTGGTCTCCTGATCCCAGGTTACCTGAGCTCCATAAGCTTCAAAAAGCTGGCGAAACGGAACCATGGTATTACCATTTTGAATAATAGCGTTTGGATCAAAATCCAGCTCAGAACCATTAAGCACTACTTTCACCTTTGAATCATCAAATACATCTGCACTTGTAATGGATGACACCGAGAAAAAAAGAGTTACAGTAAGCATTAACATAAAGATCTTTTTCATCATATACACCCTTTCAATGTAATATAAGTTATTTTTAACCATATTACATAGACGCATTGATATATATAAAAGTTGCGCATACCTCCTGCCAGATAATCTCGCGAGAGTGGATACCGAATTGAATCAATCGCTCACCCGTCTCCATCAATAGCGGAGTCGTCACATTAATCTCGCTAATATTCAGTATCTGTGCTGTACCAAACGGCTCTTCCACCACTGGAGATGCCGACTGTCTGTAGTTAAAAAAAGAGCAGCCCTGACAACAGGCTGCTCTTGGATCATGTTTGTCTATTTATTCATCTTGAACTGCAGGAACAGCTCGTTATAATGCACGAGCATCTTTTTGCCCAGATTATCGTACACTTCCAGGCGATCAGTAAGATCCGCGGGCGGGTAGAATCGCTCGTCACCGGAAATGTCTTCCGGCAGCAGCTTCAGTGCCGCATCGTTCGGCGTGGAATAGCCCACATACTCCGCGTTCTGCGCCGCCACCTCAGGGTCCATCATAAAGTTGATGAACTTATGGGCGCCATCGATATTGGCTGCCGTCTTGGGAATGACCATGTTATCGAACCACAGATTGGTGCCTTCCTCCGGAACGACAAAGTCCAGATCTTCATTCTCGCTCATGATCTCCGACGCATCGCCGGAGAAGACGAGTCCGGCTGCCGCTTCATTGTTGGCGAGCAGTATTTTGATCTCGTCACCTACGATTGCTTTGACATTCGGCGTCAGCAGCTTGAGCTTGGCCAGCGCTTCCTGCAGATGGGCTTCCTTGGTGTCGTTCAGCGAGTAATGCAGGCTGTTCAGCGACATACCCATGACCTCACGTGCTCCATCGGTCAGCAGCACATTATTGCGCAGCGATGGGTCCCACAGGTCGTCCCAGCTGTGGAACTTGAGGTTGGTCAGCTTGGGATTGTAGACCACGCCGACCGTTCCCCAGAAGTAAGGCGCCGAATATTTGTTATCCGGGTCAAACGACAGGTTCAGGAACGACGGATCGATATTTTGGAGATTCGGCAGCTTGCTGTGATCGAGCGGCAGCAGCAGATTGTCCTCGCGCATCTTGGAGATGGCGTAATCGGACGGAATCGCTACGTCGAATGTCGTACCGCCCTGCTCGATCTTGGTCAGCATGGCTTCGTTGGAATCAAATGTCTGATAGATGACCGTGATGCCGGTTTCCTTTTGGAACTGGTCCAGCAGATCGGGATCGATATAGTCACCCCAGTTGTAGATGGTCAGCGTATTGCTGCCCGAGTAACCCTGGCTGACATTCAGCCGTGCAGCCAGATACATGAGCAGCAGAGCAGCGACGATGATTACGATAAACATACGGCTAATCGTCTTCATTTATCTCGGCACCCCCATTTCGGCAGCCATCTCGGTCCGGCGCGTTCGGTTCTGTGCGCGGCGGTTGATCATGTAATAACCGACTACAAGCGCAGTGGTGAACAGGAAGATCAGCGTGGACAGCGCATTGATCGACAGCGCCACACCCTGTCTTGCCCGGGAATAGATCTCTACCGACAGCGTAGAGTATCCGTTACCGGTTACGAAGAACGTCACTGCGAAATCATCCAGAGAATACGTAAATGCCATAAAGAATCCCGCAAAAATCCCTTGTTTGATAAATGGCAGGATCACCCGTGTCAGCACATCGCGGCGGCTGGCACCCAGATCGCGGGCCGCATCGACCAGCGTCGGGCTCATCTCCTGCAGACGCGGCAGAATCATCAGCACGGTAATCGGAATACTGAACGCGATATGCGAGATCAGCACCGAAGCAAAGCCCAGCTTGATGCCCACAATCGTGAACAGGATCAGGAACGATGCACCGATAATAACATCCGGGCTGACGATCAGTACATTATTGAGCGACAGCACGGCATCCTTGAGCCGGCGGCGCTGAATCCGGTCAATCGCCAGCGCACCGATAATGCCGATAATCGTCGCAATCGCCGAAGACAGCAGCGCGATCACAAGCGTATTGATTAGAATGATCATCAGGCGGGTATCCTGGAATACCTCGCCATACCACTGCCAGGTGAATCCTTCGAATTCGTGCATATTGCCTGCACTGTTGAACGAGTAATACATCAGATACAGAATCGGTGCGTACAGGACAGCGAAGACGAGCACCAGATACAGATTACCCCATTTATTCTTATTTACCATGACGCA
Source organism: Paenibacillus sp. Z6-24 (assembly GCF_054161335.1). Taxonomy (NCBI): domain Bacteria; kingdom Bacillati; phylum Bacillota; class Bacilli; order Caryophanales; family Paenibacillaceae; genus Paenibacillus; species Paenibacillus sp. Z6-24. The sequence continues at coordinate 312,624 of NZ_CP096398.1, read as the reverse complement.
CCTCCTGACCGAAGCCGCCGGTCAGCAGCATCAGTACCGCCATGGCGATAATCAGCACAACCGCAACCGTCGAGCCCATGCCCCAGTCCTGGGTCACCAGGAAGTGCTGCTCAATCGCCGTACCGAGCGTGATAACCTTGTTGCCGGCAATCAGGCGGGTAATCATGAACAGCGACAGAGACGGGATAAAGACAGCCATACAGCCGGATTTGACCCCGGACAGTGTCAGCGGGAAAATAACCCGCCGGAACGTGGTCCAGCCGGATGCCCCCAGATCACGGGCTGCGGAGATGAGCGTTGGATTCATTTCCTCCAGCGCATTATAGATCGGCAGAATCATGAACGGCACGAAAATATACACCGATACAAATACAAAGCTGAACGCATTGAACAGCAGCTGCTGCTCACCGATCCCGATCGTACCCAGCAGCGCATTGACCGGACCATACGTACCGAAGATTCCGATAAACGCATACGTTTTGAGCAGCAGGTTGATCCAGGTCGGCAGGATAATCAGCAGAATCCACAGCTGCCGATGCTTGGTCCGGGTCAGCAGATACGCTGCCGGATAAGCGATCAGCAGCGAGAACAGCGTCACCAGAAAGGCATACCAGAACGAACTGAGCGTCATCTGCATATACACAGGGGTGAAGAACGTCCGGTAATTCTGCAGCGTCAGATTGCCATTCACATCAAAAAAGGAATAATAAGCGACCAGCACGACCGGTGCCACGACAAACAGGACGATCCATACGTAATAAGGCAGCATATAGACCGCACGAGTATTAGCCTGCATGGACACCGCCTTCTCCGTATCCTTCCAGACGGCGGTCGAAATCTTCTTCACTTTCCCCGAATCGCATAACATGGATCGCTTCCGGCTCGAAATCAAGACCAATCTGGCTGCCCGGCTCGGCTTTGCGGGTCGAGTGTACAAGCCATTCGTGACCGGAATCATCATAGCAGCTGATCTCATAGTGAACCCCTCGGAACAATTGGCTGTCCACGCGCACTTTGAGCTTGCCGCGATCTTCGGTCGTCAGTTCCAGATCCTCCGGACGGATCACCACTTCAATCGGTTCATTTGGACGCAGTCCGGCATCGACGCACTGGAACTGCTTGCCATTGAACTCCACCAGATAATCCTCGATCATTCGGCCCGGTACGATATTGGATTCCCCGATGAAGTCCGCCACGAACCGGTTAATCGGCTCGTCATAGATATCGTTCGGCGTACCGCTCTGTTCGATCTTGCCTTTGTTCATAACGAAGATCTCGTCCGACATCGCCAGCGCTTCCTCCTGGTCATGCGTAACGAAGATAAAGGTAATGCCCAGACGCTGCTGAATCTCGCGCAGCTCGTACTGCATCTCTGTACGCAGCTTCAGATCAAGCGCTGACAGCGGCTCATCCAGCAGCAGCACTTCCGGTTCATTGACCAGTGCGCGCGCAATCGCCACCCGCTGGCGCTGACCGCCGGACATTTCGGAGATCGCCCGCTGGCCGTAGCCTTCCAGATTGACGAACTTGAGCGCTTCGAGCACTTTGGTCTGGATCTGGTCTTTTTTCATCTTTTTGACACGCAGGCCAAAGGCTACGTTCTCGAACACATTCAGGTGCGGGAACAGCGCATAATCCTGAAATACCGTGTTCACCTGACGCTTGTTGGCCGGCACCTTGTTGATGACTTTGCCGTTAAAATAAATCGATCCTCCGCTTGGCTCCGTAAAGCCTGCAATCATGCGCAGGATGGTCGTCTTGCCGCAGCCGGATGGACCGAGCAGCGTGTAGAATTTACCCCGTTCGATCTCAAAATCTATATGTTCCAGTACCAGCGTTCCATCCTCATAACGCTTGGTCACCCCATCAAACCGGATAATGGTATTTTCGCTCATAACAGCCTCCTTGTTTGCATCCCCCTGTATCGCCCGGCGGTGCTCCGTTTCGTTTACCTTCAGCCCGTACGATCCGGATAGGGATCATTCTGCAGCTAACGTTTCCATTTATATGACTAAATAACATTTTATGTGATGAAATTGCATCATTTTATTATTTAACCACTTCAATCTTACGCAAAAGGCACCATTGCTATTATAACGATTGAATTGCAATAGAAACAGTGCATTTTATAAAGAATATATAAAAAAGTTTGTACATGCTCCTGCTTTGGCTACCGGATGCGTCTATTCCCTGTTTGACCGCTTCGGCATATCCATCGTAGAAATGCACATACAGTGCGTAGCATAGCGCATTTACGAAAGCGCTATCATCATCCACTATAGACTTGACTTACCTGCTACATACCATTCTGAGGGAGGAACTGTATGAAGAAGAAATGGACTCATCTATTACTGTCTGGCGTACTGCTCGTCGGAGGTGTCCTGAGCGCCGCCGGACCGGTGCGCGCAGATGCAGCCAGCAATGCTTCCAACAAGGCGCTGATCTGGCTGGAGACCCAGCAGGATGCCACAGCCGGGCTCGCTTTTGACGGGCTGGTAGACAGCTTTGAAGACTTTTGGGGGCCGAATAATCCCAAGCAGATCGTCTATACGTATGATCAGGCTGTCGCCGCAATCGCCTTTATCGTCAAAGGGGAACGCGGACGCGCCGAGAAAGTACTGAACAAAATGCGCGATATCCAGGACCCGCAGGGCTTCTGGCTGAATTCCTACTGGTATAATAACGGCGCCGGTGAAGAGATCCGCAAGCATGTCGGTCCGGTCGTCTGGATGGCGATGGCAGCGATGGCATACGAGAAGCAGTACAATGACACCCGCTACCGTCCGATGGCGCTCAAGGCGCTGGACTGGTCGCTGCAATATCAGCAGGCTAATGGCGGCGTAGCCGGCGGCTGGAGCGGCTGGACCAACTCCAATGAACCATGGAGCTCCACCGAGCATAACATCGACATTTACCGTGTACTGCAATATTATGCATCAGTTGACCCCTCCAAAGCCGCTTCCTACAACGCGGCTGCCGCAAAAGTCAAAAGCTTCCTCGACAACTATGTATGGGACGAAGCCCACAAGCGCTTCACCGGCGGCTGGAAAAATGATACCGGCCTGATCGATCCGAAGATTCCGCTTGATGTGAATCCATGGGGCGTGCTGGCACTGGGTACAGGCGGTACGCATAACTACGGCGCCAGTCTGGCCTACGTGGAAAATGCCAACGGATCACCGGGTACAATGGACAATCCGCGCTACAAGCAGACGCTGACGTATAACGATGCAGGCAATATGCTGACCGGTTATGATTTTGACTGGACCGATCAGGTGATGCCGGCTCATGACGATAACGGCAACCAGATCGGCAGCACCGGTGCGGATGTATGGTTTGAAGGAAGTGCCTTTATGTCCCTGGCCTACTATCTGCAGGGCAACACCGCCAAAGCCGACGCCATCAACAATGAAATTATCAAAAAGCAGGGAACTTCAGGCGCATCGCTCGGCGGTATCCCTTACTCGCTCAAAGGCACCAGCAACAGCTACTGGGTGATGGCCCAGCAGAACTGCGTCTCCAGCACCGGCTGGCTGATCATGTCCCTGCACCGGTTCAACCCGTTCACCGGACAGTATCTCACCGGCGGCACCACACCTCCGCCTACGACAGAGCCTCCGGTGACGCCACCAACGACTGGTACCGGCAGTGAAAATACAACAGCCGATTACACAGCCCGTCTCAGCAGCGTATCCGGTACGGAAGTGCGCATTACTTTCAAGCCGGTAACGACTGCCAAGTACGTGGATCTGCACTACAAGATCAATAACGGCGACCAGCAGAATCTGCGCATGACCGACAGTTCCGGCACCTGGAGCAAAAATATTACCGGACTGCGCTCGGTCAGCAAGATCGAATACTGGTTCACTTATGAAAAGTCCGGCCCGCAGTATGATTCACCGCATTACACCTACACGGTAAAATAACTCCCCGGGCGACAAGCCTATGATGTATCGATGAATTTATGCATTCGCCTGTTTGGATGTTGGATGCTTTACAGCGAGTATTCCTTTGGTAGCATTGGCAAAAGACCTCCCTTGTGGAGGTCTTTTTGTATAGGTACGGATGAAATGGTGACCATTCCGGACCTCCTGACAGCGATTGTTATGGATGGGAGGGCGATGCCGCCACACAGACCACCGGAAGATCTGTCTGTCCTCCCCCGGCAGACTTTGATATACTTTGTAAAATGATTCTTGCACAGTGAGCAGGCGGATGTACCTGAATACGGTAGCCCGCATATCTTTTACATATTTCTCCATCCAGAAAGGAAGACATACATGGAACATCTGGTTAATTCATCGGTCAAGGATATTCAGATCAGCGGCATTCGCAAAATCGCCAACGCAGCGGCCCAGTACCCGGAAGCGTTGGCCCTCACGCTCGGACAACCGGACTTCCCGACCCCGCCGCATATTATGGAAGCAGCAGCACGCGCGATGCAGGAAGGGCGCACCGTCTATACCCCCAATGCAGGCATTCCGGCACTTCGCCAGGCAGCTGCGGACTTTGCGCGCATCAAGTACGGCCAGCAGTACGACGGTTCTACCGAAGTGATTATTACCGTGGGCGCCAGTGAAGCGCTGGACGTAACCCTGCGAACGATTATTACGCCCGGTGATGAAGTGATCCTGCCGGGTCCCATCTATCCCGGATACGAGCCGCTCATCCGGCTGGCGGGCGGTGTACCGGTCTATGTGGATACCCGCAGTACCGGCTTCAAGCTGACGGCCGAACTGGTGGAGCCGCATCTGTCGCCGCGCACCAAAGCGATAGTGATCGGTTACCCTTCCAATCCGACCGGCCGCGTCATGAACCGCAGCGAGCTGGAGGATATGGCTGCTCTGCTGAGAGAGCGGGACATCTTTGTCATTTCGGACGAGATCTACAGTGAGCTGATCTACGACACGCCGCATGAATCGATCGCTCTGCTGCCAGGGATGCGGGACAAGACGATCATCATTAACGGGGTCTCCAAGTCCCACTCCATGACCGGCTGGCGGATCGGCTATACGCTCGCACCGGCCTGGCTGACGGCCCATATGCTCAAGGTGCACCAGTACAATGTGTCCTGTGCCAGCTCCATCAGCCAGTATGCGGCGCTGGAAGCACTGACTCATGGTATCGATGATGCTCTGCCGATGCGTGACGCCTACCGGAAGCGCCGGGATTATGTATATGATCGGCTGATGAACATGGGATTAACACTGGAAAAGCCGGAAGGCGCTTTTTACCTGTTCCCTTCCATCGCTCATCTGGTTCTGCCTTCCATGGAATTCGCGCTGCGTCTGCTCGATGAAGCTGGCGTCGCTGTCGTGCCCGGAGATGCCTTTTCCCGATATGGTGAAGGGTATATCCGGCTGTCCTATGCCTGTGCACGTCCGGTACTGGAACAAGCGCTGGATCGGTTGGAGCAGTTTGTCCAGCGTCTGAGTTAGGCATTCGAATAATTGTATACCTATACTATTTAAAGCATATTTATGGATGTGAACGGCATTTTGGTGCTGGTAACAGATCCGTAAATATGCTTTTTTCGCATATATACTAAGTTTCTTGCTTATTTTTATATTTTAAGAAAATTTCCTAGCATTTCCATCTTTAATCATCAGCGTTTTCTGTCGATAACATATTCATTCAGATAATTAACGGGGGGGATCCAATGAATATGATGAAATCTTTATTGCTCAACCAATCTCTAGGCCGCAAGCTGATGTTTTCCTTCTGTGCTGTACTCGTAACAGCACTGATAGCCTCCAGTCTTGTTTCTTATTTCACTGCCCAGCGCTCGCTCAGCTCGGAACTCATTGACAGCACCACGATCAATGCAGGCACACTGAGTGCAGTCGTTGATAACGATATGCAGCAAAATGTCGATACAGTCAACTATTTCGCCGGCCAGGTTACGCAGAGCGACTATACCAGCGCCAACAGTGCCGCACTGCTGGAACGTCTGGATACGTTTGACAAGGCCACCAGCAAAGTCGAAGGTATCTATGTAGGTACTACTACAGGCGCATTTTTCACTTCCTCGGACTCACCAACCGCTGCCGACTATGATCCAAGACAGCGCCCATGGTACCAGCAAGCTGAAGCCAGTCCCGGAAAGACAATTATTACCAGTCCTTATATTTCTTCCACCACACAGGAGATGACCGTGACTGTCGCCCGGCAGACGGAAGACAAGAGCGGCGTGGTTGGTCTGGATATCAGCATTGCCGCACTGCTTAATATCACATCCACAATCAAGATTGGTGAACAGGGCTACGCATTTATCCTTGCACCGGATGGTACGTATATTTCCCATCCAACGATTAAGATAGGCGAGACCGATACTATTGCCAAGCGAATCATTGGAGAAAACAAACCACAAGGCCATTTCAGTTACGTATTCAACGATATCGACAAGCAACTGAGCTATACGACCAGCCCGCTGACCGGCTGGAAGCTCGTCGGCAACTTCTCCCAAAGCGAGATTGATGCAAAAGTAAAGCCTATGCTTCACCAGACACTGCTCGTGATGGTTATCGCCCTGGTCGTTGGCAGCACCGTGATCTGGCTGATCACACGCTCCATCAGCAAGCGGATGAACAAACTTGTGCAGGTCGCCAGTGCAATCAGCAGCGGAGATTTGACCCAGTCTGTTCAGGACAAAAGCAAGGATGAACTGGGGCGTTTGTCCGAAGCCTTTAACGATATGAACCAATCGCTCGGCTCACTCGTCGGTTCCATTCAGGATACAGTAAGCGATGTAGTCTCCTCTTCCGAGCAGCTGAATGCCAGCTCCGAGCAGACCAGCCAGGCGACCGAACAGATTACGTCCGCGATCGAACTGTTCTCCTCCGGTGCAGAAAAACAAAACCAGAATATGAACAGCAGTGCTTCACAACTGAACGATGTCGCCCGCTGGCTGCAGGAAGTACAGCAGAATTCCCAGTCCCTGCTCGGTCTGTCGCGCACATCCAATACAATGGCAGAGGAAGGCGATCAGCTGATCCGTAAAACCGTTAACCAGATGGAGCATATTGATCATTCGGTGAATCAGGCCAATGAAGTCGTTAACGGACTGTCCCAAAAGTCCAACGAAATCTCGAATATCCTGAAAACGATCAATACGATCGCCGAACAGACCAACCTGCTCTCGCTCAATGCCGCGATTGAAGCTGCACGCGCCGGAGAAGCCGGCAAAGGATTCAGCGTCGTCGCCGGTGAAGTCAAGAAGCTGGCGGAGCAATCTCGTCTGTCCGCCCAGCATATCGAAGGACTGCTCCAGGATATCATTCGCGAGATTCACGAATCCCTGTCCACCTTCAAGCAGATTCATCATTCCGTAACCGATGGACTGACTTCGGTCCAGCAATCTGCCGAACAGTTCCAGCAGCTCAAGTCCAATTCCCACCAGATCTCGTCGAGCCTGCAGGAAATGAATGCACGGGTCGAGGAAGTCAATTCCAACGCTGGTCAGGTAGCTCGTTCCGTCGAAGAAGTGACCGGCATCTCCACCCGCAACACCGAGAGCATGCACGATATCGCTTCTTCTGCCGAGGAGCAGCTGGCTTCCATGCAGGAAATCACCTCTTCCGCCCAGTCGCTCGCTGCCCGCGCAGATGATCTGCAAAAAGAAATTGATCATTTCAAAATCAAGTAATCGCATAGTCACCAGTATTCATTCCGACCCTCCCTACAGCAAAGATTCTGCTGTAGGGAGGGTCTTTATCTATTTCTTTGTCCATAACGTGCTGTTATCCGCGACCATAATATGACAATAACAGAATATCAGGCTTATCCCACTGCAGCATCCATTCTGAATTGTTGGACACTACCCCATTTTCGCTGATACAAACCGAACGAACCGGTTTATATACAGATAGAAAGCCTGTTAAATAATGGTTGCAAAGGAGATGTCATCATGGCCAAACAATTAGCGACTCATGAAATGCTGGAAGTACACGAGCTGCTCACTTTTAAAACATCCTGTGTCACCAAAGCGGTAGCGATGCGTGAACTTGTAAAGGATGAGAAATTGAGACAGATCATGGACGAAGATGTTCAAGACTCCACCAAAGCAATTGAAGACCTCAAGTCCATCCTGGAAAAACAAAAATAAGGAGGAATTCATTATGGCTTCCAACAGTATGACCAAAGAAATGCTTATGAATGCAACAGCACCACTGGATGATCTGGCAATTGCCACCGATCTGCTGATGTCTGCCAAAGCCGGTGTTCGCAATTATGCGGTAGCTCTGACAGAGACAGCCAGCCCCGGTGTACGTCGTACCCTCAAAGCGCAAATGCAAAAAGCGATTGATTTGCATGAGAAAATCGCCAACTATATGATTGAAAATGAAATGTACCACGCCTACAATATCGACGAGCAGGTAGAACATGATCTGCAAAAAGCCGATATGGCGCTGGAACTCGTAAAAAGCAAATCCTGAGCCCGCTCGGCTGAATAATCGCTTGGAAGCTTGACCGCCTCTGCGTTATGCTGTGCATCCCGTACACAGGCATACGCTCAGGCTGCTGCCTTCCATGATAAAAGCCGCACCTTCTCCTGTACGGGTACTACCCGGGGAGACGGTGCGGCTTTTGAATGTACTTCTGTTTATTTTCGAAAAGGAGCCATGGATACAGCTTACTTGGACAGTTCCAGAAAGCCTTCTCCAAACACATCACGCACATCATGAATGGTAATAAACGCATTCGGATCTTCCGTGCGTACAATTTTCTTGAGCACAGATACCTCCTGCTTACTGATCACAATATACAGTATCTCCTTCGGATTCTTGGTGTAATAACCATGACCGGACAATACCGTCACGCCCCGATCCATCACTGTAATGACCTTTTCCGCGATCGCTTCCTGATGGGAAGAAATGATCATGACCGCCTTTTTCGGATTCAGACCCTCGATAATAAAGTCCATCACTTTGGTCCCAATATACAGCGCGATAATCGTCAGCATCAGCCGCTCTGCTCCGATAATGAACAGCGAAGAGAACGCCACAATCAGATCGAAGAACAGCAGACCGTAACTGATATTCCAGTCCAGATATTTATGCGTAATCCTTGCCAGAATCGCCGTACCTGCCGTCGTACCGCCTGCACGGATAATCAGCCCGATGCCGACACCGACCATCACCCCGGCAAAGACCGCATTGACGACGATCTCATTCGACTCGATACGCCAGCCTTCCGTCAGATGCAGGAACAGCGAATTCAGCGCTACAGCAATGATAGTATAGATCGTACTTGTCTTATCCAGAAACTTGTAACCGATCAGAATCAGGAAAGCGTTAATGATCAGATTGACCAGTCCGGGAGACCATTCAAACAGATAATACAGAATAATCGTTACCCCGGTCACGCCGCCTTCACCCAGATTGTTAGGGATGATAAACAGATTGACCGCCAGTGCAAACAGAAAGGCGCCTATCGTGATCAGTACCATATCATAAATACGTTTTTTTATGCTCATGCTTCCATGCTCCTTTAATCATCCGTATCTGTTGGATTAGTGCTGGAACTTGCTCATGCGGAATCCAACCCAAAAAGGATTATGCCGCATAATCCGGGTTCTAACCATTCTTACCCGACAAATGAGTATTGTAAGCCACCGGAGATCAGCAAGTCAAAGCTTTTTTGCGATGCTTTGACTATTCATTTCTGTACCTGATTAACGTTAAAAAGCAGGTTGTTACATGAAAATACATACGGTTTCATGAATATAAGCGACCAAGCCAGCTTGCTCCCTCCATATGGTCTGTCAGTCTTTCCATTGATCCTCCTGATATCCACCTGGTATCCACCTTCAAATAATTATAGACTATTTAGTCCGGATATTATTGACTAAATAGTCTGGAATAGATATAGTGGTCTTATAAGCCTTTGTCCGAGCTGCCCTACAGCCCCGGCAGAGACCCATTCTATTCCATTTTGGACAGAAAGCGAGGAATTGATTATGACTACCCCATTTATTGCTTCCCCTTCCCTGATGAACCTGCTGAATGAACGTGCGGAACAGGCGCTGACCCTGATGAACAGCTTTGGCTCCCTGCTGCTGGATAACGATGTCGAGCGCTGGCTGGACCTGTTTGACGAGCAAATCCGTTTTGAATTTCCTTATGCGGATGAAGGCTACACTCGTCTGCTGGAAGGCAAGCAGGCACTCGCAGCGTATATGGACAGCTTTGACGGAATGATCCGGATGAGCCACTTCAGCACACCGGTCATTCACCAGACGCTGGACCCGGATCTATTCATCGCCCGGTTCGAAGGCACTGGCATCATGCAGACGACAGGCAAAAGCTATGTACAGGATTATATCTCACTGGTTGAAGTGAAAAACGGCAAAATCTCGCGCTATCTGGACTACTGGAACCCGCTTGCTGTAGCATGGGCCGCCACGCCGGATGCCGATCAAGGAGAGGGATGATTATGCAGAGCAACCGTATATTACTGACTGCAGGCAGCGGCAAGACATCTACCCGCATAGCGGAAATGCTGACGGCGCAAGGCTACCCTGTACGCAAAGCGATGCGTTCGCTGCGTTCCGGTCATCCGGCTGTGCCTGAAGTAAGATTCGACTGGTACCAGCCGGAGACATTCGCTGCTGCGATCGAAGGCATGGACACCATCTATCTGGTCGCTCCCGTGATGGATATGCAGCCCGAGAAAGTCATGATTCCATTTATCCAGCAGTCACTTGCTGCTGGAACGAGACGTCTGGTACTGCTGTCGAGCGCTTCGATCGAGGCAGCCGGACCGGTATTCGGAACCGTACAGCAGTTTATTATGGAAAATGCGCCAGAATGGACGATTTTGCGGCCATCCTATTTTATGCAGAACTTTACCGAAGCCGCTCACGGACATGCCATTCGAACAGGCGCCGGAATTACGACAGCCACCGGTGACGGCAGACTCGGCTTCGTCGATGCGGAGGATATCGCCCGGGTAGCTGTACATGCACTGACCGATAAGCAGGCGCATAATACCGATCATATCATCACCGGACCAGAGTCTCTTAGCTATAGTGAAGCAGCTGCCATCATCAGCCGATGGTCCGGACTGGATGTTCAGCATCATCATGTCAATGAAGATGAGTTGTATACAATTCTGCTAACAGCTGGTATACAAGCGGATTATGCGCGTTTCTTTGCCGGACTGGATACACGTATCCGCACGGAAGGGATCGAAGACCAGGTGACCGACACCGTTCTGCGGGTGACTGGACAACCTCCCCGTTCACTGGAAAACTTTATCCGCAACAATCTGCACTGGTATGCGCCTGTTCCCCAGTAAGATAGCATTAGACAGAAAAGAAACAGAGGGCAAGTAACCGAATGAAAAAACACTTTGAGTATAAAAATCGTTCAAACCAAAAAGGTCTCCAAAGCTGCTGCGCTTCGGAGACCTTTGTTATATTGCTCATCAGGCACGATGACTTCGTAACACCGACAAAGCAATCTTCGTGATGCTGCGCAGCTGCTGCTCGTCCGCTCCCGCCTTGGCCGAGAAAATAAGACCCATTCGCTCATGAGCGAGATAGCGCGCCAGCTCCTGCAGATCAAAAGCCGTAGACAATTCACCTTCATCTGCCGAACGCTGCAGCAGTTGATATAATCCCTGTTCGATCTGCTCCGTATTGGTCTGCAAATACTGCCGCAGCTCTTCATCCTGGGGTGCCTGCTCGACCGCACTGCTAATAATGAAGCACTGCTGTGCCAATTCCGGATCGACCAGCGCCCGGATCATTACATCAAAAATATGCTCCAGCTGCTCGATCGCACTCCCAGGCTGGTTCAGCAGCTCTGCCATATCCTCGGTCTTGCTATCCATATAGTGCTTGACCGCCATAATGAACAGATCGCGCTTGGTGCCATACGTATCATACAGACTCTGCCGGGCAATCCCCAGCTCCTGCAGCAGATCCGGCAGGGTGGTTCCTTCATAGCCTGTCCGACCAAAAGTTTTCATGGCTCGCTGAAGCACCGCTGTTTTGTCAAAAGCTTTGGTTCTCGCCATATCTGCGTCCTCCTTCCGCTCGCTCTGTTTTTCCATCGATCATTTTAGTGTTCAGACTTACTCTGCCGCAGCCGATTTCCAGGTCAAATAATCGGTAACCGTCCGTACCGCCACTTCAATCGCATCCTCGCTCGGCTCCAGCTTGCTGTGGTGCAGTCCATACGGTGTATCCACACCCAGCCAGAACATGAAGCCCGGAATCTGCTCCAGGAAATATCCAAAGTCCTCGCCGGTCATCGCTTCGGTGCACTCCACCAGCTGCACATCCGATCGTCCGGAAAGCCACTGCATGAACTCGCATGTCAGCTTTTCTTCATTATATACCTGCATATAATTGGAGCCCCAGTCGATCTCCGACCGGCATTCGAATCCCGCTTCAATCCCGCGTACCAGTGCCTGAATGCGCGATTTGACCAGTACCATGGTCTCAGCAGACAGAGTGCGGATCGTGCCTTCCAGCCGGGCACGTTCGGCGATGATATTTTGCTTGGTTCCGCCTTCGACCTTGCCGATCGTCACTACCGCCGAATCCAGCGGATTCACATTGCGGGCGACGATGCTCTGCAGCTGCCCGACCAGCTGACAGCCGGCGACCACCATATCATTGGCCCGGTGCGGATAGGCCGCATGTCCGCCCATACCGATCAGGTCGATGAACAGCTCGGACGTATTGGCGAACAGAATGCCCGGTCTCGTCGCAATCGTACCGACCGGATACTCCGGCGCCACATGCAGTCCGACAATCTGCTCCGGCATCCAGTCAGCCAGCTCTGCACTTTCCAGCATCGGCTTGGCCCCGCCCGGTCCTTCCTCGGCCGGCTGGAAGATCATGACCAGATCATCCTGCATCCGCTGCTCGGTGAAATGTGTCAGGATGCCCAGCCCAATCGTCATATGCAGATCATGTCCGCAGGCATGCATATAGCCGGGATGCTCGCTCTGGAAATCATAGTTCGTCTCCTCGGCAATCGGCAGCCCGTCCATATCGGCCCGGTAACCAAACCGGCGCCTTGGCGATGTACCCTGCACATATACCAGTATGCCGGTTTTCCAGGTGCGTACCTCGATATGCTCCTGCGGCAGTGTCGCTATGTAATCCAGCAGGTAGCGCTGGGTTTTGAATTCCTGAAAGCCCGCTTCCGGCATCCGATGCAGGTCGCGGCGGATCGTAATCAGTGATTGAGTGGTCATTCGATGCGGCTCCTTTGTAAATAGGGTCATAATCCATATTGATATGACAGATCCGGCCGCTGCCGGAACCATTGCCATGTTAAAAGTCTACCTCTTTTGCACACTGTCTTCCAGCGATTGCAGCACTATACGGCAACTTTTCGTTTTGTAGTTTCTATATATACATTTTCTATATAATATGCAAAGAAGGCTGTCACAGATTACCATGACAGCCTTCTTATATATATCGGTTCACTGCTGTAAGGCTGCGACCGCTGGCACATCTGCGCCGCTCTGTCATCCATCATGTAGCGGCATGAGCCAGTTTATGATGCCGTACCAACAGCGAGAGTATCCGGATTACAGCGTACGCAGATCCTGCAGAATCTCTGTTTTGGACTTCGTTTTGTCGTCGACCTGTTTGATCACGCGCGCAGGCGTTCCTGCAACTACGGAGAATGCAGGCACATCCTGGGTTACGACCGCGCCAGCTGCGACAACTGCGCCTTCACCGATGCGTACACCTTCCAGTACGACTACGTTCGCACCGATCAGTACATCGTCTTCCACAACAACCGGCTGTGCACTTGGCGGCTCAATCACGCCCGCCAGAACGGAACCTGCACCGATGTGACACATTTTACCGACCTGAACGCGTCCGCCGAGGACAGCGCCCATATCGATCATCGTACCTTCACCGATTACGACGCCGATGTTGATAACCGCGCCCATCATGATGACTGCATTGTCGCCAATCGATACCATTTCACGGATAAATGCGCCCGGCTCGATGCGTGCATTGATGTTCTTCATGTCCAGCAGCGGGATCGCGGAGTTGCGACGATCGCTCTCGATGACGTGGTCTTCGATCTGTGCACTGTTCTCGCTCAGTACGCCCTGGATATCGGCCCAGTCTCCGAAAATAACACCGGTGTTACCGGTAATGAATGTCTGTACGCCTTCCGGGAAAGTCAGTCCTTCCAGTTGACCTTTGAGGTAGACTTTGACAGGAGTTTTCTTTTTGCTTGTTTTGATCAGGTTAATAATTTCGTGCGTGTTCATCTCGGTAGACATGTGCAGATGACAGCTCCTTTTTCTCAAATAATCGTGCTCCCGTATGTAGATCCATGACGGTGCCTGTATTCATATCCGATGGCCTCAGCCTTATGTGAATATGTGGGTCTAAAGCAGTTCCTTGCCGGAACTACATCATTTATAGCATACATCAAGGATCGCCCGCAATTGATCCATGATATTTACACCAAATGTTTATACAGATAGTACATAATCTTGTTTCATTTATATAACAAAATCCTGGGAACGGCGAACTCCCAGCTGATCCGCTTGAGCTGCAGTGTACCAAAATGCATAGGTTCAATATGGGCTTGGGACATATAGTAGTGAAAAATGAATAAGGAGAATAGACATGAAGCTGCCAACCATCAAACCCAGATTTTCCAGATTGCTGCTGCTTTTGCTCACTATCGTACTTATCACCATTCTGATACCTTACCTGCACTGGCAGCAGCGCTGGAAAGAAGACCTGACCACACTGCGGGAGCAGTATGTCCATAAAGATGTCCACCTGAATCATCATCCCGATCAGGCAGCTCTATTCAACCAGAGAATCGATGCGCTGATGAAGCGACTGCCTTACTATTATCCCGATAATGACCGGGTAAAAGTCAGTCTTCTGCAGACGCTGGCAGAGGTAGGCCATCTGCATAACTCGATGGATTTCAGCCAGACGACCATACTGCCCTTCCGTCTATACTGGCAAAATGAAAAATTGTATGTTACAGCCACTTCTGCTCCCTATCGGCAGGTCATGTACAGGGAATTAATCGAGATCAATGGTCGCCCGTTGGCTCCCTTAATCAGACATCTGCAGACGGTTATCCCCCATGATCAGGAGCAGGATTTACGAGCGCTTATTCCTTTGTACATACTAATATCGGATGTTCTGCACGGCTTGCAGTGGATCGACGATGGGTCTGCAATTTCGCTCACCTTTTCCGGTGTGAACGGCTCCAGGATTCCCCTTACCGTTCACCCCATACCGGTATCCGCTGCTGCCCATAATCTGGAGCCGGCTGCACAATCAAACTCCGTCTTATCGGAGAAAAAATCTCCCAATTACAGTCTTGCTTCATTTACCGGGAAACATGCCCTTTATCTGGATTACAATACCTGCATAGAAGACCTGAATTATCCTGTAAATCAGCTGATGCTGGATATGCAGGACAGTATTCACAATCTGGATATCAACAGACTGATAATCGATCTAAGAGGCAATTCCGGCGGAGATGAAAGCCTGCTGAATCCCTTGTTCGCCACTCTGCAGAGCATTCCGCAGTTCCATGATCGGATAATCGTTCTGGTCGATCGCCAGACCGCCTCATCCGCTCTGCTGCACGCCGTCACACTGCATGACGAACTGCATGCTGTCACAATGGGTGAACCGGCTATGGGCAGCCCTAATTCGCCTGGAGATATATTGCCTTTTCCCCTGCCCAACAGCCAGATCACCGTGTATTACTGCACACAGGAGTTCCGGCGTGCCGCCTATTCCGTATTGAAGCCGGATATTCCGGTACAGTATACGATTGAGGATATGCAGCAGGGGAACGATCCTGTACTGAACACTGCTCTGCACTATACCTTCCTTTCCAGGAGTTGAATAATGAAGCAGATTTCAGCATAGAAGAAGCCGGAGCCAGCAGATGTAACTGCCAGCTCCGGCTTGCTGTTGTTCTTCCTGCAATATGAGTGAAGATGCTGCCTTATTGCTGCCTATCACTCATTTGGACACACCAGACTCCTACTCGGTACATCAATCCGGTTAAACTCTCGCTCCTCTGCCTGCACCGGTAAAGCCGGTACACACCATGCCACCACACAAACCAAGCACAAAGCAGCACACATCACACGCCAGTTCATGAATATCCTCCTTTATAGTTCAAGATTCAACTCATTACACTGCCGTGTCAGTCGGATTCAATGAATTTATTTGTAAATTTTCCATAATCATTATACATATGAATATGTTCGCCTAAATGACTACTGGATGGCTGCTTGACGATATGGACATATGCCAAAAAGAACTCCACATCCACCAGGAAATGTATCGGTTTTAAAGGATCTTCTCTGGACGGCATAATCTTGTCTGTCGTACTAACTATGTACTGTTTGCTCTGCTCAGTCGGTTTCATCGTAATCCAGCCTATTTCCTCTCCTTTGGTATATGCCGTCGAATAGACGGAAACTATCCCGATAGGCACCTTAACCGTCTGTTCTTCACCGGTTACCCTATTTTTGAGATAGTCCCTTTCTGAGGCATTGCACTGTGTACCTTGAAAAGCTGCTATTGCTCTCAACCATCCAGAGCAGTGCAAGAACGCTGCAGCAATAACCACACCCTACAATATCTTCAAAACTTTCTGCATAAGCCTCTCCTTTAATAAAGGATATCTATATCATATGTTTTGATACTGACAGTATCAAAACCATCTAACTCCTAGCCATTTGATACTGTATTCATGATACTTCACCCGAACAACTTTCATACTACGACACGCCAAAAACCCTTTAAAATCAGGGTTTTCCAGCATTTTAATGGGTATTTATTTTCTTTTTATGTCATCATTTTTGATACTTCATTACAGTATTAATACTTTTGATACTATGTATTAATACTACTTGATACAGTATTAATACTATGTTAATATATCAAAAAGAATGATTTTTAACATCCGACTTCTCCCTGGGGGCTCCGCTATGTATCAGAAAAATTCCAACGCTGAGAGTATACGTAATCACGTGCTTCAATATTTACAAAAAGAAGGCAAAACCGGGTTCGCGGTGATCCGCAAATATCTGGAGCAGCTGCCGGAGAATTATAGTGAAGGTTCGATCATTGGTGCACTGCGCACAATTGCAGACCGTGAACCTCGTATCGTGAAGATCAAGGAAGGCACAGCCGCCTACTATGATCTGGCTGAAAATCAGCTGCATAATCAGGCGCCAACGACATCTTCCTCCAGCCGGGAAATAAACATACCGGTTCCACGTGTAGAGAAGGAACCCCATACAATGCTGATCAAGGATATTGAACAGCTGATTATCGATCTGAATATGAAGACCCAGGAACTGAACATCCTGATGATGGAAGGCAAAGTCAAAGACCGGGATGCCTACTATATGGGCCTGGCGATCAAGGCCAATGAACTGCAGACACTGGTGCTCCAGAACAAGATCACCAAGGCATAACAAGACGAGACCTGGAAATCTTCCATATGAACAATACAGCCTGATGATCCCGGCCAGCCTTTTGATGTTCGGAGCGTCCTTTATCCTTTTGGCAGCATCATGCTTCGCCCTCCCCTCCCCCTTTCGCTTCTATGTATTCTTTTGCCGACTCTGCCTTGGCAGATCGTTAATCATAAAAAAAGAGCTGTGTACTCCACGATGATGTGGAGTGCACAGCTCTTTGACTATTCACTTTATGATTTGCAGGTGTTACTTTACTTCCAGCGTCCAGCCAAATGGATCTTCGACTGCGCCTTTCTGGATGCCGGTCAGTGTCTCGTACAGCTTAGCCGACAGTTCGCCGGTTTTACCTTCGTTGATGATCAGTTTCTCGCCCTGCCAGTTCAGTTCACCGATCGGAGAGATAACCGCTGCGGTACCTGTACCGAACGCTTCTTCCAATTTGCCGGAACGGGAAGCTTCTTCCAGCTCGTCGATGGACAGCAGGCGCTCTTCAACCGGAATATTCCAGTGCTTGAGCAGCTGGATGATCGAATCGCGGGTAATGCCGTGCAGGATGCTGCCATTCAGCGCCGGAGTTACCACGGTACCATCGATTTTGAAGAAGACGTTCATGCTGCCGACTTCCTCGATATATTTGCGGTGTACGCCATCCAGCCACATGACCTGGGAATAGCCCAGCTCAGTTGCGCCTTCCTGTGCTTTGAGACCTGCTGCGTAGTTGCCGGCTGTTTTGGCCATGCCGACGCCGCCGGGAACCGCACGTACGTACTTGGATTCCACATAGATTTTGACCGGGTTGATGCCTTCGGCGTAATAGGCAGCAACCGGGGACAGGATGATCATGAATTTGTACTGATGGGATGGCGCTACACCAAGTGCCGCTTCCGTTGCAATCACGAACGGACGGATGTACAGGGAAGTGCCTTCGCCTTCCGGAATCCAATCCTTGTCGATCAGAACCAGCTGACGCAGTGCTTCGAGAGCGATTTCCGGATCGATCTCGGGAATGCTCAGACGCTCATTGGACAGGTTCAGACGCTCGATATTTTTGGTCGGGCGGAACATGAGGACGCGTCCGTCTTCGGTCAGGTACGCTTTCAGACCTTCAAAGATCGTCTGGCCGTAGTGAAATACTTTGGCTGCCGGGTCCATGCTGATATTTTGATAAGGAACGATGCGCGGATCGTGCCATCCTTGTCCATGATCATAATCCAGAATGAACATATGATCTGTAAATTTACTACCAAATACCAGACCTTCTGTTGCCGGTTTGGCTTTCGGGCTTGTTGTCTTTTCGATTTTGATATCGATCGTCATGGTCATGTCTCCTTAACAGGCGTTACTTGGGATTGGTTTCATTAAATCATATCACTTTTTACAGAGCAGCGAAAATAGCTAAATCCAATAACTTGATAGCTGCCTGGCTTTTCCGTATGGTTTCTATCCGCTGGCAGCTATTTTATGCACCACAGCTGTCGGCATTCAAACCATCCCTTATGCAAAAATAGTGTATATTCATACCATTTATTATGGCAAAACAGCAAACGAACGCACCGGGAATCCGGAAGCTTTTTCAGCCTTGGGTACGATGTTAAAAATAACTGCACCTTTGGGTGGAACCAGATCCAGATTCTTTAGCAGTTCTACCTGATATGTATCCTGATCCAGGACATAATACTCTCCGAGCAGCGCACCATGGCGGGTATAATCGGCAGCGGCATCGGTATCAAATGTCTCGTGACCGACTGCCTTGATCTGGCGCTGCTCAAATAACAGCTGCAATGCTTCCATCGACCAGCCGGGCGCATGGTTGTTGCCCTGCTCATCCTTGTTTTCAAATCGCTCCTGGCTCGGCCAGCGCTTGCTCCAATCGGTACGCAGTGCCACAAAGCTGCCGGGTTCAATCCGTCCATGCTCATGTTCAAACGATTCAATATCTGCAGCAGTCAGCCTGTAATCCGCATCTGCCGCCGCTTCGGCCGATTTGTCGATAACGACCAGCGGCAGGACCAGCTCTTTGAGATCCAGCTCCTCCAGGTAACGAGCATCCCGGACAAAATGAATCGGTGCATCCAGATGCGTCCCGTATTGTCCGGCAAAGCTGAACTGCTGGGCGAAAAATCCATCATTGTGATCGAACATCGTTCGGAACTCTGCCGCCGGAAAGGCAGCGAAGTGTGGTGAATCCGGGCCAAAGGTATGGGTCAGATCCACCCATGTTTTGCTTTTGATCAGTTGGACTGCTTGCAGTAATTCGTTGGACATTACCGTCACCTCTTTCCTGATTTCGGGATGCTGTCATTGACACCGTCATGCCTATCGATCTGCCGAAGAAGCAGATTGAAATCCACTTCTGCTGCTGCCTATCGCTCAGGCAGCAGACTTTGTCCAAGTATATCGCCGATATTTTACAAACGTCAATCTGCTGCATGTTGATGATGCCAGGCTGTATTCGCTCTCCTCTTCATATCGTACGGGCATTTCCATATCTCGCCGGCCAAACGTTGTCAGCGATATGTCCGGCTTATTGTGCATTATTTCAGGCCGGTACACCGGATCTGCAGATGTTCCCTTTACACAGGTATGGTATACTCGTCTCAATTTGAATAAACCACCTGCCATTTTGTGAAGGAGGAATGTTTATGAATATCCCGGAACATAATTCGAGGAACAATATCGAGCGGTTTAGCGGCTTTCAGGAGTTGTATGACCAGCATCGTCCCCAGACTCCCCAGATGGTCGTGGATCTGCTGACCAATTATTTGCAAAGGCGACCCGGGCTGGTCGTCGATGTGGGATGCGGCACCGGCTTGTCCACGATGATCTGGCAGGGACGAGCAGCACGTGTGCTCGGTGTCGAGCCGAATGAGGATATGATCACCGTCGCCCGGCGCAAGCTGACCCAGCAGACAGATACGGACCGTATTACTTTTGAACAGGGGTATTCCAACCAGCTTCCTGTCGACAATGGCGCAGCCGATATTATTACCTGTTCGCAGTCCTTTCACTGGATGGAGCCGGTCAGTACCCTCCAGGAAGCAGCGCGTGTGCTCAGCACAGGCGGGGTCTTTGCCGCCTATGACTGTGACTGGCCGCCCACGATTAACTGGCAGTTGGAACGGGAATATGAGCATCTGATCCGTTTGTCTGACCGGCTGATCGAGCAGCATGGCGATCCGGACACCGCAGCGAGCAAGCGGGACAAGAACTCCCATCTGCAAGCGCTGCAGGACAGCGGGCATTTCCGCTTCACCCGTGAGATTGTGTTCCATCATACAGAGCCGTGCAGTTCGGAGCGCTATACCGGTCTGCTGCTCAGCCAGGGCGGCATACAGGCTGCACTTCGGCTCGGTTCGGCGACGCAGCATCTGGAATCGGAGATCGGTATTTTTCAGGCGATGGCGGATGATTTTTTCCGCGGGGGTGTAATTAACGTACTGTTCAGCTATCGGATGCGGCTGGGAATCAAATAAATCGACCTGAACCGGTGACAGCACGTACAGCCGGACTACGTATTATCCTGATGTGCGCCAAAAAAGCCTGTAGGCAGATCCGTTCTGCTTACAGGCTTTTAGTCGTTCCATTTTCTTTTTCATTATAGTGTCCGACTTGTAGTATCCGGATCATACTTCTCGTGTTCTTGCCAACATATTTTCCACTATTATGCCCGATCTATTCTTTCCATCATGCTGCAGCTTTCTGATCCGCACAGCTGGAAGGTGCCATTCTACCAAAGATAGCCGATCAGGCACGGACCAGATTGATATGATCCAGATCGGTGCTGCTGTTGAAAATGAACTCCAGCTTGTAGTCACCGCGGGTATAAGTCATCTTGGTCTGCTTGCCTGCTCCACTGCCAATCGTGGTCGTCGAAGATGGCGCATACCACTGCTGTCGCAGCAGCTTCATTGTTATTCCGCCGATATTGGTCTGGCGCTCCACATTGGTGCCAAAGTAGCGCAGCTCGGTCAGCACATTATTTTGATAATGAAAAGCATATCCCGGATGCCCCATATTGGCGGTGTACTGATCATACCCGCTGGCGCTCTTACGCGGCACTTCGGCAGCACCGAAGCGGTCGATCACTTCATCTCTCTTCGTCTTGCCTACTGTAAATGAACTTACATCTCCGGGAAACTGTCCCCGGAGTGCAGGCTTGTAAAAGCTGTTCAGGTTCTTCAGCACCAGCTTCTGCGCATAGCTGCTCTCTGCGGCTTCGGCGTGATGCACTGGTGTGAGCACACCATAGCTGGCTCCCGCTGTGCCCAGCACGGTCACTCCGGCAATCGCCGCAGCGAACATTCCTTTTCGTATGGATGGTTGACGTAGCATATTGCACTCCTCCTTGATCCTGCCTAATAAGATGAGCCCTGATTAGTAAAAGTTACCCTGTCTGCGCTAGAACGCAACAAAATCATATTCCTTTTCTGACATATTCGAATCTGCTGCTAACTCATGAGGAAACTGTACATATAGGCAGCTGCAAGGCTCTCTTTTTTCTTTCATTCAACCGGATAGCAATCTGCAACCAGGAACGGTTAGCACTGCCTCAAACAGGGTATTGAGAAGCAATATGTTTTTCGTGCAGGGCGCAGTCCAGCAGGTCTGCCTGCGCCCTAGCCCAAGCGACTTTGAGAAACCGAGGTGTCCTTATGAATTCTTCCGACAATCATCCGGGCTCGACTGCAGAGCCGTCCTTTACCACACATCGTCCGAGAATCGTACTGACCGGCGCGACCGGTTATATCGGCCATAATATGCTGAATCAGCTGGTGCGTGACTATGATGTAATCGCCCTGTCCCGCCACAATCGGGAAGAATATAACAGTGAACATGTGGAGTGGCGGGCCTGCGATCTGTTCTCCATGTCCGCGGTAGATGAATGTCTGGAAGGTGCGGATTATGCGATCTATCTCGTGCATTCGATGATGCCGACCGCCAAGTTGACCCAGGCCAGATTCGAAGATATGGATATTATCCTCGCCGATCATTTTGCCAGGGCTGCCCGTAAAAATGGAATCAAGCAGATCATCTACCTGAGCGGAATCATCCCGGAACATGTGCCGCGTGAGCAGCTGTCCCGCCATCTGCGCAGCCGCCTCGAAGTGGAGCAGGTGCTCGGTTCCTACGGTGTGCCGGTGACCACAATTCGTGCCGGACTAATCGTGGGTCCGCAGGGTTCTTCCTTTCCGATTCTGGCCCGCCTCGTGCGTAGGCTGCCTGTAATGACGCTGCCGGAGTGGACACGTACGATGACGCATCCAATCGCCCTGTCGGATGTGCTGAATGCCATTCAGCAGAGTATCGGCAGCCCGCAGCTGTATGACCGGGCGATCGATGTCGGCGGACCGGATATTATGACGTATAAGCAAATGATGGAAAAGACCGCGGAAGTCATGCACAAGCGCCGGACATTTATCGATATACCGCTGCTGACGATCGGGCTGTCCCGGCTGTGGGTGACGCTCGTTACCCGGATGCCCCGGGAAATGGTCTATCCGCTGGTCGAGAGTCTGGCCCACCCGATGGTCGCCCACGCGGATCATCATGTGCCGGGTATCAGCGATGGCAAAGTAACCTTCGAGGATGCGGCCCGGATCGCCCTGGAGCAGGAATCCCAGCAGCAGCACAAACAGAAACAGCGTCAGCACAGCAAGCCCAAAAAGTCTTCTGCCACGGCAGCAGCTGCCGTATCGGATGTACGCTCCATCCAGCGTGTGCTGATGCCCAAGGGCAAAAACGCCCGCTGGGCCGGCAGTTATTATATGGACTGGCTCGGACGCTTCCTGCCAGGCATCGTGCGAACGGAGCAGGATCAGCCGGGGCGCTACCGCCTGTACGTCCGCTTCCTGCGCAAGCCGATTCTGGAGCTAACCTTTTGCCCGGAACGCAGCGATGCCCAGAGTGCCGTCTACTATATTACCGGCGGGGCATTCGCCCGGACCAAGGAAGCGCATGAGGGCCGGCTGGAGTTCCAGCAGATTTCCGGCACCCGGGAATGCGTGATCGCGATCCATGACTATCTGCCGTCCCTGCCCTGGATTCTGTACAAATTCACGCAGGCCCAGGTGCATCTCTTGGTCATGCATGCGTTTCGCAGACATCTGCTGCGCCTGATTGCTGCCGACGGGCAAGATCATCCATCCTCTGCCTCCCAGCCTTCCCATTCGCAGTAACGATGTATCCATCCTTACAGGATAGCACCTGCCGGTGTTATCCTTTTTGGCATGATCTTCCGTTAAGACGGTATTGCACCACAGCTGGCTGCTTTTGCGGTCCCCATACGGAGCAGACAACGAACTTATCCGTTATCTCCTACCAACTTATGCTAAAATGACAAAATAAGATGCATATACCGCCACCCACCGAGAGGAGTCTGAATAGCCTTGAAGAATGAACTGATTGAACGCCTGACCTCCTATGTACAAATCGATACCCAGTCCAATGAAGAGAGCGATACCTGTCCTTCCACACCCGGCCAGTGGGATCTGCTGCGCCAGCTGGTGCAGGAACTGAATGCCATCGGCATGGAGGATGTGACGCTTGACGATAACGGTTATGTGATGGCAACCCTGCCGTCCAACACCGACAAGGATGTTCCTGTCATCGGCTTCATGGCTCACGTCGATACAGCGACTGATTTTACCGGTAAAAATGTAAAACCGCAGCTGGTCGAGTACCATGGCGGCGATATCCTGCTGAACCAGCAGGCCGGTATCGTACTGTCTCCACGGGATTTCCCGGAGCTGGAGACCTATCATGGTCATACCCTGATGACGACAGACGGCACCACCCTGCTCGGCGCGGACAACAAAGCCGGCATCGCCGAGATCATGACGGCCATGCACCATTTGATCCGCAATCCGGAGATCAAGCACGGCAAGATCCGCGTCGCCTTTACCCCGGATGAGGAAATCGGACGCGGTCCGCACAAGTTCGATGTGGCTGCCTATGGCGCACAGTATGCCTACACTGTAGACGGCGGTCCGCTCGGTGAACTGGAATATGAGACATTCAACGCAGCGGCAGCCAAAGTGATCTGCAAAGGCACCAATGTGCATCCCGGCACCGCCAAAGGCAAAATGATCAATGCCGCCAAGATCGCCATGGAGCTGCACCGTCGCCTGCCGGTGGAGGAAGCGCCCGAATTTACAGAAGGCTACGAAGGATTCTATCATCTGACCTCCATCCATGGTGATGTGGAACAGACACAGCTCTCCTACATTATCCGCGACTTTGACCGTGAAGCTTTTGAACATAAGAAAAATACGCTGACCAGCATTGTACACGAGTTCCGCCAGACCTACGGCGAAGACAGCATCCTGCTCGAAATCAACGATCAGTATTATAATATGCGCGAGAAGATCGAACCGGTTATGCATATCGTGGATACAGCCGAACAGGCGATGAAAAATCTCGGCATTACGCCGCTGATCAAGCCGGTACGCGGCGGTACGGATGGAGCCCAGCTGTCCTATATGGGACTGCCTACACCGAATATCTTTACCGGAGGCGAGAACTACCACGGCAGATACGAATATGTCTCTGTCGATAATATGGTCAAATCCACTGAAGTGATCGTTGAGATCAGTCGTCTGTTCGAAGAGCAGGCTTAATCGGCTTCGATTCATCTGACC
This sequence comes from Paenibacillus sp. Z6-24, assembly GCF_054161335.1. Classification (NCBI taxonomy): domain Bacteria; kingdom Bacillati; phylum Bacillota; class Bacilli; order Caryophanales; family Paenibacillaceae; genus Paenibacillus; species Paenibacillus sp. Z6-24. The sequence goes on along the minus strand of NZ_CP096398.1, from coordinate 287,524 downwards.
GTTTACATCACCTGCAATCTCTGCTACGATGCAATATAATATTATTCCCATCCAGAAAGTAGGTTATAATCCATGACTTCTTCTCCATCTTCCCTGCTGCGTACGACTGCACCTTTTCGTGCAGATCATGTAGGCAGCCTGCTTCGTACTGACAAAATCAAACAAGCCCGTCTTCAGCAGTCTTCCGGCGCAATTACCGCCGAACAGCTGCGCCAGATCGAAGACGAAGAGATTCGCCGTATCGTCGCCAAGCAGGAGGAAATCGGCCTGCAGTCCATTAGTGACGGTGAATTCCGCCGGGCATGGTGGCATTTTGACTTCCTGGAAAATCTGGATGGCGTTGAAGCCTTTGAAGCGGAACAGGGGATCCAGTTCCACGGCGTAACGACCAAGGCACGCGGGATCAAAGTCGTCGACAAGATTGACTTTACCGGTCATCCGCACCTGGACGATTACCGCTTCCTGCACAGTGTGGTCAGCCCGGATCGTACCGCTAAAATGACGATCCCAAGCCCGAATATGCTGCAGTTCCGCGGCAAAATCGAATCCGATCTGTACGCAGACAGCGATGTACTGCTGAATGATCTCGGTCTCGCCTACCAGAAAGCGCTGCGCGCCTTTTACGATGCGGGCTGCCGTTATCTGCAGCTGGATGATACGTCCTGGGCAGCCTTCTTCTCTGACGAAGCCAAAGCCAAGCTGCGTGCGGAGGGCAAGGACCCGGATCGTATGCTCGCCGATTCTGTCAAGCTGGTGAATCTGGCTGTTGCGAACCGTCCGGACGATATGGTTATTACGATGCATATTTGCCGTGGTAACTTCCGCTCCACCTGGACCGCTTCCGGCAGTTATGATGGTGCGGCGGATGCGATTATGGATCAGCTGAACCTGAATGGACTGTTCATGGAATTTGACGATGAGCGTTCCGGTTCACTCGATGTACTGCGCCATGTGAAGCGTCGTGATCTGCAGATCGTACTCGGTCTCATCACTTCCAAACATGGGGAGCTGGAGAGTACGGATGATATCAAGCGCCGGATCGATGAAGCGGCCAAGTATGTCAATCTGGATCAGCTGTGCCTGAGTCCGCAGTGCGGATTCGCTTCCACCGAGGAAGGCAATCTGCTGACCGAAGAGCAACAATGGGAGAAGCTGCGCCATGTCATCCAGATCGCCGAGGATGTATGGAAATAAAACAGCTCCGGCTGGCAGCCCCTTCCGCATCATGAACCCGACAGGAGAGATTACAATGGAATGCCGTCCCGGCTGTGCAGCATGCTGTATCGCCATATCCATATCATCACCGATTCCCGGTATGCCGGAAGGCAAGCCTGCCGGTATCCCCTGTATCCATCTGACCTCCGAACGCCGCTGCGGTCTGTTCGGCCGGCCGGAGCGCCCGGATGTATGCAGTGGACTGGCTGCCTCACTGGAAATGTGCGGTACGTCGGACGAGCATGCTTATGCCTATCTGGAAGAGCTGGAGCGTCTGACTGCACCGGATGTACATCAGTAACAGGCAGCTGCGATTGCGGATGATACTTTCTTCATCATAGAACACTTTTATACTGGAATCCTGTACTTACAGGAGCGGCTGACTAGGGTTGGCCGCTCCTTTTTTATTAGGTATAAGACTTCGAAAAAATATTCTCACTTCCTTTATTAACGTATTTTGCCTGTTATTTATGGAAATGAGGTGGATTGCAGCGCATTATCAACGTATTCCGTCCGTATTTTTGCACATTATGGATAAATCGCACTATTATCCATATATTACTAATTGTAAGCAGCTAAGTATTATTTTGTTTCTCGCCGATAAATAGGGTAATGTACTGCAATTGACCGAAAAGGAAGGGATAATATGAGTGTTGTCGATGCTCTGATTAGCGTAATTCCATACTTCACCAAAGGTCTGCGTGAAAAAGCCGCCGTCTCCGTATATGATCACGAGAAGATCCTGTTCTACGAACAGCTGGGAGATTTTAACCTCGGGTATTCGACAGGCAATGCGCTGGACCCCAGCTTTCAGAACTTTAACGGTGTAAAAGATAAAAAGAATCCATCCATCTCTTTCTTCCCCGCCGAGGTATTCGGCTATCCGCTGGAAGGCATTTCGGTGCCGATCATCGAGAACAACAAACTGGTAGCGATGTTCAATGTGTTTTATGAACAAACGACCGCCATTAATCTGGATATAATTGTGGATGAGAGCCGCTCCATCTCCAACAGCCTCTTCGATATGGTTCAGCATGTGGCTGCCCATGCCGAAGAGCTGCAGGCAACCAGCGAGCAGATTCTGCAAAACAGCAAAACGACTGTACAAAAGTCGTCCAAAATCAATGAAGTGGCAACCCTGATCAAGGAAATCTCCGAACAAACCAACCTGCTCGGTCTGAATGCAGCGATTGAAGCTGCCCGTGTCGGCGAACTGGGTGCAGGCTTTGGCGTCGTGGCGACCGAAGTGCGCAAGCTGTCCGTCAATGCCAAGCAGGCGACCGGCGATATCGAGACGGCACTTCGTGATGTACAGGAGTCGATCCGCAACATGGAGCGGGAAATCGAACAGATCACCTCTTCCTCCAAGGAGCAGGCAACGCTGGTCAGTTCCTTTACCGATGTGATTGAACGTCTACAGAATACCAGTGCGACCATGCAATCACTGGCTGACAATCTGTACCATTACAGCATACCGAAAACCAAGTAAGTCGCTGTATGCTTATTGTATCTTTGTTTTACAGAACAACAAAAAAGACGCTCTGTCCATCAGAGCGTCTTTTTGCTGTGTTTTCCATACGTCTTTTTTTCTAAAATTCAGGACTCTGCCATACGGTTCTGGAATTCGGCTATAGCGCTGTACTGCTGCTCCAGACTGCGGAAGATGGAGATATAGATCGGCAGCAGCTGGTGATAGACAGAGGTCGCTTCCGGCTGCGGCGGATGACTGTGAGTAGAGCCAATCATCCCCGACACGATATCCAGTGAATCGATCCGTCCAGTGCCATACAGTCCAAGCACCACCGCACCCAGACAGGAGCTCTCGATACTCTCCGGCACAATCACTTCCTGATCAAAAATATCCGCCATCATCTGGCGCCACAGCGAGGAACGGGCGAATCCGCCGGTCGCATGAATACGGGCTGGGCGTCCGATCTGCTCTTCCATTGCCAGCATGACGGTATACAGGTTGAAAATAACCCCTTCCAGCACCGAGCGGATCATATGCTCTTTGCGGTGCTTCATCGTCAGCCCGATAAAGGAGCCCCGTGCATCCGGATTCCACAGCGGTGCCCGTTCTCCGGTCAGATATGGATGAAACAGCAGTCCGTCCGAGCCGGGCCGCACCTGCTCGGCGATCCGTGTCAGCACATCGTACGAGTCAATGCCCAGACGCTTGGCCGTCTCCACTTCCGAGGCGGCGAACTCATCCCGTACCCAGCGGAACAGCATCCCGCCATTATTGACCGGTCCGCCGATGACCCATTTGTCTTCGGTCAGTGCATAGCAGAAGATGCGTCCCTTCGGATCGGTCACCGGCTCATCCACCACGGTGCGGATCGCACCGCTTGTCCCGATCGTCACCGCGACGACACCCGGCTCAATCGCACCCACACCCAGATTGGACAGCACCCCATCACTGGCACCCACGATAAATGGCGTCGACAGCGCCAGCTTCATCTCTGCAGCGGCTTCGGCATTCAATCCTTCGATCAGATGCGTGGTTGGTACCAGCGTCGACAGGCGATCCGGCGTAATACCGGCCAGACGAAGTGCTTCCGCATCCCAGTTCAGCTGCTTGAGGTTGAGCATGCCGGTACAGGAAGCGATCGAATGATCGACAATATACTGACCGAACAGACGGGCAAATACATACTCCTTGATCGAGATAAATTTGGCGGTCTGGCTGAAAATCTCCGGATGCTCTTCACGCAGCCAGATCAGCTTGGTGATCGGGGACATTGGGTGAATCGGCGTACCGGTGCGCAGGTAGAGCTCATGTCCATTCCACTCTTCCTTGAGCTTGCGGGCATAGGGTGCGCTGCGGTTATCCGCCCAGGTAATGCAGCGGGTCAGCGGTGCCCCGTCTTGGTCGACAGCGATCACACTGTGCATGGCCGAGCTGAACGAGACGAACAGAATGTCATCTGCCTTCGTACCACTCTGCTCCATCACACCGGCGATCGTATGCAGCACAGCGCGGTAAATTTCTTCCGGGTCCTGTTCGGCAGTGGCAGTGGTTGGCGTGTACAGCGGGTAGCCGATATTGGTCGAAGTGACGACGGTGCCGTCCTGCTCGAACAAGACCGACTTGGTGCTGGTCGTTCCGATATCTACGCCGATCATTCGTTTCATGGTGGAGTCTGTCATTGGTATCAACCTGCTTTCATTGTAATGTGGTGCCGATAGGGCAAATACGCAGTAAAGCAGAACGGGTAAGGTGTATCTTCCCGCTCTGCTTTCCGGTTGGTGTGCTGCATGTGATTTCGATAGGATGATCCAGATTTGTATTAGACGAATACGCTCAGGATCATAATGAAGATCAAGCCGACGACGGACAGGATGGTCTCCATGGCTGTCCAGGATTTCAGGGTTTGACCGACGGTCATGCCGAAGAATTCCTTGATCATCCAGAAGCCTGCATCGTTGACGTGGGACAGGATCAGTGAACCTGCACCGGTGGCGAGTACGACCAGCTCAATATTGACGCCAGTGCTGACGGCCAGTACCGGCGCGACGATACCTGCTGCGGTTGTCATCGCGACGGTAGCCGAACCGGTAGCGATACGGATCAGTGCCGCTACGAGCCATGCGAACAGGATGACGTTGATATGGGTCTGGCTGGCGATATCGGCGATTGCGCCGCCGACGCCGCTGTCGATCAGTACCTGCTTGAAGGCACCGCCGCCGCCGATGATCAGGATGATGCTGGCGGTAGGAGCCAGACATTCACTGGTGAAGCGGGATACATCTTCCTTGCTGAATCCGCGGGCGAATCCCAATGAGAAGAAAGCAAATACGGCCGAGATCAGCAGGGCAATCACTTCATGTCCGATAAATGCTGCGACATGGGTAAATCCGTTCACACCCTGCGGGTCCATGATGTCGGCAATCGATCCGATCAGCATCAGGATGACCGGCAGCAAAATCGTGAACAGGGTAATACCGAAGCCCGGCAGCTGGCGGTCTTCCTTGGAAGCAAACTGGTCTGCCAGTTCCTGCGGCGGATGTACAATAATACGGTTACCGATAAATTTACCGAAGATCGGGCCGGCGATAATCGCTGTCGGCAGGCCGACGATCAGGGAATACAAAATGGTACGGCCCAGATTGGCATTGTATGCTTCGATCGCAATCATCGGTGCTGGATGCGGAGGCACCAGTCCGTGTACCGTCGACAGACCGGCCAGAATCGGAATCCCGATTTTGAGCAGGGACATGCCTGTCTTGCGGGCGACCAGGAAAATAATCGGGATCAGCAGGATGACACCGACCTCAAAAAATACCGGAATGCCGACGATAAAGCCGACAATCATCATCGCCCAGTGGACGCGTTTGACACCAAAACGGTCGATCAGTGTAGTGGCGATTCGCTCGGCACCGCCGGATTCGGCCATCATTTTACCGAGCATTGTACCCAGACCGATAACGATCGCTATCGTTCCGAGCGTTCCGCCCAGACCGCCGGTGACGGACTTGATCAGATCCTGCGGATCCATGCCTGCCAGCAGCCCGAGCATCAGTGCGGACAGCAGCAGTGTGACAAATGGGTTCCATTTAAACTTCGCAATCAATACGATCAGGAATACGATCGCAATCAGTGTCCAGATAAGCAGTGTTGCATTATGACTGAGTCCAAATAATTGATCCAACGCGAAAACCTCCCTGTTTTCCTGCCTGAAGCCGGATGACTTCGGCTCTATTTATGATGCCATGAAAAACTTTCAATCCTCTTTATGAAAATTTGAAATATTTTACGTAAAATTATAGAGCGCTTTCAATACGCATGAATAATCCACATAAAATTTAATTGTATACTTGTCGACAAGTTAGATATGAATATCCCGATTTATCGCAGACATTCATTACTACATACCGATTCGACAGCTTATCATTCGCTGTATGTGCTGCCGAATTCTGGTGCTGCCCTTGTTCTACTCCGTCCAGCCTGCCAATCAAGGCAGGCTGCGTTTGAGCGTCTGGGCAGAATCCGCAAAGTAGTTATTGACTACTTTATGAATAACTTCGGGGTCATGGGAACGCAGGCCGTCGAGGATCATGTAATGCTTGTCTGCGACCCAGTTCATCCGTTCCTCACCGGTCTGAAATCCCTTCTCGGTGGTGATCAGGATAACCGTCATCACAATCTGGCGAATGCTGTTCCACAGGTGGATCATCCGCTTGTGCTGTGCCTGCAGAACCAGCGTCTCATGAAACGTAAAATCCTGATACGCAAAGTCCACATAATCCCCATGCTTCACAGCGAGTTTCATTTTATCAATGATCCGGTCTAACTGTATCACCAGCGCTGCATTATCCTGCTCTGCCAGCTGCTGCTGGGCAAAGCTCTCGATCAGATAACGCACATCATACAGTTCTTTGACATCTTCCAGATTAAGTCCCAGCACAACCGCACCCATTCGCTCCAGCCGGATCAGTCCTTCACCCGACAGCGTCTTGAGCGCATCCCGTACCGGCGAGCGGCTCGTACCGAAGTCGGCAGCGACCCGGTTCTCGGAGATGATCTCCCCCGGCTTGATCTGTTCATTTATAATTTGCAGCCTGAGCTGGCAGGCGATCGCTTCCCCGCGGGAAGCTCCCTGCATCCAGGCAGATGGATATTGCATGATCCAACGTCTCCTCTTATGCATAATAGGCACTGGCCGAACCGGTAAGCTGCGATAGGTAGATGTTCCATCCGGCTCTGACGGCTGCTGCCGTTTCTTATTAATTCTAGCATAGATTCATGCGTGGGATGCATCCTCTTGCGTATTCCCAATTCCGGGTACAGGCCTCACTTCCTTACCTTGATTAATAACAGGATACAAACGGCAAGCTGCCATTTTCAAGCATCAGTATACTTGTATACAACTTTGAATATAATCTTACTACTCCCGATTTGCATTTGTAAAGAATAAATTGTAAGCGTTTCATAGCCGGGAGTATTACGGACTTTAATCTATACCCTTTTTTACACCTTATAAACCCGGCTGCCGGTACGATAGATATAAATACGTGTCCGATGCACATCCTGGCACGTAATCACCTGCTCCGGTTCCCAGTCCGGCAGGGCAAAATAAACGCTGATAATATAAGTGCCCGGACGGGTCCGTTCGCGGAGGATAGGACTCAGCCGGGTCATCGCACCGGGAAATAAATAACAGACGATCATATCCCCCTGCCCATAGGGATACTCATACATATCACCTCGGATCAGACGAATGGGAGCATGCCCCGGCAGCAGAGCAAGCAGCCGTGAGACCACCAGCGGTACGAGCGAATTCTCAATACCCACTACACGGCATGGCTGACAATAACGTGCCAGATGCAGCACCATCGTTCCCCAGCCGGAACCGGCTTCGATGATCAATGGACTGGCTGCAGATCTATTTTCTTTCTCGGCATCGGCATACCGGCCGATTGCCTGCTGAACAGCCGCAAGCCGTTTCACTTCCCGCTCTACCTGACGGCGCAGAATGAGTGACGATGGCAGCGGCGAGATGCCGTTGCGCCAGCTGTAATAGACGATCGACAGTAACATAAATAAAGCCATGATGAGCAGCAGCATTGATATTGCAGCAGAGAGCATATCCACATCTCCTTCATTACCGTGCGGGGTGCAGGTCATTATGTATTTTTCGTATAGTATCCCATCTATTGTACTCCACATCTTCCCAGCAAATAAAATCCGCCTCCCTGTAAGGAAGGCGGACAACTACTGCATCCAAATGCGATATAGCCGGATATTCGGCGGCTATACGCTGTTCCAATCATCTTGCAGACGTTACCTTATGAAGCGATCCAGCCGCTGCTTGCACAGCAACGGGATCATCGCTTTGCTCTTATCCTTTGACCGATCCACCAAGCAGTCCGCGTACAAAGTACTTTTGCAGAGCGAAGAATACAGCCAGCGGTGTCAGCATGGAGACAAATGCAGCTGCGGTCAGCAGATGCCAGTCACTGCCACGTGATCCGACCAGGTTGGCAATACTCATGGACAGTACCTGTACTTCCGGCTGGGAGCCGAGGAAGATAAGCGATACCAGATAGTCATTCCATACCCACAGGAACTGGAAGATACAGATCGAGGCAAGCGCCGGTACAGACAGCGGCAGAATCAACTTGGAGAAGATCGTAAAGTTGCTCGCGCCGTCCATAAAGGCCGATTCGAACAGATCCTTGGGCAGCTGGCTGATCGAATTATACATAAAGTACGTAATCAGCGGCAGACCAAAAGCGGTATGCGCCATCCATATCCCAAAGTACGTCCCGTTCAGTCCAAGTGCGGTATAGTCACGCAGGATCGGGATCAGTGCAACCTGCAGCGGTACGACGAGCAGTGCAATAACGACGATAAAGAATGCTTTGCGTCCCTTGAACTTCAACCAGGCAAACGCATAAGCGGCAAAGGAGGCAATAAAGATCGGAATAACGGTCGACGGTACAACGACCGCGATCGTATTCCAGAAGGAGCGGCCCATACCGCTGCCCTGCTCTGTCTGCACCGTACCGTCCGGCTGGGTGATTTTGTACTCTTTACCACCGAGCACGGTCTCATAGTTCTGCAGAGTAAAGTTGGTCGAAGAACCCCATTTCTTTTCCTGCACGTCTACCGTACGAGAGCGGCGATTTTCCCAGATCAGACGCTGGTCGCCCACCTCTACCCCTGCTTTGAGCTGATCATCCTGAAACGTCTGTCCGTTCACCTGAATCGGCTTGCGCAGATCGGTCTCACGGTCCAGCTTGATCTGGCCGACGCTGTCCCACTGACGATGCGGGATAACGGTCCACCAGCCGGTCTGCAAAATATCTGCGGCCGGACGTACAGAGGAGATCAGCAGCCCCAATGTCGGGATGAACCAGACAACGCAGATAATGCCTAGAATCAGATTGACCAGCCAGTGACCTTTGCGGCGTGGAGCTTTGACTTTTTTGCGCATTAGAGGTTGCCTCCCTTCTGAAGCTGGCGAACGTTTAGGATGATGACCGGAATAACGGCGATCAGCAGCACGATCGCAAGTGTGGAACCGTAACCGGCATTCTGGTACATGAACAGCTGACGATAGAACTCGGTCGCGACGACCTCGGTACCATACTGACCGCCAGTCATGATCATGACCACATCAAATATTTTCAGTGTAAATACAATAATGGTTGTTGTTACAGCGAGCACAGTGCCCGAGATCACCGGCAGCATGATTTTGAAGAAAATACGGATCTCGCCCGCGCCGTCCATCCGTGCCGCTTCCAGCATATCTTCGGGAATCCCTTTGATCGCCGCCGAGAAAATAACCATCGCGAACCCGGTCTGCATCCAGACGAGGATGACGATCAAGAACAGGTTATTCCACGGCTGCACCATACTGAGCCAGCCCTGCGGCTGGAAGCCAAACTGGATAATAATCGCATTCAGCAGACCGATCTGTTCGTCGCCCGGCTGGTAGTAGTAGATAAATTTCCAGATAACCCCGGCAGCGACAAAGGAAATCGCCATCGGCATAAATACAATCGCTTTGGCCAGCCGCTCAAAGCTGCTGCGATCCGCCAGTACAGCGACCAGTAGTCCCAGAATGACGCAGGCCAGCGTGCCGATGACGACCCACATCAGGTTATTGCGCAGCGCGGTCAGCAGCAGTCTGTCGGTAAAGACCGCCCCAAAGTTGGCCAGTCCGACAAATTTGGTGGAGTCCGCGTTAAAAAAGCTTAGATACAATGTACGCAGCGTCGGCAGGAACAGCAGCCATCCGAGCAATAGCACAGCAGGTCCGACGAATACATACGGGGTGACCCTTTCTTTCCATTTATCCGGATACTGCTCAACGACCCAGTTCAGGGTAAAGTAGATGGAATAGATGCCGAAGATCCCCCAGATTACAGCCAGCAGTGCATTAAACATCGGAGGAAGACCAGAGTCACGGAAGAACAGGAATATTAGCGTATGCACTCCCAAATTCAGTAAAGGAACGAGGATGGATAACAGAATCAGGCGCGGTGTGAAGCGCTGTTTGCCCCTTACATTGATTTCATTGCCTGCGTCCATTTGCTTTCCCCCTTTGGCATTTGCAAAAATGCTCCCTTAATCACACCAAACGGACCGATCAATACCGGTCCGTCTGACGTGTTGATCTCATGTTGTATAAAGGCCGGTTATTTCTTCCAGCCGGATTGGATTTCCTGCATGGCCTCATCCAGATTGGCTGTACCGCTCACATAGTCGGTCATGCCTTTCCAGAACGTACCTGCGCCGACAGAGCCTGGCATCAGGTCAGAGCCATCAAAGCGGATGGTGTCTGCAGTCTGTACAAATTCGGACATGCGGCGTTCCTGGTCATTCGCGAACCAGTCGTCCGGTGTACCGTTCATCGGAGGCGTTACGCCACCGGATTTGACCCAGCTTTGCAGTGATTCGGCAGTTGTAAAGAATTCCATAACTGCACGCACTTCCGGACGGTCGTTGAACATGGCATAGATGTCACCGGAGATCAGAGCCGGTGTACCGTATTTCTCATCGATGGATGGGAACGGGAACCAGTCGTACTGGTCAGCCGGCAATCCTTCAGGGAAGAACGATACGATAAATCCAGCCTGGCGATGCAGCCATGCTTTTGGAGGATCGGTGAACAAAGGTTTTACCGCATCCCCGAAGTTCGTTGTTACGATGGAACTGCGTCCGCCGTATACATAATCTTCGTTAAACCAGATATCGGACATTTTGGTTACTGCATTTTTAACGATAGGATCGGTGAAAGGCAGTTCGCCGCTTACCCATTTATCGTAATTTTCCGGAGTAGTGGTACGCAGCATGATATCTTCCAGCCAGTCAGTCGCCGGCCAGCCAGTTGCTGCGCCGCTCTCGATGCCTACGCTCCAGGCAGGATCGCCATCAGCAGCGATTTGGTCGGTCAGTTTCATCATTTCGTCCCATGTTTTTGGAACAGTGTAGCCTGCTTCTTCAAAAGCCGCTTTGTTGTACCAGACCAGACTCTTCACACTGCTGCGTGCCCACACGCCTGCGGTGATGTCTTTATTGTCCGGACCAGTCATTTTCGCCATATCCAGCCAGCTTTGCTGGTACTGCTGCTTCATGTAGTCATCCGGCATAAAGGAAGCTACGTCAATAACCTTGCCGGATTTCACGAAGCCTTCCAGCAGACCCGGCTGCGGAAAATCGGCGATATCCGGTGCATTGCCGCCGTTGACGCGTACATTGATTGTAGCTTCAAATTCTTTGGAGCCTTCATAAGCGATATCGATGCCTGTGGCTTCTTCAAATGCCTTGATACTGGCATTGAACTTCTGCTCATCCGCGTCTACGAAAGGGCCGTACATCGTTACCTTTTTACCTTTATATTCACCATTTAGCGCCTTTTCCAGTTCAGAGCCTGCCGGTACTTTGGCAGTCTTGATCAGGTCAGCGCCTGAAGTTGTCGTTGCGGCCGGATTTCCTGTTCCCTCGTTGCCAGTCTGCGAACTGTTTGTGGTTCCGGTGTTGCCGGAACACGCACTCATTACTACGGAAAACAACAATACCATCATCAAAGTCATAGAACCGTTTTTCTTCCACTTGCGTTTCATAGACTCAACCCTCTCATTTGGTATACTGGTTTTGCAAAATGACGGCCACAAATAGATAAATTTTACTTTTATACCATTCTCTTATTTTTGGTACAAAAAGTAAACAAGATTTTGTTAGCGGTTTCAATTTATTTATCAAATTCTCGCCGCTGTCTCTGTCTATTCTTCCCCTTCTTTGAAAGTAAGTTAATTATCTATTTGAAAGCGTTTACAGATGGCTGCAAGAACATTTTATTCCATCGCTTCCTGATTAGCAATCCTTTTTTGTACATTTCTCACAAAATTTTTATCCATATCTTTCCTTAATAGAAATGTTGAATATTAATATTTCCAAAGATTATTTTGATTAGAGCATTCGTTTGCACAATAACAAGGATTTTTATCAATATATTAGGATAGTGCCTTATATCGAATGCAGGATTTTAAAAGGGAGTGTGAGTTTCCTAAATAATGAGTCCGTATTCCTCAGAATGAGATATTCCAAATTAAAAAACATTGCTAAGTGCCTATATGGTACGGTTAGCGTATGCTGTTATATTAGGTTGGTAGCAACAGATTTACCAATAAAAAGGAGGTTTATAATGAAAAAGTTTATTTCAACCTGTCTGGCATTTTCTCTGGTATTGCCGGGGCTGACAGGGAACGCTGCTTTTGCGGCAGAAACTAGCTCAGGAGAAGCATCTGTAGCGGTGGATGTATCTTCCAGCGAATTGCCTGTTTCTTCATCCAACGATGTACAATCCAGTGTATACGAATTGCCGGTGATCAGCCCGCTGCCAAGCTCCACGACTGTATCTGACATTGTGTACAAGCCAGATCAGTTCTATTTTCCATATGTATATGATATGACCTACCGTAATGGAGCGCTATACTTTGCACAAGGTTCGAATGGCATATCCAAGATATCCCTTACGACAGGGCAGACTACCACTATTTTGAAAAGCAATTATTACTTTATTCAAAGTATTGCTGTAGATTCACAAGACAACTTGTATTACATTCCGCTTGGGAGCTCTTACATAAAGAAAGTCAGCCTTCGCTCTCTTCAACTTCCGCTTACTTTTGAGCAGCTATTGAATGTGAGCACTGATTATGCCAATTATTCCTCTGCCTCAAGCGATGTGGAAATTACAGGTATGGCTTTTGACTCCAAAGACCAGCTTTACGTTACGATTCCCGATCGTAATTCTGAAAATCTCTCGGGTGTAATGAAATGGAACAGCGATTCACAAAGCCTTGAGCCTGTTCTCTCCAATACAAGCCACAAAATTGAGAAAATTGCTTTTGACTCCCAGGATAATCTGTACATAGATACCTACGGATACTCCACAACTGATGGAACAACCATCCGATCAGGTATCCAGAAAATCGAAGCCAGCTCGCTGCATTCTTTGCCCGTCAATGATAAGATGCTAACGCCTTACAAGACTTATCCTGATCTGAAGTATCTTATTAGTGGAATGGTATTTTTACCGGATGGAACCTCCTACTCTACAGATGGTACAAAAATTCGCCGTATCTTTATGGATGGGCGTCCTCTGATCACCCTGAATGGAGAATCTTCCATCACTCTCATCAATGGAGAAACCTATCAGGAAGCCTCGGCTTATGCTGAAGACGAAAAGTATCATGATCTCAAAACACAGATCACCTACTCTCTGAATGGAAAACCTGTAGAAGCCATTGATACTCATATGGTCGGAACATATACTGTCCACTATAACGTAACTACACCGGATCAGCGCTCTGCTAAGGAAGTTACACGTACTGTTGTTATCAAAGAAATACCTAAAAACCTGACAGAAGTCGACTTCACTAATCCTGTCAGTATGGATTATGCCAATAACGCCGTCTATATTGCCAATCCATCGACTATAGATAATCCAGATGGCGGTATCTACAAAGTATCTTTGAAAGACTACAGCCGCAAGCTTGTCGTCAAGTTGTCCGATGTACAAGGCGTCGCTGTTAGCAATTCAGGTGATCTTTACTTCTCAGCTGCCAGGGATCATGGCTGCTTCTTCAAATTGGAAAGCCGCTATCTGAATGAGAATCAGCCTTTGACAAGTTCAGCATTATGGGCAGCTGCCGAGGAAATAAAGCCTTTCTCTGCAGAAGAGAGTGAAAAAGAACGTATTGAAATCATGGGTCTGGACTTTGACAGCCAGGGTCGTTTGTACATTTCGGCAATACAACCACTCAACGGTCGTTATGAACATGCAATCATTATCCGCTCAATGGATAACACACTTTCTTCGTTCCAGCAATTTGGCGAAGGAGATGACATTATCCGCAAAAATCTGAGTGACATTGCAGATATTGAAATTAGCCCTGGCGGTAATCTGTATGCCAATTTTACAGGCTTTGATTATCATGGCACATACAAAATCCCTGCCAGTGTACTGCAGGAAGATCAGCCCGTGTTAACTTCCAACATATTGGATAAAGGTGTAGACGATTCCACCCGCCAGTATCATGGAATAACCTTCCTCCCGAACGGAGAAGGTTACGTTACCAATATGGATTATTCCAAGGCACATATTTATAAGACTTCTTTTTACGATGGAGCACCTACCAGCCCAGGAGTAGCAGATCCCTATCGGCTGGAGACTCTGAATATTCCCACACCTTACGGCATGGCATATTATAAAGATCACGCCTACATCGCCCAGGGCAATAATGGTTTGTCCAAAGTCTCCCTATCTACTCGTACCGTTACACAGCTGGTATACGGCTCTAATACGCTGAATCTGCAGGCTGTGACTGTCGATTCCAAGGGCGGCTTGTACTACACCGTACCGAATGCCAAAAATCCGGAATATACGTATATCAAAAAAGTTGATGCCGCTTCTCTAAATCAACCACTAACTGCCGATCAGCTGCTGGCGAAGAGTATTAACTACGCCTATGTTCCCACCAAAGGAATCAGCGGCCTTGCCATAAGCAGCAGCAACCAAATGTATATCTCTATTCATAATAATCGGTTTGACGGATATGGCCTGATGCGCTGGAATACTACATCCAAAACGCTGGAGCCTGTAATCGATGAGGTAGAGACTATTATGGGGATTGGCTTTGATAGCGCAGGAAATCTGTACTTTAAAACCGACCTTTGGACGAGTTCCTATGACTTTGTCAGAGGCCTCAACAAAATCCCTGCTGCCGAGCTCAAAGGAACACTGCCTATAGATGACAGCAAACTGAAGCCTTACAAGTCCGATCCATTACTAGCCAAGGATGCACTGGGTATTCTGTTCCTGCCGGATGGTAAATCGTATACCAGCGATGGAAAAAAGCTGAAACGTGTCTTCCCGGATTCCCGACCTATTATTACGTTAAATGGATATTCCGATAACGTGGTTCAAGGCGATATTTATACAGATCCTGGTATTCAACTTATTGAGGACGAGAAATATTCGAAGTTTGATACCCGGATCACTTATTCCCTTAATGGTACATTTGTGCCTGAACTGGATACCAGTAAGGTAGGCATCTACACTATTCATTATGTAGCAGTAAATCCAGCCGGTATTGCTTCTCTGGAAAAAACGCGTGAAGTGACTGTCAAACCTACTCCTAGCCAATTAACCGACTGGTATATTACCGGAATTAACAGCATGGATGCTGACAGCCAGAATCTGTATCTGTCCAATTATGCTTATAAAGACAACCCCAATCACGGACTGTACAAGATCTCTTTGCAGACCATGCAAAAAACGAGATTGGCAGCGATTGAAGATACATCCGCTGTAGCCGTTAACTCAGCCGGCGATTTGTTCTTTACACGCTATGACATGGATAACATGATTTTCAAAATCGAAGCCAAACATCTGCAGAGCGGCAAAACCCTTACAGCCGATCAGCTGATGAAACTCAGCCGTACGTACATGCCTTTCTCTGCCAAAGAAACTAGTGGGGCTCCGCATAAAATTAGAGGGCTTGAATTTGATAATCAGGGTAGATTGTACGCTGCTGTAACAATTTATGGTAAAAAAGGGGGCTCTTCCGAAATTGTTCGTTTAACTGGAGATGACTGGAATAAACAAACACTGATCACTACGCTGCCCATTTCATCTTGTGATATGGACTTCTCTCCAACCGGCGATCTGTATATTACTACAGTTGAACTGCCTATGGTGCGCTATGCCACTTACAAGGTTACGGCCGAACAGCTGAAGACAATACCGGTACAAACGGACAGCTTAACGAAAATCCCTTATACAGGAGGGAATTATGGTATTGCATTTTTGACGGATGGTACAGGATATGTAAGCCAAACCGAAGATTACGAAAAGCGTAAACAGACCATTTTGAAGCTTAATTATTAGAAGCTATCCACTCCATTTTATAATTCCCTCTGCAAACCAGCCCGTCTTTCACTACGAAAGCGGGCTGGTTTTTTATTGTTTCCAGAAAATATATAAATAAATTTGTATAAAAATAGATTCGAATCTAAACTTTTTTATTCATACCGTCGATAACATTCCATATATTATTTCAGCAACTTAGTCATTTCGCAGAAATTTTCAGTTGCTGCTGTTTAGGTCGCTTCGCAGGCTTGGAATTTACACAAAAGGGGATAGCTCATTGCAAAATGCCAAAAAACTGATTTCATTTTGTCTGGCCGCATCACTCGTATTACCTGGAGCTTCATTGTCAACGGCTTACGCAGACGGGGAAAGTACGGATACCGGCAGTGTATCCAGTGGATCATCGGTTACCGGAGATACGTATGCTTCACCCGATTCTGCGGCCGCTGCACCAGTTGTTCAGTATGGCGGCAGCGGGTACAGCGTAGCCACTTCGGTATATGCCACCAAGCCGATCATTACGCTGACAGGTGATCCACAGATTACACTGACTGCCGGACAGGCATATGTGGAATCCGGAGCCACCGTACAGGATGACACCTACCCGGATCTCAAGGCAGCCAACGTAACCTACACCCTGAATAACATGGATGTTAACAGCGTGGACACCAGCACACCGGGCATCTATACGGCACATTACAATGTGACCAACCCGGCTGGGCAATCGGCCGATGAAGTACAGCGTACGATCGAGATCAAGCAGGCGTTACCTGCCTATGTAGACCTTTCCAAGCTCGGCATTACCGCAGCCTATGGCGTAGCGTATCATGATGGATACGTCTATGTCGCCCAGCGCTACAAAGCACTGATTCGTGTATCTGTAACGACCGGCGAAGTGACTACCATTGCCGATGCATTCAAAGCATTTATGGCTGTTGCTGTTGATTCAGAGGGCAATCTCTACTACAGCATTGACAGCGATCCGCGCATTTACAAATTAAACAGCAGCTATCTGTCTTCTCTTCCAATGACGGAATCGGAACTTGCCAGCCGCAGTACGGTATATTATACGCATCCTGGTCCGACTTATATTTATGGACTGGTTGTTGACGGCAGCGGTAACCTGTATTATTCGGATTATACCAACAAAGCGATTATCAAGGTTCCACCGGTCACCAAGCAGCCTGTGACGGTTATCACCAATTTCCCTACCTCGCTCAGAGCTTTTACTTTTGATAATGAAGGCAATTTTTATGCAGGCGGCAATGATTCCCGCATCTATCGTGCATCTGCCCAAAACTTCGGCAGTGCGCCGCTTGCTCCCAATGCGATCGTCAATATTACTCCCAACAATTATTACAGTGCCTACGGACTGGTATTCCTGCCGGATGGACAGGCCTATATGGGTACAGCAGGCAGTATCGTGAAAATCTCTCTGCAGGCAGCCAAACCGGTAATCACGCTGAAAGGCAATGCCACCGTCCAGGTTGAGGCGGACGATGTATACACCGATCCGGGTGTAACCATTGCAGATCCATCTTCCTCTTCTCCACTGCTTCCGAAAGTAACGTATACCTTCAACGGTTCTACCGTGTCTGGCGTGAATACAAGCGTACCGGGTACGTATATCGTTCATTACAATGTCACCAACTCATCCGGCACAGCCGCCGCTGAAGTGACACGTACCGTCATCGTTAAACCGGCACCGACCAAGCTGACAGAAGTGAAAGTCGATCGCCCGTTTGGTCTGACGTATTACAATAATGATGTGTATTATGCGGACTACAGCCTGGGTATTTACAAGATCTCGGGTACTACGTTCAAGAAGCATCTGATCGCTGCCGATCAAAATATGATCTCGCTCACATTCAACAGCAGTGGCGACCTGTTCTATTCCAAGACCGGTAGTGCCAATGTGTACAAGGTGCTTGCCGCCAATCTGCAGGGTGATCTCCCATTGACTGCACAGCAGCTGGCGAATTACAGCGAAGTCTATTACACCGCTGACGGTCAGGTCGGTGTAACCGGTATGACGTTTGACAATCAGGGACGTCTGTACCTTTCCCTGCAGTACAGCAGTCATCTGAATTCCAAAATTGTTCGTTTCAATGACAATCTGGCCACTGCTCCACAGCTGGTAGCCGAGTACCCGGTTGCGATGTATGGCATTGCTTTTGGCCCGTATGGCAATCTGTACGTGAATGCAGGCAACTTCCACACGTACAAAATAGGCGCTCCACAGCTGCGCAAGCTTCCGGTCACAAGCAGCAGTTTCCAGGATATAGGCACCAATAATGGAGGCTACGGTCTCGTCATTCTACCGGATAATAATGGCTATCTGAGTCATGTACAGCCGAACACACCACTGAGCCGTGCAAGCTTTACGGATCAGATGGAAGCCGTACCGGTGGACAGCGTCTCTCTGGACACACAGACACTCAGCCTGAAGAAAAGAGGCACGACCCAGACGCTGACAGCAACCGTACTGCCGGCAGATGCCAGCAATCCTGCTGTACTCTGGACAACCAGTGATCCGTCTGTTGCAACTGTAGCCAATGGCGTGGTTACTCCACTGAACAAGGGTACAGCGATCATTACCGTAACGACGGTAGATGGCAGCTATTCCAGCAGTGCGATCGTTACCGTCAGGGATACGGCTCGCGGCAGTTCCAACAGCACTTCGGAGACGATCAGCCTGTCTACCGGTACCGGCACATCCAGCACTACTGGAAGCTCTTCCGTATCCAATGCGGTTACAGGCGTACGGACCATTCAGCCGGACGGCAAAAAGACCGATATGATCACATTATCCAGCAGCGGACTGAACCAGGCAGTTGCACGCCTGACTTCCGGTGAGACGACAGCACGACTGTCTGTTCCGGATCTGCTGAATGAAGTCGCTTCGACCAGCATCACTCTGCCTGTATCAGCTTCACAGTCACTGAAGCGAACAGGCACCGATCTGGAGATTATGACTAATAATGTCTCGGTGACCATTCCGGTATCCGTACTGAACAGCATCAATAACGATCTTCATTTCAACCTGACACCGGTCAAGGATGGCGCTCTACTGCAGCCGCTCCGTAATACAGTTGCCAGCCTGACTCCATCCCAGGCAGGTACCATTCTGGGGAACCCGGTCACTGTCGAAAGCAATCTGCAAAACCAGCTGGTTCAACTGACTCTGCCGGTGAGCAGCAAGCTGCTCTCGCAAAACGCAGAAGCCCAGGCAAAATGGCTCCAGCAGCTGCGTATTTTCTCCAAGTATGCAGATGGCAGTTCCGAACTGATCCAGCCAAAAGTTGTTAAGGATGCAAGCGGCAACGTGGGCCTCCAGTTCGCCAGCGGCCAGCTCAGCACGGTAGCTGTAGTCGATCAGGGTTCAGCCTCCAACTAAGAAAAGATAGCTGCCGGAAAGACAACTTGGCCATCCTGTCATCCTGTTCCGTCAGCTGCTTATGATCTACAGCAGCACCCCTCTGTATAATATGCAGAGGGGTGTTTGTTATTTCAGAAATATGACAGGCCTAAGTATCTGCAGCTGGGTCTCGGATGAAAATACTGTCCTCTATATCAGCGCCAATCAATCAGTACGTCTATAGCCACTTAATCCAATGTAATTTCAATCTCTGATCCGGTTAGTTCTTCCCACAGCTGCGGGTTCCGGTTCAGATACTTCTCGAACCAGGCCACTATGTATTTCTGGGAAGCGCCATAGGCTCTTGGCTTGGAACGAATGGCATGCTGTTCATTTGCAAAGATCATCATCTCTGCCGTTTTGCCCTGCATGCGCAGCGCGGTGAACAGCTGCTCGGATTCGCCGACCGGCACATTACGATCCTGTTCTCCATGCAGCATCAGAACCGGTGCCTGAATATGCTGACTGTAAAATAAAGGCGACTGCTGCACATACAGCTCCGGATGAGACCATGGATAACTGCCGGACAATGCAGACAGACCATACAAATACCCCACCTGGCTGCTGCCCCAGTAGCTCGTAATATTGCTGATTCCGCCAATGGTACATACCGCACTGAACCATGATGTACGGGCTGCCAGCAGATAACTCAGAAAACCGCCATAACTGCCTCCGTAAATGCCTGCAGCCCGCCGATTCAGTACCGGATACCGTTCCAGTACCTCTTCCAGCATCTCGCTGATTTCTCCAACCGCTTCCCGTCCCCAGTCGTTGACATGCCGATCCGCGGAGGATGTTCCATAACCTGCTGCGCCCAGCGGATTCAGCACCAGTACCGCCATGCCGTGGGTTACCAGGCACTGGTGCAGCGGATCGAATCCCTGCAGCAGTGGAGAAGCCCCACCGTACAAATAGACGACCAGCGGGATGGACGATTGCTCTGCGGCAGCGGACTGTTCCGGCCAGGCGATCCACATCCTCGCCTTCTCTATACTACCTTCACTCTCTCTTTCGGAGGATTGCCGGGCAATCGGCTGATAGCCCGCCCAGCGATAGGCGAGCGACCCTTCCGCCAGCAGGGAGGAATCGGCATGGAGAGCAAGCGTATTCCACTTCTTCTCCGTATCCGCAGCCGGGTGGATCGGATTCTGTGCATACCATGCAGGCTTGTAGGGGTGTCCATATTCGGAGTGTACTGCCAGCGCTTCTCCGGCAGCAGTAAAGCTGTGCAGCCGGGACGCTCCGGTATCCAGCCGAATTCCATATTGAAGCTGGCCTTCAGCGATACCGTGGCAATCGGCTATACCGGTGATCGAGCCTGCTGTAATCACATAGCGCAGATGATCTTCGCCTACCCATGCCAATTCCTGATTCAGCCGGGCTATGCCGACAGGAGTGCCGGACTGCGCCGGAGACGGATGATCCAGCTGCTGAATGGAGCCGTCGGCCAACTGCAGAATATGAGTGCGCAGGTCATAAATATTGATGCCGTATCCGTATGCCGCCTCTGAGCCGATGACGGCCGGATCGGCAGCAGAGGGAGCTGCCTGTGCGTCTGATTCCTCTGATGAATTGGCACTATTTCGATCTGCTCTTTTCTTCTTTTCCTCCCCCGCTTCGCCCTGCCAACGGGAACCGATGTAAGCCAGTTGCTGCCCGGAGGGAGACAGCTGCATACCGGTAATGATGGCATTTGGCAGCTGCTGCATTTTGTCCGTACCCGATAACAGATTCAGTCGATGAAGCAGCAGTGCCGGGTGGATAGAGCTGCCGCGCTGTTCCTCCACATAATACAGATATTCACCATGAACATGCAGATGCTGGATATCGTACATTTTGGGAGATATACGCTGGAGCAGCACTTCTCCACCTGGCATGAGCTGATTCAGCAGCAATCTTCCGATCACCTTTTGCGGTCGCCACCAGGGCAGTCGCTGCGGCAGTTCCCGGATGTGCAGCACCCGGTACTCTTCCGGACCATCATGATCATCACATACAAAAAACAGCTCATCCCTCTGTGGATGCCAGGCTAATTGTCCGGCATGATGGAGCCCGGAGATCAGAATGCGCTCCCGACCGTTCGCCAGTTCCAGACAAATAATCATATCCCAGTATCCTTCGCTGGCAACGGCGATAAAGGCCAGACGCCGGCTATCCGCAGAGAAACGCAGGGTATGCGGTTCCCGGACAGACAGGCTCCGATGAAGCTTCAGTCCGGCGGATGTCACCCGGTAGATCCCGATTGGATAATTGTACTGATCCTGCTCCAGATCGGTATGACGGGTAATGATCGCTGCCCATTTTCCATCCGGAGAAACGGCAGCTTCTATGTATTCACTCAGCGTATCCATATCATGCAGGCTGAATCGCAGGTTGGCCGCATCAGGGGCCAGCGGCAGAGGACCTTCCTCATCCTGCAGCAGGAAGAGCAATTCGCCTTCGCCTGGATCGTAGTCTGCATCCTCCAGCTGGAATGATAATCTCTCTTCACCCGAATCGGGATCGGAGGATTCCTGCTCTTCCTCCGGCTTGGGGCTGTACAGCAGCAGAGAAAGGCAGTGCGAACCCGGATACAGGGTCAGGGGCTGGGCACTTTCTTCCATATACTGACCATTCCAGTACAGCCGTGCAGTCTCCGGCAGTTCGTTATTTTCCAGCCCGATCACTTGAATATGTGCGGCTGCCGATACAAGCACCCTCGTTCTCCACAGACAGATCGTGCCATACTGCGCCTGTCTCTCCTGCTTGCCCTCCAACGAGAAAGGCGAAGCGCTGGTCGGTGACAGCATCGCCGCATACCGGTCCATCATCTCTTCCAATTGCTCCTCATCATAATGAAAAGGCAGCGCCATCTCCGCTTCCAGACTCCAGCCGCTCCAGCAGGCGCGGGTATCCATCAGACGTTCTCCTGCTGCATTTCCGTAAATACGGTTGCCGCTTCCTCCCGCTCAAAGCACAAATTCACGGTCCGCACCTCTGCACGTGTACGATGCACTACCCCGGCAGGCACTTTGAATACTTCTCCCGGTCCGATTGCCAGCGTAATGCCATCCGGCAGATCCATGAGCAGTTCCCCTTCCAGCACCATGAAAATCTCATCCGAATCCGGATGGTAATGCCACTGATATTCCCCCGTAAAGACAGCGATCCGTACACAATGGTCATTCGCCTGCTCCAGTACAAAATTGCTGTATTCGCCCTGTACCTGATCGGCTATCGCCGACAGGCTCAGCTTTTTCCATTCCGTCATGCATACACCCCATTTTCTTCAATATACATACTTACCGTATACATACCTACCGCTTACGTCTGCTTGACCGGATCGGCTGTGACGGCCTGCTCCCTTTTCTCCGCCTGCGACTTGAGCAGCACATAGATCAGCAGCAATACCGCCGAGACCCCTGCCGACACTGCGCAAAGAGTCAGAAACAGCGATAGCACCCCAACCGATGCCGAAGATAATAAAGTCGCGAATAATATAGCATTTAACGCTACCCCTGAGAAGGTCGCATACATAAACAGCCCGGTAATGCGTCCTGTCTGGCTGACCGGATTATTTTTCAGCAAATAGGAATGAACCCCGACGCCGAACAGCTGGCCAAACAACAACATGAGCGAGGATGCCACAATGGACACCACAAACTGATTCAGCAGCCCCATCAAGAACAGCGACAGTGCGATACACAATGAAGCGACGCCCACAATATGCAGCAGCTGAAACTTTTTGCGCAGCTGTGCGATCAGCAGTGCACCCAGCAGCCCTCCCAGTCCGTTGGCAAGATACACATAACTCAGACCGATCTCGCCCACCCCGTATACATTGCGGGCAATGACGTTCGGATAGAGATTGATTACGCCAGCACCCAGATTCAAAAAGAAAATGGACAGCACGGCCAGATTGATCAGCTTGCCGGCTGGAGCTGCTTCCGGCTGAGCGGAGGCAGCTGTCTGAGGCGCCTGCTTGCCTCCGGTATTTTTCTGCAATAATGCGTAGAATATCAGAATGGATGCAATGAAGGTCAGCAGGTCGATCATTACGATTTTCTGAAAATCCAAATAAATCAGCAGCAGCGGACCGCACATCGTACCGATCAGCGTACACAGCCAGTCCAGATTAGAGATAACTGCCAGGGCAGGTGTAATATGCTCCTCATCGATCTGCTTGCGGATATAGACGGACTGGGCAGAAGAGAATACCGGTGTAAACAGGCTGAGGATCATGACCACGACCAGACTCATTACTACCACACCCGTATTGGCAAAGTCATGAATAAACAGCAGCGGCAGCAGCAATACCGCCCGTGAGATATCGATCCAGATCAGCGTGCGGCGGCTGTCAAAGCGGTCGGTCCAGGGAGACAGCAGCTTCCCGCCGAGCAGCACCGGTACATAGACGAGTACAATTGTCCAGCCCAGCACCGAGTTGGAACCATTCTGCTGATCATACAGCGCATAGACAAAGCCCGCACGAAACGCCCAGTTGCCAAACTGACTGAGCGCATAGGCCAGATATACCGGCCATAATCGAACCAGAACCATATTCATTACGACCTACCTCCTCAAAGACATTCATATGGAATACCGGTATCGACGCAGGTGAGGACATTACGACAACCGGAATCTCCGCGTCATAATGTCCTCAGACCAGCCGGCAAAAATACTCAGGAGACAGTCGTCGTCTCCCGGATCAATTGATCCACATAATCATCCGCCTGCTTGTGCTGACGGGCATATTCAAATTCCGCCAGTGCCTGCTCGGTATCCTGTAGCGCCCGATAGACAATCCCGCGGTTAATCCGGTAATCCGGATCGGCATCCAGTTCAATCGCCTGGTTGATCAGCGTCAGGCTCTGCTCATACTGTTCCTGCTCGAATGCCAGCACCGCTGCATTGCTGTACGCTTCCGACAGACGCGGATTGCGGTGAATCGCCTCTTCAAAGCACTGCCTGGCTTCGTCATGACGCTGCTGCTCCTGCAGGATCAACCCTTTATTGTTGTAAAACAGGGCTTCGCCTGTTTGGTAATAGATCGCCTGGTTGATCCATTCCTCCGCCTCATCATACCATTCCTCCTGATAGCACAGCGTACTAAGCTGGCTGTAGGCATGGGCGGTATCCGGCTTGAGTTCAATCACGCGCAGATAATCCTGATAGGCCTGTTCGGACTGCCCCAGCTTCTCATACACGCCTGCCCGGTTCATATGGGCTTCATAGTAGGGCGGGCATAGGTCAATCGCCTGCTGATAGTAATCCAGTGCCTGCTCCAGACGGCCATGATTTTGCAGCAGATTGGCCATATCGTTGTAATACTCTCCGTAATAGGGATCGAGGCGGATCGCATGGTCATACATTTCGTACGCCTTATCAAAGTCTTTGAGAATCTCGTAGATCTGGCCGGTATTGTAGACGAGGATAGACTGATGCAGCGCATATTTGTCCTCCCCGTAAATGTCTTTCATTTTGTGAATACCTGCCGTGCACAGCTCGATCGCTTCATCGAAACGACCCTGCTTGGCCCGGATATACGCCAGCGCATTCTCGGCAAATACTTTGACATACACATGCTTCGGATGATCCTTGAACATGGAATCAATCTTTTCCAGATTCATCATGGCAAAATGTTCGGCCTTATCCAGCTGGACCGGTACCTGATACCGTCCATAGGTCATGCTCTGGGAATAGAGAATCATCGGAATCAGCTTGCTCTCCGGAAAGTTCTCATAAAAGAACTCCAGATAGGGAATCGACATTTTGGCAATACCGAGTGAATACAGAATGAACGACATTCGTACAAACACAGCATTATGCAGTTCATCCCCATCCGGCAGCATCCTCAGATCCGCGTTGATGAAATAGCGGGAGAACAGGTCGAACCAGGTGTTATACACGCCGATCTCCTGCAGCTTGATCGCTACCGGAGCGAGCAGTGTCAGCTGTTCCACTTCGGAGCTCAGCGAGACATAATGAACAGGATGCATAATCCGCTCTTCCATCGGCTGCTGCTCCATCTCGCGTATACGTTGACGGTGCAGCTGGTCTTTCAGTTCAACCGGGCTGATCGCATAGTTGCGGACAGCCGCCGGATGATCGTCGATACCATCCTGCTGGATATACTGCTTCAGCAACGCATAACGGAAAGCCTGCCCTTTGCGGCTCAGATAAAAATCGGTGTATGTATCCAGGGTCAGGTAATTGAACACGGGCAGGGAATCATTCATGCATTCGGTCAGCAGCAGCAGACCTGCCGTATTACCGGAAGCGATATGCAGCATCTCATCCAGCACACGCGCCTGAACGGCAGGGATATCATGGACAGCGAGAATCTCCACCGCCTCTGCATGATCCAGCGGCTCAATGTGTACCTGCTCACAGTGACGCCGCAGTTCGTAATTCATATCGCCATCAAATAAGAGGACAATCCGGATCGTCTCCTGCCATTCCTGACGGTAGCTCATAATGCGGAGCAGCATCTGAATCGTCGGTGAGAGCTGATCCGCATTATCAATGACCAGCACGAATTGCTCCCGGGCATGCTCGCAATAATCGATGAAAAATTCATAGATCCCATGCAGCAGCTTTTCCTGAAATTCATGATGATAAAAACGTGTCCGTTCTTCCTGCAGAGCCAGATTGGTGAGATCTGCCGGCACCTGGTAGGACGCCGACGGGATAAATGGAAATAGGCGCTTGATGGACTGTTCGTGCCGGGCAATAATTTCGGGATACTCGGCCTCGCAGGCGGCCATCATATACATAAACAGCGGGTAAAAACCGGCAAAATACCCGTTGGCCAGCTGACTGCCATTTGTGTAAAATGCCTGATGAGGCGAATGGTGGGATTCGGCAAATGCCCGAAAGGTATCCAGTTTCCCGCTTCCACCAGCTCCGGTAATCGCCAGAAAGGAAGTTTCCGATTCCGTCGACATACGCTGCCAGGCCTGCTCGATTAGCGGAATATAGCGGCTGCGATACCGCGTTAGTGAAGTTACCGTGGAACTCGTCATTTCTCATCTCTCCTTGGAGTAGGATAAAAAGCCAGTAAAAGAAAGAATGGGTCCAAGTGCAGACTTGGACCCATTCCCTTACTCATTATGAAGCTGTGTAAGGAGTTGTTGTACGCAATGTACCTTTCTTTTTGGAAGACTTTTTAATCATGATAAATTCCTCCTTTCACTGATTTTTTGTAATTAATTTACTTTTATTCAAAATATATTAATTACTGAACTCAATATAATTTAAATAATTTAAATTTACAATAATATTTTCGGGTATTTGAGTAACCTAATTTAACATATAAGTATTTAGAAATCAGAAAAACCTCTTTCATGTAAAATAAACTAACATTACTTTAAAGGAGAAAGCTTATATAATAAGGTTTTTTCCACGCTCACTCGAAATGCGAATTCCATGTTATATTTGTAAGCATTTCGTCATCCTTATATAAAAATTCAGCGTTTTATGGCTGATTTAGTTGTGACCGACAAGTTTCATTACAGGCTGGTTTGGTCCAATATGTACTTAATGTCTTATTATCCTGATGATTTCACTTTACTATTATTTCTGCTACACTATACAGCACACTACGCAAAAGGAGATGAATGACGATGACCAATCATACACGTCTGGGCAAAAGCGACCTGCAGGTGAATCCGATCGGGCTCGGTGCCAACGCTGTCGGCGGGCACAATCTGTATCCGAATCTGGATGAAGAAGCAGGCAAGGAAGTGATTCGTACTGCTATTGCCAATGGGATAAACTTTATCGATACCGCATTCATCTATGGTCCGAAGCGCTCGGAAGAGTTGATCGGCGAAGTGCTCAAAGAGACCGGCAAGCGGGACGAGGTCGTAATCGCGACCAAGGGCGCACATAAATTTACCGAGCAGGGTGAAATCGTCTTTGACAACTCCCCGGCATTTCTGCGCGCAAGTGTCGAAGGCAGTCTCAAGCGGCTGCAGACAGACTATATCGATCTGTACTATATTCATTTCCCGGATGAACATACGCCCAAGGATGAAGCGGTCGGCGAGCTGAAAAAGCTCAAAGACGAAGGCAAAGTCCGTGCAATCGGCGTATCCAACTTCTCGCTGGAACAGCTGCAGACAGCGAACAAGGACGGCTATGTCGATGTGCTGCAATCCGAATATAATCTGTTCAAGCGCGGCGCCGAGCAGGATCTGCTGCCGTACACTGCCCAGAACCAGATCAGCTTTATCCCCTATTTCCCACTGGCTTCCGGTCTGCTCGCTGGTAAGTATGATGTAAATACCACCTTCGATGATCTGCGGGCACGCGATCCGCTGTTCACGGGCGAGGCATTTGCCCATAACTTGCAGAAAGTGGAAATGCTGCGTCCGATCGCCCAGGCCAAAGGCGTGGAAATCGCCCATCTGGTGTTGGCATGGTATCTGACGCGCGACGCTATCGATGCGATTATTCCGGGCGCCAAACGTGCCGATCAGGTGCTGGATAATCTCAAAACACTGGATATCCAACTAACGCCGCAGGAGATCGAGCAGATCAGCCATATTTTCGTTTAAACGAATACAACGGGCGATGTTGTCCGGCGATCTCTTGTACTTTAATTTATGCTTCATATTTCCGTTCATGGTCTATCACAGGATAGAGCATATAGCAAAAAACACGCAGGTTTCCGGGGTAATCCTCGGTAACCTGCGTGTTTTTGTTATTCCATGTATTCACATGTTATCTATACTGCCGGATCAGGCGGATAGCCTCCGCCAGGTGGCGGCCACTTGCCTGCCAGTCTGCGCAGCACCACGATCTCGCCCAGATGGTACGTATTATGGGAAGCGATATTGCGAAGCAGCCCGGCTGCCGTCTCCCCGGGAAAATGCTTGAGTCCAGCGGACAGATCGACCGTCCTTGCCAATTCACAGGCGGTATCGATTCCGTGAAGAAAGTCGTCCAGCAGCTGCTGCCAGGTAATTTCATCTATCGCCTGGGACTCCTGCGGCCAACTCTCGCTCACGTTCTGTGGACGCTCCGGCTGTTCGCCGCGTACATGGGCCAGCATATACTCCTGCCAGTAATTCATATGACTGACCAGCTGATAGATGCTGTAGGGCACGCCTTGGACAGTCCGCCCGGACAATTCCAGATCAATATCCGACAAAGCCTTGGCGATAGGCAGATGCCCGCGCTCGCCAATCAGCGACTGGACCAGCACTCTGGCAAAATACTGCTGTTCTGACATCATCGTTCAACTCCCTCCCGTTTCTAGTGTACAGTATACCAGATCGGGAACCGCTCTCGCATCGGATGGTCTATTCGTCGCCGAGGTCCAACAGTCCAACGGAATACAGGAAGATCAGAATGATCAGAATCGGGGCAATATAACGGATCAGGAACATCCATACCCGGTACCACCAGCCGCTCAAACCCACTTCGTCTCCTACCCTTTTCCATGCATAACCGGTAAAGAGGGTGACGATCAGACCGCCAATCGGCATCAAAATATAGGAAGTAACAAAGTCAAACAGATCAAAAACACTCTTATCGGCTACCGTTATGAAGCTCAGCACGCCACCTACAGAGAGCGCTGCCGGTACACCGATAATGAAGGAAGCGATCGATACGATAACTGCCGCTTTTTTACGGCTCCATTTCCACTCACCCATTGCGTAAGCAACCGGTACTTCCAGAATGGATACACAGGAAGTCAGTGCTGCAATCGCCAGCAGCAGGAAGAACAGACCGCCGAATAGGAACCCGAGCGGCATCTGAGCAAACGCAGCCGGCAGGGCCATAAATGCCAGACCTACACCCGCTTCCGGCTTCATACCGTAGGAGAAAATTGTCGGGAAAATGATCATGCCTGCAATAAAGGCATACAACAGGTCACCGGCGCCAATCGCCAGCGTGGCCTTGCCGAGCGACTGATTCTTTTGTACATAAGAACCATAGGTCAGCATACAGCCCATTCCCAGTGACAGGGAGAAAAAGGCGTGTCCCAAAGCTGTCAATGCAGAAGCAGCCGTTAGCTTGGAGAAATCCGGTGCCAGGAAGAATTCCACGCCTGCCGCTGCTCCAGGCAGGGTAAGTGCGCGAACCATCAGCACCAGCAGGATAATCAGGAAGCCGGGAATCAGTATCTTGTTGAACTTCTCGATACCACCGGAGATTCCTTTGGCAATGATAATTCCGGTTATGAGCATAACGATCGCCTGCCAGAACAGCGGCATATAACCGCCGGCAAAGCTGGTGAATATCGCCGAATAATCGGTACCTGGCTGATACAGTCCCCCGCTAAATGAGTTAACTGTATAATGCAGTGTCCATCCGGCTACCACTCCATAGTACGACATGATCAGGAAAGCCGTAATAACCGAGATGACACCGACCCACTTCCACTGCTTCTTCCCTGTAATGTTGAAAAGTGATGAAGCAGCATTACCCCGTCCACCGCGGCCAATAGCCATCTCCGCTAACAGAATCGGCAGACCAACTACGATCAGACAGATGATAAACAACAGGAAAAAAGCTGCCCCGCCATACTTACCCGTAATATAGGGGAATTTCCACATATTCCCGAGACCGACCGAACTGCCGATCGCCGCCAGGATAAAGCCCGACTTGGTGAAGCCGTCCATTTGGGGTGCCGGAGAGGCCGGACCCGGATTTGAAGACTTTTTATTCATACACACACTCCTGTTCATGGATGCAGCGGTCAGCTGCCGGGCACTGTCACTTCGGACACAGGGCCCGGACATCAGCCGGCGAAATTAATTATGCTTATGTTACACAAAATGCAACCGCCTGTCCATGAAAAAGAAATAGGAGCGTGAAAAGTGTCATAATTTGCAATTATTAAAGCGAAATGACAACAATTGTTCATTTTCCGGACTCTGAATCAGCTGGCTGCTGTATTCATTGCCGGTATAGTCCGTCAGCACCCGCTGCCAGAAGCGGCGGGCATGTCCATTTCGCTCCGTCGGGTTGGTATGCAGACCCCAGGAACCTCGGAACTGCGCGAATATTTGCCGGGCAGCCTGCTGGGCCAGCCCCTGTCCACGGAATGGACGCATAATGAAAAATTCATGCATAAAATAGTCAATATTCTCATCGGAAGGAATATACGGAGGGGTTGCCACCAGGGCGAATCCGGCTGGAACTTCGCCGACACGGATCAGATATGGAAACAGAATACCCGGATGCTGCCACCAGATCCGGAATACTTCACTCTGCTGGGCAAGGGTATGGTAGCTGTCTTCTTCTTCGAAAATGCCATGCCGGTTCGGCTGGCGATCCCAGATCTCCGACAGGTCATACAGGTAGAGCGGATACAGATTCAATATCATATGGGACTCTTCCGCCGGGCACAGGGAAATATACAGCGGCTGGACCACAGGCGGGATATTGCCGGGCTGGTTCATGATGATCCACCTCAATCAGCACTTCATCTATTTTTGGAGAAAGCCTGCGGCAAACTGAAGCGCAGTCATCGATTCTTTGACAAATGCACGGTTCTCCGGCTCCCATTCATTCTGATCATCCATAAAGGAATCCTCGATAAATTCTTCCAGGGCAGCAGCGACCTTTTTGCGCTCGGCCGGAGCTGTCGGTCCCTTGCCGCGCAGCGCCTGAATCGCTGTGCGCATCTGACGGCAGGATGTCTGAATAAATGGATAGTCATCCTTGTCCCAGGCTTTGGCATTATCCATATCGTAAAAAGAAATCCAGCGTTCGATCATTGACGCCGCTTGTTTGGCATCCAGTTGAGGCATGTGATTGTACTCCTTCTATAGTTAAAATTCGCATCCGTTTGAGAACACGGACCTGCTTTTACATTATACTTGCTTCTGTCGATATTACCATGCCGATCCGTTCTGCAGCATGATGAATTGCTCCCTTAATGGGTTGCGGGACGTGCAGCAATTTGCAGCTGGTTGGACAGATAGACGACAGTTCCTTGGGGCTTGCGGCAGGCAATCCGGTACATGCCTTCGGCAACAATATCCGCAGAGATCGCCTTGTATTTGTTCATTGGACCGATAAACAGCGGCGATAGTACCCGCGCCAGTATCGCGCCGGTACGCTCACCGAGCCGGAACTCCTTGCGCTTGCCCAGCAGCAGGGATGGGCGGACAATGGACAACGACTCATATCCGATCTGTGCCAGCTGCTGCTCCAGCTCGCCCTTGATCCGGGAGTAAAAGACCGGGGAACGCGCATCGGCGCCGATCGCACTGACGACGAGGAACTGTGCTGCTCCTTCTTCATGGGCAATACGGGCCAGCTCCAGCGGATAGGTCACGTCAACCCGGTACATGTTCTCCTGCGTCCTGGCCTTGCGGATGGTCGTACCCAGACAGCAGTATATATCATCTGCCTGCAAGTCCTGACGCTGCTCCTCCAACTTCTCATAATCAATAATGACCTGACGGAGCTTTGCATGCTGCTTCCATTGTTCCACCGGCCGGCGCACCAGCACAATGATTTCCCCGTACTCGGGAGCCTGGAGCAGCAACCCGGTCAACGCCTGACCCACCAATCCGGTCGCGCCTGCAATCAATGCCGTTTTCTGTTCCACTTCAATCATCTCCGCCTCTATGGGATAGGCCAGCTTCTAATACAGCGGCCCAGCAGTTCATTACCCATTTCGGGACCTGCAAAAGCGGCTACCCCACTGGAGCAGCTATTTTCCCTTCAATACAAATGTATAAATATACGTTCACAGTAAAAAAGTGGCACTGCCGCCATTCGTATGGATAATATGATTCGCCCCCAGACCTTTGTAAATCATTCGACGGCAGACGGATCGGGCTGGGCAGAATATGAATTCTCCGATGGTCAGCGGCGGCTGAATCTGGTACGCTGGGCTTCTGTATTCCGGCAGCTCCAGAGCTGCCTGTTCATCGACATCCTCTGACCGAACGGCAATTTCTCGGCGATTATGCGGAAGCCTATTATTCTTTCTGAACGAAGCTGGTTAAGAGTCCTTATGGATACAAACAACCCATTATCAAAAAAAGGAGACCTGAGCGATGAATGATGAGAGAATTATGGTCGGAGTCTATTATGGCCCCAACGGCGAACGGCTGATCAGGCGGGGCATCCGTCTGGCAGAACTTCTTCACTCTCCTCTGTACGTCATTACGGTGCTGAATGAACCGGTCAGCGAACTGGACATGCAGCAGGAGAAGTATTTGAATTCCTGGAAAAAGCTGACCGAGGAAGCTGGCGGTACCTTTATCATCAAAGTGGATGAGGAAGGCGAACCGTCAGACATTATTGCAGACGCAGCACGCCAGCAGCAGATTACCCAGCTCATTATTGGTCAGTCCGCACAATCGCGCTGGCAGGAAATCACCCGCGGCTCCATTATAAATGATCTGCTGGAGAAGCTGGGGGCGGTCGATATCCATATCGTAGCAGTGCAGCGGATGAAAGCACGACTCGAAGAGACTCATGAAGACGGGGTTGAGGTTGATGTGATTCGCACTCCTTCCGGCTATCAGATTCGCTACGAGACGAGCCAGCCTATCGTAACTCAGGGAATTTTTTTCAAAGACCAGCATACGGACTTTGACAACGGGCTGCTGAAGCTGCGAATGAATGGCGAGTATAAGTACCTGAAAGTATTTAAGGGCCGGGTAATCGATCTGCTCGAAGGAGAGATTCAGCATACAGGCTCATAACGGGATCATTACGGCTGAAGAAAGGGCACTGCCAGCAAAGCGCAGCGCCCTTTTTGGGCTTGCCCGGGTGACCTCCTCCATATTGAACTCCTGTGCAAAAAGGCGTATGATCAGAACTGCTGCTCTGGCAGCATTCATGAGCGATCCGGCAGGCAGTGCAGCCGGGTGCGGATGTGACTGCCGCAATATCGCTCGATCCAGAAACAGAAGGGAAGAACAAGATGAACACCCTGACACCACTCAAACGGGCAGGGCTGATCGCTGCACTGGTATTTCTGTGGGGCATCTCCTGGTCCATTTATAAATTGGCGCTCGATTATACCCCGCCCCTGCTATTCGCCGGCCTGCGTACACTGGGAGGCGGCGTCCTGCTGATGCTGATCCTGCTGCCGCGCAGACGACTGATCCGCTGGCAGGACAACTGGAAAGCCTACACCATCTCCGCGATCCTGAACGTGGTTCTCTTTTATGGACTGCAGACGCTCGGTCTGCTCTATATGCCATCCGGCCTGTTCTCCGTACTCGTCTATTTGCAGCCGGTACTGGTCGGGCTGTTTGCCTGGATGTGGCTGGGCGAATCCATGTCCCCACTGAAGATTATCGGGCTGGTGCTTGGCTTTGCCGGGGTCATCTCTGTCAGTGCAGGCGGATTCTCCGGCCATGTCGCCGTGATCGGCGTTGTACTGGCTCTTGTCACCGCACTCAGCTGGGCACTCGGTACCGTCTATATCAAAAAGGCCAACCAGAAAGTCGACGCCCTGTGGATGGTGGCCTTTCAATGTACACTCGGTGGGCTGGTGCTGACCATTTCCGGCTCGGTGACCGAGAGCTGGGCAGATATTACATGGAATGCGCCTTATCTGATCGGGCTGATTTTTGGCATTATTTTCGGAATTGCCCTGTCATGGATTATTTACTTCACACTTGTCGGGGCCGGAGATGCGAGCAAAGTCGCCTCCTATACATTCCTCGTGCCGCTGCTGTCCGTATTCATCGGTACCCTGCTGCTGCATGAGCCCTTCACCTGGTTCCTGCTGCTCGGTCTGGTACTGATCGGGATCAGCATCTATCTGGTCAACCGCAAGCCGAGAATAGTGAATGTACGATCCTGAGTAGAACACCAATACAGCATAAGGAGGCTGCCTATGAGAGCACGTCGATATTATGTACTGGTATGTATCCTTATCCTGGTAGGTGCAGGGATATGGATTTTCAACATGAATCCGGACAAAACGTCACTGGACGCGGTTATTTGGCAGAAGTTTAATACGGGTCAGGTACGTTCCATTAGCATTGTGAATGATCAGGGCAAAGGAAAACAGGTAAACCTTACTGATCCGGATGACATCCAGATGTTCATACAAAAGACGTCCGGCATGGAGATCCGCAAAACATCCGATGCCAACTTGCCGTTTGACGATTCATATACGATTATTGTGAAAGACGATCAGGCAAGAAGATTCGGAATGATTCTGTATAATAATCGGTACATCGATATTTATGATTATGATCAGCATGGCAAAAAGAATGCTTCCCAGCTGTACAACATCTCAAATGATTGGGATGCGAACTTTATTCGAGATCTATTGAAATAAATGATCTTATCTACGAAGTCTATACGTTTAAAAACCCGTACTATACAACCAACAAAAGAAGCCGTGATGCGAAGTCACGGCTTCTTTGCTGTCTATTTTCGTTGAACCTTAATAAGGCTGCATATGCCGGTACGGCTGCCAGCCATGCATCTCATCGCCGTGGTATCCGATCTGCTCCTGCAGATACCGATACGGACGAAGCGGCACACGCGGACTCTCCAGCAGCACCACTTCCCCGAGATCGCCATGATCCCACAGCGTGAATACATCGCCTGCCTGCAGGCCGGATTCCGGCAGCATATGCGCGGGTATCCGTACCTGTCCATACGTATTCCATGAATCAGGGATGCAGCTGACGATACGAATCTCCAGCCCCTCCCTGTCCATGTCTGTAGTCCGGTCGGTCTGCTGCGGGCAGCCTTCCTGCGGATCATTGAGATGCTTCAGCCATTCTCCCACCGGCAGATGAGCCGGGTCACTGTTCCAGCGAATCATTGCCTGTAACGTAAACATGCGTTTATTCCCCTTTCCTGTACTGGTTATGATGTCATCGAAATGTTGTCATCGAATGATTCAGTTAGTGCTGACTGTCCTGGCGCAGTGCCCGGATGGCCAGATAGTCGCTCAGATTGATCGACTGCCAGTCGGTATTTTCATCAAACAGATATGCCCAGTGCTCATGCAGCGCACCTGCAAGGCCATACACTTCATGCTCACGGCTGAACTTGAGCAGAGCCGGCACCGCCTCGGCGGACAATCCAGTCAGATAATCCATATCCAGCTCGCCGGACTGCTCGTAACGTTCCATATTGCGAACCGCAATCTGGCGGTCCATTCCTGCATAGTTCACCAGCACATAAGCGGCCAGCGCCAGAATAATATAACAGCGTGCCAGCGGCAGACGACGGAAATGAATCCGCAGCCCTGCCACGATCAGCAGCACACCGAGGAACAGCATAAATGCATGAACGAGAAAGCGAACGGTCGTATATCCATACGCCTGCTCATATAATAAAAGACGGGTAAATGCCGAATATAACATCACACCGGAGCATAACACGAGCACATACAACAGCCCGTTATTCAAGCGCTGCAGCCCTTTGCCTGCCGGTCCTGCATACAGCAGTCCGCACAGCATGATCACAAAGTTGAGTGCTGTTACCATGACCAGCTCCATAAATCCGCTGCGGGCATACTCCGCATAGGTACTGCCATCCGGCAGATTGCCCTGCGGCGCTCCGAACAGATAGGAGAACTGCAGGAAAACGAACAATACATAGACGATATTGATCAGCACGAGTACCGTGCCGAGAATAACCGGATCGATCCGTACCGGATGATGCGGCTGCACCTGCGCGGGAACCTGCTGGGCTGGGTGCGGGCGGGATGGCGTGTCCGCGGCTGCCGGGGATGCGGGAAATGCCGAAGCTGTCTGCCCTTGCATCTGAATGGGTGCAGTAGCCTGTCCATTCTCGCTGCCGGGCAGCTGTGGCTCGGTATTCAACGCTTCCCCAGTTACAGCATTCGGACCCGGCTGGTGATTCGCTGCTGCCTGCGCATTGGATGGAGGCTGTACGCCGGGCACCGCCCCTGTTCCCGGCGGTGGTGTCTGCCAGACCGGCGGTGCATAGATGAGCGGTTTGACGAATCCCCACAGATAACCGAACAGGATCAAACCCATGATGATCACCCAGACGAGCCGGAATGTACCTTCTCCCGGCGACAGGTTCAGAATCCAGCGCGGCATCGTGCCAAGCAGCTCATTAAACATGCGGTCCGCCGATGTTAGCAGCGCAATAATGATGAACAGCAGCGGCAGAGCAGCCAGTACACCGAGCATGATTTTACGGAATGTCGCCCGCTGCCCTTCCTGCATGCGCCGGGAAGCCTTGTTCTTGAGCATTGCAAACGGGGTGACAAAATGACGAAATGTCTGCGGAAACAGATGATCCAGTGCATCAATGATCAGCTCTGGGCGATTCCAATCCAGCCGTCTGCGGCTCAGCATATACGCCAGATGAAGCGAAATCAGACAGGGAATAAACAATGCATTCAATACACGAAAAAACTCATTTGCAAACAATCCGTACGTGCAGGACAGCAGTATAATCACGACCATCACCAGTCTGCTGAACCATGACCCCTGCCGGAGCCGGTCGCCTGCATAAGTATACATATAGAGGTAAAACAAAATCACGAATACCGGATATGAAATACCAAAACTGTGCCCGTAAAATAAATATTGATGAACGACCGCCAGAATAAAGGCGCTGATCAGGGCAACCCACCCCCGCTGGGGTACTACAATTAACTTATCGTACAAAGCTCTCTCCTCCGGTCAAAATTTAATTTTCATAATAAGCTGTTGGTATAGGTTAAATACGAAGTGCAGCAGACTTCAGGTAAATCACCCATCGGTACAGCCTGCTGCCGGGCAGGTTCAATGTGGTTATTTTTATTGTAGATGATAAAATAAGAAAATAAATAGAAGAAATAAACTGGAAAATTTCCTATTTTACATGTGCAGGATTTTTAACTAGCTATTATGCGGAGCAGACTAACTTTCTGCATTTCAAGCATATCGATAACCATGTATTTTTTAGCATAAATATACATTTACAATTGATGGATACTGATGGATACCAATGCCATTACAGGAGGTTATGCAATGAAGTTACACCGACAATTTCTGCTGCTGCATTCCCAGTATGGCAGTCAGGCCGAGCTGGATGTGACGCTGGATGAGCTTGCTGCCGTACTGGAATGTACACACCGCAATGCCCTTAACATTATCAACCGTATGAGTGAACAGGGATGGATCACCTGGCAGTCCCAGCGCGGACGGGGACGTCGTTCCCTGCTGGCCTTTACCGCTTCGCCCGAACAAATCGCCATGGAATCGATGATGCATACGATCCAGCGCAGGGATATCCGGGACAGCATTGAGCAGATCCGGCTGCATGCACGCTCATCGGTACTGGATGAACAGCTCCAGGACTGGCTGCTCAGTTACTTTGGCCCTCATTCGGAGATCCAGCGTGACCGGCAGATTGACCAGCTGCGGCTGCCGATTCGCCAGCGTATTCATACGGTGGACCCGCTGTATATGAATCTGCTGGCCGAATCCTTTGTCTCCAGTCATATTTTCGATGGACTCGTTCGCAAATCCGGCGATAGCGGCAAGATCGTACCGCATCTGGCTCATGCCTGGGAGACGGATGCACAGCGGACCGGCTGGACCTTTTACCTGCGCAAGGATGTGCTGTTTCATCATGGGCAGATCCTGACCGCCCAAGATGTGGTTTATACATTTGAACGGCTGATCCGTACGTCGCGGCGGGCCTTGTACCGGTTTGTGTTCAAACAGATCCAGTCCGTCCGTGCGCTGAATTCGACGACCGTGCATATTCAGCTTCAGGAACCGAGCGAGCTGTTTTTGCCCTTTCTGTGCACCAGCCGGGCCGCAATCGTGCCAAGGGGACTGAACCGGCGCAGCGAGCAGGAATTCGGGCTCAAGCCGAGCGGTACCGGTCCTTTTCGAATGGTCGAACAGAGCGCGGAACGCTGCGTGCTGGAAGTATTCAAGCCTTATTTCCGGGGACGGCCCCATCTGGACCGGGTGGAGATTATTCATATTCCCTGGTCGGTCAGCGGCGAACGGGCAGAGCCTCTAGATCCGGTCTCCCCTTTTCACCTGATTCCTAATCCTTCGGTGCCGGATGACCATTCCTGGAGTCAGCTGCCGTCGCCGGTATCGGTGCGCAAGTTCATTACGTTCAATACGCAAAAGGAAGGACCGCTGCGTGATCCCGCTGTTCGTGCTCATATCTGTGCCTGCCTGCAGGGAGAGCAGGAGTCCTCTCCAGCTCCTGCATCCGGCATAGAGCAGACAGGGGCATCGCTGCAAATTTTAACGATTCCGCAGTACCGCCGGGATGCTCGCCAGATCGCACAGACGCTGCGGCAGCATGGATATGCCTGTGAAGTACTGTCCACACCGATTGAGCAATTCCAGGGTCCTGTGCGAATGGAGTCCGATCTGATCGTCTTCTCTCTGACTCGTGATCAGGATGAGCAGCTGCGGCTGTATGATCTGTATCTGACCCTGTCCCAGCACGTCGATACCCATACCCGTGTTGATATCGAGCACGCATTGGACGAGATTCGGCGGCAGGCCGATCCCCAGCTGCGGGATACCCTTTTCCAGCGGATCGGAGACCGGCTGGCTGCAGAGCACCAGCTGTATGTACTGTATGAAAAGCCGGTTCAGACCGCCTATCTGCCAACGGTGCGCGGCATTACCTTTAACAGCCAGGGCTGGGTCGATCTGAGGCATATCTGGTTCCCTGCCCGGCTGCCCGAACATGAATCTACAGCCGGGCAATGATCAAAAAAATTCGAAAAAAGTTAACCTCGAAATTGCTGGCTGACTGAAATGCCACAAGCCCAATGCTGACAAGGCTTGTGGCATTTTAGAATTCTTTTTCTCAAGCAGGACAGCAATTTAGCACTTTAGAAATTTTGCTTTTTGGGGTGTTTATTCTATTTTGAGCCGGGTAATACAATATCGTGGCGCTGATCATACAGCGTACTACCAACTAGAAAATTCAGAGGAGTGAATAGAACATGGCAAACAACAACAGCAATAACAACAACGACAAAATGAGCAGAGAAGAAGCAGGTCGTCTGGGTGGGGAAGCCACTTCTAAAAATCACGACAAAGAATTTTATCAAGAGATTGGTCAAAAAGGCGGCGAATCCACCGCAGATTCTCATGGTAAAGAATTCTACCAGGAAATCGGTCAAAAAGGCGGACAAGCCACTTCCGATTCCCATGACAAAGAGTTCTATCAGGAAATCGGCAGCGAAGGCGGCAAAGCACGCAGCGACTCCGACGGTATGAGCCGCGAAGAAGCAGGCCGCAAGGGCGGACAAGCACGCTCCAAAAACAACGACTAAGCACGATTGAATTTCCCGCGGAGTATGCGGGTCAAAAGCTGCTAACAACGAATATGAACGCCTAAAAAGGCAAAAAAGAGCAGTCCGATTAGGGACTGCTCTTTTTTCCATGCCCTGAAAAAACAAAATGATAAAATATGCCGATTAACAGTCTGGCAAATGGCACTGTAACCGGAAGCAATACAAAAGCGTAAATCGTGCCCCATGTGAGCGTACCCTCAACATTAATGGTCTCACTCTCGCCCCGCGCAATGTATTCACCAAAGATTGCGCCGATCGTTCCGCTGTACAAAGTCACTGCAAAGGCAACAATCAGACTAAGCAGCCACAGCTTTTTATTGGAGACTTCATTTCTGTTGTGAAAATAGCCTCCCAACAGCATAAATACCACCGCAAACGGGATGATAACAGAGAAATATAACCAGCTCTCTCCCCATAATGAGGTGATGCCACCTGCTGTAATTTGACCGACCAGCATAAACAAAAAAGCGGTAATCACAGCCAGCAGCATGCCAAAAATCAAACCTTTGAACACAAAGGTACTTTTCATTATATGACCGGCATCGTAATCTCATCCACATAATTGGTTGCCATCATACGGGCGACTTCGGCCGGACTTTTCGCCTGTCCAAGCACCCACATCATTTTGGTCGTCAGCGCTTCGGTCGTCATGTCATAGCACGGGATAACGCCTTTCTCCAGTGCACGCTGTCCGACCTCATAGATCGTCAAATCGCCGCCTTCGTACAGACACTGGGTGGTCACGACGATGCTGATCCCAGCCTGTACCAGCTCTTCGATCTTGTCGATCAGATTAATCTCTTTGAAAGGAACCCCGCCAAGACCAAATCCTTCAACGATGATGCCCTTGTAGCCCAGATTACGAACGGCATCGAAAATATCCGGGCGCATCCCTGGAATCAGCTTGAGCAGGAACACATCGGGCGAATACTGATCATTATACACATGTCCTTCTGGATAGACAGACGGCGCAATCTCGTTGTAGACGATGTGATCCTCATCCAGATAACCGATGTACGGATGATTGATGCTCTCGAACGCATCATAGCTTTTGGTTTTCACTTTGGATGCCCGGGCACCGTTGATGATTTTGCCGTTGAATACAACAAATACGCCAGCCAGCTCGCTGGAGGCTGTCCGGAAAGCGTCCTTGATATTTTTGCGGGAATCGCTGTATTCCGCCAGTACCGATACCTGGGAACCGGTAATCACGACCGGCTTGTCGAGCGCTCCCAGCATAAAGCTGAGCGCAGAGGCCGTGTAGGCCATCGTATCCGTACCATGGGCGATAACGATGCCATCGTATTTGGGCAGCTGCTCATGTACCGTGCGTGCGATGGTCACCCATTCTTCCGGCTGGATATTCGTACTGTCCACGCTCATCAGCGTCATTGCTTCGATATTACAGATCTCCCTGACCTCGGGTACCGCTGAGATGATATCCGCTGCCGATTGTGTCGGGGTCAGCCCCTGTCCTTCTGCTGAAGAGGAGATCGTGCCTCCGGTATTGATAAACAAAATATGCTGCATGAATCCTTTTCCCTCCGCCCGTTAATTCCTGTAATTGGATATCTCCGTTGCCGGCTCCGGCACTCGCTGTCTCCGGAACATTCCATGCTGCATGGTTCGGCGGGTATCCCTGATAAGTACTAAATTTAACACTTTTACATAGTCGTGTACATGAACGTTAATATATTGATTATAAAGGAAATAGCCGGACCGTACTATGTAGGATTATGGAGTGGCCACAGAATCACTGCGCATGCAGAAGGCCCTGTATCCTATGCAGAATACTGCAGGATACAGGGCCTTTCGCAGGAGGGTATGCTGGTACAGTTTGCTCTCCGCTTTTACTTTACAGTCATATTCAGAAACTCATCCAGACGGCGCTTCTGGTGCAGGTGATGACGATAATGCATCTCAATCAGCACCATCCACTCGGCTGCATTGAGATCGCCAAAACTCGGGTGCCGCTCTGTATAGCGGGCCGGAACCGCTGCTGCCTGCGGTGCTAGCTCGCGGGCGCGAATGCGTACCTGTTCCAGACCGTTCAGCAGCTGTTCCCGGCTCTCCGGCTGTGCTGGCTCCGGAACGCCCGGCACCTTGACC
Organism: Paenibacillus sp. Z6-24; assembly: GCF_054161335.1. Lineage (NCBI taxonomy): Bacteria > Bacillati > Bacillota > Bacilli > Caryophanales > Paenibacillaceae > Paenibacillus > Paenibacillus sp. Z6-24. Next base: position 245,661 of record NZ_CP096398.1, on the reverse strand, counting down.
CGCACGGGAGGGAAACTTCCATTTTCAAAAATATTCTCTCCCATCTCTGTCTTTCCCTCTGCAGCTGACTGTGCGGACGGATTCTCAGGTTGGGCATTGTGCTGCTGCAGATCATGCTCATACTGCATGATGCATTTATCGATATTCCCCATCTGCATGTACAGTGCAGCAGCGATCAGGTGCTGGTACATCTGTCCGAGCGACCACTCTTGTGCGCTCGGCTGCCGGGTGAGCTGTTCCAGTGTATAGCGGTGCAGCTCCTGCCCGTATTGATCCAGCTGCTGCTCCAGACGCTGCAGGGTTATTTGCATATGTGCGGCTTTGTCGGTATGGAGATTGGTGTCCATGCTCGTGTGTTTATCCATTTTGCTGTTCATAATTGCTCCTCCAGGTAAGTTGATAGTAGTCCCGCTTGCGGCGGCTGCTCATGCAGATATCCGCAGCAGAATCAATAACTGTACCCAGTATAGCCAACCGCTGCTGACAGCATAGTGTCAGTAGCTTTCCAGCATATTTTGCAATTCCTCACGTATTCGTATTCGCAGCTCGTCCGGCTCCAGCACTACAGCTCCCCGGCCCCAACCCAGAATGGTATGAATAATCTCTTCCAGCCGGCGCACCCGCAGTACTGCGATAATACGGCCGCCCTCTTCTTCCAGACGTTCCAGATAAAAGCTGCCATCCTCCCGCAGCCGCGCTGCAATCTGCTCACTGATCTTTACTTTTACCAGTGTATTCCGGTCATCTTCCGGTCGGTAGCAGCCGAGCTGGAAATGCTCCGGCCATACAAATTCCTCATCGGTCACCATCAATTCCGACATACGTGACAGCCGGAAGTGCCGGATCTGCTGCCTCTTCATACAGTAGGCGACCAGCATCCAGCGGTTGCCGGTCAGCACCACTCCATACGGACAGACGGTACGTATATTATCTCCCTGCCCCGATGTATCCGACGGCTTGATGTAACGAAATGTGATCCTGTGCCTCGCCGCGACCGCTTCACAGATCTGCTGCAAATGGGTCGTTTCGTCCATTTTGTCCACGTTGCGGCCTGCAATGAGCAGAACCGATTCACGTACCGCAGCTGACTGAATATGAATGGATTCCGGTAAAATGGACTGGATTTTACGGCGAGCAGATGCAGCGTCATATTGATATTTGGGACTCAGATATTTCCCGACAAAGTCGGTTCCGAGCCACATCGCCACCGCTTCGTCCGCTGTCAGACTGACCGGCGGTAAAAAGTATCCTTCCATCAGCGAATACCCCTGACCCGGCGAACCCAGCAGCGGCACTCCCGATTCACTGAGTGCCTGCATATCCCTGTAGATCGTACGCACACTCGTCTCAAATATATCCGCCAGATCCTGTGCACGCAGACTGCGGTGACGCTGCAGCTCCAGCACAATCGCCATCAGCCGTTCGGTTTTGTTCATTCCATCTCCCCGTTTCCACACGATTCGTTCTCTTCAATATAACAAAAAAGACCCTGCAGCATACACAGGGTCTTGCATCAGAGTATTTATGCCAATTGGTCAGGCATCCGGAGCATTTTCATCCACTTGTCCCACAGGTGTGAATCGCTGGTGTGGCACCAGAAAATACATAGGGTTGCCCGGATACCCAGACCGATCCGCCAGAGCCGCTTATTACAGACCCGTGGAAGCTTTAGCGCTGGCGCCAGCGTCTACGCCCAATCCGGCGACGGGTTCTTCATTGTCTTCTTCCGCATCCACGGTACGCTTGTCCGAGAGAATCAGGTTCAGAATCACTGCTGCGACCGAGCCGGTCACGATACCGTTTTGCAGCAGCGGCTGCAGGAAGTTGGGCATCTTGGCGAAAATATCCGGCAGAACGGCCGAGCCTACGCCGATCGCAATACTGCAGGCAACGATCATCAGGTTACGATCATTGCGCAGATTAATCTCACCCAGGATAGACATACCCGAAGCCGCCACCGAACCGAACATGACGACCATCGCGCCGCCCAGTACCGCACTCGGAATGACTGTAGTCAGTGCCGCCAGCTTGGGCAGCAGACCGAGCACGACCATAATCCCGCCTGCAGCAAAGATGACATTGCGCGTCTTGACCTTGGTCAGCGAGATCAGACCGACATTTTGCGAGAAAGCGGTATACGGGAATGCGTTGAAAACGCCGCCCAGCACGATCGCCAGACCTTCCGAACGCAGTCCGTTGACGATCTGCTTTTGCTCTACTTTTCGCTCGGTGGCTTTGCCGACCGCGATGTAGACGCCGGTCGATTCCACCATGCTGACAATGTTCACGATAATCATTGTCGCAATCGCAATCCAGCTGAACTGCGGTGTGCCAAAGTAAAATGGCTGTGCCACCCGGAACCATGACGCATCCGCCACCGAGGTAAAATTCACCATGCCCATTGCATAGGCCAGCACCGTACCAACGACCAGACCAACCAGTACGGAGATCGAGCGCAGGAATCCTGTCGCCAGACGGCTTACGATCAGGATCACCAGCAGGGTAACACCCGCCAGCAGCAAATTATGCGGTGCACCAAAGTCCGGACTGCCCTGTCCACCCGCAACATTGTTCATCGCTACCGGAATGAGCGACAGACCGATAATGGTCACGACCGAACCGGTTACGATTTTCGGGAAGAAGCGCAGCAACTTGCCGTATAATGGGGCTGCCAGCACGACGAATATGCCGGAAATAATAATCGCTCCATAGGCGGTCGGCAGATTGGTCGTCGAAGCAATCGCGATAATCGGCCCGACCGCTGTAAACGTACAACCCAGTACAACCGGCAGCCCGCTGCCGAAATACCGTGTGCCCAGTACCTGCAGCAGCGTAGCCAGACCGCAGGTGAACATATCCGCTGCGATCAGATAGGCCATCTGTTCCGGCGACAGATTCAGCGCGTTCCCGATAATGAGCGGTACGGCAATCGCACCGGCATACATTGCCATCACATGCTGGAGTCCCAGCGTAAATACTTTGCGTTTACTCAGCATCAGATCCCCGCCCCGATTCTGTTAGGTTCTGCAGTCGTCTGTTCGGACGGCTGGTTAGCTTCATTTACATGATCCGCAGCATGAGCGGTCTGTGCAGATAACTCTGTTTTCCCGGACAGCGGCTGTTCAGGAATGAATTCCACCTGTCCAGGTGACATGGACAGGATGCGTGCCAGCGATTGTACCGGAATCCGGCGCTGTTCCAGCAGTCCGCGTCCTTCCTGGAAAGTCTTCTCGATCACACAGCCTACACCGACCAGCGTGGCACCGGACTCTTCCACAATATCGGCCAGTCCAACCAGCGCCGCTCCTGTAGCGAGAAAATCATCCACGATCAGTACCCGGTCTTCCGGCTTGAGATAGTCTTTGACGATGCTCACCTGGTATGTCTCGCCGCGGGTAAAGGAATGCACCGATGCCGCATATACCTGATCTCCCTGGGTCACGGCCTTTTTCTTTTTCGCGTAGACAAAAGGTACATTCAGCGCAATCCCTGTCGCCATCGCGAACTGGATACCGCTCGCTTCAATCGTCAGCACCTTGGTAATATGTTCATGGGCGAATGATCGGGCCAACTCCCGGCCGATCTCCACCGCCAGCATCGTATCCACCTGATGATTCAGAAAAGCGTCCACCTTGAGCACTTTGTCCGACAGAATCTGTCCTTCCGCCCGTATCCGTTCCTCCAGCAATTTCATATTGTTTCTCCCCTTTGGTTATCTGTTTGTCTGAATGTCTGTTAAGCGTATGGACTCCAATCTTCATGTATAAAACAAAAAAGGCAGGCCACCCGAGTTGGTACACTCAAGTGAAGCCTGCCTGTATGCATGTTCATATACAGAATGCGCAAAAAGCCGCATCCTGATCCCTTTTGCCGTTCAGCAAAGAAGGATCAGCACGTTCTTCACTCATAGTCGGACAATTACAGTGGTTGTCCGGTAGAAACTCCTGGGCCCTATTCCCAATATTATATGAGTGGTCGCAGTGAAGAAGTGTATCCGCAGCAAACCCTCCATAACAGAGTGATTGCGCCGCCTTCTGCACTGCCTGTATCAAATTATATATGTATACTACACGCATTCATGTTATGTTTCAAGGATATTTTTCATGCTTTCAGTAAGTTTCATAAGTCATTGTTTCCATAAAAGGTAATCGTCTTGTTTGGCTGGAAAAGCCTGTATATTTTTATTCTTTAGTTGTGAATAGTCAAAATTCTGATAAATCCGGCATGAACATCGCGATGGATTCAGCGATGTCTGAAAAAAATTGACAATCCTTTACTTGCTTCCTATAATTTACAGCATAACTGCATGATCATAAATGGTCGCAGTTATTGCACAGCATAGACTGTACAGAAATTCAAAATCATCCAAACGAGGTGGAAGGGAATGAAAATCGTATCGACTGTTCTTCAAAGAGTATTGGCCTAGAAACGGGAGAAGTCTGCCCATTTTTGGAAAGCCAACTGAAGAACAGATGATATGGATTCGAATCCTTTCTTACTCTCCGTATAGATCAACGGGTAAGGTGTGTATTCGCTTTGCCCGTTTTTTTGTGCAGATGCATTGCCCGTTTACTACCATTGCCCACTTTATTTTACAGGAATTACTGGAATACAAAGGGTTATGCGGTAAGCGGCGGCTGACTTTGTCCTCACCTGTCTCTGTTCTTCCAGATGGCTTTCTGATTCATTTTAGAAATCCATAAGGAGTGAACGTAGTTATGAGTCTATTGGAAGTGAATGAACTTACCCATATGTATGCAGATCAACTGACGTTTCAAAATCTGAGCTTCCGGCTGCTGGCCGGAGAACATGCCGGTCTTGTTGGTGCGAACGGAGCGGGCAAGTCCACCCTATTTCGGCTGCTCACCGGAGAACTGCTGCCGGATCGTGGCAGTGTCGAATGGACAGGCCAGGTTCAGGTGGGCTTTCTGGAGCAGCATATTGTGCTGGAGCCAGGAACCACTATATTCCACTATCTGCAGACCGCCTTTCGGTATCTGTATGATATCGAACAGGAGATGGAACAGCTCACCGGGCAGATGGCTGAAGCTGCCGGAGAAGATTCACAACTGGAGTATATTTTGAAGCGGTATGGTCAGCTGCAGGAAATGCTGGATCACGGGGACTTTTACCGGATTCAAGCCCGGATTGAGGATATCTCTGCCGGTCTTGGGCTGCGAGAAATCGGACTGGACCGGGATGTAAGTACGCTGAGCGGCGGCCAGAAGACCAAACTGCTGCTGGCCAAGCTCCTGCTGGAGCAGCCGGACGTACTGCTGCTGGATGAGCCGACCAACTATCTTGATGAGGTGCATATTCGGTGGCTGAGCCGGTATCTGCAGGAGTACATCGGCGCCTATATGGTCATTTCCCATGATGAGCATTTTCTAAATGAAATTACAGATGTGATCTTCCATCTGGATCACGGCACCATTCGCCGCTATGCAGGGAACTACCAATATTTTCTACAAGAATCCGAGCGGCTGCAGATACAGCTGCAGGCGGCGTATGCCCGGCAGTCCCGCGAGATCGAGAAGTTGGAAGCTTTTATTGATAAAAACCGTATCCGCAAAGCCAGACAGGCCAAAAGTCGGGAGAAAATGCTGAGTCGGATCGAACGGATCGACCCGCCGGCAGACAGTCTGCCTCCGCGCTTTCGGTTTCATACCAGCGGCAATCCGGGAGCTGTCGTTGCAGAAGCCCGGGAACTGCAGATCGGCTATAAGCATCCGCTGCTGAAGCCGCTGGATCTGATGCTTCGCCGTGGGGACAAAATTGCGATCACCGGGGAAAATGGTACCGGCAAATCGACTCTGCTGCGCACACTGCTTGGACAGATTAAGCCGCTGAACGGACAGCGGCTGCTGGGATACCAGGTAGTGCCGGTCTATTTTGAACAGGAATTGCATCCGTCTGCAGAGACACCACTGTCCCGGTTATGCGCCTATCGGTTGGACCTGACCGAGAAGCAGATCCGCCGGGTGCTCGCCCAGTGCGGTCTGAATGCGGAACAGATTCGTCAGCCCTTGCGCCAGCTCAGCGGCGGCGAACAGGCCAAAGCGCGTCTGGCAGAGCTGATGCTGACATCCGGCAATCTGCTTGTACTGGATGAGCCGACCAATCATCTGGACGTGCGGGCCAAACAATCGCTCCAGCAGGCACTGATGCAGTATGATGGCACAATCCTGCTCGTCTCGCATGAGCCGGAATTTTACCTGGATTGGGTGACAGATACCTGGGATGTGGCCGGATGGCGGCTGAACGAAGTAAAGTGAGGCAGAGCAGCAGCTATCTGATGGCTGCCTCGTCCCATCACGCCAGCCCGGTTATCTGCCAGTTTGTTTAATGCTTGGGTTGCGCAACAACTTACAGAATCACATATAGTCCGCATATTATGATACACCCCAAAACCGCTCTATTTAGCAGAGTGGTTTTGGGGTGTTTTTTAATATTTTCAGTTTTATCCGATTATCCAATAATCCCGCGAATCTCTGCCAGCGACTCCACTCCCTGCTGCTCCATCCACAGCTGCAATCCTGCCACCAATTCGCTCCCCGCGTGCAGGTTGACGAAATTATATGTGCCCACTTGTACCGCCTCTGCGCCGGCCATAATGAACTCAATCATATCCTCCACACTGCTGATTCCGCCCATGCCGATGACCGGGATGGACACGGCTGAGGCGACCTGATGCACCATCCGCAGGGCGATCGGCTTGATCGCTGGACCGGACAAGCCTGCATACAGGTTGCCAAAAGCACTGTGCCGCCGGTAAATATCAATCTTCATCGCTGAAAATGTATTGACCAGCGACACTGCATCCGCGCCCTCCTCCTCACACATCAAGGCCATCTCCACTATATCCTGTGCACCCGGTGACAGTTTGACCAGCAGGGGCAGCTCCGTTACGCTTCGGACCTGCCGCACGATGCTGCGCGCGGTCTCCGTATGAATGCCGAACTGAATGCCGCCTTCGCGGACATTGGGACAGGAGATATTCAGCTCCAGCATATCGATTCCGCGGCTGCCCTGCTGCCGCAGTCGATGTGTATGCTCGGTCAACAGACGTGCGCCTTCGATATATTCCTCGGCATTGGAGCCGCCCAGATTGGCGATCACTGCCGTATCTAGTGTAGTCATATAGCCCAGTTCATGATCCAGAAATCCCTGCACTCCCGGATTCTCCAGACCGACACTGTTCATCATGCCGGAGGCGGTCTCCTGCACACGGCAGCCAGGATTGCCCGGACGGGGATGTAAAGTCAGTCCCTTGCAGGATATCCCGCCGAGAATGCCAGTATCCACATAGGATGCATATTCGCGGCCAAATCCATACGTGCCGGACGCCATGATGACCGGATTGCGCAGTTCCACGCCGCCGATATTACACTGTAGTGAGGTCATCCCAGTTCACCTCCTCTGCTGCGAATACCGGCCCTTCCACACAGGTTCTGCGATTGCCACCATTCGTCTGCACCGTACAGGTCAGACAGGCTCCAATGCCGCAGGCCATATGCTTTTCGGTGGAAATATACAGCCGGATATCTCCCCGGCTGCCGCCAGTCTGCTCCATGGAATGCCTATTCGCCGCTGCTGTACATTCCGCCAGCGCTCTCAGCATTCCGGCCGGCCCACACGCCAGAATGGTATCGTACCGAGATGGATCGAGCAGCTCCAGCACGCTCTGCTGCCTGCTGTTCATCACCTGCACCTGCTCTGCTGAATCCACAGCCTGACGGAAAGCGTTCACCGCGAACATTTCCCCGGAGAAGCCCAGGTAGATATCCGCCGCCGTATAATGCCTGGCCGTCAGCAGGAGCGGCGCGCAGCCCATCCCGCCGCCGACCAGAGCGACCCGACCACAGTCCTTCAGCAAAGGGAATCCATTGCCAAAAGGCCCTTCCAGCAGCACCTGCTGCCCTGCCGCCAGACGAGACAGAATTGCCGTCCCCCGTCCATGCACCCTGTACAAAAAGGCGATGTAGTCATCGCCTCTGTCATGGATGCTGAGCGGGCGTGACAGTAGAGGATAGCTGTCTCCCCGGTATCCGTCATCTCTGCGCAGCATATAAAATTGTCCCATCCCACCTGCATGCTGCCCGGCTACTCTCATTACAAAAACATCCGCAGCCACCTGTTCATTGGAAATAATATAAGCCATACATCCGCCTCCTTTGCGCCGCTATATATCATACCAGCGGCTCGCGGATACGGTTGTAACTCTTCTCACAATATCAGACCGATTCAGACAATCATCAATACCAGCACGGCCATCAGCGCCAGAATCAATCCGGCTGCAATAATCCGCAGATGAATGCGGCGATGCATCACGATAATGGCGATATACTCACGGATAAAGGCATTGGGCAAATAATACAGCGCTGTACGCGAACCGATACCATCGCCCTGAATACCTGCCTTGCGCGCGTAGATACCGGCGCGGAACAGGTGAAAATTATTCGTAACAAAAATGCAGGAGTACGGCTTGCCTGCCATCAGCTCATCCATCTTCTGCTTGGATAGACGCATATTTTGCAGCGTATTGGCCGATTCATTTTCAATAATGATATGCTTGGCCGGGATGCCCTTCTCCAGTAGATATTGACCCATCGCTTCGCCCTCGGCAGTCTGTTCATCGCTGCCCTGTCCACCGGAGACGACGATCCGCGGCGGCTCTCCATCCTGATAGCGGAGATAGATGGCGATTCCCTGATCCAGACGGCTCGCCAGCAGCGGCGGCACTTTGTTGCGGATCAATCCGCTGCCCAGTACGATGATAAAGTCCGGCCGATAACGCGGTCGATGAAAATTATACAGCAGGGAAGACACCAGATAGCAGATAAGCAGAAATCCAAAATAAGCGAGACAAAGCTGCACCACGATGACCAGCGGAGCCAGTACGCTGTTGTACGGAGCCAGCAGAATCAGAAGCGGCAGTACCAGAATTCCGAACCCGGTCAGCATGGACAGCAGGTTGGGCAGCTTCCACCCTTCTTTGCGCAGCAAAATCCGTCCATTGTAGACCAGCGCCACACCTATGCCAAGCACGACAACCGGTGCCAGCAGCAGCATAATCAGCACGAGCAGGACAGCAATATACGGTATATTGCCCTGCAGATGGTTCATTGTATAGACGATCAGACCAAACAGCAGCAGAATAATACCGATGGTCAAAAATACACCGTTCTGCAGACGCCTGCGGTCTTTTGTGTAGCTGATCACAAACACGGCCATACATAATGCAACCACACCCAGTATGTACATCAATTTCTCTCCTCTTTTCCAGTTATGAACATGATACCACGACTCCACTCTATTCTTACCCTTATTTTAAACTTACAAAAGTGTAAGAAAAGCGTAAGGAAAGATTAAGACAATTCGATATTATCCGAATATTTGCTGTGTTAGGATAAAAGTATTATTCATCCAAGGAGGAATCAATGATGGGAAAATGGCTGTTCAAGACGATAATGGCTGTCCTGTTTATCGGTATCATCGTATATATCGGCCTGCATCATAAATGGCCCGAGCTGGATCAGATCGTACTGCTGGCCAAGCAATATTCGCATCAGCTTATCGATACCCTGCCGGTCTCCGGCGGAGTTTCCTAATTCCAATAATCCGGCTGCAAGCATGAGCCGGATACTTTGCAGTGAACATAGTATAATAACGATAACATCCCACCGAATCTGCGGATACGTGTGGGATCATGCCGTTTATTCCAAGGAGTCCATAACTATGCAGAAAATCATGATCGTTGAAGATGATCCCAAAATTGCCGGTCTGCTGCAAAATCATATTACCCGGTACGGTTACGACGTGATCCTGACCCGAGATTTCAGCAAAGTACTGGAAGAGTTCCTCGAGGTACAGCCGGATCTGGTGCTGCTGGATGTGAACCTGCCCAGCTTTGACGGGTACTATTGGTGCCGCCAGATTCGCAATCATTCCATCTGTCCCGTGCTGTTCATCTCGGCACGCTCCGGGGAAATGGACCAGATTATGGCATTGGAAAATGGTGCGGACGACTATATCACCAAGCCGTTTGACTATGGCATCATGATGGCCAAAATCCGCAGCCAGCTGCGCCGCGCGTATGGTGAATATGCCGCACGGACGGAAGAGAGCCTGGTGGAAGTATCCGGTCTACGGCTCTACCCCGAGCGGCTGGAACTGATGTATGACGACCGCAGCATCCCGCTGACTCGCAAGGAATGCGATATTATCGGCAGCCTGATGGAGCGTCACCCGCGTGTGGCGAGCCGGGAAGCGCTGCTGGAGAAGCTGTGGGATGATCAGAACTTTGTCGATGAGAATACGCTGAATGTCAATATTACCCGTGTACGCAAGAAATTTCAGGAGTTGGGACTGGAGGATGCGGTGGAGACAGTACGCGGCATCGGTTACCGTCTGTATGCTTCCTGGACAGAGGAGGAAGGTCGTTGAGACTGTTTCTGCGGGAACATGCGCTGCTAATCGTGCTGCATGTGATTCAGTTTTTTGCAGTGCTGGGCATTTACTGGCTGGACGGATATCACCGTCTGGCACCGGCACTGTATTCTGTTTTTCTCGGGCTGTTCCTGCTGGGCAGCTATCTGACCTATCACTATCTTACCCGGCGCCGCTATTTTGAATTGCTCAGTCATCCGCCTGCGACCATGGAGGAATCGGTACAGCAGCTGGATCAGACACCGGTCGGGGAAGCGCTGGAAGAACTGCTGCGTCTGCAGTACCGTTCGTATTATGAGCAGCTGGCCGCCGTACAGCGTGAGCAAAAGCAGCATCTAACCTTTATGGATCAATGGGTGCATCAGATGAAGACTCCTTTGTCCGTTATCGAGCTTACCGTGCAGCAGGTGGATGAACCGGAATATGCCAGCATCCGTGAAGAGACCGAACGCATGCGCTCCGGTCTGAATACCATTCTCTATATGGCCCGGCTGCGTACCTTCCAGCAGGATTTCCATCCCAAATCCGTTTCGCTGTCACAGATCATGCATGAGGTCATCCATGAGCACAAGCGGTCTTTTATCCGCAATAATGTCTATCCCGACGTACAGGATCAAGATGGCGTACTGATGGTGGAATCGGATGAGAAATGGCTGTTCTTTATGCTGTCCCAGCTGGTAATGAACGCGGTCAAATATTCTTCGGGCAGCGGAAGAAAGATCCATATTCATTCCTTTATCCGTGACCGTCAGGCAGTACTGGAAGTGCGGGACTATGGAGTCGGTATCCCGGCTTCGGATCTCAAGCGGGTATTCGATCCTTTCTTTACCGGCGAGAACGGCCGGCATTTCCGTGAATCGACCGGGATGGGACTGTATCTGACAAAAGAGGCTGCCGAGCATCTGGACCATACGCTGGAACTGGAATCCGCTCTGGGCGAGGGAACGACCGTCCGTATTGTTTTCCAGTCCTGGCAGCAGGCCTGATCCCTTCTACTGTTCACCCGGTTTCTTTTCAGGCTTTACAGGTTGATATGCCTCTATGTCCTGGTCGCTCCCTGCACTACCTTACATACATGTAAGCCGGATGAAAGGAAGATCGATAGCAGGCTCCCCGGCCCCGGACTATACTGGGCACATGAGAACAACCATGAAGCCCATGGACCAAGGAGGATCAGACATGCTTAACGTTAACCAGATCAGCAAAACATACGGTGGCAAGATTGCCTACAAGGCGCTGACCGATATCCAGTTTACGATTGAAGACGGGGAATTTGTCGGCATTATGGGACCATCCGGCAGCGGTAAAACGACGCTGCTCAATCTGATTGCTACCATTGATGAACCGACCAGCGGACAGATTCTGATGAATGGAGAGAATATCAACCGGATGAAAAAAAATGAACTGGCCCGCTTTCGACGCCGGGAGCTGGGGTTCATTTTCCAAGACTTCAACCTGCTGCATACGCTGACTGTACAGGAGAACATCGTGTTGCCGCTGACACTCGATGGCAGCAAAGTCAGTGAAATGAAGCAAAAAGCTGCGGCTATCGCAGACAAACTTGGCATCACCTCTATCATGAACAAGCGCACCTACGAGATCTCCGGCGGACAGGCCCAGCGGACAGCGATTGCCCGGGCGATGATCCATTCCCCCAAAATGCTGCTCGCCGATGAGCCAACCGGGAACCTCGATTCCAAGTCAGCCCGTGATGTGATGGAGATGCTCGAAAATATCAACCGGGAACAGCAGACAACCATGATGCTGGTCACCCATGATCCGGTCGCCGCCAGCTACTGCAGCCGGGTTATCTTTATCCGCGATGGTCATCTGTACAGCGAGATTCATCGCGGAGACAACCGACAGGCCTTTTTCCAGAAAATTATTGATACCCTGTCGCTGTTGGGAGGGCATACGAATGACATTTCGTCAATTCGCCTATAATAATGTCGTCCGAAACAAGCGTCTGTATGCCGCCTATTTTCTGAGCAGCATGTTTACGGTCATGGTGTTTTTCACCTTTGCGATTTTCGCTTATCATCCACTGCTCGCTGACGGGCAGATCAACCACAATGTGCAGGGCGGAATGTCTACCGCCAAATGGATGATCTATGCATTTTCCTTTTTCTTTGTGCTGTATTCAATGAGTTCTTTTCTGAAGACACGCAAAAGGGAATTCGGCCTGCTGATGATGCAGGGAATGTCTCCCGGGCAGCTGCGCCAGATGGTATTTCTGGAAAATATCATTATCGGCTTTGCCGCGACACTGGGCGGGATTGTGCTTGGACTTGTATTTGCCAAGGCGATCCTGCTGGCCGGTGAACATATTCTGGTCATTGAGGGCGGATTGAACTTTTATTTCCCGACGCGGGCAATAGGGGTTACCTGCTTTTCCTTTTTCATCCTGTTTCTGCTGATTTCGCTGTTCATCTCTTCCGTACTACGAAGCGGCAAACTGATCGACTTAATCAAAGGCAGCCAGAAAGCCCGCAGCGAACCGAGAGCTTCCATGCTGCTGTCGCTGCTCGTGCTGGTACTGATCGGCACCGGGTATACGCTATCCCTGCTGGCGCGTGGAGGAGATGCTTTTATCCTGCTGCTGCCTGTCAGCATCATTGTCACTATTGGGAGCTATCTGTTGTTCACCCAGCTCAGCGTCTATATCATCCGCCGGCTCAAAAGCAGAGAGTCCTTTTTCTGGAAACGGACCAATATGCTGCTGCTGTCCGATCTGTCCTACCGGATGAAGGATAATGCGCGGACTTTCTTTCTCGTCTGCATTGTCTCTACCATATCCTTCTGTGCCATTGGCTCCCTGTATGGCCTGCAAAGCGTTGTTGTCCGTAATGTAGTGCTCAGCAATCCGTATGTGACCAGCTATCTGGCCAAAGGCAGTGAAGCGGATGTACAACGTCATGCAGAGGTGATTGATCAGACGTTCCGCAAGCATGGCATTCAGGCGGCCCGGATCGATGAGGTATTGACGGAATATAATATGAAGGATGATGCGTTCACCCAGATGATTGTCAGCGAGTCCATGTTCAACCGGTTGGCAGCCCGGGTTGACCAGCCGCCGATTCAGCTGGCGGCGGGAGAGACGGTTGCCGTCACGCCATTTCAATTGCAGCTGGATCGGCTGGATGTGCCTTCCACTACCGCCAGCGGCGTTCATGTACGACCGGATCGGCTGATCCAAACAGGTGTGCTGGCTGTCGAAGGCATACCGTTTGTCGTCCCGGATGAGATGTATGCGCGTCTCGGCAAGCCAGCTGCGCAGCGTTCTCTTCATGTGTGGACAGGTGACCAGGAGCAGCAGGGCGTCCTTGCGGCAGGCAAGGAAATATACACCGAGCTGGACCCATCTACCGAATCGCACCGGATTGCGGTTCCCGCCTATGATGTCAATCAGGAGCTGGGCTCCTATGGAGCGGTTCTGTTTATCGGGCTGTTTATCGGCATTGTCTTTTTCGTCTCGGCCGGCAGCTTCCTGTATTTCCGGCTGTACAGCGATCTGGACGAAGACAAGCAGAAATTCAGATCCATTGCCAAGCTGGGGCTGACCATTCCCGAGCTGAATCGGGTGCTCAATCGGCAGATTGTACTACTGTTCTTTGCCCCGATCATCGTCGCCATGCTGCACGGCGCAGTAGCGCTGACGACGCTTGCAAATATGTTCCAGACTTCCCTGCTCAGAGAGTCGTTGACCGTACTGGGTATCTTTTTCCTGATCCAGCTTGTCTACTTCCTGATCGTGCGTTTCTTCTATATCAAGCAGGTACGGGCAGCGATTCGCTGATCTGTACAACACAGTCCTGCTGATTGATTCAGACTGCCGGATTCTCTGCATCATACAGTTCTTTGCATAATAAAAAGCCCGCAGGGTTCAATGCCATAATGGTATTGAACCCTGCGGGCTTTTCGAATGGTAAAAGTTATGCCGATTGCAGGAACAGCCGAAGCTGCTCGGGTCAGCATGACTTGTATGCTGCCGTCCTATTTTATAAATGACAGCCGGGATGATCCGGACTCTTTATTCCGGCTGGAACTTCACATGAATCTGCACAATCTCGGAACGTGTACCGATCCGCAGCGGACTGCCCCAGAAGCCAAAGCCGGAGGAGACGATTGAGTGCAGCTGGCCTTTTTGCAGATAACCCCAGTCATTTTCAAAAAGGCGCTTGGTAATCAGATGGAACGGTGCCATCTGGCCGCGGTGGGTATGACCGGATACCATCAGATCGACACCCAGCTTCTGCTCGGCATCCAGCTCGTACGGCTGGTGATCCATCACGATAATCGGCCGGGAATGATCGACCGACTCCAGCAGCTTGCCCAGCTCCGCACGTGGACGGTCGCTGTAATCCTGACGACCGACCAGTGTAATGCCGTTATCCAGCACGACCGATTCGTCGTACAGTACATGCAGATTGCTTTTGTTCAGGGAATCAATCAGATCAATCCCCTGCTCAAACCGGTCATGGTTACCAAGTGAGGAATAGACTGGCGCTTTGAGCCCTTTGAGAATGTCGGGGATGTCTGTCTTGACGTAATACGGCAGGTTATCGTCGATCACATCGCCGGGCATCAGGATCAGATCCGGCTGCAGGGCATTCACCCGTTCCACCAGGCGGCGGGCATGGGACTCATTGGACAGCACGCCAAAGTGCATGTCTGAGGCCATAACAATGTTCATTTCCTTTTTGCCTTCGACAGGCTTGTTGATCGTAATATCGTAGCTGCGTACGACCGGGCTGTAGGCGTTGTACATGCCGAATGACACCACCACCGCAAAAGCCGCGACCGTGATCCAGCCGGCCCATACGATAACCGAATGCTGGGACAGCGATGAGAAGCGGGTCAGACCAACCACAATGTTCATCACCGGCATCCACAGCACCGAGAAATACAGCAGGGCAATCCAGCCTGCACCAATCATTTTAAAAATAACGAGTTCCCGCTGCCAGAATCCAAGGAACAGCGCATACGCAAATATTAACAATACGACAATCCAAATATAACGCGGATAGGCATGATGCGGAGACAGCTCCGCCAGCCACACCCATCCGTTCCATCCGATATAGAACATAATCAGATGGTACAGTACCAAAATTGCAATTCCCATCCACACAGTGACAATCTCCTATCCGGTTATCTTATTCCTATGCCGCATATATCTTTGATTACGATAGAAAATTCTTAATTTTGAAGTATCGGCAGGTCATACAATAGTATATAAGATTGCACGCCCAGGAACAAATAAAAAGTACAAATTCAGTATGTATCTTAAAAACGTTTATTTTAACTCTTTAATACGCTAAAATAAACTCATATAAGATATTATATATACTATAATCCTCAGATGATTAGGAGGCACCAAACAATAAACAGCCCGCCTTTTACGTATAACCGTAAAAGGCGGGCTGTCTTCTGTATTTATCACCCGATCTGCCAGTGATCCCGAACAGCGGGACAGCACATACTGTGCTTATCCTGCGCTCTTGATCTCCAGCAGCTCGTAATGGAAGGTTCCCATGGGAGCTTCAAAGGTAATCTTGTCTCCTGCCTGGTGACCCATCAGCGCTTTGCCGAGCGGGCTCTCGTAGGACAGTTTGTTGTTGGCCAGATCCGCTTCTGCCGGACCTACCAGCTGATACTCGATAATTTCATCAAACTCGATATCCTTCAGTACGGCAATCGAGCCGAGACTGACTTTGGACACATCAAGATTGGACGCGCTGATTACTCGCGAATTGCGCAGCATGCGCTCCAGGGTCAGGATGCGTGTCTCCATAAACGCCTGATCTTCCTTGGCGGAATGGTATTCACTATTTTCCTTCAGATCGCCGTAGCTGATAGCTGTCTTCAGGCGGGCAGCCAGTTCCTGGCGCCGTGGCCCCTTCAATTCCTTGAGTTCTTCTTCCAGCTTGGCCAGACCGTCAGGGGTCAGGATTACTTCTTCATTCTCGTTTGCCATCTACTCTCAACTCCTTACATTCTATTATACCTTATCTGCGGCGATTTTCCTTGCATTGTTATAAATCGTCTGCCAGATGCACGTTCCTCTCTATCTTTTTACCTTCATTTGCACAGTCATTAACGCAATCCTGTGGTTTTCTGCTAACTTTTGTTATTGATGAACCCGCACAGGTATTGTATTCTAATGGTTCGAGTGTATAAGCAATTTCGACAGACATGATTCAGTATCCGGGAAATCCCTTGGCAGCTGACGACACTCGGTCAACTGTCTGTATGCATATTAAGTCATCAAGGAGGTTCATTTGTGTCCGATATCACTAAAGAAAAAATTGTAGAAAGTGTGCCTCAGCGCGGATTCTTCGGCCATCCCCGTGGACTGTTCACACTATTCTTCACTGAATTCTGGGAACGTTTCTCTTATTATGGCATGAGAGCGATTCTGATCTATTACATGTACTACGAGGTAACCCGCGGCGGACTCGGTATGGATCAGAATACGGCTACAGCTATCATGTCCATCTATGGCTCGCTGGTATACATGTCCGGTATTATTGGCGGGTGGCTCGCCGACCGGGTATTTGGCACGTCACGGGCTGTATTTTATGGCGGTATATTTATTATGCTTGGTCATATCGTACTGGCGATTCCGGGTGGAGCCGGAATGCTGTTCATCTCCATGGCCTTAATTGTCCTCGGTACAGGACTGCTTAAGCCTAATGCTTCCACTCTCGTCGGTGAGCTGTACAGCGAGAAGGATGCACGCCGCGATGGCGGCTTCAGTATCTACTACATGGGGGTCAACCTCGGTGGATTTGTAGCACCGCTGACGGTAGGTACAATTGGTACGGAATACAACTTCCATCTGGGCTTCGGTCTGGCAGCAGTTGGTATGTTCTTCGGTCTGCTGGTATTCATGTTTACCCGTAAAAAGAGTCTCGGTCTGGCAGGAACGAACGTGCCAAACCCACTGACTGGCGGGGAAAAGAAAAGAGCACTGACACGCATCGGAATCGGTCTGGCTGTCATTGCGATTGTGGGCATCATTGCCGTGTGGATGGGCTGGCTGACCCTGAAGTCCTTTGTACTTGTGGTCGCCTGTCTGGGTATATTGATCCCGATTTGCTACTTTACGGTTATGTATCGCAGTGATAAAACGACAGATGTGGAGCGTTCCCGTCTGCTCGCCTATATCCCGCTGTTTATCGCTTCGGTTATGTTCTGGTCCATTCAGGAACAAGGCTCGACCATTCTGGCACGATTCGCGGATCAGCGTACACAGCTGCACTTCATGGGTATCGATGTCTCGCCAGCCTGGTTCCAATCCCTGAATCCGCTGTTCATTATTATTCTGGCACCAGTATTCGCATGGCTCTGGACCAAAATGGGAGATCGCCAGCCGATCATCCCGCGCAAGTTTTCGATCGGCATTCTGTTCGCCGGACTGTCGTTCCTGGTTATTCTGCTGCCTGCATACTTCGGTGGCGATAATGCACTGGTGAGCCCGCTGTGGCTGGTACTCAGTTACTTCCTCGTCGTGATCGGGGAACTGTGTTTGTCACCGGTTGGATTGTCGGCGACAACCAAGCTCGCACCAGCGGCATTCTCGGCGCAGACGATGAGCTTGTGGTTCCTGTCCAATGCGGCAGCCCAGGCGATTAATGCACTGCTGACCAACTTCTACAGCGAAGAGACCGAGATGGTCTACTTTGGTGTTATCGGTGGCGTGTCCATTGTGCTGAGTGTGATCCTGTTCCTCTTTGCACCGAAGATTCAGAGCTATATGAAAGGGATTCGTTAATCCCCTGCTCTGGAAAAGTAATTATGTATGCTCACAGGTTCATGCGGCTTCATAAGCGTGCTTCTGATCCTGTACATTAATAAAAGGCTGCTTTTCCCTGTAATATTCAGGGAAAAGCAGCCTTTTTGTATTCATACGATGCTGCGGCAGAATTAACCGGTCACTGCTTCGCTTTTGGATGATTCGGCTTTGCGGGATTGGGAGTCTTTGCGGATCTGCTTGCTGCGCAGCTGACCGCAAGCTGCATCGATGTCCGTACCATGTTCCATACGGATCGTGCAGTTAATACCGTTCTTTTTGAGAATATCGTAGAAGGCCAGGATATCCTCCTGCTTGCTGCGCTGGTACTGGCTGTGCTCGTCAACCGGGTTGTACGGGATCAGATTAACGCTGGTTACCTGCTTCTTGTCTGCCAATAGATCGGCCAATTCCTGGGCCTGTTCCTTCTGGTCATTAACACCTTGCAGCAGGATATACTCCATCATAATCCGGCGGTTGCTCTTCTTCAGATAGTAATCCACTGCATCCATCAGCTGTTCCAGCGGATAGGCGCGGTTGATTTTCATAATGCGTGTGCGCAGTTCGTTATTCGGCGCATGCAGGGACAGTGCCAGATTCACGAGCAGATCGCTGTCAGCGAATTCGCGGATCTTGTCCGGCAGACCACTGGTGGAGACAGTAATGCGCTTCGGTGCGATCACGAGGCCTTTTTGGTCTTTGACAATATTGATAAAGTTGACCATATGCTCGAAATTATCGAACGGTTCGCCGATCCCCATCACGACAATATGCGTCACCAGCTGATCCTGGCCTGCCGCATCCAGATGGAACTGTACCTTCATGATCTGCTCGACGATCTCGCCGGCGGTCAGATCGCGGCTTTTCTTGATCAGTCCGCTGGCGCAGAAGCTGCAGCCGATATTGCAGCCGACCTGTGTAGTGACACAGACGGACTGGCCGTACTTTTGCTTCATCAGTACGGTCTCGATCAGGTTGCCGTCCTGCAGACGCAGCAGGAACTTAACGGTACCGTCAGCGGATTCCTGCTTGACGAATTCTTCCAGTGTCTGAATGGCAAAATGCTCATCCAGCAGTGCCCGGCATTCCGGACGTACATCGGTCATTTCCTCAAATGTCGTAACCCGCTGACGATACAGATAGTTCCATACCTGTACAGCTCGCGAGCGCTTGTGTCCGTGTTCTTCCAGCCATGTACCCAGCTGTTCTAATGTAAATCCATATATGGATGGTTTATTCATTGGTTACCCTCTTTTCCTATACCCTGTTCTGTCATCCTATGTCTATGGAGAACCGATGGTATATACCTGATCCGGTCAAATTGTGTATGCGACTGCGTTATATGCCAATGTGATCCTAGCTTCCTCTCGCTTCTGTTGAAGCTGAAGCCTCATTCACACATCCTGTACACCATAAAATGCAGTACAGGCCCAGCCAACCGTCAGCTAGACCCATACTGCTCATGCCTCCTATTGTCCCAAAATTCACACGTGAAAACAATAGAAAATACACAGTTATTACAGCAAATTTGATAAATCCGCTTTTCCTTTTACCAAAATTCACTCTTTCGCTTTACCAGAGAAAAGTGTATAGTAGGATACTGTCATGATATTTATATGACGGCAAACGTCAGCAATGACTGTGGATCAGCCTCGATGCATGAAGCAGATCCCTGCTAAGACTGACGCTAAATCATCAAATCCTAATGATGCAGCCTGCTGTATGTCCGGCTAACGGTCATCCGGCAAGCTCTCTATACGTTCTGGTCATGGAAGGAGTCTTCAATGTGAGCAACAATAAAGTAGGCTTTTGGATTCTGACCGCCCTCGTCGTGGGCAATATGGTCGGGTCCGGAATATTTATGCTTCCCCGCTCGCTGGCGGAAGTATCCAGCCCGGCAGGTTCGGTGCTGGCGTGGAGCATTACCGGATTCGGAGTGCTGATGCTGGCGCTTGTCTTTGGCAATCTGGCACTGCGCAAGCCGGAACTGAACGGCGGTCCGCAAATCTATGCCAAAGAGCTGTTCCCCAATAATCCGATACTGTCCGTACTGTCCGGATTCATGTCGTCATGGGGCTACTGGGTCGGTAATGTGGCCGGATTCGTCGCAGTCATTACGACGTTCTCCAGCTATCTGTCCACCTTTATACCGGCGATGAAAAGCAGTGCAGTCTGGTTCAGCATCGGTGCGCTGGATATCAAGACAGGCAATGCGCTGAACTTTATCGTCTGCTCGCTGCTGCTGTGGGCGACCCATGCGCTGGCGCTGCGCGGTATCGAAGGTGCCGGCAAAATGAACCTGATCGCTACGGCGACCAAGGTGATCGGCTTTACACTGTTTATTATTATCGCCCTGTTCGCTTTTCAGGAAGCGAATATCGGACCTTTTGCTGCACCACATGTGAATGAGGACGGACAGACGATGGGCCTGCTGTCACAGGTGAACAGCGCGGCTGTCGTGACGCTGTGGGCATTTATCGGGGTCGAGTCGGCAATGGTCTTCGCTGCCCGTGCCCGCCGCAAGCAGGATGTGAAGCGGGCGACGATCGTCGGTCTGCTGATGGCGCTGGTGCTGTACGTCGGTATCAGTATCCTGACGATGGGATTGCTGCCGGGTGAGCAGCTAATCCACTCGCAGAATCCGCTCGTCGATGCAATGACTGCCGTACTCGGTCCGGTCGGCGGCTATCTGCTCGCTGCATTGGGACTTATCAGCCTGATCGGTTCCACCATCGGCTGGGTGCTGCTCAGCGCCGAGGTGCCGTATGAAGCCGCCAAGCAGGGCGTGTTCCTGCGTCCTTTCCGCAATGTGAACAGCAAAGGGATGCCCAAGCTGTCTCTCTGGATCTCCAATGCACTTGGACAGCTGCTGATCTTCTCCACGATCTCCGGTTCGATCTCGCAGGCGTTTGACTTTATTATCGCGATTGCGACGCTGGCGTACCTGGTGCCTTATCTAATCTCGGCGCTGTATCAGCTGCGGCTGGTCATTACCGGCGATGGTTATCGTCCGGGTGAGCGCCGTCACTGGGATGGATTGATCGCTGCACTGGCGACCATTTATTCGTTGTGGGTGATCTATGCGGGTACCGCGGACTGGAAAACATTCTGGTTTGGCGTGCTGATGATTGCGAGCGGGATTGTTTTCTATCCACTGCTGCTACGTCAGCTGCGCAGCAAAGTGTAGAGTGAACGGCAATATTCGTTGAACGTCATTTTTCAGGACATGAAAGAAATATAGTAGATGATGAAGTCCAATATAAATACAAAAATACCAGATCAGGGCATTGCGCCGTTGATCTGGTATTTTTGTTGGTTGGTTTCTATCCCCTAATTGGATCATATAAATTCCAAAGCCGTTAGTCTAGACGCAATCAGAGCGGCGAATGCAGTACAGCCACAGGCCGCGCCCAGCCAGCAGAAGCCTTCTCGATTTTCACCGGGAAGGAAATCACCTGAAATCCATGCGCAGGCAGCAGCTCCAGATTGGCCAGCTTCTCGATCTGACAGTACGGAGTCGTGCTGCCTGCATAATGTCCTTCCCAGATCATCGAAGGGTCCTGCTCCTCCGCATAACGACGGGCTGTATGGCTGAATGGGGCATCCCAGCTCCATGCATCCGTGCCGACGAGCCGTACGCCGCGCTCGGTCAAATACAGCGTAGCTTCACGTCCCATACCGCAGCCTTTCGCCAGAAAATCGGCTTCACCATATCGCTCACCGGCAGAGGTGTTCACCAGCACAATATCACCCGGCTGCAGCCGATGATCGATCCGGTTCAGCTCCTCTTCAACCTCCTGTGCAGTGACGATATGACCGTCCGGCAGATGACGAAAATCCAGCTTCACCCCCGGTCCGTAAAACCAGTCCAACGGAATCTCATCAATCGTCGGCATCGGCTGACCATCATCCGTGGTGGAACGGTAATGATACGGCGCGTCCACATGTGTACCGACATGGGTCGTCACCCGTAGCTGTTCAATCGCCCAACCCTCCCGGCCTGGCAGATCTTCTACATTCAGCCCGGGAAAGCTCGCCACCAGCTGCTGTGCCCCTTGCTGATGATTGATGTAGTCGATTTCGGGCAGGCCAATCGGCGGATCGGATGCAATGCCTGTTTTGAGCGTGACGGACAGATCGATCAGTTGATGCTGGTTCATGATGCATTCCTCCATTTTCGTTATTTTGATTCGTATATAGACCGATTGTAGCGTCTTTGAAGAGCAGTAACAACTTTGGAGGAAGGCCGGTATGCTATAAGAATTCGGATCTGTTTGCCTAAGCTGTCATGCCTATAATCTTTTGCTCTCATAAATTGCAAGCAGGATTCTCCGCCCCTTCGACCAACTTGCTTATACATAACAAAACCTGCCACTACAAAGCGGCAGGCCAGAGCTTCCATATTTCATTTACATCTTTCCAGTACAACCTTCCAGACTCAAATTCCTTTATCACCAAGGCAGCAGCCAGGCAATACATCCGGCTGCAAGAAGCAGCGACGCGGCGTAGACCCAGTCTCTTCCCGTCATCACCGGCGTCAGATAATACGTCCGGTCCCGCGTTCCCGTGAATCCTCTCGCCTCCATCGCCACTGCAATCCGTTCGGACTTGCGGATGCCCTGGGTGAACAGCGGCAGCGCGTAGCGTGCAAAGGCTTTCCAGCTGTTTTTCTGTTTGTAGCCGCGAATCTTGTGGGCGGACTTCATCTGCTGCAGCTCGCTCTGAAACAGCGGGATAAAGCGGAATCCGGCCAGCATGCCGTACGCCCACTTGGGCGACAAGCGCAGCTGGTGGATCAGGCTCATCATGAGCGCCGTCAGATCGGTCGTCGAAGTGAACAGCAGCCCGTACGTGACAAAGCCCAGCATCCGCAGCCC
Source organism: Paenibacillus sp. Z6-24 (assembly GCF_054161335.1). Lineage (NCBI taxonomy): Bacteria > Bacillati > Bacillota > Bacilli > Caryophanales > Paenibacillaceae > Paenibacillus > Paenibacillus sp. Z6-24. Next base: position 222,543 of record NZ_CP096398.1, on the reverse strand, counting down.
GATCGTCAGTCCGTTGTTCATGCTCTCCTCGGTAATACGGAACCAGGCCCACTGCCAGAGAACATGTTCGCCTTTACCAAATGCCGCCAGCATCCAGAAGATCAGCACGAAGAAGAGCGTGTACGGCAGCAGACGGCGGAGCAGATAGGATAACCGCCAGCCGCCCAGCGTAATGCCGATCACAACAGCGAGCAGCCAGAGGCACAGCGTGATCACTGGATCGGAGATGCCCATCAGCAGGAACATGACGAGCAGATGAGCGATCAGCTTGCACGATGGATTGAGCGTGGACAGCCAGGAGCCGTTACTTTTCATATGATAACGCGCTCCTCTCGCTGATGGTTCAACCGGTAATGCAGCGGCGCGATAATGGCGCTGTCCTGCAGCAGCTTCTGATCGGTGAAGAGGCGATACGGCGTACCATCGTAAGCAACCTCGCCCTTCCCGAACAGGATCACCCGGTCGGCATGCTCATCGACCAGATCCATATCATGGGTCACCATGATAATCGTCGTGCCCTGCTGCTGACGCTGCTTGAGCCGACGGATCAGCTCTGCCGCTGTCCGGGCATCCTGGCCAAATGTCGGCTCATCGAGCAGCAATAGCTCCTGGTCGAACAGCAGCATCGTGGCGACGCTGAGCCGGCGCTTTTGTCCGAGACTGAGAGTAAAGGGATGCTGATCCTGGTAATCCTCCAGTCCGAACTCCTGCAGCAGCTGTACCGTCTTCTCCCGCAGCAGCTCTTCCGGCCATCCCCGCTGTCTGCCGCCAAAGGCAATCTCGTCATACACCGTATCGGTTACAAACTGCAGCTCCGGATTCTGAAAAACAAAACCGGCCTGCGCATACAGGTCACGATCCGGCCATTTGCGCAGCTCCTTGCCCTGCAGCATAATCCGTCCGGACAGCAGCGGCTCCAATCGCAGCAGGCTTTTGAGAAATGTGCTTTTGCCGCTGCCATTCTGCCCGGTGATGGCGATCCACTCCCCGGCAGGCAGCGACAGATTGATCTGCTGCATGACCGGACGCTTGCGGTAACCGATGCTGAGCTGGTCGGTTTGTATGATCACAGTGCCGTTCGCAGCGGATACATTGGAGGATAAGGTATGGATTGACGATGCTGCAGAGGACGAAAGTGAAGCCTGACGGTCACGCTCCATCCGCTCCCTTAGCTCATGGCGCAGCACATCTGCCAGCGGATGCGATGGATCATTCACCACCTCCTGCCAGCTGTACGGAAACAGCCGTGGCAGCCAGATCCCTGCCTCTTCCATCTGCTGCCGATAATGGGTCACGATATGTGCCGGCTCCCCATCTGCGATAATCCGCCCATGGCGATCCAGCAGAATGACCCGGTCCATCCATTCGATACAACCGTCCAGTACATGCTCGACGAATACCATCGTTTGACCCGTTTTGCCCGCAATCTCGCGGAGCAGCCCAAATACGTCCCGGCGGCTGACCGGGTCCAGTTGGGCAGTCGGCTCGTCGAAGAACAGCACTTCCGGTTCCAGTGCCAGCAGACAGGCCAGCGCCAGGCGCTGCTTCATGCCGCCGGACAATGTGTCGATCGGCGTATGAGGCTCCAGCTGTAAGCCGACCATCTGCATCACCTGCCGGATGATGCCATCCATCTCGCCGCGCGGCACACGCCGATTCTCCAGGCTAAAGGCGATCTCCTCATCCACATGCAGCATGCAGAACTGGGTATCCGGGTCCTGGAACATCACGCCGCAGGCTTCCTGCCGGTAAATCTCTCCTTCTACTTCGGCTTCGACATGATCGGGGATAATGCCGGACAGTGCCGACAGCAGCGTTGATTTGCCGCTGCCGCTCGGTCCGAGGATCAGTACCTTTTCCCCGCGGGTGATGGACAGGGTGATTCGATCCAGCACCCGCACCGTCTCTTCCTGATGATCAAAGCCGACCGACAGTTCCTTACACCCGAGATGCCACTGCATGCGGTTTCCCCTGTTTGCGGCGTGACTTCATGATTTCATACGGATTCAGCACACCGGTACGGGCCAGTGCTTCGACGATCACCTTGGCCAGCAGTCCGCCCAGCACGATGCCGCTGATCACGTGAATGCCCAGCGTCAGGAAGAACATCTGGGTGGTATAATAGCCGAGTCCGTTGGCGACCAAATTGTAGGCAATGCTGCCCACCGCAGCCAGTGCTCCAGACAGCATCAAGGTGAATACGTTGTACCGCTTGTATCCGAATATGGCAAAAGCAATCTCCGCGCCCAATCCCTGAAATACCCCAATCAGCAGCGCAGACAGTCCGAAATGGCTGCCGGTCAGCATCTCTACTGCCGCCGCCGCGACTTCGGCGATCAGCGCGGCGCCCGGCTTGCGAATAATATAGGCGACGATTGGACTGGCAATAATCCAGATGCCAAACATAAATCCTGCTCCGATCGGCCCGACCAGCGCGGAGATCGGAATCCACAACGTCGACCAGCCCAGATAGAGTACCCCGCAGGCCACCGCGAGAATAACGGTCAGCACGACCTCTTTCATTTTCCAGTTCATACGGAGGTCACCTCCAGCTGCACCGGCCAATCTTCCAGCGTATAGGCCATCTCCCAGAACATATATTCAAACTGGCAGCTGAGGATAAAATGCTGCTTCATCCGCTCCCTGTGCGCCGGTGTCGATGCCGCGGCAATCTCGTCCAGTCGTGTACAGAATCGACTCGTAATCGTATCGGTACGATTGCCGTAGAAATCGATCCAGTCATAGAACGGATGGGATACATCCGGCTTCACGTCTTCCAGCAGCCGCTTGCCGATCTCCCAGTACGTCCATGGACATGGCAGCAGTACGGCGAGAATATCGCCCAGATCGCCTTCCTGTGCAGCGGTCAGCATATGACGGATATAGTTATGCGCGGACGGCGCTACCGGATAACCCTGCAGCTGTTCGTACGGTACTCCGGCGACATGGCAGAAGTTGTTGTGCGGATGCACCTCGCTGTTCAATACAAAGGATATCTGCTGATTGAACATGTCCATATCTTCGCGGCTAGTACATTTGGAGATCGCGGTACCATAGATCCGCATAAACGAGTTCAGGTATTCAAAATCCTGCTTTACATAATGGACTAGCTGCTCCGGCTTGAGGTCCCCCCTCGCAATACCCTGCACGAACGGATGGTGATAAATCGCCTCAAATACCGGATCGGCCGCCTGTCTGATTTCTGCTGAAAAACTCATACTGTCATCTCTCCCTTTGCTGATGTGTTCGGAAAGAACCTCCCTTGGGAAAATGGATGCTCACCGGCGGCCCGCTCTAGGGACAGTGCCGGATCACGTTAGCTGATGCTGCATATCCACGCAAAAAAGCCGCTCCATATGGAGCGGCAGAATAATGGCATAGTTAGCCCTGCTCGGTCTCCACTTTCCTACGCTAGTACGAACTAGATCAGGTTCCAAGGGTCCGAGGCAATCTCGTCTCAGCCAGTGAATGGCTCCCCTAGTGGTCTTTCACAATATAAGATTGCTGTCGCAGCATTCCTGTACAGGCTGTACAAAATACATGTGACAGAAGTCTCTTTGATTGCCTCTTACTCTACACAGCATCCGGCCGGCTGTCAAGATCATCGATGGCGATCATAGACCGGATGCCTGCGGCGGTATGCCACCTTGCTCTGCACTTTGCCAGCCAGCCAGTTTCATGCATGACTTTATGAAAGAACTATGGAAATTGGTGCAACAACGAGTAAACGCCGGTTCGATCGGGTATGTGTATTACATTGGAATGCAGGAAATAACAGGAAATCCATGACTCGTCGCCCACTCTGTGCCCGTATCGGCAAGGGGGCATGACGAGAATATGTGCAAACGATATCCCAACGAACGCATATTCAGACATCAGCTCTATCCTGGGAGGGAACATAAATGCCACGAAATATACCGCACGACCAGCTAAATGTAGTCATTACCGGAGCTTCCAGCGGCACAGGACTTGGACTTGCACAGCGGCTCGCCGCCGAAGGCGCAAGCGTCGTTATCGCTGCCCGCCGCACTCATCTGCTCAAGCAAATGGAGCAGCAGTACGCGCCCAAAATCTTTGCCGTCACTGCCGATGTGAGCCGGGAAGAGGATATTGCCGCCGTATATGAAGCAGCGATGTCCCAGCTTGGCCAGATCGATGTATGGGTGAACAACGCAGGCGCGATTGCGATCGGCCCCTTTACCGAATCGCCGTTATCGTCACTCGTACAGATGACCCGGATCAATCTGCTCGGCAATATGTATGGCAGCCATTATGCGCTGCGCCAGTTCAAGCAGCAGGGCTACGGGACGCTGATCAATGTCTCTTCCTTTGCCGGCAAACTCGCCTTTCCGTATCTGGCTGCCTACAGCGGCAGCAAAGCGGCAGTCTCCGGCCTCAGCTATGCGCTGAATCAGGAGATGCAGCTCGAAGGACATCAGGATATTCATGTCTGTGCCGTCCATCCATGGGTGATGAATACGCCGTGGACCGGTCATGCTGCCAACTACAGTGGTCACGAGATTGATATGAAGCCGCTCGATGATCCGGATGATATTATCGATGCCATGTACCGGCTGATCGACCATCCGCAGGAGAGTGTCGAAGTCGGCTTCAAGGTTAAAGGAACAGCCCTATCCAGCAATCTGCTGCCGCGAATGACCGAGAAAATCAGCGGCCAGTTCGTCCAGAACATGATCTACGAAGCACCACCGGCCGAGTTCACCGCAGGCAGTCTGTATGATCCGGTATTTGAAGGCACCGGGGTTCACGGAGACGGGCATGGTCATCCACGGCCCGATGATGGGAAATAATCCACTGTCCTCTGACACATAGGCAGCATGAGGATTCTACTTGTCGATATGCAGCCGATCCGATTGGCCCCGGGAACACACGGGTATTGATGTACAAATCCATTTATCCAGAACAGGAGGAATGAATATGGTTCAGAAAATTCCGCATGACCAGTTAACTGTCCTCATCACCGGTGCATCCAGTGGTATCGGCAAAGGGGTCGCCCAGCAGCTCGCCGCTGAAGGCGCCAATGTAGTGCTCGCTGCCCGCCGTACCGAATTGATCGAGCAAATGGCTGCCGAGATCGGTCCCAATGCGCTTGCCGTAACAACTGATGTCGGCCGGGAAGAAGATATTGCCCGCCTGTTTGACGCGGCCATGTCTGCTTTTGGCAAAATCGATGTATGGATCAACAATGCCGGTGTTGGCGCGATCGGTCCGTATACCGAGATTCCGACAGCCGACCTGACCCGTCTGGTCGAGACTAATGTGCTGGGTACGATGTATGGCAGTCATTATGCATTGCGCCAGTTCAAGCAGCAGGGACATGGCACACTGATCAACCTCGGCTCGATCGTCAGCAAGGTTCCTTTCCCGTATTACACCGCTTATGGAGCGACCAAGTTCGCTGTAGCCGGATTGAGTGCTGCACTGTATCAGGAGATGCAGCTGGAAGATCAGCAGGATATTCACGTCTGTACCGTGCATCCATGGGCGACCGATACGCCATGGTTTGAGCATACCGGCAACTATACCGGTCACCGGGCCGAAATGAAGCCGATGGACGATCCACAAAATGTGATCGATGCCATCATTGATCTGATCGACAACCCGCAAGAAAATGTGGAAGTCGGCGCCAAGACCAAAGGAACGACCATTTCCAGCAATCTGATGCCCGGTCTGACCGAGAGCCTCAATGCCAAATATCTGCAAAAAGTGATCCAGAGCGCACCACCCGCCGGCTCCACCTCCGGCAGTCTGCATCAGCCCATGCTGAGCGGGCAGGATGTGGATGGTGGTATCCGTGAACGTATGAAGCACGAACCGAACCAGCTGCCCGATTAAATGGATAGATAGCGGGTAAAGCATGGAAAGCCTGGCGAGCAATCAGACATATGGAGCCCCGGCTTCGCTGCTGTCTTTTGCTTCTGGCATACAAGAGATATCTATTGACGGCTCACCACTTTGCAGCTGTTCTTTTCCGCTACGGGAAAGGGCAGCTGTTCTGCTGTCTGCTTGCTGCGGCAGCATTCGACGTTATCATTGCATAACAATATCATGTATCCTAATAAATACATCGCCATGTAGATGACAAAGCTCTCTTCTACCTATAGAATAATAGGTTGGAAATAGCATTAAACAGTAGATACATAACAATAATAGGTCGGTATATTCCTATTTTGCTTTTGTGCGGGCAGAATCATGGAGCGGCGGCAATATCTTGCAGACAGCTGTTTGCTATATCGGGCAGCCTGCCAAATAGTGATCCAAATCCGTTTTATTTTACGAATCACCTTTCGTAGCCTGCTTCCGTGGTTTATTAATATAGTGAACAGTTGTTCCGTTTATTCGTGTTTTAGTTTAATTTCGAAATATTTCCCATCTGCTGAATCTGCGAATAACCGGGGAATTCACTATACCTCATGAAATGGGCTGGTACTATGTCTGGTAAAATTGTGCTCGCTGGCGGCACAGGATTTATTGGCCAGTATTTTGAAGCCGGATTCAGGGAAATGGGTTATGACGTCGTTATTATTTCCAGGCGGCCGGGTCATGTATCCTGGAATCAACAGTCTGAAATTGTAGACGCACTGGAAGGTGCGGAAATGGTCATTAATCTTGCCGGAAAATCGGTAAACTGTCGCTATACCGAGCGCAACAAACGGGAGATTATGAATTCCAGGCTGGAGACAACACGTATCCTTGGAAATGCTATTCTCTCCTGCCAGTCACCGCCGGCTCTCTGGTTTAACTCCAGCACAGCTACGATCTACCGGCATTCCGAAGATCGTCCGATGACCGAGTCGACAGGCGAGATTGGTACCGGTTTCTCTGTAGAGGTTGCCAAGGCGTGGGAGCAGGCTTTTTTTGAATTTGAACTGCCTCATACCCGGCAGATTGCCTTGCGAATCGCTATCGTGCTTGGCCGGGGCGGAGGGGTTATGGTCCCCTATCAGAATCTGGTACGCTATGGTCTTGGCGGCAGGCAGGGTTCCGGCAATCAGCGCTTCAGCTGGATTCATGTGGATGATCTGTTTCATATCGTCCTGTTCTTGCAGGAACGCAGCCATCTGGATGGCGTGTTCAACTGCTCTGCGCCGACGCCGGTAACCAATAGTGAACTTATGGCTGCTCTTCGCCAGGCAATGGGGCGCAGGATCGGTCTGCCTGCGCCCCGCTGGATGCTGGAGCTGGGTGCACGGATAATTCGCACAGAGACCGAACTGGTTCTCAAAAGCCGCTGGGTTGTGCCCAATCGCCTCGTCAAAGAAGGTTATATGTTCCGTTATGGCAGGCTGGAGAGAACGCTGCGTGATGTTCTTCAATAAGATAATCAAGCACGAATCACCTTGTTAGCCGCATTCATGTTTGTTTGACTCACCTATACGACTACGCTATATTCCACATTAACTTTATGGCCCCGGACTTGTCGAATCCATTTACTGGCCGTTCGGCAAGCGGGATCAAATTTACCTACTAACGGGAGATCTACAATGAACCAATCTTACTTGGATGCCAACAATATGGGGAAAACGACACGTTTCCTGAACGGTCTAAGCGACCCGATGAGACTGCAAATTCTGTCAATTCTCGGTAAGAAAGGCAGAATGAATGTCGGTGAAATTTCCTCCAATTTCAAAATCAGCCGGCCAGCCATCTCGCATCATCTCCGTATTCTGAAAGAAGCCGGAATCGTACAATATGAGAAAATTGGTCAAGAAGTATACTACTGGATGGATCAGGATTATATCGTGTATCATCTACGAAATCTGGCCAATGAGATGAGCTCTTTTTCCAAGTGACCCGGGATCGGTGATCCTTCCCGAATCTCTATTGCTGACAATCTGTAATCTGCAAAAGAACCTGCATCAAAACGCGGGTTTTTTTTGTACATGCAGTCCGCCTCTTTTTCATTCCCCTTCTGAATAGATGCTTCGTATTCCGTCTTTCGCTTCCGTTCCCTGCTGCTTCTGCCGTCTGTACAATTCGGCTGGATTGCTTTTCTCCAACCTTTATCGTCAATCAATCGCTTCATTCTGGTTAATAACATACTAAACAACCAAGGTAGGTGAATGATCGTGCTACATACTAACCAGGAACCATTGCAGGAAACATCGGAAAAACCCACTATTATTATCGGATCGGGACTGGCCGGTCTGAGTTGTGCTTTTGAGCTGGCGGATAAAGGCAAAAAGGTGATCGTACTGGAGGCTGCCCCTTATATCGGCGGACGTACGGCCAACTGGAATGAACATGGAATGGGCGTCGAATCCGGCTTTCACAAATTCATCGGCTATTATGTCGCACTGCCGGAACTGCTGAAGCGGGCGGGAATCGTACTGGACGAGATTGTGCACTGGGAGACGACGACCAATATCCGTCATCCCGAAGCCGAGGGAACATTTGGACTCGATCTGCTCAAGGCTCCACTCAAAACGCTGGCTGGCGCACTGGGCAATAATGACCTGCTTTCTCCACTGGACAAAGCTTCGCTCGGTCCCTTCTTTGCCGCAGGATTCAAAGATTATCTGGCGCATCCGGAAGAGCTCGACCAGATGCCGATCAAGGAATATGCCAAAAAGCACGGCGTAACCGACAAAGCGCTGGAGCGTCTGATTCAGCCGCTGTCCTCCGGTATTTTCTTCCTGCCGGTAGAACAATATTCCTCTTATGCGTTCTTTGGACTGTTCGCTCCGGCGATTCCAAGACCGCATCTGATCCGGATCGGTGCCTTTAAGGGCGGCATGACCCAGGTGATGACCGAGCCGCTCAGCCGGGCGATCGAAGAGCGCGGCGGACAGGTCATGACCGGCAAGCCTGTCGCCCATCTGCTCGTGGAAGAAGGCTCTGTTACCGGTGTCCAGCTGGAAGACGGCACACAGATGCATGCCGAACAGGTCGTGGTCGCTGCTAATGTACGCCGCTCCCAGATGCTGGTCGGCGAGCATTTCGCAGACCAGGAATGGTGCAAGAATTTCCTTGCGCTGGAGATTATGCCTTATGTCACTGCCCAGTTCGAAGCGACCGAGAAACTCGCTGGAGCCGATCATACGACATTCGGCCCGGGAACGCAGCTCGGTTCGTTCAGTGAGCAGTCACGTACGACGTTCCAGCGGCCAACAGGCCGAGCTTCGATCATCCTCGTGGACCCGGACAAGCTGATCGATCTGCCGGATGAGGAAATATGGGAGCTGACCCGTAACTCCCTGCATGCGGTGGATCTGGATAACGTCGATACGATGACCCAGTACCGCATCATCCGGGGCAAAGAGAATTTCTATCGGTTATCCGCCGGCAATGAGCAGCATCGTCCGCAGCAGGTCACCCCTGTACCCGGACTGTTCCTCGCAGGCGATTATACCAAGCAGCCGCTGCTGGCCACTATGGAAGGTGCCGTCATCTCCGGTCAGCGGGCCGCACGCGGTGTGCTGCAGGGCCATATCTAGGCAGCTGCGAATAGATCGAATAAAAATAAAACAAGCCCCGCAGATCTTCCTCATAAGAGGAGGCTGCGGGGCTATTTATGCGGCATGTACCGCTGCGTCTCATTGCATCCGTTCTTCCGTGCTGCCTGCTTCCGAAGCGATTATTCTGCCGAAGAAGTCTGAAGCGCTTCTGCGGTATTCAGTCGATGGACACGTACCCGATTGATCCGCTGTCTGCCGACTTCCTCCACTTTGTAGCGGAACTGCTCATATTCGAATTCCGGCTGCTCGCTGCGCGTCGGTATCCGTCCGAGCGTACCGATCACGAATCCGCTCAGTGTATCGTAATCCTCCAGCGGCAGCTCGGCAGGAACGACCCGGCGCACTTCATCCAGCCGTGCCGATCCGGGAAAAATATAGGTGCTCTCATCGATCTGCTCATAATCGGTCTCATCCAGATCATATTCGTCATAGATGTTGCCAATAACCTCTTCGATCAGATCCTCGATCGTCACAATACCGGCTGTACCGCCGTATTCATCCACCACGATCGCCATATGCACCCGGTTCTGCTGCAGCTCCTCCAGCAGGGTATCTCCTCGTTGATGCTCGGATACAAAGTAGGCCGGCCGCATAAATGCCCGTACATCCCATGGCTCCGATTCGTCACGAATCAGGTGACCGATCATATCCTTGACGTGCAGCATGCCGATCACATTATCGATATGGCCTTCATATACCGGGTAACGAGTATACTTTTCCACAGTAGCCAGAGCAATGGCATCCTCCCGGCTAATATCGACAGGTACCGCCGCCAGATCGGTCCGTGGGGTCATGACATCAGCTGCATCCTTGTTATCCAGTTCGAATACATTATTGATAATAATGCGCTCATTCGGCTGAATCGTGCCGCGCTCCAGTCCGGTGTCGATCATCATTCGGATCTCTTCTTCGGACGCTTCTTCATCCTCTGCATTCGGATCGACGCCGAACAGACGTACCGTCACATTGGTCGAGAACGTCAGCAATTTGACAAACGGCGCGACCACTTTGGACAGAATATGCAGCGGACTGGCCGCCAGCATGGCGATCGACTCCGCCTTTTTCATCGCCAGACGCTTGGGTACCAGTTCACCAAACACCAGGGTAAAGTAGGACAGCACAAGCGTAATTACAATGACCGAGCCGGTGGACAGTATATTGCGCGACACCGGAACGTTCTGGGCAACCAGATAATCGACCAGCACGGTCGCAAATGTATCTGCAGCAAAAGCACTTGCCAGAAATCCGGCCAGCGTAATCCCGATCTGGATCGTCGCCAGAAATCCGCTCGGCTCCGAAACCAACTTATGAATAATAGCTGCCTTTTTGTTGCCGTTCTCCGCCATAATCCGGATCCGGTTATCATTGACCGTAATCAGCGCAATCTCGGATGCCGCAAAAAAAGCATTGATCAGAATCAGTACAATTAGCACTACAATCTCAAAGCCCAAAAAATGTGCACCTCCTGTGAAATGAGAAAGGTCAGCCGTTATATGAGATTATGCACTATCCGGTGCGGACCTTTACTAGTATAGTAACCGATTTCAGCAGCTCAGAAGCTTTGAATCTTTCACAGTAATGACAACTTGGCGAACAACGATGCAGCCAGATACCATGAGCAGCATGCCAAAGACAGGCTTTCCCTGGATCGGAAGCCTGCCTTGTTATAAAATACAGATCATACACTGCCTTTTCAGCGATTCAAAGGCTATCAAAATACCGCGCACTCTCCACCATCGGCGTACAGTCGATATGTCCGCCGTTCAGATTGATTTCAAAAATATAATCCTTGCCGCTTACCAGCCGCTTGACCATTCGCCAGTCGATCAATCCCTGACCGAGCGGCAGTGAATCATGATATTCGCCCATGCTGTCGACCAGATGATAATACTGCGCATACGGTGCCGTCCGCTCCAGCACTTCACGCAGACGCTCATTGTCGCCATGGAAGCTGATAAAAGTATGACTGACATCGACATTGACCGGCAGCTCCAGCGGGATGATCACTTCATCGATCAGATACGGATTGGCATAACAGAACAGCCCATCCGTCGAATCTTCCCACAATAGTACGTCCCGTCCGTACGTCAGTATCTTCTCGATCTCTGCCTTCATCAGCAGTGTACGCTCCAGCGAGATCTCGCCATGCTCGCTGCGGATATAGTTGGCGTGAATAACACACTTGGTGCCTTCCTCGTGACAGATCTTCACCAATAGTTCCGTTGATTCCTGATAGTACCGGTAACGGTCCGGGTCCGGGCTCAAAATATCCAGGAACTGGCCGTTATACCGGGTCGGGTGATGCAGATAGACCCGGATGCCGCGCTCCCGCAGTTCACGAATCCTCGCACGTATATGATCGCTCTGCTGCAGATCCTCCGTACTGAGGAACAATTCGATAATCTCGGGATTATACTGCAGACGGTCATCCAGACTCTCCCGGTCAAGGCTGCTTTTCAGACGTATATTATTCATACTGCCACTCCTCTGTATCTTTCTCTAATTATTCGAAATCAGCAGGTCTCTTCTAATCATATAATACACAATTGGGAATTCCCAATCTTCACCGTCAACCAAATACCAAATCACCATTTAAGCTACTTGCCTATTCAGTTACTTAGTTTTAATGCCGTTATATAAAACAAGGACTTTTTGACTACGAAGAGATAGTATGCAAGTCATACAAAACTTCCGGTCGAATGGTTGGATGTGACGATTAAGGGGTTTTGAAAATGATACGACCGAGCAAACTGCTTGCTGCCTTTCTGCTGATAATAGTATATATGGTACTGCATTATGCCTGGATTCTAATCTGGCGCGGTAATACTGCGATGTTGAACTGGGGCGATCTTTTGACCATACTGGCCGGGCTGATTGCTATGGTCTGGCTGTTGAGCGCTTATCGTCGTGGTGAAAAAGATTGTCGTCCGTTATGGCTGCTGATGGCCCTCGGCTGTCTGAGCAGCGTGATAGCGAATAGTATCTGGTTTTATCATGAGTCGATTCTGCAGATGGAATTTCCTTTTCCCAGTATTGCCGATGTTTTTTATGTACTTCAACCATTACTCTATTTATCGGCATTCTTCTATCAGATTTCACGCAAACTAAAAACCTACGGCACCGTACGCTTTATATTTGACATCGCCATTGTTATGACGGTAGCGATCAGCTTGAGCTGGCAGTATGTGCTGCAGCCGATCATAAATACACCGGGTATTCCTCATTTGGCCATGGGGATTGCGCTGGCCTATCCGATTGGCGATCTGATCCTGCTGCTGGCGGCACTGGGCATTTATTTTGGCTTTCGCACGATCTGGCCGGAGCGCCTGTTGGTCCTTTTATTTGCAGGGCTGCTCACCCAGATTATCGGCGACTGCCTGTTCTCCGTCGCCATCTACGAGCAAGATATGGACTGGATTGTTTGGTCCAATCCCTGTTTCGGACTTAGTCTGATGCTGATTGGCCTGACCGGCATTGTTTATAACAAATCCCTTCAACAATCGCAAACCGATCCGGAAATTCACCTGCCGGTCGAAGTATTGAAAAATCCGGACTGGATACGCATTCTGCTGCCGTATATTACGGTTATCATGCTGTTTCTCATTATGGTCACCGATTCGAGCAGCAGTCACGCTATTACGCTCGGTTCCGGATTCTCCATTCTGCTCGTCATTATCCGTCAGCTGCTCATGATTCTGGAGAATCGCAGGTTGATCCGAAATCTATCCGAGAAAACGGTAGCACTGGAAAACAGTGAAGAACGCTACCGCTCGCTTTTCCGGTATCATCCGGATGCAGTCTGCTCGCTGGATCTGTACGGCAACATTATGAGCATAAATGAATCCGCTTCGCGCATGCTCGGTTATCAGGAGAGTGAGCTGGAACTGCTGACCAATACCACGTTTCTCCCCGAGCAGTACCGGGAGTTGGCATTTGCCTATTTCAAGCGATCCTGGGAAGGCCAGCCGCAGAGTTACGAACTCTTTCTGCAAGACAGGGCAGGCAAACTGATTCAGGTACAGATGACCAATATCCCGATTATGGTCCAGGGACATACGGTTGGCGCCTTTGCGATTGCCAAAGACATCACAGAGAAAAAGAATAACGAAGAGCGTATCCACTATCTGGCTTACCATGATCCGCTGACAGGCGTCTACAACCGGGCTGCCTATGACGAGATTCTCAAGCGGATGATAGCACAGTCATCGGTTACCCGGTTTGCCGTGTTCTTTATCGATCTGGACCGCTTCAAGCATGTCAATGACACTTTGGGTCATGATGTGGGCGACCAGCTTCTGCTCTCTGTAGCCGGACGCCTGACCGCCCAAATGCCGGAAGGCAGCATTGTCGCCCGTAGAGGCGGGGATGAATTTACTCTGATCCTGCCGATGATGGAAGGGAGTCCGCCAATTACCGATACGGCGCAGTGCATGCTCGAATCCCTCCAGCAGCCGCATTATATCGGACCGCACAAAATCGTATGCTCGCCCAGCATCGGCATTGCCATCTATCCCGATCACTCCTCTGATATAAGTACACTGGTCCAAAAAGCCGACCGGGCCATGTATCAGGTCAAAGCCAATGGTAAAGCCCATTATCTGATCTATGACGATAACGATGAGAAAATCGCGCGCAAGCTGCTGCTTGAGCAGAGTATCGGCACCGCGCTGGATAACAATGAACTGCTGCTGCATTACCAGTCTCAGGTCGATGCCTCTACCGGTAAAGTCATCGGTGTCGAAGCGCTGCTGCGCTGGCATCATCCGCAGCTCGGCTGGATTCCGCCGCTGGAATTCATTCCTGTCGCCGAAGATACCGGCAGCATCCTCTCCATCGGACGCTGGGTACTGTTGGAAGCCTGCCGCCAGGCCAAAATCTGGTCCGATCAGGGACACGCTATCAAAATGGGAGTCAATCTGTCACCGCGTCAATTCCAGCAGGGTAATCTGGCAGACACCGTGGCCGAGGTACTGCAGGAGACCGATCTCGCCCCTCAATATCTGGATCTGGAGATTACCGAATCGATTGCGATGAGCCATATTCACAATGTGATCCCGCAGCTGCACGCCCTGAAAAGTCTCGGTGTGTCCATCTCCATCGATGATTTTGGAACAGGGTATTCCTCTCTCTCCTATCTGGCCAGCTTCCCGATCGACAAGCTCAAGATCGCCCGTGAATTCATCAGCAAGATCAACGAACGGGACAGCCACTCCATTATCGCTTCCATCATCAATCTGGCTTACGGACTGAATCTCAACATTATTGCCGAAGGCGTCGAAGACAGACAGCAGGCCGAGATTCTTCAGGGAATCGACTGTTATGAAATGCAGGGCTATCTGTTCAGCAAACCTGTCATCGCTGCGGAAATCGAGAAAACATTTCTCCATAACCATCTGCAGCAGGATTCCGATTGAATCGCCAGCAAACAGCACCATCCGTTCACAGTCAAAAAGGCTGGCCTTCTCTGTGCAGCAGAGCAGGCCAGCCTTTTATTTTTTATGCAAAATGCTTCATGCAATCGGCAGTACTACTCCTTATCTGCCGATCACAGATTAGCGTCACTTACGCTGAATGTATCGCCGCCCTGAATCGTTCCGGACTCAAAGCCTTTGTAGAACCAGCGCTTGCGCTGCTCGGAAGTGCCATGAGTGAAGCTGTCCGGTACCACATAACCCTGTGCACGCTGCTGGATCGTATCATCACCGACAGCACTGGCTGCGGTCAACGCTTCATCCAGATCGCCCTGCTCCAGTAGATTCTTGCCCTGCTCATAGTGAGCCCATACACCGGCATAATAATCGGCCTGCAGCTCGATGCGCACCTGGTATTTGGTATTGAATTCCTTTTCGCTGAGGCGCTGACGGTACGGTTCCACCTTGTCCATCGTCCCCAGCAGGGTCTGTACATGATGTCCCACTTCATGAGCGACGACATAAGCCATGGCAAAATCACCCGGTGCCTGGAACTGCTGCTTCAGCTCATCATAGAAGCTCAGGTCGATGTACAGCTTCTGATCGCCCGGACAGTAGAAAGGCCCGACGGCCGAACTCGCCGTTCCGCAGGCAGACTGCACGCTGCCGCTGTAGATGACCAGCTCCGGATTTTTGTAGGTCATTCCCTGCTGGCGGAACATATCGCCCCAGACATCTTCCGTATCCGCCAGTACAACCGATACAAAGTCCACCAGTTCTTCTTCCTGAGCAGTACCCTGATAATTGCCAACGGTCTGCGTGCCGCTGGATGTCATATTGTTGATCAGACTGGAAGGATTACCGCCCAGCAGCATCACGATAATAATAACGATAATACCGCCGATGCCACCGCCCACGATCGTCTTGCCGCCTCTGCCGCGGCGATCCTCCACATTGGTGCTTGCTCTTCTGCCCTGCCATTTCATAATGCAACCCCCTGCTGTCTCATTCTCCGTCCTGTTTTACACACTTCCCTGCTGGGATCAGCCTGTTCCTATATGGTAATAAGGCATGTGTACGTATGACGCTAATATCTTGTACCCATAATCGGGAAAACCGCCTACATTTACGAATCATCCGGGGCAAATGGATGCTTTTCTACTCTGACAGTCTGCTTTGCGGATTCTTTGGTCGATGAATTTCCCTTATGGCGGAAATACACAAAATTTAATTTTTTATATCCAAAAATCAGTTTAATTTCTGCGCAAAAGCCTTAATGAATATTACAGTATTCCATTCACTGCACAATCACCCCACTCATCGAACCCATGATCATACCACTTGCCGCAGCACTCACCGATCCATTTACTGCTCTACTTATCGAACCATTCTTTGCCATATATCAGACTTCCAACCATCTCCAAATTTATATAAAGACAAGAAGGTGCATAGATGCCGACGCCAGGTAAATGATGCGCAGAGCATACCTTTTCCATATCCTCAAAACTGTTTGTCAGCAAGACTGAATGCGCTATCAAAAAAGGTACTGGCGGGGCAAATGGTAATGATGTATAATGAGTCTCAAATCCAGCTTGATGGCCAGGGCTTTTTTTTCGTCGCTTTGGGCAAACGTTTGCACAATAATCGCCAGCTGTACCCTACTCCCCAAGAAATGAGTGATTTCTCATGAAACGATTGTTTGATGTCCACCCGTGGAAAATTGTTGAACACCAACTGCATGAAGAAGACTTCCGCCTCGCGGAAAGCATGATGAGCCTGGGCAACGGCCATATGGGCATGCGCGGTAATTTCGAAGAGAGTTACAGCGGTGATATGCACCGCGGCTCCTATATTGCCGGCGTCTGGTTCCCGGACAAGACCCGTGTCGGCTGGTGGAAGAACGGCTATCCGCACTATTTTGGCAAAGTAATCAATTCCATTAATTATATCGGTATCCGCCTGCTGCTGGACGGCGAGGAAGTTGACCTCAGCCAGTCCCGGATCAAGGATTACTACCGTGAACTTGATATGCGCCAGGGCGTGCTGTCCCGTCAATTTACGGTACTTCACGGCGAAAAGGAAACCCGTATCGAGACGTCCCGCTTCCTCTCTGTCGCAGAACATGAGCTGGCGGTCATCAAATACGAAGTGACTCCTGTCAACTACACCGGCGAAGTGACCCTGATCCCTTATCTGGACGGCGATATCCGCAATGAAGATTCCAACTATGACGAAGACTTCTGGGTTGAGATCGATCAGGCTGCTGCCGAGCTAAGCGGTCATCTGGTGATGCAGACCAAGGATAACTCCTTTGGCACGCCAACGTTCCAGGTCGCTGCTTCGATGCGCCTTGAAGTGACCGGCGGTACACCGGCAGTATCATTCTCCTCCAGAGAAGAGTATGTGGAGAATACACTGACATTTAACGCAGAACAGAGACAATCGGTTACCCTGTACAAATATGTCGCTCTCACAACCGACCGTGATTATCCGCGCGGCACACTGCCGGAGCAGGGACAGACCGTACTGGACCGCGCTGCCGGACAGGGATATGAAGCACTGCTCGCCGCTCATGCCGAAGGCTGGATCAAGCGCTGGGAGATGGCCGATGTAACGATCGAAGGCGACGATGAAGCCCAGCAGGGGATTCGTTTCAACCTGTTCCAGCTGTTCTCGACCTACTATGGCGAGGATGCACGCCTGAATATCGGACCGAAAGGATTCACCGGTGAGAAATACGGCGGCGCTACCTACTGGGATACTGAAGCGTATGCACTGCCGCTCTATCTGTCTACCGCCAAGCCGGAGGTTGCCCGCAACCTGTGTATTTACCGCCACAACCAGCTGGACGGCGCATATCATAATGCCCAGCAGCAGGGTCTGCAGGGCGCGCTGTATCCGATGGTTACCTTTACCGGGGTGGAATGCCATAACGAATGGGAGATTACCTTCGAAGAGATTCACCGTAACAGCGCCATTGCCTATGCGGTATACAACTACGTGAACTATACCGGCGACCGCGATTATCTGCATCAATATGGTCTGGATGTGCTGACAGGCATTTCCCGCTTCTGGGCAGACCGCGTGCACTACAGCAAGCGTCAGGGTCAATATATGATCCATGGCGTCACCGGTCCGAATGAATACGAGAACAACGTCAACAACAACTGGTACACCAACCGCATCTCTTCGTGGACGCTGGAATATACGATTCAGGTTGTGCGTGAACTGCAAGCTTCCGGTCATGCCGACAAGCTGCAGCAGCTGGATATTACCGATGAAGAACTGGCCAAGTGGCAGCACATCGTCGATTATATGTATCTGCCGTATGATGAAGAACTCGGTATCTTCGTGCAGCACGATACGTTCCTGGACAAAGACCTGATGAGCGCCGCCGATCTCGATCCGGCCGACCGCCCGATCAACCAGAAATGGTCATGGGACAAAATCCTGCGCAGCTGCTTTATCAAGCAGGCGGATGTACTGCAGGGACTGTATTTCCTGAACGATCAATATACCGCCAAGGAGAAACGCCGCAACTTCGAATTCTACGAGCCGATGACCGTTCATGAGTCTTCGCTCTCCCCTTGTATCCACAGCATTCTCGCGGCGGAACTGGGTATGGAAGAGAAAGCGTACGAGATGTATAACCGGACTGCACGCTTGGATCTGGACAACTATAACAACGATACCGAAGATGGTCTGCATATCACGAGCATGACCGGATCATGGCTCGGGATTGTACAGGGATTTGCCGGTATGCGTACAGCCAACGAGACGCTCAGCTTTGCTCCATTCATCCCGCAGGCGTGGGATCGTTACAGCTTCAACATCGTGTACCGCGATCACTTCATCAAAGTGGAAGTGTCCCGTGAGCTGGTTCAGTTGAGCCAAGAAGGTCCGGAACTGTCGCTGCAGCTGTATGGTGAGACCGTGACCCTGCCGGCAGACGGCAAGCATACCGTACCGGTCCTCAAAACCGGTACAGCCCCAGAAATGCTCGTAGGAGGAGAAGCCTGATGCGTCCGGAACTGCAAGCCGTTATCTTCGACCTCGACGGTGTCGTAACAGACACCGCCGAGTATCATTACCTCGCCTGGAAAGCGCTCGGCGAAAGTATCGGTGTTCCTTTTACCCGTGAATTCAATGAGGAACTAAAAGGCGTATCCCGCATGGATTCGCTGAATAAGATCCTCGCGCTGGGCGGCAAGGAAAACAGCTACTCCGATGAAGAGAAGCTGGAACTCGCCAAGCAGAAAAACGATCACTATGTAGAGCTGATCAAGCAGGTGACGCCGGATGACGTACTGCCCGGCATCCGCGAGCTGATCGCGGATATTCATGCAAGAGGACTCAAGATCGGACTCGCATCGGTCAGCAAAAATGCATTCTCTGTCATGGATTCCCTGCAGCTGCACGACTCGTTCAATACCATCGTCGATGCCGCCAAGATCCGCAACTCCAAGCCGGACCCAGAGATCTTCCTTACTGCTGCCGAGCAGCTCGGCGTTGATCCGGCTGCCTGCATCGGAATTGAAGATGCGGCGGCGGGTGTAACGTCCATCAAGGTCGCGGGTATGTTCGCGGTTGGTGTGGGCGATAGCAGGACGCTGGCTGAAGCGGATATTGTGTATGCGAGTACAACCGAGCTGTCGCTGGATCAGCTGCTGGTGCAGTATCAGGGTGCGTCTGTAGAGCAGGTATAGATGCAGACATGAACTTAAATCATTCTTCTATGTAATAACATTTCATAATAAAAACCTCCATTGTTAAAGTATTAACAATGGAGGTTTTTATTATAGGTATTGATTAATAATTTATGAGGTAGAACATACATAACGTATATTTTAGGATTCAGACTTTGTTCTTATGACAAACGGCCCTAATATAATGTCGAAAATCCAGCCTATTTGTAAATAAACAAATCTTCTTAACCGGGACTAATGAATGAAAATGGGTAAATTTCTAAATTTTATTGCATCCATTTATTGGATTATGTTAGTTTGATGACAGTACCGGTACTAAAAAAGAATAGCTACAAGTAGTCTACCTTGTCTTTTAGGTTCGTAGTTTTCAAAATAAAAATCAGTAAGAAAAGGAGACTTATAATGCTCATTGAAAAAAGAAAATACATCAAGCAATTTCTACTTTTTCTTTCTTTATGCACATTTATGGCGACAAGCTTTTCAGGTTCCGCTATTGCAGCAACAGAAGTTAATGACAATGAACGTGCAAAATTTCATAGTACCTCTCAAGAATCCATTGAAAATGTATTACAGGATATTAGCAATATTCCTGATGAAATATTGAATACTAACGACGCAGATACGATTAACAACTACTTAATAAATTCAGGCAGTCCGATCCGTGTAACTAATTCTGAACAGACCCCAGTTTTGCCTGACAATTCAGGCTCCATTAGCACAAATGGTGCATGGGATTGTGGACTCTCTATTGCAGGCGTTTTGGTAACAACAGCAGTACCTGTAACTAAAATTGTAAAGATTGCAAAATTGGTAAAAGCTCTTGGTGGATCTGCAGAGGCTGCAAAGATTATATGGGGCGCTTCATTCACTAGTGAAAAATGGGCAGCCTTAGGCGGAGCAGCTAAAGATCTGGTAGCAGAATTAGCAGGTATTACTGCTGTCAAAAAAGCATGTGGATTATAAATAAACACACCAATCTATCTTTAAGTAAGGAGGAAGAGAAATGGACAATACGACAATTGTAAGTTTATTTTTGTTGATTGCTCTTGTCTTCTCGGTTATGACAAACTTCCTTAACTCCAGGAAGATGAGTACTATGGAGAAAAATCTTTATGAAGCCTATAAGGATAATTCAGAGCTAAAGACATATATCCAGCAAGATTTAAAACAGGAATCAAAAATTGATTCCATCAAAAAGGTGCGCGGCAGATATGGTCTTTCGATTGAACATGCTCAAAAGATTGTAGATATGTATAAATAATTGCTGTAGCTATTATCAAGCAATGGCCCTTCTCTAATTTTATGAGGAGGGTCATTTAGCTTTATTCGCTTAACAGATGCATCTTGGGAAAAGGATAGACCTAAGATCTCATAGTCCGCTACCTGAACCTGGACAGTCCTTACTGGTCGGATACATCATTTCTGTCACACACTTTGCCTAAATATATAAAAAGCCAGCCATTATACATCATGGCTGGCTTTTTTATATATTTTACTCATTTGGTATATTTCTCTACAACCATTTCACTCAAAAATATTATAAAATCTCGATCCATCCGCAAATGTCACCGCAAAGCTCACTACAGCGACCAGAATCACCAGCGTCAATGCCACATAATCCCCTGTTTGAAACGGACGGCTCTTGTACCAGGTCCGTTTATTTTTGCGTCCGAATCCACGCAGTTCCATCGCGGTGCTAATCTTTTCGATCCGCTCCACACTTGTCAGGATGAGCGGCATCAGGATGGAGATTACATTTTTCAGCCGTTTGCCAATTTTCTCTTTGCGCGAGATGTCGATGCCGCGCGCCTGGGCGGAGAAGGCAATATTCTGAAAATCCTGCTGCACATCCGGGATATATCGCAGTGCAATCGCGACCGAGTAGGCGATCTTGTAGCTGACGCCGATCCGGTTCAGCGATGAAGCGAATTCGCTTGGGTCCGTCACCAGCAGGAACAGCAGCGCAATCGGGATCACGACCGCATACTTGAGCGCCACATTGAACTGGTAAAACAGCTGCTCCCAGGTCAGCGTGTACCGCCCGGCAATATGCACAATATCATGCTGCGATCCATACAGCTCCACCCCGTATAGCGGCGAGAACAGGAAGATCGCCACCTGATTGAGCAGGAAGAAGATCAATATCAAATACAGGACAAACGAATACTGCTGAAACGGTACCCTGGCCATCCCGAAA
Source organism: Paenibacillus sp. Z6-24 (assembly GCF_054161335.1). Taxonomy (NCBI): domain Bacteria; kingdom Bacillati; phylum Bacillota; class Bacilli; order Caryophanales; family Paenibacillaceae; genus Paenibacillus; species Paenibacillus sp. Z6-24. Next base: position 200,750 of record NZ_CP096398.1, on the reverse strand, counting down.
ATGACCAGACCGATTATCAGCATGATCAGCAGACAGCGGGTATCGTAAATAATCATCGCCGTCAGGGCCCATACCATAAAGAAGACCAGCTTGGTCACACCGGTCAGCCGGTGAACCGGCGTATTAAGATTGGTGTAGGATAACATAGGTGTACTCATGACTGCCGCATCCCCCTGTCATATGCGATAAATCGGCTGACCAGCTCGGACGGTTCGCCCACCCCGGAGCGTACCGCCAGCTCATGCAGCGAAGTCGTCTTGAGATGCGCTGCCGCTACGACCGCTTCATCACTCAGTACGCGTGCAGGCACATCATCCGCAATCTTTTTCCCTTCGGACAGCACAATCGTACGCTGACCGTATTCCATCATCAGGTACATATCGTGGGTGATCATGATGATCGTGATCCCCTGTGCATTTAGCTCCATCAGGAACTCCATCATTTCATTGTAGTGGCGGTAGTCCTGTCCGGCGGTCGGTTCATCGAGAATCAGAATCTCCGGACGCAGCACAAGGATCGACGCGATGGTGACGCGCTTTTTCTGACCATAGCTGAGTGCGGACACCGGCCAGCTGCGAAACGGATACAGTCCGCATACCTGCAGCACATCATGCACCCGCTGCTGGATCTCTTCTTCCGGTACACCGCGTGTTCGCAGTCCCAGTGCCACTTCGTCATAGATCAGCGGCTTGGACAGCATATGATTCGGATTCTGCATCACAAAGCCGATTTGGTCCGCCCGTTCCTTGATCGTATCCCCGGCCAGATCACGCCCGCCGAGCAGAATCTGCCCGGAGGTCGGACGGTAGAATCCGCAGATCAGCTTGGAAATGGTCGACTTGCCGGCACCGTTGCGTCCGGCGATACAGACCATCTCGCCGCGGCGGACTGTGAGAGACACATCGTGCAGTACCGGATTGCTTTTGCTGTAGCCAAAGGATACATGCTGCAGCTCCAATATTGGCTCTGCTGCAGATACAGCCATATCGCCCTGCTGCCCGTGGTACCAGTCATTCAGTACAGGAATGCAATCATCCAGCCGGATCGTCTCGATGTGCTGGGGCTGCATATCCGGTGTAATGATGCAGCCGGCATAGCGGAGCGCATTCAGATACAGCGGCTCCCGGATGCCCGTCTCGCGCAGCAGTCCGGAGCAGAGCAGCTCGGCAGGCGTCATATCCGCTGCGATCCGCCCGTCATTTACGACGATGATCCGGTCCACATGACGATGCAGCATATCTTCCAGTCGGTGCTCAATAATGACGACCGTGCGACCGGTCTCCCGGTGAATCCGGTCGATCAGATCGACGGTCATGCGGCCGGTGTACGGGTCCAGACTCGCCAGCGGCTCGTCGAACAGCAGCACATCCGCTTCGCTCACCAGTACGCCGGCGAGCGTCGTTTTCTGCTTTTGCCCACCGGAGAGAGATTGCGGCGAAGCTTCCAGAAATGTGGCGAATTCCACCGTCTCCGCCGCTCCGGTCACGCGCCGGATCATCTCGGCCTGTGGTACCCGGTCATTCTCCAGCTTGAAGGCGATATCCTCGGCGACCGTCAGCCCGACGAACTGCCCGTCCGGGTCCTGCAGCACCGTACCGACCCGATCCGACAATTCGGCGATACTCAGCTCGCGCGACTCCTGTCCCCCGATCTGCAGCGATCCGCTCATCTCCCCCTGGTAAAAGAAAGGAATCAACCCGTTCATGCAGTGGGACAATGTACTCTTACCCGAACCCGATGGGCCCACGATGAGCACTTTCTCTCCTTCGTAGATGGTCAGGTTAATATGATGAAGTGTAGGCTCGGATTGAGCCCTGTATTGAAAGCTGAAGTCCTGAAACTGTATTACAGGTTTTCTCATGCTTGCCCTTCCTTCCTGTCCCTGTTCAATAGAAAAAGCCGGTGAGACTCACCGGCCTGAACTTGTGTAATTCGTATATGCGATTAGGCTTCGCGTGAAAGACTGCCGCGCTTGGTGCGGGTCTTGGAATAAGCGATTGCCAGCAGTGTGCCGAGAATGGCTACTGTAACGATATTGGAGATTGCAGCTACAATTCCCTGAGTAAACACCTTATTCATTGGCTCTGAATAAATCAGAATATCCAATACAGGAGCGACTACGATCCATGCGATAATATTGGCTACGATCTGGGCGATATTAAAACGCAGAATTCCACCCTTACCGAATTCTCCGTCATGAATGGCAATACGTCTTGTCATCAGACCAATCAGGAGACCTACAACAGCGGATGCGATAACCCAGCTGAACCACGGCTGCCCGTAGAAAATAGCATCCTTGAGCGTATGTCCGATCAGTCCAATCAATAGACCCGCCACCGGTCCGTATAATAATGCAAACAGAGCCAATAATGCATAAGTCGTCTCAATATTCGTATTGGGTATACCTGTTGGAATAGAGCCAAAACGTCCCAAAATAATAAACAACGCAGAACCGATCCCGATGGCCACGATCGTTTTTACGGATAGTCCGTTTGTTTTTGCCATCTTCTAACCCCACTTTCAATTGTAAAATAACATAGCGACTGAATAATATGTACGTTCTGTACGATTATACAATCGAATGTTAGGAAATACTATAGTTTTGTAAGGGAAAAGAGGGGGATTCAGCGGATTTTTCGTTATTTTCATTATGGGAGATAGTCAGAATTTTCAATAGGATGACATTAAATGGAGAATAAGTATTTATTCAGAAGATATAATAATTAATTTTATAGAATATCACTCTCAAAATATACTTAAAACATCCTACATACTCTTCTCCATACTCATAGGCTTTCTTTCGCCAATTTATTTTTCGTAAAAATCATAGTGTTAATAAAAGGATACTCTTCTTGCTCGATTTTACGCTTCCACTCTTTAATTACCTCTTGCTGACTTATCGCTTGTTCCATATTGAAAGCTCCTGTTGTCACTTTGCCCATTATCATTCCTCTTTCCGATTATTAATATATCGATTACGTTTAGAGAATATTGTGTTTTTCTCCGGTAATCTGAATATCTTTGTTCATTATTAGTTCACTGGTTTTACATTTCAATCCTATTGCCTCTTTGGCTGTAATTTGCAGTGTTTTACCTGCTTGAAAAGTAAGATTACCGTCCGCTTTTACACGAATATCCTTCTTACTGCGCAGCTCAATACCGTGATCATCCAGAAGCCGAATAACCACCTCATCATCGTTACCTGTGATCAGTATTTCATTCTCTTCAAATATAATCGCTTTACGATACTTGGTCATAAAAATTTTAACAGCAGGGTCTTTGATGATATCCCCACCTTTGGATCTTTTGCGTATGGAGTGAGTTACGATTGCATCTTTTTCTTCCGCTGTCGGGAAGTAGATATCGACAAAATCATATAATTCCGGCATACAGTACCAACCTGTATTTCCTTCCGAAGTATAAAAAGTAGCATAAGGAAACGCACAGGTATCCGCCACTGCCGGCTTAACTTTATCTATTTCATAGAAAAATACTTTTACATGATCTTCTTTAATGCCAATCACCTTTGATTTTATCGTCATTCCCTGGATCTGCCGGTTCAAAATGAGTTCCTGCTTCATCCCTTCTTTGGAAGTCAGCCAATATTCATGCCACAGATCATTATGACGAACAATGCTGGTCGCTTTTTTGACAATAAGCTCTTTGCCACGGAATTTGACATGGTCTCCTACATTCAGACTGATATCACGGGAGCCTGTCGTCTGCACCCTGTAATAAGAATGGGAATTTTCTTTAGCGGATTTATTAGGCAGGGATTCATGGGTAACTGAATAATTGAAGTTCTTTAACTCTGTTTTGCTCTTCTCATCAGGCAGGCCAAAATGAAAACGAATACTCTCATCAAGCGGATCTGCAATAAGCCCCCATCCGAATCTTGAAGCCATGCGTTTAAGAAACTCCCAGTCTGTTTCATCATATTGCATGGTGAATTCCCCGATTGTCTGGTGCTGCAACTGACTTATGTAATGAGATTTTTTATAATCAACTGTAATCTGTTCCAGCAGCTTCTGATAGGTCAACTTCTTATTTTGGAATGTGCGTCGTTCGATTTTCTCATCCATCTGACATGTATAGGATGAAGCTTCAATAATCAGATATGACACATTAGCTACTGATTTCATACGCAGGCGTGAGATCAACCCTTTGAATAAAAGGGTACTTTTCTGATTATCATCCTGAAAGAAAATTGCCAGCTTCTCACCTGCATCCATACTGTTCATAAATTCCTGTTTATGACTATCAGAGAGCACGCCAGTCAGCTGCAACCTGACATGCTCATTGATAGTTTGAGTGATTTTAATTTTGGGATTTTGAATGGCTAAACGACTGCCATTGTAATGAATGATAGGATGGCTCATATGCATACTCCTCTATATTTAGTTCACTTTTATGTGCTGCTGACTTGCATATTTAACGACTTCTGCAATTGTACGATTGTGTGCAGTAGTACCATTTAATTTATCGTCTAAAGCAGGGATCGATTGAAATGTTCCATCCTGATCCTGAAAATAAATGCTAGCTACCGGGAACGGCTCTGCTGCTTGCTTACCTACAGCTGTAGTATACTCAGCAATGATAACAACATCTTTACGTTTATCACCATTGACATCCTTAAAAGAGACTGCTTTAATTCCATCAGCAAGCCATTTTCTATTTCCATAAAATTCAGGAAACATATATATAACGTCTCCATTTTTGTTAGATAAAAAGAATTGTAATTCTTTTAAACTATTTAATTTGTTTGTAGTAGATATAAATTTTATATCTCCCCAGTGTTCCAGAGTTACATCAAAAGACTGATTTTCATTAATCTCATAATCTGCTAAGTTGATTGAGCTATGCATATTGGAAGAAATGTTATAGTATGGGCTTGATTCTAGTATTTGAGTAAATTGCGACTGCTTTATTTCTTTTGGGATATCTTGTATTTTGATCTCATATTCTGCATGGTCTCCTAATGCATGAGTAACAGGAAGACTAAGTCCTATAAACCCATTTTCTAAATAGGAAAATACATAAGATTGATCCATTGCTCCTAAATGCTCTGAAGAATCTGCAGTGTGTAATAGCTGAATAAATTGATTCTCAGAAAAAATTTCTTTTAGATCTTGTTGCTCTTCTAAAACTGCTTTAAATTGATTACTTTTAAAGAGCGAAAACAATTGACTATCAATTTTTAATAAATCATTTATTTTCAACAATTTTCCTTTAGTTATATCTATATTGGTAGTATAAAATTGATTGGTTGGATAAGCATCGCCTTTTTTATAGCTTAGGCCGCTATATTTTACACTTAGTACATTATTATTCTGATAGCTTATTTTATATTCGATTTCTATTCGGGTTGATTCGCTATACCCATATTGTAATATTCTTAATGCTTGATTTTTTAATATATCGTTTATTTTCTCCTCTCTCCTTGGATCAGTTAATTTTTCAATTTGTGGGTAGCGAATGTTAACATTTTCTTTTTGATAACTCCTATTCTTGATGGTATACGCCATATTCTCATTTTGATTACTATTTACCGCTTTTGTAAGAGCATTTGCATTACTACACGCGTTCAAAAAAAGTATTACTAAAAATAGAACCATCAATTTTTTATACATGATATTATTGTTTACTCCTTTTTCACTTGAAAATTCTTAAACATTTCTCGTAATACTTCTTTCGATCTGCCAGCCCATTATAACCACCGTTAACACGCTTTGTTACTTGTTCTACTGTGGCACCGCGATCACATAAAGAATTCATATTATTTTTGTGCCACCAGAAACCAGCGGAAGACCATGGGTATACTTTTGAAACGTAGTTTACCCCTTCCATTATTCTTGAGTCTCCTATAGCATTAGCAAATTGCTGATAGTTAGATCTTCCAGTCATTTGGATATAACCTGCTCCCTTGTATTTAGGTCCATCTCCTGGCTGAGTATTCCCCAAATCTTTTCTCCCATTATATGCCTTTCCGCTAGCAATCTCTTTGGTATAAAGACCTGCTACAGATTCATGGCTACATTGACTAATAAAATGACGTATTCTATCTGGCGTAGTAATATCATATCGGGATAAACAGTTATTCAAATCTTTAAGCATTTCATCATTGAGATTTCTCCAGCCTACTTCTTTCAATTGTTCTTTAGTAATATACTGTTTGGGATCATTAGTTTCTTTAGGTGCCACTTCGCTTTTTGGGGTATTCTTCTCTTTTATTACTGGGAGATTGGAGTCATCTGGATTTTTCTTTTTTATTTCTACCAAACTATATTTATCAATAATAGCTTGCGCCTGTTTACTGTATTTCTCCTCCGCCGCTTTAGCTGCTTTGGAATCTTTTTTGATTCCTCCCACTAATCCATGATCATGTGCAGCATACCACTTTGCAGTAAGGTCACTTAATTCTTTTGCATCCGCTGGCGATTTTTTTGCAATCTCCTGGATTAACTTGCATTTTTCCCTTATTGACTGCGCTTCTTTCTGAGCAGCTTTTTGGGCCAGTACGTTTCCTACGGTGTTAGCTTCCATCCAGCGAACCGTCTGTTTCTGCATCTGCTCTTGAGCCCACTTGGGCATTTTATTTATTTCTTTCAGTTTGGTCCGCAGCCCATCAGCCAATTGCTGCGCCCTACGCATCCCAGCTATATCTCCCTTTGATTGGGCCAGATTCCAATCTGCTTTATATTTGCGCATCCATTCCTGTGCCCAGCTTGGATAATTTAATTTTTGCTTCTTCTGTTCCTTTATCAGATCATATGCTTGCGCCTTACGCTTGGCATTGGCGGATGCCAGTACTCTCAATACAGGTGTAGGTCCAAATGTAGGTTCTTTCCACTGCATAAATAGGTCCCTTCTTTTCTAGAAAAATCTTAATCCGGTTATACAGGTATCATGATATTTCTCACCAGGATCGACTTCGATAATTGTCATTTGTACAGAGGATGCAGTGACAGGTACGTTAAAATATTGCTCCATAAAGTAAGTATCGAGCGTAAGTGCACGGCCATCCGAAAATTGAAGCTTGATCTTCTTCACCCGATTGTTCGCTTTATAGGCTTTCTCCGATGTAGCCAGGCCATTCACCAGCTCCATCCCGCTAATCATCTGTTCTTTGCCAAAGTTAATCGTAATGGATTCTCCGACCCCATCGCCTTTCACCCCTTCGCACCAGCCTGTTCGCATATCTCCATCTATCAGATTTTCCGGTCTATAGGAATGCCCGGACTGATCCGCCAAGCTCGAGGAAGCCTTAATTGAAGCTATGGGAATACTCTGCCTGTACTGCATCAAATCAACTTTACTATCGAAGGTCTGGACCGGCGAAAAAGCAATGCCCATGCGTTTCATTACATTATGATCCTGCAGATCGGCAGCCGGCGTCTCGTACGGGTAAAGATCGTAAATGCTCATGCCGTCAGCATCTTTATCCAGTTTTTTCAGGACTTTACTTCCTGCATCGAACTGATATATACCGGTATTGGCTGTATCCTGAACAGCGTATACATAAGTTTGCAGATCAGGAGAAATGGCGATATCTTCGTTTTTAAGATTGAACTCATTGATTTTGCGCTTGGTATCCAAATCAAAAATCTTAACGACCTTATAGTCTAACTCTGTTCCTTCTCGAATAAGCGCAATACTATTGCCATTTTCGCTGATTCTTCCAAGATAGAGTTCATTTTCCGGATAGCTATCGTGCTCATGCACATATAAGACATGAATAATATCATTAATACGGACGTAACTGTTCCCTGCTGGATCATTCAGGTTGCTGATGTAATCGAGAGGCTCGCTGTCATTTTCACCGCGAAATAATATCCATTTAGTAAAAGTATGATTCGGCGGTGCTGTGTCTACATCTTTATGATGCAGTAAAGTGTCACTTTTACTTAATTGGTTGCAACCACTAATCAAGAAAATTAGTATAAAAATCCATAATAATGTACTTCTTTTTGATGTTAACAATTAACTTCTATCCTTTCTATCGATAATCGCTAATCCTCTTATTTTTTTAGGACTTTCTGATAAAGAACTCTGGACTACTCCCACTGCTGCTAAGAAACCAATATATTCGTCCTTATGAATAGTTATACAACCTGTAGAAGTAGGTCGATCCGGATTATCTCTGTTGTATCCTTTGTGGATATTAATTCCAGTAGCAGTATAACTTCGACCATCTATCTTTGAAGATACAGCTCCCCCATCTCTTATTCTGAGTGCTGGGTAACTCCCTCTATGAAGTCCACCGACAAATTCATATACTCCTTCATTTACAGTTGCTGATTTTTTTTCATGGTCTGGTAGTGTACTTGTGTTAGCACTTGTATACTTAATATGCCCATCAATAACTACTATTACACTGGCACCATATCTGCCTTCTGGGTGATCTGATTGTGCATGGCTATAGGATCCATCGCCTTCAAAAAAGAATACTAGTGGGATACTTTTATTAGCAGACAAACTATCACGTATAATAGAATTACTGCTATATTCATTCACTCTATAAATTGCTTTAGCTCTGTTACCTTTTAAATTATGAGCATTAATATAAGCTTCAATAACTGATTTTTCTAAAATTCCATCTTTATAATTTGTTTGTGGAATTTCTTTATTAGAAACTTCTTGCTTAGGAATAACTTCATTCTTTTGATTTATTTCTAGGGTGGTTGGTCTAATTTTAGTCACTGGCTTTACTTTTGGCCATGGTAGAACAGCGTTTGCCACTTGATACAGATAAACCTCCAATACTTCACGGCTGTATCCTTTATCCGCTAACCCATATTTCTTCGCAAAATCATAAAGCGCACTATTCAGTTCTTTATCCCACTCGCCCTTAATCGGTAGTTTATAATGGAAACTATCCGGATATTTATGAGCTAGTTTATTCAAATTTTGCCGTGCTGCCAGATCGCCAACTCCATACTTGCTTCGAAGTTCTGCTGCTTCTTGAGCCAGTACCTTCTTATCTCCTGGTGCCAGATGATTGACTGTATCTGCATACTGACGGGAAATCTCTTCAAGACGATTCGCATCTTTATAAGCACCTCCAGGGCAATCTCGAATCAATGCATTGACCTGTACATTATCCCGCAGCCGACTAGCCAGGCCGTGAAGTCTATTTTCTTCCTTTTTGTCATTTATGGCATGAGCTGCCCACCACTGAGCAGTGTAATCATTCATCGGTTCCCGCGCCCAATCCGGCAGCTGACATATCGACTTCCACTGCTGACGCAGCTGTTTGGCTTTTTCAGCCGCTCGTTGGCTAGCCTTTTGGTCTCCTTTGGCATTAGCCTCATAGTATTGCTTTTTGAATTTAAGCAGTCCATTCTGCAACCACTGTGGATAATTCTGACCATTCATTTCCTTAATGAGTGAATAGTATGCTTTAAGCTCGGCAGTGGACAATCCTTTTTGCATGAGTCTGGCAGCATGTGTCTGAAACGTACCATCCAGCTGTATATAGCTGCCTTTGCTTGCAGCTTTCAGTATACCGCTGGCACGCATCTCGACTTTTTTGCCATGCAGTACAATGTCTTCATCTGCATGAAACGTGATGTTATGGTGACTGTAAACATGCAGACCTGTTCCTTGATTAAGACGGATGATGATTTTTTCCTCTTCCGTGGAGAATGCTGCCTCTTTGGGATCAAAACGGGCTACTTTTCCCTGTCGGGTATGGAACCTTTTGTGATCTGGTTGATGAATCAGATCATTTTTGCCCGCTTTTTTACGAACAGCCTGTGTAATGTAGGCTTGCTGCTCTTCATCTGTAGGAAAATAAAGTATTACTGTATCTCCATATTCAGGCATACAGTACCATCCAATGCTATCTCCGGTATACATAGTGCTATATGCAAACCAGCAGCTCTTTAATTTATCCTGCTGCGCATCGATGCTCAGGTGAACCTTTACAAAATCCTCCTTGGTATCAATAACTCTGCCTTCCAATGAAGCTCCATGCAGACGAGCATTAGCATACTTTTTTCTGGGTATTCCCTCTTCTGGAACCAACGTATAGTTGTATTTCAATGTGCTCTTCTCAAGTTCGATAAAACATTGATCGATCGACCAGGTACTCGAATGAAAAAGCACTACATCACCCAGTTGAAAATACTGATTGTCCTGCACTTCAATGTATTTGTATCTGGGTACTGTATCTGATTTCTGCATGGAATAATTATGACTGTTAATTGTTCCTTTTATTCTACCCTTGGAGGCACCCAGCCAGAGGCGAGGATACTCAGAGATGACTTCTGCTATAATACCTGTGTTTAGACGGGATGCCATCCTGCACAGGAATTCCCAATCGGTCTCTTCATATTGCAGTGTAAATTCATTCAAATGCTGCTCCGCATCAATTAGATCAATAAAGTCACCATGAGGGTAGCTGTCTACAATTTCTCTAAACAGTTCATAGTAGGTTATTCCGCTATTTTGATATGAACGATTTTTGTTCATTGTATCCAGCAGGCTGCTGTATGAAGCAGCCTCCAACCTAATGGTATAGACACCGTTTTTGTACCTGATTTCGGTTGAGATTATTTTTCCTTTGAACAGACATATGTCTTGTTTATGTAAGCCAGTATCGAAAATTTCGATTTTATCTGTACGCATCTTGTCCTGCTCGTAAGACTCCCCTTCTTCATCCGATAATACTGCTGTTAAAAACAACCGGCCATGGTCATTAACTTTTTGTGTAATATGCATATCGAGTATACTGACCATCCGGTAAGGGGCATAAATGCCAATTGCTCCATATCTGGCTAATTGATCTATGGCTGTACTCATTTTCTATACTCCTTTATATATTGAGGATTCTATCCTTGCCCATCTTCCTTGAAAGTAATCTGACCGCACCACATACATGAATTTTTGGAACAGCTAAGCAATGCTGGATGCCCATCTATGTATACATTTTCCTTGCCTTGAATCCATCTCATCGTTACTACTGGTCTGCAGGGCTGTGGAATCCATTGTCCAGGTCTGCCTTTGTTAGCTGCAATCACATCCGGGTTCGACCTGCTGCTGCATAGACCAAATGTTGGAATATGGGTATAAGGCTTATAATCTTGAATATTCCCTTGTATTTTATGATTGATATGAATTGCCCGATCCTTCTCCGCTTTAAATTGCCCTGTTTGACTACCACAGTTGCATTGAAGAGACGCTCCATCCACTACATAGCTGTCTTTCATTATCGATTAATCCCCTTTTTATCTTCATTCTTCACTCAATTCTTATGCCAACCCGTCTACTGTACTGATTGCTGTCAGATAGATCCCCTTCAAATTAAATTTCAGCAGGCATTCTGCCACATCCAAATCAACAACCAATTCGTGAACTGGTGAGTCAGTCAATCGGAATATTTTATGTTCTTTAATCATTTCTTCATTCAGTATTATTTTCTGCAAGGTCCCATTTTTGTACCAGATGCTTTGTTTGGACAGAGCTGATACTTGGGGAAATTCAGGTATCCAGTAAATCTGTTGTGTCATTTGCTGAATATCTGCCAAGATCGCAGTAGTCCATTTTATTTCATTTTCATAAATAGCCATTAGAGATTTCATTTGATCAGACACCATACAAATTGGCCTATCCATCCAATCCAAATAATCCTGCGAATTTTTCACATAGAATTGAAGCAGTGACTGATTATTCTCTCTTGCCTGCTCCAACTGCTTTAGGCCTTCTGCCCGGCTTATATCTGGATGTGCATAGCTGGGGATTCTATGATCCTGTGACAAAGTATAATATTCCATTTTCCACTCCTCGTTACCACTGGGGATCGGGCAACCTATCTATTAATCCAGAACTATAAGTATTCTATTTCTTTTGGTCTGATCGATTCAGCCCGATAAATCACTTTGCTAATTCCTTTGTATTCGCCAATCCTGATCTCAAAATCAGATTCCTTTTGAATTTGGGAGAAGGACTCTGTTCCCAGCATTTCAATAACGGCTTCTTCTACCAGCTCAGCAACCACTTGATGAAATGTATCTGCTGCACGAAGAATAGCCCATTCCACATCCGGTGGATGAATCAGATTCATATAACGTTTTCGGATATCTTCCAGTTCTCTCCAAGCGTTCTCCCAATATTGAAAAGCCCAGCTGGCATCATACAATGTACAGTGCGGTACCGTATCAAAAAACCAGTTTTTATCATAGGCTTCAAAAAAATACGAATAATTGCGTTTTAATAGATACGTACGTCTGAAAGAATAAATCAAATAACCTGTTCGAGGATAGTTGTGTTCAATCTGTTTTTGAGATAATTGATGGCACATTTTGCAAAAAGAAGCTTTAGTATCTGAAATCAATTCTTCCTTATGGCTATCCGCGTAACTTTTTAAATCATCTAAGTTTTCCCTGATTATTTCTTTTATATATGTATTCTCAAAATGATCCATTGCTTCTTTTCTTTTCATATTCACACCTCTTTTACCATTATAAATTATACTACTGATATGTCATTAGTTACCCAGTCCTTTTTTCGCTATCATATTTATGCAAATCCATCCCATAAAATGAACCTTATCTACTCCTCGTTTGTTATACATATAAATTCACCCAATCAAGGAGGACCTACAGTGACAAACAAGGAGCTGTTTGAGACCTATAACAGAGAGGTATACCGAACCTGTTATTACATGGTCCATCATGCTTCCGATGCGGAAGATCTGTGCCAGGAAGTGTTTATTACGGTGTTCCGCAGCGATTGGCAGCAGATTCAGCAGCTGCGGGCCTGGATGATCAAGGTAGCTGTGAATCTGTGCCTGAATCATCTCCGTCGCAAGCGAAGCCTGCGGGACAAGCTGCTGTCCTATCCCTATTTCTTCTCCGGCCCTGCTCCCGCTACCCCCGATATGCTGGCGGCAGGCCGGGAATCTGCCGAAGAATGGGCCGCCTGTATCAGCCGGTTACCAGTCAAGATCCGTACTGTGATCTCGCTTCGTTATGTACATGATCTCAGTCTCAGCGAGATCGCCGATATTCTGGAAATTCCGGTCGGTACCGTCAAATCACGTCAGCATAAGGGGTTACGTCTGCTGCGGCATATGCTGGAGCCGCAAGAGCAGTTCGGCAGCCTAAAGGGAGGACATTATGAAAAGTATTGAAGACACACTGAAGCAGCGCATACCGCAGGAAGATCGTTTGGCCTATCCTGATTTCGACCGGATGTGGGCACGTATAGAGACAGCCGAGCGGGCAGATTCTCAGCCTTTGCCTACTCCGGATAGGCATGCTCCGCCTTTCCGGCAGAAACGAACAGCGTGGAAAAAGTCCGTGTTTATCGCTTCCCTCAGCTTGCTTATCGCCGCCGTTCCCGTATATGCAGCGATCCAGATCGACTGGAGCCGCGTGCTGCACTACCGCGGCGGCGTGGAATCCGCATTGGCCCAGCATCTGGGGCAGCCTGTAGAGCAATCGGTTACCGAGGATGGCGTAACTGTGACGATCCATACGGCGGTAGTCGACGAGAATCGAACAGTCTTCCTGTACAGTCTCGATCCCGGCGAACATAGAGCGAAGAGCTTCGGATTTTTACAGATGGAATTGACCGATGCCAGCGGGCAGATGATTCCGGGACTGACCCTGCACCAGCAGTGGGACAACGACACCCAGCGGTTTACCGGCTATCTGGAGACCAGCTGGACGCCTCCTTCCCCCACTTCTTCTGTACATTTGTCTCTTCGGAATCTGCAATGGCTGATGCCTGGCGAACAGCCGATTCCTGTAAACGCCCAAAATGCGTATCCGCAGCAATTTGCTTTGCAGCAAGATGGGATGGATCAGCTGGAAGTCCAGATGATCCGGCAGGGCCCGGAACAGATGCTGGTCAGCTCGGCGATTTCTTTTACCAATGAAGAAGCCAGAACATGGAGTTATCCTCAGTTGAGCATATATACAGCGAAAGGCACAGTCATCCAGCCTATCCACAGCGGTACCTATGGCACTCCCGACGAACAGGGACGCTATACCGGACAGGATTATTATCTTCCTGACGATCTGCAGCAGCCGGGACTCTCTTACCGTCTCGAATATACCCGGGAAGCGCAGCGGCTTGCAGACAGATGGAATTTTGATATCCCGCTGGATAAGCGGCAGATGGAGAGCGGTACAATCCGACAGCCGCTGAATCTTCCGCTGGAATCGGGCAATTCGGATATACTGCTGAAGAGTATGGTCATTTCGCCTACCCAGATTCGGATTCTGCTAAGCGAATCCCCAGCTGGAAATGTACCGCCATTTGCCAGATATGATCTGCATGTGGGCGACAAGACTCTAACCGGGTATGCAGACATCTCTTCGGATACACACGGAGAGACAGTCAGACAGTCGGTGCTGATTTTCGAACGGCCGCTGGGAATGGAGATTGACCGTCATACTTCCATTACTTTGACAGCGCAGCACCGGATCATATCTCATCATGGAACTGATCAGCCGGTTACGCTCTCCAATATTACAGAACAGCGGCAATCCCTGCGAACTATGATCGGCGGATTCCCGGTTGTATGGACGTATTATCGGCAGAATGGTCATCTGTATGTGCAGACCGAGAGTTCTGATTCGCATTTTGGCGGGATCAGCCAGACCTCAATCCGGCGAAGTGGCAAGCAGCTCATCGGACAGCCGCTGACAATACATCCAATAGGAGATGGCAATAATAAAGCGATCGAAGTATATCCGGATTTTACCGATTCCCATGCAGCCGTTGATGTTCTCTTCTATACGGAAGAGAATCCGGATCAGACAGCAGACGTTACACTTCCTCTGTCCTCGTTACCAGCAAAGCCCTGATCATTCGGTAATAGTATCGTAACTCCTTTTCTTGCTAAAGGTTTTCTGCTCCCAGCTTCTCTGTTTGCACTCCGCTGCCGTATCAGCGAAGTGCTGCGGAGAAGCTTTTTTATCCCTTCAAACCTTAATTTACATTTTCATCCACAAATCTTTTCCATATCGAAACTCCCTCCAATTTTTCGTCTCCAATCCCGCGATATGTCGATATTTACCGTAGTTTTTTCCCAAAATTCTCATTTATGTATTTCATTTATGTTTCAAATCCTTTAATATTAACTTCCTAAGCTATTTACCTTTAGACCTATATTTCTTCCTTATTTTTCTAGGTATAAAATTCTATTTATTGGGTAATATAGTCTAAAATATCGAGAATTAGAGGGGTTATAATGCACAAATGGCCGCGGTATAAACCTATTTTAACTTTTTTATTTATTATTGGATTCACATTTTTCTATTACTTTTGGATTAATTACTGGAATGACAATGAACCGATTCAGACCTGGGGCGGTAATCTCCTGTCTACGGGTGGGAGTCTGCTTGCTGCAATCTGGCTGACTTCTGCCTGGAAAAAGAGCAGCACGGACCATCGTCTCTTCTGGCTTCTGGCGGCCCTTGGCTGCTACAGTTATTTTGTCGCGGAAGTGATCTGGCTGACTCACGAGAATATTCTGGGAATTGAAGTACCTTTCCCCGGCCCCTCTGATATCTTTTACATTCTGCAAGTGATCTTCTACATGTCCGCATTCATCTACAAACTGACTCGTGAGAAAAGAGGCTATCCGGTGATCCGGCTGCTGCTGGATATTTCTATTGTTATGACCGTTATCTCAACGTTCAGCTGGGAGTTCCTGATTGGACCGATTATCTCGACACTGGGATCTGATCCATTATCTCCTTCCATTATGCTCTCCATCGGTTATGCACTGGGTGATCTGGCGTTGTTGTTCGGTGCGATGAGCATTTACTTTGATATTCGACACACCTTGTCCAACAAGGTAATCCTCATTTTATTTATAGGGCTGCTCTCCCAAGTCGTTGGAGATTCGATCTTCCTGTGCATGATTTTCGATGAGACTTACTCGTCGAGCAGCTGGTCGGACCCGCTGTTCATTCTTGGACTGCTGCTCGTCGGGTTCTCCGGTTTCCTTCACAAAAATGAAGTTCGTGTGCCTCGACTGCCTGCCGCAAAATTTATGATGCAGAAGCTGTCCATACCCGATATTTTTCGCCTGATGCTGCCTTATATCGGGCTGGCGGGATTGTTCGCCTTTATGGTGTTCTTTCCACAGGGAAGCTCGGCGGTAACGATTGGAGCCAGCATTGCTATTCTACTCGTAGTTGCACGGCAGCTGATGATTATTCTGGAGAATCAGAGGCTCGTACGCAGCCTGTACGAGAAAACCCAGCAGCTGGAGATCAGCGAGCAGCGGTACCGTTCGATTTTTGAATATCATCCGGATGCCGTGTTCTCGTTCGGGCTGGATGGTACGATCGACAGTGTCAATGTGGCCGGTGCCCAGCTGCTGGGTGCCAGCATCGAGGAACTGATCGGTCAGAACTGCTGTGATCTGGTGACAGATAATTATGCCGAAATGGTAGAACAGCACCTGCTTCTGGTCGCCAAGGGAATCCCGCAACAGTACGACCTGTCCATTCGCAATCTCAAGGGAGAGTATTACCATATCCGCATGACCAACATTCCGATTGTCGTGATGGATGAGTTAGTCGGAATCTACGGATTGGCCAAGGATATTACCGAGAACAAGATAAACGAGGAGAAAATAAAATTTCTCGCCTATCATGATCCATTGACCGGCCTCTCCAACCGTCTGGCCTTTGAGGAGGCGCTGAGTCAGTCCGTAGCGGAAGCCCAAATGAATAACAGTATGTTTGCCGTTATGTTCATTGATTTGGACCGCTTCAAAAATATTAACGATACGCTCGGTCATGATATCGGTGACCAGCTGCTGCGCTCGGTCGCCGAGCGTCTGCAGCACTGCGGCAGACAGCAGGATGTGATTGCACGTCAGGGCGGTGATGAATTCACCCTGATCATCCGCAAGATTACGAGCAATGAAGAAGCTGCCAACGTAGCGAGCCGTATTCTGGAGAGTCTGAGCCAGCCGCATTATATCAAGGGCCATGAGATTATCGCGACGCCAAGCATCGGAATTGCCCTTTATCCGCATGACGATCTGACACCGGTCACTCTGATGAAAAAGGCAGATATCGCCATGTATCAGGTCAAAGCCAATGGTAAAAGTCATTACCGATTCTACCGGGATACGGATCGTATGTATTCCAAGCAGCTGCTGATAGAAAAAGAACTCAGCCAGGCGCTGTATCATAATGAGCTGTTCCTGCATTACCAGCCGCAGATTGATGCAAGGCAGGGCAAAGTCATCGGTATCGAAGCACTGGTGCGATGGAAGCATCCGGAGATTGGACTCATTATGCCGGGGGACTTCATTCCCATTGCGGAGAAGACCGGCCTGATCGTGCCAATCGGGGAATGGGTGCTGCGAGAAGCCTGCAAGCAGGCCAAAAAGTGGCAGGATGAAGGCCGCTATATTACTATCGGGGTCAATCTGTCGCTGGAGCAGTTCCGCCAGGACAATATTGTCGAGCGAATCTCCCATATTCTCGCCGAGACCCAGGCCGATCCGCGTTATCTGGAGTTGGAGCTGACCGAGTCGACCGCGATGACGAATATTCACAATGTCATCGACAAGCTGCATGAACTGCGGCAGCTGGGACTGTCGTTATCCATTGATGATTTTGGTACCGGCTATTCCTCCCTCTCCTATCTGGAGAATCTGCCGATCAACAAGCTGAAGATCGCCCGTGAGTTCACCAGCAAAATCGGCAGCAGCCAGGCCAATCAGATGATTATCAGCACCATCGTCAATCTGGCTCGCAATCTGAATATAGATGTTGTCGCCGAAGGAGTAGAGAGCGAACATCAGGTGAATATGCTCAAGGAAATTCACTGTAATGAAATGCAGGGCTATCTGTTCAGCAAGCCGGTCTCTTCCGAGGAGCTGGAGCAGCTGATGCTCTCCTATTCGTCATCCTCTCCTTCCTCTGCACGCAATCGTCGTTCGAATCGGATCTCATCTCCCCGCTCACCCGAAGGAGACCGTTAAATCGGCAGGTAAGCAATCGATACGCGTTGGCAGTCGACTTAACGGGTAAATGTAGGTGAATCCCAATCTTTCGAATAGATGAGGTGATCCTGATGCATAATTCCCATTCTTCTTCCGATTCCGCTGCCGGGCAGTTCCGCTCGGACGACGAAAATCCGAGGGATCTGGATGTACAGGCTGTTGATGAAATCGAGAAATTGACCGGACGCCATCCCGGCTACCGGCGTGCCCATGCCAAAGGAACGTGTTACCATGCCGTTTTCCAGCCGAGCGGCGAAGCGGCTGCCTGGACCACTGCACCCCATTTGCAAGGGCCGCAGGTCGAAGCACTGGTCCGTTTTTCCGAGAGTTCGACCGATCCGGCACTGGCCGATCTGTTATCGCCGGCTAAAGGCATGGCTGTACAGTTTCGCCTGCCGGAAGGCAAAGTGAGCAATCTGGTTGCTGTAACCGTACCTGTTTTCTTTGCCCGTACACCGGAATCCTTTATGGATATGTTAAAAGCCGTCAACAAAGCCCGTGCCGGCAATCTGGGGATCAAGGAGATTATCCAACAGATCACCGGACATTTCGGTGAAGCCCGTGAGAGCCTGCTGTCTGTACAGCGGCTGCGCCCACCGGCCAGTTATGTGACCAATCTGTATTATTGTATCCACGCCTATCTGCTCGTCAACGAAACAGGGCAACGACAGCCCGTCAAATTTGAATGGCTGCCGGAGGCTGGTGTACATATGCTGTCCATCAAGGATACGACATCCCAGCCGCCGGATTACCTGGAACGTGAATTGAATGAGCGTCTGCAGCAGCAGACCGCCGCCTTCCGGCTGAACATTATTATTGGCGAGGAAGGCGATTCCACAGACGACCCGACGACCGCCTGGCCCAAAAAGCGCCAGCGGATCGATGCCGGACGATTGGTGCTGACCGCTCCCGTTGCGGAACCGGAAGGCCTTGTTATGGACCCTACCGTCCTGCCGCCGCAGGGCATGGAGCTGTCCGATGACCCGATCCTGAATTTCCGGCGGGCTGCCTACGCAGAGTCATGGAAACGGCGGAGTGGTGAAGCCGCTTCCGGCGTGGATACGGAATAAAGCGAGAGAGGCTGCTTCTTCCTCTCATCCAAAAACATCAAAAAAGCTGCTGACATTATATGGTCAGCAGCTTTTCTTTATTCATTGTGAATCCTTCATATTCTTCGTCGCCTTGTCGCCTGCCTGTGCGGTTACATCGCCGCTGCCTTTACTTCCTCAGGCACCGTAATTCCTTCGATCCGGTCATAATCGGAATATACCGCAGTAATCTTCATATCGGTGATCCGGCTCTTTGTCTCATCATCGGGCAGCGGGCTCGCCAGCCGGATCGTCGCTTCGCTGGCGGTCGGCAGCTTGCTCTCGGCATCCAGCGTATAGCTAATTGTCATCTCTTCCACCGTAGACAGCTTTATGCTGCGCTGCATGCCCGGTGTGTACGAACTCGCTTGATTCAGCAGCATCTGGGTCAGCTGCCGCCTGGCGGTCTCGTCTTTTACCGAGCCGGTCAGTATGTAGCTGCTGCCCTGCCCGGTTACGGTCATGTCATTCACCGCCGCCTGGATCTGTTGGAGCTGTGCAGCAATATTGGTGAATTCCCTGAGATTGGCCTGAGTCTCGTACAGCTCCTTGTCGTCCCGATACCATTGCTCACTTCGTGCGGAATAAATGGCCTCGCTGGTAATATACTTTTGGAGCTGATTGGAATCATTCATGGCTCCTGCCAGCTCCAGTTCAATCCTCTGATAGGCAGCCGGAGGCTCTATGGTAATCTGGCTGGTAATCATATAGCGGGAATCCGGCGAATCGATAGTTTCCCCGCTGTGCGTCTCCTGCTGCTCGGTCTGCAGCGCATAACTCTTTACGCCGCTTCCGGCTTTGGCAGCCTGATCCAGCAGTTCTTTTGCCGCAGGCAGATCGGCCTGCGACTGCTGAGGTTGAGCCGAAGCTCCGCCAGCCGCCACTTCCGCATTGTTGTTGCTTCCACAAGCTGTCAGACCCGCAGACAAAGTCAGTACAAGCAGTACCGCTGCACCTTTCTTCATTCCGTTATTCCTCCTGTCCTGATAAAACCATTCTCGGACACTCTGTAAAAGAGCATCCGCGTCCATTTTAGCGGACATTCCAGGCAATGAGGGGATTTTGGCGAAGAATTAACACCGTTTTTACATTATTTACAAAGTCAGCCATTGCACGCGCAGCAGAGACTCTCTCCGTCACGTACAGACAGGAAGATGGACAGACCTTATTATCGCTCGGCCACAATGGTAAATGTTTTGGGGATGCCTTTATCAAATACATCGGAAGACAGGTTCGGCAATTCTTCCAACACCTTGATGACCAGACCGGTTGCAGCTACTGCTGTGACGATCTCGCCGAGTGTCCAGTTGCGCAGGTATACTTTCTGCTGCTGTTCGTCGACAGGAGCAGATTCGGCGAACTTGGAATAGGAGACTTCCTTCTCCACCAACGAGGTATCAAAATAATCGCCATCAACCTTGTGCTTGCGGATCTTGGCGGTCGTGCCGCGTGAAGAGATCAGCTTGGTGGAGATCGGGTGGAAATCCTGCAGGATCAGTCTTCCACCCGGCTGGAGCAGTCGGCGCACTACTTCAAACAGCGGATGCAGGTCGGTAAAATAGTGCAAAATCCCGAACTCCATAAAGACGATATCGTACGATCCATCCAGCTCTTCCTCCGGCATCTGCAGCACATCGGAGACGATGTACTTCAGCTCTACACCGGCAGCCTGTGCCAGCTCCAGCGCATACTGGCGATTCTCCTCGGAGAAGTCGGCAACGGTAAGCGAAGCGCCGAGCAGCGCCAGCGCGACCGCCTTGTTGCCATTGGAGCCCATCAGGTTAATGATTTTGCGTCCCTGCACATCGCCCATATAATCCAGCGCGGTGCCGAGGCGCTTGCGGGGGTCGGACTTTATTTTCTCGGCCGCTTCGGCCGGTGTTCCAAACCGGTTCAGCCAGGACTCGTAAGCGCCGCTGTTCCAGGCATTTTTATTTTGTTCTGAAGATTGCATGATTGTGCCTCCATGCGTGATCACACGCCGTATTCATCAAAATTGATCTTTCTATTCTACCATCAACTTCTACGGAAGAGACAGATTTTGCTCAGGCAGGTTTATTTATCTTCTTTTTACGTTCTGTTCACACCGGCAGACTCTTAACGAATCGCCGAAAAATAGACAGGTTAACTTCTTTGCAAGCTTTTGGCAGTTAGGTTAAAGTTAAAAGCATACCTGAATACGCCTATTCTGCATTAGGCAGTATTCATAGGGTGCTATTCATGGCTTTATAATCCAGAACAGACGGATTGCAAACGTTCTGTTCATCTCTTGTGTTACTGTTAACGATCCAGACCTGCGCCCCCGGGTACAGGTCCTGTTTATATTCGGGATACCAATATCCCATTACAAAGGACGTGAGTACATGCCGGATGAAACAACCCGTCCACTATCGGGCAGCAGCCCCTGCTTTTGCGGCAGCGGTCGCAAACTCCAGCACTGTCATAAGGGCGCCGCACCGGACAGCCGGGCGGCTCATGTACACCGATTGTATCAGGAGGTAGACCGGGCGATCGAGGATTACCATGCCCATCATGATGCCCATCCTCCCTGTGCGGCTGGCTGCAGCAGCTGCTGTTCGGATTACTTTCCCGTCTCCCAGGTGGAGTTTGAACTGCTGCTCACTTATATGGAGCGCCACTGGAGCAAGGCGGAGATTCAGGCGGTATTTGAGCAGTCGCTGGTCAATCTGGACATTTTCCAGTCCGAGAATCCGCAGATGTATGCATCGCTGACGAGCAGGACGAACCAGGAGCAGGAACTGGAGCAGATTCGCCGGTATGCCGGACGCAACGGATTTGCCTGTCCGCTGCTGGACCCGGAAAAGGGTATCTGCCGTGTCTATCCGCTGCGCCCGTTTATTTGCCGCACTCATGGCAGCTCCCATACCTTTTACGGATCATGGCGGGAACGGCTGCGCCCGGAAAAGGTATGCGAGCATATCCCCAGCAGCCGTGCACATCGCAAAGTCACGCCCAATATTGTCGACTACTGGCCGCAGTATGAGCAGCTCGCCGACGTACGGGTCGGAGCCAAGCAGACGCGGATGCGCCAGTATCCGATCTTTTACTGGTTCGTGCTGTATGCCAGGCATGGCGGCGGCATGACGGCCGAAATCGGCAACCGCGATCATTTTGACCTGCCGCTGGCAGAGCATAACGCCAGAATGGCCCGGCATGAAGCGCGCTAGGTTGGTTCCTTCCTCCCTGTCATCTGCTGTATGCCTCATTCCAAACGTAGTTTCCTTTATGGGTATAAATGATAGATAGACAACTCTGACTAACTTCACGAAAGGTTCTGAGATGATGAGAAAGCCCAAAGAAAGCATTTATAAACGATACCAGCCTGCCATGGCCCCTGCCGAGCAGGAGGAAGGCATCGGTTACTGGTTCATTTTCCGAGGCAGCGAGCTGCTCGTTCATGAACATGAAGACCAGCTTATCCTGCCGGTGACCGCCGGACCGGAGCCATATGGGCTGCCAACGCTGCGTTCGCTCTATCTGGGCAGCATCGAGCAGGCTTCCTGTTATACCGCCGAGCTGGGTCCTGATACGGAGGCTCCGGCAGGCATGGTGTTCCTGCCGCTGTTCGCGCTGTATGACCGGATCGACGAGGATCTGTTCCATCTCGCCGGACGCGGATTGCAGATGCTCGCATGGGACGCTACCCACCAGTTCTGCGGACGCTGCGGCAGCCCGCTCGGTCATGCGGATCATGAACGCAGCAAAGTATGTCCAAGCTGCGGACTGTCCCATTATCCGCGTCTGGCGCCGGCTGTGATCACCCTGATTCTCAAGGATGATCAGCTGCTGCTGGCTCGGGCGGGTCATTTCAAAAACAATATGTACGGCCTGATCGCCGGCTTCGTCGAACCGGGTGAGACGCTGGAAGACTGCGTCCAGCGGGAGACGATGGAAGAGATCGGCATCCGGATTACCAATATCCGCTACTTTGACAGCCAGCCGTGGCCGTTTCCCCATTCGTTGATGGTCGGATTTATCGCGGATTACGAGAGCGGCGAGATTCAGGTGGATGGTGAGGAGATCGTGCATGCGGACTGGTTCGGAGTGGACAATCTGCCGAATATCCCGCCGCGTATCAGCATTGCACGCAAGATGATTGACTGGTATGTCGAGGAGTACAGCTAATTATTCTGCTCTATCTATGTATGCACATATTTGACAGGATAGGCGCTGCAGTATCCCATAGGCTGCACTGTAGCCCATGTAAAAAGCATTCTTTCCCTTTACTGTCTGTAGAGAGAAGGAATGCTTTTTACATAGGCTTGTTATTTCATATAGAGATATTGAACAGGGACCTACTGCGATTATTACAGATGCGTGTAAGATTGGCATATCTCTGTTCGAAAAGACACTTCCAGACTCAAATCATCATTCCGGTCAATGTATCGCCTGCTTTTCACCATTTGAGAAATATTCCTACCATATTTACGGTAGATCAACATGATGTTGTTAATACACCGCTCCATCCGGGAATGCGTATTTGTTCAGTCCCTTGATCGACAGCAGACGGAAGCCTTCCCGGCTGAAGTCCTGGCCGCCGCGGAAGCTCTCGTACTGCGGCTTGAGCGTGTAAAAGTCCATATAATTGCTCATATACGGGAAAGTCCGCACGACATCCGAATTCGGTTTGGAGGAGCTGTAATGTACTGGTGAGACGCCATATCCATCCAGGGAGAACACGCCTGCGGCCGCTTCGTTCATTTTGAAAAATTGGTTCAGCACACCGTCCGTGCTCGCCTGATAATCAATCGTGCTCACACTGAGCATGCGCACACCCAGCACTCTGCGGTACATCATGCTCTTCTCCATTTTATCCTCAAAATAATCGCGATAGGCGCTGAAGATACGACTACCGTTCAGATTCGCCGGCAGCAGAAAGCTCTCCATCAGATACAGGTCGCTCGCATTCATTTTGCTTTTCAGCCCGTCCGGGTTGAACTGCGCCTGCTTGGCACTGCTCATTACGTCTTCCGGATGCCATGCATTGACAAAGGCGGCCATGCTGCCATCATGCACAGCTGTCACCGCTTCATTCAGCCGCTCACGGGATACGCCGTAATCATAACCGGCATCATCGAGGAAAATGCCGTACACGCCGGCATCTTTCCACAGTGTAATCCGCTGCTTGATCGTATCCATGCTGAGATTATCCGTCGAATCCGTTACTCCCAGATCGACATAGCCGAAGATCTGGATTTTCGGATTAATTTGCTTGATCCGGGCAATAATCTGCAGGGTGCTCTCATGCTGCGCATGCTCCGGCAGTTCCAGCTTGTCTCCCAGTACAAGATAGTCGTATTTTGCAAAAATCTGTGCCGCTTCCTCAGGGGTCGATGCATTATTGACCGACTCCGGAATTCCATAATAGATTAGCAATTTGTAGCCCGAGTTATTATTTGCCAGCGCAGAAGCGCTCGTCGTCACAGACATCATCGCCACCAGGGCGAATAGACACAGTGCTATTCGGCCATACCTTTTCATCGTTGTAGTCTCCTCTTCTATCGTACCGGTATTTGCTGCCTGAAGCCGTACCAGAGATTAGTTTAAAAAATAACACATTTCTCGCAAAAGTAAACGATTTTCTTTCACTTACATATCGCTTCAAACTCATCGTCAAACAAGGTCTTAACACCTGTATTTCGGCGAATTATGTCACTGATTTATTATTTCAAATATTTACATACTAAAATCGTGAGTAATATTACTGAAATGTAAGAAAATAGTTGTCAAATTTACTTAATTACCTTTAAAATAATTGAATCCAGTTATACGTTACATGGACGGATTGGACAAATTATTTTAGGAGGAACATACGTGAATGTGCTGGTCACAGGAGGCTACGGTTTTATAGGTTCGTTCGTAGCCGAACGGTTTCACAAAGAAGGTCATCAGGTCTATATTATCGACAATTTGACCTCCGGACGTAAGGAGAACGTGAACGTTCCCCACAAGTTTTATGAGTTAAGTGTAGAAGATGAACGGTGCGAAGAGATTTTCCAGAGTATCAAACCGGATATCGTGATTCATCTGGCCGCCCAGGTCGATGTATCGGTCTCCATGCGTGAGCCCCGTCAGGACGCCCAGACCAATATCCTGGGTCTCGTCAACATGCTGGAATGCGCCAACAAGTACGGCGTATCCAAATTCCTGTTTGCTTCTTCAGCAGCTGTGTACGGCCCTAATGAACAGGTCCCCCTCAATGAACGGATGAAGACTGAACCGGTATCCCCTTATGGCATCAACAAACTACTCGGGGAAGTATACTGCAGCAAATGGAATGACATCTACAAACTGCCTACCCTCGCTTTCCGCTTTGCCAATGTGTATGGCCCGCGCCAAGGCACGATCGGCGAAGGCGGCGTCGTCTCCATCTATATGCAGCGCATGATGGAAGGCCGCAGCCTGGATATTTTCGGTGACGGTGAGCAGACCCGTGATTTCATCTACGTGGAAGACATCGTGGACGGCATCTACCGCGGCGCGATCAGCGACGCAACCGGCATCTACAATCTGTCCACCAATACGGAGACAAGTCTGAATGAACTGATCGGCATTCTGGAACAGCTGGAACCGATCCAGGACGTTAACTACAAGGAATCACGTGCAGGCGATATCTACCGCTCGTCTCTCGACAACACCATGGTCAAAAAGGATCTCGACTGGCTGCCCCTGTATTCGGTACAGGAAGGCATGGAGAAAACCTACGCCTGGTTCCGTGAGCATCACAGTCGCAAACCTGCAATCAGTGCCCGAATAGGCGGCAAATCCGGTTACACCAACTGGTTCCCGATGATCCGGCCGTATGCGGAGAACCTGCTCGCTTTTGCCATTCTGTTCATGATCTCCCAGTATGGCAGCAAATGGTCCATCTCCGCCGATATCGACTTCAAGCTGGTATATATTATCCTGCTCGGTATCGTGTACGGTGCACGGCAGTCGATTCTGTCGTCTGTGCTCGCCTCCGGACTGTTCTTCTACGAAGCCCTTTCCAATGGACGCGACTGGCAGACCTTATTGTATGACCCGGAAGCCCTGTTTATTTTCGCGATTTATCTGTTCTTCGGCATGGTGGTCGGCTTTGTGTCCGACAAGCATAAGCGTGAATCGGTATCCATTCATAACGAACTCGCCGCCGAGAAAGAACGCTATGTGTTCCTCAGCCATATTTACAAGGATACACGCAAGATCAAGGAAGAACTGCAGCGCCAGCTGATCGGCAGCAAAGACAGCATCGGCCGGATCTATACCATTACCCGCAAGCTGGAAAGCTTCGAATCGGAAGAAGTCATCACTGCCTCGATAGATGTGCTGGAGAATCTGCTGGATACCCGCCATATCTCGATCTACTCCGTGAATGAAACGAACCACATGCGTCTGCTCGTTCAATCCAAAAATGCCGGCTTTAGCCTGCCCAAGACGATTCGTCTGGATGAGCATCCTTATTTCCGTGAAGCGATTGAAAGCAAGACCATGTTCGTCAACAAGGCGATGGATGCCGAAGTGCCAATGTATATCGTGCCCGTTATTCACAATCAGCAGGTGATTGCGCTCGTCTCCCTGCATGAGCCTTCCTTTGAGAATCTGAACATGAATTATGAGAATATGCTCAAAGTCAGCGTAGACATGATCTCCTCTTCCCTCGCACGTGCCTTCCAGTACGAAGGAGCCACACGCCAGCACCGGTATATCGATGATCTGCCTGTACTGAATGAATCGGCGTTCCGCCAGATTCTGCGTGCCCGTGAAGAAGCGTACCGGATGCATGGCAGTGATTATACACTGCTGACCCTGGCCGAACAAGGACGCAGTCTATCTGACCTCGCTCATCTGGTCAATGGCGTCAAGCGGGATTCCGATCATCTCGGCATGATCGAGGGGCATCCTGTACTGCTGCTGTCCAATGCCAATCATGCGGAAGCACAACTCGTGATCAACCGTCTGGATTATCATGGTGTGGAGGCCAGCGTGCTGCAGGAGGAGATCGCCTATGCTTAGTCTCCTGCTGCTGTATTACGTACTGGCAGCGGTGTACAGCGTACTGCGCTGGAAATACCGTGCCCGCTGTGGAGAAGATACAGCCGGAGCGATTACGCTGGTCATGCTGCTGCCTCTGTTTGGTCTCTTCATCTCCCTGCTCCGCGACGGACTGCGATCCGGCTATCTGCGCCTGTCCCGTTCCACCGGCCATCTGACCGATGAGACGCCGGCCGAGCAGCCTGTACGTGTATTCCGCAGTCTGGATGTGCGCAAGGAAAGCAACCTGGTGCCGCTGGAAGAAGCGCTGCTCGTGAATGACCATACGAGCCGCCGCCGATTGATGCTGGACTTTCTCAAGGACGATCCCGGGGCGATGATGCCGCTGCTGGAACAGGCGGTCAGCAATGAAGACACGGAGACTTCCCACTATGCGGTGACCGCTGTCGTGGAGATCAAGCGCAAGCTGACTCTGTCGATCCAGCATTATTCCGTTCGTCATGAACAGGGCGATCATTCGGTAGCGCTGCTGCGCGAATATGCGGAAGTGATCCGCCAGTATATGCACAGCGGATTCATGGACCGTGCTACCCGGCATACTTACCTGTCCACCTATGCCCGTCTGCTCGGTGAACTGATCGAGACAGGCGGCGGGGATGAGCAGACATTTAAGGCCAAGATCAACAGCGAGATGCAGCTGGATCGCCCCGATACGGCGCTTCAGTATGAACAGAAGTTCCGCGAGGCGTATCCGGACAGTGAACAGCCGTATCTGGCTGCACTGCAGCTGTATTATACCCTGCAGATGAAGGAAGCCTTTTTCCGGACGCTGCATTCCCTCAAGCAATCCAATATCAAAGTATCCAATACGGGCCTGAATGTCATTCGGTACTGGTCGGAAAAAGGTGCGTAACCCATGAAATTTTCATTTAAATTAACTACCCAGGTCTATGCCATGCTGGCGTTTATGCTGGTCATGGCGTTGATCATTCAGGCTTCACGTTCCGATGCCATTCTTCATATGAAAGGCAATCAGAACAATATTCAGGATATGTCCGGCATCAAACAGACGAATGCCCTGACACCGGAACAGACCGCAGCCCTGCAGGGAGAGCGGCAATTGCTGCTGCTCTTTAACCCCAAGGACAGCGCCAGTGTCAAAATCAAAAACAATGCACAGCATATGCTGAACTATATGAAAGTTCGCTACGATGCGATCGATGCCAGCACCATGCCAGCGGATATCAGCGCCTATGATGGTGTCATCCTGACACTGTCCAGCCTGTCCCAGCTGCCTGACACCGGCTGGATCGAAGGTTATGTGCAAAATGGCGGTAGCCTGCTGTTCACCTCCATGCCGCAGATCGATCAGGCCCTGTACCAGAATTACCGCAAAATGGGCATTATCGAGCTGGGCGGTTATCTAACCTCTACCGGTCTGGAGCTGAAAAGCAATGTGCTGCTGAACGACCAGGATGCCAAGTATTCGCCGGAGCTGATCCAGAACGGCTCGATTCGTGTGCGTCTGGGCAGTGACAGCATCGTGCATGCCATTAGCGACGAGAAAGTGCCGCTGCTGTGGGAGACTACCTATGGCAAAGGCAAATTCGTCGTATTCAACGGCTCGATGTTCCAGGAGAAGACGAGCCGGGGCGTACTGTCCAGCGCCATCAGCCTGATGCTGCCGGATACGATCTACCCGGTGCTCAATATCGAACTGATGTACATCGACGACTTCCCGGCGCCGATTCCGGCGGGGACCAATGACAAGATATACGAGGAATATCACCGGAATACCGCACGCTTTTACAAGGATATCTGGTGGCCGGACATGCTGAAAATCGCTGCCGAGCATAACCTCAAATACACCGGCGTCGTAATCCAGACGTACAACAATCAGGTCAAGCCGCCCTTTGGCGCGCCAACTGATGCGGACGGTCTCAACCTGACGCTGTTCGGACGCGAACTGATCAAGCAGGGCGGCGAGATTGGCGTGCACGGCTACAATCACCAATCGCTGACGACGAATGAACGGATTGCCGACAGCTTTGGCTATACCGCCTGGCCGGACCGCAAAAGCATGTCGGAATCGATCAGCAGTGTGCTCAAATTTATTCATCAGTCTTTTGTGAACTATAAAGTCATGACCTATGTGCCACCATCCAATGCACTTGATCAGGATGGCCGGGCAGCGCTCAAAAGCAGCTGGCCGGATCTGAAAAGCATCTCTTCCGTCTACAGTGAAGATCCGGAGAACCGCTCCTATGTACAGGAATTCGAGATTGCCGATGATGGCATCGCCGAGCTGCCGCGGATTTCGTCGGGCTTTATGACGGACGAGTTCAACGACTGGGCCACCGCCAATGCGGTAACTTCGCTCGGTGTCTTCTCCCACTTCGTGCATCCGGATGATATTCTCGATCCGGATCGCAGCCAGTCCTACAACTGGGAGCAGATGCGCCATATGTTCGAGAAATATATCAGCAAATCGGTGCAGCAGTACAGCTGGCTGCGTCCAATGACCGCTTCCCAGGCAGCGGTAGAGTTGCAGAAATACCAGATCAGCGAGCCGCACTTTGTGCATAAGAATAGCGAGATCGACGGCTATATCAATCATTTCCCGGAAGGTTCACTCTTCTACGTACTGCGTACAGACCGGCCGATCACGGCCCAGGAGAACTGCAAAGTGACCCGGATTGACAGCGGGTCGTATCTGGTGGAAGTGACCCGGGATCAATTCAAGATTGGTTTGGGGGACAAGACATAATGAGAATCTGTATTGTAGCGGAAGGATCGTATCCGTATGTGACCGGCGGGGTATCAAGCTGGATTCATTCCCTGGCCCGCAATATGCCGGAGCATGAGTTTGTGATCTATGCGATCGCCGCGGAGCGCAAGCAAAAAGGGCAGTTCAAATACACACTGCCCTCCAATATTGTCGAAGTACAGGAGATTTTTCTGGATGAATATATGCAGCTGGAAGGCGAATGGGGGCATCACTTACGCCTCACGCCCGATCAGCGTCAATCGATCAAGGCACTGATTTCCGGCGAAGGGGATCTGGACTGGAGCCGTATTTTCAGCGTGCTGTGCGACCCCAAGCTGAGCAATGCCGCCAACTTCCTCATGAGCCGCGATTTCTTTGATATTATGAGCCAGCTGTGTGAGGAAAAGTACGAACAGCTTCCTTTTACCGAGATGTTCTGGACGGTACGCTCGATGGTGCTGCCGCTGCTGCTGACGGTGCAAAAGCCGCTGCCGCAGGCAGATCTGTATCATGCGGTATCAACCGGTTATGCAGGCGTACTCGCCAGCCTCGCCAAGTATCTGTACGGCAAGCCGGTGATGCTGACCGAGCACGGCATCTACTCGCGCGAACGGGAAGAAGAGATTATCAAGGCCGACTGGGTCGACGGGTATTTCAAGGATATCTGGATTCGCTATTTCTATACCCTCTCCACCTGTGCTTACCAGTATGCGGATGAAGTCATCACCCTGTTCAACCGCAACCGGGAAATCCAGATCGAACTGGGCTGCGAGCCGGACAAAATCCGCATTATTCCAAACGGTGTGACGGCGTCGGATTATGAGAATCTGCCGGCCAAGGCTCCCGGCGAGCCGATCTATATCGGCGGTGTCGTACGGGTCGTGCCGATCAAGGATATCAAGACGATGATCCAGAGCTTCAACATTATCAAACGCCAGGTTCCTGAAGCCAAATTCTTCATTATGGGACCGTATGAGGAAGATCCGGAATACTACGAGGAATGCCGCCTGATGGTCGAGCTTCTGCAGGTGGAAGATGTAGTCTTCACCGGCAGCATTAACGTCAAGGAATACATCGGACAGATGGATATCCTGCTGCTGACCAGTATCAGTGAAGGACAGCCGCTTGCCGTACTCGAAGGGCTGGCCGCAGGCAAACCGATGGTCACTACCGATGTCGGCAGCTGCAAGGAGCTGATCTACGGCAATAACGACGAGTTCGGTCCGGCTGGCAGCGTCGTGCCGGTCATGAGCTATGAACGGATCGGTGAAGCGGTCATCCAGCTGTGCCGGAGCGCAGAGCTGCGTCAGCGGATGGGTGAGAATGGCCGGAATCGTGTACGTACGCTGTACACGAACCATAACTTTATTACCGGTTATCAGAATTTGTATCAAACATGTGGAGGGCTTAACGGATGGCCGGTATCGGTTTCGAACTAAAAAAATTATTTGATAAGAGCGGACTGGTCAACAAGGCCAAAGCCTACACCTATTCATCCCTGATTACGATTGGCCCGATGCTGCTCTGTATCGTGATGGTTGGCGTGTTCAACCGGATGCTGCGCGGAGCAGGTACGGATTACCTGAATGTGGAGCTGTTTCAGAGCTGCGTTATTTATGCGTTTATCTTCTCCTATATTGTGAGCAGTCTGATGACGATGTATCTGACACGGGTCAGCTCGGACTTTCTCAACGAAGGCTATCATAATGCCCTGCTGCCGTCTCTGTATGGCAGCATCCAGATCAGTCTGGTGTTCGGCGGCATCCCGGCTCTGGTCTTCCTGGTGTTCGCGGAGCTGCCGCTGTCCATCAAAGTGGGACTGTTCCTGCTGTACATGCTGCTGATCGTGATCTGGAACCAGGTCGTCTATGTATCGGCGATGAAAAACTACAAGCGCATCGTACTGGCCTTTTCCAGCGGTGCGGCGGTATCGATCATTATGCTGGCTGTCATTCTCTATCTGACACCGCTGCGGACCGCTTCATCGGCGCTGTTCGCTTTTGATGGCGGATTTCTGGTGACCTGTATCATGCTGATGATCCAGATCGAACGTTATTTCAAACCCGGCAAGACGGTATCCAACTTTTCCTTTCTCGCCTTTTTGCGTCGTTATCCTTCGCTGCTCGCGATTGGACTGCTGAACTCGGTCGGGCTGTTCGCCCATCAGTTTGTACAGTGGGCCGGTCCGGCTGGTGTGAAGGTGAGCGGAGCGTTCCTGATGGCGCCGCAGTACGATGTGGCGGTATTTTGCGCGTTTCTGTCGGCAGTACCGACACTGATCGTATTCGTCGTATCGCTGGAGACCAGCTTTTATCCCAAGTTCCGCAGTTATTATGACTTTATTCTGTCCAAAGGCTCGATTCTGGACATTAACCGCGCCCGCAACGAGATGTATCAGGTGCTGGGACAGCAGTTTACGCTGATTATGGGTATTCAGATGATTTTCTCGATCATCTCGATCGCGATTGGTATCCGATTCCTGCCCCTGATCGGCTTCACTTCGACCCAAGTGGATCTGTTCAACATTCTCGTCATCGGTTATTTTGCCTACATTATCTATAATGTGCTCGCGCTTGTACTGCTTTATTTTGATGATCGTAAAGGGGTGCTGTGGCTGGCGGTTGCTTTTCTGGCGATGAACACGCTCTTTACCGTGGTGTCCATCTGGACCAATGATCAGGGATTCTCGTTCTTTGCGGCTTCCTTTGTTACGCTGATCGCTGCACTCGGACGCATTGTGTATGTGCTTAACCATATTAATTATTATACGTTCAGTGCGCAGCCGCTGGTGGCGCGCAAGACGGATAACCGCTTCGGCCCGCTGCTGAAGCGCTGATAACCGTTCCACCAACCTCGTCCCCAAGTGAAAGAAATACCATGATGCCGGACAGCGTCAGATCTGCTGAAGATCCTGTACGGTCCGGCCCTGCAATGAAAAGATCGGAGGCAGTTATGAATATGTACCAGAAGGCCGCAGCTATGCTGGCCGTAATACTGGGTGTGCTGATTATGGCCGGATGTGAGGATCGGAAGGATACCTCCACCGCTGTTGCCAGCAGTCCGGCAGCCGGAGCCGTGGCAAATTACCATCCCCGGCTGGAAGATAACCGCAGCGTCTACAAGACCGACAGTCAGGACAGCGTCATCCATATGTACCTGACGATTACCAAGGACAATCTGACCGCTGTTCATCCGGAAAGCTGGAAACAGCTCAACGAGATCAAGCTGCCGGATGACAATACGCCCGACAAAAGCGTCAATGCCATCCTGCAGCAGGGCGATGCCACAGGACCGGTAGCCGGCAAATTTGGTTATGATACCAAAACGCCGAATGCCATGGTCAAGCTGCGCGGTAAATCGACCCTCAGCTCCAACCAGAAGTCCTACAAGATCAGCCTGTATAAAGATGCCGGTCAGTGGCGCAGCCAGACAACGATCAACCTCGTCAAAAGCGCCTATGACTTTACCCGCATGCGTAATATGCTCAGCTACAATATGATGCAGCGCATACCGGATATGGTCAGCCTGCGTACTCAGTACGTACAGCTGCATGTGCGTGATCTGACGGCCGGCAGCGATGCCGGGTATCAGGATTATGGACTGTATACCCAGGTGGAGCAGCCGAACCGGACGTTCCTGCGTTCCCATGGACTCGACCCGAACGGTCAGCTGTACAAGGCGTCCAACTTTGAATTTTACCGTTATGAAAATGAGCTCAAGCTGGAGAGCGATCCTGCCTTTGACCGGACCGCCTTCGAATCAGTATTGGAGATCAAAGGCAATCACGATCATGCCAAGCTGCTTCAAATGTTGGACGATGTGAATGATTCGACCAAGGATTTTGATGAGGTGTTCACCGAGCATTTTGACCAGGATAACTTCCTGACCTGGATGGCGGTCAATATTCTGACCGATAACATCGACACCCAGACCCAGAACTTTATGCTCTACTCTCCGCTCAACTCCAATACGTGGTATTTCCTCCCGTGGGATTATGACGGCGCTTGGGGCTTCTACGACGATGACGAGTCCCGCCGTGCACCATGGAAAGCCGGCATCGCCAACTACTGGGGCAGCCAGCTGCAGAACCGCTTTTTCAAAAATCCGGCCAATGTGACGGCTCTGCAGACCAAGATTCAGGAAATCCAGAGCATCATCAACCGCGAAGAGACGCAAAAGCTGGTCGACAAGTACCGTCCGATTACGGAAAAGTATGTCTACCAGCTGCCGGACCTGGGCAATCTGCCCGAGCCGATCGAAGAATACAGCGGCGAGGTCAACCATCTGATGGATATTCCGGAAGAGTCGATAGCCCGCTTTGATAAAATGCTTCAGTATCCGATGCCGTTCTTCATGGGCGATGTACAGCAGCAGGGCAGCAATCTATCCTTCCGCTGGGATAATTCCTATGATATGCAGGCTGACGATATTACGTACCACTTTACCCTGGCCCGCACGCCGGATATGACGAATCCGCTGCGTGATGAATCCGGGCTGACTGTCAATGAATTGAAGCTGGATGGACTGACTCAGGGACGTTATTACTGGCGTGTACTCGCGGAAGACAGCCAGGGGCATTCGATGACTGCCTTTGATACCTACGAAGATCTGAACAACCAGAACCATTATGGAGTACGTGAATTCTATGTTAAATAAGCACTTCTCCCGTCTGCGCCCCTTCCGTGAGGATCGTGCAGACCACCGCCGAGCCGGTCGCTGCCGGTCAGTATTCCTGCTGCTGGCTGCTGTACTGCCCGTGACGCTGTCCGGCTGCAGTGTCCCGCAGGGTCTGCTGCCATGGGATGTGAATCCAGCAACCAGCGTACAGCAGGAGGCCTATGCCAGCGATACGCTCAGCGATAACAAGTCCTTGTATCAGGAGGAGACCTCTTCCGGCATTACCGACATTTACATTACGATCATGCATCAGAATCTGGACCGCAATCATCCGCTCAGCTGGGACCAGCTCAGTGAGGTATCCAGTGCCGAGGATGAGAATAACCGCTCCATGGATGCCATTTTCCAGGAAGGCAATGCGGAAGGTCCGGTGCACGGCATGTTCGGCTACTCGGACTATCAGGCCAACAGCTCCATCTCCCTGCGAGGCAATGATTCCCTGCGCTCTGCGCAAAAGTCATACAAAATCAAGCTGAACGGTCAGGCCGGAGCCTGGCGGGATCAGTCGACTGTGAATCTGGTCAAGTCGGTGAATGATCTGACCCGGTTTCGCAATCGGCTCAGCTTTGACTATATGACCCGGCTGCCGGATACGGTCAGCATGCAGACTTCCTTTGTCCGGCTGCATATCAAGGATCTGACCCGGGAAGATGCACAGAGTGATGAATTTGCCGATTACGGATTATATACGCAGATCGAACAGCCCAACAAGAAGTTTCTGCGGGCACATGGACTCGACTCCAGCGGCGGATTGTACAAAGCGAACAATTTCAAATTCGACCGCAATGCCGATGCACTCAAGCTGGAGGACGATCCCACATTCGACAAGGACCGATTTCAGGATACTCTGCAGGTCAAAGGCAGCAAGGATCACCAGAAACTGCTGCAGATGCTGGATGATGTGAATGCCAGTACTACAGCGCAGTTTGACGATGTATTTGATCGATACTTTGACCGGGATAATGTCCTCAGCTGGCTGGCCGTGAACATCCTGATGGATAACTATTCGACCTCGTCGGAGAACTACCTGTTGTACTCCCCGACCGAATCCCGCAAATGGTTTTTCATTCCATGGGATTACGACAGTGCCTGGGGCAAAGGACAGCTGCACAGCGCCGTGCTCAGCCAGCGGGCACCGTGGCAGCATGGCATCGCCAACTACTGGGATAACCAGCTGATCCGCCGTTATTTCCAAAACCCGGAGCATGTCCGGCTGCTGACAGCGAAAATCGAGGAATTCCGCAAAATCATCACCCCGGCACAGACCGCGCAGATGATCGCGGACTACCGCCGGATCGCCGATGCCGCTGTACTGCAGTCCAGTGATCCCGGCTATCTGCCCGGCAGCATCAGCGACCGTGAACAGGAGCTGAAGCAGCTGCCGGCATGGAGCGAACAGAGCTATACGCGGTATCTGGAGAGCCTGCAGCGTCCGATGCCGTTCCGGCTGCTGGAGCCGCAGACCGTGCAGGGTCAGCTGCAGTTCAGCTGGGAACCTTCGTACGATCTGCAGGGCGAAACGCTGAATTACCATATCATCGTCTCGCGGACGCCGGATATGACCGCTCCACTGCTGGACGAGCAGGTCGGAATTAACACAACTGCCGCCATGAAAGCTCTGTCCTCCGGTCAGTATTACTGGACCGTGACCGCAGAAGATCCAAGCGGCCACCATATGACCGCCTATGATGAATACACCGATATCGACGGCCTGACCCATTTTGGCGTCAAAGCCCTGTATATTCCCTGAACACCAGTGAACAGAAAAGAGGTCAACCATGAAGTTCGCCAATAAACGGCTGCGGCATGAACTGAAATACTATATTGCTCCCAACGAATACGAGAGCCTCCGGCGGCGCGTCGCTACCGTGATGCGGCTGGATCGCAACTCGATTGGTAATGACGGCTATCATATCCGCAGTCTGTACTTTGACAATATGAATGAGACAGCCTTGTTTGATAAAAATAACGGGACTTTCCAGCGCAAAAAATACCGTATCCGCATCTACAACCGCAGCGATGCCGTGATCAAGCTGGAGCGCAAAAGCAAATTCAACGAATTCACCGCCAAGGAATCCGCGCCGCTCACCCGGGCGCAGTTCGACTCGCTGATGGCCGGGGAATCGCAGTTCCTGCTGGAATCCGGTGATCTGCTGATGCGTGAATTCTACTACGATATGCTGCACGGGCAGCTCAAGCCATCCGTCGTCGTCGACTATATCCGGGAAGCGTATATTTACCCGGTCAGCGATGTACGGATCACGTTCGACAAGCAGCTGCAGGCGGGCGTGCAGTCTTTTGACATCTTCGATCCGAATCTGGTGACACTGGAGTCGATCGAAGGACCGCGCCAGATTCTTGAGGTGAAATACAATCAGTTTTTGCCGGACTTTATCAAGCATCTGATCCAGCTGTCTTCACATAACCGCTCGACCATTTCCAAATATGTACTGTGTAAAGAAAAACAAAAAGTGTTTACGGGCTGACCGCCTGGAAGGGGACAAATAGCAACATGAACGAAACGACCAATTTTAGTGATGTGATCAAAAAGAGCTTCCTGCAGCTGGATTCATTCAACCAGGTCTCTTTTATCGAAATGTTCTGGAGCCTGCTGATCGCGTTTGCGATCGGGATGCTCATCTACTGGGTATACCGCAAATGCTATCGCGGTGTGGTCTACAGTCATAACTACAATGTATCTTTTGTACTGATGACGATTATTACCTCGCTGATCATTATGACGATCAGCAGCAATATCGTGCTGTCCCTGGGGATGGTCGGCGCGCTGAGTATCGTCCGTTTCCGGACCGCGGTTAAGGACCCGATGGACATCATGTTCATGTTCTGGGCGATTTCCGCCGGTATCGCGACCGGTGCGACGCTGTATGCTTTTGCCATCGTCGGTTCGATTGTCATTACGCTCGTCATCTTCTTCATGTCCCGCCGCCAGAACGGCGAGGCACCGTATCTGCTCGTGATTCACTACGACGAATCCGCAGCCGAGCCGGTCAAGATCGCTCTGCGCAAGCTGAAGTATGTACTGAAATCCAAAACGGTTCGCAAAAGTATTACCGAGATGACCGTCGAGATTCGTTTGGCGGACCCGGATAATACGCAGTTTATTAATGAACTGTCCAATGTGAGCGGTGTGTCGGATGTGGTGCTGGTGAGTTATAACGGTGATTACGCGCAGTAAAGCACTAGAATATTGGGTAATACTCCTGTCAAACAAATAATTAAAATGTTTTTATTCAAACTCCGGCCTTTCCCAGATTACTTTTGGGAAAGGCCATTTATTTGTTTTAAAAAGATTAGGAAGTAAGTATGTTATGAAACAAGAAAGCGGACAATTGTTAGGTGCTTACTACATTAGTGTTATTCGATAAGACTAACTAAAGCTTAATAATAAAGTGAAATAAAGGAGGGGAATCTTAGATTCCCCTCCTTTTGCTTTTATTTATCTTGTTCTATAGGCAATTTGATTTCTAATTCAGGAATATAGTTAACTTCTATATTTCCTTTTTTATCCAATTTGTATTTATTTGAATTCTCTTCGAATACATACGTAAAAGGCTTTATTATAATGAATTTTGGTAATGATATGAAAGGTTCAAATTGGGTATCTGTAGTTAAAATATTTCCGTCGTCAGCATTCCACCCATGAGCATAAATCATTTCTATCTTATTCCCTTTATCATCTTGTAATTCATAACCATACTTCTTATCAGAGTCGTTTATCTTAGATAGGGTGGAGAATTCTGTTGTTAAAGTTGTAGTGATCGGTGTAAGCTGCAACTTATTAACTTTAAAGCTAACATCTTTAGCACTTTTTTGAATAGCAGGGGTCATAACCAAAACATTATCTGTATTTAATTGGACTGGTACATCCAGTTTAAAAGGCTCCTCAACGCCTTCGATATTAAGGCTAAGACTTGCGTTAAAATGATCTGGAAAAGAAATACCACCTTGATTTTTTAAATCACCAAATTCCAGAATCATGGAGTCTTTATTTGCAGTAGGGAAGAAGAATATACCTGCATTATTATCTTCAGCGATCGAGTAAGCTTTGATGTCTTTGTCGTTGATTGCTATATCTATGTTTTGAACTTTAGTCGTCCAATCTTTATAAGCTCCTGATTCTGTACCTTCTATAGCTACAGAAACTCGTGTTCCGTCATACGACACGGCAGATGCTTTTACAGTTAATTCTTTATCGGTATCACTAGTATTAACTACTGTATAAAACCCTTCTTGACTAGCCACTTTTAATCCCATGTCTCCAGCTAAATGAAATAGATTACTTACTAAAGGAATCTGGCTAAGTGTAGAAGCAAGCGCAGGTGAAGCCATGCTTGTTCCAATTAACAGGGAAACTGCTGCTGCAGAGGAAGCTAGAGCTACTAAAGTTTTAGATTTCCAGCTTTTTTTCGCTTTTATGGGGTTAACATACAACTCCTTCTGATTATTATCTAAGTTCATCATAATTTTGTCCTTCATATCAACTTCAATTGGAGTATTTAAAATGGCATTTTTTAGTTTCTTTAAATTTTGATCTGCATTAAAATGAGTGCTCATAAGTATTCACTCCTCGTTTTTTTTCTTTAATAAGCTTCTTACGCAGCCTTTCATGCTTCTTGCGAATTGTAGCCGGTTTTAAATTCATAATAAATGCAATCTCTTCATAGCTGTATTCTTCGAGTGATCTTAAAAGTACAATCTGTTTTTCCTCTTTTGTCAGTTTATCTAAATAATCATGAACTAGATCAATATCTGAAAGTTTTGTTTCCTCTATATGCTTATCCCGATAGGCAGATAGCATTTTTGAATCTTTTTTTCTCTTCTTCAACGCGTCAATACAAGCATTTTGTGCAATTTTATACAACCAGGCTGAGAACGAATAAGTTGGGGTAAATGTACTAATATGTTTATATGCTTTTAGAAAAGTTTCTTGTGCTGTATCTTCTGCCTCTTGCTGATTATGAAGTGTATAATAACAATATAAAAATATAGGTTTTTGAAAGCGTTCAATAATAGAAGCATACGCTTGCTTATCGCCTTGTTGAACTTTATTTACAACTTGGTTTATATCTTCATCTATTTTATTTTGTTCCATGTCGTGAACCTCCTTTGCTATATATAACTTTCGAAAATATAAAGTTGTGACACGTGTAACAAATTATATTATTAGAACTATGTAGGCAAATAATCGAAAACCAAAAAATCAAGCTCGCTTGTATAACTAACAATATTTCTTTCTTTATTAGATATAGATAGCCATTAACCATTTAAAATGAACTGTCCAATGTGAGTGGTGTGTCGGATGTCGTGCTGGTGAGTTATAACGGTGATTATGCGCAGTAAGATCCATATCAAAAAAGACTCTTCCCCTGCCGGAGAGTCTTTTTTTGATATATTGATATCCTATTCGATGATGCGCATCGATCCGATTCGGTCCATCCTCCTGAAATACTCGTCAGCCGTACACCTGCACACAATTGCGCCCCATCCGCTTGGCTGCGTACAACGCTTGATCCGCCTGCCGGATCAGCTGCTGTACCGAAGTCTCCCGGTCGCCGGGCGTTACCTGTACACTCGCCACGCCAAAGCTGGAGCTGATGCGCATCGTCTCGCCATCCACCAGCAGTTCACTGCCGGCAATTCGGCTGCGGATCAGCTCGGCCAGCTCGTACGCTTCCGTCACCGTGGCGCCGGGCATACAGATAATAAACTCATCCCCGCCGTACCTGCCCGCAATGTCCTGCTCATCCAGAATCTCGCGCGCCGTGGCTGCCAGATGCATAAGAGCGATATCCCCGGCTTCATGTCCGTACGTATCGTTGACCTGCTTGAACTGGTCGATATCGAACATAATCACGGCCACCGGCCCGCCGTCCTGGCGGGACAGTCCCTCGATCACCTGCTCCGAGCGCTGCATCAGGGCGGTCTTGTTGAGCAGCTGGGTGAGCCCGTCGGTATTGGCAAGGTGCTTGAGCTGTTCCTCCAGCTGGGCCTGCTCGGTAATATTCGCAAAAATAATAATTCGGCCGACCGGTGTTCCTTTTCGGTCCCGCACGGGTGCAAAGCGGATTCGGAAGTATGTCTTCACCGCTCTGCGCTCACACTCATAATCGCATTCCTGCCCGCGCACCAGCACTTCACGCAGCACTGGATAACTGTCCAGCAGACTCATCAGGGGCATCCCGATCGCCCGGGAATCCAGCCCCTCGAGCAGGTCGGTCATCGCATTGTTGTAGTCGACCAGCACGCCATTCTCATTGAGCACCACAACGCCGTCCTCCATGCTCTCGAAGACGATGTCACGCGCAATCGGTGCCACATCGAACATCTGGTACCGCAGCAGGGCAATACTGTGAAAAATAAACGACACGCTAATAAAGAAAGGTCCCAGATCAATTCCGTACGGACTCTTGCCGCCTACATAAAAAAAGCTCGCCACCACAGGAGCGATCAGCCCGGCTACCATCGTCAGAATCTGCATCCGGAAGCGCCATCTCACCCTGCGCATCTGCAGCAGCAGAATCAGAATACTGAGAGCAAGGCAGCCATACAAGTATACGGAGTGCACATAGAAATAAGGCCCATGCACCAGCCGGGTGACCGGAAATGGCGTATCTGTGCTAAGGCTCATCGCGCTGTAATACAGATGATGATATTCATTGGTATGCTGCATCACGATCGTCGCCAGCGGAATCAGGAACAATACATAATAGACCCACCGGTGCAGCTTCTGTCCGACATAATCACAGCACATCAGCAGGGTAAAGGCTGGAATAAACGGCAGCGGAATATATTCCATCCGCAACCAGAACCAGGTCTGTTCCAGCGTCGGACTGGTCAGTTCAAATAAATAAGCAAAATTAAATACCGAAGCCAAAAAGGTAGTGACGATATAATACCTGCCGCCGGGTGCCTGTCTGAACCTGAACAGAGCGTATATGCACAGACAGAGACTCAGCGCACCGCCGCCAATAATGATCAGGATATAGGTTAATAGCTCTTGTTCCATCTTCACCTGCTCCATCGAACTAAGCTCGTCGGCAGCCTGGGCTGCAGAGCTTGCTGGTTTATCCAGTTCATTATATAGCAGGCTATAACCGTAAAATAGAATTGACTTTTATGAATTGCAGCTAATCGGTTTAACGGGCTGTTTGGAAATAGCGGTAGACTTTGTCCAGCTTTTGCTCATGCTTGCCTCTGGGACTTTCCATACTGCCAAATTCAAAAAACTTCACCTGACGGATGCCTACATAGCTGAACAGCGCGCGGCGCATCAGCACTTTGTGCGAATTGTTCAGCCACAGCCGCAGGTAGCCGGTCGGTCCCTGCATGGTCGAGATGCACACGACCGATTTGCCTTTGAGCAGCCCTTCCGGGATCCAATCGCCGCTTTTGCGATATGCGTAGGCAAATCCCGATGCCATCATGCGATCGATAAATCCCAGCAGCATCGCCGGCGGACGTCCCCACCAGATCGGATAGACGAATACAATGCGATCTGCCCATTTGATCTGTTCCCGGTAGGTATGCAGTTCAGGATCAATATGCATATCCCGGCGCCGCTTGTGTTCGTTGAAGACGAGCGCCGGATTAAATCCGTCCGCATACAGATCGATCACCTGAATCTCTTCATCGGCCGCATGGTCCTGGATACCGCGCACTACCTGCTGCATCATGGCATAGTTCAGGCTCTGGTGATTGGGATGGGTGTAGATAATTAGTGTTTTCATGACATCGCCCCTCGATTAGTTGTCATTTGATAATCAAACAGTAACAGGATTCTATTTTACTTGTCAAATGATAATTGTAATATGATAAGTATTTTGCTATGTTGGAAGGCGAGGTGAAGATATGAAGACGAATGATCTGTTCCAGCAGTTTGTCGCTTTTACAGCGGCCGTGCATCAGGTGAGCAGCGAGATGACCCGAGACATCCCGACCGGCGAACTGACTCCGGCTCAATATAAAATCATGGAATACCTGATGGTCAGCCAGCCGGTGACCCTGAGCGAAATCAGCGAATGTATCCATATGTCCATGCCCAACACCAGCCGCGAACTGCGCAAGCTGACCGACAAAGGACTCTGCGAAAAGGTCACCGACCCGCAGGACCGCCGCAAGCAGCTCATCCGCCTGTCCGATCAGGGCAGCGTGATGATGGAAGATATTTTCCAGACCGTCAAAGAGCGCTTTGCCAAGCGGGCAGCAGCGTTGTCCGAGGAAGAGATGGTGCAGGTGGAGCAGGCGCTGACGCTACTGCAGGAGAAGATATTTAACTGATCCCACAACTGTACCAGCTCGCCTGACTGTAGGTATTCGGTTATCGGTATTATGAAAATTCTCTGATGCAAAGGAGAAACAATGGACTCAAACAAAACCACTCCCAACCTTGCCCATCATGATTTGCTGCATATTCTAGGCAGCTATGCGCTGGGTAATCTGCATGCTGTGACCGAACCGGTGCAGGGCAGCACCTCACAGGCACGGATTGTCCATTGCACCAAAGGTATATTTGTCGTACGGCGTCTGCAAAGCCGCAGCCAGGCTGAAATGGAAGCATCCATATCCAGCCTGATGGCTGGCCGGCAGGTATGTCCGCCGATGATACATACTGCACATGGTCATCCCTTTACCTTTTATCAAAATAATTACTATAATGTTCAATCTTATATTGAACCGCTGCCTGTATCGCCTGACCCTATTGATTATGAACAGCTTGGTGTGAAAACAGCATTATTTCATACCGCGACCCGCTCGTTAAATGTACCGGTTCAACCGGACCGCTTTTCATTAATCTGCGCGGTGAATCGGTTGGATCTGAACAATAATTACGATCAACTAGATGAAAGTGATCAGTCAATCGTTCGTATGCTGCAGTTCCGTATAGAACGATGCCTTACTTATGAAAATTCTTCTGTTCAGCACACCGGCTATATTCATGGCGATCTGGGGAAATGGAATCTGATCTTTGGCAGCGAGGGGATCTTTTTTATTGATTTTGGAGAGGTTCGGCGTGGTAATGCTCATTTTGATATTGCTGCTTTGTTTACCTCTATGCTTGATCTTAGTCAGGATGCAAGGGTGAATCAGGAGCATATCCGCTTATTCAGGCAAGGATATGAGCGATATGGATGTATGGATAATGCTGTTCTGTTCGAACAGATCCAATTATGGACTGTAAGAGGGATTGCAGCTTTATTAATACAGCACGGTCTGCAAAAACCTGTTCTACGTACAGCAGAGCGCTTATTATATGGATTAGACGATTACAGTAAGCTGTTGGATGAGTGAACTGTATACAACAAAAAACAGCAGCCCACCTTTCGGTGAACCGCTGTGTCTTCTTTCCCAGTATGCTGTATGATCCAATCCTTACTTGCCGTCCCTTACCCTGGCGGCTGCCTGATCCAGCGCCTCGATGACACGGTCGCACCAGGCGTCGAACTCGGGATCTTCCTGCTGCAGCTCAGGATGATCCCAAATATGCTGTACGGTGCGGCGAATGCCCTGATCCATGCGGATCGTAGCTACAAATTCCGGTACCAGCCGCTTGAGCTTGGTATTGTCAAACACAACCGTATTCGCTTTGTCCCCGAGCAGACTGCCCCGGTAATCTTCCGTACTGCACGCGTCGAGGAATTCAGACGATACATGCACCGCATTCAGCTTAACCCCAAGCGTATCGGCGATCACTTCATGAATCTGGTTCCAGGTGACCGACTCGTCGGACGTAATATGCACGGACTCGCCAAGTGCATGAATATTGCCCATCAGCCCGATGAATCCTTTGGCAAAATCTTCACTGTGGGTCAGTGTCCACAGCGAGGTACCGTCCCCATGTATAATCACCGGCTTGTTCTCCAGCATCCGGCGGGCGACCTGCCAGCTGCCCTTGCTGCCGTGTACACCAAGCGGAATGGAACGTTCGCTGTATGTATGGCTCGGACGCACGATGGTCACCGGGAACCCCTGCTCCCGGTACTGCTTCATCAGGTAATCTTCACAGTCAATTTTGTTCCGCGAGTATTCCCAGTACGGATTGGCGAGCGGTGTTCCTTCCGTAATCCGATAATCCGACGGCGGTGTCTGATACGCCGAAGCGGAACTGATAAAAATAAACTGCCTGGTCTTG
The DNA here is from genome assembly GCF_054161335.1 of Paenibacillus sp. Z6-24. NCBI lineage: Bacteria > Bacillati > Bacillota > Bacilli > Caryophanales > Paenibacillaceae > Paenibacillus > Paenibacillus sp. Z6-24. The sequence continues at coordinate 156,090 of NZ_CP096398.1, read as the reverse complement.
CCCGCGAACAGCCGATAATCCCGCTCCAGCTGCGCCGGTACAAAGGCGATAAAGTCTGCGACCACATCAAATTCCAGATCGGCGATCAGCTCGGCAACTTTGGCTTCATCGTTAATATCCGCCTGCAGAATCCGGGTATTGTCCGGCAGATCGTCATTTCGATTCCCTCGGTTGAGCAGATACAACTCCCATCCCTGTGCCAGCAGCTGCTGCGTAATCGCCTGACTGATCGTACCTGTACCTCCGATAAATAGCGCTTTCATAAATACACCTCCGCAGATAAAATTTGGATACTGCATCACTCTGTCCTCTACGATAGCACGACAATATCCCGTTTACAAATCGGTCCGATCCCGTGAAATTTGATTTGTCCAAATCATGTCATGTACAGTATAGGGAGAAAAAGCATGCACCTGGATGGATTATTCCGTCTTCAGGCTGTTTGCCAGCGCAACAGGAGAGGAGTTATTATGGACTTTCTATTAACCGTTCTAAAGTATCTATTTCTGGGGGCCCTGCAGGGCTTTACCGAGCCGATTCCGATTTCTTCCAGTGGACATGTCGTACTGGTACAAAAGCTTCTGGGATTGGAAATCGAGGGGCTTAGCTTTGAGACATTCGTCAATACCGCCTCACTGCTTGCTGTACTTCTCGTTTTTCGCGAAGATATACGCCGCTTGTTCCAATCGACACTGGCTTATATCACCCGTCAGTCTGCTGCTGACAGTGAACAGGGCAAAGAGCAAAAAAACGACTTTCTGTTTGTGATCTATCTGGTGCTCGGGACAATCCCTGCCGGTGTAATTGGTGTACTGTTCAATGATTATATCGGTGAACATCTCAAGGGAGTACATATCGTAGGCTACAGTCTTGCCGTAACGGCTATTGCCCTTTTCGTCATACGCAATATGCGCGGCCGCAAAAATGATGCCCAGCTGTCCTGGAAAGATGCACTGATCGTAGGATTCGGGCAGGCTGTCGCTCTCATTCCCGGTATTAGCCGCTCGGGAGCCACCATCGTGACCGCGATGCTGATCGGAATGAAGCAGGAGACGGCTCTTCGCTTTTCTTTTCTGTTATACATACCGATTAGTCTGGGCGGAGCCATTCTGGAGCTGCCGGATCTGCTGGCCATGGAATGGACGCCGGTATTGATCGTTTCTTATGCGGTCGCTTTTATCGCTTCTTTTGTGGCTTCTTTCTATGCATTGAAATGGTTTATCAACATTATGAAAAATGGCAAGCTGGTCTATTTCTCTGCCTACTGTCTGCTGCTTGCTCTATGCATTCTGATTTTCCTGTAATCGGACACTAACAAGGCTTGCAGCATTTCCGTCTGCATGAAGAGTCATCAACCGCTTTGCAGTATCGCCACTCTCTGCACCCGGCTCACCGGGTAGAGAGTGGCTTTTTCATGTGCTTTCTATAGAGCCTTTCCTGCTGAATTCAGAAAATAATTCTTTAACTGTCATTATTTGTGGTTCAAAACATTTATTTTTCTTTATTAAATCTTGGAAAGCATACTATCTTCAAAGGGGCGAATAGAATGAAAATGAAGTCCAGATTAACGGTTCTTCTCCTGCTTTGCCTGTCACTGGCGGTATCACCTGCAATCGCTTTCAAGACAGCGGATGCGGCGCGGCCAACTACGACGACACCAGCAGCAGATCTGCGTGCAACGATGGCCAAAGTCTACGGTGAACACAGTTACATGATGGTTATCGCCATGCAAAAACAGTTCAACCAGTCCAAAGACCTCCCGCAGGCCATGGCTGCGCTGAATGCCAACACCAACAGTATCGCGTCACTGCTGTCCAGTACTTACACGGATGCCGCAGCATCCCAGATCAAGAATCAATGGAAAAGACATATTCAACACTTCATGGACTATGTGACTGCGACGCGCAACAACAATGCGGATGCCCGCAAAGCTGCCCAGGCTGGTATGACCAGCAGCACGACTGCCATGGTCAATGCGATGGAAAGCCAGAATCCGTATATCAATGAGACCAAGCTGCTCACGAATCTGCGTGCTCATGATACGTATCTGCTGCAATCCTTCACTTCCTATGCGGAAGGCAAGTACGGAACTGCCTACTCGGCTGCACACAGTGCCTATGCACGCGCTGCTCTGATCGGTGCTTCCATGGCAACAGCTACGGCAGAACGCTATCCTTCCAAATATAAACGTACTACCACTCAGACCGAAGCCGCCTATTTCCGTCAGCAGATGGGCGAAGCTCTTGGTGAGCACACAATCCTGTCGATACTGATGCTGCAAAAAGGTAACGACAATGCGCCGGATCTGCCAAATGTCAAAGCTGCACTCGACCGCAATACCCAGGCACTGACCAACACGCATCAGCGTCTGTTCGGCGCCAATGCCGCGGCTACATTCAACAGCCTGTGGAACCGTCATATCCGTGATTACCAGGCTTACATGACAGCTACACTGAATAATGACCAGGCCGGACGTGCGGCTGCGAAAAAAGACCTCGGCAAGTTTGTCGCTGACCTGACTGCTTTCCAGACCGGACGTCTGCCACTGAACAAAACAAAAACGTATCAGGCGAACGCAATGCATGGTGCTCATGTCATCACTGCGTTTGACTCCTACCACAGCGGCGGATATGCCAAGTCGTATGAAGCGCTGCGTACGGGTTACAATCACATGTGGATGACGGGCAATACGCTGTCTGAAGCGATTGTGAAGAAGTTCCCTTCCAAGTTCTAAATGTATGGATGAATGAAGTCTGGTCCTCTTTTGAGGATCAGGCTTTTTTTATTGGTGGACTTTGCTATGAACAGATGGATATGCCTCGGCATGAGTTCGAAGAAGCAGCATCATGTGGTGCTTGTATAAAGGTTCTACTGTTGCTCAGAGTGGAGATACTTGTGTAGTATGTACAGGTAATTTCCAATATAAAAAATGGAATGCACACAAAAAGGAACCCGGTGCTTGATCGGCACGGGGTTCCTTTGCATTTGCATATGACGTTACTGCTTGCCATTTTCCGCTTCCCAGCGGGCGACTTCTTCTCTTACTCTCGGCGCCACTTCGGTGCCCAGCAGTTCAACGGCGCGCAGTACGTCGTCGTGGTTCGACATGGTACCGACCGGGGTGTGCAGCATGAAGCGGGTGATGCCTACGTTTTTGCGCAGGTTGATAATCTTGGTAGCGACGGTCTCGGGGTCGCCGACATACAAGGCGCCTTCCAGGCTGCGGGCGGCGTCAAAGCTGGCGCGGGTGTATGGGCCCCAGCCGCGTTCGCGTCCGAGTACATTCATGCTCGCCTGGGTGGACGGGAAGAATTTGTCCGCGGCCATCTCGGTCGTATCGGCGATGAAGCCGTGGGAGTGAGAGGCGACGCTGAGCTTGGAAGCATCGTGTCCGGCATGTGCAGCGGCTTTGTAATACAACTCTACCAGCGGGGCGAACTGTACGGGGCGTCCGCCGATAATGGCCAGTACGAGCGGCAGTCCGAGCAATCCGGCGCGCACGACCGATTCGGTGTTACCGCCGCTGCCGATCCAGACAGGAAGCGGATTTTGTACGGGACGCGGGTAGATGCCGAGGTTATCGATCGCCGGTCGGTGGCCGCCTTCCCAGGTGACTTTTTCCGAATCGCGGATCTTCAGTAGCAGTTCCAGCTTCTCGTCGAACAGGGCATCGTAATCATTCAGATCGTAGCCGAACAGCGGGAATGACTCGATAAAGGACCCTCTTCCTGCCATAATCTCTGCCCGTCCGTTAGAAATGGCATCAAGTGTGGCAAATTCCTGAAATACACGTACCGGATCTGCCGAAGACAGTACGGTTACTGCACTCGTCAGGCGAATGCGCTCGGTCTGTGAAGCCGCTGCTGCGAGAATGACCGCCGGCGCAGACGCCGCATAATCGACCCGGTGATGCTCGCCTACGCCGAAGATGTCCAGCCCTACTTTATCCGCCAGCACGATCTCGTCCACCACCTGACGAATCCGTTCGGCGTGGCTGATCGTCTGACCTGTCTCGATATCCGGTGTAGTTTCCACAAAAGTACTGATTCCGATTTCCATTATAATATCCTCCTGTTGGGCTTTGCCTGTCTGGCGAGCCGTTGTTTTCTTCTATTATTATGGATGACGATAGGTGATTCCGCAGTGTTCCTATGCCTGATCAGGCGGTTATTTGTAGTGGGATGCATGGCTTTCATTATTGCTTTTCATTGATGAACCAAAATATCTTTAAATCGAAATATTATATTATCTTTATTTAAAACTATTTTACTGTATATTGCAAGTACTATCTAAGATGGCTGGCCCGTTTTACCTTTTAACAGATACCATCTTATCTCTGGCAGGTACCCTGGGTGTCTTTACACGATGTAAAAAAGACACAGGCTGCATAATCTCGCTGTGTCTTGTGGGGTGAAGATCAGTTCTTTTTCACAAATTCCGATTTGAGCTTCATAGCGCCGAAGCCGTCGATTTTGCAGTCGATGTTATGGTCGCCATCGACGAGACGGATACTTTTGACCCGGGTGCCGATTTTGAGTACGGAGGAGCTGCCTTTGACCTTGAGATCCTTGATCACGGTTACGGCATCACCGTCCTGCAAAATGTTGCCGTTGGCATCGCGCACGACCAGCGTGTCTTCCGTGCTGTCCACATCTTCACCTTGTGTCCATTCATGAGCACATTCCGGGCAGATCAGCAGGTTGCCATCCTCATAGGTATACGCGGAATTGCACTCCGGACAATTCGGTAAATCCGTCATACGTTCACTTCTCCATTCGTTGTCAGATTCATCTATTTTCCCATAGTCCGGTGCCGCTGACAATGTTTTCACTGTCCTTTTCCCTATTCATGGTTCCTCGCGGGTCTGGCTGTGTAGTATATAGTAGCCTGCCCTGTCAGTGTACGATTACAGCAGTTCAGGGATGACCCTGCTGTCTTTACATAACACTACCAATTTATCCAAAGGAGTGAACAGGTTGAGCGATTCGATTCTACGCGCATTTACATGGAAAAACAGCCTCAAGCTGATGCGGCCTGCGGCGGTACTCTGTTCCAGTGTGGCGATTATTTTCTCGGGAGTCTTCCCACTGGCTGCCTATTATGAGCTGTCTGCCTCTTCTCTCATAATGACTGCTGTGCTGCTGTTTGTCGGATGTATACTCATTCATGGAGTGCTGACCCATGCGCTGAATGATCATGTGGATTATGTATCCGGCACCGATCAGCTCAGTCCGGCCATGCTGTCCGGCGGCAGCCGGGTGATCCAGGAAGGACGCATCTCTCCGGCGGCGCTGTACCGATTTGGTATCGGGCTGACGATTGTGCTGGTATTGACTGCGGTGGTGATTGCCCTGTTCGGTCACTATGCACTCGCTGCCCTTCTGCTGATCGGCATCTGGGGAGCGGTGTCCTATTCGCTGCCTCCGCTGCGGTTCAGCTATTATCCGCTGGCTGGCGAATGGCTGAGTACGTTTCCGTCCACCTTTTTCCTGGGACTGGGCGGGGCATGGCTGATGCTCGGTACTTTCCCGGAGTGGGCAGTGCAGAATGCAATGATCAATGCGCTGTACTGCGTCGCCTGGGTGATGGTGCATCATATCCCTGATCTGGAAGCCGACCGCCAAGCGTCTCCGGTCAAGCGGACCAGTGTCGTCTGGGCAGCAGATCGCTGGGGCATCGGCTACAGCCGGCTGCCTGCGCTGCTGTATCTCGGTATGATCGCGCTCTGTGCCGTATGGCTGATCAGTTCGGGACGCTGGTGGGGTGCAGCGGGTATCGCTGTGATTGTAGCACTGTCGGTGTACTGGATTTTCCGAATGGATGTACAGAATCCGGAACAAGTTACGGCCTGTGAGAAAAAGCTGCTGCTGCTCGCTGTAGGCGGCGCGGTATGGCTGGGGATTTTTATTTGAGGATGGGTAGATAGATGCTATAGGGGCTTACCGCCTGATCAGGGCACATGGTAAGCCCTTATTTGCTGTATACGATTTAACCAGTTGAGATATGGAGCCATCAGCATCTACTCCATTCACAATCACCAATTAACTGCTACGGTGAGCGGTAATTTCCATATTGCTATGTTTGCCAGTGATGTGAAGATCACATACCGCTATGATCCTACGAGTCAACGGTTTCAGCCTGATCAATTAGAATTTGTAGCATATGAAAGTCAGTAATAGGACTTAACTATAAAGTTTGTATTAATATAAAAAAGAAAGCCGCTCGCTTCACTTGATACGAGTGGCTTTTCTTTGCCAATATAATCGTTGTTAAACATAATATGAAGAAATGGACCAATGCCATTCTATTACTACCGGTTCAAATACGCCCACGCATACTGCGCATACAGCTCCGCTCCGGTCGCCAGCGCATCCTCATCAATGTTGAATTTGCCGTGATGATGCGCCCACTGCGTATCCTTGTCCGCATTGCCGCTGCCTACGAGGGCAAAGCTGCCCGGCACCTCATCCAGATAAAAGCTGAAGTCCTCGCCGCCCATGGTCGGTTCCTCTTCATATAATACCTGCTCACCAAAAGCCGCCGCTGCGACCTGCTGAACCAGCCTTGCACTCTGTTCTTCATTGATCACAGCCTGTGTACCGCGCACATAATCGAGCTTGGCTGTCGCTCCATATAATGCCGCCACCTGATCGGCATAATGCTGCAGCTGCTGCTCAATATGATCGCGGGTCGCCGGATCAAAGCAGCGCACCGTTCCTTCGATCACCGCATGTTCGGCGATGATATTGAACCGGGTGCCAACGGTCATTTTCCCGACGGTCACTACCGCAGGCTGTCTCGGTGCCACCGTGCGGGAGACGATCGACTGCACATTCATGACAAAGGAAGACGCAACGATCGCCGTATCGATACAATCCTGCGGCATCGCGCCATGTCCGCCCCGTCCCTGGAAGGTCACCGTGAACAGATCGGCCGAGGCAAAGGATGGACCGGGACTGCAGGCTACCGCATGAGTCGGCATCTGTGACCAGATATGAATGCCGAATACATTATCCACGCCATCCACTGCGCCCTGCCGCACCATCTCCCGCGCCCCCTGGGCGACCTCTTCGGCCGGTTGGAAAATAAGCCGTACCGTTCCCTGCAGCTCTTCCTTGACTGTATTCAGCGCCCGCGCGGCGACGAGCAGCATGGACGTATGCGCATCATGGCCGCAGGCGTGCATTTTTCCTTCTTCCTGTGATGCATACGGCAGATGCTTGTCGATCTGCTCGACCGATAGTGCATCCATATCGGCGCGCAGCGCTACCGTCTTGCCCGGTCGTCCGCCGTGGATATCCGCGATAACCCCGGTCGGCGTCGTTCTGCGATAGTCGATACCCAGCTTATCCAGATAGTCGCATACCAGGGTGGTGGTATTTACCTCTTCCCAGGACAGCTCCGGATGGCTGTGCAGATAGCGGCGCAGCCGGATCAGTTCTTCGCCGGAACCGGTGATACTTTCCCGAATCCGGGCGTTAAGGATATCTCTCTGTGCCGTCTGTACCTCACTCATGATCGTCCACCTCCGTCGTCAGGGATCGAATCGTCTCATAGAAAATGTGAACGGCTTTCGCAATATCTGCCGCATCCGACCATTCTTCCGGACAATGGCTCAGTCCGCTGCGGCTCGGGATGAACAGCATCCCCACGTCGGTCACATCCGCGAATACCATCGCATCGTGTCCGGCGCCGCTGTTGATCGGACAGTGGGGAATGCCCAGCTGCTCGCTTTTCTCCCGGAGCAGGGCGCGGATAGGTTCATTCATCGCCTTGGGCTTCATGTACAGCTGCTGCTGCACGGATACACGGATGCCATTTTTCTCGCAGGAAGCGGCCAGCTCCTGTGTGCGCCTGATCAGGGTCTGTACATTCTCCTCGCGTCCGGAGCGCAGATCCACAGTGAAGACCACTTTGTCCGGGATCACATTGGCTCCGCCCGGCCACACATTCAGCCGTCCGGTCGTAATGACCGATCCGTCTCCGGTCTCCAGCGCGATATCCGGTAATGCGGCGATGATCCCTGCTGCCGCCACCAGCGCATCCGCACGCCGGTCCATCGGCGTCGTACCGGCATGTCCAGCCTGACCCTGTACCGTAATCTCCAGCTGGGCCAGCCCGACAATCGCTTCTACGATACCGATCGGGATGCCTTTTTCCTCCAAGACAGGCCCCTGTTCAATATGCAGTTCGAGAAAAGCGCGAATCGTCCGTGGATCTCTGATCCTTGGCAGGGAAGTGTCCAGACCGGCCTGCTCCATCGCCTGGATCGTCGTGATGCCATCCTTGTCACGCAGCTCGCTGAATTCCTGCTCACTCAGAATGCCGAGCATCGCCCGCGAGCCCATCAGACCGCCGGCGAACCGGGCACCCTCTTCCTCGACCATGGCAATCACTTCGAGCGGATAGGTTGGCTGGATCTGATTTTCCTGAAATAAAGCCGCCACTTCCAGACCGGCCACTACGCCAGCCGGGCCATCGTAGCTGCCGCCATTTGGCACCGAGTCAAAGTGCGATCCGACCAGCACCGCCGGCGCATCCGGCTGCGTCCCTTCCAGTCTGCCGAAAATATTGCCGATCCCATCTTCACGCACGCTTAGGCCGTACTTTGCCATCTGCTCCTTGATATACTGCCGGGCCTGCACATCCTGCGGACTGTAGGTGAGCCGCGTCGTTCCCTGTCCCGGTGTAGCCGTAAAGGCACTCAGTGCCTCAATATGATCTTCGATCCGCTGCTGAAGCTGCTTCATGGTGATTCCCTCCCTGATTGATCTGATTGAACAATTTCATCCTATTTTACAAAAGTTCCACGAAAATGCCTGCCAGCACGACCGATACGATCGTAACGGTGATAAATCCGCCCACCAGCATAGGCGGCAACATCCGGCTGGTCAGCATTTCGCGTTCCTGCTCGTCTTCTGTCAGAGATTTTATCACTTCCGACGTGATGATGTAATCCGCCGGGAATCCGTATAATGCGGTCAAGGAGACGGAAAAGGCCATTTCCTTGCTGACTTTGAGCAGCCTGCCCGCCAGCATGGAGAATACATACATGCCGATTACCCCGATAACAATTGTCCCGACAAGCTGCGGCAGAATCTGAAGCATCATCTGCGGCGTCGCCTGCTTGAGTCCGTCAAAAATAAACAGCATCAGGCCGAGAATGGCAAAGCCAAATCCATTCGCCTTTTGCAAGGCCTGCTTCTCCAGAAACCCCGTACTCGCCCCGATAATCCCGAACAGCAGACAGAGCACGAACGGGCTGATACTTATCCATGGGCTGAACAAGGTAGAGACCAGATAGGCCAGATACGCGACCAATGCCAGGCGGAAAAACTTAAAAAACTCGGTATTGTACTGGGCCGGCAGCCAGCGGAACATTCGCAGTTCCGGCTGTGCTGCTGGAGATATCTTTGGCGCATTAGCAGGTAGGGACTTGCCTGTGAGCTGTGCAGCCGCCTTGGCGCTTGCCGGATTTTGCTCAGGCAGCTGTCCGCTGCGGTACTGCTGCAGGAGACGTTTGCCTTCTTTTTTCAGCATAACTGAGGTGAGCGGATATCCGGCAAAGCCCTGCATTACATAGATGACGATAGCAAATACCGACAGCGTTGCAAGCCCGGCCGCCTTGGCGCCATCCGACATAATGACCGCTGATACCACACCGCCAACGAGCGGCGGAATCGCTACCAGCATCGTTTGATAGTCAAAAATAAAAATACCGATGGCGAACAGGAAAATGACAATACCGAGTACGCCCGACAGCGCGATAATAATCGTTTTCCATTGCTGCTTGAGCTCACGGATGGATAACAGCGTACCCATATTCGTGATCAGCAGGTACATCAGCATCGTCGCTACCGTAGACGGTATGCCGGCAATCGCCACGATTTCTTTTGGGAAAAAGGTCCAATAACCGATCAGGAACAGAATGGCGCTAATAAACACCGAAGGAATCCATGCTTTCGTACGCACCGACACCGCATCACCGACAAACAAAATGAAAACCACCAGTACCAGAGCCAATAACTGTGACATTCCATTCCCTCCCTGTTCTCTTGTTGTAGGTATGGCTTATGTAATCCGCCCGCTTCTTGTATCTATTGATCCGCTTGACTGCCTCCCTTACTGTGTTTTGGGCAATATTAATTGTTGAATATAGTACAGTTCACTGGATCAGTCAACCGAATTAATGCTTTAAAAGGATAAAACAAAAACAGACCGAGACGGAAGCTGTTCACTCCGTTGCATCGGTCTGTTGTTAGCGGCGGGCAGATGGATACTATACCTGCATTCATTCATTTTTTATAAAAAAGAAAGGTTAAAACAGGTTAATCCATCTTCAATACATGCGTCTCGTAGCTTTGAAAAGCATTCTCCAGCCCCATAATGACATCCTTGATCTTCATATAGCCTTTGGTATAAGGCTCCGAATCCCGGATCGCTTCCCACATATAATGATACTGCTCCATATTCCCGGTCTCGCAAATCACAAAGTCGGTATAATCCTTGCCCGGCAGCGCCTCGGCATCAAAAAATCGTACCTGTACCTCATCATGCCTGCAGATAATTTCCTGCAGTCCGGCTGCATGCATACGCCGCTCTTCCCGCGGAAGTGCCAGCCAGGACGGGTAGAACTCCAGCAGTACCACCATCATATAACGCATTGTTCATCTCTCCTTTATTCATACCAGCGCAGCTTGCTGTAAATGATATATCCAGTGTACGCCAGACGGCATCAGCTGCACATTAACAAAGGTTAATGACAAGCAGCCAAGGATTCCACCACTGTCTTATTCCCTGCTTCAACCTGCCGACCCAAACACCGCCTTGGTGCTTAAGGCGAATCATTATGCGAATGATCCTGCGAATCACGACGGAGCAGCCTGCTGAGCGATACCGGTGAGACGCCGATATACGAAGCAATATGATACTGCGGCACCCTTTTCTCCAGTCCCGGATATTTGCGCAGACAGGCATCGTATCGTTCACGCGCCGAGGCATACAGCAGCTCACGCTCCCTTTCTTCCTTGCGGATATACAGCCGCTCCACACTCACACGTACGAATCGTTCCCAGCCGTGACTGTTATGCATCAGCTGCTCCAGCAGTTGATACGGAATCTCGATCACCACTGCCGCCTCCAGCGCTTCAATCGTATAGGCGGATGGCTGCCCGGTAATCATCGCTGCATAGGACGTCGCATAATCCTGCTCCATGGTAAATCCCGCCGTATATTCCCGGCCGTCTTCGAGAATATAATACAGCCGAAATAATCCCTGCACACAGAAATGGGCAAAATCCACCGGCTGTCCCGCTTCAATCAGCCGCTGACCGGAGCGAATATGGCGCAGCGAAGTCTTTTGCCAGAAAGTCTCCCATTCTTCTGCTGTTACACCGGCCTGTATTGCCATCTGGCGCAGCACATTGTACTCCGGTTGCATCCCTCTTCCTCCTCCCGCAAAGTCTTGAGATTTATTTATTCGCTGCCCGCAGGTTATTTCTCACCCTACCAGTATACCGGCCAGAGACAATCCACCGCCAACATCCTCTACCCATCCATTCCCGTTTCTTTATTTGCCATCCAATTCCCAAAAAGTCACCAATTGGGTATACTTACCATATTGTAAGCGTATACAATAAAAAGGGAATCTTCTCTACTTCCTGCTACATAGCTCTACCTTGTTCACCCATTCAAAGGAGGAGTCGTAATGAGAAATGTTCACGGTAACAAAGCACGCTTTTTGCCAAGGCTGGGCGCGTTGTCCCTGTCTGTTATGCTGTTCTCCGGCATAGCATCCGGCGCAGGAGCTGCCGCAGACGACAGCAGCGACACGCTTGCCGCCAAAGGAAACCCACAGACCGGCGTACAGCAGATTACGATCAACGGTCAGCAGCGGTATCAGGAGATTGACGGCTTCGGTGCATCCGGCGCCTGGAGTATTGATCATATTGGCTCGGAATGGTCGGAAAAGAACAAAAACAGGGTCGCCGATCTGCTCTTCTCCCAGGATAAAGGGATCGGGCTGTCCATCTGGCGCTTCAATATTGGGGCAGGCAGCGTAGACACCGATCAGGACATTATCAGCGATCCATGGCGCCGCGCCGAGAGCTTCAAGTCCGGTGAAGACCAGCCGTATGATTGGTCCAGACAGGCCGGTCAGCAGTGGTTCCTGCAAGCTGCCAAGAAGCGCGGTGTCGAGGAAACGGTCGCTTTTGTCAACAGTCCGCCGGTATGGATGACCAAGAACGGCCACGGCCAGCCGGACCCGTCGGTAGGCAGCACCAATCTCAAGGAAGACTATATTGACGATTACGCTGTGTTCCTCGCGGACGTGCTGGAGCATTTTCACAAGCAAAAGCTGGGCTTTGACTACATCAGCCCGATCAACGAACCGACCTGGGACTGGAACCGTGCCGGTCAGGAAGGCAACCGCTACAATATCGAAGATATCAAAAAAGTACTGATCGCACTGGATGGAGAGCTGCATAAACGCGGCATCGACACCGAAGTGGATGCGATCGAAGCCGTCGAATACCTGTCCCTGCTGGATAACGACATGTACGCTACATATACCGGCAAAGCAGGCAGTACGTATACGAGCGGCAACGCCGGCGGTGCCTTTGAAGGAAAATACAGTGAATATATCAAGGAAATGCTCGGAGATCCGCAGATTGCCGGCATCATCGGCAATAAAATGAGCGCCCACTCCTACTGGTCCGATGAAGCCAAACCGGGGGACGATCGTCTGGTTCGCCTGCGCGAACTGGTGCGGGATAATCTGGATCGCTACGTGCAGGACGCCAAGTTTTGGATGTCCGAATACTGCATCCTCGGCGACCGTGGACCGGGACGTGACCTGACGATGAATACCGCGCTGGATGTCGCCAAAGTCATTCACTATGATATGGTAACGACCCAGGCGTCCGCATGGCAGTGGTGGCTGGCAGTATCCAAAGAAGATTACAAGGATGGTCTGGTCTACACCGATTACAAAAATCCGGGCGACACCCAGTCCATCATTGAATCCAAAACGCTGTGGGCGCTCGGCAATTACAGCAAATTCGTCCGTCCCGGCGCACAGCGAATCGACCTGCAAGGTGCCAATGATCCGAACGGTCTGATGGGCTCGGCGTATTATCATAACGAGGACAAGCAGCTGTCCGTCGTATTTGTGAACAGCAGCAATGAAGACAAAATCATCCACCTCGACGTAACGAATCTGCCCGGCGGCAAGGAAGTGAAGCAGTTCAAACCGTATCTGACCTCTGAGCATGCCGACCTGGAAAAGCAATCCACCGTCTCGGTGAAAAAGGATATTACCATCCCTGCACGTTCCCTCATGACGCTGGTGGGGAAAAATTAAAAATAGGATTGACTGTTTATTGCCAGAATCATCCGAATGACAATCGAAAGTCCCACGTACAATATACAGTATAGTTAGTCTCGACAGACAGCTCAAAAGCGAAGTCATCTAATGTACAGGTGACTTCGCCTTTTTATTTTAGAGACATATAGTGTAAATTATTAGATAAAATGCATACTTTTTGCTGGAATACACGTCGATAGCTTAGAAAGGATGTATTTATTCCTACATAAAATCAAATTTGTTCTTACGGCTTTCACAATGAGTACTTGCTACTTTTCAGCTGCAAGTTCCGGGGGAGTCAAGAAGTGAACGAACTCAGCCACACATTCTATTTTGGAAAAGATTCACATGGAAAATGGAAGATGGTATCAATCGATTCAGCAGTTCCTGATCAAAAAGAAAAAGGAGAATCCAAATGATGAAGAAAAAGCACATTCCAACTGTAGTACTGGGGGCTGTTCTAGCTGGCAGCCTGATAACCGCTTCGCCTGAAAATCTCATCTACGCAGCCAATACGCCTATCCGGATTATAGGTGAGCATGGCGTAATTCCATCAGATACAGCTCCATATGTGCTTCATGGAGTGACTCTGGTACCGATCCACGTCGTCAGTAAACTGGGAAATAACAACACCCATATCTCATGGAACAATGCCAGCAAAACGGTAACCGTCACTGCTCCGAGTAAAAAAACCACGCTGCAAAATGGTGTTCGGATCGAATTAGCACAGCCCGCAACTTTAAAAAATGGCCGAGTGATGGTTCCCCTGCGCTTTATCGGAAAGTCCATGGATGAGAAGGTAAATTGGGATGTAACGAATCGAATTGTATACATTGGTAATGTAAGTCCTTCAAATAATCCATCGGAGACTGCCAGCACTTCAGCCAGTCAATTACTTTCCAAACAAAGAAAACAAGTGGTTTATGATCTGGCAAGAACAACATTAGCGACTGAATTGCCTACGGTAGGAATGCAAACGGTGACACACTATTTCCCGGCAGGAAAGTCAGATGCATTCTTTGAAGCCATGTCTGATCGCATAAGCTATTATGAGGTGAAAAATAACAAGGCACAGGAAATTTGGTCGGCCAATCATAATGGTGAACCCTCCACCGAGCATACAGGCTTACCATTTCTTCCATACCATATCACGAAAGAAATAGGGAAAAGACCGACCATTACGAGTACAGTCGCCTATTATCGATATAGTGCATCAATATCCGATTTGCATTATGGTCTGATGGATACCCAGGGAACGGAAACGGAACTCGGTCACACCGATCCTGCTCAAACCAAGGAGCATTTCCCTGTCGATGAAAAAGAACTGGCACTAATGAAGTAATTCATTTTACCAAGGGAAAGGAGGCCTGGGATGCTTCTGTTATCGATCATATTGGTATTCTAATGCTAATCAAGCCTTCAGTCATTTGGATGGCACCTGAACAATGGAAGCTCAACCATGCTCCTGAACTTTCTTCATTTTACAATTGGACGATACGAGAGAAGAAACTTATATCTCTACCATGAAAGGAACAAGCTTATGATTGTGATCTACATACTTGCCGCAGTCGTTATTTTCTACGCTCTAAATGCTTTTCTTTCCTTATTCAGTATCTATCTGGTTAATGGCGATTTCGAAACGGTGTATCTGCTCCTGACGATCATCATCGGCGTTCTTCTATATATTGCTTCACTTTTAAAAAATGCGAATAAGCGACGTTAGATTGGAAATTCAACTTTGCAGCATAGCAAAAAAGACGACTGGATATTACCCAGTCGTCTTTTTTTATTTACTGCTCTTTGATTACCATAATACCTTTGGTTCTTTATTCTATTTCTCTCCACTCAAAATCCCTATTAGTTCGTATCTGTCGCACTTTCCGCACTCTCTACCGAAGTACCTGGAGCTGCACCGCGCTGCGGTCTGCCACCTCCTCCGCCAAAGCCACCGCCATTAGGATTGCTGGCGGATACGCCGGATTCGGACAGCCAGGTGACACTGTTGGAGATATCAAAGTCGACGACTTGGGTGCCACCGCTGTACGTGCCGTCACTGTACAATCCATCTGTCGCTGTGCCGGTGGGTGTACCGCCAGTGTACAGGGCGTAGCTGCTGCCCTTGGCCAGATTCGGGGAGCTCACGACGACGTACTGATAGTCTTTATCCGGGGCAAAGGTGAGGATGTTGGTACCGTCACTGTCCTGCAGGTGAACGAGCGTACCTGCTTTCTGCACAGTGGAGTAGCTCATCGCTACCGAGTACTGGGTAGACACATCCGATGGAGCCTGTGCCATACCGGAGCTGCCCGCTGCTACCAGATAGCCGCCTGTCATTTCAAAAGTTCCATCGTAATCGAGTGTTCCGTTTCCACTGCTGGTCGGACCGTTCACGATGACGGTACCGCCGGACATGGTGATCGAACCGTTGGCATCCAGACCGTCGCCACCTGCTTCAACGTATAATGTACCGCCGCTGATATTCAGCAGCGCATTGCCTGCCGACTCCGGTCCACCGCCGCCGAAACCACCGCGTCCGCCTGCATCTGGAGCTGTCTCTGTGCCCGTCGCTGCTGCAGTATCTACAGCTGTTGCTGCTGTCGTAGATGCCGCTATAGAGGCATCTGTACTACCGGACAATGCGAATGAGGATGCTGTCTTGGTCGAAGTTGAAGTCACTTCTACGGCAGCTGTTTGGCTGCTGGCTGCCGACGTATCCGCTGCGGATGCTGTAGTATCTGCAGCCGTGGTTGTCTCACCTTCCGAAGCATTCACACCGTCGTCGCTGGATACGATATGAGTATCGCCGCCTGCCACGTTGATTACTGCAGCTTCCAACCCCTCATAGCTCTCGGTAACATTAACTTTGCCGCCAGTGATGTGCAGATTGGTCTCTGCGTGGATACCGTCATCGCCGGTTGCGAGATTCAGTGTGCCACCGGTAATGGTCACGCTGGCATTGCTGTGTACGCTGTCGTCTTTGGCATTTACGTTGAATGTACCGCCGTTAATGACAAGGTCGCCACCGGATTTCAGTGCTTTAGCGCTGTCGGATGTATCTTCTGTTGCTTCTTTGGCATCCGTTACAGCCGCTGCTGTAGTTGAAATTTTTGTGGATGTTCCTGTAGTCGCGGAAACTGCTGTGCTCGTCGATGCAGCGGCTGTAGATACAGATGCTTCACCGTCTGCCCCCTGAGAAGCTGAAGTCGTTGTATTGGTTGTACTGGTTCCAGTCGGTACCGCTCCCTGCTCGCCATTCATCTGTGGAGGCGTACCGCCACCTCCTCCGAATCCGCCCGGAGGCATGTCTTCGGTATGGGCTTCCGCATTGGCGCTTCCGCCGCCGGTGGTAATCGTATAGGTTCCGCTATCCGTTACCAGCTTGCTCTCTGCCTGAATGCCGTCGTTTTCGGATTGAATGGTAAATGTACCGTCTGTAATCGCGATGAATCCTTTTTCTGTATCTTCGTCATTGGTCGCCTTGATGCCATCCCCACCTGCAGTCACGGTAAAGGTACCCTGCTCGATCGCCACCATATCTTTGCCGACAATGCCGTCATCCTTGGCTTGAATATTAAATATACCGGAAATGATCTTCAGATCGTCCTTGCTCGTAATGCCGTCCTTGTAATTAGCATTTACATTCAGCGTGCCGGTGCCATTGACCGTCAGATCCGCTTTGCTGAACAGGGCTGCGCTTGGCTCGTCGGTGGAGCTGTCGGCGAATACATATTGTGCGCCATCGGTGATTGTATTCTCGGTGCCTTCCTGCAGCGTCAGGATTACATTATCTGCTTCCTGGATGTAGATGGGTGCGCTGTCTTTGCTTGTGATGCTCACGCCGTTCAGTACGATATGCACATCACCTTCATCGGTACTGTTGACCACAATCTGTCCGTCGGTCAGCTTGCCGCTGATGACGTACGTGCCAGCCGCCGAGATTGTCACCGTACTGCCGGAAGTTTTGGCTCCAGAGCCGATGACAGCTGCGCTACTCCCGTTCAGCTTGATCATGGTGGAACTGTCTGCGCTCCAGTCTGTGCTGCGCTCGGCGTCCTTGTACGTGACCAGGTCTGCGCTGGTCAGCTTGACCGGTGTGGTGACTGTGGCGGTAGAGATCGACTGGGTCGTGGCTGCTGTTGAACTGGTCGTTGCTGCGCCGGTCGATGGGCTGCAGGCTGCCAGCAATGAGGCGGACAGGAGCAGTGCGCTCAGGGTGGTGGCTGCTTTTTGGGCAAGGCTTTTTCTCGCCGGGTTGCTCCATATACCGGACGTGCTGTCCGTTTGTTTTTGGTTTACTTTTCTCATAGTTCATCGTTCCCTTCCATAAATGGACTGTAGTGGTGAAGTGACTTCGGTAGTCTATATTTATTTATGCATTGGCTTAATATTCGTTAGCTGGAGTGGGGCTCATCGTCAGCGACAAATCCAGATTGCCGTTTCGGCATTCAGTCATACATATTTGTTCTTGCATACTTAATATTCGTTAGCTGGAGTGGGGCTCATCGTCAGTGACAGATCCAGATTGCCGTTTCGGCATTCAGTCATACATATTTGTTCTTGCATACTTAATATTCGTTAGCTGGAGTGGGGCTCATCGTCAGTGACAGATCCAGATTGCCGTTTCGGCATTCAGTCATACATATTTGTTCTTGCATACTTAATATTCGTTAGCTGGAGTGGGGCTCATCGTCAGTGACAGATCCAGATTGCCGTTCCTACAACGGATTTCGTCGAGGAATTCTTTTTGGTTGGTTTCCTGCTTCATGGTGACAAGGTAGATCAGCTCGTACAGGCTGCCCAGCTCGGTGGTTCTGATTTTTTTCAATTCATGCTGTACATTAAATTTATGGAATACTTCGTTGAAGGCTTCTTCGTAGCCCAGGTTTTCGGGAATGGTCACTTTCAGGGTGCGCTGCATCGTTTTGCGTGTGCCAAAGTTAAAGCGATTCAGCAGGAACATCAGCAGGCAGAGGATCAGGGTGAACAGTACTGCGTAGCCGAAGTAACCAGTACCGACGGCCAGACCGGCTGCCATGGTGAACAGGACGTAGGCGATGTCTTTCGGGTCGCCGGGTGCACTGCGGAAACGGATGATCGAGAATGCACCGGCCAGACTGAAGGCGCGGGCGATATTGCTGCCAATGAGCAGGATGATAATGGCTACGATCATCGGCAGCAGTACCATCGTCAGGGTGAAGCTCTGGGAAAAGCCGTTTTGGTTCGTTTTCATATAAGTCAGGCTGATAATGCCGCCCAGAATAATGGATACCAGTATGGTTAGCAGCGCGCCGCTCAGAGTAAGTTCGGTCGTGCTGGCGCTTACTGTACTGTTAAATAAGGTTTCAAGCATAGCGGATAGTCTCCTTCTCGGTAGGGATTTGAATCATGGCGGGAGCCGGCATCTCAATTGTCGGCAGCTGCGGTTGGATCGTTGGAACCGTCTGGTTTTTCAGCATTTTCTTGTACTCGTTGCCGTATTTGGAAAAGCTCGTCCGGTACAGTTGGTGCTTCGACAGCAGTCTGGACAGCCACAGCGGAACGGTGTTCTCCGCCTTGACCTCCATCAGCCACTGATCCGGCTCCAGCAGCTGTTCCCCGTAGTCGCCCTGCTCCAGCTTCAGATCGTAGCGCCGGCAGCGGATATTGGTGTCAAAGGTAATGCGCAAATCGCGGCTCTCCTTGCTAAAAAGTGCTTTGCGGTCATAGGACAGATACAGCTTAGGCGCCAGATCGTACAGGCGAAGGAAGTAGCTGATCTCGTTCAGCACCTGCTTGTTCATGTACTCCTGGTATTCCGGCGCCTGTCCGGTGCGGACGAATTCGTAAGCTTCATCCAACTTGAGAGCAGTTCGGCGTTTGTTGACGAGACCGGTGAATTTCTTTTTGATCTCCATATATACTTTGGCATCGGCCCGGGGTACACCGTATGCGCGAAGGCGCAGCTTTTCTTTGTACTTGGGCTTGGCCAGACTTGCCCGGATCAGCGAGTCATGCGGTGTGTCGTAGTAGATGTTGCTGATGGAGTAAAAGTCGTGCTGCTTGTTGTAGGCGTCCAGCTCCATGTATTCCAGCAGATCGCTGTACAGTGCAGTGAACTGGGCTGTGTTCATCAGGTACTTGCTTTCATAGCGGTTAAAAACCTCGATAGCCATGGGGATCATTCCTTTGCATTATGGTGTGCATGGCATGTGCGGCCGTGCGGATAAGCTGTATGGGCGGGTCAGTTTGTCGTTGGTTGGTGCGGCGTCGCTTGCTTATGTTTGTATATTAGAATGCCAACCTTTAGTGAATCTTAAATGTTTTACATGGAGTTGATAAATTTACAAACTTCTTGAATTTGTGTGAGTCTGCTGTGTTATGGAGCACGTTATCGAAGGGAATTGTGTTTATGGCTGCTCGATCTGGGCGTTTTTTGGCAGGCCGCTGCGGAAAGGGAGGTCGTGGGGCGCTGTTTGGAAATGCAAAAAAACCTTTTGTGATGGCATGGATAGCAGCATTACAAAAGGGGCTGTATTGGAAGACTCGCTTTTTATTAAAAAGAGGCAATCTAATGAAGCAAACGTTATGTATTGAATCTTTTTTGCCGAATGTAAATATAATATACGGTTCAGCCGAATTTAAATTCATCCTCTTCATACCGGCCGCTGATACATTCAGTTAAGCTTAATTAAAGGTACAGCTCTTACAATATTGATATGAACAATACATGCCCATGCCAAAACGATACCTGCTGCCTACCTACAGTGATCGGCAGACAGCGAACTAATTCATTTATAAAGGGTGACACCAACGATGCGAATATTAATAGTAGAAGATGAACTGCATCTGGCGGAAGCACTGATGCAGATTCTCAAAAAGCATAACTACTCCGTCGATGCCGTGCATGACGGGCGGACCGGGCTCGATTATGCGCAGAGCGGGATCTATGATCTGCTGCTGCTGGATATTATGATGCCGGAGATGGACGGGATCAGCATGCTGAAGACGCTGCGCAGCCAGGGGGATGCGACACCGGTCATTCTGCTCACCGCCAAGGGAGAGATCTCGGATAAAGTGACCGGGCTGGATTACGGCGCGGACGATTATATCGCCAAGCCATTCTCCTCCGAGGAGCTGATGGCTCGTATCCGTGCGGCCCTGCGGCGCAAAGGGGAAGTGGTACCGGAGGACGGACTCAAGTACGGCGAGCTGGAGCTGAATACGTCCACGCTCAAGCTAACCGTCCGCGGCAAGGAAATGAAGCTCAATCTCAAGGAGAGCGAGCTGCTGGAGCTGCTGATGATCCGCAAGCAGGGCGTGACGTCCAAGGAGCAGATTATCGAGAAGCTGTGGGGGTTCGATTCGGAAGTGGAACATAACAATGTGGAAGTCTATATTTCTTTTCTGCGGAAAAAGCTGAACTTCCTGAACTCCACGGTGCGCATCACCACGATCCGCAATGTCGGTTATGTGCTTGAGGTGACGAACTGATGTTCAAGCAGCTCCGCAATCGTTTTCTGATCCTCAATCTGGCGACGATCTCGATCCTCATGCTGGTCGCTTTTGCTTCGATTTATACGATTACGTACCGGAATGTACAGACCGATGTCCGCATGGACCTGATGCGGATATCCGACTCTTACCTCAAACCGTTTAACGGGGGCGGGGGCAGCCAACCGCCGCGCAGTGGTCAGGGAACGACAGCGAATAGCGGCGGATTTACCGGCGGTCAGAACCAGAATACGCCGCCGGAACGGGCAGTTGCTTTTATGATTGAGACCGACAGTTCCGGCAAGCAGACCAACAGCAAGTCCCAGGTGGCGATTGAGAGTCCCGTTTATGCCAGCGCCCTGCAGGAAGCGACCACCATGAATACGGAACAGGGGCAATTCTCGCTGGATGGCAGTGAATGGGCTTTTAGCCGGCAGCCGCTGAATGGCGGGTACCTGTATACATTTCTGGATATAACCGCCCAGCAGGCCATTCTGACCAATCTGATCTATACCTTTACCGCGGTTGGTATCGTGATGTTGGTGATGCTGTTTTTCACCAGCCGCTACTTTGCCAATCGTTCGATTAGGCCGGTACAGGACGCCTTTGACAAGCAAAAGCAGTTTATCGCGGACGCTTCTCATGAGCTGAAGACACCGCTCGCGGTGATTAACACCAATGCGGATGTGCTGCTCGCGAATCCAGATGATACGATCCGCAGTCAGTCCAAATGGCTGCATTATATCAAAGGCGAGACCGAGCGCATGTCCCGGCTGACTGGCGATCTGCTCTATCTGACCGAGATGGAAGATGCACGTACCACGATGATGCACAATACATTTGATCTGAGCGAGACAGCGGAGAATCTGATCCTGACGATGGAAGCTGTCATTTTCGAAAAGGAACTGTCGCTGGACTACGATATTACGCCAGGACTGCCCATCGAGGGCAGCAGCCAGCAGATCCAGCAGGTGATTATGATCCTGCTCGACAATGCGATCAAGTACTGCAATCCTCGTGGCAGCATTACACTGACTCTGCACCGATATAATCAGCAGACCATCCTATCGGTCAGCAACACCGGCGAAGGTATCGCGCCCCAGCATCTGGACCGGATCTTTGACAGGTTCTACCGGACGGATGCTTCCCGGACGCGTTCGCAAGGGGGCCATGGGCTGGGCCTGGCGATTGCCAAGTCGATTGTGGAACAGCATGGGGGCCGGATCGAATCAAAGAGTACGGTCGGTGAATTCACGACGTTCTCGGTGTATCTGTAACGAATATCTGCTGTCAAAGATGAAGCGGCGCGTCACCACATCTTATTCCATTATATTTAATTTAAATACATTATTTGTAATTAAGAGCATTTAGTGGTAAGATGACTTTGGTTGTAAATTTAATAGAAGGAGTTGTTCAAATGAAAAACCGTAATATCGCTTTTGTTTCTGCTCTGACACTCACTGCCGCTCTTGTCGTTGCACCATTAGGTTCTGCTTCGGCAGCACCTGTAGAGAACAGCCAGACTGTCAATTCGACCCTGGTAACCAGCGCTTATTCGGATCACACAGGTTCTATCCCAGTAGGTGGAAACTCCAGTTTGCTTTTCCTTCATGGAGACTTTGAAGTGGTGATCAATCCGACTCGCTATGCTAACTTTACTATCACTGTATTTGATAACAATAATAACCCTGTTTCCAATATGTCCTATAGTGGCAGCAGCCCATACACCCTGTACAAATCCGACTATAACTTAAGAGGTTACCATTATATTAAAGTCACTGCTAATGTTTCTAACGCAGGAACATTCTCTGTGAACTACTGACCTCATGTAATCTACACATAAAAAAGCGCCTACTCTCCCGAAAATCGGGAGGGTAGGCGCTTTTTCTACTGATCAGAAAAAGGAATACGGATGCGTTGTAACCATCCAAATATGTAAAACCAGTTCTTTCCGTTATAATCTTTCTGTACTCTGCTTTCTTTTTATTTTCAATTCCTTGTTATACGAATAAATAAGCCTACCTTTAAATAATCTTGCACCTCATATATATAATTCTACAGCAAATATGAATTTTTGGGGTAAATAGTAATGATTCACACTTCTGCTCCATGCACTCCGCTGCTCTGCAGCGTAAACATACTACTGAACGATCAGAAAGGAACATGTCCGTGAAGCGAGCCATGATTATTATCAACCCTTCTTCCGGCAAGGAACTGGCGCTGGAATATTTGCAAAAAGTCGAACAGCTGCTGCGCGACGAAGCCGGATATGATGTTGTCGTCAACGAAACTGCCAAAGAGCTGGATGCGACGAATTTCTGCATTTCCGCCTGTGAAGACTACTTTGATTTGGTCGTCTCCATTGGAGGAGACGGTACCCTGCATGAGACGATCAATGGTCTGCTCGATCAGAAGCATCGTCCGCTGCTCGGTATTGTGCCTTTGGGAACGGTCAATGACTTCGCCCGGGCGCTGCAGATTCCGCTGAATCCGGATGAAGCAATCCGTACACTGACCTCTTCACAGGTCAAAGATGTCGATATGGGACGGCTCAATGAGCAGCTGTTCGCCAATGTGGTGGCAGCCGGCTCACTCGCGGAATCGCTGTCTTCGGTATCTTCCGAGGATAAATCCAAGCTGGGAGCGTTTGCTTATTTCCGGGAAGGATTACGCGAACTCGTCAACAACTCGGCGGCCCCGCTGCGCATTGAATACGATGGTGAAGTCTGGGAGGGCGATTCCCCGCTCTTTATTGCTACATTGACCAACTCGGTCGGCGGCTTTGAGAAAATTGCGCCGGATGCTTCTGTCGATGATGGTCTGCTGCACGGCTTTATTTTTAAGGATCTGAATCTGTTCAATACGCTGGCTGTCGGCGCTTCCCTGCTGTTCGGTCATCTCAAGGACCATCAGGATGTGATCTACTTTACAGCTCACCATATCAATGTCAGCTCCAATCAGCCGGTCCGTACCAATGTGGACGGCGAGGAAGGTCCGGCGCTGCCGGTGGATCTTCATATTCTGCCCGGTCATATTAAGGTCATTGTGCCCGAGCCGGTCTGATCTACAGCTCCAAAGCAATGGCTGCCTCATCGATAAGAGGAATGTGAACTTGCCAAATAAAAAAGGATACCGCTTTTGCGACGGTATCCTTTTTGTCATGCTCGGTATTCTTATATCAATTACAGCTGTAAAACAGCTTCCAGACAACTTCCAAAGCACGCGGCTCGAGAGACTGCTCCATCATTTGTCCGCCATGATCATAAAGCGCTTGGAATTGGTGACAATGCCCCGATCGGTCCGGTACTCCTGCACAAACTGGTCCAGAATAACAAAGTCTTCGGCATCCCGGCCAAAATCGGGAATGATCGGCGCATGCTTGAGCAAAAATACCAGATCTTCAGCGGTGGCATAATATTCATCCGCATCATACTGCTCACACCGTACATTCCGAAATCCTGCCTGCTCCAACCCATCCAGATATCGGTTCATCAGCGTGCCATCCGGCTGCCGCTCCTGCTCTCGGCCAAACGCCTGGACCAGATTCCGTTTATCCCCTTCGCTGACCTGCTGGGTGAGAAATACGCCGCCATCCGCCAGCACCCGGAACGTCTCATACTCATCAAATGGCGCATGACGACAGGATACAATATTGAATAATCCATCCGGAAACTGCAGCTCACGGGCGTCCATCTGCAATATTCGCACATTATGCTTGCCCGAGGCAGCCAGATTGGCCGCTGCTGTCTGCATCATGCCGGTAGACTGCTCCACCCCGACCAGCAGCCTCGCGGCATCTGCCAGCTCCAGCAGTGCTTCACCGCCGCCGGTCCCGATATCCAGCAGCAGATCATCCGGTCTGCATCGCCGGGATATCTCCATGTAGAAGTCCCATGCGGCGCCTTCGGTCTCGCACTTCATCCTGCTGAAATCCCAGCCATTGTCCAATCCAACCCGGTCATAAAATGCTTTATATTGTGATTCTCTCATTATCTGATATCATCCTTCTCTTGATTAATGGGTGCCCGCGCTACCTTCGATTCGTCAATACCAAAAATGCCAACCGCTGACTGCACGGTTGGCATTCCCAGGATGATCCTCCATTCTGCTCACAGCAGGTGATAAGTATATGGACGCCATCCTTTATATTCAATTAACGATTGACACGGGTTCCGTTCACGTCGCGATGATCTTTGCGACGCAGCAGTCCGAGCAGACCCAGCAGACCGAATAATCCGATCCAGCCCCAGTCGTTGTCATCGTCATCTTCCATATCCGTGGTAGTGGTACCGGTTGTAGTTCCTGTCGTACCGGTAGTTCCTGTGGTGTCCGTCGTTCCGGTCATATCTGTGCCTGTAGTACCGGTAGTTCCATCCGTACCTGTAGTGCCCGTTGTACCACCGGTTGTGCCGGCAGGATCAGTCGCTCCGGTTGTGCCTGTAGCATCCGTTCCAGTAGTACCGGTTGTATCTGTCGTTCCACCGGTACTAGTGCTGTCTGTACCTGTCGTCCCGCCTGCATCAGTACCGGTGCCCGTAGTATCGGTCGTTCCGGTGGTATCCGTTGTACCGCCAGTCGTAGCAAAGGTAGGGGTAACCGCTGTCGTAGATATGACCAGTGAAGCGAGAAGTACCAGTTGGATTTTTTTGAACATGTTGTTATCTCTCCTCTTTTAATGTTGTAATGTTCCTGCTAGGTTAGTATTAACCCCTGACAGCCGATTTAAACGGATTATTCCGTATTATTTTGTAATTACTGGATATTCACGCAGCTCAAATGAAAAGAGCCAGCTTTCCCACGGGAAAATTCGGCTCTCTGCTTTTATTATATATCTGATGCTAACACAGTATAGACAACATTATCTATACACTTTCCATCTCTGGACGGTATTCACTCAGCTTGCCTTCATATACCAGCTGCAGACGCTCGCTTCGCCGCAAATCATCCGGCGTTACGAGTGCAGGCAGTTTGTTCCACAGGCGGATTCCCGACCGCTGCAAAATCTCGGCGACAAACTGGGAACAGAAATAGGAGTTGCTGAATTCCACCGGTTCCTTGATCGCTACCCCGATCACGCCGAGCAGATTGTACAGGAACTTCTGCTGGCTGCGAACAAAGATATGCAGCACCCGCTTCATCTTCTCCACCTCACGGCTGGAGACGCGCAGTTCATAAATAACGCAGGTCGTATTGGGATATTTGCTGTAGGTGCCGGTCTGGATATCTTCCCGCACGAATCCACCGTTCAGCGGATTGTTCGGATGCTTGCGGCCAAAACTGTACAGCTCATGCAGATTCCGGTCAAAGGAAATGGATGCATGATTATACGGTGCCTTGGTATACGTCTGAATCACCCGGGTGAACAGTGTGCCGGTATTGGTCAGCAGGATAAAGACGGACTGTTCGTCGGTCATGGTCAAAATGTCCCCTTATCAAGTTGGAATTATTCCTTCATAATAACATAGGATTCCTGTATTAGGATTCGAATTTAAAACAGGTTGGTGATCGGTTGTGAGCGGTTCGTTATTTACGTTAATTCTGATTTTTGCAGCTCTATTCATTCTACAGATCGTCTATTTGATCGTCAGCAAGCTCCAGCCGGAGAGGGATTACAAGGTAATTGGTACCCGAATCAAAACCTGGTGGGGCATGTTCTTTATTTTTTGCCTGGCGACATTGTTCAATCCGATCGTCTCGCTGCTATCCCTGATGGTACTGGCCTTTTTTGCCCTTAAGGAATACTTCTCCATGATTCGTACACGCAAAGCGGATCGCCGGCTGTTTCTGTGGGCATACCTGGCGATTCCGCTGCAATTTTACTGGATCTATATCGGCTGGTACGGGATGTTTATCGTCTTCATCCCCATTTATGTGTTCCTGCTGCTGCCGCTGCCGAGGCTGATCAACAAAGGGACGGGCGGCTTCCTGCGCAGTGTCAGTTCGACCCAGTGGGGGCTGATGCTGATGGTGTTTGGGCTTAGTCATCTGGCGTATTTCCCGTTTGCCACACCGGAGTATGGCGGCGGACTGGTCCTGTTCCTCGTCGTGCTGACCCAGCTGAATGATGTGATTCACTACCTTGCTTCCATGTATATCGGCAAAAGGAAAATTGTACCGACTTCCAACCCGCATATTACCTGGGAAGGATTCATCTGCGCCTTTATCGTGACGACAGCGGTCTCCTATCTGACTCATCCGTACCTGACGCCATTTGATCCGAAGTTCGCCCTGATCATCGGGATGCTTGTCAGTCTGGCCGGATTCTTTGGCAGTCTGACGATATCCGTATTGAAAAGAGACCTGCTGATCGGTGACAGCGACCGGGCGGAAGCGCTCAAGGAAAGCTATCTCAGCCGGGTCGACAGTCTGACCTATACGGCACCGGTATTTTTCCATGTGATTCGTTATGTATATGATTTTATGTAAACCAGATATGGCATTAAAATAGTAGTGCGCCCTTATTCCATGAATAAGGGCTATTTTGTTTATATTTTTTTACATAAAGTACTTTTTATTGAATAAATTCCCTAATAAAACGTACATACTATAGTTAATCTTCCAAATACGCTGTTACATGAAATTAATTCAAATTTTAAGGAAAGGAATAACCGACATTAGTTATATTCCATATCTTGGAGCAGAACAGCATCAACCAATCCAGCATAGGGGGAATAAAGATGAAATTCAGCCACAAACCGGATACTGCCAAACGCCTGCATACTTCGATGTTTGAGTGGGCCAAGCAGAGGCATCATAAACATCTGTCTTCCGGCAATCCATTGGTAAAGCTCGGCGCAGCAGGACTATACATAAGCTGGAATACCGTAAAAAAAGCAAGACGCATATGCCTTGACAGAAAAGCCAGAGGAGTCTTTATGGCCAAAATACTCCATCCCCGTCAGATTCACCAGTTCTCCTCGCTCACGGCGATGGATCGATATCCGCATCTTTTTGCAGCATGCCAGGATTATTTTAAGGGCAAACCGGATATTCGTATTCTGTCCTATGGCTGCTCTACCGGCGAAGAAGTATTGACCCTACGGCAATATTTTCCCGAAGCCCATATTGTGGGTGCCGAGATTAATAAGCATAGTCTGAACCTGTGCCGCAAGCTGCCCGTGGATGACAAAATCAAATTTGTGTATTCCAGCTCGCGGAAAATCCGGAATCATGGCAAATATGATGCCATTTTTTGTATGGCTGTCCTGCAGCGAAGTCCGAATGCCGTAGCCTCCAAAGGCATGACCGATCTTAAAAAGTTTTATCCTTTTGAACGGTTCGAGCAGCAAATTATGGAGCTGGATCAGGTGCTTAAGCCTCAAGGAATGATGGTTCTGCACTTTACCCCCTATGCCCTGACCGATACTATGGTTGCTGCCCGTTATAAGCCTTTCGGCAACCACAATCAGAACGACTATATCTCTCCCTTGTTTGACCGGTACAGCAAAGTGAGAAGCAATCCGTCACCTCAGCCGGTTCTGTTTGCCAAGCAAGCTTCTAAATACTGACGCTTCGATTCTGCAATAAGTACGCTGCAGGGCCACTCCGTACGCTGGAGCGGCCCTTTTGGCATGCCCGGGATACTGCTGTAATATGGCTGCTTCCTGAATAAATGATTGAAGCGCCATATCATGAAATGATCTG
The DNA here is from genome assembly GCF_054161335.1 of Paenibacillus sp. Z6-24. Lineage (NCBI taxonomy): Bacteria > Bacillati > Bacillota > Bacilli > Caryophanales > Paenibacillaceae > Paenibacillus > Paenibacillus sp. Z6-24. The sequence goes on along the minus strand of NZ_CP096398.1, from coordinate 127,610 downwards.
CTTCTGGCTGTCTCCCATGAGCAGAATCAAGATCGCCAGAGCGTCTACTTAGCCGTATTGATAAAAAGATTTGAAAAAACTTTTTAAATAGACTTGTAATTATCTTAATTTAGTAATATTATAAATGTATAAACTAACTAAATATCAATTAGTTACAAAAAATAATTAAAAAGAGGAGATTGTTATCATGAAAAACACTATTCAAAAAGTAATGTTGTCCACTGCTTTAGCCGCCAGTCTGGGAGCTGTTGCTGTCGTTGCTCCAATCGGAGGCAGTCATGCCTTTGCAGCATCCGACAATCAATCCAGCCATGAGAAAAATAAAAAACGTGCGGAAGATCGTGCCAACAACGCTGCTTTCCTCGCTGCACAGGCAGAACAGTTCAACGCTCTGTTCGGTACTCCCGAAGAAGTTACTGCTAACCAGCCGGAAAATAATGCCGTTCCTTCAACAGACACTGCTGCCAAACAGGATATTCTCGTTGTTGTTCCACAGGGTGCCAGCCTGACTGAAATCGCTGCTCAATACGGTGTAACCGTAGACGAGCTGGTTGCTGCCAACAACCTGCTGCCTGCCGGTTACCAGCTGACTGTTCCACAGAAATAATAAATAAGCTCCTGCCAGAGCCAATTGTATATTACGCTTTTGTATAGAAGCAGTCTGAACCGTTTATTGCGGAGCAGGCTGCTTTTTGCGTATACCGAATCAATATGATGAAATGTATTCCGGTCGCCGGTAAATTTTTGCTAGAATACACTAAATACATTTTCCATGTCGGCTCGATCCTGACAGGCATGGAATCAAAGGAGCTGATTCACATGGATATGCTGTCTGTTGTTTCTTTTCTCGGTGCAGCCATTCTGCTGACGCTAATGCCGGGACCGGATAACATGTTTGTGCTGGCCCAGAGTATTGCCCAGGGAAAAAGGGCAGGTATTGCCACCACATTCGGTCTGTGCACCGGTCTGCTCGTACATATTACTGCCGCTACACTGGGCGTATCGGCAATCATTTACCAATCCACGCTGGCGTTTAACATCGTCAAATATGCCGGGGCTGCCTATTTGCTTTATCTCGCCTGGAAATCGTTCCGGGCGCGGGATGAAGAATTGCTGGTCGACAATGGACAGACACCAGCTCTTCAGTTTGGAACCCTGTACCGGCGCGGAATTGTGATGAGTTCGCTGAATCCCAAAGTATCACTGTTCTTTCTTGCTCTACTGCCGCCGTTTGTTAATCAGGAAGCAGGCTATATCACCCTGCAGATGCTGGTACTGGGCTTTATTTTCCTGATCCAGGCATTGATTCTGTTCAGCATTGTTAGCGTATGTGCCGATCGGTTACGCGGCTGGCTGATGCGCCATCCGCGAATTTCGCGCAGGATCAATGTGATTCAAGGCAGTATATTTGCACTGATCGGGCTCAAGGTCGCATTTAGCAGCCGCTAGTAGACTGCAATCACCGGCGGACCGAGCGGACCGGTCACTTCCAGCTGGTGAATGTGTCCGCCGGAAGCATCGACCAGCGACTGCACCGTGCCTTCTCCGCCATCCGCCATCGGTACATGAATATACCGGGCCGACGGGTAGACGCTGCGCAGCCCTTTTTCTATCGCTATGCAAACTTCCTTGGCAGTCATGCTTTCTTTGAATGAATCCGGTGCCAGTACAAATGTCTTCTCTCTCATCTCTCCACCCCGTTTGGAAATAATAGATTACAGCAAGAAACCATGCACAACTGTCGCCGGAACCACACCGATCGATCTAAAAGCGGCAGCCGCTGCCATCAGAATACCAAAGATTGGAGCAAGAGAGGAAGAGGTCCCAGATGCCGAATTCCTCATTTTGAGCAGGACGAAATGGAGTGTGCAGATGAACAACGATTAGATGCCCTATTTGAATTACAGTCTGAACAGGCCTATATTTAAATGTACAGGCCAATATCCAATTGACCTGCAGCAAACAGGCTGTACGAACGTGAAGCGACAATATAATGCAATAAATGTGAATATGTGGAGGATGCCTTCAGGTTCGAATGTTTTGCTATATACGATAGATCAGCATGCGCTATACCGGACTTTTCGAAGGTAACCAATTATTAATGTCATCTAACCTGAAATGGAGTGATACCGATGAAAGAGCAGCAATTGGAAATGATCCGTCAGATTCGTGAGCAGCAGTCTACCCAGGTCGATGGTGGTACATTGACACCGCCCGGTATACCGGCTGCCCAGCGCAAGGATATCCGTATTCCCACATCCTACGGGGAAGCGCGTACTCATATGTATATTCCACTAAATGCAGACGAAGCTGCGCCGGTGTTTATTAATTTACACGGCGGCGGATTTGTACTCGGCGCGCCGGAGATGGATGATCCATGGTGCGCCTATGTCGCTGACCGTTCCGGCTGCATTGTGCTCAATGTCGAGTATGTACTGGCGCCGGAGCACAAATTCCCGTCTGCCGTCTACCAGTGTTACGAAGTGGTCCAGTGGGTTCATCAGCATGCGTCCGAGTGGGGCGGAGACGGCTCCAGACTGGCAATCGGCGGACACAGCGCTGGAGGCAATCTGTCTGCCGCCGTATGCCTGCTCAATGTGCAAAAAGGCAGCGAACTGCCTATCGCCTATCAGATTCTCGACTATCCGCCGCTTGACCTGGATACCGATCCGGCGGCCAAGCCGGCTTTTGAAGAAGCGATTCCGGTAGATATGGCCCGGATGTTCAATGAGATGTATTTGGAGAATATGGAGGATGCCCGTAATCCGCTGGCTTCGCCTGTATTCGCCTCTTTCTCCGAGCTCGCCGCTCTGCCGTCTGCCCTTGTCATTACGGCAGGCCAGGATTCGCTGGCAGCCGAAGCCGTGAAATACGCTTCCATGCTCCAGGAAGCAGGCGTGCCGGTCACTCATCGCGATTATCCCGGCGAAGCCCACGGATTCACTCATAACGGCACCTATGCCAACGCCGAAGAGGCATGGCAGCTGATGGCTGACGAGTTAAAGCAAATTTTGGCGTAGCTTTTAAATTCACGTCCTATTTATGAAGATTATTGAGATCAGGATGCAGACCTTTTCCTTATGAGGAAGACCGGGCTGCATCCTTTTTTGGTATAAACTGCTGCATGTTAGCATACCTGTATCCACTTGCACCATCCAGGCTCCTTTTTAGATAAAGTATGAATTAATGCGGATTTACAAACAAAAACCCGCCCCTATTATACGGGCAGGCGCTGCTGCAGAATCTCCATAATATGCGAAGTCTGTCCCTGGTCGAACTCTTCCGGCGTCATAATGTAGAATCTGTCCTTCGGGATGCCATTGAAATTGATAAATGTACTCACATAAGGGGAAATCAGTATAAAATCCGTCCCCTGCTCCAGCAGTTCCTCCAGAAACAGGTAATCCTGATCGATCTCCACCACATAGTCCAGCTGATGGGCACGAATCTCTTTGCTAAGATTCTCCTCCAGAGTTCGCGATAGCGATTTTCGGAAAATTCCTCCTTTGTCATACTGATAAGACCGGGGTGTAGAACCCATGACTACTGCTTTTACAATCGTAATTTTCTTCATATGTACCTTCTCCTTGCCCGGTAGTTTACGTTCTGAGTGCATATCATGCTACTTTAGTGCTCTTTCTATCCTTTTGTATATCGCGTCGTTATACTATTCTGGATTGTACGTTATGAGGATTCATAATCTCCCTACATTGTATATAAACCTGCCGCCAGCATCCAACTCATCCATACATTTATTCCATTAATATACATATAATGAGGTCTTTAAAGTATAATTTGTCGATTCCTTTGCTTTATTTTAACAAAACCAATTGACATACTTGGTTTTAGCTTCTATATTAAATTTTAATATTATAAAGCCGTTTAAAGCATTAAAGCAATCATGTACAGGGGGAAAAGAAAATGAAAAGACGTGTATGGTCCGTAGGCTTACTCTCCATTCTGCTTGTGTTCACGCTGGTACTAAGCGCATGTGGTAACAATTCAGCAGATAACAACGCATCCGGAAGCGCCGGTGCCGCATCTGACCAGCCATTGGCCGGTAAAAATATCGCTCTGATTATGCGTCTGAACAATGGAACTTTCTCCGCCCAGTACATCGACGGGGTCAAAAGCCAGGTCGCCAAATACGGCGGCAATGTCACTGTCATCTCTGCCGACAATGATCTCAGCAAAATGGCTTCCTCACTTGAGGCAGCCGTGAACCAGGGACAATTCGATGGTATCCTGATCGACCACGGCGATGCCGGAGCACTGACAGCCGGTGTACAAAAGGCCGTGCAGGCGAACATCCCGGTGGTCGCTTTTGACTCGGCACTGGATGGCATTCGGGGCGTGACCAGTCTCGTACAAAATGACCAGCAGATGGCTGAACTGACACTTGAGCAGCTCGCCAAGGACGCTGGTGGCAAAGGCAATATCGTCAAAATCTGGGTCGCCGGCTTCCCGCCGATGGAATCCCGTCAGATCTCCTACAAGGCCTTCCAGGGCAAATATCCGGATATCAAGGAAATTGCCGCTTTTGGTACAGCGGATAATGCCCAGCTGGATGCACAGACCCAGATGGAAGCGATCCTCAAGCAGTACCCGAACAAAGGCGATATCGCGGCTGTCTGGGCGTCCTGGGATGAATTTGCCAAAGGGGCTTCCAATGCGATTAAGCAGGCCGGACGCGATGATATCAAAGTATACGGCATCGATCTCAGCGATGAAGATCTCAGCATGATTCAGGACCCGACCAGCCCATGGGTAGCCTCCGCAGCTGTGGACCCGACGACCATCGGCCGCGTGCAGGTACGGTATCTGTATCAGAAATTTGCAGGTAACCCATCCGACGAGCGGGTAGAACTGGAGCCGGTCTATGTTCACCGCGATGATCTGCCAAAAGACAAAAAAGTAACGACCGCCGATCTCGGTGAGTACGTTAAAGGCTGGGGAGACAGCGACCAGGGCAATACCGACGAACTCAAAGCCCTGGAAAAAGCGATCGCCGCAGGCAAATAAAATTGCTCTATCCCGTCTGACCTGCTGAATGTTCACGATTGTTCAGGCGTAACCCAGTATCCACCAGTGTGCTTCTGCATACTGGTGGATACTGCTATACCCTCCTGGGCAATTCGATTACACTGCTGCCGGTTATTCTGATCGCAGCCACAGAAAGGAGCATCCATATGACGACTCCCACAGCTTCCGCTGGCGGCCATCTGCATATGAAGGAAATCTACAAATCATTCGCCGGTGTCCCGGCCCTGCAGGAAGTAGACTTCAGCCTGCACAGCGGCGAGATCCACGCACTGCTCGGTGCCAACGGCGCCGGCAAAAGCACATTGATGAAAATATTGTCCGGCGCCTACACCGCCGACCGGGGCAGCATCACCATTGACGGTCAGCCGGTACAGCTGAACTCTCCGGCAGCCGCCAAGCAGGCCGGTATCCAGTGCGTCTACCAGGAAGTCGATACGTCTCTGATTCCCCAGCTGTCTGTCGCCGAGAATATACTGCTGCACCAGCTGATCACTTCCAAGGGCAGCCCGATTCTGAACTGGAAATCCCTGTACCGGGAAGCGGAAGACATACTGAACACGCTCGGCTTTGCCATTTCTGTCCGCCGTCAGGTCAGTGAGCTGTCACTCGCGGAAAAGCAGCTCGTGCTGATTGCCCGCGTGATGGCGGAGAAAGCGCGCTTCGTCATCCTCGACGAACCGACCGCCCCGCTCAGCATGGAAGAAGCAGAGCGGCTGTTTGGAATTATGCAGGGACTCAAATCCCAGGGCATCGGTGTTATTTTCATCTCGCATCGGCTGCCGGAGATTTTCCGGGTATGCGACCGCATTACCGTCATGCGTGACGGACGCCGGGTCAGCACGGTATCGGTAGAGGACACCAACCCGGGGGAAGTTGTACATAACATGCTGGGACGTGCCTTTGAAGAGGAATATCCCAAAGTATTCACCGAGATTGGCGAACCGCTGCTGACCGTACGCCAGCTGGCCGCCGGACGGCATGTGCAGGATGTAAGCCTGGACGTATGCCGCGGCGAAATTGTGGCTGTTGTCGGTCTGGTCGGCGCCGGCAAGACCGAGCTGTCCAAGCTGCTGTTCGGTGCAGAGCAGCCGGAGCGCGGCACGGTTGAACTGAATGGACGTCCGGTACGTGCGCGCAATCCGCATCAGGCGATCCGTTCCGGTATCGTGCTCGTCCCGGAAGAACGCCGCAAGGAAGGCATTCTGGTCAAGGAATCCGTGCTGCACAACCTGAGTCTGCCGCTGCTGCAATCAATTACGTCGCTGGGCATCATTTCCGGAAGAGCTGAACGCAGACATGGTGAAGGATTGATCTCTTCACTTGGCATCAAGACGTCATCCGGGCAGCAGCTGACCGGATATCTGAGCGGCGGCAACCAGCAGAAAGTCGCTATCGGCAAGTGGATGGAGACCGACGCCGATCTGTTCATTCTCGACGAACCGACCAAAGGCGTCGATATCGGCGCCAAACGCGACATTTTTAAAGTGATCGGCAATCTGGCCCAGCAGGGCAAAGGAATATTGTATCTGACCTGCGAATTTGATGAAGCGCTCGGTCTGGCGGATCGCATCCTCGTGATGTGTGACGGCCGGATCACCCGCTCTTTCGCCTATGGCGAAGCTTCACAGCAGGATCTGTTATATCACGCCAGCGCAGGCCGGGAGGAACTTGTATGAAACATCGGATCGCCCAATTCTCATATCGTTATGGAGCCCTGATCTTTATCGGTCTGGTGCTGCTCTTCTTCTCCGTATACAACCAGCACTTTTTTACCTATAACAATATTACCGATATTTTGCGTTCAATCTCGATTGTTACCTTTGTTGCGATCGGCATTACGATCTCGCTGACGGTGGACGGATTTGATCTGTCTGCCGGCTCGACCGTCTCGCTCACGACCGTTGTCGTCGCGGCGATGATGGTCTGGTATGAGATGCCGCTCATTCTCGTGCTGATCGTGCCGATTATGATCGGGGCACTCGTCGGATTGCTCAACTCGCTGCTGATCGTCAAGATTCGTATTCCCGATCTGCTGGCGACGCTGGCAGTCATGTACATTGTCAGCGGGATTCACCGCACCTATACCAAGGGCTACTCCATTTACAACAACATGCAGTTCCAGGACGGCACCAAGGCGCCCGGCGTGATGCTGGATTCCTTTCTCTGGATCGGTCAGGGGCGGCTGCTCGGCATTCCGTTTCCGGTGATTCTGATGCTGGTGGCCATTGTCGCTATGCATTTATTTTTCAAATATACGCGCGGCGGACGCCAGATGATCATGACCGGCAGCAATGAAGAAGCGGCACGCCTGTCCGGACTGCGGGTCAATCGCATCCGCACGCTCGCCTATGTCGCTTCCGGTATCTTCGCCGCGATCGGCGGCATCCTGTTCGCTGCCCGCGTCGGCTCCGGCCAGATTGATGCGGGGTCGTCCATGCAGATGGATGCGCTCGCTGCTGTGTTTGTCGGTTACTCCGTCTTCGGAGCGGGACGTCCGAACATTATCGGGACCTTTTTCGGGGCTGTATTGATGGGGGTGCTGGTGAACGGCATGACCATGCTGCATGTGGAATATTATACGACGGATATTATCAAGGGCGCTGTGCTGGTACTGGCTCTGGCCGTTACCTTTATCCATCGCAAGCGGCAAAAGGTATAACGCGCAGAATCAACAGTGCAGGTGCTCTACCTATCCCTTGTATGCCGATTCATGCGCGCATCCCTGATACAGTCCGCAGCCAAAATATATATCTCCATCCATTCTGATCTGCAAGGAGGCAAATGACCATGACTGCAACTGCTGATTCCATCTATGAACCATTGACCGAAGAGACGGCGATCCAGCTCGCCCGGCGGCTGAAGCTGTTCGATACGGAAGCCGATCTGGTCTGCCGCGAAATCGGTGACGGCAATCTGAATCTGGTGTTCCATGTGACCGAACCTGCGGCAGGCAAAGGCATTATTATCAAGCAGGCGCTGCCCTATGTGCGTATTATCGGCGAAGGCTGGCCGCTGACGCTGGAGCGCGCCCGCATGGAGAGCGAAGCGCTGCGGGTCTTTGCCCGCTATGCACCGGAATACGTGCCGGAAGTGTATTACACGGATAATGATTATGCGATTACGATTATGGAAGATCTGTCCCATCTGACCATTGTGCGCACCGGTCTGGCCGAGGGCGCGGTCTATCCGCTGCTGTCGACTCATATCGGCCAGTATATGGCCCGCACGCTGTACGGCACTTCAGATTATGGTCTCGGTGCGGATGCGCGGCGGGAGCTGGCACTGCAATTTCACAATCCCGAGCTGTGCAAAATTACCGAGAACTTCGTCTTCACCTATCCACTGCAGGATCATGAGAGCAATGCAGTCGAAGACAGCCTACGGCACCTGGCCGAGCAGCTGTGGCAGGATGAACAGCTGCTGCGCGAAGGCGCCCGGCTCAAGCGCCATTTTATGACAGCGGCTGAAGCACTGCTGCATGGCGATCTGCATACCGGCAGTATCTTTGCCAGTGAGCAGGAGACCCGGGTAATCGATCCGGAATTCGCCTTTTACGGACCGATGGGCTATGATGTCGGATTGTTCATCGCCAATACGCTGCTGTCGGCACTGGCCCGCAGCGAAGACGGTCGGGAGACGCTGCTGCATCATGTCACTGCGGTATGGGAGGTATTCGCAGCCGAATTCACTGCACTCTGGCAGGCAGATAATCAGGAGCCGCTGGCCGGGGCAGCCGGTTATCTGGAAGATCAGCTGCTGCACATTTTCCGGGATGCGGTCGGCTATGCAGGCAGCGAGATGATGCGCCGGGTGATCGGACTCGCTCATGCCCGGGATATCGAGAATATTAGCGACGATATGCAGCGTCTGCATATCAAGTCCAGCGCTGCCCTGCTGGCACGCGACCTGATCGTGAACCGCAGCCGGTATGAACGGGCGGAACAAATCGTACAGGCACTGAGGCAGGCAGACAGAAATGAACCAATTACGCACAAATAGAATGCTCTCTTTTATACAGGAATGACCAGAGAAATGCCCGGGTCCATAACGGAACTCGGGCATTTTCGATTGAACTCATTTACACTGTTTTTTACTTTGCTTATTCCAATTCATATTACTCAGATTAATTTGGCAAATGTCAAAATGCGATCTACCAGTGCGGCAGTCTCTGCACGATTCACCGGCGAATCCGTATTCAGCATACCTGCATTGCCCTGTACGATGCCCTGTTGAGCGGCGAACCGGACTGCATCTGCTGCCCAGGCGGATACCTGGTTGGCATCACGGTATGTCGATTGGAGTGAAGTGCTGCTTGCTGTGCTCGTATCAATATTGGCCAGCTTGACCGCACGTACCAGAATGGCAATCGCTTCTTCACGGCTGATATTGCGGTCAGGCTTAAATGTGCCGTCCGCATAACCGTTGAGCAGTCCATATTGCGCAGCGGCACCTACATACGACTGATACCAGCTGCCTCCAGCCACATCGCTGAAGGAGCGGCCTGTACCCTGCTGATCGACAAGTCCAAAGGCGCGTACAGCGACAGCTGCGAATTCCGCACGGGTAATATTGCGGTTAGGTTCAAATGCCGTCTGATTGACACCCTCGACAACCATCCGGGAAGCCATATCTTCGATCGCTGTCCGTCCCCAGTGATTGGCTACATCGGCAAAGCTCTTCTCGTTTTCCACCAATGCGTACGTTCCGGTGCTGACGAGACTGTTGATCTGCGCGTAGTACTGATCTCCAATCTGGGTCACGCGGGTCGGTACATGCATAAAGGAAGACTGGTCTTCGTTATAGATGATTCCGGTGGTAATCCGGGACAGGTCATATCCTTCCGGCAGCGGAATCAGGCGCTGTCCGTATTGTTCGAAATTCGGTACCGTTATTTGCTCTCCACCATAACTTGCTGCCACGCCAAAATTGGTAGCCGTGGAGCTGACCAATGTCACATTGCGTGTGGTCGCTGCATTTTGCAGTCCCTCGGACTGTGCCGTTCCTGTCGGTGCAATCGTGATGATATACTGCAGATTCTGCAAATCGGAAGCTGCATTGTTCCGGGAGGCAATGGTAGTCACACCAAGCTGTCTGGCCGGTAGAATATACCGACCTCGTGCAGACTGCAGTTCAATCGCACCGTTGCGATCATCCAGCCACTTGGCGATCGTTCCATCCAGCTCTGTACGTATAGTGCTTCCATCTGCCGGAGCCGGAATTACCAGGCGGTTGCGATCCGAATTGTCCAGCGACTGAATCGCCTGGCTGCTGTTTACCCGGATACGGGTAACCTGTGTTCCGTTCTCCTGCTCGCGAATCACGGTAGCGATCGTTGCATTTGTTACCGGGTCAGCCAGCGTGGTTCCTGTATCGGTGCCCGATCCAGGCGTAGTCGGTGTGGTTCCTCCATTCGTGCCCGGAGTGGTACCTGATCCACCGCCTCCACCTCCGCCGGAGTTGTTGTTATCATCGTCGTCATCGTCATCATCACGGGAAGTGACGGTAACGTTAATACGAACGGACAGACCTTGATATTCGGCTGTAATCACTGCAGTACCTGCATTAACCGCGGTAATCAGACCGTTAGCATCTACAGTAGCCACACCCGGGTTGGACGAAGTATAAGTCAGCCCCTCGGTAATGGTCTTGACAGTGCCATCATCATAGACCGCCTGAATAACGGTCTGCTGGGTATTTCTCTCGGTAATCGCGTATTCTGTACGCTCTGCAGTCAGTTCCGTCACTACCGGATCGGTGGTGACCGTCACACTGATATCAATCGTCTTGCCCCCATACTCTACAGTAATAGTCGCTGTTCCTGCTTTTACTGCGGTAATGACGCCATTATTGTTGGCGGAAGCTACAGTCGGGTCAGACGATGTATAAGTCGCATCTTCCGTAACCGTCTTGACGGTTCCGTCATCATATACAGCCTGGATTACTGTCTGCTGTGTGCTTCCCTGCTTTAATGTATACTCTGTACGGTCGGTGGACAGATTCGTAATGACCGGCGCCGTATACGTCACGTTGACCGCAGCCTGGGCACTCGATCCCTTGTATACGGCTGTAATAACCGTATTTCCCTCGGCCACACCGGTTACCAGACCTGTTGCATTGACCGAAGCGATACTCGGATTGGCCGAACTGAATGTTACACCGCTCGTGACGGTATACAGCTCACCGGTCTCCTCATAGACAGCCTGCACTACCGTCTGATGGGTAGTACCCAGTTTCAAATTATATGCATTACTGTCCAGAACCAGAGGCGGAGTCTCCTTGGTCGTGAAGCTCTCTGTTCCGGATGCATAGGTTGTGCCATACGCATCTACTGCATAAGCCCGGTAGGTGTAATTGGTAGACGGCGTCAGAGTGCCTGCCAGTACAGTAAATGCTCCTATACCCGTCTCCGTGCTGGCATATCGTGTCACCGTATTGGTAGCCGTATTCGTAACGGCAATCCCTTTCTCGACTACAGAAGTTTTGCCCTCTGCCTGTACTTCACCCGACAACTGTGCGGAATTGGAAGTAACCAGGGCAGATGCGCCAGTGACTACGAGCGGCGCTGCCTGCAGGGTCCATGTCTGATTGATAATTGTACCTGTCGACCCAAATCCGCCAAAGGACAATACCTGATCATGTGCAGGGTCATAGAGCATGCCGATATGCCCGCGCGCTGTAGTTGTCAGATTGCGCTGGGTCCAGCCGCTGCCGGTCCAGAACCAGGTATCTCCGATCATCTGACCGGAACCCGGAATTTCACCGCCAAACAGAATAACATTGGCTCCATCATAGGCAAGTCCGTAAGCCATCCGTACAGGCGGGCTTGTGGCTGCATTTTGCTGTGTCCATGTTGTGCCATCCCATGTCCACGTATCATTAAGGAAACCTTCTTCGGAATTCCCGCCGAACATCAGCAGATTACCGCTGACCGGATCATAGGTCATCTGCCCAAAGTTACGGGCGGTAGGACTTGTCGCTGGTGACTGAAGTGCCCAATCGCTGCCGGTCCAGATCCATGTCTCGCTGGATTGTCCATCAGGGGTATAACCACCAAACAGAACGATATTATTGCGGGTCTGATCAGTCGCCATATAAGGCGTTCCCCGCGGAGTCGGCGTATGCGCTGGATTTAACTGCTGCCAGTTGCTGCCGGTCCATGCCCAGGTATCTCCGATGACTCCGGTCGGGCTGTCTCCTCCGAACATAATGATGCGCTGGGAGATCGGATCATATGCCATACCGCCGCCGCTCCGGCGACCCGGTACGGTGGCAGGAGACAACTGCTGCCAGTTCGTACCATTCCACATCCATGTGTCATTGAGCTGATTGACACTTCCACCTACGTAACCACCAAACATCAGAACATTGCCTGTAGTTGGATCATACGCCATTAGTGGAGCTGTCCGTCCAGAAGGTACGGTTGCCGGAAACTTTTGTGTCCATGCATAATTACCATCGGTTGCTGCCGAAGCAGTGGATGCTCCGCCAAACCAGCCAGTAGGCAAAGTAACTACCAGAAGAAAAGATAACAACAGCAACATCGATTTTCTCAAAACCCGGGCACTCGACAATAGACTCTAACCTCCTATGTGTTTACCTATAATAGAAAAAAATGTTTATAATGTATATTTAAAACAAGATGAATCCAAACAAACAACCAAAATAGCCAATTTGCGTATATTTTTATTTTTTCTATCCAGCTGTTCGGCTATCGGTTTATTGCCAATATCATCAAGCAAAAAAAGACTCCAAATCCGAAAATAAGGATTTGGAGTCTTGAATGATATGGAGCTTACTAATTACTGGCGATCTGGACGGTTGTATTCTCATCCAGCAGCGCTACATTATTGGAGACCACCTGATCGCCTGCGTATAGGCCCTTGGTGATCAGCGTCTGGGAACCGGCCGTAATGCCTACCGTTACCGGTTTGCGTACAGCCTTGCCTTTGACCACTGCATAGACGTAAGACTGCTTGCCATCCTGCTGAATCGCCTTGGTCGGAATAATGATTCCTTCTTTGGCATCATCACCAACAAAGCTCACATCTGCCAGCATGCCGGTCTTAAGCGTGCCATCCGGGTTGCTGACCGCCACCTCTACCGGATAACCATTACCGCTGTCATCCATCGGATTGATGTTTTTCACTTTGCCATTCGCCACGATACCGGACGAAGACACATTCACCTGTACCCGGTCACCGGCCTGAATACCGTTGATCTCTTCTGCAGGGACATAGATCAGAATGTTCACTTGATCCAGATTAGCGATGACCAGTGACGGAGCGGCCGAAGACACCATTTCGCCGGCTTCCACATTTTTGGTAACGACAATACCGTTAATAGGTGATTTGACGACCGCATTATCCAGCGCATCGCGGGCGATATCGATATTCACCTGTGCCTGTTCCACCTTTTGTCGGCTTGCTTCGACACCGGCTGTACTCTGGGACACCTCCAGCTGACGCTGGGCATTATTGTATCCTTCGCTCGCATTGGTATAGCTGCTGTTCGCATTTTTATAAGCGGACTGTGCGGTAGCCAGTCCTTTCTGGGCCGTCACCTGTGAATTACGGGCGGCTTCCAGCTGCTCCTGTGCATTGGCACGTGCATTGACCGCATTGTCGTACGCGGTCTGGGCGCTGACGACGGCTGCCTGAGCCTGTTCCAGCTGTGCCTGCGTCGCCAGTCCGTTATCCGCCAGCGATTGGGTACGTGTCAGCGCAGACTTGGCAGTAGCCAGTGCTTCCTGGGTCTGCTTGATCGTATTACCGGCTGTAGAAATGGCTGTCTGCGCCTGCTTCACGGCTGTATTGGCCTGATTGACTGCCGCCTGGGCCTGATTAATGCCACTCTGCGCCTGGGTGATGGCGCTCTTGGATGAGATGATTCCGTTCTTGGAGCTGACCAGACCCGATGAAGCGGAGACTACACCGGTCTCGCGGGAAGTCTCCGCCGTCTTGACGCCTGCCTGTGCTGCCTTGGCATCCGACTGGGCAATCTTCAGTTTGTTGCGCAGATCGTCGTCATCCAGTCGGAACAGTACCTGACCCGGCTTGACCTGTGCACCCACGTCTACAGTCACATTGTCCACCTTGCCGGCGATTTTGGGCATAATATTTACGGTAGCCGAAGGATGTACGGTACCCGTATAGATATTACCCTGACCGAGCATTCCCTTCTGGGCCTGGCTCACCTTAACGGTAACATTCATAGCCTGTGCCGCTTCGTTGCCTGTCGAACATCCTGCCAGCAGGGTCGTGCTCAGGACAAGCGCTGCGGCCGTAACTTCCCATTTTCCTCTTTTCATTGCTCGCTTCCCTTTCTTTCTGTAATGGCTGATTTCTATTTCCATAACGATCGTTCCGAATTATCCATTATGCCTGCGCGGGTGCTTCCTCGGTAATCATGATTTCTTTGGATTTCTTTTTCCGGCTGATAAACAGGAACATCAGCGGCAGACAGCAGAACAGCGGGATCGAAGACAGCAGGAACGTATCCGCAATGCCCCGTGAATAAGCATCCAGCGAGATCAGACCGGTCGCACTGGACAGCCAGGAGCTGCCAAGTGCCGACTGCAGGTACTGCCCGCCTTCCACAGTGACCGACTCGGCGATATGCTGCGTATGCAGGGCGGTACGGCTCTGCATGATAAAAGTAAAGATCGCGATCGCCATCGAACCTGCCAGCGTACGGATCAGATTGGATGCGGCCGAGGCACTGCTGACTTTGGCGGCAGACACTTCCTCCGCAATAGCGTTCATTCCCACCGTGGACAACGGCATCAGACAGAGTCCGATTCCCATCCCGCGGACAACCATAACCGTCTCGAACCATAACCGGGATGTCTGCGGGGTCAGCGTGTGCAGATGATAGGTCATCACGCTGGTCAGCGTCAGACCGAACAGGCATAGCGGCACAATACCGATCTTGTCCACCAGTTTGCCGGCAATCGGCATCATCAGCGCCATCGCTACCGCCTGCGGCAGCAGGATCAGACCCGTGTTGATTGCCGAGTACGACTGGATATTTTGCAGGAAAAGAGGCGCCAGAAAGGTTCCGCCCATCATACCCATCATGACAAAGCTGGAAGCGACCACACTGATCGTAAATTTGTAGTTTTTAAATAATGAAATATCGATAACCGCGTTATCCTTGCCGCGTTCCACATAGATCAGGAACACCAGCGACCAAAACGCGATAAACAGCAGCCCGACAATCTTGAACGACGTCCAGCCGGACGAAGATCCGTTGGACAGTGCGTACAATAGTGTGCCTGCACATGTAGCAGACAGCAGGAAGCCCAGCACATCGAACTTGATCGGCTGATTTTTGGGCGGCTCCTTGATCAGCAGGAAAATCATCAGAAGCGCGAAAAGGGCAATCGGTACACAGGCGATAAACAGGAACCGCCAGTTAAACCATTCGATCAGATAACCGCTCAGTGTCGGCCCGATCGCTGGTGCCGCCATCGCTGCAATCCCCCACAGACCAACGGCAAAGCCGATCTGTTCGCGCAGCATAATTTTGTACACGATCGTCATACTGAGCGGCATAATCAGCCCGCCACCCAGACCTGCGAGAATCCGGGCAGCGATCAGTGAAGTATCATTCCAGGCAAAAGCGCAGATCAGCGTACCGATCGTGAAAACGGACAATGCCAAAAGCATGAACTTCTTGTAGCCGATCCGCTGCTCCATAAAGCCGGTAATGGGCACGATAATCCCGGAAGCCAGCGTGTAGCCGGTAATGACCCACTGGATACGGGTCGTGGTCGATCCCAGATCGGTCGTCAGCTGGGGAATCGCCACGTTGATCAGACTGTTGTTCAGTACAGCGACAAATGTGCCGAGTACGATTGACCAGAAGGCAAACCAGCGCTCCCTGGACGTTAGCGTCTCGGCGGTCGAAGGAGGAGCGGTTACAGTTGCAGCAGACACGTCGACTCCCCCTTTATGAAGTATGAATCTTGACTTCCACGTTCGTGCCCGGGATCAGCTTCATACCTTCCGGCACATTCAGCGCGATTTCAACCGGAATCCGCTGGGTGACTTTGTTAAAGTTACCGCTCGTGTTGGTCGCGGGAATAACGGAAAAGACCGAATTGGACGCCTGTCCCACTTTGCGGACTTTACCCTGAATGACCTGGTCGCCGGCAGCGTCAAGCGTAATATCGACCAGCGCGCCCAGCTTGATACGGCTGATGTCCGTCTCTTCGATATTGGTGGATACGTACAGACTGTTCATGTCTGCCATGATCGCTATCGTTGAACTCGGCGAGGCAATTTCATTCACTTTGGAATACAGCTTGATTACGGTGCCGCTGATCGGTGCACGCACCACGGACTTGCTGATGGAGCTGGATTCCAGACCGGATACATCCTGCTCGGCGATCGGCTCGTTTTTTTGCAGAGTGTCGCCTTCTTCAATATCAATATGGTTCAGACGTGCAGTCAGCTGCGGCATGACTTTGTACTGGTCCGCGGTAATTCGGGCATCGTCACTTTTCACAAAATAAGCGCCCTGGTACCAGTAGTAGTAGCCCAGTGCTCCGCCGCTCACGACGAGCAGCACAATCAGAACCCATAACGTGATTTTCTTTCTCACTTCTTCCACCTCAGACTCATATATTTGGCGATCCTGGTATGGATCAGGAGAGCTCATCCTTCATCCGCTGGATGACTCCCAGCAGGTCCTTCAGATTATCCAGCTCATGCTGACGGCCGGACTGTCCATACCTAATCAGAAAGGCGTAACACTCTTCATAGCCTGCCTCCACATTTTGCGGCTGCCAGGATGCGGTACGCTTTTTCATCTCATCCAGTTCCTGTTCCTTCTGCTCAATCGCTTCACTGAGCATGTATAGGATACGGTCGATATCGACCAGCTTGACAAAGAAAAGAGGCGCCAGCAGAGAGCGAATATCCTTTGGATGTTTGAAGCTTTTGTAGATCATGTCCTTGAGCGCTTCCCGGCCGCTCTCTGTTATGGCATAGTTGCTTTTGTCCGGGTGGCCTTCCGATTGCACGGTCTCTACCTTTTCGAGATATCCCTTTTTGTAGAGGGCATCGAAATTATAGTAGAGATTGCCATCGGTAATGCTGACGGTGTTGCTTGTGTTTTCCAGGATCCGTTTCTTGATGTCATACGGGTGACGCTCTTCATGCCAGAGCGAACCCAGGATATAGATTTGTAAAGACAATACATTCCCCTTTCCGCTGTTCTTACTTGTCGTCGTTCCATTTGGAACATGCTATATATTTTGGCTTCGACTCTGTATAGGGTACTCTGTACAGAGTATGTCTGTTGATTAATATACGCACTTTTGCATTAGCTGTCAATCTATTAGGTAACCTATTAATTTGAAAATGGATTTTTAGAGTGCTAGCATGTTATCTGTTCCTGATTTTGCAGTTTTAAAATTTGCAATATTCTCTATATAGTAGATGAAGGAAATCACCAAATAATTGAACTGGCCTGTCACAAATCGGGATTCCCGATTGTTATACAGCTGAATGAAATGAATAAAAGGGGCGGAAGATGATGCCTGGTACTTCAAATCCAAGCGAGAATTACAAAGTACAAACCATCGTGGAACAGGTACAGCAGGGTAATACCGAAGCGTATAGTGAACTCATACATATTTTTCAGAGACGGATCTATGTCTACTGTCATTATCTGCTCGGCAACAATGAGGAGGCCGAAGATGCTGTGCAGGAAGTGCTGGTCAAGGGATATTACGAGATTCGCCGCTTCCGGCATGCAGTCTCTTATTCCGCCTGGCTCTACCGCATTGCCTACAATCACTGCATGAATGTGCTGAAAAAGAGAAAACGTCAGCGCTCCACCCTGCAGGATTATATATCCAGCTACAGCAGCCGGCTCACCTACGAGATGGATCATTCCGATCAGCTCGACCAGCTGCTGGAACAGCTCAAGCCGGAGGAAAAGCATATTCTCATTCTGAAAGTGGTTGAACAGTACACCTTTGATGAGATGGAAGTCATTACCGGTATCCGCAATACCACACTTCGCAAAAAGTACGAGCGCATACGCAAAAAGCTCAGTTCAACGAAGCGTAAAGGAGGAATACTGCATGCACGATCCTATGGAACGACCAAATGAGGAACAACTCAAATTATGGGAAGCGAGTATCCGAACCATGCATAAAAACGATGTAGATTTAACCGACCAGATTATGAACCGCATTCGTGAGCAATCCACCAGCAATCGTAACAACGAACGACCAGAGGTCAAGCTCGCCCGAACCGGCCTGATTGCCGTATCCGTAGCTGCTATGCTATTTCTGGGATTGGCCAGCAGCGCCTATGTCTCACCATCCATGGCCAGAGCCCTCAAGGAAATTCCTGGTGCCAGTCACATTTTTGCCATGACCGGAGACGCCGGACTAAGGACAGCCGACGAACAGGAACTGCTTACCCGTACCGCACTGGCAGACAGCCATAACGGTCTGAGTATTCAGGCGCCTGAATTTATGTATGATGGCACACGGTTTTCGATTGCCTTGAAGCGCCAGCCGGACAGTGGACAAACGCCGCAGCAGAGCCTGATCCAATCGATTCAGGATGTGCAGCTGCAGATTGATGGAGAACCGATCAGTACGTATGCCGGCGCCAATGGAGATAATACAGTCGATCCAATGATGATACCCGGCTACGATCCCGATACGCTTATTATGGAATTCTCGGATCGGCGTAATCAGCAGGGGCCAGCTTTTCCGGATCAATTTCAATTAACCGTACAAATGAAAATTGATGGAGCCAAGCAGCCTTTCATTATTGATCTGCCAGTTCAGAAAAATACACAGGCGATGAAAATTATTACGCCAAATATTCAGCGGCATGACCAGAATATCCTGTTCACTGTAGCTAAAATGGAATTAACGCCAATTACAACGAATATTACAACCCGAATTCAATTACCCGACGATCAAAAAATAGATCTGGATACACTGATGATGAATTATGATGTGGTAGATGACCAGGGTCACAAGCTACCTGGGTTAAGCGGAGGACACGGTTATTATGAGCATAACGGCAGCACACTGACTACGGATAGCCGCTTTGCTCCTTTTACCACTCTGCCCAAATCCATTACGATCAAGCCTTATCGACAGCTGCTGCAGAAAGATGATCCCAGCCAGTTCCAGCAGGATGCAAACGGAAATATCAAAGTCGAATATTTGCCGGAACTGCAGGTTACTATCCCGCTGAACCAATAAACCCAAAAAGCAAGGAAGCGTTTATCCGCCTCCTTGCTTCTTTATGTTCATCTATGGATGCCTGCTATTGTTGTCAGCCAGGTACTACAATAAATGTATATACACCCAGCGGTCGGCCATTGGCTTTGTACGCCTGTACCTGTGCTGTACCATAGCCAATCATAATTACATCGCTCCCCGACAGCCTTACCACATCGCTGCCCTGCAGAATACGCCAACTGGAACCGTTCATGCCGAATCTGCCACCCAGTCCATGGAAAGTTTGCGACAGATCCTGTGTATTCATGCCACCGGAACCGGCATGAATATCGGGCGTAAATGTAACCGTCACCGTTGCATCCTGCAGTGCAGATGCTTCCACTGCTGTAGGTTGGAGTGATGCTGCAGATACCTCTGCTGCTCCACTTATGGATAAGGCTAGAACAGCCGCTGTGCAGGCGATTATTCCTTTTTTCATTCTAATTTCTCCCTTTTATGTAAATTTGAGTACATATTGAAATCTATTACATCCATATGCGCAGGTCAATACTTTTAATTTGAAATACGCCAACAATAAAAATTCGCCAAACCGTGGTCCACAAATTACCTTAAAATCCAAGTCTTATATTTGTCACTTTTTACATTTAAAATAGAAGGTGCAGCTTGTATCAGGCTGCTTCTTTCTATGCCTATTTGCAGATGCTGCTCAATCACCACGTGATCTCACCAACCAAGAAGGAGTTGTATTATGTCTAACCCTATTCAACATGCAGTCGTGATCGGAGCCGGAATCGGAGGATTATCCGCTGCGATTTCCCTGCGAAAAATCGGACTGAATGTGACAGTATGCGAAGCCAGCGCCGAAGATGCGCCTGCCGGAACCGGAATTACCCAGCCGCAGAATACATTCAAAGTACTTAAAGATCTAGGTATCTATGAAGAATGTCTGCGAGAGGGTATCCAGCTGGACAGCATGCAGATTCTGAACCGGGAAGGCCGGGTACTGCTGGAAGTAAACCAAAAGTTCCTGAATGAAGACCTCCCCGGACGCAATTCGATATGGCGTTCCAGCCTGAACCGGATTCTGCTGTCGACTGCGCTGTCTCTTGGCGTGAAGGTCCAGTGGAATCGCAAGCTGAAGGCCTACGAAGAAAGCGATACGGGCGTGACGATCCACTTTGAGGATGACAATATTCTTCATACCGATCTGCTCGTGGGCTTTGACGGTATTCGTTCCCGGGTACGCAATATCATGCTGGGACGTGAAGTAACATCTCGTTATCTCGGTATAGGCTCCTGGCGTGTACCGATTGAGTTCCCGGAAGGTACGCTTACCACGACCAGCTATATGCTGCTGAATGGCAGCAGTAAAGTAGGGATTTTTCCATTAACGGCAACTACCGGCTATCTGTTTATCCTCAAGCCGGTCGCCGAAGAATACTGGGACCCCAAGGAGCAGCGCTACGAGACCGTCCGTTCCATGCTGGACCCGTTCCAGTGGAAGCCGGATTTCCTGCGCAGCTGCTTTCAGCCGGACAGTCCCATCCTGTTCAATATGATCCGGGAAGTGGTACTGGAGGAGAAGTGGTTCAGTCAGCGCGTCGTGATTGGCGGCGATGCTGCTCATGCCAGTGCGCCGAATCTGGCTCAGGGTGCAGCGATGGCTATGGAAGACGCGATTGTACTCGCAGAAGAAATCGCACGCGGCGATTCCCTGCCAGATGCATTGGCGGCTTATTACAATAGAAGATACCCTCGGGCGAGTGAAATACAGCGACTGTCCGCCGAATTGCTGGAAGGTGAAATGTCCGGTAAGGATAATCAGCAGACCATTATTCAGCAGTGTGATGCTTTGCTGGAAGAAGCGTATTAAGTATCGATCTTGTCGGTTCTGCTCCCTGCCGGAAGCCTATCCATGATCTGTCCGGCAGGTGGATCGCTTTGCTCCATGGATCTGTTTGAATTAAGAAAGTTCTGCAAAAAAGCACCTGCAAAGGTGCTTTTCTTATTTATTCTCGGATATTCCCGGAAATACAGGCCCAAAGATGATATGTTCCTGCTGGTTGTGATAGGCTGGATATAAGCCATTTTTACTGCCACACCGGCATAATGTATTTGCTATCCACTATACGTCGATGATCCTGGCATAATTGACTGACTATATAACCGGAGGTACATGTATGAATTTGATTATTTTCGGTGCTACCGGCCGGACTGGACGTGAGCTGGTTACCCAGGCACTGGAACAGGGGCACTCTGTCACCGCTTTCGTACGTGATTCGACCCGGATGCATATGACGCACGACCATCTGAAACTCGTTCACGGCAATATCGACAGCTATCCGGACATCCTCAGCGTCGTGCAGTCGACCCGTTATGATGCAGCTCTGTTCGCCCTGGGTTCCAAAAGTCCTTTCCGGCGCAATCCCGTCCTGAACAAAGCGATGCAAAATATTATTCGCGCCATGGAAGACAGCGATACCGAGCGGTTTATCCATATTTCCTTTGTCGGTACCCGTCCGGATGCGGGCAGACTCGGTATGATGTACCGGTTCGTTATTCCGGTATTTATGAGGAATCTGCTGGCCGATCACCGGGAAAAGGAACAGATGCTTCATAACAGCAGCCTCGACTGGATGATCGCCCAGCCGCCGATGCTGACCAACGGACCCCGTACCGGTGAGTACACATACAGCGCCGGTATCGATAAAGGCAAAGCCGGCAAGCTCAAGCTCTCTCGCGCCAATCTGGCGGATTTCATGCTCAAACAGCTCGAAGACCATGCCTACAGCCGCAAGGAAGTCTTTGTCACCGAATAGCAAAGCCGGACCACCGGAACAGACCAAACAGACCACTTCGCCATGAAGCGGCCTGTTTTTTTGTATTTACGCACCCGGGATAGACGGTCCGGTTCCTCGATGCAGACAGGTCATTTCGGCTGCTGCCTACCTATACGTGCTTATAGGATTTGCATAAAAAAGCTGCCCCTTTCAGCGGAGCAGCTGCCTTTGTCATATCGTCAAATGGTAAAATATCCTGCTGATCCGTCTGCTTACCAGTCAATCTACATCAAATGGCAGCCGGATCTTGATCCGGTGGCTACAGCAGGTTATGCCGATCTTCAATAATGTTTTTCATGCTGACCTGCGATTTGGAAGGACCGAACTGCACGAGCTTCTCCTGGAAACTGGCCAGCTCCTGCATGGAAGAGGTCTGTACCTTGATCATATAGTTGTACTCGCCGCTGATCCGGTGCAGGTCTGTCACTTCCAGCGCGTGCTCGCAGAAATCGACGATCTCCTGGCAGCGCTCGGTTTTGACCATAATAAACGTCGTCATCGAACGATCCAGCTTGGCCCAGTCGAATATGGCGCTGTAGCCGGTAATTACACCGCTTTCCTCCAGCCGAATAATGCGTTCACGAATGGATGGAGCCGACAGGTTCAGTTCCTTGCTCAGCTGGGCTGCAGTGATTCGGCCGTTCTGCTGTAGTTTTTGCATAATTTTAAGATCCATTTCGTCGATGGAAGATGTCATCATATCATTTCTCCTCTATACGGATCAGCCGAGTACCAGAAAAAAAGCAAACAAGGCTTATTTCCTTCTTTTCCAAATCCATACCCGCTGATTTCCTTGGTCTGCTCATATATCGTCAGGGCAGTCTTTTTTATACTAAAGCTATCATACCACGAAGGAGATCCAAGAATGGGAATTAACGGATTACCACATTTCGCCGTTCAGGCGAAGAACTATGAATAGACACTGACTTCTTACCGGTAGATGCTGGGATTTCAGAGGGGGGGTATCACTGGAGTCTGCTATCGGTTGAATGACTTGTCACAGTTTATAATGAAGAACGTTGAGGACCTACTGCCAAGACGTTCTTTTTGCGTTTTAACCTAGGATGCGTAATGATAGATAGTGACAACTTGTATAATAAAAGCAATCCGATCGATCAACGATATGCTGGTCTTTCTGCTCGTTGGGAGGAGCCGGTCTCCTATAGATATTCATATCCTTATACGGAAAGGAAGCGATCACCGATGAAAAAGCAGCATTCTTCTCCGCTTGGAGAATTTATCAAATCACGTCGGGAGCGGCTGCAGCCGAATCAGGCCGGTATTCAGCCGCTGCCGGGAAGACGGCGTACGCCAGGGCTGCGAAGAGAGGAAGTCGCGTATCTCGCCAATATGAGCGTGACGTATTATACGTGGCTGGAGCAGGGACGGGAGACCAATCCTTCGCCTGAAGTACTCGGCAGCATCAGTGCCGCGCTGCAGCTGAGTATGGATGAACATCGCCATCTGCTCGATCTCGCCAGAAACGAGTCTGCCCGTCATGCCAACCCCAATGAGAATACGCCATCCGATACCGGATTTTTGCAAAGTATTGTAGATCAGCTGCACTATCCTTCCTTTATCACGGATGAAGGCACCAATATTATCGCCTGGAACCGCGCAGCCGAGCTGGTTATTGCGGATTTTGGCCGCCTGCCGGAGCAGGACCGTCATATGAGTCATGTGCTTTTTCTGGATGACGATTACCGTCGGCGGCTGCTCAATTGGGAGCAATTTGCCCGTTACAGTGTGGCAATTATGCGTACACGGTTTGAATTTTTCCAGGATAACCCGGTCTATATGGATCGGTTTGCCCAGCTGCAGCGGGAGAGCGATATCTTCACTTCCCTGTGGGACAAATACGAAGTCCAGCAAAAGCGGGTCACGACCGCCCAGTATCAGATGACAGATGGTTCGATCATGGAATTCACCATTCATTACACGGCCGTGATCGACAATGATCCGGGGTTGCACTGGTGTTTCTTTGTACCCGTACCGGGTTCGGGAACGGAAGAGAGACTGCGGCAAGCGCTGGAGCAGGACCAGCAGCGCGGATAAGCATGTGCTGTGTTGATTATGATCTTCAACAATCAATAGATGTAAAGACTTTGGGCTGCAAAATGTAACACCTATGGAGAAGCGTCTTGTTACAGGCGAACAATAATATGACGAATGGATAAGTTCGAATATCTTTCCAAGGCATAGGAGCGCTATTTGCATTCTATGCAGATTCATCCTCTTCGTTATGACTATACACAGACAAAACAGCCCTTTCAGAAAATAAATTTCGAAAGGGCTGCCGTTTAGTCGTATAGGATAGACAGATAACCTGCAATTCCAGTGCAAACGACAGATTCACAGCCAAACGATATACCTGCTTCTGGATATATGCACTTACAAATTTACCAATATACAAACTTGTAGAGGCATAGCTCTGTACGTTTACATACTTACTGGATGATCGCTACTTCACTGGCTCTCCAAACACTTCCGGCTCGGTAACCATTTTCAGGGAATCGATACTCGGATGCTTTTCTTCGCTTAGTTCCAGCGTTCTGGTCGTCGACTCGAAGATCTCGTGGAACATGTCCGGGTGATCCGCCAGGGCGATCCCGTAGGAAGGAATCATTTCCTTGATCTTGGGCTCCCATTCATTCATCCGCTGCGGGAAGCATCTTTGCAGCACTTCCAGCATGACATGTACCGCAGTCGATGCACCCGGAGATGCGCCCAGCAGGGCAGCGACCGAGCCGTCGGCTGCGCTGACCACTTCGGTACCGAACTGCAGCGTCCCTTTGCCGCTTGGCGTGTCCTTGATGACCTGCACACGCTGTCCGGCGACCACGATCTCCCACTCTTCCAGCTTGGCATTGGGAATAAATTCACGCAGCTCTTCCAGCCGTTTGTCGTTGGAGAGCATAACCTGCTGGATCAGGTACTTGGTCAGTCCCATTTCCTTGGCACCGGCGGCCAGCATGGTGAACAGGTTATTCGGTTTGACCGACCCGATCAGATCGAGATTGGAGCCTGTTTTGAGGAACTTCGGCGAGAAGCCGGCGAACGGGCCGAACAGCAGCGCCTTTTTGTTCCCGATATACCGGGTATCCAGATGGGGAACCGACATTGGCGGTGCGCCGACTTTGGCTTTGCCGTATACTTTGGCATGGTGACGGGCGACTACGTCCGGATTGTTGCAGACCATGAACAATCCGCTGACCGGGAAGCCGCCGATATAGCGGGATTCCGGAATACCCGTTTTCTGCAGTAACGGCAGGCTGCCGCCTCCGGCTCCTATAAAGATAAACTTGGTAATATGATGCTCCACTTTGCCATTATCGAGGTTCTGCACTTTGACAGACCACATGCCGTCGCTCGTACGCTTGATATCCTTGATGCTATGTTTATAATGAATCTCTACATTTTTACTTTTCAGATGGTCAAACAGCATGCGGGTCAGCGCTCCAAAGTTCACATCCGTGCCGGAATCGATCTTGGTCGCCGCAATCGGTTCACTGGATGTACGGCCTTCCATGATGAGCGGAATCCATTCTTTCAGCTTTTGCGGATCGTCTGAATATTCCATTCCTTCGAACAGAGGCAGCTTTGATAGCGCTTTAAATCTTTTGTTCAGAAAAGATACATTTTTCTCACCCATCACCAGGCTCATATGAGGGATCGGCTTGATAAAGTCCTGCGGATTGCGAATCAGATTGCTTTTGACCAGGAAAGACCAGAATTGACGGGACAGCTGAAACTGCTCATTGATCTGCACCGCCTTGCTGATGTCTACCGATCCGTCTTCTTTCTCGGTCGTATAGTTCAGCTCGCATAGGGCAGCATGGCCTGTACCCGCATTGTTCCATTCGTTGGAGCTTTCTTCTCCAGCGCTTGCGAGTTTCTCAAACACTTTAATTTCCCATTCCGGTGCTAACTCTTTCAGCAATGATCCCAGCGTCGCACTCATGACCCCGGCACCAATTAAGATAATGTCTGTTTTTTTCTGTATGCTGCTCATAAAAACCTTCCTTATCTCTTATATTTGCAAAAAAGAGCAGGCCCTCCTGCTTAGGATACAAGAAGCAAGGCTCCACTCAGGAACATCCCTTTTCTGTATACAGTATAACTAATAATTTCACTCTATTAAAATTTTATCGACATTGTTCCTCTAATTATAAACCATTTGCAGTTGGAAAAAAAAGTGAGAAGTTTACCCATATAGCATTAATAATACAAAACCGACGGTTTAACTCAGTTATCCAGAAATAAGTTCCTTATTCTCATCCTTATGCCAGGATCATGTCGATTTGCTTGCCAGAATGCCGGTTGCGTTATCGCATGTGCCGTATGCATTGATACGCAGGCTAACCTTTTACCCGGAAAAGGTCGTCGGTATCCTCCATTTCGTACAGGAAGCATCTCTAATCCGGCATCCGGGACGGACGATGGAAAGACGATAGACGGACCTTCCCACTCCGAAAGATCGGTGCTTCGGTAGACAAGCACCGGTAACGATCCATGCCGTTCCACTCCGGCGTGCCACCAGTGTACAGGTAATACATCCGATTCCGCTCATCCGTCAGCACAAACCGATCGCGGGCAGGAATACGCTCCAGACGGTGACCATGCTGCGGATGATGCACATCCGAGGCTGCATTGTAGACAGGCAAGACGACCAGCTCCTTTGAATACGTTTTCATTTTTAAAAGTATACCACTATCTAGCATAGCAATACAGTCAGCTCACTGGTGAACATGGTGCTGGTGGAGTCATGGTTTTGGTTGGAACCCTACGGAAAGCCGCTGTTTGTCATTACCGGGATGAAAAAGTCTCCATTCATGCCATAGCATGCGCTGGATATCCGGCTAAACCATCAGCGGGAACTCGTGCAGCTCAGCCGATACGGCAAGCAGATACTGGCAAAGCGCAGCGGACACTTTCCCCAGTTTACCGAGCCGGAGCTTGTGCTGAAGACGATCAGGGACTGTATTTATTACTATGCCACCAGAACATGAAATCCCTCCGCAATTGCGGTTGGCTGCTTTACCCGAGGATACGACTATGTTAGGGTGTTACCAGTGTCCGTCAGCAGCCAAAGAACCTAAAACAAGGAGAACCTGCCATGCAAAATTTGTATACTAAACCTGTCATTTTCCTGCTCATCGTTGTCTTTCTGCTGTGGATTCTATTACAGCTGGCGATCGACGTTAATCCGATAACCAATCCGTTTAACTATTTTCTGGTTATTATCATTTTCTTTTTTATTATTCGCTATTTCAAAGCTTCCCGTTCCAATAATAGCTAGGAGATATTATTTTACTTCTTCATTCTTTCTTTTTTAAAACAGATTGTCTATTTTCTTCATATGGAAAAAAAGGTATAGTAATTTTATTACATAAAAAGATATTTTTTACGGAGGACTGGTTTTGGAAAAAGATAGGACAAGCATTGAACCGAATCAACGCATTCAGGTACTTGATCAACTTCGTGGTTTTGCATTACTGCTTATTTTTCTGATGAATCTGCCTTCACTGAGCAGGCTCCCCATGGATTATAATGACACTTTGGAGCCTGTACTGCGAGATGACAGCATACTCGCCAATCATCTGTACGATCTGCTGTACCTGCTTTTTCGTGACAGCGCTCGTCCGCTATTTGCCTTTATGTTTGGCATAAGCATGGTGCTGATCTATGAAAGTGTAAAACGGCGCGGCAAAAATCCATTTTTCACTTTGTTCCGGCGGATGCTCGTCCTGATGCTGATTGGCTACATTCATTTTGTATTCATCTGGCATGGAGATATTCTATTGATGTACGCTATGGATGGATTGATGCTGCTGTTGTTTGTCTCGATGTCCGCCTGGCCGCTCTTGCTGTTTGGGCTTCTATCTATATTATTATTTGGAGAGACCGACAGTGGAATTTCAATGCAGGTTAACGAAGAATCAATGAACTTGAGTTGGGGTGTCCAATCACATATCATACATATTGTTAAAAGCTTGTTCTGGTGGGGAACGGATAGCTCATTTGATAGCAACCCTGCGATAGCCAACTTCCTTTATCAATTACAGTTTGCTGTACCTCATCTGTTTTTCTTTATTGCAGGTATGCTCGCTTACCGTCTGAATCTCTTTGGTAGGCTTCCCAAATACAGAGTTGCAGGCTGGATAGCCGCTGTCATTTTACTGGCGGCAGGAATATATGGTAAGAGCGTTATGCTTGATATCAATTCTCCCTTATGGGCGTTAAGTCACCGAAATCTGATTGATTTTTCTGTTTCGCTCGGTATTGCATTCATAATCATTCTGATGAGTTCATCCCGACGGATGTCTATGCTTACCCAGCCTTTTGCGGCAGTAGGGCGGATGGCATTTACCAACTATCTGCTGCAGTCGCTGGTATTCGTCAGTATCTTTATCCCATCGGGAGAATCCATTTTTAGAGAGCATGGACTGCTGAACCAGCTGCCCTACACTATATTACTGCTGCTCTCTTTACTCTTTTTTGGACTGCAAATGTGGGGAAGTCATATCTGGCTCCGGCATTTCTACTATGGCCCCTGTGAATGGCTATGGAGATGGGGAACCCATCTGAAGCTGCCACCGATGCGGCGACGAAACCTTCCTTCTGCAAAAGAAAATACGTCAACTATCCAGATTCCGTAGTTTGACGACCCATATGGTTCCTTATGAAAGATTGAGCTCTTGGCTTTACCAATAAGCAATACGCATACATGAATAACGTAAATAAAGCAGGCGGCTGGTTCAAACAATCAGCCGCCTGCTTTATTTAATTATAAAATCATATGCTCGGGCAACCTATCTGCCGATCACCTGAACAATTTGTATAAAAGTCAGTCGAACAGGACACCACCATTTATATCACCATCATGATTTATTTCAAAATCAGCAGCCGGTCATCATTCGCTCCCGGATTGCCGTTGCCACCGGATGTATTATTGGTCAGCACATAAATCTTGCCGTTATGTACGGCAACATCACGCACACGCCCCACACCGGTCAGCACATTGGTCATTTTCTTTGTTTTCGGATCGAATTCCTTGAGGCTCTCGCCTGCCAGCGTTGCTACGAGAATCGTATCATCCGGCGTAACGGCAATACCGGATGGGGCGATTGCTTTGGAGCCTGCCACGTACAGCGGAGGCGTCATACCGGTAGCTGTCTCTTTGCCCATCACTTCCGGCCAGCCGTAGTTGGCACCGGGTTTGATCAGGTTCATCTCGTCAAGACCTGTACGGTCGGTACCGCCGCCCGGGATCGGTGCGCCGCTCGGACCGTGATCGGAAGCGTACAGCTTGCCGTCAGATGTCCAGGCGATACCCTGTGAATTGCGCAGTCCGTAGGCATAGACGTAGGAATTTTTGATCGGATTGTCCTTTGGAATTTTGCCGGCTGTGGTCATCCGCAGGATTTTGCCGCCGAGGCTATCCAGATCCTGGGACAGTTCACGCCGGTTGGTCTCGCCAGAAGTGCTGTACAGCATGCCGTCCGGTCCGATCGCCAGCCGTCCGCCTTCATGGATGCGGCCGCCAGGTATGCCTTTTAGCAGTTCGCTCTGCTCTTTCCATGTATTGCCGGTCAGCTTGACCTTGACGATCCGGTTGAAGCCTTCACCGTTCTCTTCATAGGCATGGTAGATGTAGGCAGACTTGTTTTTAGCAAAATTCGGATCTAGCACAAAGCCGGTTAGACCCGCTTCGCCCACTACCCGGAGCGGCTTTTTGGTCTGTACTTTTTGTAGGGTTTGCTTACCGTTCTTGACCTGTACGATGCCGCCGACACGCTGCGTAATATAGACGGTATCTCCGGCAAACTGCATCGACCACGGCACCCTCATTTTGGTGGCTGCTGTGGTATAGCCGCCTTTGAGTGAATCGGTGAGACTGGCCTTGTCGGTCTTGGCAGCGGATGATGCCGTATTAGAGGATGATGTGGATGTACTGGTTTCTGATGACGCTGGGGCTGTCTGTTCCGCCGCAGGGGCCGCCTGTGGTTCCGCTGCGTAGGCAGAAGCCGGCAGGGCGAGCAGCAGAGCGAGCGCAACCATTTTACCTTTTGTATGCATCTTGAACATTATATTCCTCCTTGGTCCTTTTTCCATTTTTTACCCATTACTGTTGGTTTTAATCGGCATTGGACCAAGATTAGACTTAAAGGTTTGAAATTATATGCTGTCAGCCGATGATTTACTGTATTCTTTTCTACGTATACTGCCGCAATTCCATTATATGATTTGTCTATTTCTCGCTGCCGGTCTCGGACTGATCTGGTGCTTTGAGTACTTCCTGGATCACCGTCAGAGCTGCTGCAGCACGGGGCCAGCCTGCATAAAAAGCCAGGTGGGTCATCGCCTCCACCAACTCTTCCGGACTCCATCCATGCTGGATCGCCAGCCGCACATGATATGGTATCTGGTCAACCATACCTCCGGTCGTAAGCGCAGCTATGGTAATGATGCTGCGATCCCGCAGAGACAGCTGCTCACGTCTCCATACTTCTCCAAACAACACTTCCTCCGAATAACGGACAAATGCTGGCGCGATGTCTCCGTAGGATGCTCTTGCACTGGATTGGATTCTCGGATGGGGCATCGGTCTACACCTCCCCGGATGCAGACAGCATCTGGGCGATACCATTGCCAAATGACCAGTCCGCAAACTCTGTCTCGGTAATCACAATAAATACATCTTCCGGGCGCATAGGGACCGCAGTGCCCAAACGGTCCGCAATCTGACGATACAGTCCTGTTTTCTGCCTGACCGTGCGGCCGGACTTGCAGGTAATATGAATAAATACCAATCCATCGCTCCGCGACACATTCAGATAATCCGGACTGTAATAAAATTCTCCCTTTCCATGAGCATGGAACACCTGAAAACAATCATCGGGAGGTACATCAAAATGATCCACTAACGCTTCCATCATAACCTGACTCATACGCTGCAGCTGAGCATCGTCATACTGCTGCTCCATATAACCAACCCGGATAAAAGGCATCTTTCACCACTCCTTAAATAGAATGGTTTCAGTGTACGCCATCTTTCTTCATCTATATAATGGAATAAATACATACAATCAATCGATTTCGTCGATAGAGGTGATGAAGATGGATTTAAAAGAGCTTATTGCTTTTCAAACCATTGTGCAGGAGCGAACTTTCTCCCGTGCAGCAGAGAAATTGAACTACGCCCAGTCCACGATCACCAACCAGATTCAGCGTCTGGAAAAGGAGCTGGGCATCCAGTTATTCCAGCGCGGTTGGGAAGTGCAGCTTACTCCGGCAGGACGGATTTTTGCTGCGGAGGTCGATCATCTGATCCGGCATTGGCAGGATACCGCCAAGCTGGCCCAGGCGCTGCAACATGACGAGATTGGCAGTATGCATATAGGTGGCATCGAGTCTATGCTCCATACCCTAATGCCGGATGCCGTGCGTCAACTCCAACAGCACAAACCACGGGTCGCCTGCCAGATTACGGCTGGCAATACCGATATGCTGGCCAGAGAGCTGCTTGAAGAAAAGCTGGATTTTGCGATTTGCGGTTCTCCGTCCGATGCGTCTGCTTTTTACTTTGAGCCTCTATATGAAGAGAACACCATTCTGGTCGTTGATCAGAAACACCCACTGTGCGGGCAGCAGGGAATTTTTTTCGATAATGTTCTGGATTATCCGATGACTGCAGGAGGCCATACATGTCTGTATCATCTGCAGCTAGCCAAATATATGTCCAGCTATCGCAAATCTCCGGCTCTACTAAATACGATGACGCCTATCTCGCTGATCCCCCGGATGGTCAGGGACACGCTGGCAATCGGTGTTGTACTGGAGTCCACACCTTTGATCCCAGGGGTGCAAAAGATTGATGTACAACTGGAACTGCCCTCCATTCCGGTCGGGCTGCTGCAGCTGCGCAAACAGCATTACTCTCCGGGATCTTCGGTGGGATTGCTGCAAAGCATTATCAAAAAACAAATCAACGGCTGAATCCTTTTCCCCCATACAAAGCAAAAGACCGGAGAATCTCTCCGGTCTCATGCTCGTGCTATATAGCTGTACACTTACAGCAATGCTTATTTAATAACAACGTAATCCAGGTTCACCAGCTTGGCATACGTGATGATCTGATCGGTAGTCAGGTTCAGGGATACCACGGTGTGGTGACCGCCGCCATTTTCGATCCATGCGCGTACACCGTCCTGGAAGTTTGGTTTCACTTCCCACAGTACGCGTGCTACTGGCAGGTTCGGTGCCGGAACTGTCGGTTCAAATGCGGATACTTCGTTAATCAGCAGTTTGTAGTGAGTACCAAAGTCTGCCATCGATACAACAACGCCTTCGCCAGCTTTACCGTCGAATACGAGACGGGCAGGGTCTTCACGATCGCCAATACCCAGTGGGGACACGACTACTTTTGGCTTGCTGCTTGCCAGGGTAGGATCCACTTCCAGCATGTGAGACTGCAGGATCGCTTCCTGTCCGGCTGCCATTTCGTAAGTGTAGTCTTCCATGAAGCCTGTGTTGAGGTTGTGGCTCATGATTTTCAGCTGGCGATCCAGGGCAGCTGTTTTCCAGTCGCCTTCACCGGCAAAGCCGTAGCCCTGTGCCATCAGGCGCTGAACTGCCAGACCCGGCAGCTGCTTCATGCCATGCAGATCTTCAAAGTTCGTTGTAAACGCTGTGTATCCGCCGTTGTCCAGGAAGCGCTTGAGTGCGATCTCGTAGCTCGCCTGTACGCGTACACTGGCTTCCCAGTCTTCTTTGCTGTAAGAACCATATTCAAAGTCATACAATTCTGCATATTCTGCCATCAGCGCATCGATTTCCTGCTCGGTTACGGCATTAACGTATTCCACGAGGTCGCCGATACCGTAGTAGTCCACGGTCCAGCCGAACTGGATCTGCGCTTCCACTTTATCGCCTTCGGTTACGCCAACGTTGCGCATGTTATCGCCGAAACGGGCTACTTTCAGGTTGAATCCTTCGTTGTAGGCAACTGCTACGTCCATCCAGTCAGCGATTTGTTTTTGTACCGCTTCACGTTCCCAGTAACCAACGACGATTTTGTTTTGCTTTTTGAGGCGGGCATTGATGAAGCCGTATTCGCGGTCACCGTGCGCTGCCTGGTTGAGGTTCATGAAGTCCATGTCGATCGTCGCCCATGGGATGCTTTCGTTGTACTGTGTCGCCAGATGAAGCAATGGTTTTTGCAGCAATTTTGTACCACGAATCCACATTTTCGCCGGGGAGAAGGTGTGCATCCAAGTGATTACACCTGCCACTTCATCACGGTAGTTGACTTCTTTCATGATGTTGGTGATTTTGTCTGCCGTTACTGCCAGATCCTGCAGTACGAGCGGATAAGGCAGTACGCCGCTTGCGTTCAGGGAGTCGGCGATTTTCTGTGCATTGGCTTTGACTTCACCAAGTGCTTCTTCTCCGTACAGATGCTGGGAACCTACGACAAACCAGAATTGTTTTTCTACTGCTGCTGACATGTAATCATCCTCTTTTCCATAATATATAATCGTTGAAAATACGCTGTTCATGGACGACATACTACAATTGCTGAATGACTGACGAATGATTGCTGAATGATCTGGTGGGATCGCTGCTGCTTACTTCTGACCGTAGTAGGCGTCTTTGCCGTGCTTGCGCAGATAGTGCTTGTCCAGAATATTCTGCGGCAGTTCCTTGGCAAAATGATTCAGTTCGCGTGCGTACAGATTCATTTTGCACACTTCTTCCAGTACGACGCTGTTCACGACAGCGGACTTGGCATCCTTGCCCCATGTGAATGGTGCATGACCGTGCAGCAGCACTGCCGGAATCGCCATCACATCCAGACCGCGCTGTTCGAATGTCTCGATAATGACGCGGCCAGTCTCGGCTTCGTAGCCGCGGTCGATCTCTTCCTGATTAAGGAAACGGGCACATGGCACCGCACCGTAGAATGTATCCGCATGGGTCGTTCCCATTACCGGCACATCCAGACCTGCCTGCGCCCAGATCGTTGCCCAGGTGGAATGGGTGTGCACGATACCGCCGATTTGCGGGTAGTGCTTGTATAGAACGGCGTGGGTTGCTGTATCGGAAGAAGGTCTCATCTCGCCTTCCACCACATTGCCGTCCAGATCGACCACGACCATATCACTTGGCTTCATTGTCTCGTAACTGACACCGCTTGGCTTGATAACGAACAGTCCGCTTTCACGATCGACGGCACTGGCGTTACCCCATGTGAATTTCACCAATCCATGCTTGGGCAGTTCCAGATTCGCCTGATATACCTCTTCTTTGAGTTGCTCCAACATATTAGTTTCCTCCATTCTCTAACAGATGATCGATCGCTGCCTGCTCAATCGCGAGGCCCTGACGGTAGCGCTCCAGGAAGATCTCGAATCCGTGCACATCCGTATCATCCGGCGTCACTTCTTCTCCTTCCACATCGTGGAACACTTTTTGCTCCAGGAATACGTCCAGACTTTCTTCGGTATCCTTGTTGATCATGTAGGACGCCAGCAGCGCCATACCCCACGCTCCGCCTTCTCCGGCTGTAGACATTACCGCTACAGGCACATTCAATGCTGCTGATACGATGCGCTGTCCAACGAGCGGCGTCTTGAACAGACCGCCGTGTGCCAGAACGCTGTCGATCTGAACCTGTTCATTGGTCAGAATATCCATGCCGATCCGAAGTGCGCCGAATGCCGTGAACAGATGCGTACGCATGAAGTTCGCCAGATTGAAGCGGCTTTCCGGTGAGCGAACGAACAGTGGGCGTCCTTTTTCCATACCGGTGATGTTCTCGCCGGAGTAGTAGCCATAGCTCAGCAGGCCGCCGCCGTCCGGGTCGGCTTCAAGTGCTTTGTTGAACAAGACGCCGAACAGCTTTTCCTTGTCCGATCCGTAGCCCATCGCTTCGGAGAATTCGAGGAACAGTCCGAGCCATGCGTTGATATCGCTGGAGCAGTTGTTGGCATGTACCATACCGACAGGGCTGCCATCCGGCGTCGTTACCATATCAATCTCCGGATACACTTTGGACAATTCCTTCTCCAATACGATCATGGCAAATACGGACGTACCCACCGAGATGTTACCTGTGCGTTTGCGTACACTGTTCGTTGCGACCATACCGGTACCGGCATCGCCTTCCGGCGGACAGAGCGGAATGCCGGTCTGCAGATCGCCATCCGGGTCAAGCAGTTTGGCACCTTCTGCGTTCAATGTGCCTGCCTGCTCTCCTGCACGGTATACCTTGGGCAGCAGATCTTCCACTTTCCATGGATAACCTTTGCCTGCGATATGTTCATCGAACTGCTGGATCATGGATGGATGATAGTTATGGGAAGTCTCTTCGATCGGGAACATACCGGATGCATCGCCGATTCCGATCGCATGGTTGCCGGTCATCCGCCAGTGGATATATCCAGCCAGCGTGGTGATGGAGGACAGCTGCGGTACATGTGTCTCTTCGTTCAGAATCGCCTGATACAGATGGGCAATGCTCCAGCGCTCCGGAATGTTGAACTGGAACAGCTCGGTCAGTTCTTTGGCTGCTGCTCCGGTTGTCGCGTTGCGCCATGTACGGAAAGGAACGAGCAGTTCGCCGCTGCTGTCCAGCGCCACATAGCCATGCATCATGGCCGAGAATCCGATTGAACCTACCGTTTGCAGTGTGATGCCGTACTGCTCCAGGACACTTTGCTTCATTTTGCGATAAGCGGTCTCCATACCGTCAATGATCGTCTCCTGATCATAAGTCCAGAATCCGCCTTTCAGCTGGTTCTCCCATTCATAACTGCCGGATGCGATTGTCTCAAAGTTCCGGTTGATCAGTACTGCCTTGATCCGTGTCGATCCAAATTCGATACCCAGCGATGTTGCTCCCGCAGTGATCGCTTCTTTCATGTCCACCTGACTCATGATCCTGTATCCCCTCTCTAATTGCCGTCTTCCTTTTAGAAAAGCGCTTTCCAAACTGCTCGTATCTATTGGAATAACGTCTCCGAATGCCTGTATTGTCATGCCAATGTATAAATTCATGCTGCGGAATTCAGCAGCCTGCGCCGGACTGAATTCATGTATATGTTTTGTATGTGATATAGCAAAGCTGGGGCTGTCACATCTCTCTGAGGAGTGCATCGTGTATTCCACCAAAAAGAATGCGCTCTCTTTTTCAACAGTTTCAGTATATTTTTTGTACGTACATTTGTCAACATTATCTATAATTTATACTTACAATACAGCTATAACTGTCTCATATCATGCAATTTAACGATTGATTTAAATAAAAATATAGGGTACATTTCTTTAAAGAAAGCCAGATTTGTACGGTTTATTTGGATAAATAGGTCATTTCATTTCCATCCATACCTAATCATGATAAAATGTGTACGTACAACTATTTGAAATTGAACGGTGTATGGATGAACAACGATGAAAGAAGTGGTTACGTGAAGCCCAAGTACCAGGTCATCATTGATGATATAAAAAGCCATATCCTGTCGGGAACCTACAGTGTCGGCATGCAGATTCCGACCGAATCCGCCCTGCAGGAGAGTTATAATGTGAGCCGCCAGACCGTGCGCAAAGCGATTCTGGAGCTGTCGAACGAAGGATTTTTGCGAAGTGAAAAAGGGTCGGGCACGTATGTCAGCAACCAGTACCGCACCCGTTCCGGCGGCAGCACCACCAACAGAACAATCGGTGTTATTACCACCTACATCTCGGACTATATCTTCCCGTCCATTATTCGCGGCATCGAGAGCCGACTGAATGAGGATAATTATTCGCTGCTGCTGGCCAGTACGAACAACGATGTCGCCCAGGAGAAAAAGGCGCTGGAGATGATGCTTTCCTACGGCGTGGACGGCCTGATCGTCGAGCCGACCAAGAGCAATCTGTACAATCCCAATATTGCCTATTACCTGTCGTTCAAAGAGCAGGATGTACCGTTTACGATGATTAATGCCTTTTACGAGGAACTGGAAGTGCCGTTTTTCCGGCTGGATGATGTGCAGTCCAGCTATCTCGCTACCCGTGAGCTGATCGCCAAAGGTCATACCCAGATCGGCATTATCGCCAAAATGGACGATCTGCAGGGCAAGTACCGGATGAAAGGATATATCAAGGCACTCGGCGAAGCCAAGCTGCGCTTCCATCCGGAGCAGGTACTGTCCTTTGACACGGATTCCAAGCCGGATCTCGCTCATCACCTGGATACTTTCCTGAATGAGAATCGGGACATGATGACCGCGATTGTCTGTTATAACGATGAAGTCGGGCTGGAAGTGGTCCATGCCTGCCGCAGACTGAACATCTCCATCCCGGATGATATGTCCATTATCGGTCAGGACAATTCGTACATCGCCAAAAACGCCAGCATCAAACTCACCACCCTCACCCATCCCCAGGAACAGATGGGACGCGATGCCGCCGAATGGATTATCAAAAAACTGCAGGGCAAAAAGGATCTGCCGGACAGCACCTGCTATCAGCCGGTATTGATCGAAGGCGAGACAGTGAAGGAGATGGAGATCGAATAATCTCGCTTTGCCAAACCTAGCCCTTTAATTTCAAAAGGGAAGCATGCGGTAAAAGCAAGATGGCAAGCATGTCATCACCATCGATCAACAAGAAAAAGACGCCGTTCCAAATCGGCGTCTTTGTTTTGTGCTTATATATTATGGAATAGAGAGATCATAGGGACGACTATTCCATCGATTCAAAATGGCTGATCAGCGCCAGCGCTTCTTCATGATCCGGCTCGACTTCCAGCAGCTTGCGCAGGTACTCGGCGCCTTGTTCAATCTGCTCCAGTTCAAAGCAGCTGATCGCGAGGCAGTAATAGACGGTGGATACGACTTCTTCTTTCTCCTGGGCTACCGAGATTTCCAGATAGCGCTTGGACTGCTCGTACATATCCATTTCGAACAATACCAGACCGATGTCCAGCGCCAGATCGTAGTGCTGGTGTTCCATCACATAATACGACGACCACATCATCTCGATCCCGCTCAGGATATCCTCCCGCTCGTCATCGGTCGCTTCCGCCATCAGGCTGGAGATCTGCTTGGTCGTCTGGATGAAGAACTCCGCATCATAGCCGCCCAGCCGCCAGAAGCTGAGAATCTGCTGCAACCCCAGGCTGTCCAGATGCTGATCCACCCACAGCTTCAGACTGAAAAATTCATCCGGACCAAAGCGTTCCACACAGCGGCGGTAAGCCAATCGGGTATTCGGATATTTCCTCGGCTGCTCCAGACTGAGGATACAACCGATATTAATGCTGCTGTAATGCTGCGTCGGGAATAACACTTCGGCTCCCCGCTGTTCGTATACCTTTTGCATCGCATGGTAATTGGCTGTAAAGGAGAAGCTGCCGTGCAGCACCAGTTCCGGCGGATCGGCGAACTGCCATTTCTCCATCAGATGGTCTCCCTTGTCAGCGGTAATCAGCAGGAATCCGGCATCGGACAGAGCATTCAGCCGATCCAGACAGGTAAAGGCCGCTGCCGGGAACAGAATGTGCGAGTCCTCCAGATGCTCCTGATACATGGCGATCACGCTGCGATACGGATAGTCGTCCTGCTCATATTCCGGCGCATGACGATACGTATAATCCAGCTGAATCTGGCTGATGCGCTCGGATGCTTTGAGTACGCCATCAGATGGCGGGTATTGAACCGCTACATCCACTTCATGCACTTTGCCATCTCCGATATAGATCAGATCCTGCGGAATGCCATCGAAAAAGTAATTGGCGACAATCAATATCGGCTGTTTGAGATCGCCCGGCTTGATCGTTTTCCCCGATACGGCGAGCTGAAGCTCGGTATCCTCGACCGCGTTGAACCGTGCAAAATCCACGATCCCCTCCTGGATAAAGGATTGCAGCGCAGGGTGCTGCTGCCAGGCCGTTACATTGTTCATCGCCAGATCTGTCATTACATAACAGAAATCCGGTACATCGATCCCGGCGTATTCTCGCAGCTGGCGCAGCTCATGGATGACATGATACGCCAGACGCCCGGCACCCGCACCCAGTTCCACGATATACACAGGTTCCGAGCCAAATCCCTGATTCGCCCGGTCCTGCAGAAATCCGAAAATCATCTCCGCATAGGCATCCCCGATCATCGGATTGCTCGTTACATATTGAGGTACCTGGTCATTGCTCCAGGCTCTCAGTCCTTCTTCTTCATAATATTCCCACAGCAGGTTCCATATGGGCGCCTCACTGAAGCGGTAAATCGGGGTATTGTTATCTGTCATTAATATAATCCTGCTCTCTCAAATTTAATAAAGATGCTGCTCGTTTGGCATGCTTGTACTATTTAAATGCTCTATCAGCTGCATCCGTGCACAAAATGTCCGTTACTTGCGCTACAGCAACCAGTATACCATTACGCCTGCAGCCCAGACAGCCTTTTCCCGATGAATGTATCGCAAAACAACAAAACTTTATAGGTATCCGTAATTGTATATCAATGTTCCATTCATTGCTCACAGATTCAAACTCCATAAAAAAATCACGTTCCCCGGGGAGAACGTGATTTGTGGCAGACTGCTTCCATGTTTTGATATCATCATTTGCGCTTGCGGGCCACTACTGCCAACCTGCCGTTCTCGGTTGAGTATTCACATGTAGAGAGCACTATAAGCTTATCGCCATATTGCGGTGTAATCCCTGTGTCGTAGAGGGCAAGCTGCTTGATATTTTGAACATAGTCATCAAATTCGGCAGGCGTATTAACCTTGTCAATTTGATAATATTTAAAAATGCTATCCGATTTGCGATATACCTTGGACAAAATTACGGCAACGATCTCATACTCTTCCTTTTCGTAAAGTGTATCAAACCGGAATGCAGCATGCTGTCTGTAATAACTTTCCTGCTTGTACTTCAGTAAGTCTGCAAGCATCCCGCCGCTTTTCATATGATGTCCATGAATCAGCAAAATATTCGATTGATTGATCCGGCTATGTGCATCCAGAAAAGGAAGTCCGCTTGTATTTGTTTTTTTGTCAAAATCATGATTCAGATAATACTGGGTATCCTGCACATTTTGCATAATCGGATAATTGATTCGGGTATCGTCTATTTTCAGCCAACCGACGATATCCTTATTTCTTTTGTACAGCTCCTGGAACTCGGGGAGCATGACTTGTTCATGCGTCTTGATAGCCAGAGGAGAAGCAGCAGCCTTGCCTCGGCCCTGATCCGCATCTTCCCAAACCTTGGCCAGCTTCTCGATCTTCTGCTGCTCCACATAACCATTCCAAAAAATTGTTGCGATCATGCCGAGAGAAAATACCAGCACAAGAAGAGAGATGGCGATAAGAATTTTTTTGAATGTACTCATCTTCTTACCGCCTCTCTGATTATTGAATATGCTTTTTCTTTTTCTTTCTGCTGTCGAGCAGACAAATTGCAAGGATACTCAGGGACAACATTGCCAGAATCACATACAAGATTGGCGACTTGCTGTTATCTCCTGTTTTTGGAACATCGTCCAGCTCACCCGTGCTGCTGACCCGGATTCCATGGCCGGTATTGCCCTGTTCATCGTATCTGCCTGTTTCTCCATCAAAATTGATGTCGGAACGATCGATAGCGCCTGTTCCATTTTTGCCATTGCTTGGTCTGTTCTGAACGTTGTCAGGCACATTACCGGCATGTTCCGGTGTATCCTTGGTCTTGCCCGGCTTGTTATTGGTAACAACAGGGTCAGGCCGAACTGCAGTGCTGTCGGGTCCATGGACCGTATTATCCGGTACGACGTCCATACTGTCAGGTACATGTACAACGTTATCAGGCAGGGTCTCGGTAGGATCGACTGTTTTCCCGGTATTGTCAGGAGAACTCTCAATATTTCCGTTACTGATCCCGGTGCCACCACCGGATCCGGAATTGGAACTGCCGGCTCCACCGCCACCTGCAGAAACGACAGGCTTCAATTGCAAATCATAACGCACAATGTCGCTGCCGACCGAAATGATCGGGCTCGTATGCGTCTCATAACCGGATTTGGTCACAATCAGGTAATAATCCGTATTCGGGAATACCATATACGCGTACGCACCATTCCTATCGCTGTACTGAGTCGGGCTGGCATTATCATTTGGCGCAAAGCCCGGAATTTTAGGCAGTGTCACTTTTGTACCCGGTACAATGCCATTTCCTCTGTTTCTCTCCGTATCGGCATAATACAGTGTTACTTCGGCGCCCTGGATTACGGCTCCCGTTGTCATGTCTGTAATAATGCCGTAAGGGTCAACAAGCTCCTGGGAAATGTTCAATTCCCCGGTTGCTTTTACGTCCAGTTCTGCATTTTGAATAAGTGTCAGTTCTTTGCCTGGTGCCACTTCATAACGAATTTCCATTTTGTAGCTCTCTGCGGACAGACCATTGACTGCGAATGTACCGTTCGATTGCAAATCAAATGCTTTTGGCGTACCGTTTGGCTCTGTAATATACTGACCGCTCGCATTTCGCAAATAAACATGCAATTTACCGGCAAGCTCGCTGTTCAGCAATGACGATTGACCTGCAGGCTGCTGCATAAGCACTACGCCTACAGCCGTAATATTGGCCGGAACCAGCTCTCCGCCTTTTGCATCGCCATCCACTTCCGCTTTTTGCGTAAATGTGATGGACTCCTCCGTACCATTTATTCTGATTTGTTTCGTGAAGCTGATCGTGTAGTCGCCGCCATATGCGACAGGAAGGAAATACACTCCATCGGCATCGGTTGTAATGCTGTGCTGTTCTCCTGTCGTATCATTTGTAATAACAATGGCAGCATTGGGAATCACTGCACCTGTTGTATTATCGCGCAGCACTCCGGTAATGGCTGCGGGTACTGCCGTTACGGTTGTAGTGGCCGTCAGCTTTCCTTCGGTCAGGCTGTCTACTTTTGCCGTAATATGATGATCTTCAGGTGTTGTTGCATCAAGCTTTGCCGGTGTATAAGGAATGACGGCTTTCCCCTGCGCATCGGTTTTTACGGTAAGCTCCGATTGATTCGGCAGAGTGAAAATAATATCCTCATTTGCCACCGGCTTGCCTTCATAGTCGGTCAAAGTAGCCGTCAGTTCCGAAGGCGTTTTTCCATCGCCCGGCACTGTGGCAGGGTTGGCTGTCAGCGTCAGACTGCCTGGCAGATACTTTTCATTAATGAAGCGGGCTTCTTTAATTTGTTTTTCCATAATCGTGCCGCTATGCGTCTGATTCGCCGG
The DNA here is from genome assembly GCF_054161335.1 of Paenibacillus sp. Z6-24. Lineage (NCBI taxonomy): Bacteria > Bacillati > Bacillota > Bacilli > Caryophanales > Paenibacillaceae > Paenibacillus > Paenibacillus sp. Z6-24. The sequence goes on along the minus strand of NZ_CP096398.1, from coordinate 85,250 downwards.
GTTGGCAGTATAACCATCTACAGAATAGTTGGTTTGGGTAACAATATACTGCTGACCGCTTGGAATGCCTTCTACAGCAATAGTATTCCCGTGTTTCAGGGTGATTATATCGCCGGATTTGATCGTTCCCTGCGTATTATCCGATTTGGTATACGTATAGGCATGACCTGCATCGGCATTCGGGAACTGGACAGTAAACTCAAATTCCTTGTTTTTGTCTGCTCCGCTGCCGATCACCGTCTCACCAATCAGCAAACCCCCGTATATCATTCTCGTATTGACGACCTCTGCGTGATGGTCACCCTCTTCGACAATTACGCCGTTCGTTTGCCAATTGGGCCAGGTCGCCGTATAGCCGTCAGCCGTATAGTCGGTCTCAATGACGGTATAGGTTGTATCTTTTGGAATTCCATCAATGACAGCCGTTTCCCCGTGTTTGAGGATCATTATTCCTCCGGACTTGATGGTTCCTTTTGTCCCTTCAGGGGTGGTGTACGTGTACTCTCCGCTTGCACCCGCACCTTTGAAGTCAACGTGGAACTCAAAGGTTTTGTTCTTGTCTGCGCCATTGCCCGCAACCGTCTGTCCGATCGTCAGTTTGCCGGGAAGATACTTGGCGTTAACAAAATCTGCCTCTGCGGTTTTATTGGCTGCGATAGCGCCTTTATGCTGAAGATCTGCTGGATCGGTAGCATAACCTTCATTTGCTGCATTTTTTTGAACAATGGTATAGGCAATACTATCCGGAATATTGTTAATGGTAATGGACTGGCCGCCTTTCAGCTTAACGGTTTCGCCGCTGGCCACATTTCCGCTTGTTGAGCCGGAATAGGCATAGGACTTGCCATTACTGAAAGTGATCGTATACTCAAATTCCTTGTTGGGATCGGCAGCTTTCCCTTCTATCACTGTGGACAGTTTCAGGCTGCCTGTTTCCCATACCGGAGTCGGTACAATCAGCGGCTTGGCACTGGTCACTTCCACTCCATCCACCCAGATAGGGTTCCACGGTGTAGAAGCCACCCTCACCTGATATACCTTTGTCGTTGGCAGATAGGTTGTCGGATCGATATACGTTTGCTTGAGCACATAAAGTCCTGCCTTGGCAAACAAGCTGAGTTTGCCGTCCGATCCGGTCGTTCCGCCGGTAACTTCCGTTTCTCCATCAGGCTTGTATAAAGTAAACTTCACGCCGCCAAGAGGCTTGCCATTAGGATCGACTTTGGTTATATCCAGCTTGCCCTGGGTTTCTGCGCTGCCGCCAACATCACTATTGTCTACTGCATGTTCACTTTTGGCGCTGATTCCTGCCAGGCTGTCATCGCCCATCAGTTTGATCTCATTGCCTACCTTGCCACCGCTGGGCACCTGAGTGACCTCGGTCTGGTACACAATCTGATAATACTGGTTGGGGTTATCCATGCGGAAGATCAGCTTGGTTGCGCCGTTTTCTGTAACGCTCTCTACCTTGACCTCGCTATTCGGATCATACAGGTTCAGTGCATCACCGCTCTTTTCGAGCGCTCCGCTGGAAGTGACCTTAGCCCGGTATACCGCCATATCGGGAAGTCGCAACGAGAGATTTTCATTCTCGTCCTTGCGCAGAGCCAATCCCTCACCAAGCGTATCCTGAAGATAGACGCCGCTTTTTACTTCAAAAGGAGGCGTGTAATTTACTTTCCACTCCAGAACACCGGGGTTTGGCTTCGTTACCGATTTGCTCAGTGTTTGCATAGGAACGATAACTTTACGACTGGATGTCACCGTGCTGGGCTCATCTCCCCAGGTGATCTTCATATCAGCCGTATTCGTCACTTCATACTTGGCGCTGCCGCTTTCAAAGTATTGACGCAAAGCAGCTTCGCTCGGTCTTGCTTTGACCAGAATGACATAAGGACTTTCCAGCCTGGTAAAGGAAAATGTACCTGTATTTCCGACTGCAGAGAAGTTTACAAGATCGCCCGGATTGGAAATAAGCGTACTTGCAGTAACCGTTCCTCCATAATCTGCCCGGACTCCTTTATAAATCGCAAAAGATTGCCCTTCCGAATAAGGTACAAACTCCCAGCCCGCAGGCAGAGTATCCACAAGTCTAATATCGTTGGCAACATGGTTACCTCCATCTTTTGCCATTTCTTCGGTTTTCAGACCATTCATATTGACAGCCAGTCTGAAGGTCACCGTCTTGGTCACCTGATCGTAAGCAGCCAGTGTGTAGGCTTCATTTGCGTCATTTCGGATATAACTTCTTACATCATTCGGAATAACGCTTGTTCCGTCAGGCTTGGAGGCAAACAGCATTTCTTTGGCCAGCATACTGCTGTTAATCCGTTGGGCTGGCTGGGTGGAAGCAACTGTCCGGGTTCCTCCTTCAAACAGGAATGCCCGGTTGTAGAGATCGGTCGATTTGTTGTTCGCAAACTGCTGCCACTGTGTCATCAGTGAATTAAATGTAAATGAAGCCGCAGCATCGGTATTATAACCAGTAACACGGAGCAGGTCGGCAACAGGCTTTCCACCTTGCAGCAGTGTATATACCTCGTGAGTCAGACCGTCGCTTGACTGAAAAGATCCCGGCTGAAAACGCTGGTAATATCCGGCTCCAATGTTTCCCTTCAGCTGGTTGAGTATATTCGCATCCAGTTCCGGGCTGGCCGTCACCTTGGTAAAATCGATAGAGTTTGCATCTCCATAGACCATCAGGTCATATACTTCACCGTCCGGAAGAGCCTCCTGTGGTTTAAGTGTTACCTTCCACGGCAATCTTCCTGTAGCGAGGGTATCGACACTTGAGCCTGCGCTTTTGGTAAGTGTATGAGCACCAAGGGACACAGTAGCCGCAGCAGCTACTGTACCCTGGTTGTTATCCTGTACCGTGTTGGTATCCAGATTCCACTGGGTAGTCGCCTTGTTGCTGAAGCTTGTTGTACTGCCTGTAACTTCGGTTACGATAACCAGTCGAACCGGACCGTTTACTTCTCCGAAAGCGTATACGCTATTAGAATCAGGTGTGATCGGCATTGACGCTGTCGACCAGTCTTTTTGGGCACTGTCCCACGACTGCCATGCAGCCGATTTCCATGTCAGCCCAGTCGGCAAAACATCGGTAATGGTGAAATTTTTCAGGCCCTGCTTGCTGTAGTTTTTGTTAACATCAATGGTCCATGTAATCGTGTACGGATCTGTAGAAGCAGTCCGTTTATTCAGTACGCCGCTCTTTTGAATCCAGTCGGGTCTGAAAATAACCCGCCATGCATTAGAAGCCAGCAGCTTGCTGTCCGATGCATTTCTCAGTTCCGCGGTGTTGGTTACGGTCTGCTGTCCGCTCGCAACATTGTACTCTGTATAGTACATCGCTTTGGGAATCCATGTCTTGAAAGTAACGATAGCCTTGTCGCCAAAGCCTGCCGGGAAAGTATACGCCAGCGCATTGACAGTGCCGCTATCCGGTGTAACCGTACTTCCATTGACTTTGAGCGATCCTTCCACATAAGTACCTACCTGGATCGGACTAAGCTCATCATAGAACTTCAACCCGGCCAGCGGCTGCGGGATGGCAGGATCAAACATATCGGCAGCCGCAATTTCCGCCTGCCACTCGATCGTTCCATTGACAAAGTCCACCTGGTTAATCCATCCGTTGTCAGCCGTATTGCTGGTGGACTTTTTTGTAATGCTGTAAGCAGGGGTCACATTGGGATTCTCCAGCATATAGCCTGCTCCAAAAATGCTGACCGGCTTTTGCTCACCATAGTTCATGCCGGTGACATCCGCTTTTGCGGTCGAATCAAAGCCAAAGATAATATTTCTGCCCTGACCATTAAAAAAGCGTTCTTCCCCATCAAATACTACCTTGATACCCTGCTCGGAAAAATAAGCCGTACCGATAGGATTGCCCGATTTTTCCTTGAGTGTCATGGTAGCAGTCGGCAAAGTCACTTCCGGAAAATAGGTAGCTTTGTCCAGCATCACCCAGTCCCCGTATAAAATGACTGTACTGCCGTCCACTGTATTCGGATCAGCAGCATCGCCCTTTACCGGCACCTTGATATCCAACGATTTCAGGGTAAATGGTTTTCTGCCATGAATAACGTCGCCTGTATGTAACACAGTGCCTTCCTGTATAACTTCTAATGGAAAGGGTGAATTGCCTTTCATCAGTACAGCCGTTTTGTCTGTCGGCCCTTCTGCCATAGTCGTTATTGCAGTACTGTTCGACTCCGTATACACTGCCTCAGATACCGATGAAGAATTGTCTGTGCCTGATGAACCCGATTCACTTGCCGTTGTTCCGGGATCACTTAATGCACTCTCGGCGTATATTATGCCAGAGAATGTTAATGACTGAAGGATAAGCATGATGGCCAGGAAAACAGCCAGTATTGGCTTACCCATACTGCGTTTTGATTTCAATGAAAAGTCTCCTCCGTTCGCAAAGTCCTTAAAATCTTTACGTGATCTGCACCAGTAAGACCGTCTGCTCTATACTATTCAAGCCATACCAACAAACAGGCATACCGGCTTGATTCGAGCGCTCTTGGTATTATTGAAAGTTTCTAAGGAATACGAAGGGACGCAGCTGTATAGGCCACTGATCTTATCAGGTGACCTGCTTTCCCCCCTTTCTGTTGGCTACGCTTGCCAGTTATGTAATATCCGTTCTTTTTATATATCGTCTTTCTTCCTTTAATGTTTAGATTTATATGTAATTTTAATAATTCAGGCTCTGTGGCATAATCAATGTATAACAAAAGGACTGCCTCCACATCATAAGATGTCAAGAGAACAGCCCTATATGGTTACTTACACGCGGTACAGAATCACTGGATGCTGTACATTATTTCATGTATGGGTTGTGCTTACGTTGTGCATATTTTTGCTTTTCCGACTTCGCAGTGAATACAGCACGAGCAGCAGAATGAACCACAGCGGCGTACACAGCAGTGCCGGGCGTGTCTCATCCGCGATCAGCATAATGACTAGAATTCCCGCGAACAGCGCCAGTACAACATAGTTGATAAAAGGGGTAAAAGGAGCTTTGAATTTGGACGCATTGTGCAGGTCGCGGCGGCTTCTTTTGTACCGGATATGACAGACGAGAATAACGCCCCATACCCAGATAAAGCAGATCGCACTGATGGTCGTCACAATTTCAAAAGCCTGCCCCGGAATCAGCTTGCTCAGCAGTGCGCCGCCGGAGATCACGAGCGTGGATACGAACAGCGAGCTGCTCGGCACATGATTGCGATTCAGCTGGCCGAAGCGCCCTGGAGCCTGTCCTTTGCGGCTCAGATTATACAGAATCCGGCTGGTCGAGAACATACCGCTGTTGCATGCGGATGCCGCCGACGTCAATACGACAAAGTTGATAATACCTGCCGCTACCGGAATCCCGACCAGAGTAAAGGTACGCACGAACGGACTTTCCGACGGGCTGAGCTGTGTCCATGGGTTAATGCACAGCAGCACGAACAGTGCGCCGACGTAGAAGAACAGAATACGCAGCGGAATCTTGTTGATCGCCGAAGGGATACTTTTCTCCGGGTTGGCCGTCTCTGCTGCCGAGACACCGACCAGCTCCACGCCGACATAGGCGAAGACGACCATCTGGAACGAGAACAGGAAGCCGGTGACTCCATTCGGGAAGATGCCTCCATGCTCCCACAGATTGCGTACCGTCACCGAGCCGGCATCAGTCTGGAATCCCATGATCAGCAGCACAATCCCGAGGCCGATCAGTGCCAGAATGGTAATGACCTTGATGAGAGCGAACCAGAATTCGAGCTCCCCAAAGTTCTTGACCGTCATCAGATTGAGTCCCAGCAGAATAATCAGGCAGATCACGGCCGGTATCCACTGCGGAATATCGAGCCAGTACTGCACATATACCCCTACCGCGATCACATCGGCCATCGCGGTCATAATCCAGCAGAACCAGTACGTCCAGCCGGTAATGAATGCCGCCCTCGGTCCCAGATAATCTTCAGCAATATCCGTGAACGACTGGTAGCCCGCTTTGGAGAGCAGCAGCTCACCCAGTCCCCTCATCACGAAAAAGATAGCCATACCGACGATCAGATACGTGATGATAATCGATGGACCTGCCTTTTCAATCGCCTTGCCCGAACCGAGGAACAGCCCCGTTCCGATCGTTCCCCCGATCGCAATCAACTGGACGTGCCGGTTGGCAAGTTCTCTTTTTAATTCTGTCTGTGCCATGTTAGTTTCCCCCTAGATCCCTGCAATACATGCATTCAAATTTATCAAACCGGCTCAAAAAGCCATAAAAAAAAGAGACTGGATGTCATCCAATCTCCCGGTGCATAAGAATATCAAAATATAATACCTGCCCTGCCGATAACGCTCATCTGCATGACAAATATATATTCGGTACTCTTCTGTCCTTTTGCCTGAGATTGTGAACCCTTCGGCGCCGCGGTCAATCCGCGATCTCTCCAGAAGCTGCTCCTGCTATAGTGTGATCCATAGCAATCATAGCCCTTGAATGTATGAAGTTAATAAAACGGTATTGCTATGCTACCATATTACCAGCCATGGAAGCAATCCATCCGTGAAAAAAGTTACACATGCCCTATATTAGGTATGGGGGCTTATAGCGCACTTATACTGCATTTATACCCTACTTATTCCAGCACCTGATTTTCTTCACCCCGCTGAGGTTCACGGTAAAACCGGATAAACATGACGCCCCCGACGACTGCCACAATAATACCCGACCAGAAAAACCAGGTCTGCACTCCAAACCGCTCCACAACCGGTCCCGCCAGCGCCATTCCGATCGGTGAGCATAGCAGAGCGATACTCGTAATGAGCGAGAGCACCCGTCCCAGCGTCTCGGGTTCGTACGCTTTCTGGATCATCGCCATATACGGTCCATTGAATAACGGAGCTGCCGCCCCCATCAAAAAGGACAGCACCGCAAATCCCCAGAATGCACTGCTCCCGATCATACCGCTCAGCATACAGGTAATGCCGATAATACCCAGACTGAGGCTGATATACGTGGAGTCTTTCCATTTGGAAGAGAGTATCGACAGCATCATACTGCCCAGAATCATGCCGACGCCAAATACCGCCTCAATCAGACTGGCACTGTATCCTCCGCGGCCAAAATGCGCAAGCGTCATCAGCGGAAACAGCATCGCCAGCGGCATGAAGACCACACTGAACACCGCCATGGCAATCGTGATCGTGACAATCGCTTTATTCGAGATCAATGTCCGCCAGCCCAGCACGAACTCCTGCCGGAAAGAAGGTGTCGTCTCCCGGATCTCCAGCCTGGGCTGATCAATACGAACCATCAGCAGCAGCACATTGGCGATCAGCGCCCCAACCACATCAAGCAATAGCAGCGTTCCGAGCGAAGATGCCGAGTATACCGCAATGCCCAGCGCCGGACCGAGCACACTGGAAGCGGAGAAGACCAGCTGATGCCAACCTGCCACCCGGGTCAGCTGGTCTTCCGGTGCGATCAGCGGAATAGCCGCCTGAAAGGAAGGCCCATGAAAAGAAGACGCTGCCGAGCGGATGAACAAAACGACATACACGACCCACAGGCTCGGTTCCCCCCATATATAATAGAGACCCAGCACCAGACTGGAGACCGCGATCATGCTGTCTGACACAATTATGGTCAGCTTGCGGTTCCACCGGTCCAGCCAGACCCCGATGAACGGACCGAGCAGCGCCTGCGGCATAAATCCGACCAGTCCCGCTATCATCAGCACGGTAGCCGATCCCGTCTTTTCTGTCAGATGCCAGATAATAGCGAATTGAACCATGGACGAAGTCAGAATCGAGAAAATCTGTCCGCTAAAGATCAGTGCAAATTTCCTTTGCCAGTTGTCATACTTCAATGATACCCTCTCCTTTTCTGTACATTCCAAACAACAAAAAGCAGATCAAAGCCTACCAAGGGCCAGGATCTGCTCATATGACGTACAGGAACACAACAGGACAACACAGGGTACAGCCGTCCGGATTGCGAGCAATCTCCATATACGTAAACATAAGCATCTCAAAAAAGCCCGCCTGAACAGGGAATTCTTTTTTTCGGGTGCTTATTGTAAACGCATGGAATGAGTCATTGATCGCATCCTCCCTTCAATCAGATGGCTTCATACTAACATTAAAGTAATTATATGTAAATCGCTTGAATACGCCGCTAATCGGCCTTGGCTGCCCATAAAAAAAGGACGGGAGGAGATGGATTCTCTCTTCCCGTCCTGCCTATAATCCCAGGTTAACGATTATCTATTTATTGGACTATGGTCCAGTTTATCTTGTCGCATACGTTTCCTTGATCGTAGCTACTGTAAATGCCCCGATCACCAGCAAAATACCCGAAATCAGAATCATCACCGGCATCGAGGAACCGAGCAGCGGGAACAGCGCAAAGCTCAGACAGGAAGCGATAATCTGCGGCAGACAGATACTGCCGTTGAACAGACCGAGATACGTACCCATATTTTCACCGGACAGTGCATTCGTCAGCATGGTGAATGGGAAGGTCATCATCGCCGCCCAGGCAATACCGATCAGCAGGAACGACACAATCAGCGCCCCCTGGTGATGAATGAAGAACACCGAGGCAAAGCCTGCGCCGCCCAGGATCAGGCTGAGTGCATACCAGCTTTTGCGCTTGTTGTTGGACATATTCGCGAGTACGAGTGACCAGAGTACCGCTGCGACAGATTGAACAGCCGACAGAATACCAAACCAGTTACCCGCTTCCTGATACGCCGCACTGGAAGGATCGGCTGTATTCCATACGTTGGCAGCGACAGCTCCCGTACCGTATGTCCACAGATACTGGAATCCCATCCAGCAGAACAGCTGCACCAGGGATACCGTCCAGAATACTCTTGGCGCGCTGCGCAGCAGACTCATCATGCCTGCTTTGTTTTTGCCGTTTTCCTCCGTGATGCCGTGGTAGGCGGCATACTCGGCAGGTGTATATTCTCTTACTTTGAATACTGTGAACAGACTGCACACAATCAGAACAATCGCTCCGACATAGAAGGAGATAACAACAGACTGCGGAACGACGCCCGGAGGCGCACTATTGGAGACGCCCAGCATCGTCAGCAGGAATGGGAAGATACAGGCGATTACCGCACCGCTGTTGGACAGAAAGCTCTGGATCGAATAAGCAAACCCTTTTTGCTCTTCATTGACCATGTCGCCGACCATCATCTTGAACGGCTGCATCGCTACATTGGACGATACATCCATAAACAAAATCGTGATCGCGCCAAATGTCAGTGCCGCCATCGGACCAAATCCGAAGCTGCCCGAGTTCGGCAGCAGACACATCACGATAACCGCCACAATGGCGCCCATCAGCAGATAAGGTATACGCCGTCCCAGTCTCGGCATCCAGGTCCGGTCCGAGAAGTACCCGACCAGCGGCTGTACAATCAACCCTGCCAGCGGCGGCAGGATAAAGAAGAACCCAAGACTATGCGGATCGGCACCAATTGTCTGAAAAATACGGCCCATATTGGAACTTTGCAAAGAGAACGCCATCTGTACACCCAAAAATCCAAAGCTGATCATCCAGATCATATGAAGGGGCAGCTTGGGCAGGTGCTGTCGAACACCATTGTTGTTACTTTTATTCATCTTTTCTGCTAACATAATATCCTCCTAATCCGATTCAATAGATTGTTGCTGTTCTTCATCGGTGATGGCCAAGACGCTGTTTTTTGCGCAATCGTTTGCTCAAAAGCCGAAGTAAGGGTTTTCAGTAAACTATGTAAGCTAAAGTGTAACTAATTGCGTTCTTCCAGGCTTCCTGGGATAACAGTGTAGAAACAGGCAATGGAAAACATGAAGCATTTGTTATGAAATTATAAGTTATTATAGTATTATCTTGTGATTTATGCAACCGTTTGCATTGATAGTTGAACAACTTTTTTACCCTTTTTGTGAATATTGTTTAACATATCCGATAAATAAGCGTTAATTCGCTGTAGAATTAAAGCCTTCTTCCTTCTTTTTATGTACAAGCACCGAAGAACCCATGTGTTTGCTTCTGCCGCTTTTTATTTTAAGTTCCTTTTATTCGATTATGTGCAGGTGTACTTTAATACAGGAAGCGCCACAAATAAAACGTCGCATATGACTCCCACAGCGACCAGCCGGCGGACAATTCCAGAATATGCGCTTTGGTCGGTTTGGCTTCCAGTCCGAGCACATGCTTGATCGAATTATGCAGTCCCACATCATCGATCGGAAAAGCCGACGGCATCCGCAGACAGCGCATCAGCACATAATGGGCTGTCCATGGCCCGATGCCGCGGATCTGCACCAGCATTTTCTCCGCCTGCTTCACATCGCCCGCCTGGAGCAGCTGCTCCTTGGACAACGTGCCTTCAACAATCCGTCTGGCGGTGTCGATCAGGTACTCGCACTTTTTGACTGTCGTTATGCCTGCAGCCGACAGCTGTTCCGTAGTCAGACCGGCGATCCGCTCGGCTGTCGGGAACAGCCAGTAGGTCTGTCCTTGCCGCACCAGTGCCTGGCCGAAATGCTCCACCAGTCTTCTTTTGAGCGTGTAGGCAAATCCCAGATTGATCTGCTGTCCCAGAATCCCCCAGCAAACAGCTTCATACAGATCCGGAATCCCCATATTGCGCAGCCCGTAAAAGGATACGACCGCTTCCCGCAGCAGCGGATCACTTTGGGCCATTTCATAAAAGGGAGCCAGATCCGTACCGAGATCGAACCAGTCGTACACATACTGCGCCACTCCAGCGCGCAGAGCCGGCGAGTCCACGTCAGGCTCGTCAATGAATCGTACATGCAGATGGGTATCGCCATATGCGCTGATCTCCACCACTGTCGCCATCTGGTTGACCGCGATGGCTTTGTAGATACGGCCGTCCTGCAGGGTGTACAGAGACTCATTGGTAGCCGTCGCCAGATGGTTGTAATTTTCGCTAAAGCTGAATTCGCGGGGAACCGGGATCAGCAGATGTGGACCATCATCCTGCCACAATACAGGCGCAGCGGATCGGCTATCGTCAAGCCGGGAATGCTGTTGTAATGGTAAAGATTGCTGCTGTGAGGACAGGGAGTGCTTCGGATGAGAGTTGGACATGGGATGTTGGCGCCTCCGTTCGTATTCTCCGTAGGGAGATGAGTTATTCACCTATTAACCGTCTGTCACAATGGACTAACCATGGGGGAAGCTTCTGTCTGCATAACTATAGGTATCCTGTACAAAAAGCTGCCACCGGATCATGCTGGTAAACAGGCATCGCTTACCCACAAATAACCTGCCCTTATAACGCAATCCTTGCTATACTGGGTTCAAATGGAAATCAAATCTACTCGAAAGGATGTGTCATTTCATTTCACACAAAAAAGTCACCTGGCTGGAGCTGTTCTACGATCTGGTCTATGTCGCAGCCGTCTCGATCACCGCGCATGTGCTGGCTCACTCGCATCACGGTACGATCCCGCTGGATGTCATTTGGAAATACATACTGATTTTCGTTCCACTGTGGTGGGCCTGGACAGGCTTCACCGTATACGTCAACCGCTTTGGACAGGACGATAGCGTCCAGCGGATCGCTTACTTTGTGCAGATGGTATTCGTCATTATGATGGCGGCGAGTATTAATCTGGATTTTGGAGCATATTATCTGTTCTTTATGCTCGGTTATGTGGGGATTCGGCTGTCCACCGTGTTCATGTACATACGAGGCTGGATGCAGCGTGACGGCGAACCGCGTCGGATCTCCCGCTATCTGGCAATCAGCTTTCTGATCGGGGCGCTGATCAGCTTTGCCTCGGTGCTGGTGCCGGGTGATGGCAAGTTTATCGTGCTGTATACCGGTATTTTCGTAGATATCCTGCTGCCGCTGCTGGGCCGCCGCCGGGTGCTGAGCAAGCTGCCTGTGCATCATCCGCATCTGCTCGAAAGATATGGGCTGGCGACGATCATCCTGCTCGGTGAGCTGATTCTGGTCATTGTAAATGGCCTCCGTGAGGAACATATGACCGGAGCAACCGTGCTGTCCGCTGTGCTGGGATTTGTGATCGCGGTGTCGGTCTGGTGGCATTACTTTGAATCATCCGAGCATATCGCCGGAGAAGACCGCAAAAGCTCCGGTCAGTCTGTCATTTACGGACATCTGCTGACATTCATGTCACTGGGGATTGTTGCCAATGTGGTGCATTACGGATTCCATCATGAACTGACCGCGCGCAGCTTTGCCTGGCTGTCGGTAGCCGGGTTTGTGTTGTACGCGGTATCGGCAGCGATTATTTTCCTGCCGGGCAAGCATCGAGCGCAGATCGTCCGTAGTCTGATACGTACGGCTGTGTTTGTGGTGGTGGCAGTGGTGGTTTTACCTTTGCTGCCTTCGGTGGAGATAATTTATGCGGCACTGGCGGTTTGTTTTGCCGGGTATGCGCTGGCGGAAGGATTTGTGCGTAAGCGCAGCAAGCAGTCTGGTAGCTGACAGTTAATAATGACTACTTGTACTGTAAAAGCAGGCTAATCCGTAACTTTTATATAGTATACTGAGCTTCTCCTTTGGAAGAAGCTCAGTATACTATAGGCAATACAGATAGGTTTTCTATTTCTCCAACTAGTTAAATGGAGCAATACCAAATTCAAATTAGATTTACTTACAAATATCCGACGTGAAATATCAAATAACTATCGCGGTTGTAAAACAGTAACTTGTTTTATAATCGCGATATTTTTGAGGAGTGTCAGTTTAATGTCTTCTTTTATATCAAAATCCAATATACATACAGAACGTATAACAGCTCTTGACCAGCTTAGAGGCTTTGCCTTACTGACTATTTTTCTGGTTAATCTCAATAAACTCGGCGGTTTAAATTTGGATCATATGTTCTGGACTTATTCTTCGTTTTCTTTATCAGATCGATTGCACGAAATTATTTATATCTTTTTTGGTAATAGTTCACGCCCTCTGTTTGCCTTTATGTTTGGAATTACCATGGTCATTATGTATGATCATGCCATTCAGCGACAACTTAATCCTTATTTCCTCTTATTCAGAAGAATGTTCATTTTACTTTTAATCGGCACTGCTCATTACTTATGGATTTGGGATGGCGATATTTTATTCATGTATGCCCTGGATGGTTTTTTGCTGTTACTCTTTGTATCTATGCCGGCTTGGCCACTTTTTATGTTTGGACTATTGGCAATGTTTTTATACCAGCCTGCACTTATACCTATCTCATTATTCATCAATGGAAAGAATATGGACATTTCAGATTATTTTTTACTTTTACCTTCCAACAACTATTGGTTCTTTCGACCACTAATATGGTTGCACCCTAATTTTTCTGATGAATTCAGTGACGCTATGCAACATCTAAGTTTTTTCCTGTTTGGTATGTCAGCATATCGTGCAGGATTATTTCACCTTAAGCAGAACGCTCTTAAAGGAATAATTGGCTTCATATTCTTGGCAATTGGCTTATGGGGAAAATATCAAATTTACACCTCAAACGATTTCCAATGGTTAAATCTGACGATTATTTGGGATTTTTCTGTTTCCTTTGGATTTGCTTTAGTATTTTTATTTATTTCTTCATCCCAGCTTTCTTGGCTGATTAATCCTTTTGCCTGGATTGGTCGCATGAGCTTAACAAATTATTTGCTGCAATCATTAGTATTTTCTTCTATCTTTATAGGAGGCAGCATGGCCTTTTTAGGTAAAATTGCTTTCATTCCTCCGATTCCGTATGCAGTGTTGCTTCCGATCGGAATCGTATTCTTTATACTTCAGATCTGGGTTAGCAAGTTATGGCTCCAGCATTTTATATATGGTCCTGTCGAATGGTTATGGCGCACTGGAACGTACTGGAGTATCTCCCCCATGCGACGACAAAAAAGAACGATAGATACATAGTAGATACTATTTATTTAATCATCCTCTCATTGTTTACATGAAAAAGTCACTCCTTCATCTGGAGTGACTTTTTCAATACATATTTATTTTATCCATCTAACGTATTAGCTATTTTCCATAGCTGAATTGATGGTATTCATAATCTTCGTATAATTCGTAGTAAAAAGTATGTAGTTATTCGTCTTGGTCTGGATGGCTACTCGATCGGTCGTACCATATGGAGCACCAATGCGTATAGCATCTGCCTCTTTGCCACCATACGTATCATCCAGAGAAACACTGATAATATCAGCAACAGGGATAACCAGCTTTGTAAACTGATACTTGATCACGATATCGTTATCCTCTTTTTTAACATCGATTCCCAGCATTGTTCTTTTCCTCCTTTAAATCAATTCGCCACTACCTTATGATACCATATTTAGTATTATCCATTTGTTATCGCCTCCATACAAGCTTATCACCATAACTAAACAACCTATGTATATCTTTTCCTGCCCCATACGCTATTAATCAGTCTTGCATTTCCTGCCCAGTATACAAGAAAGCAGCCCTTTCCACTACGAGCTGCCGGTTATGTGTTATGCCACAAATATGAACATCCTATCTACAGTTACTTGGTTGCTGCTTTGACAGGGGTGGGGAAATAGTTCATTTGCACCGATGAGACGAATTTTTCCGATGATTCTGCTGCTTCACGATCTGCGCATTCTTTCCGCTGCTCCGGTGTGAAGCTCTTTAGATATTTGCCTTCTGCTAGCTTCTGGTCTACAAAATCGGCAACTTTTTGCAACGAAGCAATCTGCTCCCGAATATGATCCCGATGATTTCTCAAGCGCTCTACCAGCTCCGGGTATTCGGCAGGGTCCCTATTGGCAGAGACGTGCAGAAAAGGACGCATTTCCTCCAGCGACATTCCTGTTCTTTTCAGACAGGAGATGAACTGGATCGTCTGTACATCTTGTTCCCGGTAAATACGGTGTCCGTTCTCCTTGCGCTCTGCACGGGGCAGCAGCGAGATTTTTTCGTAATAACGAATATTGTCCTCGCTAATGCCTGTCTGCTGTGCTGCCTGCCTGATCGTAAATGTAGTCTCGGTCTTCATGGTATTCCCCTCCCGTATACTCTTTTACTGTGGATTATATATCTTGGAGTCAACTCCAAGTCAAGCAAGCTGATCCAAGATCATTCGGATAATTTCAACCCTTGACCTGGAGTCGACTCCAACTTTTACAATAGGCGCAATCAGAAAACTATCCTATCGCCTAAAGGAGAACAATATCATGCCTATACCTTCATACACTGCACTGGTCACCGGTGCCAATTCCGGAATCGGACTGGAGCTTACCCGCAAATTGCTTGCAGAGGGCTGGCAGGTCATCGCTGTGCATCGATCCGGATTCTCCGAAGATGATCTGACGATCCACCAAGCGATCCAGAGCAGACAGCTGCGCACCTATACGGTCAGCAATCTGGCGGATTACGATCAATTGAGACAGGTACTGCAGATGATCAAGCATCACGAACAACAGATCGATGTGCTGTTCAACAATGCTGGTGGAACCTTTGCAGAACTGGATTATTCCAAACAGGGTCGTGAAATGCATTATGAGCTCATGACCGTAGTTCCGTATATTATACTGATGGAATTAAAAGATCTGCTGCATAACGGCCATCTCCATACTGTTATCAATACTTCATCGGCGGCTGTGAAGTACACCAAAGCCATAAATAACGAGATTCTGGAGCGTCCCACGATCTTCCGCAAACTGGTCGGCCCTTATGCCACATCCAAGCTGGCCCTATCGCTATGGACTCAGGCAGCCGCACCCCGGCTAGCCAAGGAAGGCATTATGATACGCAGCGTTGATCCCGGCAGCAACAATACATTGCGCAAAGGAAAAAAGTCGGGCCTTCCATGGCTGGTCAGACCATTGATGAAGTTCTTTTTTGCTCCTCCTACTCATGGTGCAGATCAGTTATACCAGGGGGCTGTAGGAGAACATAGCGGAAAATCGGGGATATTCGTATCCAAAGGACAGATTATGGAAATGAAATTTCAGGAGCAGGCACCGGAGATTCTGGAGCGGATCAACCAGATTTACGAACAGGAATTTCTGCAATAACAGCAGTGACACAGAAACCATATATACTCCTACGGATAAGCGCAAATCTCCGGGCACCCTTGGACCGCTGCCTATATTGCATCAGTGCCACTAGTTGCTTATCCGTACCTGCACGTGGATCAGATTAGCGACTCTGCGCACCCCATTCGCACAGCTGCTCCATCACAGGCAGCAGCGTCTGTCCTTTGGGGGTGAGCGAGTATTCCACCTTGGGCGGGATCTGCGGGTATTCTTTGCGTTCGACCAGTCCGTCGACTTCCAGTTCTTTGAGCTGGGCGCTCAGAATTTTGTAGGTGATCGCTCCGATCTGCCTTTGTATCTCGTTAAAACGAACCGGCTGCTTGGCTGCCAGCAGGTACAGGATTACCATCTTCCACTTGCCGCCGATGACGGACATGGTGTAGCCAAATGGCGTGTCTTGGATGACCGTCTCTTTGCCTTTCAAGTCGGATATGCTCATATTTACACTATCCTTTCAGATAGTACCTATCCTATTTGTGCGTACTATCGCTTTCATTTTGCCCAGTTTATACTAGCCTTAATTCAAAGTAAAGGGGCTAACACAATGACTACTATTCAGACGTACAACCACACTCTCTGGGACCATGGGATCTCCCAGGGCTACCGCGTCGACAATACCATTCATATCTCCGGCCAGTTCTCCCACAATGCTCAGGGCGAGTTCGTCGGAGCAGGCGATATCCGGGCGCAGATGCTGCAGACGCTGGCGAATCTGGATGCCGTACTCGCCGAATTCGGCGCTGTCCGATCGAATCTGGCGTATGTCGAGCTCTACTTAACCAATGCCCAGGAGCATGGAGAGATTGCAATTGAGCTGTTCAAAGAATACATCGGAGAGCACCGGCCTGCAGGCAGCATGATCGGAGTGACTTATCTGGCACTGCCGGAGCAGTGGGTAGAGGCTCGGGCGGTTGCGCATATTGATTAATTGAAAAAAGGGAGGGACTTCGCTTTTATCGAAGTCCCTCCCTTTTTGAGATATGATATTAAAGAAATCTTTTTATAGCAGCTTGATCAGCTCTTCCAGCTCTTCCACTAGCACTTTGGCAAGCTCAAAGTTTGTATCCTTCAAAGCCAATTCGATTTTCATTTCAACCGCTTTTTTGTTTTGTTCCTTTTCCAGATAATCTTTGTCAAAATGATGCTTATAAATCATCTGTCTGAATTTGCGCATACTCATTTTGCGGATCGTCTTGTTGTCGATGATCAGCACATAATCCATACCGTTGACGACGGAATAGAAATCATGGGAAATCATGAGGATGGCGCCTTTATACTCCTTGATCGCTTTCTCCAGGGCAATCTGTGTATAGATATCCAGATGGCTCGTCGGTTCATCGAGCAGCAGCAGATTGGCATTGCTGGAAGCAATCTTCGCCAACTGCAGCATATTCTTCTCGCCGCCGGACAGGGATTGGATCTTCTGATTCAAGATTTCCCCTTCAAATCCATAGCTGGACAGATACGCTCTGATATCATCATACGTACTGAATCCGGCTTCGATGAACTCATCCAGAATGCTGTTGGAATCGGTCAACGTCTCGCCTTGAAGCTGGGATAGATAACCGATCTTCACGTCGTCATGGATCGTAATCGACTCCTGTTGGTTTCGGAAAATGTCTCGTAGTAACGTTGTTTTCCCCGTTCCATTGGCGCCGATAATCGCCACTTTATCTGTCGATTTCATTTCAAAATCCACATGCTCCAGCAGCAGTTCGTCAAACGAAACACCGTAATCATTCACCTGCACGATAACGGTATCTTCCAGTTCATGATCCAGACCAAAATCCATACGCGGCTGCTTGATATCCACGAATGGTGCCTTGATCCGGCTCGCTTCAAATCGTTCCTGTACCTTCATTCGTGCTTTCAGCGCTCTGCCTCTGGATTCGTCGGAATTGTACGTTGCGATGGTACGCAGATTATCGATAAGGGCCTCATTGCGCGCCACTTCTTCCGCTTCGGCAACGGCAATCTCCTGCATCTCGATCTTCATTTGCAGCAAGGAGAAGTTGTAATCGATATAGCGTCCATCAAACTCCTGAATCTCGGCATTTTCGAGGTGAATGATTTTATTAAAACAATGATTCAGCAGATACCGGTTATGCGTAACGACCAGCAGCATGCCTTTGTGGGAATTGATCAGCTTCTTCAGTGCATTGAGGTTCTCAAAGTCCAGAAATACATCCGGTTCGTCCATAATCATCAGATCCGGGCGATTCAGCATTTCTTTCATGACCTGAATGAGTTTGAATTCGCCGCCGCTCAGGGAGGTGACGTTCACATCCTTGAGCTTCATGAGGTTGGCCAGATTCAGCTGCTTGTTGATGGTGTTTTCGAAGTTATCGCCATCCATGGCTTCGAAGGCGTCCAGCGCCAATTGATACTTTTCCATCAGTGCATCCATATCTGTTGTGGTCGCCATCTCCGCATAGATCGCGTTGATTTCATTCTGTATCTTGATAAAGGGTTCTCCGATATATTCAAAAACGGTGATTTCTTTTGTAGTGTCGACTTGGGAGAACTGGCTGACATACCCGATTGTGCAGTCCGGATCGATCTCCAGCTTGCCATCGAACAAATGTCGCGACGGGTCCATCAGGATATCGATCAGCGTACTTTTCCCGCTGCCGCTCGTTCCGATAAACGCGCAGTGTTGGCCTTCTTCAAGCGTAAAGGAGATGTTGTTATACAGTTCTTTCTGGGGAAACGAGAAGGACAGGTTTTCAACTTTGATCATAGTGTTACCTTTCTTTATAGCTAAAATGGTGATTATTTTTAGTAGGGGTGGTGCAGCACGTGGAATTTGAGTTTACCACTCCTCAGAGTAACACTGTTTGGGGGGAAGTACAATTAATTTGTGTATTTGGTGGTTGCTTTAAAGTTTTAATATTTTTGGTATACCGCCCCAGCAGCAAGGGTTTTAAATGTGGATCAACTACCATTAAGCGAACAATTAAAACTGACTTCTTCATGGGAAGTGTTATATGACCGAGCTATCAGCCTCATCGTGATTTACAATGACGCAAGAATTGAGGTTCAGGATATACATCAAGAAATAAAAGGAACATTTTCAATAGGCGTTTCTGGATTTTATTTTTTCATGGTCACAACAAAGATTATAGAATTCTACAATTTGTATCCAAATATCACTTTTCATGTTATTACCGGAGATGCTAATCGCTGTAGCCTGTGTGTCCCTACAGGTCTCATTAGTAACCATAAGGTTAGAATCTATAAAAAAAGTGCGTACTTTTCTTTCTCTTCATTCCTTTATACAGTAAGAGAATCACAAAATAGAAAGGAATGGTTATATGTCAAAGAAAGTAGCAGTTTTAGTTACAAATAGGGTCGAAGATATTGAATTGACTAGCCCTGTTCAACATTTAGAAAAAGCCGGTCATAGTGTAGAACTTCTCAACGCCGATGGTCCTGTAGAAATCACAGGAAACCATGGTGGACAATTCAAAATCGAGAAGAGTTTTGATGAAGTTACTCCAGAGGACTATGATGCACTTTTAGTTCCAGGCGGCTTCTCTCCTGATCTTTTGAGAATTAATCCAAAAAATGCCGAGTTTGCTGCCCACTTTATTAAAGAACAGAAACCGGTATTCTCAATCTGTCACGGTCCTCAATTCCTAATTGATACAGGTCTTATTAAAGGTTACGAGCTGACAAGTTTCGTATCAGTTCGTAATGATCTTAAAAATGCAGGGGCAATTGTTAAGGATGCAGAAGTTATTGTAGACCGTAACCTTGTCACTAGCCGTACACCGGATGATTTGGAAGCCTTCAATCGCGAGTCACTTAAACTTTTAGAAACTTAAGTCTCATTCCTCCTAAACTCGGGTGTACTCGAAACAGAGGATTTTATTGAAGACAACTTCCAAACGTGGAAATCTTTATGATTTCCACGTTTTCAGAGTGTTAAGTAACTCTTGTCACATAAGCAAAAATGATTCTTTATATGTTAAAACAACTCATAACGTTCTATTTAGTAGACTCTCCTTGTCAAAAGGAGAGTCATTTTCTTTATACTTTGTTCGATTGGACATTTAAGGGAAAAAAATACCTGTCCAGTTTTATTAACTATGAAGGCAGCCTAAGAAAAGTTGAAAGATACGAACTAGAAAGCATCTAACAATAAGAAGCTTATTTTTTTGGTAAATTAGTTGATCCATTCTAAAGAACAAGGATCCTATACTTAATATATCTCCAGAAATTTATTAAAAGAAAACTAGACTGACTGTAGTCAATTACATTTATTTTTTAAATACCATTTTTGCAATGTTGACAACTGACTGTAGTCAGGTATATACTTTGAAAGTTGTTTTAGAAAGAGGTCTAGGAGGAATTTCGAAATGAAACCCGTAAGCAATAAAATTTGGTCATTATCATTCATCTTTGTCTTGATTGCTAATGCCTTAGTATTTATGATTTTTGAAATGCTCTTACCGACGTTGCCTTTATTTGTAACGGCGTTAGGAGAAGGAGCCGGTCAAGTGGGACTGGTAACAGGGATTTTTACCCTCTCTGCAATAGTAACGCGTCCTTTCGCGGGATTATTGGCAACCAAGTTCGATAAGAAAATACTATTAATTATCGGAATCTTGCTAAATGCTCTTTCAACCGGGGCCTACTACCTGGCGGATAGTATACCGGAATTACTAATTATCCGATTGATTCACGGAGCTGGGTTCGGATTGATTACCACTTACTTTGCTACACTCGCAGCTGAGATTGTTCCTAAGGAGCGAAGAGGTGAAGGAATTGGCTATTTTGGAGTCGGAGAAACCGTAGCCATCTCGGTAGGTCCGATGATTGGTATTTTGACGCTGGAATTGTATGATTTCCAGCGATTGTTCTTGGGCGGAATGGCTGTTCTTATACTGGCCGTAATTATGGCGATCTTTATTAAGAGAACACCCGAAGGAAAAAAAATGGACAAGGAAATTAATGTGAAGGTAAAGTTTTTCGAAAAACGGGTGCTCTTTCCGGGCCTTTTAATTTTGTTGGTGGGTATTGCTGCAGGAGGAATTATGTCCTTCTTTTCACTTTATGCACTTGAACGAGAATTTACACAAGTAGGGTTCTTCTTCTTCCTAGTTGCTATGGCAAGTTTCGTTGTCCGTATTATTTCCGGAAAGTTATTCGATAAATATGGACCAACTATCATTGTCGTACCCGGTTCTCTTTTTTCAATTGTAGGATTACTCTTGCTCTATGTAGCAGCTAATGACGTGATGCTACTGATAGCAGCAGTTGTTTATGGATTTGGATTTGGTGCGTTATTGCCGGCGATTCAAACTTGGTGTTTGAATTTGGTTGGAGAACATGAACATGAGGACGCCATGGCTACCTTCTTTAATTTCTTTGATTTGGGAATCGGGGGAGGTTCATTAATTCTCGGAATGGCAGCTGTTGCGACCGGTTCTTATCAAGTTATCTATATCATCGCTACGCTGATTTACGTTTTACTTCTGATTATTTATATGGTTCACTGGATTGTGAAAAGAAAATCAGTGAACTAAGGAGGTAATAATGTCCAAACAATTAATTAAGCAAGCAGCAATCAATCAGTTCCACAAATACGGATATGAAGGTGTCAAAATGGCTCAGGTTGCCACAGAGGCAGGTATGAGAAAACAGTCAATTTACTACCATTATTCAACCAAAAGGGACTTGTTTACTGAACTCTATGACGAAGTAATAGAAGAAGAAATTAAATTTATACAAGCATATTTCAAAAATCAATCTGGTGTTACTTCCAAAGAGTTGCTCTATCATTTCTTAAAGGAAATGAAAAGACGGACAAGTGAGAATGCGACTGTTGTTTTCCTTCATTTAATGTCATATTCACCGCCTATGGAAATCAACACATTTGTGGCTTCCCGGTATCTGACTAACTTCAATGTATTTAAGAACGAAGTGAGAAAAGTGTTTGAAAAAGAAGCATTCCCTTCAGGACCAGAAGAATGTACCCTTGGTTATGTCACGCTTTTTGATGGCTTGATTGTCCACCTTTTTTACAATACTGGCCAATCTTACGAACATTCACTAGATACTTCATTTGAAATATTTTGGAAAGGTATTAGTTGTACCGAATAGTTATAGGTCGACACCTAAAAAATTCAATTGAATTGTTATTCATGATTCAATTTCTGCTTTTAATAAAAAACATTATAAGGAGAGGAGGATCTGCTAAAAGTTTTCCGTAGAAACAAAAAGCTCTTCAACAAATACAAGTAAAGCCTTCTTTTTTAACGAAGTCATAACATCTTAACTCACTCACAACTAGCAGGTTTAGAAAAAAATGATTACTGTTGTTGCTATGACTCTTAATCAGGACAGATACGGTTGAATGTAAGTAAGTTATTTATCTCAACTAAAAGGAGTGTTAGGAATGTATTTTGATTTAACTGGTAAAATTGCTTTTGTAGTAGGTACTGCTCAAGGTATGGGTGAAGGTGTATTGCGCCGTTTCGTCGGAGCTGGAGCCTATGTAATCGGTACAGATATCAAGGGAGAACTTGGACAAAAAGTTGCCGACAGCCTTCCTGGCAAATGCGAATTCCATCAGCTTGATGTCACTGATGAGATGGCAGTAAAGGCGATTATGGAAAATGTCAAAGAAAAACACGGGCGCATTGATATTTTGGTTAACTGTGCTGGCATCATAACTCCTGAAATTCCTGTTGAAGAATTGGAAATGAAAGATGTACGCAAAGTAATGGAAGTCAACTACTACGGTACTTTCCATACCATTAAATATGCGCTGCCGATTATGCCGGATAAATCAGCTATTGTTAACACCAGCTCACTTGGTGATAGCGCGGCCATGCCGGGATATGGTGCTTATGGACCTTCTAAAGCAGCCATCACCAATTTGACCAAGACTGTCGCTATGGAACAAGCTCATCGCGGGCTGCGCTGCAACTGCATCTCTCCAGGCTCTATGAATACGCCGATGCTTTACACAGAAGGTGTTGAGACCGAGCTGAAGGTTGCAAAATACGCTTGGCCTTTGGGACGATTCATGGAGCCAGAAGAGGCTGTCGCTATTATTCACGCTTTGTCTGCGGATGACTGTTTGTACCTCACTGGCCAAAACATTATTATTGACGGTGGTTACATGGCTGGTACGAGTCCTGCTGGATTGGCAAAGTGGGCTGAATAAATACTAATTGAATTAAATTTATTCACCAAGTAATTTAGTAGATAAATGATTATACCTTTTTCCTTGCAAATACAAGGAAACTGCAAAAATGCACCTCCCTTCATTAAAAGGAAGGGGGGTGCATTTTCTTATTGCTGACTTCGTTGATTTTCAGCTTCAACTAGAGTCCGAAAGATACAGATTATCCGATTAAATGTTATACCAAGAAGGGAAGTTATTAAAATGGTAGAAACTCTTAGAGAAAATATCAGAAAGCGTTTGGAAAATGGCGATTATCATTGCGCTAAAGAGTTTACATTGTCAATGTTTAGCGGTAAATGGAAAGTCGTTATCTTATATCATTTAGGGATTGACGGCGCTACCAGATACAGCGATCTAGAACGTTTATTTACGGATATTTCTCATAAAACATTATCCAATCAACTAAAAGAGCTAATGAAGGATGGATTAATTGCTCGGAAAGTGTATCCTGTTTCTCCACCACAAGTTGAATATTATCTGACAGAAGTCGGGTTTACTCTTCTACCTATCATAGAGATGATGTACGAATGGGGAAAGAATAGAATTAATCAACTGATAGCTGAGAGTGAACCGATAGATAAGTAGTCCGGCTAATTAATAATATCACTTCCAATAAACACAAAAAACGGGTCAATTGGAAACTTAAGCGTACCAACGGCATCTCCGAGATGAGATTTTTTGTCACTCCGCTAATAGGAAATGCTGCAGAACAAAATAAAACAGATTAAAGTTAACTAAATAATTTGAAATAAGATAAGGTATTTAAAATCTGAAAGAGATTGAGTATTATTCTGAATTAATCAAACTTAAAAACTGTTCTCATTAGATCGATAATTTAATTTAAATCCTTTATTTGCTTTTGCTTATATTACGGCTCGGTGTAACAGGTCGATCGGCGAGCAACTGTGTTAAACTACTAAAAAGAGCATCACTTATTTATGATAAAGAATGCTTCACCACCCGATATAGGTAAGTATCATGCTAAGCCTGGTTAGAAAGGAGCTGCCATGCGCCGTTTCAAGAAACAAATAATGAAATCCTTATTCGTACCAATAATTCCAGGTGGAATCACCATCATTCTCATATTCTTTCTTGATTATTTCCAATTGGAATTGGTTGAAAAATTTCTGTTGTTTGCGGCTTTTGTCATTGTACCTCTGGTCGTTTTACTATTGAAATACGACCAAAAAAATACCCATCAACGGATGATCTATACGGCTATGAAGTGGTTTCAATTTCCGGCAGCGCTTCTTGCTCTGGCCTCTGTGATGAGCAGTAAGGTTTGGGGATTAGAAGGTACAGCCGTACCGGGGACTCTCTCCCTTGGTTGGCTATTGCTCACCTTGCTGCTTTGCCTGTATGGGATAGCCAATATAGCGATACATAAAGGAAAAATAGCAGAAATTGCGATTGGCGCGGGACTCGTTTACTTTTTTATCGGAGGCATTTGGTTCACCTTGTATCAGTATCAATGGACCCTCTTCCAGGCTAATCCTGACACACATGCATTAAGTTCGGTTCATTTTCATTTTTCCTCTGCGATCGTTCCGATTTTTATTGGTATGCTGGGACGGATCATGACGAAGAAGAGCTGGTATCCGTGGGTCGTCGTCATCGATATTATCGGACCTGTTTTGATCGCGATCGGTATGATTTTCTCCAAGCCGATTGAGTATATTGGTGTCACGTTGTTTGCTTGTAATATTGCAATTTACACTACGTATCTCCTTACATACTTAAAGCGAAACGCGTTATACAAAAAGGCAGCATTCTTTTTAGTTCTTTCTTGCCTCGCCTTCTACACTGTTGTCGTAATTTCCATGTTCTATCCGCTCCTGAAAAACAGATTTGCTTTAACGATCCTTGATTTCATTCCCATTTATGGAGCACTGCATGCGTTTGGATTTGTTTTATGTGGATTGATCGGGTGGGTGTACCTGGTAGACTCTCTTAACGGAAAAAAGCTTTACAATAAACATAGATCATGAAGTTACAATTTCGCTCTACTTATGATACGGTTCACCATAATGTATCTAAACACAAAGCCACTCCGTACATGGAGTGGCTTCTTTGCATAGAACTTCTCTATTATCGAATATTAATTCTTCGTATCCCAAACAGTATGGTTTTCCCAATCAGACCATAAGGACTTTAGCCCTTTAACTAGCCAACTATTACATGTTGACTGAAATTTATAAAAGATTGTTACTGTAGTTGTACTCACCAATTACACGATATTTATCGTGTCTATGTTCGAATATGCTTTCATTTATTTATAAAATAGTTTTGGCTTTATTAAAAGCTTCCGACTTCTCATCCACAAAATTTATTTTTATAACAATCTTTTGTATAAACCTTGGCAAAAAGTATGCTCCAAAGAAAGCAATAATAAATGCCATCCCCCAATTTCTTAACCACGTCTGTAGAAAAATCTCATTGTACCCAACGTTTATTGAAACCAAAATAAATGAAATAAGCATACTCATACTGAAAGCCATTAAGAAAGAAAAAATAGCTTGTTTATATTTTATATTAATTTTCAAAACTTACTCCATCCTTTAATTTTAAAATTTAGTAATCTCTACTGACTCGTATTGAACAATTGTCTTTTTCAAAATTGGCTTTTCACTGACTCCCTGTTTCTTTTGTTTGTTCATTTCCTTATGCTCGTTAACATGGTCTTCTCTTGATAACCATGTAGTAAATTCTTTTTTAGTTGTCCACTTTGTTACAAGGACATATTCTACATGTGCATTACTCTCCTTCTTCCAGCATTCTAATGCAATCAATCCTTGAACATCTTCCGTTTGGTCTATAGTTTTTTTTATCTTTGAAATGATGTAGTCCTCATTGAACTTGTCACTTTCGAAGTGTGCTTGGTTGATAAACATAGCTTATTTACTCCTCCTATATATTATTAGATAATTATCTTATTAAATAAGATAATATTTAAAAATAAACTTAACATAGGGTTATGTCATTAGTCAATGAGAATTTCTATCAATTATAAAGTTACACTGTGTATTTATTTTAGTTTTTTATTAATTTTACGAAAAACGCTTAACATTTGATCGATTTCTGTTTCTTCTAAATCATGAAATAGTTCAACAAATGTCTTTGCTCGGTTTTCGATAATTTGATCCACAATCTCCTTACCTTCAGTCGTTAACGATAGCTGAACAACTCTTCTGTCTTCTTCTAATCTAAGACGATTAATTAAATTATGTTTCAGTAATGTGTCAGTAAGAACCGTCCCTCCACCGGAAGTAATTCCTAAATATTTCGTAATATCTGATGCTGTACATTTTTTCACTCTATAAAGATAGGTCAGAACAAGTATGTGTCCATCACTAAGGTTGTACTTTGTTTTTGGGAAAAAATTATATTGAGTTTTAGTTTTACTAAAAATATTTTCAAACAAGTCCTGAAACTCTTTTAGCTTATTATATCGTTGATCTAACTCCATATTTTCCTCCATTTATTATGATATGTCCTGCCTATTAGTTGGACTTTTAACGTCAAATTTTCGCTTTATTGTAGCATAAAAATAATATAGTTTTTAAGTAATAGCTCAATTTTATTAAAGTAGTCGAGTAGAAGAGCTTGTTCACCATACTCTTCTACAAAAAAAAGATTGAAAGGCTTAAACTACATTCATTACAACTTTTCTAGTCACTCTTGATTAAGCATTACTTTACCCCTCTGCTTTGTAACATGTACGCTGAGAGGTACCTAAGAGAACCATTCCTCTCATAAGCTTTCAACTGAGGATTTATCTGCAGCAATATGCTATTCCATCTCAAACGCCCCCTTGTACGATGCATGCGTGGAAGGGGGGGTGGTTATGTCCGTAAATAGTGGTATTAAGGCCAGGATATTTCGCCCTTGATCACTTGAGCGATCGTCTCAAGATCGCTTTTGTTTTCGAAGTCCGGATAGGATTTTTCCATTGCGGCGATCAGTTCTTTCGAATCCTTGGCTTTCTCAGCCGCGGCTTCGAAGTCTTTGATGTAGTCACGGGTAAAGGTTACGCTGGACACGGTTTCCGAGCTGCTGCCAACGTAATGTCCCGGGATGACTCGCTCCGGGTTTAACGCGATAATCTGATCCAACCGCTCCAGCCATTCTTTGCGGCTTTCTGGAGTTTGGCTGTCCGCCATCCACACATGTTCGTTTTCATAAACGGACACCCCGCCGAGAATCGTTTTTTCCGAAGGGATCCAAAGAACCGTATGCGCCGGGTCGTTCCCGTCAAGACCGATAATTTGAATCGTTTGGCCGTCGACCGTCAACTGATCGCCGTCCAGCACATCCGGAATGACCTGCGCAGTCGGAGCATTCTCTTTCAAAATCGGGTTCCAATGATCGTTTTTCGTTTGAATGGTGGCTTTGATCCCTTCCACCGTAGCTGGAGTCGCCACAATCTTCACATCGAGATAAGCCGCACGGATCTCCGACAGACCGAAGTAATAATCAGGATCTTGATGACTGATATAAACTTCTGTTAGTTTTTTTCCTGTATCCCGGATCATTTGTACCAGCTTCTGAGCATCATTTTTTTGAATTGAGCATCCACCAGCACGACTTCGGTCGGCCCTTCGATCAGATTGGAAGCTACTGCGAACACGCTGCTGTCTCCCGGATTAAATGTGGTAATTTTTAAATTCGTCGTCTCTGGCTTCGTGTCGGCCGCCGTTTCGGTATTCGAGGCAGTTTCCGCAGGTGCACCGGCAGCCGCGCTCGTATCGTCGGTCTTATTCGAACAAGCTCCCAATACTAATACCAAACCGATCAATAACGTAAATCCAAACCATGGTTTTCAATTTTTCATTTTTACTTCTTCCTTTCCAAACCTGAATTTTTCAGTGAACTGTAACTTAAATAGTTACAACTGGGGCGTTTGTAATTTTAATCGCTCTTTCACTAATCTGTCAAGTTAGAAAAGAATAAACGAAACTCCCGAGCTATATCGCCGAAAAGGTTCGTTTTGTGTATTTGTCGTTTGGATTAGTTAACTTTAAAGCCGCCGAACACGAAACATGCCTGGTTCATCAGGATCTCGATCAGATTGCTTTTCCTGCTGCTCAGAAAAACGCCCTGTCTTCCGATTCTCAAAAATCAGTAGACAGGGCGTCGTATTAGAGCCTTCACTTGTCATCAACAGCAGGATTTTGTAACAACTTCTCTACCGTTTATTCCGGAATATAAGGAAGATCCAGCATCTTCGGAATATTGATCACATGCTGCTGCGTATACGTGCGGATGCCTTCCGTGCCGTATTCGCGGCCGATTCCGGACTGCTTGAAGCCGCCGAACGGGAAACGAACGTCCAGTCCTTGAACAGCAGCCGTATTAATCATCGTCGTTCCAGCTTCGAGTTGACGCGCCAGGAGAATCGCATCCTCTTCTTTCCCCCACACCGAACTCGTCAATCCATAGATGCTTTCATTGTGCAGATGAATCACCTGCTCTTCATCATCAAATGGCAGAATCGGAACCGTAGGACCGAACTGTTCCTCCACCACGATCGGATCATGCACATTGCAACCCAGAACGAGCGTCGGTTGCAGGTAGTATCCTTCGTCAAACCGCTTCTGATCCAAAATACGTCCTAGAGGAATAACCTTGGCCCCGCGCTGCTTCGCGTCCTCGACCAGACTCAGTACGTAATCCCTCTGCTTCACGTTATTGACCGGACCTACTGTCGTATCAGGGTCGAACGGATCGCCGATACGAATCCAACGATTAGCCGCCTCGATATATTTTTCCACAAACTGATCATAGATCGAACGGTGTACATATACACGCTTAGCGATCATACAGATCTGACCTGTTGTCAAGAAATTAGAAACGACAATCCGGCGCATCGCACGCTCATCCTCAACGTCAAAGCTGTCCAGAAAAATAGCTGCATCGTTACCACCCAGCTCAAGCGTCATATCTTTAATTGTGTCGGAAGCCGCTTTGATAATATGCTTGGCCGTCTCGGTTCCGCCTGTAAAAGCAATTTTCGCCACATGCGGATTCGTAGTCAGTTCAACGCCTACATCCGTATCTCCATGAACGACATTGATTACGCCCGCTGGGAATTCACTTGCAATAATCTCTGCCACTTTTGCTGCTGCGAGCGGCGCATACGGACTTGGCTTCAGCACGATGGTATTGCCCGCCAGCAAGGCAGGAGCGATCTTGATCGTAGACAACGCAATCGGATAGTTCCATGGACTGATCGCAGCTACCACACCGATCGGGTCATACGACAGAATCGTCTTGCCGTGATCATGCTCTTGGATCTCTCCCTGAAGAGCCGCGGCCGCTTCATTGCAAACAAACTCCATCCACATCAACGCAACATAGATTTCGCCGTGCGCATCATACAGCGGCTTGCCGTGCTCTCTGGACAGCAAATGCACGATTTCGTTCTCGGCTGCTCGAATCTTCTCGATCGCTTTGCGCATGCTTGCCACGCGATCCTCGATATCGGTTTTCTTCCATGTTTGAAAAGCGGCTGCGGCTGCTTCGATCGCTTCGACGGCTTGTTCTTTCGTCGTAACAGGGAAATAGCCCACGATCTCGGTCGGATTCGCCGGATTCTCTTTGGTGGATTGGGAGAGAGACTTTACATTCTGGCCATTGATCAGCGCTTCAATGGTAATGGCGTTCACGGCATCCTGGTCTGCTTGAATTGTCATTGTATAACCCCTTTTTTTATCTAAATAAATGGATTACGTCCATACCTCGTCTGCAATTTCCTTCACGTAACGCAGCTTACGCCATTGCTCGTCTTCCGTTAAAATATTGCCTTCTTCCGTAGACGAAAATCCGCATTGCGGGCTTAAGCAAAGCTGCTCCAGCGGGACATAGGTAGCCGCTTCGGCAATCCGGGCTTTGATGTGTTCTTTATCTTCTAATTCGCCGGTTTTGGATGTGAGCAGACCGAGCACGATTTTCAGATCTTTGCGATTCACATGTTTTAATGAATCGAAACTGCCGGAGCGCTCGTCGTCAAACTCCAAAAATAATCCGTCTACGTCCAAGCCGCCGAAGATCACCTCAGAAGCATAATCATAGCCACCCGTTGAGAAATAATTCGATTTGTAGTTACCACGACAAATGTGCATCGTCACGACTAAATCCGCCGGTTTATGAGCCAATGATTCGTTAATCATACGCTGCATCGTGTGCAACTCTTCCGCTGGCTCCAACCCTTTGGCGCGCAGCTTATCATGCCCTGCTTCCGAGAAAAGGTCTGCCCAAGCGGTATCGTCCAGTTGCAGATAGCGACATCCCGCGTCATAGAACGCTTGGATCGCTTTTTGATATGCTGCAATCGTATCCTGCAGGAACGCCTCGCGATCCGTATACACATTGGCACCATTCTCCAGGCGATATAGCAGCATATTCGGACTCGGAATCGTCTGTTTCGCTATCGTCTCACCTGCATGCTGTTGGACGAACTTGAAATCCTCCAGGAAAGGGTGAGTCGAGAAATCCACTTTGCCTACAACGCGAATCCCACCCTTGCGCGTTTGCATATTGTGAAATTGCGGGCCGTCGATCTGTTCATACAACTCTACGCCATCCAAACCGCCCAGGAAATCAAAATGCCACCAGCTTCTGCGCAGCTCGCCATCCGTAACAGCGAGCACGCCGTTTTCCTTCTGCTTTTCAATAATGCGAATAATCTCTTGGTCTTCTACAGCTCGTAATTGTTCATGGGTGATGCTGCCTGCTTTATATTGTTCGCGCGCCTGACTCAAGTTGCCAGGACGTAAAAAGCTACCTACATGATCGTGTCGAAAGGGAATCATATCACTTGCTCCTTCTGCCTTTTTGTTCTCATGAGTATACCATGAGGGAAGAGGAGTTCTGTCATATGAAAAAAGTATGTCTGGTCATATGTTTGGGCTATAGCTAGAGGGTTAGGTTTGAAGGTAGAAGGCAGTGAAAAGACAGCGGACGAGCTGACTGGAGCTTATATGGACGGCGGTATCAAAATTTTATGGAGAACGATCCGAAGTATCTGGAGTTTGGGAGAGGAGAATCAAGATGTGAGATGTAGAGCGGTAAAAATCGGCACGGAACGCCCGTGGAAACTGTGCTATAATGACGGCGTCGTTTGCGCTGGGCAGAATGATAATCTGACTATAGGACGGTTCATATGAAGGGATTCCTTAATACGTTAACAGATCCAAAGCGATTGATCGTTATGCTGGTCGGCAATGTTTTTTTGGGTATGGGAATTAGCATTTTCAAATTATCCGGCTTGGGGAACGATCCCTTCAGCGGCATGGTAATGGCACTTGCAGATACAAGCGGGATCGCGTATGCCCGTTTTCTGATCCTGCTCAACCTCTCCTTGTTCGTGATCCAGCTTATCGCGGGACGCCGGTTTATCGGAATCGGCACGATCGTAAACGCCGTATTTCTGGGTTATGTCGTTACATTTTTTTATAACATCTGGATCGACGTGCCGGGCGAGCCTCAACTGCTGTGGCAGCGCGTGATCACGGTAGCGATTGGCGTCGTGGTATGCAGCTTTGGCGTATCGCTGTATCAGACCACCAACGTGGGCATCGCCCCTTATGACTGCCTGTCCCTGCTGATGAGGGATCGCTTCCCGCGAGTCAGCTATTTCTGGCACCGCATGTTTACGGATGCTCTCTGCGCGTTTATTTGCTTTATGTTTGGGGGCATTATCGGACTTGGGACGTTGGTGTCCATGTTCGGTCTCGGACCGATCATTCACTTTTTTAATGTACATTTTGCGGAAAAGCTTTTGCGTGAAAGACGGCCGAGCGAACAGACGGCAAGCCGTTAAGGAGTGGGATGTAGTCAGGTTCGGAATATGTAAGGCAAAATCTTGCTAGTGCTTTAAATTTGCTCTTTATAATTTAAATCGTCTGCATGGAATGGTAGTACGACCAACAAAAGACAAGTACATTGTTGAGGTATCTTTCAAACGCACATTCGTTAATTTTGACAGCTCTCATCCTTCCTTTAGCTCTCTGCTTATTTGGTAGATTGGAGAGTATCTCAAATAACGAATTGGGGATTATCCCCAACATATGATCACAATATATCAGGGACTTTATACAAACAGAAGATTGGGGTGCGGAGTTAGTTGTACATAGTACATACCAATAAGTCTCCAGTTATTACCGGAGACTTACCCAAGCATCGCCGTAGATTCTTATTTTTATGAAATAGGAGTACCATTAGGGACCTCAATATCCGGCTTTAATAGAACAACATCTCCTTTTTCCGGAACCCCTCCCAAAACTAATACCTCCGACTTGAATCCTGCAATGCGCCGAGGAGGAAAATTGACGATTCCTATAATTTGCTTCCCTACAATTCCCTCAACCTTGTAACGCTTAGTTATTTGTGCACTTGAAGATTTCATCCCGATCTCCGGTCCAAAATCAATCTTAAGCTTTATCGCAGGGATCTTTGCTTCTTCAAAAAACTCCGCCTCCTTAATCGTTCCGACACGAATATCTAGTGCTGCAAAATCATCGATCGTTGCCAACGTTCTACCTCCTCCACTCAAGTCTTTAAGCGCTCACGAAATTACCTCTCAAGCTTTCCGAGCAAAACTTAATGGGTTCCGCTCGGTGCTGCATTTTACTGCGCTGGGCGGAACGGCTGCAGGAGTCGAATGCCTTCCTCAATAGATCCCTCCATCAGCTCCAAGAGCTGGGGCACCAGTTCTTGCATCCGCGGGGCGCTCAGGTGCCGATCGAGGGCATCCCGGTTTTCCCAGCGCTCGTAGATAATGAATGTGCCAGGCTGGCCTTCTACCTCGTGAGCCTCGTAATCAATGTTGCCCAAGTCGTTGCGCGACGGGGTGACAGCAGCAGTCATAAATGCCTTCATCTCGGCTTCTTTTCCTGCCTTAGCTCTCGCCTCCCAGAGTACAGTAACGTAACGGTTCTTTGTATCATTCATGCTAATTCCTCCTAAATTATACACTGCGTAATTTTGCATTACTATTTTCTCTGATGGGCAAATTTCCCATTTATGCTTAAAATTTTAGTGCATCAATGGCTTAGTTCCGTGCTATTATACGCTTCCAAAAGTACGATTAAAGCCTTGGCCGGCAAGAACATCTTGACGAACTATATCTAAACGACGTGTTTGGTATTCACTCAAAGCATTTATTATCGAATTCGGATACTTTTTAATGGCATCCATAATGGCAACCGTATCGTCAAGTGAGTCATTAAAGCCTGCGCCTGTCATTGGCGACATGGTATGAGCTGCGTCGCCGATCATGGCTATTCTTCCTTTTGACAATATATTAGGGAGGTATTCATTAACAGGCGCCCCGATTAAACTGCGATCCTTAATCGCGATTTGCAAAATGGCATCCTCTTCTTTACTCCAGTTGGCTTGGCTGGTTTGTGATAGTTCTTTCAGCAGCGAATCCGGAACAGCTTCACCGTATAAGGAATGCTGGACAATCCCGTCCTTTAACACGCCTGATTCAGACAGCAATAGATTATGCGAATAATCAAACCAGCAAAAACCTATCCATCGCTGGCCGGGATGGGTTCGCCCCTCTTTCCCTGGCATCACCGCAGTTGTCAATTTACCGGCGGCACTATCGCTGAAATAAGCGCTCGAAAGCTGCCGTTTTTTCCAGTCTTTCTTTGGCAGCAAATTTTCATCCACTTTCCCTACCCAAGCCAGATAGCCAGTATAATCTGCAAATGGTCTGTCAGGGCTTAAATAACGGCGGACAATACTGCGATATCCATCTGCGCCAATCAAGAAGTCTCCTTTAAACGTCTGCTCCTCTTCACTGGTAGCCCAAGCGGACGATTCATTTTGCCCAACACTAACAATTCGTGTATGGTGCCGAAGGGTAATGCCAGGTTCTTTAGCGACTGCGTTGTGCAAACGTTCTTGAATGGCTGACCAGGCTTCAACATTGTTACTACCACTGGATGCCAGGTGTCTTAATTCTCGTTCAATTTCACTATTACGAGAGGGATTTGTGCGTAAGCGAATAAAAGCACCATTTCTTAATGATGAATCTGCACGTTCAAGAATGGTCACTGCATAACCAGAACGGGATAACGCAAGGCCCATCATTAGACCACCTAAAGATCCACCTACAATAATGGCATGTTCAAACGGTTGCTGTGACATGATTCATTCTCCTGTTTTGTAATAGGCATTCGTAAAAATATCCGTTACTGCAGCTTCATCTGGCTGCGGAGCATTCGGTCGAGGAGTTTGTCTGGGAGAATACGGACCAGTCGGGTCAGCAGTGCCGAATCGCGACCTGCCGTATAGCGGGTGCGCGGCTTTCTTTCATGGATTGCGCGTGAAATAACTGCTGCCACTTTTTCAGGGCGGATACCGTCCGTGGCCCATGATTCTGCCTGAGCCTTCACGGCATCAAAGAGACGATCATGACGTCTGTGCTGATCCGGCGTCATCAACCTGGATAGCCGCTCCGCTGTCGTAATCCCTTGCTCCGACAGTCCAGTGCTGACACCTCCCGGAGTAATCATGATGACTTTAAGCCCGAACGAGGCCATCTCCCTCCGAAGACTGTCATTGATTGCTTCCATGGCAAACTTTGCTGCCGAATAGATTCCAAAACCGGGCATGGAGACCTTTCCGCCAACCGAGCCCACATTAACTACGCGTCCGCCGCTGCTCAACAATGCCGGAGTAAGCGCCTGAATAACCGCAACCTGTCCGATCACGCTGACTTCAATCTGACGGCGTAGCTCATCAAGCGGAACCATCTCGAGAGGTGCATTAACAGCGATTCCGGCATTGTTAACTACGGCCCGCAAGGGGCGACTAAGCGGATCCTTCACTACCCGTTCTGCCAGCGCCTTCAGTGTCTCGACATTGGTAACATCGACGATCACCGGCTCAATATTTTTGCTTTTGATTTTGTCGGCGTCTTCCTGACGGCGAACCCCTGCCAAAACGTGAAATCCGTCAGCGGCGAGCTGCTCCGCGGTAGCCCTGCCGATGCCGCTGGATGTACCTGTGACGACGACCAGTTCTTGAGTTTTGAATGACATAATAACCCTCCTAAGTTTGATAAGATATGGATCACTGTATAGCGCTGTTATACCGTTATTATAGCACCGCTATATTGGACTGTCTATAGCAGTGCTATACTTTTTTTAAAATGTTGTTCTGCGGTCTGAACATTGCTTTAACAAGCGCTACGTGATGCACTCGGCGTGCCTTTCACCTGTTACCCAATACAAACACAAGGAAATTAATACTCACATCCTCCAGACATAAAAAAGATCGCCATCCTCCTGGAGGTCCAGGTTGGATAGGCGATCTTTTTTATGTGTCTTCTAAATTGAATATTTGCCTGAAATCTCCAGGCTCTTTCACCGAATCCCTCATTCTGAATCGGCGTCCGTCATGGGGATCAAAATGATCTGCATAACGCTCTCCCGAATGAGATCAACGACGTCGGGTTGGGGTGGGGGGGCCTTACGAATCTGGGCTGTTACATACAGCCAAGAGGCTGTATTGGCGGAAGCCCAGACCAGATCTGCTGCAGCCTGGGCGGACACAGCCAGTTTGCCTTCGGCGGCGGCTCTCTGAATATTTTTCACCAGTGCTTGGTACGACTGATCTGCCGCCTCGATATGGGCTCCCTCAAGTAACCGTCCCATCATCGCCGCATAAATCCGAGGACGGGCTGCCGCGAAGCGGACATAGTCATCCCATCCTTGACGAAGAGCTATCTCGGGAATGGTGGACTCCACAGCGGCAATCTTGCTTTCAAATAACTGTTTGAATGCTTCCACTATAGCTGCACTCAGGAGTCCATCGGCATTACCGAAATGGTGGTAGAGGGTAGGAGCCGTGACCTGCGCGATCGAAGTTACGGCTCGCGTCGAAAATTGGGCTCCGCCCTCCTCTTCAAGTACCTTAAGAGCAGCTGCCAATATTTTATCATATGTGTTCATACGTCCATTATAGCAGTGCTATACTCGAATGTCCATTAGGGAGATCGTACTTCTGTGACCACAATACCTGTAGAATTCGTCCCCTGCAACAATCAGATGGTCAAGAAGCTCGATTCCCAGCACCTATCCTGCCTCCTTACCAAATTCAGCTTGACCTGAATAATATTCAAACCGCTATTATGATTTGTGATTATTACACATTCAATCTTCCTGGCATTCTATGAATTAATTCAACTATTTTGCTAGCTTTCTTAAGAGTTTGAGACTGAAGAGGTTTTTAATTTCTTTTCTTCTCCAAAAAATTTGCGTCATTTATGATACGGTTCCCCCCGGTTAATTTTCACTGCCCGGTAAATCTGCTCCACCAGCACCAGTCGCATCAGCTGATGCGGCAGCGTCATTCGCCCAAAGCACAGCTTTTGCTGCGCCCGCTTCAGCACTTCGTCTCCAATCCCATGACTGCCGCCAATCACAAATACGATATGACTGCTGCCATACGTCCCCAGCTTATCGATCTCGGCTGCCAGATCCTCGGAACTCCACAGCTTGCCGTCCAGTGTCAGTGTAATCACATGCGCATCCGGCTTGATCTGTGCCAGGATTCGCTCGCCTTCCTTGTCTTTTACAATCCGTACCTCGGCATCGCTGAGTGTATCCGGTGCCTTCTCGTCATTAACTTCAATTACCTGGAACTTGATATACGGGGTCAGCCGCTTGGCGTACTCGGCGATTCCCTGTACGAGGTATTTTTCCTTGAGCTTGCCTACTCCAATAATCTGTATGAACATCGATATCCTCCTGAATTCTGTTACCTCTGTATTGTCGCCCGTCACTGGAACTCACATGTTATTATCATACCAGATATCCGGCTAGTGTCTGCTACTATAGTCTTCCATCATCCCCAAAAATCATATCATACTTTATTTTCCAAATTTCATTTTGAACAGATACTTTCTTTTATGTAAACTATTTATACGACTCACCTACATAAGGAGGCTTAATATGATCATCGGAGCCATCATTTTATTCATCATAGCTATTTCTCCAATCTTGTATCGGCAAAATCAGAGAATACGTGTACTGGAAGAACAAGTACGTGCGCTGGATGAACGGAACAAACCGTATTATTAAACTGCAGAATTCATCTCTCTCTCCTATTAAGCTAGGCTAAAGCAAAAAGAAAGAGACCTTTCCACCAACAGAAAGGTCTCTTTCTTCTTACTTACATACTATCCTGTGCTTCCTGTGCTTCCTGTGCTTCCTGTGCTTCCTGTGCTTCCTGTGCTTCCTGCCCATTCTACCAAACGTTGGATCGCTTGGCAGTCAAGGCTGGATAGACATCGTTTAAATCAGTTCTGCAAATTTCAGAACACGCTCCATCAGGGAAGCTGTCTCTGCACGGGTCACAGCGCCTTTGCTGTTCAGCATACCGGCTGCATCGCCCTGCATGATGCCCTGCTCTGTCGCATAGCTTACATCCTGCTTGGCCCATGCGGAGGTCTGGGCGCCGTCTTTGTAGCTGTTCAGTGTAGCTGTACTGCTGGCTGACGGATTGATGTCGGCCAGTCGGGCTGCCCGGATCAGGATGGAGATGGCTTCCTGGCGGGTGATCGTCTTGTCCGGCTTGAATGAACCATCGGTATAGCCATTCAGCAGGCCATACGCAGATGCTGTGCCTACATATGGCGTATACCATGTACCGCTGGCAACATCAGTAAAGGATTTGCCTACTGCACGATCGTCCTGCAGTCCAAATGCACGCACCGCGATCGCAGAGAATTCGGCACGGGTAATCTTACGATTTGGATCAAAAGTCATCTCATTCATGCCTTCCACGACGAGGCGGGAAGCCATGTTATCGATTGCTGCTTTGCCCCAGTGATTGGTCACATCATCGAATGTTTTCTCGTTCCAGATCAGCGCGTACGTGCCGTTGCTCACCAGGCTATTGATCTGTGCATAATACTGACCGTCAATGCGGACAACCTGTGTGGGCACATGCATGAACGAGATCTGGTTCTCATCGTAGATGATACCTGTCGTAATACGATTCGGATCATAGCCTGCCGGCAGCGGGATCAGACGCTGTGCATACTGGTCGAAGTTTGGAACTGATGTCTGTTCTCCATTGTACGTGGAGGTCACGCCAAAGTTCATTGCCGGTCCGACCATGCTTAGCTTTTTGAATGCAGCCGCATTTTGGATGCCCTGCTCGGCTGATGCCGAAGCTGCCGATACGGTTACGTTCAGATGCAGCTGAGACAGGCTGGCGGCTGCGTTATTTTTGGCGATGAGTTCATTCACACCGAGCTGCTTGGCCGGCAGAATGTATCTTCCGGACGGTGATTGCAGTTCGATCGCGCCATTTTTGTTATCCAGCCATTTGGCGATGGTGCCATCCAGTCGGGTATGGGTCTCATCCGCATTTTCGTCGGAGCGGATCACCAATGTGCTGCGGTTGGATTTCTCCAGTGCTTCAATCGCTTTGTCGCTGTCGACTGCGATGGTGGCTGTCTTCTTGCCGTCTTTGTCCTGTTTGATCAGGGTAGCGATCGGTTCGCTGGTAGACGGATCGGTGATGACCACTTCCGGATCGGTCCCTGGAGTAACCGTCGGCTCAGGGGTTGGTGCAGCTGGTGTGGAATCGCCGCTGGTAGTATTGTTTTTGGAATTATGCTTTTCCGTTACATTGACTCGAATCACAAAAGTTTTGCCTGCGTATTCGATAGTGATGTCTGCACTGCCTTTGGATCTCGCGGTGATGACACCATTGCTATCGACCGTGGCGATGCTCTCGTCGGAAGACGTGTATTGCAGGTTGCCGGTGATTACTTCGCTCGTACCGTCATCGTATACGGCGCGCGTTACGGTTGGTTGGGTAGTGCCTTTGCGAAGCGTATAGGATTCACTGTCTGCGGACAGTCTGACCAGCGTCGGCGGCGTAAAGTACACATTGACCGTCACCTGAGCGGTCAGGCCGTTGTATACCGCTGTCACGACAGTATTGCCTTCAGCCACGCCTTTAACCAGACCTTTGTCATCCACGGAAGCGATCTCTGGTGATTGGGAACTGAATGTCACACCATCTGTAATGGTGAACAGGCTGCCATCGCCTTCATAGACGGATTGGGCAACTGTCTGATGGGTCTCACCAATTTTCAGGCTGTAGTTATAGCTGTCGAGCAGTAATGGCGACTTTTTCTTGGTTATGAAGCTGGCGTTGTCTCCATAGGCGACATTGCCATATACATCGACTGCATATGCCCGATACGTATAGCTGGTATCCGGCTTAAGGTCAGTAATATTCAGCATGTAGCTGCCCAGTGAATTGTCCGGTGCCGCATGGCGGGTCACTGCATTGCCATCATTGATCTCGATGCCTGCGTACTGCACTGGAGATTTGCCTTCAGACAGGAGCTCACCCGACAGGGAAACCGAAGTTGAAGTAATCTTGTCGGCGAGTCCTGTCTTTACTTTTGGCAGATTTTGCAGAATCCAGGTGTCTCGCGGGAGAGCGGATACACCGCTAGTGAAACCGCCAAATATAACGATTTTGCCGTTTTTGGCATCATAGGTCATGCCCATATGCGCGTGGGGGGTATAGCTGCTCTGCAAAGACTGTTTCTCCCACTGGCTGCCATCCCAGATCCATGTATCATTCAATGAAGTGCCGCTGCCGTCACCGCCCGCCATAATAATATGCGAGTCATCGAAGGCCATACCCGCTCCTGCTCTTGCCTGTGGGATATGGCTCGCTGACATGGGGTGCTGGGTCCATTGGGAACCATCCCATGTCCAGGTATCATTGTAGAAAACACCCTTGCTTACACCGCCAAACAAGACTGTTCTTTTGTGAATCGGATCATAGGCCATCTGACCAAATGATCTTGCGGAAGGTCCCGAGTTGATGGCTACCTGAGCCCAGTCTGTACCGTCCCAGATCCATGTGTCACCATACTCATTGCTATTACTGTCCAATCCGCCAAATAACAGGATATTCTGAGTAGTACCATTTGCGGACGGTGCAACAGACATATAAGGAATACGACGGACACCCGGATTATGAGCTGTCGGAAGCTGCTTCCAGTTGGTGCCTGTCCATGCCCATGTCCCGGTTCCTCCACCATCTCCACCATACATAATGACCTGCTGGCTATTTGGATCATAAGCCATACCGCCGCCGCTGCGAGCTGGCGGCTTGGTAGTTGGATTGAGCAGGGTCCAGTTTTGGCCGTCCCATTTCCATGTTTCTGATGACCATACGCCGGATACCAGGCCTCCGAACAGAATGACGTACTTGTTCACCGGGTCATATGTCATCAGCGGTGCTGTTCTGCCTGTTGGGTAGGTGGTTGGGTTCATCTGTACCCATGTATAATTTGAGGAATAATCCACACTTGATGATTCAGCCGATACGCTTGTCGTCAGGCCTACCGGTGTAGTACATACGACAGCAGCTGTTAAGAACATGATAGCGGATTTCTTTAGTACCCCTAATCCTTTCAATCCAAACCCTCCGTTTACTTACTTAGATAGTTACCAAGTAAATATCGGATAAATTGATGTAATTATTTAATATTTTTTTAAATATACGCGGATAAAGTTTATGCTGTTTCTCTATAGCGAATAGCTCTCTGTTGCTTTTCGCTTACTTATAAATATATGTATGCAGCTTGGGTATACTGGCATATTTGCCATCATTCTTCGACTACAGAAACGTCTCACATCCTCGCGCTAAATTAAAAACTCCCTCCACGCTGACTGAATGGCGGTCGGCCCAGAGGGAGCACTTGTGAATCTTCCTTTAATACTATCGGAAGTCTGTTAAGGGAGTTGTATAGGACTTCCGTACGAATTGTAAAATAT
Organism: Paenibacillus sp. Z6-24; assembly: GCF_054161335.1. NCBI lineage: Bacteria > Bacillati > Bacillota > Bacilli > Caryophanales > Paenibacillaceae > Paenibacillus > Paenibacillus sp. Z6-24. The sequence goes on along the minus strand of NZ_CP096398.1, from coordinate 44,149 downwards.
ATCCTCTAAATCTAGTTATATACACTCACGACTGCATCATCTGTTACATTCAGCGCTGATTCGCCGCTTATTTACCGGCAATCGCGTTGGCGACCAGGGTTGCAAATACTTTGGCACCGGATGGATTCACATGCACCCCGTCCGTCGCGAAGAAGCTGTCCTGCCCCTTGCTCGCCGAATACCAATCGACCACGATAATGCGTGGATCTTCGGCAGCCACCGCGTTGATCGTATCATTCACCAGCGTCTCCCATGGGCGCGGCACACGTGTATTGATCAGGATGATCTTCTTGGCATCACCCAGTTCATCCAGCAGGTCTTCCAGCTGTTCGCGGGTGAAGGAACCGTTCGTTCCCAGCTCGATAATCACCTTGGAGCCGAGATGGCCGCTGCGGCGCAGCTGCTGGATCTCGGCCGGGGCCTCGGTCATCTGGCGGCCTACCCGTCCGTCGATGGTGATGCCCGGCATCACTTCGCTGAGGTGGCGGGCGACGTCCAGCATGACGGAGTCACCGATCGCGGTTACGCCTTCACCGGAGACGATTTTATCCAGTACTTTCTTGTTCGTAGCTGCCATAGGATCGGAAGCGTTATGCTGGGATGCCGAGGACAGCTTGCTCTGCTCACTGGAGGCGGAGCCTTTGCTGCTGCCTGCACTCAGACTGCCGGATTCTGTCGTTCTGCCGGAAGACGGTTTGCTGGTCGGCTCGTCATCCTTGCTGCCTGCAGCCGCATTGTCAGACGTGCCGTTATCCTGCTGATCTTCGGTAGTCTGCTTGGTCGGGTCTGCTTTTTTCGGTTCTTTGCCCTGGGACTTCACGGAACTCGCTACATCCTTGGACATTTTGTCTGCGGCAGAAGCGGACTTGTCGTCTGTCGAGACCGGCTTGCCGACGATGAATACGGACTGCGGCTGCTGTGGATCGACCTTGGGTGCCGAATTGGAGACGACATGTCCCAGCGCCAGCGCAGAGACGACGAACAGCATTGCTGCACTGCCTCCGTAGATCCAGGAACGGGAGTTCCGCCAGCGGCTGCGCTGTGCATACGTGCGGCCAAGTGATTGACGGAAGCCGTTTCTGCGGATCGGCTCTTCTACATATCTCCAGCTCAGTTCCGCCAGCGCGAGGCTGACCGCCACCTGAATAATCGCTCTCCATACGGATGGATCTTCAGTGCTCACCTGCGGGGTGCTGAGCGTGATCACGGGGAAATGCCACAGATACAGTCCGTAGGAGCGTTTACCCAGCCAGCGCAGCGGCTTGCAGCCGACGAGAACAGCCAGGCGGCTCGCCGGGTGTGCCAGTACAGCGATCAGGATTGCGGTAACGATGGCGATGAGCAGCATGCCCCCGCGGTACAGGAACGGCTGGTATTCATTCGTATGCCATACAAGCCAGATCAGTACCAGCAGCGAGATGGTTCCGGTAGCGTCCAGTACATGCTGCGCCGGTGCGGATACATTTGGCTTGAGCTTCATGCTTGGCCAGACGATCGCGAGGGCCGCGCCGATCAGCAGGGCGAATATCCGTGTATCCGTCCCATAGTACACACGGCTCGGGTCTTCACCCGGTACATAGATCACTGCCATTAGCAGCGCCGAGATAATGGACAGGCTGATAATCCAGCCGGCCAGATTGCCCCGCTTGGGCAGGAACTTCAGCCCGAGCAGCAGCAGGAACGGCCACAATAGATAGAATTGCTCCTCTACGGCCAGCGACCAGAGATGGCCGAGCGGTGAAGCCGGACCGAAGCTCTCAAAGTACGATACTTTATGGAAAATAAACCACCAGTTGCTCACGTATAGCAGGGCTGCCGGAATATCTCCAGCCAGCGCGGTGAGCCTCGAATGATCTCCGATCAGGCACCAGAGCGCCACGACAGCGATCATGACGAACATCGCCGGCAGCAGTCTGCGGGCACGCCGAAGCCAGAAGTCCTTCATCGCAAAACGGCGATTGCGCTCCCACTGCCCGGCGAGAATATCTGTGATCAGATAACCCGATAATACAAAGAAGATTCCGACACCAAGCAGTCCGCCGGGTGCCCAATCAGTATTCAGATGATAAATAATGACGGCCATTACGGCGAATGCCCGGAGGCCGTCGAGTCCTGGCATATAACGGTGCTGCTGGAGCGGCTTAGGCATATACCCACCGCCCTCTATGTATAGTCAAACCGGCATTTCCGGTATACCTGTCTTGTCGTCGATGTAGTTCCTTTTTCTTCGTTGTGAGCATTCCATACCTCATGATGTCTATCATTTTCTTTTCCTTTCCCTGGGCAATCTGATCCTGCATGCTGAGGCACATAAGCCGACATGTCCCATTATAGCCAAGTATTCGGCAGCAATCGTCTCAAAGCAGTTAAAATTGGTTTACAGCAAAGTCGCTAAATGACAAAGAGCCTACAGCTCTGAAGGCAAAAGGAAACAAGGACCGTGATACCCGGCCCTTTCCCCTTTGTTCCGTCATGATCAGTACGCGCTAATGGAATGTCTGGCTGTTTTATAGTAGTGTATCGCATTCTTTGTCTCTCTCTATCAGCTTGATCGGCATGCTGGTATTTCTGTTATCGGGAAATGTCAGCATGCCGACTGTGTATCATCCGGAACCGGCCGCCAAGTCAGACGACCAGGAATTCGCCATGCTGATCGCAATAAATGCATTTGGCAGGCGGGTCCCAGTCCGAGAATTCGGTTTCCTTCAGATCTACGACATCCGGAGCATCCTCGAACTCATCCACGAACGCTTCCAGCGCCTCTTCCACATGATCTTTGCATACGACATACATCAATAGTTTCAAGCTTCCTTTCCGGTGTATCCTGGTTGATTATTTATGATTATCCGGCTGGGACTCCAACGTGACATTAACGGTCTTCTTGGTTCCGCTGCGGTAATACGTAATTTTGAGAGTATCTCCGGCTTTTTTGTGATTATACAGATACTTGCGCAGCTCCAGCGTGGAGCCAATCTTCTTCCGGTCCAGCTGGACGATGACATCGTCTGCCGCCAGACCAGCCTGCTTGGCAGGGCCGCTCGCCTCCACGACGACCGCGCCTTCTTCCACACCATCGGGAAGCTTCGGCTTGGTTGACTCCGACTCTTCCTCGTCATAGGAGCGGTAGGCATACTCATTATCCAGATCGATGCTGTACACACCGAGATACGGACGGCTGATTTTGCCGTTTTTCATCAACTGCTCGGCGTTGTTCATCACTTCGTTGATCGGAATTGCAAAGCCCAGCCCTTCGACGCCGGTGTCGGCAATTTTCATCGTGTTGATGCCGATCACCTGACCGCTCAGATTGACGAGCGCACCGCCGCTGTTGCCTTCATTGATCGCTGCATCGGTCTGGATGACATTTTGTTCCCAGTCGTAATTGCCATCCTGGTTAAGCGATACGGGGATCAGCCGGTTGTCGTAACTGACAATCCCTGATGTCATCGTACCATTAAACCCGAGCGGATTACCAATAGCCAGCACGGTCTCGCCCAGCTGCAGATCATCCGAGTCGCCGATCGGGGCCACGGTATCAATATCTTTGGCACTTACGGACAGCACAGCAATATCGGTAATAAAGTCCGCGCCGACCACAGTAGCCTTGAGCACCGTACCATCGGTCAGCACCGCTTTCACTTCATCGGCATCGGAGATAACATGGTTATTGGTGACAATATAGGCTTTACCACCTTCTTTACGGAAAATCACGCCCGAGCCAAGCGCCGACTCATCCAGCGCAGGCGGCGTCTCCAATTCCTTTTTGTCATTCTGGTAATTCACGATACTGACGATGGCAGGACGTACCTGCTCCGCTACCCTGGTCAGCTGCTCATACGGATTACCTCCGGTCTGCTCAAGCGGCAGCAGGCTGCTGGCCGAAGCGGAGGAGGCATAGCTGTTATGGTACCACATCAATGCTCCCAGAACGGCAAATACCGTCACTGCGCTCGTTAATGCACTGACCAGTACGATTCTCAGCATCGACGATCTGCGCGGCCGCACGCCAAAGGAGCGGGGAACCGGATAGGAAGATGGAAGCTGAGCCTGGCGCCGGGATTTTCGCGGCACTTTGGTGGAATAAAAGTCATCATCAAACAATGCCATGCTCATCGCCCCTCTGCGTTCTTCTGCTTTGCCTTATCTATTACCTGCGGTTCCCCTCTGTTCAAACGCCGGATTATAACATTTTCTCCGATATATAGGTTTCACTGAGCATATCCCACGGTGTAGGCCGATCATAGTAGGTGGCGCACAGCTGGAATTCAGTATCTTTGAAAAAGCAGCCTCTGCTCTCCATTGCGTCTCTTACTGTCATTTTGGCAATTTCCATCATATTATGATCCCGGCTGAGATGGGCCAGATACGTGCGTTTCATTTTTTTGCAGAGCAGTTCACTGAGCGCTTCGCCGGCCGCGTCATTGGACAGGTGACCGACATCGCTTAAGATACGCCGCTTGGTGTTCCACGGATAGCGCCCCATGCGCAGCATCTCGATATCATGATTGGCTTCGAGCACAAGCACATCCGAATCGGAGATACTCTGCATCACCTTGTCGCTCACATAGCCAAGATCGGTCGCCACACTGAGCTTCTGGTCGCCGTCCCGGAAAAAGTAACCGACCGGTTCGGCCGCATCATGCGAGATGCCGAACGACTCGATCCGCAACGAGCCAAATGTCAGAAAGTCACCGGTCTGCATAATCTGCTTTTGCTCCGGAGTAATCTTGCCAACCGCCCGCTCGATCGCCATCCATGTCTTCTCGTTGGCATAGATTGGCAGCTGATACTTGCGTGCAACTGCGCCCAGTCCTTTGACATGATCAGAGTGCTCGTGGGTGACCAGAATGCCATCCAGCTCTTCCCCGGTCATCTCCCGCTCCCGCATCAGCTCATCGATCCGTCTCGCACTGAGCCCGGCATCGATCAGTATCGCTGCGTCCTTATTGCGGACGATGGTTGCATTGCCTGTCGAACCACTCGATAATACTGTAAATTGTATCCCATGTATGCCTATCATTATGTCTACTCCTCATTTTCTGACGCCGGGGATCTCATTACTTCCCCGCTTATTCCCTGTATATAATAAAATTCGCCGCTCTCCAGTACAATTCTCCAGACCGGCTCGGCTTTGAACCGGTTGCTGTCCAGCGGCTGACCATAGAAACCAAGCGCTATATCTTTAACTACCGCATTGTCCGGCAGTTCTTTTTCAATCAAAGTGCCCAGCGCGACGGAAGCCGACAGAATCTCCTGTCTTGGCTGTCCCTCATTCTCGCCATCGACGATCAGTTGTGGGGCCGTGTAGGAAATAATCTTCTGATTACTATAATACAGCTCCAGATTCGCATTAAACAGAGGTAAATCGTTATTTATGAGCGGATGCATCACAAAAATGCCTTCTTCCGCAATAAATGGATCATATTCATATTTGTTGATGTTCTGAATCTCATTATTCAGCTGGCTTTTCAGCTCATCTTCGTTAAAAATAAGCTGGCTGTCTACCGGACGCGACAGCTTCACCGACTGCTGTACAGCCGGCGCACTGCTGCGATATATCATCTCCGGCAAAATCGGAGTTTCCCTTGGAATCTGGGCGGTCACCTGTACATGCTTGTTTTCCAGTGCCCGCTGTGCATTTTCACTAAGGGAGGCAATATCCAGATTGGACTGGGCCTGATCGCGTACATCCATCCAGAGCTGGTAACCCAATATGATATTCAGCAGTAAAAAGGCGCTAATCAGCACGCTTTTGGCTCTTCCCCAATCCATTTTGGACCTCCCTTGTATTATAAATTACGGTTCGACTGAATCAGCAGATGGCTGCCATCCTGCAGTTCGGCCATCCATACCGGCGTTAGAATGACTACGCCGTTGCCCAGTGTCGGACGATAGGCCGGCGACAGATGACTGACAGTCTGACCGGCAGGCACCTGATTATGCAGCAGATTAATCAACTGCTGGCCTCCCGGCAGTACCTGAATCTGCGAATTGGACGACAGCGGCTGATCTGCCAGCTGCTGGTCAGCCGTCAGATACAGCAGCGAACGTTCATAGGAAGAAATCGTGTTGTACTCCACCGTCAACCGCATATAGCCGAATCTTAGCTTGTCCGTATCCATAATCGGATACGAACGATAATACTGGCGGAAAGTGAAGCCTTTCTGGTTCACTGCACTGTTCATGTTGAGCATATACGTTCCCGGCCAGCCGCCATGCTGGTTGACAAATTCTACCGCAGACAGCACATTATCGATCACATTGTTCGTACCGGTCGTTGACGCGGTCGGATCGGTATAAGTCATCCATCTCTGCCGGGTATCCACCTGCAGACTACGCTTGCTGTCCGTATAGATTTCTATTCCATTCTCTTCATTGATATTACGCGTCGCACCCGGATCGAAAAACAGATTGCGCTGCATCTGCTCGGTCGTCAGACTATCCAGCTTGAGCGTAACGCTTGGAATACTGAGACCGGTCTGCGGGATATAATACCCACCTGTGGCATATTGATAATTAATACCATTTTCACCAAGCAGCACATGCCGCAGAATATCCTGGCTCGTCCACTTCAGATCGGTCGCTTCATAGACCACATCTCCGCTCGCACTGAAAAAGAAAGCCCGCGGCGTATTATTTTCGGCAGCGTTATAGATGAGAATCCGGTTGACCGCATCCCCTTCAAACAATGAATCCGGATTCAGGTTCATACTGCGTTCCAGCAAGCTGACCGGAATGCCGCTGTTAAAGGTCAGTTCGATGCCTGCCTCACTGCGGATAGCATTCCAGTTCATGCTCTGCAGCGGCAGACGGCGGAATTGACCGAAGCTGCTATTTTTGAGGTCGGTGTAGATCGAATTGTAATTGGGGGAAGACGGATAGAATATTGTATGCCGATTCCCCGATTTATGAATAATCATCTGGTCTGGAAACACCAGGTTCTCAATGCTGGAGCGTGGCCCAATATCTTCTGCCTGCACATAGCCCGACTCCGAATTGGCGACCGAGTCGGCGCCAGGCATCCGGTAGATCAGGAAATAACTCTGCACCAGGCTGATCACAATTAGAAGTGTGAGCACACAAGATTTGATATTTTCCCTCAACTCACAACCTCTCCTTCCTCATGCAGCGGCAGCATGACCGTCACTGTCGTACCTGTACCCAGTTCGGAATCCAGTTCAATTGTACCGTCATGTGCACGTACCATTTCCCGGGCAATAGACAAACCGAGGCCAGTGCCGCCCATATTGCGGGAGCGGGCCTTGTCGACCCGGTAGAATCGTTCGAAGATCCTCCCCAGATCCTGTTTGGGAATACCAATCCCGGTATCCTCGACAGACAGGGCCAGCATCCCATCATCCGTACAGCGGGCAGCCAGCTTGATACTGCCGCCATCCGGCGTGTATTTGAGCGCATTGGAGACCAGATTATCGAGCACCTGATCCATCTGATCGCGATCGATCCATACGCTGCCCACTTCCGGCTGCATATCAATCGAAGAACGGATATCTTTTTGCTTCATCTGGACATAGAAACGATCAATCGTATCTTCCAATAGCTCCAGCACATCCGTACGCTGCTTGCGCATCATCGCTTCGCTCGAATCCAGACGGGACAGATGCAGCAGATCGCTGACAAGACGGATCATGCGCTGGGTCTCGTTACGGATAACACCGATAAACCGTTCTGCCAAAGCCCGCTCATCCAATGCGCCATCCTCCAGCGCTTCGGTATAACTCTTGATCGTCGTCAGCGGTGTACGCAGCTCATGCGATACATTGGCGACGAACTCGCGCCGTGCGCCTTCCAGCTTCTCCTGATCGGTGACATCCTGCAGTACGGCGATCACACCGGCAATATTTTCTTTGCGCCGGTGAATCGGGCTGAAGGTGACACGGATGATCGAGGTATTTCCCTCATCTTCCTGTCCCAGCTTGAGGATCACATGACGAAGCGTACCGGCATGCAGCTTGCTGCGATCCTGCTCGGACAGCGGCAGCAGCTCAACCAGCGTTTTGCCGGTCATGTTCTGCTCGCTCGCATCCAGCATCGCCCCGGCTACCCGGTTCACCAGGATCACGCAGCCATGCTCATCTGTGGCGACGACACCATCGCTCATATTTTTGAGGATAGAGGCCAGCTTGTCCTTTTCCTCTTCATTCTGAGCCAGCGCATCCCGCAAGCGGCTGGTCATGTAGTTAAAAGCTTCACTCAGCTGTCCGATCTCATCGTTGCTGTATACGGTCATATGATGGTCAAAGTCTCCCTCGGCCACCTGTTTGGCCCGCCGGGTCATCTCCTTGATCGGCTGGGTAATCGTATGGGCCAGAATCACACCCAGCACCGCCGTCAGCGCCAGCGCAATCAGCAGCCCGGACAGAAAGATCCCGTTGATCCGCTTCATCGTGTCATACAGCTCGGCCATCGACGCGACAATATAGACGGCACCGACCGTACGGTTGCCGCTTATGATCGGTTCAGCCACGACCCGTTTGCGTTCACCGGTCTCATCAATAATATATTCCTCGTTATCCCTGATGCCCTGCAGGGCCCGGCTGACCACCGTCTGCGTATTGCGACGGGCTTCCGCATTGGAGTCGGAGTCTACCGACGAGATAACGATGCGTCCGCTCACATCCAGCACCTGAATCTCCTGAATCTCACTGCCGCTCATATTGTACAAATTGTTCACCATCAGTTTTAGATCGCTGACCGAACTGGAAGCGGTCTCTCCACTGGCGGACCATTTATCCGCAGCCAACACGGACAGCAGCTCTGCCCGTTCCTGCAGATCCTGGGTAAAGTTGCTGGTGAGGGAGTTTTTCATGGAACTTACAAAATACACGCCAATCAGCTGCATCGCAATCAAAATCAGCAGCACATAAATAATAATCAGCCGCGCCTGAATGGTACGGCTGAATTCTGGCAGCAGCCGAAGCCTGCGCTTCACCTTACCATCCTCCTGCTTTTGGACTGCGCATCATGTAACCGAGCCCCCGGCGGGTCAGGATATATTCCGGCTTGCTTGGATCATCCTCGATCTTCTCCCGCAGACGACGAATCGTTACATCCACCGTACGCACATCTCCAAAGTATTCAAATCCCCATACTGCCTGCAGCAGATGCTCTCGTGTCATCACCCTGCCGGCATTTTTGGCCATATAATAGACCAGTTCATATTCACGATGAGTTAAATCGAGCGGCTCTCCGCTTTTATACACCAGATACATATCCGTATCGATAAATAATTCAAATAAAGCCAGTCCGTTCTTCTCCTCCGGCACGTCCGGGGCCGCGGCAACGGCAGCAGGCACTTTCTTCTGCTGGCGGCGTATATGGGCTTTGACCCGGGCGAGCAGTTCGCGGGTACTGAACGGCTTGGTCACATAATCATCGGCTCCCAGCTCCAGACCGAGCACCTTGTCGATCTCGGCGTCCTTGGCGGTGAGCATAATAATCGGCATATCCAGACGGGTACGCACCTCGCGGCACACATCCATGCCATCCTTGCCGGGCAGCATCAGGTCAAGCAGGATAAGATCCGGTTCCTCGGCAAAAGCCTGTTCCACCGCACTGATCCCATCAAAAGCACATATGACTTCATAGCCTTCTTTTTCCAGGTTGAATTTCAAGATATCTGCTATCGGTTGTTCATCGTCTACGACCAGTATTTTTCCCTGCATTGGGTAGTCACCTCATACCTGCTTTGATTCTTTTATTTTACCATATTCAGGGCTATAAAAAATGCAGCTTCTGGATTGCTCCTCCGAAGCTGCATAATGTACAGATTAGATCTCATCGCTGAGATCGTTTTGTTCAGGCTTTATTTAGCGCAAATAGGAAAGAGGATTCTGCAGCGCACCGCCGCTATGAATCTCAAAATGCAGATGCGTACCGGTGGAATGACCGGTATTGCCCATGACGCCGATATGCTGCCCCTGCTCAATGACAGCGCCATTGCTGACATCAATCTGGCTCAAATGGCCGTACAGCGTCTCATAACCGTTACGGTGATTAATGATAATCACATTGCCGTATCCGGTCATCGTACCGGCATAAGTGACTACGCCATCATCAGCCGCCATTACTGACGATCCGCCGACGATATCGATACCTTTGTGCATCCGTCCCCAGCGTTGTCCAAACGGACTGGTCACTGTGGCACCGCTGGTTGGCCAGATAAAGTTACCGCTGCCTTCACCGACGACCACTTTGGTTCCTTTGATAATAATCTTGGGTGAAGCTTCCTTGACGACTTCCTGACCGACCCATTCTTCACGTACCATCTGGCCGTTCTCTTTGGTGACGCGGTAGTCGATCCGCTTCAGACCTTTGCTGCCGGCAGAGATCACTTTGGATTCACCAGCACGCATGCTGTCGCTTTTACGAATCTCTACAGAAGGTTCGGTAACGACCTGTTCCGAATAGTCTTCGACTGTAGTTACCGTGATCGGCGGCTGAGGCACAGTCAGTGTCAGTTCATCGCCGATCTGCAGGGAAGTTTCCTTGATCCCCGGATTGTTGTCGAAAATCTCCTTCTGGGCTACATCATATGCGGCTGCAATCGAGCTGATTGTATCGCCTTCCCGCACGGTATACGTAAGCGGCGACTCCACGCCGGTCAGCATGACTTTGGCCAGTTCTTTGCTGCTCAGCAGCTTTTGCGGATTGGCCTTGATCTCTTTGGAGGTGACCTGCTCATTGAGCTTGACCGATTCCAATTTATTTACTTTTTTGCTGTAGGCATAACTTTTGGTCAGCTTTTTGACGGAAGCTTTGCTCAGGTTTTTGGCAGCTGCTTCCGCTTTACGGGTATAGTTGGCCTGTACCAGCTTGAGTGCCTGATCGATTGTCTTTTGATCGTCAACAACGCCGATCGTTTTGCCTTTGACGATGACCTGTGTACCTTTGGCATAAGCGGTTAGCATGCCGTCCAGCTGCTTGAGTGTAGTGGCGGAATCCACCTTGGCTTTAAACGCCTTTTCCTCAGTAGTTGTAATGCCGTTCGTATTCAGTACCATGGTGGCATCCGGATATTTTTTCTGATAGGCGGCGCGCTTCTCGTTAAAAAGCTTGTCCAGTTCGGACTTTTGCAGTACGCTGCCGATCGCTTTATCTTTGACATAGACAACATAATACGATGTCGTATTGGCTGTGACATAATGAGTACCCGCCAAAACAAGCCCGCCTGCTACAGCCACACTGGCTGCTGCAATCATCAAGCGACGGCGCACTTTGTTTTTCCCCTGGCGGATCGAATCGACTGTAAGAGTGTACCACTTTGGCGATTGTGTCTCCTGCTGCTCGGCAGGCTGCTCCGTATTCTGGTGTTCACTCCGGGAAGCCTGCTGCGCAGGTTCATTTCCCGTTCCCCGTTTACCTTTCAAACCTTTCATGACCGTCTCCTTTTGTGCTGCTGCATAGTTCATTTTCATTATTTAATGGTCTTGTTCCGGCAAAAACCCCTGCATAATTGCCTGCTAATCGGCGTTCCACGGAAAAAGCACCCTTAAGGTCAATATCACGTAAATTATGAAGAATTGTAATCAAAAAGTGTCAAAAAATTAACCTTTATAACTCCCTGTTTACTTTACCATAATCCCGCCAAAACTTTCAACTTTCGCGCAATTGTATTACACCTCATCTGTGACCCTTCTTCCATGCAAAAAGGCACCCCATAGGGTGCCCTCTTGTAATCCGCGCTGTCTTGCTCTCTATCTATGGACAGGCAGCAGTTTATAGTGATCTGCTCTGATGAAATTAAGAATAAATGGGTGCGACCAGATTCGTCTGCTCACGGTTACGTCCAACCGAGAAGATCGCGATCGGAATACCGGTCAGCTCGGATACGCGGTTCACATAGTTGCGTGTGCTTTCCGGCAGTTCTTCCAGCGTTTTCACGCCGGTGATATCCTCGCTCCAGCCTGGCATTTCTTCGTATACCGCTTCACATTCGGCCAGCATTTTCAGGCTTGCCGGGTAGTGGGTGATGAACTCGCCACGGTATTTGTAGCCGGTACAAATTTTAACAGTATCCAGGCCAGTCAGTACATCCAGAGAGTTCAGGGACAGACCGGTGATACCACTGACACGGCGCGCATGGCGTACGACAACCGTATCGAACCAGCCCACACGGCGCGGACGGCCGGTAACTGTACCGTACTCATGACCGGTCTCACGAATTTGATCGCCCACCGCATCATGCAGTTCGGTAGGGAAAGGGCCGTCTCCGACACGGGTGGTGTATGCTTTGGCCACGCCGATTACCTGCTGAATCTTGGCAGGACCTACACCGGAGCCGATGCAGACGCCGCCGGCAGACGGGTTGGACGAAGTAACGAACGGATACGTACCCTGGTCGATATCGAGCATGACGCCCTGGGCACCTTCGAACAGCACTTTTTTGCCTTCATCAATCGCATCGTTCAGTACAACGGAAGAATCACGTACATACGGACGCAGTGTCTCGGCATAACCGAGGTAATCCTGCAGGATAGATTCTACGTCGACAGGCTCGCCGCCGTACACCTGAGTGATCATCTGGTTTTTCTCCTGGACCAGATGACGCAGCTTCAGTTCGAACTCTTCCGGATCCATCAGGTCAGCGATACGGATACCCGCACGAGCAGCTTTGTCCATATAACAAGGGCCGATCCCTTTGCCGGTTGTACCGATTTTGTTCGGGCCTTTGCGTTCTTCTTCAAGCTTGTCCAGTACCATATGATACGGCAGAATCACATGTGCACGATCGCTGATCGTCAGGTTCTTGGTGGAGAATCCGTTCTCGTGTACATAGTTGATCTCTTCGATCAGTGCTGCCGGATTGATAACCATACCGTTACCAATGACGCAGGCTTTCTCTTCATAGAAAATACCGGATGGTACCATAGTCAATTTATATTTTTTCTCATTAATCAGAATCGTATGTCCTGCATTGTTACCACCCTGGTAACGTGCAACTACATCAGCCTTTTCTGACAGATAATCGGTAATTTTACCTTTGCCTTCGTCTCCCCATTGCGTTCCCACAACGACTACAGTTGACATCGAATCATTCCTCCGTAGGTGTATGTACACCGTATATTTGGGCTGCCCGCTCCAACACATATCATAAATGGACAGCATGAAAACCTCCATGCGAGGAACGGTCAGGCGGACGCAATCTTGATTAACCGTTTCGCGGGCGGAAGTTCATCCCTTATTGGTGAGCCGGATATCGCATAAGACAGCATACTCACATTAACACAGTCTGTCGCGCTTTACCGCAGCATTAACAGTGTAACAGGAGCGTTTTACAAAGTCAAACAAAAAGCGAACAATAACATGTACCAAAAATAACATTGTTCGGAATTAATTCATTCCTTTCGCCATACACCGCCATTCCCTGCGGTAAAGCCACATTTTTGATAAAAGGACCTATGCTCGCTGGCAAAGGTCACGGTCACAATCTCCGGTCCTTGCCGGCTGGCCTGCTCCAGCAGAGTCTGCACCAGCTGTCGTCCGATCCCCTTCCCCTGTGCACCCGGATGCACGATAATATCCTCCAGATAGCCATGCTGTAATCCCATCCCGCACATATAACCAAAAGCTATCAGCTCGCCGGAATCGCTTCGACATCCCGCATAAAACAGACAACGTTCCAGCAGTACCGGATAATCCTGTTCCCGCCGGTCCCAGCCAATTGCCTGGCGCAGATCGGGCACTTCATACAGCTGCAGCGGCAAATTAATCATTATTTTCGCTGTCTTCAAAAGATAACCCTCCCTTTGCTGTAGATGACTTTTCTCCATGGATACGATCCGTTGTTTTCCGAACTCTTTCCTGCCTGAATTGCCTATCCAGCTCACTGCTCATCCTGCTATGAATGGAAGATCGACAGCGATTTATATGGGAAATCCGGAATTATATGTTTAATTCTTCGATACAGGTTTATTTATAATTAACCACAATTCAAGAAGACATTAAGGAGGCATACAACATGGATAAAATTCTTACCAAACTTGTCGTCAATGGCGTAGTTGTCATCGCTTCTCTGATGCTGCTGAGTAATGCAGGATTCTGGGGCTCGCTGGTGACGGCCGTCGTTCTGGGAGCACTTGCCTATGTCATTGGAGATATGCTTGTTCTGCCTGCTACCAATAATACGATCGCTACAGTGTGTGACGCTGTGCTCGCTTATCTGGTACTGTGGGCCGCTTCTGCTATGGCCGGATGGACCATGTCGTTCGTAGATCTGCTCGTTCCAGTCGTTATTGTCGGTGTATTCGAATATGTATTCCATATGTGGCTGCTGCGTGACGGTATCCCGGGACGCACCAGAAACATCAGTTCGAATTCCAGCCTGTAATCATCGGTTATCATTCGTTTCCGATAATAAAATTATAGTTTATGAAATCATGAAAAGACCCTGAAATCTACCACTGGCTGTGCTGCCTTGGCGGAATTCAGGGTCTTTGCTGTATCTTCTATCCTGCGAACATATCCGACTGGACACGTTCGTAATTGACGAATTTATTGAAGTTCTTGAGAAAGACCAGTTCGACAGTACCGACCGGACCATTACGCTGTTTGGCGATAATGATCTCAATGATATTCTTCTTCTCGGTCTCCTGGTTGTAGTAATCGTCACGATACAGGAACGAGACGATATCGGCATCCTGCTCAATCGAACCGGATTCCCGAAGGTCAGACATCATCGGACGCTTATCCTGACGCTGCTCGACACCACGGCTGAGCTGGGACAGCGCGATAACCGGTACATGCAGCTCACGGGCGATCTGCTTCAATGTACGGGAGATCTCGGAGACTTCCTGCTGACGGTTCTCACCCGCTTTGCCTCGGCCTGAGATCAGCTGCAGATAATCGATTACAATCATACCGAGGCCTTTTTCCTTTTTGAGACGGCGGCACTTGGCACGAATCTCGGAGACGGTGATCCCCGGTGTATCATCGATGTAAATCTCCGCTTCGGATAATGAAGCGATTCCCATCGTAAGCTTCATCCAGTCTTCTTCCTTGAAATCACCGGTACGCATGGCATTCGCGTCCAGATTGGCTTCCGCACAGATCATACGCTGTACGAGCTGTGCCGCTGACATCTCCAGGCTAAAGATGGCGACGGTCTCTTTGGCACGAACCGCGACATTTTGCGCAATATTCAGCGCAAACGCCGTTTTACCTACCGATGGACGGGCTGCTACGATGATCAGGTCACTTCGCTGGAAGCCAGCCGTCATTTTATCCAGATCAATAAAGCCGGTCGGAATACCGGTCGTGTTGCCGCTATTCTCGCTGAGTGTCTCCATCTTCTCGAAGACTTCCATCAGTACGTCCCGAATGGCGATAAAGCCGCTGCCGGTTCGGCGGTTGGAGATCTCCAGAATCTTGCGTTCCGCATCGCCGAGCATATTGCCTACATCTTCGCCACCGGTATAGCCTTCGCTAACGATCTGGGTAGCGGTACGGATCAGACGGCGAAGCATAGATTTCTCTTCAATAATCTGTGCGTAATAATCTACGTTGGCTGCCGTTGGCACAGCATTGGCCAGTTTGGCCAGATAGCTGACGCCGCCGATATCCTCCAGCTGCGAACGATCCTGCAGCAGCGAGGTCAGTGTTATCAGGTCAATCGGCTGATTCTCTTCCCCCAGATGAACCATTGCTTCATAGATCAACTGGTGGGTTTTGTCGTAAAAGTCTTCGGTGTCTACTCGCTCCATGACGCTGATCAGTGCTTCGGACTGCAGTAAAATAGCGCCCAGAACCGCCTGCTCAGCCTCCAGATTCTGTGGGGGAACCCGGTCGTAAAATATCTCGCCGCCCATGCTTATTCCTCAGTCACTTGGACTTTAAGCGTTGCTTTTACTTCAGGATGCAGCTTCACGGTTACCTGGGTTACACCCAGTGTACGGATCGGCTCCTCCAGTTCAATTTTGCGCTTATCGATCTTGTGTCCCTGTTTACCCAGTGCTTCGGCAATCTGCTTGCTGGTGATCGCGCCGAACAGACGGCCGCCTTCACCGGATTTGGCTTTCAGCTGAACGGTTACTTCTTCCAGCGTTTTGCCGAGTGCTTGAGCCGCTTCTTTTTCTTCCTGCTTCTGTCTTTCGACAGCAGCGGTCTGGTTCTCCAAAATCTTCACATTGCCACCTGTAGCCGGTTTGGCATGGCCGTTTTTGATCAGGAAATTCTGTGCGTAACCATCGGATACTTCCTTGATATCCCCTTTTTTACCTGTTCCCTTAACATCTTTTAGCAAAATGACTTTCATTCGAATAACCCCTCTTCCTCATTCATTTGATTCAATACTTCGAGCAGCCGGGCTTCCGCATCAGCGATCCCGCCTTCCAGCTGAACCGCCGCATTCGTCAGATGACCGCCGCCGCCCAGCCGCTCCATAACGACCTGTACATTCATCTTGCCAAATGAACGTGCGCTGATCCCGATCAGCCCGTCCATTCGCTCACTGATGACAAAGGACGCATAAATATCATTCATGTTTAGCAGCGAATCCGCCACCTGCGCAATCAGCAGCTGCGGCACCTGTTTGCCCTGGCCGGTGACAGCCAGTGCCACATGGTCATGAATCACACGTGCCCGCTTGATAATTTCGGCTTTGGCGATATACTCGGCCAGATCTTCCTTCATCATCTGCTGCACCATGACCGTATCCGCACCATTGCGCCTCAGGAAGCCTGCCGCCTCAAAGGTACGTGAACCGGTATGAAGCGCAAAGTGCTTGGTATCCACCGTTATCCCTGCCAGCAGGGATGTCGCTTCCAGCGTCGTAAACTGTACTTTATCATGAATATACTGCAGCAGCTCGGTGACCAGTTCGCAGGCAGACGAGGCATACGGCTCTAGATAGACCAGCACCGCATCATTGATAAATTCCTCGCCTCGGCGATGATGATCCACCACCACGACCCGGCGCGAACGGTCCACCAGCTTGGGTTCAATGGTCATTGAAGCTTTATGCGTATCCACGACGACCGTAAGCGTACGTTCGGTCATTATGTTCAGCGCATCCTCCGGTGTAATAAACCGGTCCGACAATCGCTCATCCCGGGAAATGCGGTCCATCATTTTCTCAATCGACGGATTCACATTATCGAGCACAATATAGGCTTCCACCTCATACATATCGGCAGCCTTGAGCATACCGATCGCTGCCCCGATTACGTCCATATCCGGAATTTTGTGCCCCATAATCAGCACCTGATCACTGTCCAGCATCAAATCACGCAGTGCATGAGCGATGACACGTGCCCGGACGCGTGTACGCTTCTCGATCGCATTGGACTTGCCTCCATAAAAGGAGAGCCGCTGATCCGCCTTTACGGCTGCCTGGTCACCACCGCGGCCAAGCGCCATATCCAGGCTGGACTGAGCCAGCTCCCCGAGCTCACTGATCGTCTTCGTACCAAAACCGATACCGATACTGAGGGTCAGCGGCACTTTGAGATCAGCCGTCATTTCACGGATCTCATCCAGAATCACGAACCGGCTTTGTTCCAGCTCACGCAGCGATTTCTGGTTCAGCAGCAGCAGATAGCGTTCAGAGGACAGACGGCGCACATAGATCCGATAGCCTTTGGCCCAATCCGTGATCCGGGTCGCTACACGGGCAATCAGGCTGGCACGCTGCTGATCGTCCATCCCCTGGGAAGCCTCGTCAAAGTTGTCCAGGAACACGATACCGACTGCCAGACGCTCTTCATCATAACGCGAGCGCATATCCGCATATTCGGTAATATCCTGAACATAAATGAGCCGCTCATCCGGCAGCACGATACATTCGAGTGTCATAGCTTCATGTTCCAGTTCAAATCGTACTTCCTTGATACCGTCCTTGCGCGCTTCTCTGGCCGCTTTGTAGTGATCCTGAAATTGCACAAAGCATTCTTCCAGCGGCGTGCCTACCAGCGTCTTGCGTCCGAATAAGCCGGCAATATAGCGGTTATGCCATTCGATGGAATACTTGTTGTCGTATAAAATAAGACCAAAAGGAAGCGTACTGACCGCTTCCTCCTCAACACGCCTGATCCGAAAAGATAATCCGGCAATATACTCCTCCAGCTCCCGGCGAAAGGCAAGCTCTGAACGAAGCAGGACCGCAGCGAAAAGGATTACGCAGCAGAGCGCACCCAGTCCGATGATCCAGTTGAACCAGGACAGCACAATCACCAGACCCAGCATGAGCACGGATGCCCATACTGACCGGTAGCCATGCCAGCGGTTTAACAAAAAATTAGGCATCATTCATCACCTTACCGTTTCGGTCTTGTAATATACTCGCGGAGCGGAAATGCCAGATCCAGAATACCAATGATACGCAGTGGTGGAATCAGCACAACGACAATGGACAGCAGGAATGGCAGGAACGAATTCCATTTCCGGTGATTGGCCCAGAAGAATACAAAGCCAATCGTCTGGATCGTAAAGGCGATATGAATCAGCGGCATAAAGTTCAGCACGATGGCAGCCAGTACACCGGTCATATTCGCACTTGCGATAAACTCCAGGAATACCGCAATCAGATAATACCAGATCATCGAGCTTGGCAGACGCCAGTCGCGTGCAGGTTTGAGGCGCGGTACGGAATACCCCATACTCTCCAGCAGCGGACGGGATACCGCATGTGTAATCACCGCCATGGTAAAAGAAGCAATAATCAGGGCACACGGAATCAGCATCAGCGTATAATTGCTCAGCCCGATAATATACTCCGGTGTCAAAATATCATTCAGTTCCGAATTTACATCGGCCATGGCTTTCATTGGAGCGACCGAGATCTCAATCACATCCCGAATATAAGCACCGAGACTAAAATCAAAAATAGCACGGGCCGCCACCAGCAGTACGAGTAACTCGATCAGCGTCGTAATACCGCCGGCAATAATAATACGCAGGGCAGGGGTGAACTTTTTGTACATTCTTCCCATTACGATACCGGGAATCATAAAGAACACGCCCAGTATGGGCAGAAATAATCCGGCCTGCCCGGCAATAATGAGCGCAACCAGCCAGACGGGAACCATGTGCATAATAAATTGGCGCAGGGTCAATGTCGAATACAGCACAACGACAGGCACGATCAGAAAGAGCATACCGATGATTCTTACAGAAGTTATTAGAGATAGCAGCAGAAGCAGGTAAGCCATGCTCCATGCTATAGATGTCCAGCGCAGTTTCAAACGATTCACCTCTTACGCACAAGTTGTTCGGCGCCTTTAAAAAAGATTTACTCATAATTATAGCATAGACGCCGATAATCACGCACGGGTTTATACAGAAGGACTACGACATATTCATGTCTTTGGACATTCTGTTTCTCTCGGGCGCATACTCTCCACCGCGAACAAACTGCTCGCAGTACTCGATAATCTGACTGCGTCGTACGATACCGATAAACCGGTTCATATCATCCACAACCGGTACAAAGTTCTGTACCTTGGCCAGATTGATCAGGTCTTCCATATTCGCATCAATGGATACCGGCTTATCATCCCGCTGCAGCGGCACTTCGGACAGCAGAAATTTCGAAGCGTTCTCAAAAGTTACTTTGCCATCTGAATTTTTCATAAACCAGAGCAGGTCGCCTTCCGTGATCGTTCCTACATACTTGCCGTCCTTGTCCAGCATCGGAACCGATGTATAGCGGTGGTATTCCATTCTTTCCAGCGTCTGACGCAGCGTCGAATTAAGGGTGACGCAAACGACCTCCTGCTTGGGCAGCAGAAAAAACGCGATATTCATGCAAAAACCTTCCTCCTCGCAATCTAAAACATTGCAATTGTATATTCCATTCATGATGACGTGAATCTATAATCCTACGAAGTCCCCTATTCAGGGGTACTCTTCTATTTTAAGCGATAAGTATGACACAATAAAGCAGTTATGATGTTACTGTACCTGATACTGCGCTTCCGTATTTACCGGTGTGGCATTTTCCCGCTGGGCGGCTGCCGGTTCCGGTCCCTGTGGACTCATCCACTGATCAATCAGACGCTTAGCTTTCTCCAGTTCATCTTCATTCGGCACGTCATAATACACACCGTCAATATACTCTCCCTCTCCCGAGATAGTAAAGGAAGTAATCTTGGGATCGCCGCTGCGCATAATTTGACTGGCCAGTCCGGTCAACATTTGTGGACGCATATCGGTCTTGAAGTTACTGCCCATAATGTTCAGCAGCTCCGGGATCTGATCAATTTGGTTCAGCTGTACTGCCTGATCGGTAATCGCCTGCAAAAAAATCTGCTGACGCTTGGTGCGGTTAAAGTCACTATCTTCCCGGTAGCGCACATAATACAGCGCCTCCTGACCGGAATAGATCGGTTTATTTGCCTTGATCGTGAATTTCTCATGATTCGGATCACGGTTTACAATATCCTTCTCAATCGGCAGCTTCACGCCGCCCAGTGCATCGACTGCGTTCACCAGACCCTGGAAATTGACAGTGGCGTAATAATCGAGATCTTCATCCAGAAAATGCTCTACCGTATCCATCGTCATCTTGATCCCGCCAAAGGCATACGCATGGTTAATCTTATCCATACGGTCTCTGCCAATAATCTCCGTATACGTGTCTCTTGGAATGGATATTAGCAGGATTTCCGGTTCCATCGGACGTACAACAGCATAGATGAGCGTGTCCGAACGCGCCTTTTCATTCTCACGCTGATCACTGCCGACCAGCAGAATGGAAAATGGCTCTGTCATGACCACACTCGGTTCTTCCTGTTCCTGTTCGCCACCGGTCTGACGTACAGGCTGATAAGTCTGCTCCAGCTGGCTCTCCAGAGTATCCGCTACGAACCAGTCAAACATCTTGGCCGAGATCGGCTTCCACCACAGGAGCAGGCTGCACGCGATAATTACTACAACAGCAGCAACCCCGGACAGGATCTTTTGCTTTTTCGTCATTCTTCCATTCCTCATTTCGAGCAGACGTATATTCCTACTTCATTAAACGCCTCATACCAGCGGTGACACAGATGAGAATATTTTGTTCCATTTCTTCAGTTTCGCTTAAAGCTGGGTGAATTGCAAGCCTGTACCAGCCACCCTCCATGGAAAAAGAACCTCCTGTTCATCTCTCTACTATATAATAGTAGGAACTTATTTTATCCGTCCGCAGCTGCTGCCAAAAATCTTCCCCATCTCCACTCCATTGATTGCATACAAAAAGCCTGCTGACTCTGTAGAATCAGCAGGCTCTCCAGCAATCTTGATGGATCATCAGGACAGGCATTCCAACAAGACCATTATCTCATTGTATTACATCGATTTGGTCAGGGTAATGGCACCGGTAGATTCATTCCATTTTACATCCCAGCCCAGCAGTTCAGTGATGGAACGCAGAGGAACCAGCGTTCTGCCGTCACTGTTTACCATGGAAGTCGCTTCAAGCTGCTGCGTTTTGCCATTTACATTAACCGCCGTTTTGTTAATCCAGAACTTCATTGTGTCTTTACCAGCCATTACGGTAACTTCACCAGCGGATTTGTTCCATTTCACTTTGGCGCCAATGCCTTCTGCCAGATAGCGCAGCGGGATATAGGTCGTACCGTTCTTCACTACAGGCATCGTATCCATCATGGTTGTTTTATCGCCGATTTTGAGCTGCTTGCTGTTCAGCTTCATCCATACGGTCATCATCGAAGCATTGGCTGGTTTGGCTGGTGCCGCTTTGAATTTATCGGGATACTGCTTGACGATTGCTCCTCCCAGCGCTTCACCGATACCGAACATCGTTTTGAATCCTTCACGATCCGCTTTGTAGGCAGCAGCATACTGTTTGGACGCATACTGGTCGATAACGGATTGTACCTGCTTCTCATGAGTCATCAGTGCTTTCGCAGCTGCGCTTGCTGGCAGATTGTTAGCTGTAGCAGCTCCGAGGAAGGTGGAGAATTCTTTTGTGAAATCGGTAATGCGGTCTTTGACAGCCTGCAGAGACGTTTTATCTCCTTGTTTCAGCGCTGTCACATAATCGCTTTGTGCTTTGATGTGATTGGTGACCCAGATTTGCTCAAACTGGTTGCCGCCTTCTGCTCCGTAGATGGAAGTGATCGCTTTCTTAAAGGCTGCTGTATTCGCTGCTTCGGCTTTGAGCAAGGCTGCAGAATCCTTGGCATTACCGTTATATTGTTTTTGCATTTGCATTACGGACAGGGCAAAGTGTTCTGCTGCAAGATGGTTCAGCGCCGAACGCAGATCCGCTGCCGGTGTATCGACCGATCCATTATTGAACTTGGCAGGATTCTGGGCGACGATCGCGCCGGACAGAGCTTTACTTACCGTAAACATGGTCTCGAATCCTTCACGGTATTCCATGTATGCTCCGTTGTAGTCACCGGCTACATACTTCTCGAAGACATCCTGTACCTGGTCTTCGTGCATACGCAGCGCCTGGGCAGCTGCTTTTTGCGGCAGTTTGCCTTCTGTAGCCGTTGCAAGGAATTTGGAGAACTCATCCACGAATCCCTGTACCTCAGCTTCCGCTTTCTTGATGGCTGCCTTGTTGTTCATTTTGGTCGCTTTCACGAGGTTATCTGTGTATTTATTGTGGGCACGGAAGATTCTTTCGAATTCTGCTGCGCCTGCTTTTCCGTAGATCGCTTCAATGGCCGGCTGCATGTCCAGTGCGTTCTGATCCAGTGCATCATAAGCCTGCTTGGCATCAGGTGCGCCTTCATACGCTTTGGTCATGGCTACAACAGCCAGTGCGAAATGTTCGGATAGTAAGTAATCCAGGCCTGCACGAAGATCGGCTGCCTTGGTGCTAACGGTTGGTGTGGCAGTTACCGGTGTCGCTGCAAATGTGCCAGCTGCCGGAAGAAGTAGCGAAAGACTCAATGCGGGTACGATCAATTTTTGGATTTTCATAGTGTAGGCTCCCTAATTGTAAGTGAATTTTATTTTCTATTTCTGTTTTTCCGTCCATGATTGGATAAACGGGCGCTTTTCATTTTTGGATCACTTTGTTTATTTTTTATATTTATAATCCGGTACAATTCACCTGTAATTCTCCTGCTTTTGATTTGGGAATAGCTGGTTCCTTCGCTTGTTCTGCCTAGATTTGGGCAAAACAAAAAGCGCACAGATGGAGCTCTTCAATAAAGAAGATTTCCTTCTGTGCGCTTTGGATCAGAGTACGGTCAAACCGCTGCTCCGAATCGATATCTGCTACTATTCAGTAGTGTATGGCAGCAGTGCGATTTGACGGGAACGTTTAATCGCGATAGTCAGCATACGCTGATATTTTGCACTTGTACCAGTCACACGACGTGGCAAGATTTTACCACGCTCACTGATAAATTTACGAAGCAGGTCCGTATCTTTATAGTCGATGTGAGTGATTTTGTTTACAGTGAAGTAACATACTTTACGGCGCTTGTTACGGCCACGGCGTCCGCCTGGACGTCTGCCTTCTCCATCTCCGCTTTCACGTCTATTAAAGCTCATCTGATTCATTCCTTTCCGTTTTTAAAATGGCAAATCATCATCGGATATATCTATCGGTTTACCGTCATCGGAAAATGGATCCTGATTGTCACGTGAGTAGCTGTTTCCATTGCTGCTGCGGTTACTGTTATTGCTGTTACCGCCGCCGTAAGGTGCTTCCTCACGATTGCCTCCACTAGTACTGTTTCCTCCATCACGGTTGGACTCCAGGAAGCGTACATTATCAGCGATAACTTCAGTAACATAGACACGTTTACCTTCGTTATTCTCATAATTACGTACCTGAATGCGTCCTTCAACCGCTGTTAAGCGGCCTTTCCGCAAATAGTTGGCGCAGGTCTCTGCTAGCTGTCTCCATGTTACGACCGGAATAAAGTCCGCTTCGCGCTCTCCACCCTGGCTCGTAAAAGGACGATCCACCGCCAGCGTAAACTGCGTAACAGCCACACCTGCAGGTGTGTAGCGAAGTTCCGGGTCTTTGGTCAACCGTCCGATCAAAATGACACGGTTCAACAATCCAATCCCCTCCTCAAACGAGTTTACAATTCAATTTCTTATTTTGTTACATCAACAGTAATGAGATAACGAATAACATCGTCAGAAATTTTCATGATACGCTCAAGTTCTGCAACAACAGCTGGTGTAGCTGTGAAGTTAACAAGAACATAAATACCATCACGAATTTTCTTGATCTCATACGCAAGGCGACGCTTACCCATTACATCGTGCTTCGTAATTTCGCCGTCAGTTGTAATGATGCCTTTGAAACGCTCTGTGAGTGCTTCAACTGCTTCTTGCTCCATTTCTGGACGCAGGATGTACATTACTTCATAGTTGCGCATAGTTTTCACCTCCTCTTGGACTAAGGCCCCTGATCAATGCCAGGAGCAAGGATCGAGCACAAACTCGAACCCTATTAGTCTATCAGAGATAAAGTATAAACACAAGATATTTTTAATAAGAATTACTTTGGATTGCAGCAAATGAACTTACTCTAATGCAAATGCACCATACCATCCATAGGGGGTCGTGATCAGCCTTGTAAAACAACTCTGTAAATAGTCCGGTAAAATAAAGAAGCTCCACCGCAGATATCTGCAGCAGAGCTTAGTCACGATGTTTGCCGCGCTCCAGTGCCGAGCGCTATATATATGTAGCAAAATCAATATGGGATGGCGGAGAGAGAGGGATTCGAACCCTCGCACGCCCTAAGACGCCTAACTGATTTCGAGTCAGTCCCCTTATAACCGCTTGGGTACCTCTCCGTAATATAGACCGTTTCAAAATGTCCAATTTACGACAAAACTGATTATACTTGATTATTTCAGCGTTGGCAATAGACGTATTCAACATTTTCTGACGAAGAATAAAGCGCTATAGCCGATCCCTTTCACGCTACCTCAGGCCTTCAATACTCTACCTGGTTTTATACTGTTTTTTTGTATGTTTATTCCTTTTGCTTCTGGCTGTCTTTGATACAATTTCGTAATTAAGTCGTTGCCAATTGGTTTTATTACCTTTTGGCAACGACTTGCATTGAATGGATTTCGTTAATATGATAGAAAAGATTGTCTATAGCCGGACCTTCATCATCATATGCGAAATGGGTTGACTCTTTCCGTTCTGCCTTTTATCTATAAGAATCCTCATTCGCTTCTTCACTTCAAAGAATAAAAAAAGTTATCCACAGTGGATAACTTTTAAATAATGAATAAGCCAGGTGAACTTTGTTCTTTCACATTTGCTCCTTTTTCTTATAAAGCGCATACATCTTTCATTCAAGCTTTCGAGTTCACTTTATCTCATCCTGCCGAAAGGAAATTCAATGAGAAAATCACCTTTGCGATTCCTCAGCCGTCTTTTCAGTTCTCCATGGTCCAGCAAAATAATACTAGCCGCTATCTATGTGATCCTGTTGGCCTTCCTCCTGATCTATCGGGTTCCACTTCAGGATACACTACAGTCTATTCAGCAGCATCCTTCTCTTTTCCTGCTGTTTGCCATCGGTCTGCTTGTCGGCTTTTTTCCGGTTGTGCCTTATGGCATTGTAAGTGGTTTATTCGGATTTCTGTACGGATGGTTTTCCGGAGGATTGCTCTCCTTGTTATGCTCTACCCTCGCCGCTTTGCTGATGTACGGGATCGTAAGAGTAACAATGCCCCCAAATGTTCCCAGATCACAGCAGCCAGCCCATCCTTTTATGCAGCAGCTTCAGAGACATGCTTTCGTGGCTATTGTATTTGCACGTATGCTGCCGATTGTTCCATCCCAGCTGATCAATATTACCTGCTCGATGGCCCGCATCTCCTGGAGAACATTCCTGCTGGCTACGATAATCGGCAAGCTGCCTGTCATGTTTTTATTTTCTTCTGTGGGCAGCCAGCTTATGAGTAATCCCCAGAGATCATTGCTTATTGTCATTTTGTATCTTTTGTTGATGATCCTACTGTATCGTTTATATATAAAATACAGATCCAAGCGCAACTCGGATTAAGCACATTGTTGTGACAACCAGTAGATTTTTGTAGAGTACCATCCAGAAAAAAGAAAAACCGGTTATCCACAGTGGATAACCGGTTTTGGTGCGTTATTATGTCTTTTGATACTGTTGATAACTTTTTTATTCTATAACGCTCTCTTTTCTTTTTACTCGCCGGTCGGCATGATCTGTTCCGAATCTGCAGCCGATCGAAGCACTTTTTTCATATTTTTCTCAAACTTGGCTCTCGGTACAAGCACACTATGCTTGCAGCCTACACATTTGATCCGGATATCCATTCCCATCCGGATGACTTCCATTTCATTGCTGCCGCACGGATGCGGTTTTTTCATCTGCACGATATCTCCCAGTTGAAACTGCTTGCGCTCCATTCGGTCCACCCTCTCTTTTCCTGAGCCGCGTTCTGTTTGCGGCTGTGCATAACTTTTCCAGCCTCTTTCGTTATGCTACCGATTGTTTATCCACAATCATTTTACCAGATTTTCTTACTTTTGCGTGATTTGGGCTGCATTATCCGTACAAAAGATCAACCGGGACGTCTGCAGACATTGTCCCGGTTGATCCTTTAATGACTATGATCTTTTTTTATAACCATTATTGTTATTGACCTGCTTCTCGTTTGGCTTCTCTAGTTTTACTTGTCATTCGACTCTTTGGGATCACGCTTCTCATTAACTTCTGTTTTTAATACACCTGTTACAGGCGCATCGGCCGCCTGTTTTTGCAGTTCCGGAGTTGCTGGCTGTGCTTCGTCAGCTGCTTTGCTTTCCTCTTCCAGACGCTGGCGTTCCTTATCCTGATCCAGCTGTATTTTGATAGCCGTATGGATGGCTCTCTCCACATCTGCACGGGAATTCGGCTGACATTTGGCGATAATCCGCAAGGAATATTCGCCTGTTGTCAGTGTCTGAATGCCCAGAATTTCCGGTGCATCGAGCACTTCGTCTTTGTCATTATTTATATGCTCGGTTGCTCTTGTAACAAGCAGGCGCGCTTCTTCCAGCGAACGATCCATGCTCATCGGAATATCGACCACAGCAAGCGAATTGGACAGTGAGAAGTTGGTTACGCTGATAATCGAGCCATTGGGAATAATATTCACTTCCCCGTTCCAGCTGATCAGACGCGTCGTACGCAGACCGACCATCTGCACAGTTCCTTTATACGTCCCTGTCTGAATCACATCGCCTACTGCAAACTGGTCTTCGAAAATAATAAAGAATCCGGTAATAATATCCTTGATAATGCTCTGGGCCCCAAAGCTGATCGCCAGACCGGCTACCCCGGCTCCTGCCAGCAGCGGTGCCAGATTAAATCCGAATTCATTTAGAATCAGCATAATCATAATAAAATTGAATACACTGGAAACCACATTTTTGGACAGCTCACGGATCGTGATCAGTCGTCTCGGGTTGGCAGCGATTCGCGCCTTATCCTTGCCTGCCAGAGAGCGATCGATCACCTTGTTAATCAGCTTGATCGCTATTCGGGTCAGAATGAAAATAATAATGATACGCAGCGCCGAGAATGCAATATGCGACCACATCGATATATCGGTGAACCAATTCCAGAAACCGCTGGTAAAGCTGTTAATTTCCTTGGCTGCATTCTCGGTTATTCCGTCTCCATTTGCAGCTTTTCCTGTTAAAAATAAATTCATTATTCACCCTCCTTGCTTTTCCGGTTATGACGGTTATGCCAGCAGCTCGTACCGGCCCTGGTTGTTCTGGAAAATCCCCCGGATCTCTACCTGTTCCTCACGGACGATCTGCTTGACCTGCTCCAGATCTTCTGCCGGAAACTGCAGCGACAGGGCACACCCTGCTGTAATCTCCTTCGGCGTCGGGAACATATCATTTTCAATGTCCGCGTATTCCAGCAGCATCTCCGCCCGCAGTGCCTGCTGGGTAGAATCAAAGGCCATTACCAGACTGTCTTCCACCATTACCTTTACCCCCTTATTTGCAGACTGTCTCGCCATCTGACGGATTTGTCTTATGTACCAGTTTAATAATAAATGTCCCTCTTCTTCAATCCCGGCCGCATTTTCTACAAAAAAAGCCGCCATTCTACAGCAGCCCCAGGGGCTTGATCTGTGTCATGACGGCGGCTTCAGGGAATATGTATGTCCCTGTCTGGAACTGCATCATTTTATGATCGCTCTACACGATTCACGCAAGATAAGGATATTCATTCCGTTCTTTCTATCAGGATGAAGCTCTGGCCAGACTGATGGCTTCCCGTTCCTCCGGAGACAGGTTGTAGGTCGATTCCCCTTTGACGATCGGCTTGGCATACACATAAGAGCTGTCCCGGTTGTGCAGCCCGGTCAATACGATTCCGTCCATTTCGTCATTTAAAAGGGCTACCGAGAAGCTGAGATCACTGCCATGCTCCGAGAATGCGTTATACCGCTTGATGCCGGTATAGGCCTGTACCCGGCGCAGACGATCCTCGATGGCCTGGAAACGAGCCTTTTTCTGGTTCTCCCCATCTTCCAGGGAATCCAGCTGCAGCTTTAGATCAAGCAGCAGGCTTTCCAGATCCTCCACTCCATTACCGGACATCATCAACTCATACCGTTTGCGCATTTTGCGCAGTCTGGATCCCTGTAGCATGACCATGATCAACAAGATCAAGACCAGCAGGGCAAGGACTCCCACACATACAAATAACTGTTCTGCAATCAGACTATTCAATTCCGCCATCGTTGTCCGCTCTCCTCTTATTTCTTTCCGTACTGTCTTACCTTGATTTAATGTTCTTTGGCTTTAACTGTGCTGCGGGTAGCTGTGGTGTCTGCAGCGAATTGCCTACTCTGGATATAGTCCTGCTCCAGAATTTTACCACTTTCTACCTTATATTCACCAGATTATCCAGGAATATGACTGTATGATGATTATTCCGTTCCAAATGCCGGCTCTGTCCCGTGTCTTAACTCTCCTGCTGCGAGATCCGGCGTACTGCCTCAATCAGCGCTTCTACATCATCCGCTGTCGATCCATAGCCGATACTTGCTCTTACTGCGCCTGTACCGATGGTACCAGCAGAGCGATGAGCGAGCGGCGTACAATGCATACCTGCCCTGACAGCAATACCGAATTCACGATCCAGCCGGAAAGCAGTCTGTGCCGGGTCCTGATGCTCCATTATAAAAGATACAATACCGGTACGCTCTCTGCCAAGTTCCGGTCCCAGAATCTGCAAGCCCGGTATGGACAGCAGCCCTTCCATCATCTGTTGGGACAGTTGCTGCTCCTGCTGTGCAATATGGACAACCGACTGTTCCAGCACATGACGTACGCCCGCTGCCAGGCCAGCAATACCCGGTGTATTGGGTGTGCCGGCTTCATAGCGGTCCGGTCGTACATCCGGCTGTCCTGCTGTCTCCGACTGACTGCCGGTTCCGCCGTACATCCATGGTTCCAGCTCCAGATCCGGCGCGATATAGAGACCACCGGTTCCCTGCGGACCCAGCAGTCCCTTATGCCCGGGAAAGGCAGCCATATCAATCTGCCATTCTTGCAGCCGGACAGGAATATGCCCTGCACTCTGGGCGATATCCAGCAGAATGCGGGCACCATGGCGATGAGCCATTTCGGCCAGCTCCGCCACCGGCAAAATGCTACCCAGCAGATTGGAACTGTGATTGCAGATCAGCAGTCTGGTATTGATACGGAATGCTTCTTTTACTTTCTGTAAATCAATCTGTCCCTGACTATCTACAGGAATATAGTCCACCTGCAGCTGCAGCAGCCGTTTCAGGGCCTCCAGCGGCCTCCAGACGGAGTTATGTTCGGTCATTGTGGCAATGACATGATCACCAGGCTTCAGGAGGCCCTGGATAGCCATATTGAGCGCCATTGTTGTATTGCCTGTAAAAGCAATATCTACCGGATTGCGTACATCCAGCAGCCTGCACAATACTTTTCGACAGTCAAATAATACCCGGCTGGCTCTGACAGCCATTTGATGGCTGCCCCTGCCGGGATTAGCGGAACTATGTTGAAGAGTATCCATTACCGCTTCATGAACAGCAGGCGGCTTGGGCCAGGAAGTTGCTGCATGATCCAGATAGATAAGTTTGCTTTCCGTATTCATTTCAGTTTTCAACAGCATATTCCTCCGCTATTGCATATTGTTCAGCATTTCCAGCAGCCGTTCCAGCTCCTGCCTGCTGTAATAGTTCAACTCAATCTTGCCTTTGTCCTTGCTGCTGTTGCGGATTTTGACCGTTGTCTGGAAACGATTCTGCAGCGTCTGCTCGACATCGACCAGATAGGGATCAGCTTTTTTATCTTTGTCTTTCTCGTTGTCTTTGCGTTTGTTTTCCAGGTTCTGCACCGCTTCTTCCAGCTGGCGTACACTCCAGCCTTCCTCGATCGCCCGCTGAGCGAGCAGCAGGATGATATCCTCTTTTTTGATACCGACCAGAGCGCGTGCATGTCCCATTGATAATGTTCCACGTGAAACATGATCCTTCACTGCTTCCGGCAGCGACAACAGCCGCAGGAAATTGGCAATATGAGAACGTGACTTGCCTACACGGGCCGACAGATCTTCCTGAGTCAGCTTGAATTCTTCCATCAGTGCTTGATAGGCAGTGGCGATTTCCATCGCATTCAGGTTCTCGCGCTGCAGGTTCTCGATCAGCGCAATCTCCATCACCTGCTGATCGGTAAAGCTTCGCACAACAGCCGGAATACTCTTTTTGCCCGCTACCTGTGAAGCACGGAAACGGCGCTCCCCGGCAATAATTTCGTAGCCTTTCAGTACTTTGCGTACGATGATCGGCTGAATCACACCATGCTGGGCAATCGAATCGGCCAGTTCCTGAATATTGTCATCATCAAATGCCTTGCGCGGCTGAAAGGGATTGGGACGCAGTTCTTTTAATGGTATTTCGATCACTTTATCATCCTCACTCACGGACAGGGAAGGAATCAATGCATCCAGCCCTTTACCGAGACGTTTACTCATAAGAAACCACTTCCTTTGCCAGCTCTAAGTAAACTTCCGCCCCCTTGGAACGCGGATCATAGGTAATAATCGCCTTGCCATGAGAAGGGGCTTCGCTCAGCCGGACATTACGCGGAATAATCGTCCGGTACACTTTGTCCTGAAAATATTTTTTCACTTCTTCAATGACCTGCAAGCCGAGATTGGTGCGCGCATCCAGCATCGTCAGCAGCACCCCTTCAATCTGCAAATCGGTGTTCAGATGCTTCTGCACCAGACGAACGGTATTGAGCAGCTGGCTGAGTCCTTCTAGCGCATAATACTCACACTGGATCGGAATGATCACCGAATCGGCTGCCGTTAATGAATTAATTGTCAAAATACCAAGCGAAGGCGGACAATCAATCAATATGTAATCATACGATTGCTTGACCTGGGCAATCGCGTTTTTGAGCCGAAGCTCACGCGAAATGGCCGGTACAAGCTCCACTTCCGCCCCGGCCAGCTGAATCGTTGCCGGAATAATGTCCAGTCCTTCAATAGCTGTGGATTGAATCGCTTCTCGGGGTCCTACATCATTAATAATGACATCATAAATGCAATTTTCCACATCCGCCTTATTGATGCCCACTCCACTGGTCGTATTGCCCTGAGGATCAATATCGATCAAAAGAACGCGCTTTCCCAGCGTAGCCAGACAGGCTCCCAGATTCACAGATGTGGTCGTCTTCCCTACTCCACCTTTTTGATTCGCTATGGCAATGATCTTTGACAACTACTTCACCCCAATGTTATGAAAATCGTTCTGTGATCAGCGTCGGATAAGACAGAAAAAGCGGCTTGATGCCGCCTCGCTGTCAGCGTTTAGGTATTTTGATAACAATCTCGTAGTGATCTTCATGATCCTGCTCGGAAGTGTCAATCGCAAGTCCCGAGCCGGAGACCATATCGATCGACTGACGAATCGTATTCAGGGCCAGGCGTACATCCTTGCTGTAGGATACACGTTTGGATTTTTTCGCCACTTTGTTTTTTTCTTTATAAAAAGCGACACGCGCTTCGGTTTGTTTGACATTCAGCTCTTTCTCGATCACTTCATTCATGATCCGCAGCTGAATCTCTTCACTGTCGAGCGACAGCAAAGCTCTCGCATGTCTTTCGGTTAGCTGGCGGTTCATCAGTGCCTGCTTGATGCCTTCCGGAAGCTGCAGCAGTCTGATCTTATTGGCAATCGTGGACTGGCTTTTGCCAAGACGCTGTGCCAGACTTTCCTGGGTTAATGAATGCAGATCAATCAGCTTCTGGTAGGCGATGGCTTCCTCGATGGAAGTCAGACCTTCCCGCTGCAGATTCTCGATCAAAGCGATTGACGCTGCCTGCGAGTCATTGAACTCACGTATAATGGCCGGAATGGTAGCCAATCCGAGTTTGGTTACGGCTCTCCAGCGTCGTTCCCCCGCAATAATCTCATATTTTCCATTTCGCATCCGCACGACAATCGGCTGAATTACTCCATGCGTTTTAATCGTCTGGCATAATTCATCGATCTTGGCATCATCGAAAATAGTACGGGGCTGATAAGGACTGGTTGTAATATTCGCAACCGGTATCTGTTTGACTTCATCCCCGTTGGCACGTTCAGACAAGCCAAACAATTTGGAAATTTGTTCTTTCATTCGGTATGAGACCACCTAATCTTATGATAGCAGCACCTGATCTACAGGTGTACTTTATACTGACTCTCTGGCTGCATAATCCGGACCTGTCATACTCCGGTATTTTCCATCTGCTCCGTCTACTCATTTTATCACTTTT
This sequence comes from Paenibacillus sp. Z6-24, assembly GCF_054161335.1. Classification (NCBI taxonomy): domain Bacteria; kingdom Bacillati; phylum Bacillota; class Bacilli; order Caryophanales; family Paenibacillaceae; genus Paenibacillus; species Paenibacillus sp. Z6-24. The sequence continues at coordinate 11,403 of NZ_CP096398.1, read as the reverse complement.
CGCATTATAATCCTATGATTACCGTAGAATTTTCTATGAAAACTTCCGGTTGCAATTGTTCTGTAAATACTGTCGTATCGCTGTTTTTTGCTGATACAAACATGAAAAAGGCGCCCGGGGGCGCCTTTGACTTTTTTACGTTAATGTTCCACGTGAAACATCCGGAAGGATTATAGAAGCGGCTCTTTGAGCGGCGTACCGGCTTTACGTGGGTACTTCACCGGTGTTGCGGCTTCCTTTTGAATCAGAATAATATGACGATCCGATTGTTCAATCGGCAGCTGGAAATGATGTACATGCCGCACCTTGCCTCTCAGCAGTCCCAGACTGCGATACGCTTCCTGAATCTCTTCTGTCGGATCGCTGCCTTTCATTGCTGCAAAGGTACCGCCTGTTTTGACAAACGGCAGACAAAACTCATTCAATACCGCCAGTTTGGCTACAGCGCGGGCTGTCACCAGATCATGAGCATCCCGGTATCCGTCTTTGCGTGCAATTTCCTCGGCACGTCCGTGAATCAATTCCACCTGGTCCAGTCCAAGACGATCGACGACACTTTGCAGGAATTTGATCCGCTTGTTCAGCGAGTCAATAATCCGCAGCCGGATATGCGGGAACAGAATTTTCAGGGGAATCCCGGGAAATCCTGCTCCCGAACCAATATCCGCCAGCGATTGTACATTATTCATATCGGTATAAAATGCCAGTGTAACCGAATCGTAAAAGTGCTTATTGTATACCTGATCCCGCTCGGTAATGCCGGTCAGGTTCATTTTCTCGTTCCATGTGATCAGTTCTTCGTAATAATCTTCGAACTGCTGCAGCTGCTGCTCATTCACCTGGATATTGTATGCTGCGAGTGCTTCTGTAAATTGCTGCTGTACCTGATCCATGATTACCCCCGTGCCGCCGTTACCCGATTATAGTGTTCCAGATAGACGAGCAGAATCGAAATATCCGCCGGTGTCACACCGGAAATACGGGAAGCCTGTCCGATCGACAGCGGACGGATTTTGGCCAGTTTCTGCTGGGCCTCAATCGCAAGTCCCTTCACTTCTTCGTAGACAATATCTTCAGGCAGCTTTTTCTTTTCCATTTTTTTGAGACGTTCCACATGTGCCTGCTGTTTCTCGATATAACCGGCATATTTGGTCTGAATTTCGACTTGTTCCTTCATATCCGCAGTCAATTCCTCCGGTGATGGGGAAATGCTCTCTATATGGGAATAGTTCACTTCCGTACGGCGCAGCACGGTCAGCAGATCGGTGCCATTTTGCAGTGGTGCAGATTCCAGACTGGCCAGCAGCTCTTCTACTTCCACCGGTTTCACTTTAACTTTGCGCAGACGCTCGATTTCACGTTCTACTTTGGACTTTTTGTCCAGGAATTTCCGGTAGCGCTCTTCGGTAACCAGACCAATCTCATGACCGATTTCAGTCAGACGCAGATCCGCATTATCATGACGGAGCAGCAGACGGTATTCCGCACGTGAAGTCAGCAGGCGGTACGGTTCATTGGTTCCTTTGGTAACCAGATCGTCAATCAGTACGCCGATATAGCCCTGCGAACGATCCAGTACGACGCCTTCCTTGCCCTGTGCTTTGCGAGCCGCATTGATACCGGCCATGATACCCTGTCCGGCAGCTTCCTCATATCCGGAAGTTCCGTTGATCTGTCCGGCAGTAAACAGACCCGGCAGACGTTTGGTTTCCAGTGTAGGCCAGAGCTGTGTCGGTACCATCGCATCGTATTCAATCGCATAGCCGTTACGCATCATTTTTACATTTTCCATGCCCGGGATAGAACGCAGCACCCGCAGCTGTACATCTTCCGGCAGACTGGTCGACAGCCCCTGTACATAATACTCGGATGTGTTTTTGCCTTCCGGTTCGAGGAAAATCTGATGTTTCGGCTTGTCACTGAAACGTACGACTTTATCTTCAATCGACGGGCAGTAGCGCGGTCCGGTTCCTTCGATAATACCGGAGAACATCGGCGCACGATGCAGGTTGTCGCTAATAATCTGATGGGTCTCGCCGGACGTATAGGTCAGCCAGCATGGCAGCTGTTCATTAGTCGATGATTCCGTATCATAGGAGAAAAATTTGGGCTGATCATCGCCCGGTTGAATCTCGGTTTTGGAAAAGTTGATCGTATCGCGGTGTACACGCGGCGGTGTACCGGTCTTGAAGCGTACCAGTTCAAAACCCAGCTCACGCAGGTGATCGGACAGCTTTAGCGACGGCTGCTGGTTGTTCGGTCCACTTTCATAAGCCAGTTCGCCCATGATAACCTTGCCGCGCAAATACGTACCGGTTGTCAGTACGATCGATTTGCCTTTGTACGTTGTACCCGTCTGGGTAATTACACCTGTACATACGCCGTCTTCGACGATCAGACGATCCACCATCCCCTGACGCAGCGTCAGGTTTGGTTCATTTTCCATCGTTTCCTTCATGCTGTGCTGGTACAGGAATTTGTCCGCCTGTGCACGCAGTGCGTGTACAGCCGGTCCTTTACCGGTATTCAGCATACGCATCTGAATAAACGTTTTGTCGATATTGCGGCCCATTTCGCCGCCCAGTGCATCTATCTCACGGACGACATGACCTTTGGCCGGTCCGCCGATTGACGGATTGCACGGCATAAAAGCGATCATATCCAGATTGATCGTTACCATCAGCGTACTGCATCCCATGCGTGCTGCAGCAAGGGCTGCTTCACTGCCGGCATGGCCTGCGCCAATAACGATCACATCATATTCTCCACCCATATAGCTCATGGGTATTCCTCCTCTATAGCTCAAGCTGAATCTTCTCAGCTGACAGGTAAATTAAAGGCTGCAAGCATAGACCTACAGCCATACTCAAGTAGTATATCGTAAAATGAACGGTCATATGAAAGAAAATGAAAATTAAAATAATTTTAAATAATGTGGGTAAATACTATTATAGCCATATCCTCAACCATAAGGTACAACCATTCATGAATATCATCTAAAACTCATATTCCATCCTGAAGGAGGGTTCAACATGCCAGACAACAACACAGACAATAACCACAAACCCGGTGAAAAGGTGCCGGATTCCGGTCAATATCAGGAACGTGGTCCTCACGAACAGAAAGTTACCGAGAACGAGACCACTGCCGTCGAAGGCAATACATTCCCGCCGACCGATCGAGCAGGCGATCACTGGACACTCGTCGACAAAACCAAGCATAAGCGAGGCTAATCGGCGTCACTGACTGCCTCGACTTCCTGACCGACTCTCCCGGTTGCCTGTTTATTTGCCCAGACAGAACTGGGAGAAGATCTGGTCAATCAGCGAATCCGGTGCAGAATCACCGATAATTTCACCTAGCTGTTCCCAGGCGAGACGCACGTCAATCTGGATCATATCAATCGGAATCAATTGATCGGCAGCTTCATAGGCATCCACCAGCGATTGTCTGGCTTGTTTGAGCAGACCGATATGCCGTACATTGCTTACATAGGTCATATCTGCCGCTTCCAGTTTCCCGCCGAAGAACAGGGCCGAGATCGCCTGCTCCAGCCGGTCGATTCCCTCTTCATTGACGATGGACATCGGTACCAGACTTTCCTCCGGGAAATACTGCAGCAGCTGATCCATATCCAGTTGGCGCGGCAGGTCGATTTTATTCATGATCACGATCACCTGACGATCCTTGATCTGCTCGATCAGTTCCAGCTCGTCGGCATTGAGTGGTTCACTGCTATTCAGCACGAGCAGCAGCAAATCCGCTTCATTAACCGCGCTGCGTGAACGCTCGACACCGATTTTCTCGACAACATCCATCGTCTCCCGGATACCTGCGGTGTCCAGCAGTTTTAACGGAATATTATTAATACTGACGAACTCTTCGATAACATCACGTGTCGTACCCGGAATATCCGTTACAATCGCCCGATTGTCCTGGGCCAGCGCATTGAGCAGTGAAGATTTACCTGCATTGGGTCTGCCGACGATTGCCGTCGTGATACCTTCACGCAGTATTTTACCTTCATTGGCGGTACGCAGCAGTTCATCAATCGCACGGATTACTTCGGTCGATTTGTCCTTGATCAATTCCGAGGTGAATGATTCCACATCATGCTCGGGGTAATCAATATTCACTTCGATATGAGCCAGCGTCTCGATCAGCGTCTGCTGCAACGGCTTGATCTGGCGCGACAGCTTCCCTTCCACCTGCTTCAATGCGACAGAGAATGCACGATCCGATTTGGAGCGAATCAGGTCAATTACACCTTCTGCCTGGGACAGGTCGATCCGTCCATTTAAAAAGGCACGCTTGGTAAATTCACCCGGTTCGGCAATACGAATACGCTGCTGCAGCAAAATATCCATCACCCGCCGCACAGCGACCACACCGCCATGGGAACTGATTTCCACTACATCTTCCATCGTAAAAGAGCGTGGTGCCCGCATGATCGTTACCAGTACTTCTTCCGCTTTTTCCCTGGTAATCGGGTCAGTAATAAATCCGTAATGCACGGTATGGCTGTCCGCCTGCTGCAGCGGAATCCGCCCTTTGAAGATGGCATCCACTTCCTGGACCGCTTCAGGGCCGCTTACCCGAATTACCGAGATACTCGCTTCTCCTACCGCTGTTGCAATCGCTGCAATTGTATCGCTGATCATTGCTGATTCCACCTTTCCCATTCCCCTATATCTATGTGACAGAACACCGTTCTGCTGTTTGGCTAAATAAAAAGCAATGATTTTCTGTCCGCAGACAGAAAATCATTGCATCTAAGACTTAACGAAGAGTGATAACGACGCGGCGGTTCGGTTCTTCACCTTTGCTCACCGTTTTTACCCGGTTATGATTTTGCAGCCGGGCATGTATAACTTTACGTTCTTGCGAAGACATCGGCTCCAGCACCACTTCCTTGCCGGAGCGGATAACCCGGTTGGCAAGACGATCTGCCAGTTCTTCCAGCGTTTTGCGGCGCCGGTCACGGAAGTTTTCCGCATCCAGCATGATGCGGATGTATTTATCGGAATAACGATTCGCTACGATGTTGACCAGATACTGCAGCGCATCCAGTGTCTGACCGCGGCGGCCGATCAACAGTCCCAGATCATTGCCGGATATGCTCATCACATAACCATCGCGAGTCCGCTTCACATCTACTTCCAGCTCCATGCCGATACTGTCACCGACATCTTTGACAAACTGTACCGCTTCTTCATAGGAAGAAGACTGTGCTTTGAAGTCGGCTTCAGCGTCCATCGCTTCAGCATCCCGCTGAAACGATACGGCTGACTGCGTCTGCTCCGGCGCAGGCCGGGGAATGCTTGTCGGGATAGAGAGCTGTGAAGGAGCCTCATGTACCAGAGTCAATTCTACCTGCGCCTGCTTTACACCGATCAAGCCCAGGAATCCTTTTGACGGCTGCTGTACGATTCTGATTTGAACATGTTCTTTACTCGTATTAAGACGGGCAAGTCCTTCGGCGATCGCATCATCAATTGTTTTTCCAGAAGCAATGACTATGGTCATTCGATGTTCGGCCCTCCTTGCGGTGGTCGGAATAGTAGAAAGCAGTACGGCCACTATGTTGTATTAACGGCGTTTCTTTTTGGTTTTTTTCTTGTTGCGGTTTTTATTGGCACCGTTACCGGCAGCACCGCGTGTATCTACAGCTACACCGAGATCGGTAACGATCGGTTGATTGTTGCGATACAGGAAATAGTTCTGAACAATCGTGTAAATATTACTGTATACCCAGTACAGCGGCAGCGCTGACGGGAACTGATAGGACATAATGAAGATAATGACCGGATATACGTACATCATCATTTTCATAGGGCCCTGCATGGAAGCCGGATTCATCTTCATCATCATCCAGGTCTGCAGGAATGTTGTAATCGCAGCAATAACAGGCAAAATAAACAGATGATCCGGTTTACCCAGCTGCAGCCACAAGAATGTATGCTCACGAAGAGCACTATTATAAATAATCGCGTTGTACAGAGCAATAAAGATTGGCATTTGAATCAGAAGCGGGAAACATCCGGCAGCCGGATTGATCTGATTCTCCTGGAACAATTTCATTGTTTCCGCCTGCTGCTTTTGCGGATCGTCCTTGTGTTGTTCACGCAACTTTTGCAATTGAGGCTGAATCGCCTGCATCGCCTTCGAGCTTCTTACCTGCTTGAGTGTTAACGGCAAAATTAGTGTACGTACAATTAGCACCAGGATCAGGACAGCCAGACCATATTCACCATTGAACCATTCGGCAAATGTGTCCAGTGCATACGCAAACCAGTACACAACATACCGGTTCCACCAGCCATGGTTTAGTAAATCTGCTGTTGTATGGGTCTGCACCGTACTTGGCGTACAACCTGCCAACAGGGCTACCATTGCTAAGGCAGCCATAAGGAGAAACCATCGTCCTCCACGAGTCTTCAATTGCGACACTTCATAACCCCTCTCTTAACCATTGCATTTCCTTGCAAATCATATCATATTTGCCAGCACAAATAAACTGAAACCACTAGCGTTGTGAACGCTTAAGTAATGAAGATTTGCGCAGTACATGCAGGATACTTTTTTCGAGTTCCTTATATTGAAGGGACAGGGCCCCCTTGCGTACAATCAGCACCATATCGATATGCGGAACGATCTCTCCGGCATGATGACGCACGATTTCCTTGACCACACGGCGCATCCGATTACGAACAACCGCATTGCCTACCTTTTTGCTTACTGACACGCCCATCCGGAATTGCTCAATCTCTTTTTTGTGAAACCAGTACACCACAAATTGATGATTGGCAAAGGAACGGCCATGACGGTAGACACGGCTGAAGTCGGCTCGATTCCGTAAACGCAGCTTTTTTTGCACCGTAAATTCTCCTTACTGTTGACTTGGGCATCGCTTGCTGAACAATCTATCTTTTCCATAACCGTGCATCCTGTCGGAATTCACAGGGATATCGGGTTCATATTTATCAGATAACAGCTTCCTTAACGACCGAACGGAGCCACAATAAGCTCCAAATGTCCGGAATTAAGAAAAAAAGACCACCGCAGTGGTCTTTACGTACATATTAGGCACTGATGACTTTTCTGCCTTTAAGGCGACGAGCCGCCAGCACTTTACGGCCGTTTTTAGTACTCATTCTTTTACGGAATCCGTGTACTTTACTACGTTTTCTTACATTCGGTTTGAATGTCGGTCTCATATTGTGCACCTCCTTGCAGGTAATCTATATCCCATATTGATTCTATGTCTAATTCACATAAAAATACCATTTTATATTTAATCATGAATAGTACAGCGGCGTCAATGGATTTTCTGCAATTTGTTTAGAATAAATTATGGATCCTTCTGCAATATGGAATATATGCGTTCGGGATTCTCTTGAATATACCTGATAAAACCGCATTAAGCTATACAAATTATCTATTGAAAGGTAGAAATGTTCATTATCACTTCTGGAACTCGGGGCAATACATAGGTGAAAGAAGCATTTACGCTGTCGTTTCAGATTCCTGTTTTTAAAATGATATTATTCCAGCCTATCAATCCCGTAGGAGGAGTATTAGGAAGCCCCCTGTATAATCATCGGCTGCGCGGATCCACTTTCACCCGCAACTGTTACTTTTCTTCTTACATATGCTCTGTTCTAACCGTATAAATTAGGCTTCTAATGACAGCCAGATGAATCTTTGAGTTATCCCCTCCTCGTCTCGTCCATTTTACGTTTATCCACAGTCAGTTAGCAGTCCATAATTATACACAGTTATCAACTTACTGACAGAAAGCCTGTGTATAATTATTTTTGCTTCTTCACAATCCATACCCATGTTCCAAACAATTTATAAACAATATCTAGTGGTGTGCATAACTTTTATACACAACAGATTGAATTTGTGGATAAATTAACGGTTTTCGTTGAAATAAAGGGTTCTTTTTGCTATTATGATATTGTTTTCGTTGTGAATAGATATTTAAAACTTAAAAACTATCAACAGCCTGTGGATAAAGTTGTGAACAATTTCTTCTTATCCATTTTTTATTTTATTCACCGTTCCGGTATTCTGGGGATAATTTACGCCATTTACCATACCTACTATCTACATTTCCGATATCTGCACATGGCTTCAGCCACACATTGGAAGTTTAAAAGGAGTGACAGTCTGTGGACAGCCATACCTCCGAATTATGGCAGCAAATACTATCCATTATTCAAACAAAGCTGAGCAAACCAAGCTTTGACACCTGGTTCAAGGCAACCAAAGCGCTGACATTTACGGAAAACCTGATCGTTATTTCAGCACCGACCACCTTCGCTGTAGAATGGCTGGAAAGCCGGTACACCAAACTGGTTAGTTCCACCGTTTTTGAATTTTTGGGAAGACAGGTAGACGTTAAATTCGTCATTGAAGAAGCCGTTCCCGAGGAAAACCTTATCCCCCAGCAGGCACCGGTGCAGCCGGCAGTTGTGCAGTCGGAAGAGCCCCTCGCCAATATGCTCAATCCCAAATACACCTTTGACACTTTTGTTATTGGTGCGGGCAACCGTTTTGCCCACGCCGCTTCCCTTGCTGTCGCAGAAGCACCGGCCAAAGCCTATAATCCGCTCTTTTTGTATGGCGGCGTTGGACTGGGCAAGACGCATCTGATGCATGCGATCGGACATTATATTTTGCAGCATAATCCGAACAGCAAGGTCGTCTACATTTCTTCAGAGAAATTCACGAACGAATTTATCAATTCGATCCGGGATAACCGCGGGGAGAGTTTCCGCAACAAGTACCGGAATATCGATATTTTATTGATTGATGATATTCAGTTTCTGGCTGGAAAAGAGTCGACACAAGAGGAATTTTTCCATACGTTTAATGCGCTGCATGAGGAAAGCAAGCAGATTATTATTTCGAGTGACCGTCCTCCAAAAGAGATTCCAACGCTGGAAGAGCGGCTTCGCTCAAGGTTTGAGTGGGGATTAATAACGGATATTCAGCCTCCGGATCTGGAGACGCGGATTGCAATTTTGCGGAAAAAGGCAAAAGCGGAGAATCTGGATATTCCAAACGAAGCGATGATGTATATTGCCAACCAGATCGACACCAACATCCGGGAGCTGGAAGGTGCATTGATCCGGGTTGTCGCCTATTCCTCGCTGACCAATCAGGACGTAACTTCCCATCTGGCAGCCGAGGCCCTAAAAGATATTATTCCTTCCAGCCGTCCCAAAATTATTACCATTCAGGATATCCAACAGCGAGTTGGCGAGTATTATAATCTCAAAATGGAAGATTTCAAAGCAAGAAAGCGAACCAAGGCGGTTGCTTTCCCGCGGCAGATTGCCATGTACCTGTCCCGGGAGCTGACAGACTATTCACTGCCGAAGATCGGCGAAGCTTTTGGCGGACGTGATCATACAACCGTTATCCATGCCCACGAGAAAATTTCCCAGTCACTTAAAGTGGACCAGGAATTGTTTAAGGTCGTTAACAGTCTGATGGATAAAATCAAAAATCCATCCTGAACAACTAACAAGCCTATACACACTTTATACACATGTGGATAGGCTTGCTTTTATGCGGCTTTGAAGGGGTTATCCACATATTCAGTGTCCCTACTGCTATTACTATTAATTAAAAGATATATACTTCTTACATTTTGCGTCCGTTTGGACTCTTGAAATGCATGAAGCATATCCCAAACATGAACGATGCTGATTAGGAGTGAAAAAATGAAGATTCAAATATCCAAAACCTACCTCAACGATTCCATCCAGCAAGTATCCAAAGCCATTTCCAGCCGTACGACCATTCCGATCCTCGGCGGTATCAAATTTGACGTCAACTATGCAGGGGTAACCCTGACAGCAAGCGACACAGATATTTCAATCCAATCTTTCATACCCGCAGAAGATAACGATAAAACAGTCGTTCGCATTGACCGTCCGGGAAGCGTTGTTCTGCCTGCCAAGTTCTTTGTCGAAATTATCAAAAAGCTGCCTTCCCAGGAAATCGAGATGGAAGTCAGAGACGGTTTCCAGACCTTTATTCGCGCAGGCGCTACCGATATCCAGCTCGTTGGTCTGGATCCGGAAGAATTCCCGGTACTGCCAAGCATCGAAGAAAACCAGCAAATCTCCGTTCCTGGCGATCTGCTCAAAAACATGATCAAACAAACTGCGTTCTCCATCTCCACCCAGGAGACAACTCCTATTTTGACGGGTGTACTCTGGAACCTGTCCGAAGGCGAACTCAAATTCGTCGCAACCGATCGTCACCGTCTGGCCAGCCGTACCGTGAATACGGGCGAAGATACAGGCGTCCGTTTCAGCAATGTGGTTATTGCCGGCAAAACGTTGAATGAATTAAGCAAAATTATTCCTGACCAAAATCAGCTGCTGGATATCGTTGTGGCCGATAATCAGGTATTATTTAAAATTGACCGGGTATTATTCTATTCCCGCATCTTGGATGGAACTTACCCGGATACTTCCAAAATCATTCCAACCAGCTTCAAAACCGAGCTGGTGATTGATACCAAAAAACTGGCCGATTCGATCGACCGTGCCTATTTGCTGTCCCGTGAAGAGAAAACCAACATCGTGCGCATGCAGACACTCGAAAACGGCGCTGTAGAAATCTCTTCCAGCTCTTCCGAGGTTGGACGCGTAACCGAGCAGCTCGATATCGCCAGATTTGAAGGCGAGCCGCTGCGCATTTCGTTCAACTCCAAGTACATGCTCGATGTACTCAAAGTAATCGAAAGCGAACAGCTGTCTATCCAGTTTACAGGCATTATGAGTCCGATTATCATCAAACCTTTGGACGAGAGCCGCAGCCTGTACATCATTCTGCCTTACCGTACGACCAACTAATTTCCGAATGGCTGACTCAGCCTGCCGGACTAAATAGTTCATGCTGTCTGTCGGATTGTGACAACAGGTCATTCTCCGGCAGGCGGATCATGCATTCAGCCAAATAGCCGGGTACTTTGCATCTTGTCTGTAATAGTGCGACAATCACTAATACAAGATAGATGCAGAGACCTGGCTATTCTATTCATTCGCTGCTGGCCGATTATGCCGCAGCCTTAATCTGTCATCGAAAGGACGGTTATTTATTCATGAAAAACATCTCGATTTCCACAGAATATATTAAGCTCGATCAGTTTCTGAAACTGGCAGACTGCGTATCCACAGGAGGTAGTGCCAAAGCCCTTTTGCAGGAACAGATGGTCAAAGTAAACGGAGAAACCGAAGAACGCCGCGGACGCAAACTGTATGCTGGCGATGAAGTAGAGGTACAGGGCGAGGGATCTTTCAAAGTTCAAAGTGGACAATAATCCGGAGGATCTCATCCATGTTTATTAATCAGATCAGTCTGCAGAATTACCGCAAC